>NZ_JACVEL010000001.1 GCF_014518315.1 Taishania pollutisoli
TATCGTAATATCGTAATATCGTAATATCGTAATATCGTAATATCGTAATATCGTAATATCGTAATATCGTAATATCGGAATATCGGAATATCGGAATATCGGAATATCGGAATATCGGAATATCGTAATATCGTAATATCGGAATATCGGAATATCGCAATATCGCAATATCGCAATATCGGAATATCGGAATATCGGAATATCGGAATATCGCAATATCGCAATATCGGAATATCGGAATAAAGCTACACCTCCATCAATAACAATCCATCTTCACCTGTCCTTTTTTCTGAAAGAAGTTCAATGATTTACCGGCAAATTTCCTGCATGATTGTTCCAGTTCATCCAATACACTTTGCTGCATCGCCAATGAACCGCAAATGTAAATAACCGCACCTTTTTTCAATAGATGCACTACTTGTTTCCCGTCTCGACGAATCAGGTCTCCTACATATGTTTTTTGTCCTCCATCACGTGAAAAAGCAAGATTAACCTGCAACACATCACTTTCAATAAATCTGTTTAACCAGGACTCATACAACGCATATGATTCTTGTGTACGACCGCCCCAATACAAGTACATTTCTTTGTCGCGTTTATTTTCTGTGACCATCCCCAGAAACGGACCTATTCCCGTACCATTACCAATCAGAATTGCCGGCTTGGAAGGATTGTAATGAAACATCTGATTGCGTTTTACAGCTGCATCTAGTTCCATACCTACTTCTAATTCACTGAGGTAATTGGAACAAATTCCCCGGTCATGTTTTTTGACACTTATTACAAAATCCGTTCCCGACTTTCCAATTGAATAAAATCGTTCGTACGGATCTTTCGGAGGATAAACAACCAATAAATCACCTGATTGAGCACTCACATTCCCAATGGGTTGTAATTTCAATGTAAATGTTTCATCCCCCTGTTGTGTAACCAGCCGTTTTTCAATCAGCAGAAATCGCTTTAACGGTCGTTTTTTTGCTTCAATACTCACAGGAAGTTCCAATGAATAACCTGCCGCATGGCTCCAATCCTGAGCCCACGTTTTTACCGAATGATACGATTGATTGTGGATTTTTACCAGCGGTAACACTTGCTCTGCATTTATTGCTTGTTTCAGCATCTCATCAACTGTAACAGCAAACTGACAAAAATCGGGATAGGCCAGCGAGCCAAAGCCAACAACTGAAAACTGAAATTGCTGCTGCAAGGGGTTTGCTTTCCATTTTTGGACAAACCGGGAGGCATTTGCCGGAGCATCTCCCGTTCCATAGGTAGATGTAAAAATGATCAGTTGACCAATGGAATCCGATGGTTTGTATTTGTTCAATTCCGTCAGGTACACTTTATACCCTTTTGCTACGAGTTGATTGTACACCAGTTTCGCATACCGGGGCGTATTTCCGTTTTCACTTCCTGTTAAAAGGAGAATTTCAGACTCATGTTGCCGGAATTTATTTTTCGTTTTTCCACGTCTGCTCAAAAGTGTCATTTTGAACCCGGAATAAATAAAGTACAAAATACTCAGACATGCAATCCCTAATATACCTGCCCATACTACGTTTGTTCTTCCTGTATGCAGATTTAAGCTCAGATTAGACAAAACGGTCGTTGCAGGGTAGTTGACTTGCGCCAAAACAGTATGATCATATTGATGGATCGCCAGTTCCTGTTTTTCTGTATGGAGAATGAAATAATCTTCTTCATCCGGTGAGAATGGAAACTCAATTTTTCGGATTTCACCTAATGTAACCTGTTTGAAATCGAGTTTTTCCGGGTGCTGAACCGGTTTTTCAAAATTAACTGTTAATGGTTCTGTTTTTTGTTCTTTAATCAGTTCAAACCGTTGCAGGAACAAATAGCCACCGGTCAGTGAAATGAAAATGATCGGAATGAAAGCCAGCCTTCCGAAAACAATGTGATAGAACTGGACATTCAGTGACTTCTCCACCTTTTCAATCAATGCCCTCAGCGACTTGGTTCGCTGAATGACCAACGTAATCCCGGAAATTGCAATAAAAAACAGAATAACAGCTGTCAGCCCTACAAAAAAACGTCCCAATGTATCCAGAAACAATGAACGGTGGAAGGTGGTCATCCATTCATAAAACTTCGATTGTTTGACTACCTCACCGGACTTGGCTCCTGTTTGCGGATTGATTTGAAATGTTTCAAATTCTCCGTCTTCTGTCAATACTGACGCTACATAAAAGCCATTCACATCTTTTTCGATGATAGTTGTCTCAAGGTATTTTGATCGCATGGAATCAATACATGCGGCGAGTGATGTTTCATTCCAATCCGATGAAAACGTTGATTGCGTCCTGTTTTGTATGGGTTCATACGCAAGGAAAATCCCGCTGACGGCGGCAAGAATTAAAAACAACGAAGCCACCAATGCTAAAGAAAGGTGGCTCAATCTCCAAATAGAACGTGTCATATTGAGCAGTTATTACCCCGGAATCAACCGGACGTAGCGAATATAGCCTTTTCCGTCGATTTTCTGGTTAACGTTTGCTGCTTTCATCTCCATTTCAACATCGTTTGCATGGTAGGTCTGCCCTTCCACTGCTGATTCAAATCGCAATTTATAACCTTTGTCGATTTTGGATGCAGGAACTTTAATCAATGCAATACTTCTCTGCCCACCGGCAATCGAAGCACCGGTAATTCCATCCAGTTTATCGTTCGCTTTTTTCTGATACCCCCACCATTTGATGAGATCATGATACCACTCGTCATCCTTTCCGGAAACGTACAATGTTTTGTCATACGAACCATCCGGTTTCATCAGCGACACAACCACATACGCATTCTCTCCTGTATAATTCACCATTTGGATCATACATTTGTATTTAACATCTCCCTCACTGGAATTAAACGCCAATCCGACTAAAATTAACAGTGCAATGGTACTCAGTTTCCCGATTTTAAAAATTCTTTTCATGGTGTGTTTACTTTAAGAAACTTAAATCTATGTTGTTTGCTTTCAATAATTCGTTCTCAGTAGCCAGGTCATAAGCAGATTCTCCAAATTCGGTGACAACTGTTTTATCTGCTCCCAATTCGATGAGTAATTTCAGCAAAGAACCGTCTTCATCTGATGAAGCTGCCAGGTGAATCGGAGCAAGTCCGTCTTTATTCAGTGCATTAATCGCAATTGATTTATCTGATGAAATTGCGTTAATAACAGCCGTATTTTTATACTGCACAGCAATGTGATATAATGTATTTCCATTTCCCTGCAATTGATTGTGACTAAACCCGAATGTATACAACATTTTTAATTTTGCATCATAATCTTCCTTATTGTTGTAATAACGGATCAGGTAATAGCTCAGGTTATTACCGTCATTGTCCTTCAATGCACCGGATGCCCCTCCTCCGATCAGAAGTAAACATACTTTTGTCGAGTTACGCATCACAGCATACGTCAGTGCCGTCTGTCCTTCTTTGTTCTTGTGGTTCAATTTCTGCCCTTTTTCAAAAAACTTATTGAAAATCTCCAGGTCCTGTTGCCCTGCGGCTGCCAGCATTAACGGAGTATTTCCATCACCGTTCGGTTGATTTACATCTACTCCTTTTGCAATAAAATAATCGATCACTGCACCATCTTTTGCACGGGCCAGGTTATGTAGCGGATTCAGCCCATCGGTTGTCGCATTGTTCGGATTAATTCCCAGGCTTTCCAGGTAGTGATAAAAGTTCAAATCATTTGTATGCTGCCGAGACCCCTGCGTTGCTTTGATGAATGCATTTCCGCCATCTTTTGCAATGGCCTTCGGATCAACTCCTGCTTGAATCAATTGATTCAAAAATTCCTTATTTCCACCATTCGACGCATATGCAAAAAGGTTATACCCTTTATCATCCGTTGCTTTCAGGTCCAGCCCTTTCTTCGTGAAATAGTTTACTTCTTCCATTGTTGTCAGAAAAGGGCTCACCAGCAATAAGGCATTCGCCCCTCCCTTACTCTTTTCTGTTTCAATATCCGCTCCGTTTTTCGCCAGGTAATCCATCACTTTCGCATCTTTTTGCCCGTTTAACGCAGCAAATATCAGGATAGAGTTCCCTTTTTCATCCAGGTGCTTCATATTGGCTTTGTTTTTCACCAGGTATTCCATCACCTCCAGGTTTCCCTGCCATGCAGCCCAAAACATGTATGTCCGTCCGTCGTGCGTGATCTTGTTCGGATCGTTTCCCTTGATACTCAACAGGTGCAGAATAACATTCGTTGGTGCTTTCGTATTAATTGCCAATGTTGTCGCATCAAATTGGTTGGCATCAAATGCAACCGGGTCATGTCCCTCTGAAATCTTCTTTTTTACGACTTCGAGTGTCGGTTTTTCTTTCCAGAAATTTCTGTCCAATAAATCGTTTTTCTTTTGTGAGAATGTGAATGAAACGGTTGACAATAAAATGGTTGTCACACCAATAAAACGGGTAAAATGTACTGTAAACATATCAATCTTTGTAAATTAGAAATTTTTCAATTTAAAATCATTCTAAATTGATTGCAAAATAACAAAATTTCTACCGAAGGGTTAACGAATTTCATACCAAAAATCGAAATCCGGGGTGAGAATACCCTAAAAAAGGTATCGGTACATTGAAAAGAAGTTAAAGCAGCATCCGCAAAAGATAGATGCACGTGCCGGATGTTTCCTGCAACGCTATTTTTCAGGAGTTCATCCCACCTGTATATGCATATCTGTTTAAAATAACAATCCTCGTTTATTTTAGGTCACAGATAGCACGCTTCTTGTTAAAAGTAGGTAGATTTGCAGCATGATTTCTTCTGACAAAAAAATGGTGCAGGCGTTTGTTGCTGCGTGTTACGAAGCAGGTATGGAAACGGTTGTCTGCTCTCCCGGATCCCGCAATTCATCATTGGTAATTGCGTTTGACGAACATCCCGAATTCAACTGTTATGTCATTCACGATGAGCGTTCTGCGGCTTTTATCGGAATGGGAATGGCACAGGAAACCGGTAAACCCGTAGGTATTGTGTGTACTTCCGGATCGGCGTTACTCAACTATTATCCCGCAGTAGCAGAGGCTTACTACCAACGTATTCCATTAGTTGTCATATCTGCGGACAGACCTGAAAAATGGATTAACCAGGGAGACGGACAGACAATTGTTCAACGGGGAGTTTACACCAACCACATTGAAGCGGAAGAACAGTTGGACGAGGCAATGACCCCGGAAGAGGTTCGTAGAAAGGTAATCGGAGCATTTGAAACGATTTCCCGCTATTCCAAAGGACCTGTTCATTTTAATATTGCCCTGGAAGAACCGTTGTACAACACCATGGAAATTGATGGTGTACTTCCGGAAAAAAAGAACTGGGAACGCGTACCACATGGATTGAGTCAACATGATCTGGACATTGTAAAAAAGGGATTGACTGCGGAGAAAAAAATGATTCTTATCGGACAAATGCCGAAGAATCCGTACCTGCAGGAATTACTGAAAACACTGGCGGACGATCCTTCATTTGCAATTTTAGTGGAAAACACATCCAATCTGGTTTCCATGAAATGGATTCATTGCATTGACCGGACTTTGCAGGGGATGACAGCGGAACAGGAAAAAGAATTTGCTCCCGATGTGTTGATTACCCTTGGCGGGGCTGTCGTGTCCAAACGGATAAAAGCCTATTTGAGAAAGTACAAACCGGAAATGCATTGGAAAATCGGTTATGATTTCCCGGAAATGAATACCTATGAAGCATTGACCAATTCATTCCGGGTCAGTGAATCTTCATTTATAAAAACAGTATTGGACAATCGGGGAGATTTGATTACAAGCAATTTCGGAGGAAAATGGAAGCAACGGGATTTTGTGGCGCAGACCAAAGCGGAATCGTTTTTGCAACACGCCCCTTTTTCAGACCTGAAAGCAATTGAATTAATGCTGGATTGCATTCCCGAACATGCACACATTCACATGGGAAACAGTTCCATCGTTCGCTATTGTCAGTTATTTGACCCGATTTCCAGCATGACTTATTTCTCCAACAGAGGAACTTCAGGAATTGACGGATCAACATCAACAGCGGTAGGTGCAGCGCTTGCGAAGCAGGACGTCTTACATGTTTTACTCACAGGAGATGTTTCTTTTTTCTACGACAGCAATGCATTGTGGAACAACTACCGGATTCCGAATCTCCGCATTATTTTGATCAATAACGGTGGTGGTGGTATTTTTAACATCATTAAAGGTCCCCGCGATTCAAAACAAAATACCGTATATTTTGATGCTAAACACCCCTTTCATGCAACACATATCGCCCGGGCATTTCACGTTGATTACTTTTCAGCAGGAACAGAAGAAGAGTTGCTGGAAGCAATGGAAGCTTTTTATACCTATGACAAAGACGGCGGGATGAAATTACTGGAAATCCATACGGCTGCAATAGACAATCACCTCATTCTGGATAGTTATTTTAATGCGATCAGTTAGGATCAGCATCTTCTCTTTTTGATTGTTTTACCAATTTGAGTTGCTGTTTAATGTACTGAATATCTGAACGCGTCAATATAAATAGGTTAAAATCAACTTTTGTTCTTGTGCGCACCAGGATATATTGATACAAAAATACAGTCGAATAAGTCAGCAACTGAGAATACGCAGCACCGATGATCTGATATTTCTGAATGAGAATGGGTGCTGAAACAACAGTTGTCACCACTCCTGTCAATGAAGCGATCACATTGTATTTCAGGCGGTCATTGGCAAGAAAAAAACTCGAAAAAATAGTGGATTGACAAGACATCAACACCCCCACTAAAATGATGTATAAAATACTAACAGATTCCCGGAAATCATTCCCGTACAACCAGGGAATCAGGTAAGGACTCAACATTGCGGCAACAATGCAGAGAAGTAGGATCGCTGTAAACTGAATCCTGGAAAAAGACGAAAAAATATGCAATTGATTTTCCGATCTGTCTGCGCTTAAGAACGATTCCAGCACCAGTGAAATCGGGTTTAACAACTGTGCGAGGCTAATTCCCAATGAAAAAATTCCCAATTGCCAGTTATCCAGGTAATAGGCAATGAACCACAAAATAATGCGGTGGTTGAAAAAAGCCAGGATGCTCGCCACATGGTTCATCCCTGCAAACCGGAAAAACGGGGCGAAATCGCGTTCCCACTTTAAGTGATAATCAAAGCGAACGCGTTCGTTCTTCACATAGTAAATGCACCAATGCACTGTATTAAGTACCAATATGAGAAAAGAAACAGCAATCACATCCAGTAGTCGAAAGGTATAATAACCGTAAAAATGAAGGAGGTATGCGACTGTAAATAAAAACACTCCGTAGGCACCATTGATGATCAATATCTTATTGACAATTTTAAAATGACGTAGTCCCTGGAAATAAGCCGTAAACACTGAGTTTACCTGGGCAATAAAGATCGTTGCCAGGAACAATAACAGGAGGGAAACGGAAAGTTCATAGTCCGGTAAAAACAATTCGACATAATCAGAATTGACCCAGATAATTAAAGCAACCACTGACAACAACATCGTCAGTACGAGCAACATCGACACAATGGTCTTGATCCGTTCTTTTGAAATACGTTTATTGGCCGTAAAGAAAATAATACTATTGGTGATGGAAAAACCAAATACTGTATAAAAAAGAGTAACGTCTGCGTAGAAAATAGAATGAAGCCCCTTTCCTTCCGGTCCCAAAATACGAGCGATAAAAATACCGGCGACAATCCCGAGTATATGTGCAGGAAACTGAGATAAAAGTGTCAAAAGAGAACTTCTGGTTATATTTTGGCTGGCCTTCATACTTCACTCTCCTGTTTTTCTTTAATCAATAAAGACATATACGATTTATAATCAATGGATAAAATCAATCCTAAGAATGGTAACAGCGGGGCGCGGATACGCACAAGTACACCAAAAATAATGGATGTGAATCCGGCCATAAAGGCAATTACCAATACAAATCCGGCTGCAAACATGAGAATTTCATTGGACTGAATTACTTTTAGGCGGAACCTGAATTTATTGACAAAAAACCAGATTGTCAATGCGACGAAGAAAACGCTTTCAAGCCCGTTAAAAATCAGTGAAGGCCGCAATGCTTCCCAAAGGAATGGTCTGTAAATACCCGCAATGATACTGGCGGGAACTACTTTTAAAATCCCCACAGGTGTATATTCTATTTCACCCAGTGAGTACCGCTTTCCGTCATCTCCTCCGTAAACGGATGTATTTTGCTCAAAGTCTTGCTGTACGATCATTGCATCCGATAACGCACTGCTGGAATTCAACAAATCAACCGCTGAAAAATAAGCGATCACGTATACAAACGCTCCGGTAATCCCCACATAGATAACTGACTTAATCAACAGTCTCAAAATGGCGAATGATTGTATTTTATTAATGATGCTCGTTGAATACATCAAAATCAATGGAATCAACATCGCATACAAAATAAACGGCCGAGTGTGGTAAATAATAACTGTAAAAAAGAGGAGCCACCACCAGTATGCCAACTTCGAAAAGAAAGGACCTGGTGTTTTCAATACCTTGTACAAATAATAGATGATGAACAAAATGGAGACAAAAACAACCGTATCTTTCGAAACACCGGAAGACCAGAAGGCAACAGAAGGCAGAAAAAGTACAAAGACCGGCAGCAATCTCCGGTTAAAAATCCCCAGTTGGCTGGTAATGGTATAAATTTTCCATGTTGCATTCGCTGCGATGAATGCAAACAGCGCCGTGCAGGCAAAATAACTGTCGAACGTAATTATTCGGAAAAAAGCCAGGATTTTAGCAACAAAAAAAGACTCTTCTTCCAGGTAAATAAAGCGGTAAGGATACCCCGTGTTGTAATTAAACAATCCATATAACCGCTCTGTTGTCGGTGGGTTTGTCATTACTTCCCAAAAGTTATCAAAATTGTGAAACAATAATTTTTTGATCGCCCCGGAAGATGTCCAGTAAGAAAACGTATCCCCTCCCTGCTCCACAAAGAACAGGTAAAACAGTCCGAATACAAATGAAAAGAACAATTTATAAACTACATTCCGGCGGAAAAGCGCAACATCCCGTTTGTCCGGTAATGAACTGGATTTAAAAAAGGTCCAGGCGATTACAATTGTGAGGAACAACAGTGTTGACAAGATATTTGTCGGGCTTAAAAGTATGTTGTATGCGTTGAATACCTCCATCTGTTTTGAAATGTCTAAACTGATTAGACATGCGAAAGATAATCATAATCGGCAAAAACGGAAGTGCTCCCACTAAAAAAGGGCTGTCGTGAAACAGCCCTTCCCTTGTAACTATGCGGATGATTACTTGAAATCGATCACGAACGGCATTCTCATCTGAATTCCGGACATGCTTTCCAATTTTACCAGTTTTTCGTATTGCTTCATCAATTCCACCGGCATTTTTCCCGATGCCATGTAAACAGATGAATTTTTCTTTGAATCTTCCAATTGCTCCAGGATTGCTTCAAACGGATCTTCTTCAACAAACGGGTAGTACAAAACTCTTGCTTCTTTTACTCCGGCTGTTTTCGCTGCGTAGTTGATCGCATCTTTCAACCCTCCGAGTTCGTCTACCAGTCCGACTCTCAGTGCATCTGTCCCTGTCCACACACGGCCTCTGGCGATCGTATTTACCTGATCCGTCGTCATGCCACGTCCTTCCGCTACACGGTTCAGAAAATCCATGTAAATATCATCTACCTCCGCCTGGATATTACTCAATTCTTCCGGGGTCAGTTTTCTGTTCAGAGAGAACGCCGCATGTTTGTTCGTCTGCACATAATCAAACGACAGCCCCAGTGTGTTCTTCATAAAATCCCCGGTGTAAGGAATCATTCCAAAGACCCCGATGGAACCTGTAATCGTTGTCGGTTCGGCAAAAATACGCGTCGCAGGAGTGGCAATGTAATACCCTCCTGATGCCGCGACATCTCCCATGGAAACGATCACCTTTTTCTTCTCGTTTGTCAGTTTCACTTCTCTCCAGATCTCATCACTTGCCAACGCACTTCCTCCCGGAGAGTTAATACGTAAAACAACTGATTTAATCGTTTTATTTGCCCGCGCATCTCTGAGTAACTTACAAATCTCTTTTGAGGTCAACCCGTCTCCTTCAACCGAAACATCTCCTGTCGCAATAATCACCGCGATGTTAGGGCTTCCGTCCTGCATCAAAATCTGGTCGTTTCTGAATTTAGATTTTGCATATTTTTCAAATTCAACCAGCTTCAATTCCCGATCAGCCGACACTTTTACTTTTTTCTTGATGATATCAATGACTTCATCTCTGTATTTCACAGCATCCACCAATTTGTATTCTGCAGCATCTTTCACCCGCTTGATCAACATCTCTTCTGCATAACGATTCAAATCTGCTTCATTCAACTTTCTGTCTGTTGCAATATCGACACGCATTTCCTTCCAGATATTGTCGATATAGGTCTGCATCTGCAAACGACTGGAATCACTCATTTTTTCCAGGAAAAATGGCTCTACGGCACTCTTGAAGTCATTGTTTTTCCCTCTGATGATTTCTACGTCAATTCCCAGTTTATCAAATGTTTTTTTGAAGAATGTCAATTCTCCTCCCAATCCTAAAAACTCCATTGTAGAAGTCGGGAAACCGTAAATTTCATTTGCTGCTGATGAAATATAGTATTTCCCCAGTCCGACTAATTCTCCGGAGTTATAGGCAACGACAAATTTTCCGCTTTTTTCAAAATCATTGATTGCATTTCTGATTTCTTTTGCTGTCGCATATCCGCATGAAATATTTCCCAACTCCAGAAACACCCCTTTGATGTTCTTATCACTTTTTGCTTTTTCAAAACCGTACAACAAATCACTCAATCCCAAATAGGTATTCATTGTAAAAGTATTGAAGTCCATTTCAGAACGTGTCTTTTCACCGATCGGACCGTCCAGCTTCACATGCAACACAGAATTTGCTTCCGCCTTCACAGGAGTGGATTTAGGTGTAAGGCTTCCGATTATTCCTCCCAATATCATGAAAAAAACAATTGAACCGACAATCGATGCAACAAGAACTGCTACAAAGCTCGGCCAGAATATTCTTCCAAAAGTTAATCTCTTCCGTTTCATAATTTCGAATTTTAGTATTAATATCCAGATACAAATGTATTTCTAAATTACCGCTATTCTTCATTTATTACATGAAAGGTTACCTCTTTTATGTAAACGGTAATTTGCGGTGATGTAGGCAATTTTTCACTCCATAAACAGATTTATACATTTAACCCCCTGATATTGTCCGTTTAAATAATTATTTCAACTGGAATAACAATCCGTGTTTATCTTTGCGACATGAAGACAAAAAACGAAGCAGGCTACTATGCCATCGGAATTTTTCGAGGAAAAACCCATCACAACCTGGGGACTCTCTGGCGCTCTGCCTACGTTTTGGGAGCTCAATACATCTTTACAGTAGAGAATAAGTATAAAAAACAAACTTCCGATGTTGTCAGGGCCTGGTCCCGGATTCCTCTTTTTCATTATCCGACCTTTGATGATCTGTTGGAGAACATCCCCTACGATTGCCGTCTGGTTGGTGTAGAACTGGATGAAAATGCCGAATGGCTGCATGAATTCGAGCATCCGAAACGTGCCATTTACCTGCTGGGAGCCGAAGATTCGGGGCTACCTGATTATGTGAAGGAAAAATGCCACATACTGATCCGGTTACCTGGAAATTCATCACTAAATGTGGGTGTAACAGGTGGGATTGTCATGCACGACAGGGCCACCAAGGTACCGACGATTTTCCCGCCCAACCATAAAGAAATGTAATGTAACCAATCATATTAACCCCAAGTACAACACAATGAAACAATACATCACCTTATTATTTACACTGCTCGGCCTCAATCTCCTTGCTCAGTCATCAACCATCAGTGGAACGGTAAAAGACGGAGAAAACGGGGAAGACCTGTTTGAGGCGCTCATTATCGTTAAAGAACTTTCCAATACGGGAGCAAAAACAAACGCCTACGGCTTTTATTCGTTGACACTTCCCAACGGGACCTACACACTGATTGTCAGAGCTCCGGGATACGATCACAAAGAAATTGAAGTGGAACTCACCTCCAACAAACGGATGGATGTCGAATTGTTTGTTCCGAGTGCAGTGAAAGAAATCCAGGAAGTGGAAATCACGGCAACCAAGGAAAATGACAACATTACCAAATCGGGGATGGCTGTTACAACCCTTACTCCGAAAGACATCGAGACAATTCCTGTGATTTTCGGTGAAAAAGACATTGTCAAAACCCTTCAATTGACACCGGGAGTTAAAGCTGCGGGTGAAGGAAATGCCGGGTTCTACGTACGTGGAGGAGGTGCGGACCAAAACCTTGTGTTAATTGATGAAGCTCCGGTATACAATGCCTCGCACCTGCTTGGATTCTTTTCTGTTTTTAACTCCGATGCCATCAAAGACGTCTCACTTTACAAATCAGGCATTCCTGCAGAATATGGTGGAAGAGCTTCTTCTGTTATGGATGTCAAAATGAAAGAAGGAAACAACAAAAAATTCGGTGTTTCCGGGGGGCTCGGACTTATTTCCTCCCGGTTAACGGTTGAAGGTCCGATCGTGAAAGACAAAGGTTCGTTTATTGTGTCCGGAAGAAGAAGCTACCTCGATTTATTCCTCAAAGCCTCCAAAGACCAGGACTTGAAAAATACCAAACTCTATTTTTACGACCTCAATCTGAAAGCTAACTACAAAATAACGGACCGGGACCGAATCTTCTTATCCGGTTATTTCGGTAGAGACAACCTGTCATTCAGTGATATTTTTGGTTTCAGGTGGGGAAATGCAACCGGAACACTGCGATGGAACAGGATCATCAATGAAAAACTGTTTTCCAATACATCTGTTATCTTCAGTAACTTCAATTACAGTTTTGATATTGGTGCAGATGATGAGAAATTCGGTGTAAGTGCCTCCATTCAGGACTGGAATGTGAAACAGGATTTTAATTATTATGCCAACAGGAACAACTCCCTGAAATTTGGTTTCAATGCCATCTACCACACCTTTAAACCGGGAGAATTGAACTCAACGGTGTCCGCCTTCAATCAATTAAAAGTCGCGGATCAATACGCACTGGAATTTGGTGTATATGCACAAAACGATCAAAAAATAGGTGATTGGTTTTCGATTATGTATGGAATCCGTTATTCCGGGTTCAATTATATGGGAAAAGGAACTGCGTACGAATACGACGAAAATGGTGTCAAAACCAATGAAACGGCTTACAAGGATTTTGAAAGCATCAAGTACCACCATTTCCTGGAACCGAGAGTCTCCATGAGCTTTATTTTATCGGAGAAAAACTCCATTAAACTGGCATACAACCGAAACTCACAGTTCCTGCATCAATTGTCCAATTCGACAACAAGCAGTCCAACAGACATCTGGGTTCCGAGTACCAATAATGTAAAACCTCAGATCGCAGATCAGATCGCATTGGGATACTACCGAAATTTTGTCGACAATACCTATGCACTGACTACGGAGATCTATTACAAGCACCTCTCCAACCAGATCGACTACCGAAACGGAGCCAACCTGTTCCTGAATGAGGAAATCGAAGGAGGATTGGTCTATGGAAAAGGAAGAACATACGGGCTGGAGATCCAGTTTGAGAAACGAAAAGGAAAATTTACCGGATGGATCAGCTATACACTGGCGCGCTCACTGAGACAATTTGACGCCATCAACGGAGGAAAAGAATTTTCTGCACGCCAGGACAGAATTCACGACATTGCGATCGTTGCGATGTACCGCGTGAGTAAAAAGATCGCATTGTCATCCAACTTTATCTATTACACCGGAGACGCAGTGACGTTCCCTTCCGGAAAATATGAGGTAAACGGAACAATTGTGCCTTATTACACTGAAAGAAATGGTTACCGAATGCCCAATTACCATCGTCTGGACCTGGGAATGACAGTCTATTTCAAAGAACGTCCGAAGTTCGAACACAACCTGAATATTTCGATTTACAATGTGTACGCACGGGAAAATGCATATACTATCCGCTTTGAAGAAGACCAGGACAATCCCGGGAAAACAAAAGCAATTCAGACATCCTTATTCCGGATTGTCCCTTCCATTACATACAACTTTAATATTAAATAACTGACGCCATGAAAACATACAGTATCTTTTCACTCTTGTTGGTTTTCGCTTTACTTTCCTGCGAAAAAGAGATCGATGTCGACCTGAACGACTCCAATCCCAAATTAGTCATTGAGGCAAATTACGTCGCCAATGATAGTATTGTCATGGTTAAAGTAAGTAAAACCGGAAGTTATTTTGACAATTACACAACAAATCCTGTCAACGATGCAGTAATTACCATCCGGGAAAACAACGGTACGGAAACAATTGTTCCATTGTCCGCCGACGGCTACTATGAATTGGCAAATTACATCCCGACCAGTGGAGCAACCTATACAATCAAAGTAACGCACGAAGGAGTTGATTACAGTGCCGACTCGAAACTAATGCCGACACTGCAATTTCTTCCGTCTACGTATGTCTACCAGGAAGAGAGTCTGTTTTCCGATGCAGGATACTGGATCACATATCGATTCCAGGATTATTCAGGAGTCGGAAATTGTTATAAACTGATTACCACATACGGAGGAGAACGATATGATAAATTCGGAGAGTTCAGCACAGGAAGTGATGCTTACACAGATGGGAATCTCATTGAACGACCGTTAATCGAAGCGTTTCAGGCAGGAGACACCATCCTTCTGGAGCTACAAAGTATCAATCAGCGGGTATATGATTATTATAGTCAGCTATCCTCCAATACTTCCAGTTTTACAGCCGCCGCAGGAAATCCGGATTATTTCTGGAGTAACAATGCGCTGGGATATTTTTCTGCTTATAGTTATTCGACAGAAGAAGTGATTATTGTAGAATAAAACCGTCGTAAGGACATAAAAAAACGGGGTTAATTTTTTTAACCCCGTTTTCTTTTTGGTATGTCTGAAATTAGTGTTCCACTGATACAAATCCGTGACCTGACATTTCATCTCCCATGACACCTTTTACCTTGTAATCATAGAAATAAACTCCTTCTGTCACCGGTTTTCCGCTCATGTCTCTCCCATTCCACATGAAGTTGACATCATCTGTTTTATATACCAGGTTCCCCCATCGGTTTACAATGATCAACTCCAGCTCCGCAATATTACTTGATCCGAATAGAAAGAAGTCATTGACCCCGTCATTGTTCGGTGTAAATACGTTCGGGATCACTACATCCAGTGGCTGCGCCGGGTTTAATACATTGATGTAGACAATTGCTGTATCCGAACAATGCTGAGAATGTGCAACAAGCACAACAGTATAAGTCCCCAGGCTGTCATAAGTAGTTGTTACACCGTCCATGCTCACAGTCGAAAAAGTATCTACTGATTGGATATACCAATCATAACTGGTTGCACCGGTGCTGTTATTTAAAAGTTGGACCGTCAGCGGAGCCACTCCCGAAGAAGGGTTCGCGTTCAGTACAGCCTGGGGAGGAGGGGTAAGTAATACAGGCTGGCTGGTCGTCTGGCATCCATTCGCATCCGTAACTGTAACTGTTATCGGTTGACCGGATGTTGTATTGATCACAGCTTGTGTACTGCCCGTACTCCATGAATAAGAAACAAAATTAGAAGGATTGGTGGCCAACGTTGCCGTTTCTCCGCTACAATACCACAGATCACCTGTAATGACCGGAACCGTAACTGAATGGAGCACCACGGTAACAGTTGACACACTGTCACATCCGCCGCTTACGGGAAATGTTTGTGAATAATCCCCGGGGGCAGTCACCGTATTTCCATGTACAATGATCGATTCTCCCGGGCAAATAGAAACCGTAGAGAAGTTTTCAATCTGGTTCGATTCGGAGATCGTAACCGGAGCGGATGTTCCTGTACAGCCGTTTGCATCTGTAACCGTAACTGTTAATCCGGTCGTTGCCGTCGTCGTAATTATTTGTGTACTCCCGCCATTTGACCAGGAATAGGAAGTATACCCCCCGCCTGCATTCAGGGTAGCAGAACCTCCGGTACAATAGGTTAAATTACCTGAAATCGTCGGTGTAGGATTGGAGTTAATCTGAACAGTTTCCGTACTTGATGCAGGACACGCTCCTGAAGTTGTGTATTGTACCGAATACGTTGTTCCTGCTACTCCGTTGGAAATCACTCCTGTGGAAGCGTTAATCGTAGCTCCGTCTGTTGGCGCAGGACTAAATGCAAATGTTCCTCCCGATGTTGCAATTCCTGTCGGTCCGTTCGTTGTTCCAAAGCAGAAATCATTGAATGTAAATGAAGCATCAGCTGCCGTACTTATGTTGACAGTAATCTGTTGCGTCGTGAAACAGGTCGGATCATTCGGGTCTTCAATACGCACCCAATATGTACCGGAAGTGGTTACCGTTGTTGAAATCGTTGGTCCGTCATTCTGTGCATCTGTTTGGGATGCGTGATAAGACAATGTTGCCGGTTGACTCGCCGGATCGATCGCGTTTGCAAGGTTCAATGTTGCAGGTGCACATGCTGTCAACGGGTTGATGGTAACCGCCGGTGGAATGCATCCCCCACACGGATCAACCGTAATGGCAATTGTTTCAATATGTGTCGGGCAGCCAGGGTTGGAATTCGCAACTGTCAAAACATAATTGGTACTGTTGGTCGGACATGCCTGTGTGTTGATATCATTCGGATTGGAAAGTCCCGTTGTCGGAGCCCACGTTGTTGTAACAGGCGCATGGACCGGAGGGTCATCAAAGGTAATGCTCCAACCAGTCAATGTTCCACCTCCGATTCCGAATCCCGGGGAACTGAATGTCAGCGTCCACACTCCGTTCGGATCACATCCGTTTAAATTTGAAAACGGTTGATTCGGAGCCCAGGGACCTCCTGCAGGGAAGGTTCCTCCAATTCCTGTTCCTCCCACCGGCACAAAAACAGTACTGTTGTAATTACCCGTAGCAACGTTAGCAGGAGCCAGGACAATCTGGCAACCTCCCGGAGAAGTCAGCGTAACGGTAAATCCGGATGTATTGATGTTACATGTCTGTCCGAAATTGATTGAAGAACCGTTACAGTTACAACCTCCCGGTGTAGTACAGAAAAAAGTTCCTGAAAAATTAAACCCGTTGATGGTTACGTTCTGAATCAATCCATCGTAAATGCTGCTGGAATTAATTCCCTGAACATTGATATTGACAGATGTGGAAGTAGAAACCACAATTTCAAATTCGTTATTCTCATAGGTCTCAATCCCTCCCGGATCCAATACCTGAACCGCTGTTCCTGTGATATCCGCACAATCTCCAACGCAAATAGTCGTAGGGTTTGCAGCAACATCTACATCGTACACAGGATCCAACACTACAACCGTAACACTCGCAGTACATGTTTGCCCTGTGCCGGTAGTAATTGTTACAGGGTAAGTCGTGGTCGTAGTCGGCGAAACCGGAGTGGGATTTGCTCCTCCGGAATTTCCCGTTCCGTATGAATATCCGTCGTGTCCCCACACCACTTCCGCGTTCACATCATTCTGAACGATTTGTACATTGTCAATTCCCCAGTGATCAAACCCGGCTCCCGAATCAGCTGTCTGGTGCCAGCGGAACATCGTATTGGAGGTAATTGCAGCAAGCGGAATCTGGAAACACCAGTTGTTCCAGCTGGTATAAGGTGTGTTGTATCCTCCCTGGGGATCAAAATAGTTAATCGTTACCCAGGTTGCACCACCATCTGTAGAGTATTGAAAATAGACCCCTTCATTCGGTTCATCCGGCCCTTCACACGGAGCATTTCCACCTTGTGTTGCAAACAATAAATCGAAGCAGATCGTTACTCCGGCTGTTGCAGATGAAAGGTTAAATGAAGCGGATGTCAGGGTTCGGGGTACACTCGTATTAGCATCCATCCAGGCATGCGGCGTTCCATCTACACCTCCCGGAGAGCAAGGGTTGGAAAAACTGGTTGCTCCCGGTGTACTGCTCCATCCGGAACCAAACCCGGAATTAAAGTTTTCGCTCATCACCACTGTTCCTGAACCGGATCCAAAAGCAGTAAGTGTCGTGCTTTGCCCGCAATAAATTTGAGCAGGGCTTGCCGTGGCATTAATTTCACATTGACTAAACGACAATGAGCTGATTACCACCCCGATCAATAAGGCAGTAAGCTGATTGTTAATTTTCATAATCTTTATTTAATAGTAAGGTTGATAATGCTGAAATCCTGTAATGATTTTTTGATAAACCCTTTGTTATCTTTTTTGAATAAGTAGTATGTCTTATCATTCTTTTTCGAATCATCGTATTGCATCTCTCCGTTTGCAGGAATAGCAACTACGAAATCTTCTTCCTGTGTCAGCGTTGTTTCTCCATACTTTACTTCCCGGTTAAAATGCAGTTCAACAGGAGCTGTGGTATGATTCTCATACTTAAAAATAAAACGCTGATGACTAATATCATCTGCAGGATTGTCGTGTTTGATTTCAGCGACATATACCGAAATCTGTTCATTTGAAGTAATAGCTTGCCAGTCCTGGCAGTATCCATCTAACCCAAATACGGAGAGGGATAAAAGAGTTAAAACTAATTTCATAATAAATTAATAGCTTAAGAGTATATTAACAAATATCGCTATTAAGAACGTCTGCTTTTTTATCAAGGATGCATCCGTTTTTGAAAAAAAATGAAAAATAACACGTTTAGCTTATTACCTGAAAAATATAACAGAATTCACTGATTTTCACGCATTGTGATCCGACGATCAGGCTGTCTTCCATTTTGACAGGTTCGATAGATGATCGCCTATGAAAAATATTCTTTGAACACTCCTTTTTTTGCTGTCCGGTAACTGGCAACCGCAAATAGTACATAAGCAACCAGCAATGAAAGGACGCCATACAAACTTACGCCTGTACTCAAAGCAAGTCCACCATCTGAAAATACACCGTCCAGGATCAGTTTGAACCCAAAGAAAACCGCAAATCCGAAAACGGTGATGATCCCGAAAATTTTTATAAAATAAACGAAGAAAGTACGAACAATCAGTTTGGGGTGGTATCCCATCCGGATCAGGGTACGAACTTCATAGGCATTTCGCGACATCAGAAGTTGTAAATACTGAATGAGTACCAAACAGGAGACAAATACAGCGATGACTGAAATCCCGAGAATCACTAAAATCAATGTGCTGATGATGCTTTTTAAACGACCGACCACCATCTGCGAATTTTTAGATTCCAGTCCATGTTTCGTAAGGTATTGCTCCACCAATCCAAATTCATTTTCTTCACCGGAAATCATAATTTGTGTAATTTTTTTGTCTGCTCCCAATGCAAAATGGGTATTTCCGTATTCCATAAATGACTGCGGAACGAGGATGGATGCAACCTCATTGGTAAATCCGATGATACGTGCACCGATAAACTCTTTCTTGTCATTATTCCGGATGGTAAATTTGAACTGGATCTCCTTTGCCAGGTCATCTGAAACCTGCGGAATGCCACTGGCACTCATGAATGTGTTCAGCATCACCAGGAAATCCCGGGGAAGAATAATCGGTACAATGGAATCTCCCTGCTGCCAATGCCATTTATCTGATTTGACGTCCAGAAAAGCCGGATCAACCGTTTGGATAAATACATCCGAGCGAAAATACGGGACGTGCGGATCATCTGTTTGAAAAGAAACATCGAAGTTGTTTGATAATACAGGCTTGACATCAGAGATGAACTTTTCTTTTTTCATGTTTTCAATCTCTGATTCAGAAAAATCCGTTCTGGCCATCCCCAACACCGCACCGGAGTTTACCCTTTTCTGCACGATCAGTGTGTTGGGTCCTAAAATTTCCGTTCCCCGACCGAATTCATTCACTTTCACCAGGTAATGAATGGAAGTCACCAAAAAGGTAATTCCCAGAAATGAACCTACGATGGCAATAATCAGTTGTTTTTTATCCTGATTGCGAAATAATAATTGCTGTAACATGGGCTTATAGATTTAGCATGTAGTCGAATGAAAACTGGTGATCATCTCCCAGAGAAGTGAGTACAAATCCGGCTTGCAGTTCAGTTGTCCGTTGGTGAATCATCTGCATGCACAACTGTGTGTTTACCTCATCCAAATGAGAAAAAGGTTCATCCATGATTAACCATTCATAGGGTTGTGCCAACGCCCGGATAATTGCAACGCGCTGTTGCTGTCCCATCGATAAAATACCACACTTTTGCTCCCATTTATCAGCGATACCTAACCTGTCCAGCTGCCCGATTAATTCTGTTTCTGAAAAACAATTCGTCAGGGCATTTTTCATCAATAGGTTTTCTTTGACCGTCAGGGAAGGAAACAACTGCAAATCCTGGAAAACAACGGCTATTTTTTTCTTTCTCAATTCCGTCCATTCATCCGGTGTAAATGTCTTCACGTCTTTCCCGTCGTATGCAATCACTCCTGCATAGTCATTGCGCAAGCCTAAAACTGTATATGTAAACGTCGATTTTCCTTTTCCGCTGGCGGCATTGAGCATAATTTTTTTTCCCGGCTCCAGCACCACATCATTTCCCCAGATGCTGTCCGTTCCGTGTTTAATGGAAGAAAGCGGAGACGGCATTACTTGCTTCAACGTAATTTTCATGTCTGTCGTTTTTAAAGGTCAGGCAATTATTGTTCCAAAAAAAGAAACAACAGCTAATCAATTGACATTAAAATTGTTGATCAATAAAATACATCAATGAGGCGATTGCCGCACACCCCAACTCCAATTCACGTTTATTGACATTTTCGAATACATCGCTGGGAGCATGGTGAAAATCAAAATAGCGTTGGGAATCAGGAACGAATCCGAACAACGGAATACCCGGAAAATGTTTTTTCAGCGGAGAAATATCGACGCCCCCATACCCTTTCTCAAAAATATGCAATTCATACGGTCGCATAGCCGGTTCGAGATTTTTCAAAAAAGTCAGCTTATCCTCCGGTCCGTCGCAGTGAAATCCCCTCGGTGCAAAACCTCCCCGGTCACTCTCAATCGCTGCAATGTGTTCTTCTCCTTTATCTTTGACCCACCTGGCATAATTTTCCCCTCCCTGATTTCCGTTTTCCTCATTCATAAAGAAAACAACCCGCAAGGTATGCTTTGGTTTATAATTCAATTGTTTCAGAATGCGTAATGCTTCCAGTGAATGCATCACTCCTGCCCCGTCGTCGTGTGCTCCTTCACCTGTATCCCATGAATCCAGGTGCCCGCCCACGGTAATAATCCGGTTGGGAAAAACAGTCCCTTTCAGTTCCGCAATTACATTATAGGAAGGAACCATTCCATAATCCTGGCAGTTCAACTTCATAACAAATTGTGCCTTCTGTGTTTTCAGCAATGCACTCAGTTTCTCAGCATCACTTGTAGAAATGGCTGCTGCAGGAATTTTTTTCACTGAGTCCACATAATTCATCATACCGGTATGCGGGTGTCCGTCAACCGGCATTCCGATGGAACGGATAATCACTCCTTTTGCGCCTAATTTTGATGCTTCTACTGCTCCGTAACCACGAATGGCGTAACATCCCCCATATGCCTTAAACGTAACAATATCCTGTTCGTTCATCGGTTGATTCAGGAAAACAATTTTATTTTCGACCTGTTTCCGGGTTGCTTTCTTCAACTCATCCAGGTGTTTGAATTCAACAACATCAGCCTCCAGTGTACCGTCTGTAGCAATACTTCCTCCCAATGCAAGCAGGTTAACTTTATGCAGTAATTTATCTGATGTACGAATCCATCCCGCTTCGGTTGTTCCTCGTTTCCAATACGGAACCATTACCGGCTGAAGGTAGACCTGATCAAATCCATAGGATTCGAATAGTTTTTTCGACCATTCCACTGCCATTTCAGCTTCGGCAGAACCTGACAAACGCGCTCCGATGTCCTTACAAAGGCTTCTTAAATTCTCATAGGCATGCCCTTCTGACAAAGCAACATTGTATATTTTCCGAATGAATGCAGAATCTGACTGCTGAGAAAAAACAGAGAAATTCAGCAACAATAGCAATAATAATATACGCATAAAAAGAGTTTGTGACGAATGTACTAAAAAAATAAACAATGCGATGAATTGCACCCCGAAGTCATGCCGGGTTGTTGCATTTCTCCCTACTTTGGGGAAAAACGCCACAAATTGAATCAACATGAATAAAAATAAGTACATAAAAATCAATATATTAATTAAACAAAGCAGCAATGGCATCATTTTGCGAAGTGGTATTGGTAAGAAATTAATTTAAAGTGAAGCGTTATGAAAAAATTATTTTTAATTGCCGGTTTTTCGATAGCATCAATGGCGATCTATGCGAATGTCAACACAGAAATGACAACAAACAATGTATTCATTGAAGTTGACGACAAAGGAAAGGTTGAAATCAAACCAGAGGAACTTCCGAAAAATACCCTTGCGGCATTGGGAGAAGTAAAAATTGAAAAAGCATTCCGTTTATCCGACGCTGAAGGAAATGTTTCCGGGTACGAAGTAGTCGTGAACGACGGACAGTCCAGCAAAACGATCCTTTTCGACAAAAGTGGAAATGCTCTGAAATAAATTTCCATTAATTTAAAAACCAGATAGACCGCTTTTTTCCAGTAAAGGAGCGGTCTATTTTGTTTCATTACTTTTTTTAACGATTTTTAGTTTTTACGCAATAAGGTGTTTTCTGTATTTTTGTATGAAGATGAAAAAAATACTAATCGTTGATGACGATGTAACTTTTTGCCTGATGTTAAAGAGTTTCTTGTCTAAACAAAGTTTTGATATCTACACTTCCGGAAATGTTAACAGTGCATTAGAGTTGATCTCCGAATTTTCATTTGATCTGATCCTGACGGATTATCAAATGCCTCAAAAAAACGGAATGGATTTGCTCAGGGAAATTGTGAAAAGAGGCGTGACAACACCTGTTGTAATCATGACCAGTCACGGGGATATCCGATTAGCGGTTAAAACAATCAAAACAGGAGCACACGATTACCTGACAAAGCCCATCAACCCGAGTGAATTACTTGAATTGGTAAAAAGTATCCTGCACCAAAATGAAACAACAACGCAACCTGTAGCTGTAAGCTTTAAGAAGAAAAAACAGGAGCGAACATTCATTGAAGGGATTTCTCCTGCCTGGCTAAAAGTAAAAGAAGAAATCAACACCATTGCTCCGACGAATTACTCTGTCATTATTGAAGGTGAAAGCGGAACAGGGAAAGAGTTTGCAGCCCGGAAAATACATGAATTGAGTAACAGAGCCGACAAGCCGTTTGTAGCCATTGATTGCGGAACGCTTTCCCAGGAAATGGCCGGCAGTGAATTATTCGGACATGTCAAAGGATCATTTACCAGTTCAGTAGCTGATAAAACAGGTCAATTCGAGTTGGCACATACCGGAACCCTGTTCCTGGACGAAATCGGAAACCTGAGCTACGATGTTCAGATCAAATTGCTGCGTGCCATCCAGGAACGCTCCATTCGTAAAATCGGGGGAAACAACGATATTTCCATCGATGTACGGATTATTGTTGCAACGAATGAAAACCTCAACAGGGCCGTCGCGGAAGGAACATTCCGGGAGGATTTGTACCATCGGCTCAATGAATTTAAGATCAACCTTGCTCCGGTCAGGGAACGGAAGGAAGACATTCCGTTGTTTGCCGATTTTTACCTCCAACAATGCAACGAAGAATTAAATAAATCCCTCAAAGGATTTGACCCCGATGTTGTTCGGTTATTCAGAAATTATCCCTGGCCCGGAAACCTGCGGGAGTTGAAAAATTGTGTTCGCCGTTCCGCGTTGATGACAAAAGGAGAAGTCGTTGACAAAGAAAGTCTTCCTTCAGAAATCAAAGCATCCGTTGCACCGGATCCATCTGTTGAACTCAACACCGTCGATCTGAAAGTACTTTCTGAACACCTCGAGAAGGAAAAAATCATACAGGCACTCAACGATGCCCGTTTCAATAAAAGCAAAGCGGCAAAAATGCTGAACATTGACCGAAAAACGTTGTATAATAAAATGCGGGATTACGACCTGTAATTCAATCCAGTTGCTTCAGGTCTTTCTCAAGGCTGGTTAAAATTTCAGCAACAACCTGTTTCAAACCGGCAATGTGATCGGAAATTTCTTGTTGAGTGAGTTCTTTTTCTTCAGTAATGGATTCCAGGCAACTCAGAATGCGGATTACTTCATGCGCTTCCAGCTGACCGAAGGTATTTTTCAGTTTGTGTGCTACTTCACTGATTTGATCCCGGTTTCCCTGTCGGAGAAATTGCTCCATTTCCATCAGTTCATTTTGGGTTTGGGCAATGAATGTTTCAATAAACATACGCAGTGTCGTTGCATCATTATTGGCAAAGGCGATGAAATTATTCAGCGTATATGCGTCTGTTTCTGAAACCGGATGTATTGTTTCACCGGTTTCTTCTATGGAGCGACACAGCACCTCGAGCAACTCTTTTTTCTTAAACGGTTTGGGAAGCATTTCATACGAAACAGGCTCCTTGATTTCAACGGTTAAATTCCCCGAACAGATGATCAGACGAATGCCCTTGTTCAATATATTCTCATTTCCGTTTAATCGTTCCACTAATTCATACCCGCTCATTTCAGGCATATTGAGGTCGAGTATCAGGATGTCAAACTGTTTTTCCTGTAACAACTGCCATGCTTCAACAGAACTATGGCAAATCGTATACTCAATTCCCCACTGATTAAACAAAGGGGACAGCACAACAGGAATCATTTTATCGTCATCAGCTACCAATAGCTTTTTTCCTTTCAATTGACCAACTGCCGCATAATTAATTGTATCCCGCACCGGGTACTCCGCTTCTTTTGCTTTTCGGTAAGGAATCCGGAATGAAAATACAGATCCCTTTCCCGGCTCGCTTTCCATCCAGATTCTTCCTCCCTGGAGTTCAACTATTTTTTTACTAATCGACAAGCCCAGTCCGGTGCCTCCGAAGTGCCGCTGAATGGCCTGATCCGCCTGCGTGAAATCGTTAAATATTTCACTTTGTTTTTCAGCATCAATTCCGATTCCCGTATCTTCGACATCGCAATGAATATAATAACAGCTTCTGGCTTCTGTGACTGAAACACTGATTTTTATATGTCCTTCATGTGTAAATTTAAGGGAATTACTCAGCAGATTGATCATCAATTGCTTCAATCGAACGGGATCACCCAGAAAAAAGGTTTTCTCCGGGATCAATCCATTCCAATTGACCTCAGCAAGCAATTCCAGCCGCTTGTCATTGACTCCGTGCTGAAACATCTGCAATACTTCATCAATAATTGATTGAACAGAAAAACCAATCTGTTCAAACTTCAGTAATCCTGCGCCGATTTTCGACAGATCAAGGATGTCATTGACAATATCTCTCAAATGCTCCGAGGAAGTAATAATGGCATTTAATTTCTCTTTATCTTCACCGGACTCTCTTCTACTTAGTTGTTCTGAAAGTCCGATAATATTGGTAAGTGGTGTCCGAATTTCATGGCTCATATTGGCAAGAAAGTCCTCTTTGGCTTTTGCAAGTCGTTCCGTTTCAATTTTTTCCTTTTCCAGCATTGCCTTGTAATAGCTACTCCTGGAAATATCCGAAAAAACGAAGTGACCAAAGACCAGGGAAATAAACAAACAGACCAACAAAATATATAACAACTGCTTGGAAGCATCTTCTGCCATGACTTTGGATACTGACAGTTTTTGGTTGATCATTTTTTTATTTTCAACATCGATCACCGATAAAATATGGTTGATCTTCGCAACAAGCAGCGCCTGTGTTTCCAGCAATTTAAGTTCCGTTGTCCGCAGTTTCTTTTTTTGATAGTTTTTGGTTCGTTCCGCATCAGAAATTGTTTCTTTTACTTTTCCGATCAACTCTTCCATTTGCCGGTAATAAGCTGTATCAATCTCTGTATCGACAGAAATTTCGGTAATTGTTTTTGTCAGACCAGTACCTTCATCCGAGGTATTTTTCCCTTTTTTATCCTTTGATTTTTTCGTTCTTTTTTTGCGCGAAGAGGATTTATCATCCAAACCATTTTCTGTATCAAATGTATTTTCTTCCTTTCGTTCAGTCGTTTCTTTAATAATCTTAACACTGGAATACGGGATGGATAAATTAGCTTTTGACAGCGAATCTTCTGCCAGTGAGATCAATTGAGAAATCCCATTAAAATCATTTTTCCGGGACAAATCGTTCAATAAAATCCAGGTATCAATTGAACGCAGGTATTCTTTGAAGTAATGTTTAATGGAATCCGTTCCGGCGTCTTTCAATTGTTCATTCAGGGTATTGATCTTTTTAGAAACTGCCGCCCGCTCCTGGATGTATCGTTCATAATCTGCTCGCTTAAACGTGTTGGTATAGATTGTCGAATAGTTATTAATCTGTACAATTCCCCTGGAAATTTCAGTCGCTACTTCCAGCTCCTGGTTGTCTTCACTCATCGTTTCAACAGAATGAATAATGGCGTCAAAACTTCTGTAAACAAGGAAAACCGAAAGCACAAATACAACCAACATGAAAGAATAACCTGCCGCTACCTTTAATTTGGTTTTCTGTAAATTAAATTGCTGCGGATTATTCTTCATTAATACGAACCTGGTTTAACATCTGCCCGTGTTAAAGATATTATTTTGCCGGCCATCAGCAAAATTAATTCCATCAACAATTGTTAAGGAATCTAAAAAAACTATGGTAGTTCTTTGAGGTTATCCAGGGCCCATCGGTGATTTTTTTTGATCGACAGGATTTTAAGGTAATACCTTCTGGCGGTTGTATATTCTCCGGAAAGATGTGCATCATAAGCCAGGATGGCAAGTTGATCAATTTGCACCAACTTGTAATTCTCCTGCGCCAGATGATTAGACGGATCAATGTGAATGGCCGCCTGGTAATATTTTTTTGCTGTGTTCAGTTCATGCTTTTTGTGGTAGGCGATTCCTTTGGTACATTGCCACTGACTGGACCAGGGAGCATAGAACAATGTGGATGCAGCAATGGAAAAAGGCAATCCGAACAGAAGCAATAACTGCCACCTGATAGTACTCTCTCGCTGACTAATCCCCATCAGGAATCCCCAGAAAACACCTCCTATCTTTGCTTCAATGGCAATTTCTTCACCAAACAGCTGATTATTCACAATCATGAAAATCAAAAGGAAAAACAAGGCAATTCCAAATACATACATGTACTTCATCTTAAAACGCTCATCCCGAAATGACATGATGAGAATTAACACATAAAATCCGAATAACGCACTTGAAATGCCCAATCCGGCATCGTCTGTAAGTGTCAATTGGATCATCGATCCGAAAATGGAACTGACCAGTCCGAAAGCAGCCATTTTAACCCATCCGATACGCCGCTCGATAAACGCGCCAAACAACCACAAACCAACCAGGTTCGCAAGCAAATGCAATAAATTAATATGAATCAGATTATTGGTAATCACACCATACACATGCCCGGAATAAATTTGTGTCGCATACGGAGCTCCGAAATATTCCAGGTACTTCGGGGCCACTTCAATGCTCCCCGAAAGTATAGCCATCACAACATAAACACATAGCAGCAACAACGAAAACAACGTTGTAAACCAGGGAAAGTGTTTATGCTCTGTAGATTCAATCATAGTTAGACGACTCACACAAAATTAACGTATAATTTGATTCACCGATTGTGTTTGCAGCCTAATATTTCAGAGAATATTAAAAATCGGTCACCAGCTGGTATTTTTCGATCAGTTTTCGCAGGTTAATCAATGCATATCGCATCCGGCCAAGTGCCGTATTGATACTGATATCTTCCATATCTGCAATTTCCTTGAAAGACATATCCTGGAAAATGCGTTGCTTTAATATTTCGCGTTGGGAATCCGGCAGGTGTTCAATCAGGTTGACCATCTGGTTTTTTAATTCATCCATTGTAATCTGATCCTGTACATTGAGCTCTTCCAATGCCAGTGTACTGAAGATGTTAAACTCTTCATTTTTAGAAGAAGTTTCTGAAATCATGCGTACTTTATTCGCCTTTCTGAAGTGATCAATCACCAGATTGTGTGCAATCCGCATCACCCAAGGAAGGAATTTTCCATCTTCGTTATAGGAACCCAGTTTGATTGTACGAATGACTTTAATGAATGTCTCCTGAAAGATATCTTCAGCAAGCAACTGATCTTTGACTTTTAATAAAATATACCGGTGGATTTTATCCTTGTGACGCATAACCAACACCTCAAAAGCCTTTTCGTTTCCATCGATGTAGTCTCTTACCAAGACACTATCGTCTAAATAATTCATAGCCATAATACTCAATTTAGGTTTTTGAATCCCTTTTTATAAATTCTTCAACTGTTCAAAATGAGTAAAATCTGCTATAGGCGATGTTTTATAAATGTTATACGAATTGCTAAGGTAATGCATTTTTTTGAACACGGCTAAAAAAATGTGAAAAAATGTGAAAATAAAAGTTAGCCTTGTCTAACTATTTATTATTTTTGCACAAAACACCAGCGACACATGCACGAGATTTATGAATTCTTCCGGGAAGTACACCCTGTAACGGGAGCCCTGATCGCAACAACTTTTACATGGCTTGCAACTGCAGCCGGAGCAGCTCTGGTATTTCTTTTTAAAGGAGCAAACCGGGGTGTACTGGACGCCATGTTAGGATTCACGGGCGGGGTAATGATTGCTGCCAGTTTCTGGTCGCTTTTAAGCCCTGCAATAGAGTTATCAGAAGAAAGCTACCCGGCGTCACTAAAATGGGTTCCTGCAGCTGTCGGATTTCTGGCAGGAGCATTGTTTCTGTTTGCGCTGGATAAAAAATTGCCCCACCTTCACATCAATTTTAAGAAAGAAGAAAAGGAAGGGGTAAAAACACAATTGCATCACACAACCTTAATGGTACTCGCAATCACCCTGCACAACATCCCGGAAGGATTAGCAGTAGGCGTCCTCTTTGGCGCTGCGGCATCGGGAACAGAAGAAGCATTGATCGCCGCCATCACACTGGCAATCGGTATCGGGATTCAAAATTTCCCGGAAGGGTTTGCCGTCGCAATGCCCCTCCGAAGAGCAGGCGCATCCCGGTTGAAAAGTTTCTGGTATGGCCAGTTATCTGCAATTGTAGAGCCCATTGCGGGAGTGATCGGAGCACTGGCTGTTATTTACATCGAACCGATCCTGCCCTATGCACTGGCATTTGCTGCAGGAGCAATGGTATACGTCGTCGTCGAAGAAGTAATCCCTGAAACACAGCGCGACAAATACACCGACATCGCTGTTTTGGGATTTATCGCCGGATTCACAGTAATGATGATCCTGGATGTTGGATTAGGATAAAAGAATAATTGTAACTTTGGGAGCAATTAAAATTCCGTTCAATCTCATGAAAGTCCTGTTAAGCACCTTTGCCCTCTTATGCATCCTGTGGTCCTGCTCAGAAAAGACACCTGTACCTAAGCCTCCGTTGTACTTGCGTACAGAACTTCCCGAGCACGAATATGTTGTTTTCAGTGACAATTGCCCTTACACCTTTGAAGTATCCAAACTATATACGGTCAAAAGTGTGCAACCGGGACAAGCGGCAGCGAGTTGCCATAAAGACATTGACCTGGGACCTTTGAACGGCATTATTAATTTCTCCTACATCCATATGACGGAGTCACTTGGAACTTATGTCAATTACTCCAATGACAAAGTCGGTGAACACAAGATAAAAGCAACCGGTATTGAGACGGAGAACTTCATTTACCCCGAAAAACGGGTATTCGGCACAATCTTTAAATTACAGGGAGATGTTGCCACACCATTTCAGTTCTACCTGACGGATTCAACTGAAAATTTCGTGAGCGGGGTTGTTTACTTTAACAGTGTCCCCAATTACGATTCACTTCGTCCTTCGTTAAATTACCTGGAAAAAGACCTCTACCACCTGATTAACACATTTGAATGGAAATAAAAGCAGCGGTTGCTTATTTATCCCTGGGAACTAATCTCGGCAACAGGAAACACAATCTTTCCGTTGCAATAAAAACACTGGCAAAAGAAGCCGGATCGATCACACGGGTTTCTTCCGTCTATGAAAGCAAGGCATGGGGATACAGTTCCACCAACAATTATTACAACTGTTGCATTGCCATCACTACCCCCCTGTCTCCACATAAATTACTCGAAATAACCCAAACAATTGAACAATCAATGGGACGGATAAAAACAGCAGAATATGCCGATAGGGTGATTGATATTGACATTTTATTCTATGACAACCTGATTATCAACGAAACAGCACTGAAAATCCCGCATCCACATCTGGAAAAAAGAGGTTTTGTGCTGTTACCGTTACAAGAGATCGCACCCGATCTCTGTCATTATAAACATTTTTTAACAATCGCTCAGTTATGCAGTAACCAGCAACAACTCGGTGAAACTTATAGGGTTGATGGTTTTAAAACCGAAGATATTATTAATTGACAAAATCTTTGGAAAAGAATATTTTTTATTTAGATTTGCAAACAATTGGTAAGAATTTATACGTTGAGAATTATGAAAAAACAAAGTATCAAAGGTTTAGCGTTTATCGCGGTTGCAGGTTCTTTAGTTACAAGCTGTGACTTATTGAAGGACCTGGACTATACAGTTACGCCAGATCCATTAGAAATGCATGGAGACTCTGTGAGAGTTAAAGTTGATGTAACATTCCCTGAAAAAGGTATCAAGAAGAAAGTTTCTGCTGAGATCAATCCTTCTATTGCTTCTACACAATTGAAGCCATTGATGGTTCAAGGAGAGAAAGCAACAGGAAACGGAACTGTTATCCAATATAAAGCCGGAGGAAAAGTTACTTACACCGATGTTGTTCCGTACAAATCAGACATGGAAGCGTCTGCATTGTCTGTAACAGGAAAAGTTTTCAAAGGAACAAAAGAAAAAGAACAATTGGATGTGATCAGAATTGCTGACGCTACAATTATCACTCCGTACCTGGTTAACAAAGATTTCCGTGTTATTTACGAAGCGGATCAATTCAAGCGCGTTACTGAGGAGAAGCAATTTGCTCAAATCAATTACGAAAAAGGAAAATCAAATGTTCGCCCTGCGGAATTGAAAGATAAAGACATCGTTGAATTGCAAAACTGGTTAACAAAAGTTCAACCAAACGCAAAAGTAAACATCAAATCAATTGAAATCGTTGGATACGCTTCACCGGAAGGAGAAGAAGACAAAAACAACACTTTGTCAACGGATCGTTCTAACACAGGAAAAGAGACGGTTCTTGGGGTAGCGAAAAAAGCGAAAAATGACAAAGCTCAGACAGAGATATTCAGCTTGAAAGGAAGCGGTGAGGACTACGTAGGATTCAAAAGAGAATTGCAAGCTTCTAAATTCAACGAAGATGAAAAGAACCTGATCTTGCGTGTTTTAGAAATGTACAAAGATCCTGTTAAACGTGAAGAAGAAATGCGTGCAATGGGTAAAACATTTACACAATTGGATAAAGACATCTTCCCGTTATTGCGTCGTTCTGAAATCTACGTTGTATATGATTTGACAGGATATTCTGACGAAGAATTGAAAGCTATTTCAGTTTCCAATCCGGATTCTTTGAAATTGGAAGAGTTGTTATTCACAGCAACATTGACAAACGATTTGAATGAGAAATTGAGACTGTACCAGGTAGCCGCTAAAAACTTCCCGCAGGATCACAGAGCGTTCAACAACATCGGTGCTGTTTATTACGAGCAAAACAAATTGGGTGAAGCAAAAGCACAATTTGAAAAAGCAAACGGAATGAAGGACAACGCAATCGCTAAAAACAACCTGGGAGCAATCGCAGGTGTTCAGGGAGACCGAGCGAAAGCAAAACAATTGTTCGGACAAGCAAACGGAGCTGGTGCTCAGGTAAATTACAACAAAGGAATCCTGGATATTCAGGACGGGAAATATGCATCAGCAGTTTCTAACTTTGGTTCTGAAGCAACTTTCAACAAAGCGTTGGCTCAATTGTTGAACGGTGATAACGCAGGTGCAACAAAAACAATCGACGGTTCTGACGATGCTGAAAGCGCACAAGGTTATTACCTGAAAGCAATCGCAGCGAAGCGTGACAAGAAAGACGCTGAAGCGACAAGCAACATCAGCAAAGCAGCAGCAAAAGACGCTTCTTTCGGAGAAAGAGCTACACGCGACAGAGAGTTTGTTACTCCTGTAGCAGTAGAAAAAGCAGCGGCGGCAGCAGCTGACAAGAAATAAAAGCACGTATTTACGATAAAAAATCCCGCTGAATAAATTTCAGCGGGATTTTTGTTTTCATACAAATTTCATTAACCTTTAATATGTTAATAAATTTACGTCGTATTTGATTTTAATCGTGCGATTCTGCTTACATTTGTCCCATCATTTTAAATTGTAAATTAATAGATATGGCTCGAGACATATTTCAAAAAATAAAAGAAAACAGAGGTCCGATCGGAAAGTATTCCAAAGGAGTACATGGTTATTTTACGTTCCCTAAACTGGAAGGAGAATTGGGTCCGAAAATGATTTTTAGAGGTAAAGAATGTTTGGTGTGGTCACTCAACAATTACCTTGGGCTGGCAAACCACCCGGAAGTAAGAGAAACAGACGCCAAAGCGGCGGAACAATATGGTATGGCTTACCCGATGGGGGCCCGCATGATGACAGGTCAGACAAGTGAACACGAAGCATTCGAAAATGAAATTGCCGAGTTCATGGGAAAAGAAGATGCAATCTTGCTGAATTTCGGTTACCAGGGAATGGTTTCCGCGATCGACTGTCTGACAGACCGAAATGATGTGATTGTATACGACAGTGAATCACACGCATGTATCCTGGACGGAATGCGCCTTCATACCGGAAAACGTTTTGTATTCCAGCACAACGACATGGAAAGTTTCGACAAGCAGATGAAAAACGCAACTGCTCTGGTTGAAAAAACAGGTGGAGGAATTCTTGTTATTACGGAAGGAGTTTTCGGAATGGCAGGAGACCAGGGGAAATTAAAAGAAATCGTTGAATTCAGAAAATCCGGGAAATATGACTTCCGTATTTTTGTGGATGATGCACACGGATTCGGAACACTTGGAAAAACAGGCCAAGGTGCTGCTGAAGAACAAGGAGTACAAGATGAAATAGATATCCTGTTCGGTACGTTTGCAAAATCATTTGCTTCCGTAGGAGGATTCATTTGTGCCGAAGAAAGCATTATTGAGTTTTTCCGCTACAACATGCGCTCACAAATGTTTGCAAAAGCATTGCCGATGGTCAATACAATTGGTGCGCGTAAACGATTGGATTTATTGAAAAAGCATCCGGAATACAAAGATAAATTGTGGGAAATCGCGAATGCATTGCAATCAGGATTCAAAAAAGCAGGATTTGACATCGGAAAAACCAACTCATGTGTCACACCGGTTTTCATGAAAGGAAACCTGGCTGAAGCGACCAACCTGACATTTGACCTGCGTGAAAATTACAATATTTTCTGTTCAATTGTCATCTACCCGGTTGTACCGAAAGACACCATTATGCTACGTATTATCCCTACAGCGTCTCACACATTAGAGGATGTAGAATACACCATCGAAACATTCAAGAAATTGAAAGCAAAACTGGACGGCGGAGAATACAAAGCCGAAGAATTGGCAACAGTAGAAGTTGACAAGAAAAAATAAGAACTCATTAAAGTTAAAAGGCCGTTCAGATGAGCGGTCTTTTTTATTGTCCCTATATGAGGAATCCGTATATTATCTTATTTATTTCTCTTGGAATGAGTGCAATTACGTTATGGCTCACCGAATTTATAGTATTCGGGCATTTCACAGAATGGACAATGCAACACACAGGAAACAGATTGACCTATCACATTCCGTTAATCGACGCTTACCTGTTCAGGTTCTTCCCATTGATTACAGGAATCAGCTTGTTCATGATTGACAAAAACACATCCGTAAAGAAGCTCCTATTAACGATTGGCATTACGTTCATTGCTATTGTATCACTTTTACTGGCGGGTTTCTTTATTACGATATACAGCTGGCCACAAGGGTTCGGCATGAAGTCACGGGTTCAGCCATTTGATCATTATTGGACAGTACTTATTCTCACTGGAATTATTTTACCCATCCTATTCGTTGGTCTTAGAAGGAAGAGAACAAAAAATGACGACGAAATTATTGATAAACTATAAGCTTACTTGTCGCCTATATAAATGGTAGCGATACCTCCCGACACTATTTTTGATCGTACATTCCGGTAGCCAACTTTTGTAAGAATCGCTTCGAAATCTTTTCCTTCCGGAAATGCCTGAATTGAATCAGGAAGATAGGTATAAGCACGTGTGTCTTTCGAAAATAACTTTCCGAAAAACGGGATGATGTATTTTGAATGAAATTTATAGTATTGTTTTACAGGAAACTTCTTCGGCTTGGAAAACTCCAAAATCACTCCTCTCCCACCCGGACGAAGTACGCGAAGCATTTCAGACAGTCCTTTTTCAAGGTTCTCGTAATTGCGCACACCAAATCCAACCGTTAACCCATCAAAATAGCCATCTTCAAACGGCAGGTTTTCAGAATCTCCCAATTGCATGGAAATGATATCGGAAACACCTTTCTGTTTCATTTTCTCTCTTCCCACATCCAGCATTCCTGCCGAAATATCCATTCCGACAATTTCAGTCGGGTTCAACTTTAAAAGTGCCAATGCAAAATCACCTGTTCCCGTTGCCAGATCCAATAAACGCTTTGGTTGAATATCCTTGAGTTGGGCGACCGCTTTTTTACGCCAGATTTTGTCAATTCCTATGGATAAAAAGTGGTTGAGAAAATCATATTTTTTAGAAATGTTGTTGAACATTTCCGCTACTTCCTGCTTTTTGCTCTTATCCTCATCGCCATATGGCTTTACTGCTGTACCCACAACGCTACTGTTTGAAATTTTAAGGTACAAAAATCGGTAAAATATACGGTTTGGAAAAATAATATTACTGAAAAATACATCGATTCAGCCTGCATACCCCTCAACACCTACTACGTGCTATCACAATCGAAGGAAAACGGAAAATCCCATCCGAATATCCTTGTTCTGTCAATATTTTCAACTAATTTTGTGAAAAACTTATTTTATGTTGGTACACGCACACTCCGGACTTCGTTGGATCGTTTTATTACTGTTGGTAGTAGCGGTTTTCAACGCACTTTCTAAATTAAAATCTTCGACGTATACAAACGGAGATCGCAAACTCAACCTATTTGCAATGGTATTTTATCATGTACAGTTTTTACTGGGATGGGTTTTGTACTTCTTCTCCAACAAAGTCTTGTTCATCGATGGATGGATGAAGTCTGCCACAAATGGCGGTATGTATCGTTTTTTCAACCTGGAACATGCATTGATGATGACTATTGCCTTTGTTTTACTGACAATCGGGCATTCAAAAGCTAAAAAAGCCGCTCCCGGGAAAAAGCACAAAACGATTGCTGTATTTTATACAATTGCATTGATTTTAATTCTGGCAGCTATTCCATGGCCGTTCAGAGCTGCATTAGGAGGTTCATGGTTCTAAAAAACGGTTGGTTCATACTTATTTTGTTTGCGCTCGTTTCCTGCGGAAGTGATGTGCAAACCGGCAAATCAGGAGAACGAGGTTCACTTCCTGATGGAGAAACTTTGTACCTTGAAAATTGTGCTACCTGTCATGGAATTGACGGTACACTCGGCAAAGCAGGGTCAAAAGACCTGACGAAAACGACTTTACAGGTTCATGAATTGAAGAAAATTGTTGAAGTCGGAACAAGCAACGGAATGCCGCGTTTCAAAGAAATACTCGGAGGAGATGCGGAAGTAGAAGCCGTTGTACACTATATAATGGGATTTAAACGAATTAATGAGTAACGGACACGTTTTAGTCGACGCGGTAGAGGAACGTTGTGTATTGGTCGGTGTAATCACCTCTGATATCAATGAAGACATCGCCCACGAATACCTGGATGAATTAGAATTCCTGGCAGAAACGGCAGGAGCATTGACGCAACACCGCTTTTTGCAGAAAATGCCGATGCCCAACCCGAAAACCTTCGTTGGAATGGGAAAGCTGGAAGAAATTCACCAATACATTAAAGAAAATGAAATTGATCTGTGCATCTTTGACGATGAACTAAGCCCTTCTCAGCTGCGCAATATTGAACGTACACTGGAAGTAAAAGTACTGGACAGAAACAACCTGATTCTGGATATTTTTGCGTCACGGGCACGGACCTCGCATGCAAAAACACAAGTTGAACTGGCTCAACTGCAATACTTGCTCCCCCGTTTGACCCGTATGTGGACTCACTTGGAACGACAAAAAGGAGGAATCGGAATGCGCGGACCGGGAGAAACTCAGATTGAGACAGACAGACGGATTATCCAGCAAAAAATTTCCCTGCTCAAAAGCCGCTTGTCTGAAATAGATAAACAAATGGCCATCCAGCGGGGAAACCGGGGACAATTGGTGCGGGTAGCATTGGTTGGCTATACCAATGTAGGAAAAAGTACGTTGATGAACCTGTTGTCCAAATCCGAGGTATTTGCAGAAAATAAATTATTTGCAACACTCGATACCACCGTTCGAAAAGTAGTGATCGACAACCTTCCGTTTTTGCTGACAGACACAGTCGGATTTATCCGGAAATTACCTCATCAACTGGTAGAATCCTTCAAATCGACATTAGACGAAGTACGTGAAGCCGATATCCTGGTACATGTGCTCGATCTGGCGCATCCGAATTTCGAGGACCACTACAATGTGGTTAATGAAACACTGAATGAGATTGACAAAACGGAAAAACCAACCATTGTTGTATTCAACAAAATTGATCAGTTTGTATATCAGCCGAAGGATGAAGACGATCTTTCTCCCCGAACAGCGCAGAATTATTCACTCGAAGAGCTGAAAAAAACGTGGATGGCGAAAGTCAATCGCAATATGTGCGTATTTATCTCTGCCCACGAAAAGACCAATATAGAAGAGCTGAAAACCATGCTTTACGAAGAAGTGAAGCGTATTTTCCAGGAACGTTATCCGTACAATGATTTCTTGTATTAAAGCATATTGACAGGAGTAGGTAACCTGCTGTGCAAAATCTTTTCTAAATTTATCGTGTGAATTTTCTTCAGACATCCATCGAATTTTTGAAAGGAGTCGGCCCGCAGCGCGCTGAACTTCTCAAAAGCGAATTGGACATCCACACCTATGAAGATCTGCTGAATCACTTCCCGTTTCGCTACATTGACCGTTCTCAGTATCATACCGTTGCTGAATTACCACAAGTAGACACTGCCGTACAACTGCGCGGATACATTATTGAAGTTAAGGAATCAGGGGTTGGGAAAAGAAGAAAACTAACCGCTAAGTTTGAAGACCATACAGGCATGATCGAACTGATCTGGTTCCAGGGAATCAAATGGATTTTACCCGCCCTCAAAAAAGGTGTTGAACTGCAAGTTTACGGTAAACCAAAGCTGTTTGGGAAGAGCTGGAATATTCCCCATCCGGAAGTAACCGAATTTTCAAAAGTAAAACAGGAAGTCGGGCTGCAACCGGTATATTCTACAACCGAAAAACTGACCGATAAAGGATTGCATTCCAAAGGAATTGAAAAGTTACTCAACTCATTGATTGAACAGTTACCAATACTTCCGGAAACACTTCCTGCGCAATTACTGAATCACCTCCGCCTGATGGACCGGAGAACAGCGTTGATACAGATTCATCAGCCAGCAGGAGAGGAACAGGCAATCAAAGCCCGGGGAAGGTTAAAATTTGAAGAACTGTTTTACCTCCAAATGGAATTGCTGGTCAGGAAACAACTCAGTGTCCAAAAAACAAAAGGCTTTATCTTTCCCGATGTCGGAAATCTGTTCACCGATTTTTATAACAGGGGCTTACCATTCGATCTGACAGGGGCACAAAAACGCGTTCTGAAAGAAATCCGGAAAGATTTTCTGAACGGACATCACATGAATCGTTTATTACAGGGAGATGTTGGTGCCGGAAAAACCCTTGTAGCATTGCTGACGGCATTGATGGGAATCGGCAACGGGTTCCAGGCGGCATTGATTGCTCCAACGGAGATACTGGCAACGCAGCATTTCGAAACCATCCGCGAATTATTGAAAGATTTTCCTGTTAAAACAGCATTGCTGACAGGTTCCAGTAAAACAAAAGAACGCAGAATTTTACATGAAGAATTACTGTCGGGAGAAATTCACTTGCTGATCGGAACACATGCACTGTTAGAAAATACCGTTCAATTTCAGAACCTCGGCATTGTTATTATTGATGAACAACATCGGTTTGGTGTGGCTCAACGGGCAAAAATGCGTCGAAAAAATACGACCCCGCCACATGTTCTGATCATGACGGCAACCCCGATTCCACGTACACTGGCGATGACATTCTACGGAGATCTGGACGTTTCCGTGATTGACGAACTACCACCGGGAAGAAAGCCGATTACGACTGTACATCGGATGGAAAACAGTCGTTTGCAGGTATTCGGGTTTCTGAAAGAGGAAATCAACAAAGGGCGGCAGGTTTACATTGTCTATCCTTTGATTAATGAATCGGAAACTCTGGATTTTAACAACCTGATGGATGGATATGAAGCAATCTCACGGGCTTTCCCGCTTCCGGCTTACCGTGTTAGTATGGTACACGGAAAACTGAAACCGGAAGAAAAGGAGTTTGAAATGCAACGCTTTGTAAAAGGAGAAACCCAGATCATGGTGGCCACAACGGTTATTGAAGTTGGCGTGAATGTCCCGAATGCTTCCGTAATGATCATTGAAAGCGCGGAGCGGTTCGGATTATCTCAGTTGCACCAATTACGAGGCCGCGTTGGACGGGGAGCAGAGCAATCGTACTGTATTTTAATGACCGGGAATAAACTATCCAAAGAAACAAAAAAACGGTTGGAGACGATGGTTCGTACCAATGACGGATTTGAAATTGCAGAGGTTGATCTCCAATTACGAGGTCCCGGAGATTTGCTCGGAACGCAACAGAGCGGCGCATTGAACCTAAAAATCGCTGACCTGGCAAAAGACGCACAGATTGTGGTCAGGGCACGGGAGGAAGCGCGGTCCATCCTGGAGAAAGACCCCAACCTGGAGCTTCCCGAACATGCGGTTGTCCGGACGATTCTGACAACTATTTTGAAGAAAAAACCCAATTGGGGGAAAATTGCCTGAACAAATACTGTAAAACAAGCATTCTCATAGAGGTAAAATAAAAAACCCCGGCGGAAATTTCCACCGGGGTTTTCAGTATGTCTAAATCAACTATTAGTTAGAAGACAAAGTGAATGATCTATCCAATGTTTCTTTCGTTGTTGTTGAATTGTTCCCGCTCGCATTTGTAGAAGAAGATGCTCCTGTGTATGTCAGGCTCAATGATTTCTTCTTAGACTCGCTGATCACGTATGTTTCCGTGTTTTCTCCTTCCAGGTATGTGTTTGTATACTTGTCAGTTGATGTTGTACTGTTGATGTTTTGAGTTGTTTTTACAGTTGTCTCAGAATTCAACGTACTAAATGATACACGCTCATTTTTCTTGAACTCACCAACTCCTGTCAAGAAATCCCAGTTTCCTTTATCTATTGTTGTTGTATTTGTTGTAACGATCAGGTTTGTTCCACCAATAGTTGTTGTATCAACCTCCGTGTAAGAAATTGTTCGTTCCCATGTTCCGTCTTTTTTAATGCTCCATTTAGCATCGTTCACTGTAGCTGTTTCTTTTGTTGTGTTTCCTCCTGAAACATACGTTGTTGTTTTTGTACCGTTAGCATACTCAGTCGTTTCAGTTGTTGTAACACCGCTTCCTGATGTAGAAGTAGACTTATCCGTCATAGAATCGATCGTCCAGTCAGCATCCATTTTACCTTTTGACGATTTACCACAAGAAACCATTGTACCTGCAGTCAAAGTTGCCACAGCAACAAAAAAGAATAATTTTTTCATTTTGTTCGTAATTTTCAATTAATTAGTTACTAATATTTTGAGGCAAATATACACGAAAATTTACTCTCTGTATAATTTTTAAACTTTTTAACGATTTTAATACGAAATTATTCGTACCCGTATTGGTTCATTTCCAGAAAAAATTCTTTTCCTGTACTGACGTTCGTCACATCAAAATTGGAAATATTCAGGTGTTGGTAGTGTTTCCTGACCAATCCGATGTTCTTGGCATATATTTCATGCTTTTTTCGCCATTGGATCAGGTTAAAGACATCTTCCTGAACCACTTTAATTGTTGAATCGAGCTGTATGTTATTGATCGTCATCGGCACGTGAAGGTTTTCGTAACCATAGATCAGTTCACCATTGGTATTGTATGCGTTTCCGTCCCATTCTTTGTCAGCGGTCGGTGCGAATACCAATTTTACAATGCGTTCATTTTCTTCCACCAATTCTCCTCTGTGGTCGGCAATAATGATAAACCAAACATCTGCCAGGTTCCACTCATCGGCAGGAGTCGCACGTTTATAGCGCCGGTATTTATACCCGACTCTGCCCGAATTATCGTGAACCGTATCCCCGATTACCGTTTTTAACTGGTAATGAACGGTATCTTTACTTTGATTGGACAAATGTGTAATTTCCTTTGCATCATAGATCACATAGCGTCCCTTCTCCATCCCGAAATAATCGTAGTGAAGATTGATCGTGCTCGTTTCTTTTTTACAGGAAAAGAGCAAAGTCAGACAGGTGAAAAGAAAAAGTGATCTGTGCATGCTGATACGAAAATAAAACAATTCGCTGATAAATACATTATTTTCTTGCTGAAATTAACTCATTGATTGGCTTCCCTTTTGCAGTTGGCATATCAATTTTCAGCATGTGTGCAATGGTTGCTGGAATATCGATCAACCCATATTCTGAATGTACTTCCTTTCCTTTTTCAAAATCAGGCCCCAGGGCCAGTAAACTGATATGTGTACATCCGTCACACCTGCATCCATGGCTTTCAAACCCGTTTTTTTTCCCATCCAGGTGCCGTCCGTGGTCATTTGTGATATAAATGGCCGTCTTGTCTTTCATAACCGGATCGTTCTGCACCGTTTTCCATAAGTCAAGTGCAAATCCGTCCAGTTCTTTTATTCCGGCAATGTATCGCTCCCAGTTTCCCTGGTGTGCCCATGCATCAATATCAAGCAGGTTGATAATTGTAAGCGTTGGCTTATGTTCCAGAATCAATGCTTTAAAAGTGGGAAACATATCCCGGTCATTCGGGTACCCCATTCCTGAACCTTTAATGCCGCAATATGTGGAGGGCATATAGGTGTTCCACCACTCTCTGTTCTTCGTGTTCGCCAGCATTTCCAGCTTTCCCTTACTGGTCAGAATCCATGCTTTTCGTTTGTCCTGCTTGTATTGCTTGAGGTAGTACTGAAAAATATTCGGATGTTTGGGCAATTGTTTCCCCAGGTTGGAAATCCGTTGGTAAACTCCCGTACACAACGCTGTATGTCCTGCATTTGTCAGGGTAACGCCATTGTTTCTGAAGTTGGTAAAAAACGTTCCCTCCTGTTTTAATACGGATGCCTGATTGGGAATCAAATGATGAGTGCTGTCCCCCCATGTTTCAGACCATCTTGGTCCGTCTATCACGAGAATAATATGGTGTTTTGCTTTGTACTCAACGGGAGGAAGCTCATCGGTCTCATTCCGGACAAAACCACCTGTTTCCCAAGAAACTAACAACGGAAGAATAAGGATGATGACAATTTTCCAATAATAATTTTTCATGTGTGTAAAATTAATCTTTTTTATCATGGAAGCTATTTTTTATAAGTTGTTTAACTTAATCACCGGAGCGAACTATCTTATCGTTAACTTTACCCTTGAAAAACGGAAGATTTCAACACGTGAAAAAAATAGTCACAGTCATCGGGGCACGCCCGCAAATCATTAAAGCATCTGCGATCAGCAGAGCGATTCAACATCAGTTTCAACACCAGTTGAAAGAAGTCATTGTTCATACAGGTCAACATTACGACTCCAACATGTCTGAATTGTTTTTTGACGAATTGCAAATTCCGAAACCGGCTTATAATCTGAATACCGGCAGCGGGACACACGGTGTTCAGACTGCAAAAATGCTGGAGGGACTGGAAGGTATTTTTGAACAGGAACAACCACACGCCGTATTGGTTTACGGAGACACCAATTCGACACTCGCCGGGGCATTGGCCGCTGTGAAACTTCACATCCCTGTTATCCATGTTGAGGCCGGACTGAGAAGTTTTAACAAATCCATGCCGGAAGAAATCAACCGAATCACTTCCGATCACATGAGTACCTTGTTATTCACTCCAACAACTGCGGGATTAACCAACCTGAAAGAGGAAGGTTTTTGCCTCGAATCGCATGGTCCCGTTTCTCTTGATGCTCCTGCGGTGTATCAATGCGGAGATATCATGTATGACAACAGTCTTTATTTTTCCGCTGTTTCTGATGAACGGTCAACGATTCTAAGCCGGTATGCGTTAACAAAAGAACAATTCATTCTGTGTACCATTCACCGGGATTCCAATACGGATCGCCCGGAGAACCTGATGTCGATTTTCAAAGCTTTGCTGGAAATTCAAAAACAATCCGGGCAAAAAATCATCTTGCCCCTGCATCCCCGGACAAAAACAAAACTCAATACGAACAACGAAGAGGAAGTTTATCGTGCATTCATGAACAACCCGGCGATCATCCTGATTGAACCCGTCGGATTCCTGGACGTTATCGCACTGGAAAAAAACGCATCTGTTGTGATTACAGACAGTGGAGGTTTGCAAAAAGAAGCCTATTTCTTTAAACGGCCATGTATTATTCTTCGTCCTCAAACCGAATGGATTGAAATCGTAGAAAACGGGAATGCAATCCTGGCGGATGCGGATACCGGAAAAATTGTGGATGCATTTCATTCATTGACTCAAAAAACTGATTTTTCGTTCCCGGAATTGTACGGTGATGGTAATGCCGCCCCTTTCATTTGTGAAAAAATAATAACTGATTTATAATGCTGCTCATCTACATTGATCAATTATCGGACAGGTGTATTTACACGTTTGATTTTGTTTTCAGGCAAAACGAAATTCCTTACCGGTTGACCAATGACAGCAAGTTTTTCTCCGAATTTACGGGTGCGAAATTTAACTATTCTGCGTATCCGTTTGAAGGAGTAGAACAACAGATTCCTTCGTCTTTACTGTTTGAAGAGTCAATTAAACAGCATATCGTCCAATTAGGAGACTATGCGGGTGAACCGTGTCTGTCTATTGACAAAATCGTTGATCCGTTTGCAGCAATCTTCTTCGTATTGTCGCGAATGGAAGAATATTCAACGGCAGCGGCAAAAGATGAACACAATCGCTTTTATGCGAAAAAGAGCGTTTTATTTCAATTTCATTTATTGGATAAACCAGTATGCGACCGGTGGGCACGTGCCATTATTCAGCACCTGATTGATGCGAAAGTGATTCAGCACACCTATACCCCCCGGGAATTAATCATCCGACCTACTTTCGATATTGACAATACGTACGCATACCGCTTAAAAGACGGCTATCGGCACATCCTCGCTGTTTCGAAAGACATCCTGACTGCCAATAAAGTAAGAAGAGCCGAACGAAAGGCTGTACATGCAGCTGACATGAAAGATCCGTACGATACCTTTGATTATATCCTGGAAATCGCAGAAGATCACCCGGTCAACCTGTTTTGGCTATTGGGAAATTACAAGCAGTATGACAGAAATATCCCACATTCAAACCCGGAACACCAGCATCTGATACGTAAAATGGCAGAAAAATGTACGGTAGGAATACATCCGAGTTACGCATCCAATTCGACTCCCGATCAACTGAACGAGGAAGTAAACCGTTTGAGGAAAATCCTGAATCAACCAATAAAGCATTCGCGGCAACATTTTCTGAAAATAGATATTCCTTCCACGTATCAACAACTCATCCATGCCGGAATTACAGATGATTATTCCATGGGATATGCATCGGAACCCGGATTCAGAGCAGGTACATTACGACCGTTTAACTGGTATGACCTTTCCACCAATCAACCCACAGAGTTAACAATTCATCCGTTTGTTTACATGGACGGAACCCTGTTGGAATATAAGAAATGGTCTGTTGCAGAAGCAAAAAAAGCCATTCAGAACTTATACAATGAGTCTGTACCATTCGGAGGAGATTTTTATTTCCTGTGGCACAATGAGACCATCGGCAATTATGGTAAATGGAACGGCTGGCAGGAAGTACTTGAATTTACATTGAACTTGAATCAATAACAATAAAAACAGATCCTATGAATAAAAAAATCGTTATCACAGCCGCCGCTTTACTGGCATTGGCAATCATCCTGGGAGCATTCGGAGCACATGGATTGAAAGCAATCGTTTCTCCTGAAAAAGTAGAAAGTTTTGAAACCGGTGTCAAATACCAGTTTTATTCCGCTTTCGGTCTGTTGATTCTGGGGCTCAATACCGCGAAATTTCACTTCTCATTAAAAGCCGTACATAGCCTATTACTGATCGGTACCTTCTTGTTCTCCTTTTCTATCTACTTTTTGAGTTTACAGGAGTACTGGCAGGTAAAACTGTCGTTTTTAGGTCCTGTAACACCACTTGGAGGTGTATTGATGATCGCAGCATGGATGGTATTTATAGTGAAACTGGCCGCTTCATCTGCTGAGCCGAAAAACACATTAGACTAATGTCTTTAAACGTTTTTATCGGTAATAAATAATCGTTGATTCAAATCTGCATATTTGCTAACCCGCTTAAAATAATACGCCCACAGGATGCTTCCTTTGTAGTAACCGTTTTTATTTGAGTTGTTAACCGATTTGCGGATTTCTTTTCGTTTCTTCAGTAGCGTTGAGAGGTTGGCGTACATGGAGAAATGGGAGGTTAAGACTGCCCACAGGTTTTTAAGTTCTCCTTTTACCAAAAAACGAACTCCTGCGATTCCGTCCAGGCACATCCGGGAAAATAATTTAGGAAACAACAACCCTTCATGATTTTTGACAATCATATATAAACTATTTCTGAAATTCAGGTATGTTTTTCGGGGAGACATATATGAAAGGGTTCCTCCTCCTACGTGATAGACAATTGATTTCGGTTCTACATGAAAGGAATAACCCAGCTTTTTCGCTCTCCAGCACAGATCAATTTCCTCCATGTGTGCAAAGAATGACTCGTCAAACCCACCCAATCTGTGATAGACTTCCGACCGGATTAACAACGCGGCTCCCGTTGCCCAAAACACTTCAGTTGCACCATCATATTGGTGCTCATCTGCTTCAATGCTATCAAAAATTCTTCCCCGGCAAAAAGGGAAATAATCCACGTCCAGGTATCCACCTGACGCTCCGGCATGTTCAAAATGATGTTTATTGTGGTAACTCAGCACCTTTGGTTGGCAACCGGCCACTGAATCATCTGTCATCCGTTCCAACAACGGAGAAAGCCAGTTTTCAGTTACTTCAATATCCGAATTGAGCAACAGGTAATACTTTGACTTTACGTGTTTCAGAGCGTCGTTATAACCTTTCGCAAATCCTCCGTTTTCTGTATTAACAATGATTTCTACAGCGGGGTAATTCTCCCGGACAAAATACACAGAGTCATCTGTAGAAGCATTGTCTGCCAAAATAATGCGCGCATCTCCTGAGAAAGCAGTTACAGAAGGTAAAAACTGCCTGAGATAATTACAACCGTTCCAATTTAGTATAACAATAGAAAGTTCCCTCACCGTAAAATTTTGTACAATTATACGGATTAATTACCTAATAACTGTCGCGCATTGTTACCCCATGAGTCCGGGTTGTATTCATTCGGATCATCTACGTTTCCTCTTTTAGTACTGCGGCTGTTCAATTCTGCCTGCCAACGCGGATTTTTAAGCTCTCCGATCATGTCTGAATGCAACAACCGGTAATTATTGTTAACCAGATCCGGATTGTAGAAGATGAATTTCTTGTTACTGTAGATTCCGATTTTATTATACTCCCACATCTCGTACGGATACTCAGAAGCTGAAAGTTCCCGGTCAAGCGTTCTGCTGGGCGCTCCGTATTGCAGGTATACACGTCCCCTGTCCGTTTCAAATCCGGGTTGGAAATTTGTTTTAAAGTTGGACTGCACAAACTGCACCTGTTCTTTGTATTTCATCCACGCCTCATACGGATTCATCGGATCGATGTGTTTCCAGATACCCTGAATCAGTTTGCGGGATTTCTCTTTGTCTTTCAGTTTCAATGTACTGAAAATCGTTTTTGCCTGCGCAGGACTGGAAATCGGGACCAGACTTGCTAAATAATAGCTGACACTGTCATCTGTGATCGACCCCTGGAAATGGGGATCCAGGATTAATTCAGCCGTGTTAACCACTTGTTCGGCGTCATTGCTTCGCTCAAATTCATATTGTTGAGAAGACAATTCATTTGCACTTCCATCCAAAACCGTCATATTGAGCACGTATTTACCGGTTGGCAAATTTGTTAAATCCAACGTTTTGAATACCGGTACAACAGCTGCTGTCTTGTGTTTTGTGGTACGGGTATACTCTCCTACCAACTGTTCCGTTTCACCATTAATCACTTGTTGACGAATGGCAAAAACCGAATCTTCCAGTTGCCCGGAATTGTATACTTCGAAGTAAATCGGCAATGCATTCAACTCTGTCGGATAAAATGTTGAAATCCGTGGTAAAATATCGTATCCTGATTTGGAAAAGATTGTTTCTCCGTTTGAAGGAGACGCAGACTCAGCAATCAAAATTTCGGAGATGGACAATGCATCGGTGTATTCATCTACGATAAAATCAAATGCTGTTTTTATGGATGGATTCTGTGAATTTAAATCCAACAATTCGAGGGCGCATTGGTATGTTCCGGGAGCAAGAGCAAATCGCTTGATGTCATAGAAATCATCGACAATACCATCTACCATCAAAGGAGTACTCAACCGGTATGCGTCAGTAGCCACCACTTCCCCGTTTTGTGTGATGTCAATCATCACCGCCACTTCTCCTGCCAGATCTTTCCCTTGTGGTTTGTATGCCACTGTATAACCTACATATTGAAAATGTAATTCAACGTAGTTTCCGACTTCAGGGGCTGAAAACTGCTTGGTCTGCAAATAAGCTGTCAGTCGCTTTCCTTTGCCCGTTTGCGCAGAGCTGATGAACGGAACAAATAACAAAACAACAAGTAGCTGTATAACACCATTTTTTTTCATAACTAATAATTTACCAAATAATAAAGATACAAAAAAACAGAATCTCCCTTTCCCCGGAGGTCTGCTATTTAGCAAAGCTATCCTTTCCTTGATTAAACGGCAACATTATGCCTCCGTTGTAGGAGTCCCGAAGTTCATACGTGCAACACCGTTGTGTTGTTCCACTTCCTGAATAACTCCAAACGTCTGTTCATATTTTTGAATATTTTCAGCCAGTGCCTTCATGAAACGTTTTGCATTCTGGGGAGTCATAATGATACGGGACTTCACCTTTCCTTTCGGAACACCCGGCATGAGCTGAATAAAATCGCTGACAAATTCCCCCGGGGAATGTGTAATGATTGCAAGATTTGAATAAATACCGGATGCTACATCTTCTGTCAACTCGATATTAATCTGGTTATCGTTGTGATTATTTTCCATAGTTATTGTGCTTATAAAACGTATTTTCAAATAAAATGCTAAGGTAGTGCTTTTGGATGGAAATTCCGCGTGATATGGCAATATTGTGTTTGGAAAATCGTACTTTAGCACTTGATAAAAAGTCCAGACAGACAACGCAACGGAATGACATACGAAAAAAACATATTGGTAACCGGCGGAGCAGGATTTATCGGCTCTCACGTCGTACGTTTATTGGTAAACAAATACCCTGCTTACAGAATCATCAATTTTGACAAGCTGACTTATGCCGGCAACTTAAGCAATCTCAAGGATATAGAACAGGCCACAAACTATGTTTTCGTGAAGGGAGACATCGTTTCCCGCCCGGACGTTCAGAAAGTATTCCGGGAATACCAGGTTTCAGATGTCATCCACCTTGCAGCGGAATCCCATGTTGACCGATCCATAGAAGGTCCGATGGATTTTGTGCTGACAAACGTGGAAGGAACTGTCAACCTGCTACAAGTTGCAAAAGAGAACTGGAATACGGATCCGGGGCATGTATTTCACCACGTATCTACCGACGAAGTATATGGTTCGCTGGGAGCAGAAGGACTGTTCTCGGAAACAACGGCATACGACCCGCGAAGTCCCTACTCTGCTTCTAAAGCGGCATCAGACCATTTTGTCAATGCGTTTTATCATACCTACGGGCTGCCCGTCAAACTGTCGAATTGTTCCAACAACTACGGAAGTCATCATTTTCCTGAAAAACTGATTCCGTTGATGATCAACAACATCATCCACAAAAAACCGTTGCCGGTGTATGGAAAAGGAGAGAACATACGGGATTGGCTTTGGGTAGAAGATCACGCAAAAGCCATCGATCTTATTTTTCATACAGGAGCAATTGGTCACTCGTATAACATCGGCGGGCTGAATGAATGGAAGAATATTGACCTGGTAAAATTCCTGTGCCAATTGATGGATAAAAAGTTAAACCGTAGCGAAGGGGAATCAGAACAATTGATTACCTACGTAAAAGACCGTGCCGGACATGATTTACGGTACGCCATTGATGCAACAAAACTGGAGACAGAGCTGGGCTGGAAACCTTCCATCACTTTTGAAGAAGGATTGGAAAAAACCGTAGACTGGTACCTGGAAAATCAGGACTGGGTACAGGAGGTAACTTCCGGGGAATACCAACAGTATTATAAAAACATGTACGAAGCATAAAATGGGATTATTTGATCTTTTCAAACAAAAAAAGAAATCAGTCCCGATTGATTTCAGTCGGTTGGGAGCAGATATGCACAGCCACCTGATTCCGGGAATCGACGATGGATCCCCGTCAATGGATGCCACCATTGCAATGCTTGCAAAGTTTGAATCACTGGGATATAAAAAAGTAATTACAACTCCCCATGTATACAGTGACTGTTATAAAAATACACCCGAGATCATCCTGGGAGGATTAAAAGAAGTGCAGCAAACCGCTCATCAGCTGGGACTGGACATTCGGGTGGAAGCAGCCGCTGAGTACTATTGCGATGAATACTTCGCAGCATTGATCAAAACAGGAGAACTGCTATCCATTGGCAACAAATATGTATTAATGGAGTTTCCGTTCATGTCGGAACCTGATAACTGGAGGGAATTTATTTTTGGGGTTCAGACAGCCGGTTACGTTCCGATTATCGCTCATTTTGAACGCTATGTTTATTGGCACGGTTCCGTTGAAATTGCAAAAACAATGAAAGAACTGGGAGCAAAGATACAGTTGAACATCAATTCCCTGACAGGACATTACGGGCCGGACATTAAAAAGCAAGGTGAGAAGCTAATCGACCGTCAGCTACTCGATTTCATCGCAAGCGATTGCCACCGCATTCAACACCTTTTATTGATGGAAGCAAACGCCGGACTCCCCTACCTGCACAAAGCAATCACGACGAATCAGTTGTTGAATCATACACTTTGCGAGTAATACAACATCAACCGAAACCGTCTGAACACCCCGATCGTTTTCCTGCTTTCCCGTAATTGTTTTGTACAGAAATGCAACGATTTGTAATTTTTTCGTTATACCTTTGCATTTTAAATTCTGCTCGAGATGAACACAAAAAGCACCGGTAGAGGTAAAACCTCCAGAACCGGAAAACCAAAATCAGCTGCCGGAAAACCAGCAGCAAAAGCCAAAAACCCTGTAAAAAAGTCTGCTTCAGACAATCAAAAGCTAACAGGGAAAGCGCTAAAGGCAAAGAGTAAATACGTTGATTTTAAAGACAAACAGAAAAAAGGAGACCCGCTTCCGAGTTTCAATGAAAATGCTGTCCGGCTCAATAAATACTTGTCCAATGCAGGAATTTGTTCCCGCCGTGAAGCAGATGTATTGATTGCTACGGGAGTTGTTTCTGTTAACGGAGAAATCATCACCGAACTTGGCTATAAAATCGGTCCGACCGACGTTATAAAATATGATGGCGAGACAATCCGTGCGGAAGTTAAACGCTATGTATTGCTCAACAAACCGAAAGGGTTTATCACTTCTTCGGATGATCCGTATGGACGAAAAACCGTGATGTCATTGGTCAAAAAAGCATGTAAAGAACGTGTTTACCCGATTGGTCGGCTCGATAAAGAGACAACCGGTTTGTTATTGTTTACCAATGACGGAGACATGGCAAAAAAACTGACACATCCCAAACACCGTGCATCCCAATTATTTGATGTGGAGCTCAACAAACCATTCAGTGTAGAAGACGTAGAAAAACTGTTGAAAGGAATTGACCTGGAAGACGGAACTTCGCGTTTTGAACAGGTTGAGTTTGTAAAGGGTTCTCCGCGGGAGTTAGGTGTTGAAGTAAAAGGAGGTAAAAACCAGATTGTTCGCCGTACATTTGAAGCCCTGGGGTATGAGGTCGTAAAACTGGATCGCGTTTCCTTTGCAGGGCTGACGAAGAAAGATTTACCAAGAGGCTATTACCGTCACCTGACTGAAAAAGAAGTTGCGTTTTTAAAGATGTCGTAATGAAGCATATATTAACTATTCTCTTATTGGTTGTACTCGTACTGCCTGCAGCAGGACAGAAACGAAAATACGCCAAAAAGAAAGAAGCGGATGCCAAAGGAACACTGTTCTTCTACTGGGGGTATAACCGGTCGTTTTACACTAAAAGCAACATTCAGTTCAAGGGAAGCGGATACGATTTTACGATGGCCGGTGCACGGGCTCACGACAATCCTTCTAAATTAGGATGGCATTACCTCAATCCGACATCGCTGACTGTTCCGCAATTCAATGTGAGAATCGGTTACTACATCAAAAACAATTGGGCCATTTCTGTCGGATACGATCACCTGAAATACATCTTCGCAGATCACAACCAAGTGCGGTTATCAGGTTATATCGAGCCCGGACTGGATACGGAATCCAATCTTTCCGGAAATTACGACAATGTAGATTACACCACTGACCGGACCAACTTTCACTATGAAAATTCAGACGGATTGAATTACCTGCGCGTTGAATTGACACGATCCTATCAATGGTATGAAACAAAAAGCGGATGGTTTGGATTTACAACCAATGCCGGTCTCTCCGCAGGAGCATTGTTGTCTTATAATGATTTCCGTTTTGCAGGTCAGAACGATATGCGTACCATTTCTCTTTCGGGATATGGTCTTTCGGCACATCTGGGACTTCGTTTTGAGTTTTTCCAGCACGTATTTCTGCAAGCCAACTACGGCGGTGGATTCATGCACCAGGTACATGTGAAGACACGACCGAATGATGTTTCCGCTTATGCACGGCATGCCTACGGTTTTATGGAAATGAATGCTGTAATCGGAGCGATGTTCTACATCCGCACTAAAAACAATTGTAACTCCTGCCCTACGTGGTAAGCAGGATACTTCATTAAAAAACGGAAAGTCATCCCTGAAGAAGCGATGGCTTTTTTTAGTATCAGTCAAGGTGCTGCTGTTCCTTTACATACGCTTCAGCAATTCCATGAATTCATCTTTCTTGCGAACAGAAAGCGGAATAGATTGTTTATTTTTCAGTACAATTGTATTGCCGCCGTTCGCTTTCACATAATGATCAAAATAGGCCATGTTAATCAAATGTGATTGATGGGTTCTGAAAAAGTTGTGCGGCGAGAGAATGGTATCGTATTCTTTCAGGTTGGTGGAAACAACCAGTTTCGGAGCATTGATGAAGTGAAACGTCGTGTAATTCTTATCCGATTCACAGTGAACAATATCCTGAACATGCACGGAATAAATCCGGTCAGCAGTTTTAAGAATCAGCTTTTGCAGATCTTTCGGACGTTCCATATTGGCAAACAGGTTCGCCAACTTCGCATTAAACACTTCCTGTCCCAACAATCCCTCCACCTTTTTTACCGCCTCTGTCAGCTCGTACGCGTCCAACGGCTTCATCAGGTAATCTATTGCAGAAAAGCGGAAAGCACGTACTGCGTAATCTTCATGTCCGGTGATAAAGATGACTTTGAAATTAACCGGAGAGAGTTGCTGCAGTAAATCAAAACCGGTACCATCCGGCATATCTACATCCAGGAATACCAAATCCGGGGTCAGTTCTCTGATTAACCGCACTCCTGAAGCCACGGAATCGGCCTGCCCCACAACAGTAACCGAGGGACAATGGGAGCGGATTAATGTTATGTATTCTTCACGAATCGATTCAATATCTTCAATGATAACAGCTCTAAGCATATCTCTTTTAATTTTCGTAAATATAAGGAATTTCAAACTGGACTTTCGCGCCTTTCACCTGTTGGTTCTCATCCAGGATATCAGCTGCATGGAACCTGAAATGAGCCGTCCTGGAGTAATGCGACAAGCGTTCTTTTGTAATGGACATCGCCATTGACTTGTGGTTTTCAGTTTTCCGGGACCCAGAGAATCCCGTCCCGTTGTCCGTTACTTCGAAAAACAATCTTTTATTCTTCAGAAGAAACCGCACTGAAATCTGTCCGCCCTGCTGTTTTCCTGCCAGGCCGTGTTTAATTGCATTTTCGACAAATGGTTGCGCCAGCATCGGCGGAACGAAAAAAGCATCTGTATCCATGTTTTCCGGAACAGAGATAGAAAAATCAAACATATTCCCGTACAGTAGCTGTTGTATGGATAAGTAATTTCGGAGCATTTCCGTTTCTTCGGTCAGTGAAATGTAATTTTCATCGGAACTTTCCAGCACCTGGCGTGTAAGCCGGGAAAACCTGTTCAGGTATTCTATAGCGGCTTCTTCTTTCTTTCCGTGGATCAGGCTTCGGACGTTCTGTATGGAATTAAAAATAAAATGCGGGTTCATTTGCGAACGTTTGAGCTTTTGTTCCGTCAGCAATTGTTTATTCTTCATTTTTACCCTGCGTACATTCACCCACATCACACCAAAACCGATAAAGAGCAATACCCCTACAAAACCCACTGCAAATAAAACGGTTTGCAGACGAACAACCAGCAGTTCATTTTCTTTATTCTGCATGTCCCGTTCCAGAAAGTTAGTTTTCTCGACCGATTTATCAAGGCTGTCTTTCAAATAATACTTATATTTAATCGCAGCAACGATATCCCGCACCTCTTCCCGGATAGTTGTATCCGGTTCATGGTGGTTTTTGTCATACTGAATCTCTGACAACATCATAAAAAAGGGCTTTTTAAGCGTATCCAGTTCCGATTTATTTGCGATTGCCATTCCTTCTGAGGCATATTCCTGTGCCTTTTCATAATCACGGTGGATGTTGTAGATACCGGCCATACGCAGGTAACACACCGCTTTTCCTTTTGCATACTCCAATTCCGTAGCAAGTTCTCCGGCTTTCTGCAGCATCCGAATCGCTTGTTTCGCATTGGAATGCGCTATTTTGGTAGCTGAATCGATCAGAAGATCCACTCGGGTGCTATCGTGAGAGAAATGAGATTGCTGCTTGTCCTGATGATTCCCTGCCCGGTTGGATTGTGAAAAATACACCATTGGAATCAGCGCTAAAATACCGGTCAGGAAACAGTTCAATACAGCGTTCATGCTCATTTTTAATTTTTTAGCCTCATTTGAACGTCAAAAATACACATTTATGACAGGTGCACGCATCGGAAAAGTTGTAAAAAAGCGAATATCATCCGGTACGGCACGGATTTCATTTAAATCCGGTCTAATATATATTTTCAAAATGATCTGTCTTTTATTCTTTTATTTTTGGATCAAATAAACTTCATCTTTCCCGGATGAAGAAATCCAGGACGGGAAAGACAGAGGAGTGAAAGGAAACGAAAACAGGCCATGAATTATCACGCGTTTGCACTATGAAAATGGTATTCTATAAGACCAGGAATGAACTTCTGCAAAAATACATTGAGGGGTATTATTTTATTTTTGAGGATACCGATCCGACGGTCATCCGGTATAAAACCTTTCCGAATAATTATTGTATCCTTTCTGTGTCTCAGAATGCAGATGTGCTGTATGAAGAAGGACACATCACTGTGTTTCCTTCCCCTGCAAAAAAAATATCCACCAATTTGGTCATCCGGTACTCCTATCCCATCGAAGTGGTCTATCAAAAAGTGGTTAACGAAATCACATTTTATTTCAAACCTTTGGGATTGAATCATTTTATTCCTGAATCCGATTTTTTTTTGCAGCATGAGCAGTTAATGGATTACACCGTTTCCTCAGAGTTCAATGAAAGAATGGACGAAATTTTAAACATGGGAGACCGGGAACAACAACTTGAAGCGATTGAACAATACTGGCTTTCAAAGTTACAGACGCGGGATTTCTCGCTCATAGAAAAGTTACTTTCAGACCTGGAAACCACCGATCTGAAGATAGATGAAATTGCAAAAAAACATCAATTCAGCCGGCAATATATCAATAAATTATTTCTGAAAAACATCGGTAAGACACCAACTGAATACCGGAAGATACACCGGTTTCGGAATTCACTCAAAAAAAGTGGGGACATCAAAAACCTCACGGAATTATCGCATAAAAACTTGTTTTATGACCAGTCCCATTTCAACAAAGCTTTCAAAGAATACACCGACAGCAGCCCTTCGTCATTTTTCAAAAATGTGGACACCGAAAAAGAAACAATCTGGTTGTTTATATAAAATGGTTGATTGGCGGAAAGACAACCGTTCGAAGTTTACATTTTTACAAGTTTAAATAATAGTCGCGCACTACTTTTGCAGTGACAAGCAGTACACAACGGATTATGGTCATATCATTTGAAAAAGAGACAGAGGGGGTATTGCTCGTCTGCTCAAAAAAGGGATTAAAAAAATACGTTGCAGGCACGGAGTTTAATCACCAGTTCCCGGAAGGGATTTTACCCCTTGTAAATAACGGTTCGGTCATCGCACTGACGACCGAAAGTAGTGATGAAGTCAAAGGAGAAGTCATCGACATTGCAATGAATGACTATAAAGGATATAAATTAATTGGAGAGCAGAACCTTTACATTGATGCCGATGACGAAGTATATGTTCTTTCCCATAGTGAGTTTACCGAAATATGCAGCAATCATCAGGGAGACATCGACGCCTTCAGTTTCTGGAATGAAAAAATAGTTTTAAACGACTTACGACCAGGCTGGGCCATTGTTTTTACACACTGTAAACTACGCAAAAACAGTATCTGTCTGTCAATCATTATCCAACTGGTATACACCAACAATCGGTTTCCTTATGAAGAGATCACAGCGATTCCGACCGTATAATAATAGAAAGTTAATTAATCATCATAAAAAGTAAAAACGTATGGGAATTTTCAGCGGATTATTCAAAAAGGACAAAAACCTGGTAGCACATTCAAAGGACCTGTCAATGGAGGAAATTGAAAAAATTCAATTGTCGCTCAAAGATAAAATGGACGCAGATGTATACAATTCAACATTCAACCAGGCATGCCGGCTGATTCCGAAAGGGCAATACACAGAAGCGATTACATTGTTTACCGCGATTGAAGAAAATACGACAGATGCACATGAAAAAGGAAATTGCCAGAACCAGATTGGGGTGTGTCATTTCTTCCTGGGAGATTTTGAAAAGGCGATTGAGTTTTACGCCCGGTCGTACAAAAACGGCTTTGACAAAAACATGATGGATGATAACATCTGGGAAGCATGTGAAGAATTGATGAAAGTCGATGGCGATAAAGCAAAATGGTCACAGTATTACCTGGAGTTGATTCCTGGAGGAAAGTATACCGGGAAAGCAAACAAGCATGTGTAGGCACCTGTTTTCTGATCGCATTTTTTAATCCAAAATAAACGCAATTTTAACCATCAATCTGCCTACTACTTATACATTGTGAACAACTAAAATTATCAATTATTAGCGTATGACAAATGACTATTTAAGCTCGGAAGAAGCACAGAAAATGATCGCGGAAGTGACTGAAAAAATGAACCCGTTATTGGTAGAGGGACGTACGTATTTTTCGGAAATCACCCGGGATGAACACGGAAGTTCGGGTGGAAACGTTTCGTTTTTCGAAAACGGAGCGATTCACCGGTATGGAAAAACAGGTAACTATTCCGATGACGAATTCATGGAACATGTCGGGGCAATCGAAGATACTGATTTCCGGTATTTGATCCGCTTTTTCCCGGTACATGCAAAAGTAAAGTTTACCTTCAGCAAAGGAGAGCCGATCCGAATGGAACAATACACCGTTGCCATGTTCTTAGAAGATATCAAAGAAAATATTGAAAACGATCACTACCGGCCGGAAGATAAGATTCAGAAAAAAGAATTATTGGTCAGCTTTACACAAGAAGCAGATGAGTTGGGAATGTTTATGGATACAACTGAATACTACGAAGCATCTATGCGTTCATTTGATTTCATGAGTGGCAGTAGTGATCTGGAGTCTATTTATCATCTTTTAGGCGGGAAATTAGACCGTTTTTACTTCAAGTATGAAAATGGCGTGATTGCGGCACAATCCAGTCCTGCTTTTGAAGAACACGGTTTACCTCTTCTCACCGTAACTTCTATTGAAGTAAGTCCGGAATACAGCAAACGAAAAGAAGCGTTCGAAGAAGGTCAACGCTTACGCCATGCGTTTTTCCGTTCATTGGGAACATTAGACGACCGCATTATTTATCTGAGAGTCGGAGGTTTCAGAGATCATTCCTGGCCGGAGAACAGTACGTCGCACAATTCCTGTAAGATGCGGGTGATTCACACACCGGAAACCACCATTCTCATTACGGACGGACTAACCGATATTTATACCACTCCTCACCAGGATGAGAACCTGGAATACAATGGAATCGGTGCGGAATTTTACATGGAATTTTATGGTCAGATTCCGTACGAGGTAGTGCACAAACATTTCGCGATGGCACTGGTTAACAGTGTTTCCCAAGTGGCACTTGGTCATGGTGAAATCAAACAGTTGATGCTGGCGAAACAATACGTTTCCGTTGAGTTCACAGAAGAGAACATTGAATTGTGGGTAAACAGAGAAAACCACGACAATCACAATTGCAGAAGCTTTTTAACGCCGGAAGGATTCCTGAAAGATGACTGTTTTGGCGTCATGCTGGGAATGGAATCTAAACTTGTACCGCAACGTGTACAACTCAACCTGGAAGAAGTCTTGATGATTAACATCAAACCGGTTGACAGTATGTGGCTCAAAGCATCAAAGCTCAGAAGCGAAGATGATGACGTAGCGAAAGTTGCGCGGGAAGCGATCATCAGTGAGTGGAAAGAAAAAGGCGAATGGAACCTGGTTCCGCTCACGTACCAGAAAGAATATGTTCAGGGGAATCCTGAATCGGGAGGGATGGTACTTGCTCCATTGTTTCCGTTCTAATCATTTAATAATAGGTTTCAAGTCCATTCCGATGCCGTTCGGAATGGACTTTCTACTAATAACCGGATCTGCAAACAACCTGAAAAAGAAAGAATTTGTTTCGCTCACAACCGCAACGATTCTGAAAATGGAAAAGATAGAAAAACGCATGGATATGAAGAATAAAATAGTGGTCGTTCTATTACAGTTAGCCCTGCTTCAAAGCTGTGGTTACGGGAACCCGGGAAAAGAAAACGGGAAACCTCTTCACGCCCCGGAGCAGGAGAACACAGACAACGCCCCGCTCGCTGCCTACAAACATGTTTATTCCTTTCAGGAAGGGTTTGCCATTGTGTCCGTGGATAAAAAACATGGATTCATTGATAAAAAGGGAAATAACGTTATACCTTGCAAGTACGATTACGCACATGACTTCAGCAACGGGTTTGCAAGGATTGAGCAAAAAGGAAAATATGGATTTATTGATAAATCAGGTAAGGAAATCACTCCGGCCAAATACGATTTTGCAGCTGATTTCCAACATGGAAGAGCGCTCGTAAAACTGGACGGAAAATGGGGCTTTATTGATAAAAGCGGTGCAGAAATAATTCCGGTCATTTATGATGATGCCAGTGATTTTTCAGAAGAGCTAACCACCGTAAAAGATAACGACCGATGGTTCATCATTGATACACTGAATAACCGGAAACCTGTTTCGCACAACTGTACCAGTCTCTCTTCTTTTCACGATGGATTGGCATCCATTGAAATAGCCGGGAAAAGCGGTTGTATAAATAAGCAAGGGAAAATTGTCATTCCGCCCACTTACACGTATGTGTTCTTTTTTAATGACAGTCTGGCGATGGTTGAGTTGAATGAACAACATGGATTTATCAACCGGAAAGGGAAAGTAGTCGTACCCCTACTCTACGATAATTTCCCTCATTTCAGTGATGGATTGGCGGCGGTCAGTCTAAATGACAAATACGGATTTATTGATAAAACCGGGAAGGTGGTTATTCCGATGCAATACAGCAACGTATTTAGCTTTTACGACGGCCTGGCAGGAGTCTACATTGATGGAAAAATAGGATGTATCAATAAAAAAGGTGAGTTGGTCATTCCCGCAGTGTATGACCAGATAGAAGCGGGTGAAGGCGTTATCGGAATGATTGCCGGCGAGAAAGGACAGTTTTTTGACTTGCAGGGGAACGTATTATTTCCCGAAGTATATGAGGATCTGTATGGATTTAGTGACGGAGCAGCTTTGGTGAAACAAAACGGAAACTGGTTTTTCATTGATAAACAGGGACGCAGGTTATTTTAAAAACACATATTCCATGAGCAATACCTTACTATAACATCAACACAATGAAACACTTATTAACAGCCCTTATTCTAATAGCATTTAGTCCGTTGCTAACAGCACAGACAACTGATTTTCCAACATCCTGGGAAGGGAACTGGAAAGGTGAAGTAGCCATCTTTTCTGCCAATGGCAATCACAACGTTCCAATGAGCCTTGTGATTCAACCGATCGATTCGGTTCGGTGGTCCTGGACGCTGCATTATGAAGCACCTCATCAAAGTCCGAGAAAATATGAACTCATAAAAGGTAAATCCGGTTGGAACATTGACGAGAAAAACGGAATTGTTTTACCACAACAGTTCATCGGGAATCGGTTGGCAAGTAGTTTTTCCGTAGAAGGGAATCTGCTTATCTGCTATTACTGGCTGGAAGGCGATGTGCTGTATATGGAGCTACACGCGATTGCACTGGAACACGGCAGCAAAACCGGGACAAATGCAGAAGAAGCAATTGAAGTTGGCAACCATCTGATCGGGTCGTTGCAACAGGCAAAACTGCACTGAAAATAAAACGAAGAAACTTGAATAATAAACATAAACTTTTAAGACATGAAAAAAACAGCACTTCTGATCATCGCTTTAGTAAGCACTGTATGTGCTCAGGCGCAAACCATTGAATCCAGTACCCGTAGTACAACCGGACGTATAAAAAGTGACGGAACCATTGAAAATAGCAGCGGTTCTACCATTGGTTATATTAAAAACGACGGAATCATTGAGAATAGCCATCATTCCACGATCGGTTACATTAAAAGCGACGGAACAATTGAAAATAGTCATCGCTCCACTGTCGGTTATGTAAAGCAGGACGGAACGGTCGAAAACAGCAGTCGAAGTACGCTGGGTTATGTGAAAGATGACGGAACGGTAGAAAGTTCCAGTCGAAGTACAATTGGCTATGCCAGAGGTGTTAAGAAAGAATGGGCGGCGGTTGTTTTCTTCTTTTTTAAATTTTAACGCACTCCAGATAAAAACATCAAAGATCAGTATTCAAAAATGAAATACTATTTCATCCCCTTGATGTTGATTGTAATGAGTTGTAATAAACCCATAAAGGATAAATTCAGAGCAACCCTTATTGGATATCAGAAAGAGTTTCCTATTCCCGAAGGTGCAAAAGAAAGCGGCTCCGGCAGAATGTATATCTATCAGGTTCATTTTAGTAAACACAATGAGGATACCGTATTTGCTGTAAACAGAACCTATTCTAAAATTGAAAATGGTTTGTATGAAGGTCAAAAAATACACCGTGACAGAGAACTGAAGTCTTTGGTAATAACAGATATTTTCAACGTCAGCGGAGATCTGACGGATGCAGAAGTCAAAAGCCAACATGCTTCTTTTTGGGATACCGGCAGTGGCGAGGATGAACAACATACTCCCATCTATTGGTATAAAGTAAAGGACAACAACATCTATTTTTTGGAAAAGGACACAACATATACGGAAAAAATATTTCGATTTAAAGAGCAATAATGCGCAACCATTATAGCTTAAAATTTGCCGTGGACACTACTGATTACCATGCGGAAAGCACCATAAATCAAACAGTATGAAACAGGCATTTAATTCAAAATAAAAAATGAAAACAGCGGTATTATTAGTCATACTCCTTCAGTTATTCTGTTCCTGTAACGGGCAAGAAAATAAAATTTCTGCAACCACATATACACAGAAATTGGAATATGGGCTTCATGGAGCAGTAAAAGAAGTAACAGGTTATATCCATACGATAGAAAATGGAAAAATTCCAACAGATACCGCTGATTACGCAGGAAAAACATCCATGACGTTTGATCACTCAGGTAATATGCTGGCAATGCATCGCTTGTGGAAATCAGATACAACAGGAAATCGCAAAAGAAGCAAAACAGAGTTTAAACTCCTGTTTTCCGGAAAAGGAAAAGATATATCCTTCAAAGAAATATACCGTTTTGGGGACGGAGATGTAGAGGAAGGAAATTACAGCTACGTTTGGTCAGACGATTATAATTACACAATTGTTTCATCCGGGAAAAGTGCTTATAGAAGCGTTATTACACTGGATCAAAATTATCGGTTAATCAAAAGCGTCTTCATGAAAGGTGATAGTATCCAAGTGACCGAAGAGCTGGATTTTATGTGCAACAACAATAAAATTCAGGAAAAAAGAACCAAAACGACTGAGAATAGAAATGGGGGAATGGAAGTGTCTTATCAACTGCAAGTAACACAGGAATATGACCGGTACGGAAACCCGACTGTCATCTATGGATACGACGATCTTGAAAAGGAACGGCTCAGAGAAGTTTATTACAAAGTATATACATACTACGAATAGCCAGAAAATTATTTGACCGGAATGAGAGTATCAAAAACGAACGCAAGGTATCCATTCAGTGAGCAATTAAAATCAATCAAAAGATGCAATCAATCAAACAATTTATAGAACAATTTATAACGGCAGAATATGATTTCAGTTGTGCAGAATATTCAATGGAAATAACGGATGAAGCATGTCAGAAAATTGCCGCTAAAGTAAATGCACTGATCTATTATTTACAATACGAACGAGTAGCTTCCATTGCAGAGAGAAAAGGAGACGAGCAATGGGAACAGCGGTGTAAAATGAAAGTAGAGAAAATTATTCCCCGCACTTTATTCCAGATCAAGCACTACGAAAATCCCGTATTGGGAGATGCTTTAAAACGTATCGTTACAGGAAAAGACATATATGGTTGTTATGTCAGCTATCCCTATAAAGGCGGAAGAGATTTGTACTTCTCCTCCATTTTTTATGTTTCCGAAACCAACGAAGGACTGAAAATCATTTATAAAAAGAGCTTTAATTCCGATGCAGGAACCTGGTACCACCCGGTGGATTTAGACACGGTTACAGTGATCGATGAAGGACAACTCATAGCGGTAGAAAAATACCTGGCTCCAGAAGAAGCAACAAGTCTGGAGGATTATAATAAAGAATGAAAAACGATGAGCACAAAAAAGTCGGCATTAAAATCATTGACTCAATGAAGGAAATTTTAAATAAATGCCGGAAGTGATTTGCCCTTGCGAAAGGAATCGTTCATGAAACAAAAGTAATGTTAAAATATAATGGAAAATTTCAACAAATTGCCGGACTCAAAAGACAAGCATCAACAGTCCAACCAGGAAACGGATCTGACCGAACATGAAAAAAGACAGGAAGAATTGAATAAAAGATTATCGTCGATATTCCCGTATTTCAAACAAGTAATGTCTTCTGATAACCGTTCAAAATCGAAGCCTTTACCGGAAGATCTTTCTACAATTGATCAACAAAAAAGTATTCAGTATCCGGACTGAATCTTATCAATGAACTGAAAATGCCGGAAAATAAGCAGCAGGAGCTGACTATTTATTTAGAAAAGATAAGCAATTTATAAAAACAACAGACGCATGAACTATCCTGTACCCTATCGAAAAATGGACAAATGGGGATTTTCAGATACTGAGAAGATACTACTCATTGACTGCATTTATGATGATGTCATCTCTCCGTTCAGCAAGGAAAATTTTGATCTCGCTCTTGTGAAAATTGCCGGCAAATGCTGTTGGATCAACACAAATGGAACGCAGGTATCTCCCCTTGCAGACAACGTATTCCCATTTACCAAAAATGAAATATCGGTAGTAATTATTGATGAGAAAAATGCGAAAGAAAAACAATCAACGGAGAATTGTCTATTCATTAATCGCTTTGGCGAAAGTGTCTTTAAATTAGCGGCAATAATGGCGGATGGCTTTCGAAATGACATGTGTATTGTTTATTTTCCCAACCATAAATATGGCGCTGTAAACCCAAAAGGGGAAATTATTGCAGCGCCAAAATTTGACAATTTTGAAGCTGTTTTTGACGCAATAGGACGTCCTTATTTTTCTGACAGAAATGAAACGCCTGAGGAAAATCAGGAATTGATAAAATTTGAACAAAACAGGTACTTTGGTTTCAAAGACGGGAATGACAATGTGGTTTTTAAAGCCCGGTATTTTTCTGCCAGCACGTTTCATGAAGGAACAGCTATGGTTGCTATCAATTCCAAGGCATTTTATCACATTGATAGCAGCGGAAAAAGGCTCTATACTAAAGAATACTATTTCGGATTTAACTACAAATACGGTATTGCAAAAGTAGTAACCGATATGCCGGACGTTGACCCGTTTGTCCATGAGCGCTGGGGTGTGGACTACTATATTCCGGGAAACGCCCGATGGGGATATATTGATAAAAAAGGACAAGAATTTTGGGAAGATCAATAGGTTATGGAAACAGTAAAACAATGGATAAAACAGTTTAATCAGACGGAATAGCAATGTACAACTGGCAATTAAAACGATGACAATAGGAAGTAGTATATTTTTGACACAATTGGGACTTGGATTTATTGAAAAGTACCCGTTAAACCACATAAAGAAATAGAAATGAAGAACCGATTCCAACTCATTTTAGTGATCATATTTGCGGTAAGCAGTTCGCTTGTTGCACAGAAAGGCATGCAGGGACAGAAAATCCCCGGAAGAACATATACCAAACGCCCGCCCGCAGCGGTAGCAGAACTACCCTGGGAAGGTTCGTATTATGGTGTTACCAGGTGTGCCAATTGTGATGGCATTGATATGTCATTGACCCTGAAAAAGGGGAATAAATACATTTTCAGCACAAAAGCTGCTAACACCGACGAACCGGCATACATTCAAAAAGGCAGGTTTGTGTGGGACGGAGATATTGTGTTTCTCAAAAAAGCATTGCTGGAAATGCCATATATGTTTAAAGTCGAAGAGTTTCAGGTAAAAGCCATCTTCGATATTTATGGAGAATTGAAAGGAGCGGATTGGGAAGGATATACCTTGATCATGCCACATATTATCCGGTTAGAATAACGATTTGAACCATCGACAATAAATAAAAAAACAGCAAACGCAAGTCACAGTAAGATTAACCATCCGGAGGTGTTAAAAAAGAATGAGGACCAGTTGTATTTCTTTTTTAACCTATAACCGTACCGGTCGAATTAAAACAAAAACGATGCGTAAACAGGATCTTATAAAACGATTGAGCACGTATTATCCCATGGAAAAATTACATGCTTTTTTCACCTTTCCCGCAATGACACTCTACTTCGTATACACGTATGCGTTTCATGAAATTATTTTCCTGGTATACGGACTGCTCGTATGTATTTTTATATTGATCCAGGGGCAACATTACTGGAAGTTGAAATTATACAGCCTGACCAATCGTCCGTTTGATCAAAAAAGAAACATTCACTTGTTTCAGCAAGCAAAAAAGATAAACATGGTATTAATCGGCTGCATACCGGTCGTATTTATACTCCAATGGTACCAACCCGGGTGGACCTTCCGGCAAAACAACTTATTCGCATGGTCAGTAGGCATGAACGTGTTCGCGGTTCTGGAACACATCAATTATTACCACGTACAGCTGATGGTTGATAACAAAGCGGATCTGAACTACATCCTGCGCAACAAGCAACTGAAAACAGCCAGCTTAAAAAAAGATTTGGTCGAACAGAAAATATAACATACAATCAATGAAAAAAACACTATTTGATACAGAATTTCAACGCCTTACCACAGAAATGGTGGAAGTTGCCTTTGAATACATCGGCTTCAACAAAGAAGAAGTAGATGGTATCTACATCTACGGTTCCATGGAACAAGGAATATTTTTTTACAACGTGTTTTACAAAATCAATCATCAACTAGTGAAAAAAGAGAAAGTAAATGACGTATTGACAAATAAAGTTGATGACTCCGATAAGATCATCCGTGCGTTATTAAGTTTTGGAGGGGAAGCACTGATGGATCTGTCAGATGTATTTACAGACGATTCCCGTGAAGTCCCCACCTTATTAAAAATGGTGTATCGACCAAAAACGGGAGGGTTCAATTGCGATATTCTCTACGACCCGCAATACTCTGATCACGAAACAAAAACCAACACAGAAGGATTTAACGATTGGTTTAACCAGGAAAAACAGCAGCAGAATAATTAAACCATACAAATGAAACACGTAAAAAATAACAAACATGACCGTAGAAGGATTTGACACAGAAGGTGTCCTGATCATCGCAAACATAACAAAGTGCAAAGAATACTATTCCCGCAACGCATTTAATTACGACTACCCGAAAGGATTAGCAGACTTACTCATCAAAGGAATCATCCACATCATCACAACAAAAGAGGCCGTAGAACAAATTGATTTCGTATTCAGTAAGGAAGCAATTCACCCGGATGTATGGGAATACAAAGCGTCGTACAATTACCTGGACGTAGCAGAAGAAGACGAAATTCGTTTGATTTCACATGCTGCATTTACACGGATGTGCAACAATCACAAAGGTGATCTGAAAGCAAAAATTGAGCATTCATTACACATCCGGAATCTATTAAATCCCGATCGGCCGGTTTCCGGAGAAGCAGTACTTGAAGATGAACTGCCATTGTTAGAATTGGCACCCGGTTTATGGCGGATAAATGTATACACACTGTTAGAAGAAAGCTTGAGTGGCTGGCCGGAATTTATGCTGTTGCTACAAAAAACAGATGCTGTTGATTTGAGCAAAATCACCTTGGAACCACTCGAAATTTATGAATAAGTAACACGAGTAATAAATCTAAAAAGTAATGGGAATCTTTAAACAGAAAACTAAGCAGGAAGAACCTGAAATCAACAAACCCCGCAATGCTGTATCATCGCGGGGTTTATATTTCTGTTCAATACAAGTCTATCTTATCAAGGTTAAAAAACCTTCGTAGTTATGCGGAAGGTCATTCAGATCAGTCGCTACGATGCGATAGAAATAAACTCCGTCTGCTGCTTTCTTGTTATTTGCTGTAATCCCATCCCAAATGATGAGTTCAGACATCAATTCAAGATGGTGAAAATCCGAACTGAACACCACATTTCCCCATCGGTTTAAGATCGTACATGACATCTTTTTAACTCCTGTAAACTGAAGCTGGAAGACATCATTTACCAGGTCATTATTTGGAGTAAATACATTGGGAATTTGCACGTCATATTCTCCGCAAATTTCAATGGTATCAGTTGCTGAAGCCTGGCATTCTCCATCAAATGCATACCTGATAATATAAGTTCCTGTTGGGGTATTATACAGCACAACCTCACCGGTAGACGGGTCAATATTTCCATTGTTATCCATACTAAACACACCTCCCTGATCACCAGTGATCACCGGCACAGGATTGGATCCGGGAAGACAATATTCTTCATCTGCGTAATGAAACCCGGCATTTTTTTGTCCATCAACATGAATTACAGCACTTGCCTGGGTGAAACAGGAAACTCCGGTCAATGTATAATTGATCGTCCACAATCCCGGACCGGAAATTGCCGGGGCAAACAGACCTTGTTGAGAATCAACAATTCCCGTTCCAGTCCAGGTTCCGCCAGGTGTATCACTTTGTAATAAAACAGGATCGGAAGTTTCACAAATTTCGGTGGGAACGGTTAAGACAGCTGTCGTTTCCGGATCAATTGTGAGTGTGAACTGATCACTTACCTGCGGACAAGCACTCCCCGAAACAGTTGTTGAAATGGTCAACAATACAGTTCCGTTAACAAGGTCATTCTGTCCGGGAGTGTATGTCACATTTAATAATGCAGGGTTGTCAAAAGAACCGTCACCGGAAGCAGACCAGCTAACTGCAGGATTGCCCGTTTCCGTTGCAGCACAGGTAAACAACTGATTGGCACAAATACTGGTGTCAGCACCTGCATTGAGTGTATATTCCTGGTGAACCTCAATCTGTGTCACGTCACTTCCTCCACAAGTACCCGTCGTATATGTAATTTCCCAGGTTCCGGCACCCGCCTGAGCAGGTGAGAATTCACCGCTTGAACTGTTAACAATTCCTGTTCCTGACCAAGTTCCACCGGCAGGAGTTGCTGATAACGTAATATTCGGAGATGTGGAACACAGCGGAGTTATCTCATCAATAACAGGAACAGTATTTGGAATAATGGTCAGGATCAATTCATCTGCAACCTGTGTACAAGGCGTGGCAGGGGCATCAGAAGTTAACGTCAGGGTAACTGAACCATTAACAATGTCATTTTGCCCCGGAGTATATACAGCATGTATCTGTGTGTTCGTATCAAATGTTCCGTCTCCGCTACTTGTCCATGTATGGGATTGAACACCACCCGAAGAAGATCCGTTTAATGTAACTGTTGCTCCCTGGCAAACACTTTGATCCGATCCCGCATCGATGGTATAGTTACAGGTACTGCATGTTCCGCCAGCAGGTTTAATACAAAGATTATCCATGTAAAAATGTCCCGTTTTTCCGCTACAAGCTGCTGTTCCTGAATTTGCATTTGGATAAAAATATACCAAAACGCGATCGTACACTCCATCCGCTGTATAGGTCATACTCTGATGTCCCCAGCTTCCGACAGATATTGCTGAGCAGTTGATTGCAACACTTGGTGCAGGGTAAGGAGGAGAAGCAATCGGGTAAAACGGATTGGTGAGGCACGTCACAGGATTGGAGGAATTAAAAAATAAAAAACCGAAATCCATACAATTACCGACAAGTTTTTTATAGCAAGGACCGAATGGCCGGTCAACGGTGAACATTTCAAAATCAATCTCATAACTTTGGCCTGCTATTGTTTGCTGATCCAGGGTCAGGATGAACGATTCAAATTGGTACGATGTATTGTTGAACATCCCTCCAAAAAAGCCGATAAATCCATCACCACTTGGAATATTTGCCTGTGCATTCATACTGCAATAAGCTCCCTCGGCACCAGGACTATTGGTTAGGAAACCGCAGGAAGCATTATAATAATCCGGGGTTACCGTACACGATTCTATTCCAATTACGTTATTCACCTGTCCCAGTGCAGTCGGACATGTGGTATAATTCTCAAAATCTCCGTTACTGAAGAGATTTTGTGCAAAAAGCTGGTTCGAACTGAAAATAATGATAAAAAACGTGAGAAATTGAGTTTTTAAATTCATTGAATTATAATTTTTGAGTTTTGGATTTTATTGTTTTGAATAAATTTCACCTGATACAAACCATTCGGATAGGAACTCAAATCAATGATAACAAGTCCCTGGTGTTTATCAAATTCAAACTGCTCAACCAGACGCGAATCCGTTGAAAATATCTCAAGCACGAACGCTTTCGTATCCTTTACCAGTAACTTCACCTCATCCTTGACCGGATTCGGATACATTACAAGCAATTCTTCTCCTGATGTGCGCGTAATTACAATCACTTCCGACAATGTAGCCGTGCCGTCATAATCTGTTTGTTTCAATGTGTAATAAGTTACCGGATAATACGGCTCTTCATCATACACTTCATAATTGAGGATTTCCGAAGAATTTCCTGCCCCGTCAAGAACGGCAGCTTTTTCCCAATTATTTCCGTTTTCGGAACGATAGAGTGTGAAGTAATCATTATTCCGCTCAGACGCAGTGGTCCAAAACAATTTATTAACATCTCCCGCTGGCTGACCATCGAAATCGATGAGCGAAATGGATAGTGCAACCAGGGGAGTACTACATGTCCGATCAATGACGTCACCAGTTCCGATAACCGGACTGAGCAGCGCACTCTTAGTTACTGTTTGAAATCCCGTGGCTGTTTGATCCGTCAGAGCAGGAACGGATACATTCATAACCGAACCGATCTCCTGGCTATGCGCACAGAACAATCCGTCTGAAGGAACCTTCATCATTGAAAAATGAGTCGCGCCATTTGAATATAATCCTGCCACCAGAATATTCCCGGAAGCATCCACGGTGACTCCGTTTGCTTCAGAATCCTCCGTATCTGTTACCGAACCATATCCTCTGAAAAGGGACGCGTTTCCATCGGAAGCAATAGCGACTATCCATGTAACATCTTGCCCGCCCGTATCCCTGTCTTGCCAACCAGCAGCAAGATACCCGCTTCCTGATTTGGCAACGGATCTGAATTCTTCTCCGGCAACAGATCCATACGTATTTGACCAAACATTGGTTATGGTGGATCCGCTTGAGGTAAAGCGCATCGCATAACCATCCGATCCTCCGGCACCAAAACCATAGGTTCGTCCAAACACAGTATAATCATTTACAGAATTTTCTACAACTCCGTTCAGCTCATCGGTGCTCCCACTCCCCCATTTTTTACCAAAGGTAACAGCAAGGGCAGCAGTCATTTTCATCATAAAGAAATCGTTATTTGTTTTCCCTACACATAGGAAACCATCATCAGCAGTCTGAATCAAATCAAAAAATTCGGATGCACCGGAACCATTTCTCAATTGCTTTTCACTGATAAAACTCCCGTCGCTATTATTCAATTTTGCGAAATAGGCAATGTCAACAGTGCTGGAACCGACTTTACCACAGATGGCAATGTTTCCGTCACTTGTTTTTATAATCGCATTTCCATAATCCGTTGAACTTGTACCAATGGCTCTTGTCCATTGATGGACACCTGAAAAATTAACCTTTGTAACAATGATGTCTGTCCCACCTGCTCCGAAAGAAGCCGTGTTTCCAACCATAACATAGCCGTCAGCTGTTTCTACAACATCATTTGCCCGGTCACTGGAAGATGTCCCTCCTCCGATTGAAATGCTCCAGTCGACTAACGAGTCGCGATAGGTTTTAACAACACGGATTTCATTATTCGCTGATTTACTTCCAACCCAGACAGCTGTGTCTGAATTTGAAACAGAGATAACACTTCTTGACCAACCACCGTTTATTCGTTGCATGTATGAATTTTGTCCCGAAGCACTTCCATAGAGTACACAAACAAACAAGAAAAACAAAACGAAACATGTCAGTTTTTCAGAATAAAAAATTAATCGAGTATTCATAGCGTGATTTTCGGCAAATTAACCCCGACTATAAAAACCTCACAAATTTTTCAAGTAGACAAAAGGTAGACAGAAGATATTTAATCTATTAATTTTATTGCCTATAAAAGGAAAATAAAGGTAGACAATTACAAGTTTTTCAAAAATTGAGCAAGGTCCTCATCTGTTTCGAGATTCAGTTTTTTTCGCAGCCTGTAGCGGCTTTTTTTTACCCCGTCAAATGAAATATTAAAAATAGAAGCGATGTCTTTTGTCGAAAGATCTAACACCAGGAGTGAAGCTAATTTCTTCTCACTTTTTGTTAAATTCGGAAAATGAGATTCCAGTTTATGAAAAAATGATTTCAGGTTTTCGTCCAGTTGAAGTTCAAACTTTTGACGATCCCTCTCCAACTGTACATTTTGATTGAGTTGAGCCGAAAACGCCTTTATTTTTGTTTCATCCTGCGGATTTTTCATAATTTCTCTGACATCTGATTTGATCCTGTCTAAGAATTCATTTTTTTCAATAATTGTCAGCGCAAATTGCTCCAACTCTTTATTTTTATACTGGAGTTCATCCGAAAGTTTATTTTTTTCGACCTCCAGCAGAGCCTCTTTTAAACGTGTTCTTTGCAATGAAATACGTGCATTTCTGTAAATCAACAAAACAACGATGACAAGTAAAACTGCAGCCGACACTGTAAACCAAAGTGTTTTATTCTTTAGCTCTACTTCCTTCTCAATCAACTTATACTCGTTATCTTTCTTTCTTAATTCATGTTTTTTTTCTACCTCTGAAATGCGTGTCAGGATATCTTCATTTGCGATTTTATCTTTTATCTCCAGGCATTTGTCCTGAAAATACAAGGCATTCTTGTAATCATTCATTGCTTTATAGATATCACTCAGGTTCGAATAATTCGTCAATAAGTAATGTCCGTCATCTGATTCATTTAAATAAGAATTAGATTCTTTAAACAAACGGATCGCTTCCGGGTACAATCCTTCTTTTTGTTTAATGTAAGCAATATTAGAGATCGTCACTCCTATCCCTGCTTTGCTATTTATTTCCTCAAAAACAGCTAATGCCTTGTTGTATTTTTCCAATGCAGCACTTGTATTATCCATTTTTGAGTATATAGCACCTATATTGTTCAGTACTCCGCCATATTGGATCGCATCGTTTTCCCGCGAATAAAATTTTTCGCACTTATTAAAGTAATACAGGGAACTATCTAATTTACCGGAACTACCATGAGCAATCCCCAGAAGAAAATAACAATTGACCAGTTCTTTTTTATTTTTATCAGGATATTTTTGATAGCTTTTCTTTGCATCCATTAAATAATCACGGGCCTTTTCATACTTCGAAATCCGGAGGTTGATGGCAGCAAGATCCATCAACACATTCCCCACCGCATGATCATCCAGAATAGTTTCATAAGCGCTTTTTGCTCTTAAGTAATAGCTCACCGCAGACTGCAGTTCATGATTTTCGGAATAAATATCGCCAATCAGTTCCAATACTTTTGGCTTCAAAACGGTTTCAGTTGCTTTCATTTCCTGAAGAGCCGATTTTAGCTGATACAATGCTTCGGAATAGTTACCATTATCAAAAAGCAACTGTGCCAACTCATACCTTTTTCTTGCAGAATTATGATTATTCTCGTTTATTTCAGTCAGCAAGCGCGTAATTGAATCGGCGGAAGAAGGTTGCGCATTTGCGACAGGAATAAAAAGGAACAAAAAGAATCCCCGGTAAAATAAATCTCTCATCAACAATCTCATAGCGGCAAATTTATAATTAACTTTGAAGGGGCAGCGTACAAATTGTGTATTTACGGGTATTCTGACCGTAAAAAGAAGTCGGTTATCCAGTCCATATACCGGAAGTAGCCATGTGAAATGTATCAGCTATCAGAAAAATCTTCTTAAAATCTGGCTGAATTACGAACCAGGAATAATTCTATTCTTCTTTATTTTGTTTGGTTAAATGAACCATACTCTGATTAAACAGTGGTAAATGGTTCCCTAAGACCGAAAAGAAATCAATATCTGCATTTTCTACTGCTGTCAATGCCGTTTGCAATACGTTAGCACCTGCTTCTGTCAATTTAATCACCTTGGCTCTCGTGTCGGTTGGATGTTCCTGCCTGCTGATAAATTGTTTCTCCTCCAAGGTACGAAGTACTTTGGAAACCATCATTCTGTCTGCGTTTCCCTGATTTGCGATGTCGACTTGTGTAACGTTGTCATTCTCCCGCGACAACCAACCCAATGCCGCCAACAATACAAATTGTGTCTGTGTCAGGTTTAACGGATCCAGTACTCTTTTTTGTTTGCGTTGCCACAACAAGGTCAGTTGCCCCAAAAGATAGCCCGGACTATCCTCAGGACTTTTAAACTTAAATTCTATTTTTTCAGCCATGTTATTCCTGAAGCATTTTTGTCGAAATTACATCAAAATCGTGTTGGTTGATCTCAAAAAAACCAAACCGAAACGGATATCCCCATTTTTGTTTGTCCCGAATGAATTCCAATTCGTTAATTAATGGCAAAATCGAAACATCACGGTGCTTAAAAAATGCTATATCTCTTCGGGAAGGGCAGAAATCCGGCGTCATTTGGAACGCATACGTGTCTTCATTTTTCACTTCTCCGATCGCTGTGAACTCCTGGCATTTATCCGGTTTCCCCATCGTCTGTTTCCCCGAATAGAAAAGCACAAAATCGCCTTTCCGCATGCGTTTTAGCGGCGCAACTTTTCCATGGCAAGCCTGGGCAATACCCGCGGTAATTCCTGCTTTCACATGGTCTTTTGACGCTACGATTACCCAATATTTTATTCCTCGCTCAATGATCATCGGTTACTTCGTTTCCAAAAAAGTGAGTTTGTACCCATCCAGATCTTTCACATGGAATGCTCTTCCAAAAGGTGTTTCAATGATTGGTCCGGCTGTAGTTACTCCGTTTGAAATGAATTGCGCTTTCAATTCATCCACGTTGTCATTCACCGCAAACCAAAGCGCCACACCGATTCCCGGTTCTCTTCCATCAATTGGTTCGAGCGGTGTCCGGATAGCAAAACTTGCTTCTCCCTGATTGTACTTAAAAATATAAGCTTGCGAGTTTCTATCGCCAATTTCAAACCCTAATTTCCGGGTATAGAATTCCTTTGATGCTTCCAAATCGTTCACTTGAAGGGATGCAAATGTCAATTGTTTCATGAGATCTATTTTATTTTGTTGTCGCAAATATAATATATGCAACAACAAAATGAAATCAATTGTACATTTTTAACTTTTGCCTGGTTTTAAAATCGGGCGGTTTTCTCAGTAGATGCGCCGGGAATATGTGTAAAAGAAACGCTGACATCAATGTTTTAACAACAGATTAGTCCCCGATCTTACTGCTAAATATTTTCAGATCAAAAGACGTATAAATTGCCGGAATGTAATTTATAGTTTCTTCTGTAAAATCAATGTTTCTGTATCTCCGCCTGCAAAACCGCCCGTAGTTCTAAGGTCCAGATTATTTTTTTTCCATTCCATGGAGTAAAAAATAGATGGATATTCCATTTCTCCCGTTTGCGAATCTATTACATCGATCAATTTTAACTCACTTTCCGTGTTGTAGTATTTCATTTTATACGTATAAGCATCTCCTGAGCCACCATTGATAACGACGGTTGCTTCATTAGCTTCGTTAAAAGAAAATAAAACCGATAGGACATCTGTTCCGATGTGTTCCGTTTTAGTTCCGTCACTCCAGCTTGTCCATGAACTGACCTCCCACTCACCTCCTTTTTTCCATAAATTTTTTTCGATTTGCTCTTCTTTATTACAGCCAGTGAATACCACTATTGCCAATAATATAACCAATATTTTTTTCATAATTACGTGTTTTTCGACCACCAATTTACAGATAATCAATGATTAATAATAGTTATCCCTGATTTCTTTCAGTCTTCCGACAACTTCATTCCGCGTATGCGACAAAATTGTTTAACAGCGGTTTCATTCGGCTCCCCCTCTTTTACACGTCCCTCCGAAACAATAAGTTGTGCTGCGTGAGTTGTTTTCAGCTCCTTTACTTCAGAGTATCAATAGGGGTATCTAAGTAGTAAATAATATTTTCATATTTCCCATATTCTACATTTTCATTATAAATTGTATGAAATTCACCAGGATTTACTTTTATATAAGTATTTGTAGGGATACAATACACTAAACTATCATCTTTAATATATGTCTTACTGTTATCAATTAAACTTAGTCTATCGGGATTTAATTTTAAAATTTCAATAAATGGCAGCTTATATTTCCCTTTGGGAAATGCAATTACATGATTGATATCAGAAGCAATTAACTCTTCGATAATAAACCTATAGGATGACGTGTCAATTGATAGATTATATTCCGCCGGGTTTATCAAACAAATACCTTTTCTTTCGGAGAATATTTTATTGTTTTTTAGAACATCTTCAACTAAAGGTACACCTATATATATGGTATCACCGATAAAGTATAAATTATCCTTATAATGTACTATATTGGGATTCTTATATGAAATAATACGATCTGACGATGTTGAATAATACCTATAATAGGATTCTTCCTTTTGATTATTGTTTTTACATGAATTAAACACAATAATACCCACTCCTAAAATCGTTAATAAAATTATTTTACTTTTATCTTGCATAGATTGACAGATGAATTAATATCGTATCTACTTGATGCATCACAAGCACCTTCGTAATTGTTTCTCGTCATTGTTAACATTTCGTTATCTAAATTGGACAGGGAATCCCATTCCCTAAATTTTAATTGATCAATAATTTTGAATTTATGATCGCAATTATTCGTATTGTCTACAATTAAAACTAATACATGATATCCATTAAGTAAAATGAAGTGATATACATGTATTCCCATACAAGGCATCGTTTCTTTAATAAAGTTAGAAAAGCATTTTGATTGGCCTGCTGCAAAAGCATATGGTTTGAGTTTATAATTTCCTTCTGTATCCCTTTTCCATATTTCACCTTGACTAAACAGTTTGCTTTTATAAACATATCCTTTTTGCTGGTAAGCATCCATTCTTGAAAAACCAGACAAGCCTGAATAATTTTTCAGAATCAAAGAACTGTCATTCAACAATGCCGATAATTCCTTATCCGCCACCCGAAAACAAATTTTATCTTCACCAACCAATTTTTCGTTTTCTGCAAGTAACGTATCTTTCGCTTTTCTGTTAAAAACACTTTTTTCATTTACAAAGTCAAAATTAAATGTAGTAACTGAATTGTTTGCAGATTTAATATGTAGATTGGACGAACCTACTTTAGAGTTACTAATGTTCGTAATAAATGTCCATCCATTATCAACATCAAAATCATCGTCATAGATTTTTAAGTTTTTGTCATCAGAACTTAACTTTAAATAATGTTCAAAACCAAACCAGTTATTATCCGTACCACCTACGATAAAATTAATACTAACAATACAATCAGTTTTAATTTTCAGTCTTTCTTTACCCGTACATTTAATAGTTATTATAGGAGCGCTTTCAATTTGCTCTCTTTTTACCAGTTCTGACTTTTGCTTTTCATCAAAAGCAGGAGAAAATAAACTGCTTTCCCCGAATGGACTATTTTTCCAATATTCATCTGCCATGCCTTACAATTTAATGATTTTTAAACGAATAAACATTTGGAGAGCAGTAAAACCGCCCTCCGTATGCTTATTAAATGAAAATAAATCCTTTATTCTCCTTCTGGTTCAGGCTTATCTTCTTTTGCTTCCAAGACACGGTCGTCACTTCCAAATGATGTTGTATCTCCATCACAACAAGGCAGTCCTTTTTCATCTTCAAAATACGTGGATTTAGCCTGGATTATTGTAAGCGTCGATGGAATTCTTGTTTTCCATTTTCCTTCTACAGTCACTTCATCCTGATTCCCCAAATCTTTCAAAAGGGATTCGTAACGATTATCTGCTGTTTCAGGCACTACATCACATTCCGGAGATATTTCTCCGGTTTCCAGATACCATAAAACTGATTTTTCAAATTGTGGGCGGATTGGTACTAATACTTTAGCCATACCGCTTTGCAGGAAAGCTTCAAAAATCGGATCTGCATTTTTCGTCTGTAACAATTCATACCAACGGCACTTCTCATTGTAATAATATGGATAAAAGATATAACTTAAGATTTCCCATTGGAAAGCTGTTTCAAAGAATTTGATGAAACCCGCATAATTTTCCAATGCCTGATTTTGGATAATTACAGGAATCGTTGCTTTCAGCTCTTCTTCGTCACAGGTTGATTTGCAAGTATATGTTTGACAATTGGTGAAACCAATACCCATATCATAACAATACGGCTTGCTCATCATTTCAATAGAGGCTCTTTTCAGTTCCCTTTCTTCAATCAAACGATTAATTGCTGAATTACTGTAATCTTCGCTTTTTTCCTGATCTGCTTCTGCTTGTGTAGCCGCTTGCTGTAATTTTAATTCTTCGTTGTATTCGTCTAATTTCTTTTGGTAGGCAGCCTGTAAAGTCGCTAAAGTGTCTTGTTGCCATTCAGTGATCAATCGCGGGTCTGACACACATTTAACTTTTAATGAACCGCTATAGCTGTTCGTTCTTCTGTATGCAACAACTACTGAAATAGATCCCGCCAGGTTCGGATTTAAAAGAAAATGATAATCAAAGTTTTTTTGCCCTTTGTCTTTGTAATCTCCCTGATGCGTTACATAGCCACTGAACTTAAATTCTATGTATGCTGTACCCGTGGTAGTTTTATAATTAAATGAACCCACTCCGTCAATCCGTTCTGCTACGAATCCGTCAGGAATGAGAATGCTGTTTAGCGTCTGACTTTGGGAGGAACTTTTATTCTCTACTTCTGTTACCGGAATATCTACATTGAGATATTGTGTTTGTGATTCGTAATTTTGTATCGTTACTCCGTAGGCAGTAGCCGCATTTTGAGCATTGTCGCTATCTATATCATCCGCACGATCTATTCCGAATTCGGACAGGGTTTTCGGAGGAGTCAATACCGTTTGTTCATCAGCTTTCTTTTTGTTTTCCCATTCCATTGCCTTTTTATACAATTGCGCAGGATGCGGAACCTCTATTTCCAACACAAGACGCTTTCCATAGTTTACAAGCTGGTTGTCATATATTTTGTCCACCCAACGATACACACCTGTGACATGTTGTTTTCCGCCTCTGTTGTCAAAACCGTGCTTATTATTTTCCTCAAATTCCTTTATCATTTTGAAAGTTCGCTTCTCAGATGTCCTTTGAACAACTCTTTCCAAAGCTCTTTCTGTAACTTCTTTTGCATAATTCTTCGCTTCCGTATTAGAAAGTGCGGAGGAACTGCTGTTATTGTAACCCGTGCTTACATTTGCAGAAATACTTCCAAAAATCTTTGAATCTTTTGAAACTGTTACAGAACCGCTGATATCAAATGACTTGTCTTTTTGCAACTCTTTTGCTGTTTCTGAACTTAATTCATTTCTTTCAGCAGTAGTTGTATCATTGAGGTTTTCAATCTCTGTTTCATTTGTTATCTCGGTAGTGCTTTCTGTTCTTAATAAATTACGCGTACTCTTTTCCTTGTACTCTCTGGCCATTATATTTTCAATATGAGAGATCTCTCCCGGCACATAACAACATAAAGTCTGCTCAACTCTTCGGTATTCTTGTATTCCAAGATTGTGAACACCAAATAATTCTCCTCCGCACTTGGCATATCTTCGCCTTCTGAGCCAATCAATTAAAATATCGGGAATAACAACAGTTAATTTTGAAATATCACCTATGGTAAGTCTTTTTCTGTTTTCGATGTAAAATTGCGTAATAATCAGTTGCAAACAAGTCTGTCTTACCGCTGAAGATTGTTGGGTAACAATTTGGATGAATAATTCATTCCATATGCTTAAATAATGATCTCTCGATAATGGTTCGGGAGGCTTCACATCAAATGGCGGTCTGGAGCTGTCATTTCTTCTTTGCTCCATCAACAGACAAGAATAATCATAAAAATCAGTATTCATTGCTCTGATTTCTTTGTAATGTCTGACCGGTTTAAGCCCCTTTATAACTCCCTCTTGTTTTGTCTTATTTTTCTCAGCTGTGTCTAAAAGAAAAGCTTCATTAAAAGTCCCTTGTGTAAGGTCAGGATGAGAAATGAAAAATTGGTTTCTCTCATTGTAAGCAATCTTGTCAGGGGAACGAAATGTTTTAAAGCTAAACAGATTCGTAGTAATTTTAGGTGCCTTCGCTGGCTCTTCTATTTCCATAGTTTTCAGGTTTTATTGTGATTAGATGAAAAAATTAGTTTTTCAATGTTATCTACAAACATGTAAATAAGCAAAAAACAGAAGGCTTTTTTTCACAAAAACAAGAAATTCAGGTAGAAACACCTGGTCATTTAGACATAAAAGTTAATAATCGGAACTAAAAATGCGCTTCTGATTATTTCTAATTTAGAAAGTCGGGATGTTTTTTCAGACATCGGCCAGATAAAACATTTTAAAAGAATAGGAGAAACAATCATAAAAAAACCGCTTATTCAAAAATGCTTTTCCTGAGCCAGGACTTCACACTCTTCTCTCACTCTCCATTCTCGCTCTGCAAAAAGAAAAAAGTTCAGAAAGAATGAGTGTGAGAGCGAGTATTGAGGGACAAAAAGAAAAAAGCATCCAACTAACGCTGAATGCTTTTTTCTTTTCGTGGAGTCGGAGGGGTTCGAACCCTCGTCCAAACAAAGAACTTCCAAGCTTTCTACATGCTTATTTCCTGATTAGTTTTCGACATTGAAGCGGACAGGAACACCCAGAACAATGCTTAACCTCTAAGATCTCACACCGCCTCCGAGGTCGATTTGGTGCCAGCTTGAAAGTGATGAACCTCCGGATTCCCTGCCTATCAAGCCGAGGCGTGGGAGAAGGTACTTGTCCGGCTTACTAAACTTCAGCTGGATTAAGCTCTACTAACATTCCGTTAATTAAGCAGCAAGTGCGTATGACGTGTTGTCATTTATTGTTTGAGACATGAGATTAACGAGCTACACCACAACGCTCGACATGCTTACACTCAGTCGTCGCATTCGCTGTCAAATCCAATACGACCCCATGTATTACTGCAAAGTTAAGCATTATCAGGCAGGAATGGACGTTTTTAACCATAAAAAAACAAAATTTATACATTCTTCTTTTAACAATTTAAACGTCCGGAAACAAGTTGTGAATGGAAATAATGCGTAATTTTGTCCCATGAATAAGCGTGTTATTTTACTGGTTGTAATCTTGGGGGTACTTGTACTTGACGTTGCTTACGGACAAGGATGTTCCCAGTGTAAATTGTTATCCGAACAATCGACAGAAGCAGGAGAAGCGTCTTTTGCAACCAACATCAACAAAGGAATTTTATTATTGATGTGTATGCCGTACATCATCCTGTTGATCGTTTTCAGAAAACGTCTGGTTCGATTCGTGAAAAGCCTGTTTTCAAAACCTTCCCAGGCTGCTAATTAATCTCATTCATTTGACCACAACATGAAATACCTGATTGTCGGATTGGGAAATCCGGGAGATAAATATGCCGAAACGCGTCACAATATCGGTTTTAAAGTTGTTGAAGCTTTTGTAAAGGAACAGGGAAGCACATTCAAGTCCGACAAAACAGCAGATGTTGCACACGCAAAATTCAAGGGAAGAACAATCGTACTGATCAAGCCGACTACTTTCATGAACTTATCCGGAAAAGCGGTCAATTACTGGATGCAGGCTGAAAAAATTCCGTTGGAAAACATCCTGGTGATTACCGATGACATTGCACTGCCATTTGGTAAATTGCGCATGAAAGGAAAAGGAAGCGACGGCGGACATAACGGACTGAAAGACATACAAGCAGTAGTAAAATCACAGGAATACGCACGTCTTCGTTTTGGAGTAGGCAGCGACTTTCACAAAGGACAACAAGCGGATTATGTGTTGGGAGAATGGTCGGAAGAAGAAAAAAAGACCCTCGAAGAACGCATTTCCGTCGCCACAGAATTCATCAAAGGCTTTACAACCGTCGGATTGGGATTAACCATGACGAATTGGAATAATAAGTAAGGATGATGACCATTTGACTTGTTGACCGGTTGATGGTATGACAAATTGCCCCTATTCAGTATTCAATATTAAATCAACGTAAATTAAAAAAAGAAAGCCGAATGTAATTCATCCGACTTTTCTTTCATCTTCTATAACCGATTACCGTTTTTATTTCTTCTTCGCTTTTGTTGTTTTTGTTGCCCTGCCTTTCGTTTTCGGCTTTTCCTGATTCTGACTGATTTCAATACACTCTTCATACGTCAGTTTTTCAGGCGCCACATTTTTGGGTAGTTTGTAGTTGTTTTTCCCGATTTTCAAATAAGCTCCCCAACGCCCGTTCAGCAACTGGACATTCTCATCCTCTGAAAAGATTTTGATAATTTTATTGGCATCTGCTTCTTGTTTTTCTTTTAGAATTTCAACAGCTCGATCGTAAGTCACCGTCATCGGGTCTTCTCCTTTCGGGATGGACGCAAAAATCTTTCCGTGCTGAATATATGGACCGAATCTTCCGACATTCGCTTTGACAACCTGCCCTTCAAATTCTCCCAGAGTCCTTGGCAGCTTAAACAATTCCAACGCTTCTTCCAATGTAATGGAATTAATCGACTGCTCTCCGCGCAAGGATGCAAACTGTGGCTTTTCACCATCTGTCTGCTCATCACCGATTTGGATCATTGGTCCGAAACGACCGATGCGGGCAATGATTTTCTTGCCACTGTCAGGATGTACACCCAACTCCCGTTCACCTGTAGCCCTATCAGAATGTTCAAGTGTATCCTCTACGTTGGCATGGAACGGATTATAAAAATCGTGGATCATTTTCGTCCACTCCGTCAATCCTTGTGCAATTCTGTCGAACTTCTCCTCTACTTCTGCCGTAAAATGGTAATCCATGATCTTTGCAAAGTGATCTTCCAGGAAGTCTGTTACCACTACCCCGATATCCGTAGGAGACAATTTATTTTTATCACGGCCGGTTACTTCCGTCTTTTCGGAAGAAGTAATCGCCCCGTTCTTTAATTCATACACAGTATACCTACGCTCTTCTCCTTCCCGCTCGCGTTTTTCCACATATCCGCGTTTTTGGATCGTGGAAATGGTCGGTGCATAGGTAGAAGGTCGTCCGATACCCAATTCTTCTAATTTTTTCACCAGTGAAGCTTCCACATACCGTGCCGGAGGTCGTGTAAAACGCTGTGTAGCGATGATTGTATCCGTTTTCAGAGACTCTCCTTTTTCTACTGCTGGCAACAATCCTTCTGTTTGTTCGTCTTCTTCCTCGTCATCCACAGAAGATTCGATGTAAACACGCAGGAAACCATCAAACTTAATCACTTCTCCTTTTGCCTGGAAATGGTGACTCAGTCCCGGCGCTTCAATGGTAATGGTTGTTCGCTCCAATTCTGCCTGACTCATTTGCGAAGCAATCGAACGCTTCCAGATTAAATCATACAAGCGGTCTTCGTCGCGCCCCATATCGATGGAATGGACTGAAAAATCAGTCGGACGGATGGCTTCGTGCGCCTCCTGTGCTCCGGAAGACTTGGTTTTGTATTGCATCGGATTGGAGTACTGGGCTCCATAGCTTTTCACAACTTCGGCTTTCGCACCATTGATCGCTGTATCAGACAAATTTACGGAATCCGTTCTCATATAGGTAATGTGCCCGGATTCGTACAAACGCTGTGCAACGGACATGGTTCTCGACACGGAGAATCCCAGCTTTAAACTCGCTTCCTGCTGCAAGGTAGATGTCGTAAACGGAGCTGCCGGTTTTTTCGTTGCCGGTTTTTTCTGAACATCCGTGATCCCGAATGCGGCATCCTTGCTTTTTTGCAAGAATTCTTCTACCTGCTTTTCATCCTTGAGTTGAGAAGATAATTCTGCTTTCAGTTTACCATTTTTGGCAGTGAAATTTCCATTCACCCGGTAAAACGAAGACACCTTGAATGCATCTATTTCTTTTTCTTTTTCAACAATCAATTTTACCGCAACGGACTGTACCCTTCCGGCAGACAAACTCGGCCGTACTTTTTTCCAAAGTACCGGGGACAATTCAAACCCAACCAGACGATCCAGTACGCGGCGCGCCTGCTGTGCATTTACCAATTCCTGGTTAATCTCACGCGGATTCTCAATGGCTTTTAAGATCGCTGTCTTTGTAATTTCGTTGAATGTAATTCGCTTCGTTTCTTTTTTCTTCAATCCGAGTGTTTCGTACAAGTGCCATGAAATAGCCTCTCCCTCGCGGTCCTCATCGGTAGCGAGCCAGACAACTTCCGCTTCTTTTACTAATTTTTTTAATTCGGAAACGACATTTTTCTTGTCGGAAGAAACCTCATAAGAGGGCAAAAAATCGTTTTCAATGTCAATCGCTAATCCTTTCTTCGCCAAATCCCTAACATGTCCGAAACTTGATTTCACTAAAAAATCTTTTCCCAGGTAACCTTCTATTGTTTTTGCTTTTGCCGGAGACTCGACGATTACTAAATTTTTTGCCATATGAAGAACGAATTAATGCGAATTGGATTTCGCGAAATTAATCATAAATATTTTTTAATTGCAATTTTTCTGAATTACCCGGACTATAAAAGCAATTATCACACTCGTTGTTACCCATGTACCCACATAAAAAAAGAGATCATCCGAAGACGATCTCTTTCAAAATAGCGGGTTATTGCTTTTAATTCAGAATGACGCGCTGCACCAGTGATACGGCACCTGATTCAATCCGGATAAAATAAATACCATTGGAAAAATCTGAAACATTGATTGTATCATTGAATACAGACAATGCTTTCGCCGCTGTCTGATAAACAACTTTTCCATCCATTGTTTCCATCACCACTCTGACATCCGTTGCAGATGTATTTTCAAATACAACATTTAATTCGGAGGTTGCCGGATTCGGGAAAATACTCAGTGTTTGAACACTTTCAGATTGAATTCCCAAACAAGCGTCTACTGTTATTGATGATTGAGCCGTACCTTCGCATCCACTTTGGATCACCGTATAAGTGATCGTGTGAGTACCCACTCCCGCAGTAGCAGGATTAAAGCTTCCTCCGGAAACTCCCGCTCCTGAATAAGTCCCCCCTGCAGGCATCCCTTGTGTCAAAGTAATGGGTGCATGTGTCACACACGCATTTGCAAGAGCTGCAAATGTAACTGTCGGGATCGGATTAACCGTTACACTTACATCGTCCGTATTCGTACATCCGTTTGCATCTGTACCTGTAACCGTATACACTACTGTTCCTACAGCAGGAGTAAAGGCAACACCATCTGTTATACTGTTATCCCACCCATACGAATCGGCACCGGATCCGCTTAGTGTTACGTCATCTCCGGCACACACTGTTTGGTCTGCTCCCGCATTCACTACAGGAAGCGCGTTAACCGTTACACTTACATCGTCCGTATTCATACATCCGTTTACATCTGTACCCGTAACCGTGTATGACATTGTTCCGGCAGCAGGAGTAAATGCCACTCCGTCCGTTACACTGTTATCCCACATGTATGAATCCGCACCGGACCCGCTCAACGTAACAGCAGTTCCTTCGCATACTGTCTGATCCGCACCCCCATCTACAACAGGAAGCGCATTAACCGTTACACTTACATCGTCCGTATTCATACATCCGTTTGCATCTGTACCTGTAACCGTATACACCACTGTTCCTACAGCAGGAGTAAATGCCACTCCATTCGTTACACTGTTGTCCCACATATATGAATTCGCACCGGACCCGTTCAACGTAACAGCATCTCCGTCACATACAATTTGATCTGCTCCCGCATCTACAACAGGTGCGTTATTAACAGTGATAGGTGCGTTACCGGAATGTGCGCATCCATACGGATCCGTGTAATCGTACGTAATTGTCTGCGTACCGACAGCAGGATCAAATTGGCCGGAAGAAACACCCGTTCCGGAATATGTACCACCGACAGGAGAGCCCTGAGTAAGTGTGTATGACACATCATTTGAGCACAACGCAGGAAAAGCAGCAATCGAGATCGGATTGGCCGGGCAGACTACAGTAATTGAATAACTTTGTGATCCTGAACAGCCACTTGCATCATTTACTGTTGCCGTGAAATTAAATGTTCCCGTCGCTGTCGGAGTACCTGAAATGGTTCCGTTTGCAGCCAACGTAAGTCCCGGAGGTAATGCTCCCATTGTGACCGCAAAGTTAGGTGCACCCAGCGCTCCTGTTTGTGTCAATGTATTGCTGTAAGCACTTCCTGCAACACCACCGGTAAGTGCACCTCCTGCTGTCATGGTAAATGCGGGACATGTATACGGTGTATACACAACGTTGTCAAGTCCAATGTAATCTGAATTGGTTCCTGTAGGTCCCGCACCGGTTACAAAATAGCGAAACGCAATACGACCAGAGGTCGGGGCAGGAAGACCGGAAATAGTAATCGTATACAAAGTCCATTGTCTCGGATAACCGCCAACAATCAACGATGGATTTATACTGGTCAAAAGCGTTGTAAAGTCTCCGACCGCCGTAGCCCCGGTACCAACATTTGTACTGGCACCATTTGCGCTCAAACGCACTTCCATGCGATCCGGATAATCCTGACCAATATCGTATTTACGGGTGTAAAATGTAATGACATCTCCGTTTCTGAACGTTCTGTTAGGAGTCACTAACCAGTTACTAATGGTCCCTGACCCCCCGGCTGTACTATTGAAGTTACACGCGATGTACGCATTATCAGCTCCGTTATATGCGATAAACGGCCCACCTGTAGAAGGTGGATTTCCCTGAAACCAAACGGGATTGGTCCCTACCGGGGAACTGTTATTTTGCTGAAACCAGCCGCTTCCGGTAAGTGTAGTGATGTTATCAAAATTTTCGGTAAATGCCTGTGAATTTCCCGTAAAAGGCATCGACAGACTTGCGGACAAGACAAGTCCGAATAGTAGTTTTCTTTTCATACGTTGTTTACTTTTGTTGTGAATAGTTTTCAATTTTGTTGTTGATTACTTCCAGCTCTTCTTTTTTACGTGCCAGAAGAACCTCGTCGGTGATAGATTTCAATTGAGTCTCCAATTCGGATTTGTACTCAATGTAAAGCTTATTTAATTCAGCTTTAATGGTAGTGTTTACCTGGCGGGAACTGTTTGCAGCATTTGCTAATTCAGTTTCTTTTTGGGTAATTTGACCTTTCAGGTCCGTGTTCCCCTGAGAATAGGACGTTAACCCAACAAAGCAGGTAACAGCGAATAGTAAGATGTGTTTACGCATAGATTTCATAATTTGTTAGTCTCGCAAATGTATAGTTATTTTATAGTCAATCACTTAAAATAATTATCAAATAAGAGTCTGCTCTGAAAATAAACAGTATTTAAATGAAAATTTACAAATCAGTCATACAAAAAACACCCATTATTAACCGCTGCTCCTTCTCTTTTTTTTCCTAAGAATCAAACTTCTACCCCTGCATTTGTTTGTTCGCATCTCACAATAAAGAGTGCATGGGAAAACACCACATTCGTATATCGTTATTTCATTCAAAAAAGAAATTCTGTGTGTATGATTGTTGATAAAATACCGTCCGTCACTTCAAAGTATCCCGTTTCCCTTTCTATTTTTGCAGAAATACATAAACTTATGCTTAAGATTGGTGTACTGGGAGCAGGCCATTTAGGGAAAATACACATTCGGCTCATAAAAGAATTAACCACTGACTTTGAACTGGTTGGATTTTACGATCCTTCCGATGAAAATGCACGGTCAGCGGAAGAACAATATGGTGTTCAACGTTTTGACTCAATGGAACAGTTGATTGATGCTGTTGATTGCATCGATATTGTAACACCCACTATTACGCATTACGAGTGTGCAAGTCTTGCCATCCGAAAAACCAAGCATGTGTTTGTAGAAAAACCGGTAACGGAAACTGTTGAAGAGGCCAAATCGCTAATGAACCTGGCATTAGAAGCAGGTGTAAAGGTACAGGTGGGACACGTTGAGCGGTTCAATCCTGCCTTTGCAGCAGCCGTACCTTATCTGAACCGTCCGATGTTTATCGAAACACACCGGTTGGCACAGTTTAATCCCCGGGGTACGGATGTCCCGGTTGTATTAGACCTGATGATCCACGATCTGGACATTATCCTGAGCGTTGTTAAATCGGGAATCAAACGAATTTCAGCATCCGGAGTCGCAGTTGTGAGTGATACACCCGACATTACCAATGCCCGGATTGAATTTGATAATGGCTGTGTGGCCAATCTTACAGCCAGCCGGATTTCAATGAAAAACATGCGCAAATCCAGGTTCTTCCAAAAAGACGCATACATCAGTGTCGACTTCCTCACCAAAGAACTTGAGGTGGTACGAATGGAAAACATGGAAGATGAGCCCGGGCCGTTTGACATTGTCTTTGACATGGGGAACGGAAAGCCTGTAAAGAAGATTTTTTTCGACAAACCACACCTGGGAGAAAGCAATGCCATTCAGCAAGAATTAAAAACATTTGCGGATGCGATCAACCAAAATACAACTCCAATCGTTTCTTTAGAGGATGGATACCATGCATTGGATGTTGCTCATCAGATTTTAGAGAAATTAAAGCTCTCCACCTCACTGGTTTCAAACATCTGATGGATCAGCAATGCCGGAGAAATGATGATTATTTACTTCTATCCATATGGCAGGCACAATAATACATGGTGACATTACGTTTAACAATACCTTATATGAATAGAATATTTCTACTATTAATAATTGGAAGCTGTTTGTTCTTTTCAGGTTGTATTAAAAACAATCCGAACCCTTCCTGGGTTGAAATCAATAAATTTACTGTTGAGTCCAATCCTCAGTTAACGGAAGGAGAATTAGCGCTTAACGGATTTACAAACGGATGGGTGTATATCAATGATAAATTTATCGGAACGTTTGAATTACCGTGTAAAATTCCTGTTTTGGTGACCGGTCAGTCAACCATCCGGGTATATCCGACGATTCTCAATAACGGAATTTCAGCAACAAAGAAAAATTATCCGTTCACGGAAGCCTACGAACAAACCGTAGAATTAAAAACAGACGAAACGGTTACAGTCAATCCGGTAACCCGCTATATGACAGGAACCACTTTCTGGATCGAGGATTTTCAGGGGGGAAACATTAAACTGGATCAAGGATCAAATTCCACTGCGAGCGCGCAGGTGGTAAGCGACGAAAACAACAGCAATCTCTATTACAAAATTGATGTCAATTCCACGCAAAGTGTCTGGACAGCTTATACCAATGAACCTCTTTCATTTCCTATCGGATCGCAGATTTACCTGGAATTTGAATGCAATAACACCGCTCCGCTCAAAACGCTCTTTATGTACGGAAAAGCAGACGGAACCATTACCGAACAATACAACATCACCGTAACTACTGCAAATGCCGGATGGAAAAAAGTATACATTGAACTGACGGAACTGGTCGCCAATTCCGGCGGATACCTGTTCTGGTCAGGTTTTGAATTTTCATTACCGGAAGGACAATCCAATTCAACCGTACTTATTGACAACATCAAGATTGTGTATCGATGAGTTTTTCTAAGTCTAAACTGGCTATATTACTAATTATCCTGGACTGGCTTGTCGCACTTGCGGCATGGGCAAGTTTTTATTACGTTCGCAAAGTCTATATCGAAGAAACAGGGTTTTCAGTTGGATCATCTTACTATCCGGGACTGGCAATTGTGCCAATTTTCTGGCTGATTATTTTTGCATTGCAGGGAACGTATATTGACGTAAGGAGGCTCCACCGGATGAAAGTGGTCGGCCTAACGTTTTTCGGCTCCCTTTTCGGAACAGTCGTTCTGTTTTTCTTCCTGTTACTGGACGATGAAGTCGACGACCACCTGTTGCTTTATCAATCGCTGTTCTGGCTGTACGGTATTCATTTTGTTTATTTTGTATTCGCGCGCTTGTTTTTTGTCAGCAGACTCGTAAAGAAGATTCATCGCCGGGAGAAAGGATTCCGGACATTGGTCATCGGAGGCAATGAAAAAGCAGTTGAAATTGTTTCAGAATTGCAGCAAATGAAAAAAAGCAGCGGTCATTTGTTAGTCGGATTCGTCAATCTGAACGGAACAGACCGCTTGCTGGAAGACAAACTCCCCTACCTGGGAAAAGCAGACGACGAGCTGGAAGTAATTATTCGCCAGAATCAGATCGAAGAAGTGATCATCGCGCTGGAAAGCAAAGAACACGACCGCATCCGGAACCTGATTGTACGCATGGAGGGCAGCGACCTGAAGATCAATATTCTTCCGGATATGTATGACATTCTTTCCGGATCGGTTAAGATGAGTAATATCTTCGGGGCTTTGCTCATTGAAGTAAACGCAGAAGTAATGCCTGTCTGGCAGCGTGTGATTAAACGGTTCATCGATGTTGTCTGCTCTATACTTGCAATTGTCGTTCTTATTCCCGTCTACATAACGCTCGCCATCCTGGTGAAATTTTCTTCACCGGGTCCGGTTTTATTTTTGCAGGAACGCATTGGTAAAAATGGGGTTCCGTTCAAAATCATCAAGTTCAGAACCATGTATACCGGAGCCGAAAAAAGCGGCCCTCAGCTGTCCTCAACACACGACCCGAGGATCACACCTGTAGGGCGGGTCATGCGCAAATTACGGCTGGATGAATTGCCACAATTTTTCAACGTACTCAAGGGCGACATGTCACTGGTAGGACCACGACCGGAACGTCAATTTTTCATCGACCAGATTATTGTTGTCGAACCACAATTCCTTCAATTGACAAAAGTACGGCCCGGAATAACTTCCTGGGGGCAGGTAAAGTACGGTTATGCTGAAAATGTGGACCAGATGCTGCAACGCATGAAATTTGACTTATTGTACATGAAGAACCGCACACTGGCACTGGATTTTAAAATCATGCTTTACACCGTTCTCATCATTGTGAAAGCCAAAGGAAAATAACTTCAGACTCCCGTTTCACAAAAAATAACAGGTCACTTATACTTTTTCAATTAATTTCTTCGTTAATTAACGTTGTTAACAATCCATGTTTGAAATGTTCTACCCACTTTAAAAAAAAGAGGTGGAAGAACAATTAATTTTATCGTGTTAAATTGTATAAAAATGAAAATTAGAACGAAATTCGCCATTCTTGCTATGGCATTGTTTGTTGTAGGAACTGTCGTTGCACAGGTGGAAACAGGAGCTCCTGTAGCTGAAACGGTATCACAACCAAAAATTAAAGAAATTTCTGCGATCGAATTCTTGTTGAAAGGAGGGGTATTTCTAATTCCAATCGTTTTATTGTTGTTTTATACAATCTCCGTCGGGATCGAAAAATTCCTGTACATTCGAAGAGTAACGCGTTTCGACGCTTCTTTACTAAGCGACATGCGCAGTAACCTGGTGCAGGGGAATGTTGAAAATGCACTTTCGACTGTTTCCCGTGACAAAACGGCTTATGGAAATGTGATCAAAGAAGGGGTACAAACAATTGGCCGTCCGGTTTCCGAAATCGAATCGAATATGGAGAAAGCCACCAACATTGAAATCGGTAAAATGGAAAAGAACCTCGGACACCTCGGAATGATTGCCGGACTCGCTCCGACGTTAGGATTCGTGGGTACAATTTCAGGGGTAATCAAAATTTTCTACAGTATTTCCATCACTGAGAACGTAAGCATCGGGAACATTTCTGCCGGTTTGTATGAAAAAATGATTGCCAGTGGAGCAGGTCTGACAGTAGGTATTATTGCATTTGCCATTTACCACATATTGAATGGAATCATTGACAACTATACGCTGAATGTGCAGAAAGTAAATATGGATTTTGTTAATATTATTCAACGACCAAACCATGGCGATAAGACGAAATAAACGATTCCACGTTGAGATCGCAAAAGATGCATTAAGTGACATCATGTTCTTCTTATTGCTGTTCTTTTTGATCATTTCAACACTGGCAAACCCGAACGTAATCAAGATGGATTTGCCAAAGGCGGATGCTCCGGAAAAGACATCCCAGAAGCATCTGACACTTTCCGTTACGAAAGACGAAGGTTTTTTCATCGACAAAGAACCAGTGGCATTCGAAGATCTGGAAAGCGTATTACTTACAAAGACAGCGGAACTGGGAAACACAACCGTTGTGGTACGAATTCCATACGACATGGAAGTACAAAACCTGATCGACGTGCTGCAAATCGGAACAAGGAATGATTTAAAATTCGTGATTGCGGCCGATATCACAAAATAAGGTTATTACAGCTAACAAAAACAGATATATATACCCGAGACCGGTGGAGATTTCTTCGCCGGTTTTTTTATACACTCCGCTCCGCCTTTAATCACGATTTACATGACCCCACAAGCATTTATCCCGATCAAGGGGTAATCCTCTCACAAAAGCAACGATCGAATGCCTGTCGTCTTCTGGAAAGGCTTTTTTTTTTGTTGTTCCCATACGCATTTTTATTCTCCGATCAGAAAATCAATTGAAAGAACAAAGAGCTTTTCTAAATGCAGCAATTCAAACAACAAATAAATTGGGCTGTCATGTATCGTTATAGCCATTTTACAAGATCTGCCATATTTGATTTATTGTCTCACTGAACCATCAATTTACACAGGCGGTAAATGTTTATTTACTACGCAACTCTTCTGTCTGTTCATCTGTGACAAAACGGATTCTCTGATTGTTTAGGGCGGCTCCAAAACAAGAAAAGGCCATTCTTCGTTGAATGGCCTTTTCCTATATAAAATTCAATCTGATCTTATTTCTCTTTTTTAGAAAGGTCAATTAATACCGGAGTTGCGATAAAAATAGACGCGTATGTTCCGACAATGACACCTATCAACTGTGCGAAGATAAATCCTCTGATCGGAGAACCTCCGAAGAACAACATGATCAACAACACAAAGATCACACTCGCTCCCGTGTTAAATGTTCTGGATAATGTAGAGTTCAATGCCAGGTTAATCTCTTTCGTATTGATCACCTGGTTTCCATACCCCAGGTTTTCACGAATACGGTCAAATACAACGACCGTGTCATTGATTCCATAACCAACTACTGTCAGGATCGCTGCGATAAATGCCTGGTCAACATCCATATTGAACGGAAGAATTCCATTGAATACAGAGAAAATACCAAGAATGACTACTACAGTAAATGCCAGTGAAGCTACTGCACCAACTGAATATTGCCATTTTCCGAATCGGAAAAAGATGTATCCGAACATGATTGCCAGTGAAGCAACAACCGCCCAGATAGAAGAACGCGTCAACTCTTCTGAGATTGTCGGAGATACTGTTCTCGACTCCATAATCTTGTAACCTCCCCACTTATCTTTTCCTGCCTTGAATGCATCTTCCAGTTTATTAACAACCTGACCGTTTGCAGATTCATTCCCCAACAAGTAATTGGTAACAATCTCAACGTTATACGAGTTATTTTTTGTTTTTAAAACAATAGACGCTTCGGAAGAGTTGAATGATTTTCTGATGTTTTGCTCCAACTGATTCAGATCACCTTTAATGGACTCATCAAACTTCACGACATATGTACGACCACCAGAGAATTCCACACTTGGATTCAATCCTTTTGTGAACAATGCTCCCAACGATGCAGCAACTACCAATCCGGAAACGATGTAGAATGTTTTTCTCTTCCCTGCAAAATCAATGTTTACATTCTTAAAGGCATCTTTTGTCATTTTGATATCGAACGAGATCGTTTTACCTCTTCTCATCTGAATGTCAAAAATCAATTTAGTAATCACCAATGCAGAGAACACAGATGTAAAGATACCGATGATCAATGTGATTGCAAACGATTCGATTGGTCCGGATCCCAGCAATTTCAATACGATTGCAGTCAATAATGATGTTACGTTGGCATCAATAATCGGGTTCAATGACTTGCGGAATCCTTCGTTGATAGCTGTCGCCTGGTCTTTCCCGGCGGACAATTCTTCCCGGACACGTTCGTAAATCAGGACATTGGCATCAATCGCCATAGCGAATGACAATACGATTCCGGCAATACCAGCCAGTGTCAATACCGCCCCAAAAGAAGCAAGTGTACCGAAGATAAAAACAACGTTCGCGATCAATACGATACTTGCAACACGTCCCGCTTTACCGTAGTAGAAAATGACATATAGCAACACCACCAATAAAGAAACCGCGAATGAGATCATACTTGAACGTGCGTTCTCAGCTCCTACAGTCGGCCCTACTTTTACCTGCTCTTTGATAACACATGGTGCAGGAAGTGCACCTCCATTCAATAAGCCTGCAAATTTTGTTGCTTCTTCAAATGAGAAATTCCCTGTGATTTCTGTATTCCCCTGTGTAATTGCATTTTGAACAACCGGTGCGCTGTATACAATATTATCCATTGTGATCGCAACTGCTTTTCCAACGTTCTCACTGGTCATCAAAGCCCATTTTTCAGATCCTTCTGTTGTCATACGCAGATTCACTGTACGTTGTCCTCTGTCGTTTACATCCGGAGTCGCTTTCTGAATATCTTTTCCTCCTACACGAGCTTTACCGCTTGCAGGCACTTTAATTGCATATAGGAAATACCCTGGTTTTTTCTCCAGCGCTTCCGGATCAGAAGACCACATAAATTTCAGGTCTTCCGGGAATGTTTGACGGATGTCGTTGCGGGCAAGGATTTGGTCAACCAATGTACGGTCTTCAATCGTAGCAAATGCCATGAACGGATTTTCTCCTACCGGAACCACCAGTTCGCCCAATCCTTTCGTTCCTGTGTTGCTCAAATCTCCCAGGTTATCCAACGAAAGTGTCGCTGTAGAATCTCCTGTCGCTGTTGTATCTGTTTCTTCAACCACTGCCGCTTCTTTCTGCGTGGAAAGCGTTACCGCATCCGCCCAGTTTCTGGCAATTTCTTGTCCGGTATACGTTTCAAAGAACTGCAGGTTTGCTGTTGACTGCAACTGCTCTGCTACTGTCTTTTCGTCCTGAACTCCCGGAAGTTCTACATACAAACGGTTGTTTTGCTCATCTTTCTGGATATTTGGCTGCGATACACCAAACTGATTGACACGACGATCAATGATTTCTTCAATTCCGTTCATAGATGATTTCACACGGTCATTGAGGAATTTCACCACCTCTTCATCTGTCGATTTGATATTTAACTCTTCATTATCAACAAGCGAAAACAAGGATACCAATGGAACATTCTTGTTGATTTGTTTGTGCTTTTGAGAGAAAATCTTGATAAAATCACCACCTTTTACAGTGTATTCACCCATTGCCGCATCAAATGCTTTTCTGAATTTGGAATCGCGTTCGCTTCTCGCGAAGTTTTTCACCATTTCAGGAATGTTGATTTCCATCGTAACGGACATCCCTCCTACCAGGTCAAGTCCAAATGCCATTGAACGTTTTTTAACCGTCGAGAAAGAAGATCCCAACACCGGATAAACAGGCGCGTCTCCTTTTTCTTTCAATTTCTTATTGATCAGAGCAGTGCGGGCGTTTTCTTCACCTTCCGGTTTTCTGAAATCAATTAAAATACCATCAATGACAATCGTATCTCCGGTCTTGCTTGCCAATTCTTTGTAATCGCCAAGCTCATTCTCAACTTCCTTTTCTACCTTCTTTTCAACAGAGTTGGAGACAAAAGTAAATGAAACTTGATACACTGAAATAACGACTAAAAGTATCGTTAAAAACCAGAAAAATCCTCTATTTCGCATATTGGTTGTTTTCGTTTAAATTATTTACAAAGTCGCAAATATAGAATTTCCAAGCGTGAAATAGACAATCAGAACAAAAAAAAATAAACAATTAGAAATAAACTGTTAAAAACAATTCCCGGGATTTGTAAATCGGTGTATTGCAATCATCCTCTAATTCCCGTTCAACAAATATATCTGATCACCTATTTGATTTAGAATCAGAAATAGTATCTTTGTTTCCATTTACACATTTGATAAACTATGAGTTTAGGCGCGAAATTCAAAAATTTCTTCTTTACCAAAAAATTCCTGATCAACCTGGGATTATTGATACTGACGTATATTGTGATCATATTTGTTCTGAACATTTACCTGGATAGTTATACGGATCACGGAAAGAAAATCGCTGTCCCCAACCTGATCGGAAAAAACCAGAAACAACTGCCTTCCATTGTTGAAAACCTGGGGTTGCAATACGAAATATCTGAAAGCGTATACGATCCTTCCCAGGCTGACGGAACAATCATATTTCAGGATCCTGCTCCGAGTACACAGTCAGATGTATTTGTAAAAGAAGGAAGAATCATCCGGGTGAAGGTATCTAAAAAATCACAACTGGTTGAAGTACCTAACTGTGTCGATAAATCACAGCGGTTCGCCGAAAACATTCTCAAGAGCAGGGGCTTGAAGTTCAAAATCGAATACAGACCTTCCGTGGAAGCTGCGGGTGCCGTTATCCAACAGTTGCACAATGGCAAGACAATCAACGAGAAAGAAAAAGTATCTATCGGTTCAACAATTACATTAATTGTAGGAAAAGGTGCGCTTGGGGAAGAGATTCCTACACCGAATTTGATGGATCTGACAATATGTGATGTAAAAAGCCGTTTATCAGTTGTTCCGAACGTTAGTTTGGTAGTGATTTGCGACGGATGTGTGACAAGTGCCGACAGTTGTTCAGCACGTGTCTTCTCTCAAAGTCCCGAATACATTGAGGGAGGTGTTATCTCCGGAGGTGCTACCATAACAGTTCATGCAACAAAGTAAAACTTAAATGGTACACATGAAAACGATTGCTACAATTTTCCTTTTTTTAATGGGATTCAACAATGCATTTTCTCAGGGAGAAGGTGTTTTACCGATTACACATAACCCGGAGTTGATCAAAGAACAAAAAAACAACTATCAAACCAAATCAACAGGAAGTATTGACAGTACATTCATTTATACAGTTGATACAATCACACTTCCGATTTTTGATGATTTTTCAAAAAACAGAATCCAGCCATACAATGCGGACTACTCTGACCCGGGGGTGACCTCCACGTTGTATTACCGCTTAAAAGATGAAAATGACATTCCCCTGCCAGCAACTGCAGTTTACACAACACAGGTAACATTCAGGAGGGTGTTTGACACAAACACAGGAGGATATACGGATTATAACTTCCCGGGAGTAACAGTAAAAAAAGGAAACCTCAACAGCTACCCGGTCGTTTACGAAACCGTTACGGGATACCCTCCTTATTATATTTATGACACTGTTGGTATTCCGGATGTTCCGGACACCATCTGGATTCCATCACCCAACATCACGCAAGACTCTGCACGTCAGTTTTTTGCACATGCAGCTACTCCGGGAACCTACTGGATCGATGACCACGCATACCACAATTACCGGTTCGCTAAAAATCCATGGTCTATCGGGGTGATGACCTTCGACGGAATTGACCGGACAGGTTATCCGTACCAAATGGGAACGACCCTGTCGGGAGAAGCTGACTTCCTGACATCCAAACCAATTGACCTGACGGGAAGCGCAATTTCCGATAGCCTGTACATTACTTTCCTTTACCAAAAACAAGGGCTGGGAGACATTCCAGAACCCACCGATTCACTTATACTGGAGTTTTACGATGCGACCGCACAAATCTGGCGTTGGCAATGGTCTACCAACGGAGGGACTGTCAGCGAATTTAAACTGGCGCACATTCCCATTAAAAACCCGGCATACTTTACCAACGCGTTTCAATTCCGCTTCAAAAATTACGGAGGACTTTCCGGAGCACTCGATCACTTTCACATTGATTATGTAAATGTGCGCGACCTGTCCGGTATTCAGGATACATTGATTGAAGATTTCGCTATTTCTTACCCTACCGTAACCTTGCTGAAAGACTATACGTCTGTTCCGTGGGATCACTACCAGAATAATCACAGTGGAAAAATGTCGACAGAAGTACCGTTAACAGTACGCAACAGCTACTTAAATGGTGGTGCAAATATTACATCCGCAGGAGGGGGTAGAATTGATGTAAAATACAATGGCACACTGGAAGGAAGTGTCAACCTGAACGGTCAGATCATTGCAAATTACAATCCGCCATCACAGCCGATTCCGGATTACCGTCCGCGCACAACGTATGTGTCAGAACACAATGTATCTTCTTTCCAATACGACCATACCAAACCGGGAACCAAACAATTATTTACCATTGAAACAATCGTTTCCGTCCCTGTAGGTTCCAACTATCTGCCAAATGACACCACTTATTCCGAGCAGTTTTTCGGTAATTACTATTCGTACGATGACGGAAGCGCTGAATTGGCTTATGGTCCGCAAGGGGCACAGTCCCGACTGGCAATCAAATATACGCCGTACGAGGCAGATTCTGTTATCGGAGCGTACATTCATTTCGTTCCAACGGTTAACAATGTGACCAATAAGTTGTTTCAGCTGACAATCTGGGGGGATAACGGCGGTGTTCCGGGAGCTGTTTTGTACGAAGACAATGCATTCAATTTACGTCAGCCATCTTATGGATACGGAAGAAATACATTCATCAAATACTTTACCGATGATACAATCAAAGTACCTGTATCAGGCACCTTTTACATCGGGTGGAAGCAAATTGATGCGATTCGTTACGGAGTCGGACTTGATCAAAATACAGATAAGCACGAAAATACGTATTTCAGTTTAGATGGCGGACTTACATGGGAACAATCACAAATTCCGGGGTCGGTGATGATCCGTCCGATTTTTTCTACCTCCATGGACCCTGAACTGGGCGTTAAACCCGTCATAAAGGAATCTGCGGAATTGACGATTTACCCGAATCCGTCAAGTGGAATTTATCACATTCAATCATCAACAGGTCAATCCGGGCAAATCCAGGTGTATTCCATCCGGGGTGAGTTGGTATTGACTACAGATGAAGCAACATTTGACATCAGCAATCAGCCTGACGGCATCTATTTGGTGAAATCCTCTTCCAATTTATCGAGAACATATAAAGTAGTTAAATCCAGATGACAGATGAGCCAGAGGAGGTAGATCAGCACCTCTCCGAAGAACAGGAAGAAGAACTGTACGAACATCATAAAGTCAAAGTAGATCCGGGTCAGTTTATTGTCAGAATTGATAAATACCTGATGGATCGTCTTCCCAATACTTCCAGAAACAGGATTCAAAATTCCGCAAAGAATGGTTTTATCATTGTCAACGGGCAAAAAGTAAAACAAAATTATAAGGTAAAGCCCAATGATGAAATTTCACTGGTACTTCCGTTTCCCGCCCAGGAATTGGATTTAATTCCTGAAAATATTCCATTGGAAATCCCTTATGAAGATGACGATTTATTGGTTGTCAATAAACCGGATGACATGGTGGTACATCCCGGACTTGGAAATTACCGCGGCACACTGGTCAACGCATTGGTGTACCACATTGACAATTTACCGCACAGAACACAGGATTATTATGGTCGCCCCGGGTTGGTACACCGGCTGGATAAACACACGACCGGGTTGGTCGTAGTTGCAAAAACGGAATATGCACTCAACCACCTGGCCAAGCAGTTTTTCGACCGGACAACAGAGCGTCGCTATTGGGCTTTGGTTTGGGGAGACGTTAAAGAAGATGGCACTGTGACAGGGCATATCGGTCGCTCTCTGAAAAACAGAAAAATGTTTGTAGTTTACCCGGAAGGGGATCACGGAAAACATGCTGTAACACATTATAAAGTACTCGAACGATTCGGACTGGTCACACTCGTTGAATGTAAACTGGAAACGGGACGTACACACCAGATCAGGGTGCACATGAAACACATCGGACACACACTCTTTCACGATCTGGAATACGGAGGCGATGCAATTCTGAAAGGTACGACGCACAACAAATACAAAACGTTCATTGAGAATTGCTTTGATCTGACAAAGGGACAAGCATTGCATGCAAAAACGCTGGGATTTGAACACCCGACCCGGAAAGAATACATGCGGTTTGATTCCGAGTTACCTGCAGGTTTTCAGCAACTACTTGAAAAGTGGAGAAATTATACAAAGAGTGCCGGTGATTTGTCGGAAGAGTAAGTCTTTCATTTAACGTAAGTGATACATTAACGCTATCCGTAACGGCGATTGATTGAGTAAAGCGTAGTAATAATTGATTGAAACTTATCAAATTCATTCAGTAAAATTTCATATCTTTGGTCTTCTAATATTTTTTCAAATGAAAAACACTCTGATTTTTTCTGTAATAGGCCTGGCATTAACATTTCTAACTTCGTGTAAAGACAAAATTGACCTGGTTGGAGCCGGTCAGGAGTCTGCCGTAGTTATCGGAATCCTGGATCAGTCAGAAACATCACATTATGTTAAAATTACGCGTACATTTATTGGTGACGGTGTGACCAATTCACTGGATATCGCTACAATTCCGGACTCGTCTTATTTTGACCAGGTAGACATCACAATTCAAGAGGTGCTTGCAAACGGAAGCCAGGGAAGACTATTCACACTGCATGATACCATTATTCAAAACAAAGATGAGAACGGCGTTTTCTATGCTCCTCAACAGAAAGTATATGTATTCTACACCACTCCTGCGGCACCGCTGTTAGCTGATGCAACTTATAAAATGACGGCCAAAATTGATGGTGGAAGAATCATTGTTACAGGACAAACGCAACTGGTTAGCGGTCTTTCTGCCGGCACCTGGGCGAATTCAAATGCCAGCTTGAAATTAACGGCAAACGGAAATGCGTTGGGAGAATACGCGACTCAATCGTTGAACATCCCCAGTGTAGGAAACTCCTACAAAATGAATGGAAAAGTACGGTTCGATTATCGTGAATATGCCATTGGAATGACGGATTCAACGGATCACGCTATTTGGTTCAATCTCGGAGAATATGACATTATTCCCGGAGCAAACACATCCCAAACGTTTACATTTTCGGGAGAAACATTCTACCGTACTGTAAAAGATAAAGTACCCGTATCGTCTTCTATTGAAAAAAGAATTTACCTCGGATTCGATGTGCAGATAACAGGAGCATCAAGAGAGCTGGCAAACTACATCGAAGTAAGCAAACCATCTTCTTCTTTGGCTCAAAACAAACCAAAGTACACGAATTTAACCATCACGGAAGGACATAGCGTATTGGGAATCTTCGGAGCAAGGTATACATACAGTGTGTACAAACCTGCTGTCGGGATTTCGAGTATCACACAGGGAATGGACAAAAAATCCAGACGTGAATTATGTGCCGGACCAATTACGGGAACACTGAGTTTCTGCTCGCAACACGCGTTAGACAACCCGGAGCCCTGGTCGTGTAATTAAGTAATGATCGCTGCATTTTAACCGGACTGATGTCAGCAATACTCAATGGATGAACGTAAAACCCTCTTTGCAGATGTAATTCTTCCTGTTCCTGTTCACAGGGAATTCACCTATCGTGTTCCTTTTGAAATGAACACTTACATCCGGGAAGGTGTCCGCGTTGTTGTCCCTTTCGGGAAATCTAAATTTTATACGGCAATTGTTACGAAAGTACATGAAACGGTACCTTCCTATACGGCAAAATATGTCGAATATATTTTAGATGAGGCACCGATTATCACAGGAAATCAATATGCTTTCTGGAAATGGATCGCGAAGTATTACATGGCTCCGATCGGAGATGTTTTGAATGCTGCGCTCCCCGCTAACTTTAAACTGGCAAGTGAAACAAAAATCCAGCTACATCCCGACTTTGAAAAGGGAATGGAATTAGCGGAAAAGGAAGAAACACTTGTTGAGACATTGGAAATCCGGGAGGAATTAACCCTCAAAGAACTTTCTGAAATTCTCGGAATAAAAAACGTGCATCCGATTATCAAACGACTCATTGACAAAGGAATCGTTATTACACAGGAAGAACTCAACCAGAAATACACCCCGAAAAAAGAGAGTTTTGTCTGTATCAATCCCGTTTTTACAGAGGAAGACCTGAACAATGTGCTCGCATCGCTGGAGACCACTAAAAGCAAAGCATCACAATTGGATGGGCTGTTAACCATTCTGAAGTTACGATTGGATACCCGCCAGGAATACATTGCAAAAAAAACAGTCCTTGAACACGGAATCTCTGCTTCTACACTTACAACCCTTGAGAAAAACGGTTACATTCTTATAGAAAAACTGGAAGTCAGCCGCCTCCGTGCACTTGACCCTTCCGAAACGGAAATCAAGGAACTTTCAGAGGCACAGGAGACCGCTTACCGGGAAATCACCGAATCGTTTGAAAAGCACTTTGTAACGCTGTTATTTGGTGTTACAGGTTCCGGTAAAACTGAGATCTATGTAAAACTGATCAAGGAACAGCTGGAACGTGGAAAACAAGTCTTGTTCCTGTTGCCTGAAATCGCACTCACTACTCAATTGATTCAGCGACTTTCTGTTTATTTTGGTGAATACATCGGTGTATATCATTCCAAATTCAATCAAAATGAACGTGTAGAGATCTGGAACAATGTACTGGCAGATAACCCCTCTAAATTCCGGTTGATTGTCGGAGCAAGATCCTCTGTTTTTCTCCCGTTTAAAAACCTGGGGTTAATTATTGTAGATGAAGAACATGAAAGTTCATTCAAACAATACGATCCTTCTCCGCGATACAATGCCCGCGACGCAGCCCTTGTACTGGCAAAACTTCACAACGCAAAAGTATTGCTCGGGTCTGCTACACCAGCCATGGAAACTTATTTCAACGCACAATCAGGAAAATATGGATTTGTTGAATTGACAACGCGCTTCGGAGGTGTGCAATTGCCCGAAATTCAATGCGCCGACATGCGCAAAGCCCGGATTCAGAAAAGTATGCAATCCGATTTTTCTTCTTTTTTGATTGATGAAATCAGGGAAACACTTAATAAAAACAAACAAATCATTTTATTTCAAAACCGCAGGGGATACACACCGCTGTGGATGTGTGAGATTTGTCACTGGACACCCAGGTGTACCAACTGTGACGTCTCCTTAACCTATCACAAGCAGACCAATTCATTAAAGTGCCACTACTGCAGTTATGTACAGCCACCTGTCGGCACGTGTGCAGCCTGCGGAAGTCACCGCATCAAAATGCTGGGATTCGGAACGGAGAAAATCGAAGATGATCTGGCAACCATTTTCCCGGCAGCTGCTATTCAGCGGCTGGACCTGGATACAACACGAAACAAACACGCGTATGAGAATATACTCAATGACTTCGGAGAACGAAAAATAGATATTCTCATTGGGACGCAAATGGTTTCAAAAGGACTGGATTTTAAGGATGTTGCCTTAGTGGGAATCCTGGACGCCGACCTGATGCTCAACCGCTCTGATTTCCGTGCATTCGAGCGCAGCTTCCAGCTCATGTCACAAGTTGCGGGACGGGCAGGAAGAGATCACGAACGGGGGAAAGTTATCATCCAAACCGGTGACGTAGATCATTGGGTCATTCAGAAGGTGCATCAGCATGATTACAAAAGTTTTTACAATGCTGAAATCATTGAACGTAAAAACTTCTTCTATCCGCCTTTTTATAAAATCATCAACATTACGTTAAAACACAAGGATGAACAGGTGGTAAGCAGCGGGGCACAGCAACTGGCGACCTCTCTGCGATCTGTTTTTAAAGAGCGGGTGCTTGGACCTGAATTCCCGGTAGTGCGCAGAATCCAAAATCAGTTTCTGAAACAAATCAAACTCAAAATTGAACGCCATGCGCCCGATTCTAAAATAAAAGACAAAATAAGTGAACTCATCGACACCTTCTACAGCCACGCCACACACAAAAGTATCCGGGTGGTAATCGATGTAGACCCGGCTTAACCCAGGTATGTTTTCAGCATTTTACTGCGAGAAGTATGTCGCAATCTCCGAATTGCTTTTTCCTTGATCTGACGTACGCGTTCGCGGGTCAGGTCAAAACGCTCTCCGATCTCTTCCAGAGTCAACGGTGCTTTTCCATTTAAGCCGTAATACATACGAACGACATCTCCTTCCCGCGATGTCAGCGTAGAAAGGGAGCGCTCAATGTCTTTTCGGAGGGACTCAACAGCCAATCCATCTTCCGGAGTCGGCAGGGAATCATTCGGAAGAATATCATACAGGCTGGATGAAGATTCATCTCCTTCCACCAATTGCGCGTCCATCGAAATATGGCGACCGGAATTCACCAATGACTGCCGGATGTCATTCACGCTGCATTCGAGAAATTCTGCCAGTTCTTCTGCCGTAGGCGGACGTTCATATTTTTGCTCCAATTCGGAAAATGCACGGTTAATGCGGTTAATCGTACCGATTTTATTCAACGGAAGGCGTACGATTCGCGCCTGTTCAGCCAATGCCTGCAAGATGGACTGACGAATCCACCAAACCGCATAAGATATAAACTTAAATCCGCGTGTTTCATCAAAGCGTTCTGCTGCTTTAATCAATCCCATGTTTCCTTCATTAATTAAGTCGGGAAGTGACAATCCTTGATTTTGATATTGCTTGGATACCGAAACAACGAAACGAAGATTGGCTTTCGTCAATCGCTCTAAGGCGATCCGGTCTCCTTCACGGATTCTCTTTGCCAATTCAACTTCTTCATCAGCAGTTACCAAATCTACCCTGCCAATTTCTTGTAAGTACTTGTCAAGAGAAGCCGTTTCTCTGTTTGTTACTTGTTTAGCGATCTTTAGTTGTCTCATGGCTGATTGTTTTAATGGTTGCTATCTTAGTCATAAATAGTACGCTTAAGGTAGTATTTTATTTTTGAATAAAAAGTTAAAAATTATTTTTTTTTGTAAAGTGTGGTCTTCATTGATTAAACGGTTAATTCATTACTACAACACCTTCTATTGACTGATTATAAGTATATAACGAAAGAAACTACTGCTATGGTTGGAAAACCAGTACTTATTTTTTCCGGGAAAGTCGAAAAAAATAACCTAATTTCGGTGTGTGAATAAATTGCGGGATACACTGAATATTATGCGCCACCTTTCCATCAGAAGAATGTGGAATCTGGCTGTACTCTACCACTCCTATTTCTTGTCGCGCGCATTGAAAAAGAATCTTCACCGCGGAATGCCTTTTTCGTTGAGTATCGAGCCGACAACTGCCTGCAACCTGGGATGCCCGGAGTGTCCGAGCGGATTGAAACAATTCTCAAGACCTACCGGAAGGTTGCAATCAGATGTACATGAAACAATGTTACGGCAACTCTCCCGAAACGTATTTTACATCAATTATTATTTCCAGGGCGAACCATTTCTGCATCCTCACTTCCTGGAATTGATCAAAGCGGCTAAAAAACATAAGATTTATACTGCGACATCAACAAATGCCCATTTCATTACACCATCCAAAGCAGCAGAAATTGTTCAATCCGGCCTCGACCGGCTGATTATTTCCATTGACGGAATGACGCAGGAAACGTATGAACAATACCGCGTGCATGGAACGCTTGAAAAAGTCATTGCGGGCACGCAGCACCTGGTAAAAGCAAAACAACAACTCCATTCGTCCACTCCTCATCTCATTATCCAATTTCTTGCCGTCAAACCCAATGAACACGAAATTGAGGAAATAGCAAAACTCGGGAAACAACTCGGTGTTGATGAAGTACGTATCAAAACCGCTCAATTGTACGATTACAAACACGGTAATCCGCTTATGCCGGAAAATGAAAAATATGCCCGCTACAAACAACTGCCTGACGGGACCTATACATTAAAGTGGAAAACAGGAAATCATTGCTGGCGCATGTGGTCCAGTTGTGTCCTTACCTGGGATGCAAAAGTAGTTCCGTGTTGTTTTGACAAGGATGCACAACACCAACTGGGCAGTCTGGAAGAAGACAACTTTAAAGCAATCTGGCATTCAAAAAAATACAATGGATTCAGATCCGCAGTACTCACTCACCGAAACCAGATCGATATCTGCAACAACTGTTCAGAAGGCGCTAAGGTTTGGGCGTAACAAGAATACAATTAATAGTTCAGTAATAATTCCGTCGTATCCATGTGTGGAGTGATGACGCTTTTTGTACCACTGAAGGATGAAAACTGCTTGAAATAGGTAATTTCATACACTGTATTTGCATCATTCACACAATAAAAAACAGTATCCAATATTCCTATAAACTGCTGGTATCCGTCCGGACAGCATTCGGTACAAGCCGATTTCCCTTGTGTTTTTATGATGTCAATGCGCGTATCTGCGCTTTCCGTATGCACCAGGTGGATTTTAACCCAGGACTTCCCTGTAGTGGTAAAATTGATGAAATTCGTCTGCTTTAACGTCAGATCTTTAAAATTGACGGTCTTTTCTTCCGTAAAGTACCCGTCCTTTGAGACCCGCATGATCAAAGAGACGAATTGATCTCTTTTCAGATCCAATTCAAATTTCCCTTCGGCATCGGTTTGCAGCGTTTTAACATGCACTTGTTCTTCGGAGCCTGCATTTTTTTTATACACATCAATCTGCGCACCTGCCAGTACCTGCATGTTTGATTCATCCAGCGCAAATCCTGAAATATGAAAATCGGCCTGCCCTTTTTTACAGGAAGAAAAAGCCATAGCCGCCAATAAGATAAGTGTAGTCAATCTCATAACCTTATTATTTTCAATAAAATTACACAAAAGAGTCTAACGTGTCATTCGATTTTTCTTCTTCTCTCAAATATTTTTTCTCGGCCCAAAATGTTCCAAAAGGAAGAAGTGATGAAATCAGAAGAATCAGCGTCTTTGTTTTATTCCATTTCAACTGCCCGGCAGCGATTACAACCAACAGACAAAAAGCAACAAACAAAACGCCATGTGCCATCCCTACAATTTTGTTCGGCCAGGCAATTTCCCACATGTACTTCAGTGGCATCGTCAACGCGAAAGCGAGGTAGGAAATTCCTTCTGCAATCGCGGTAATTCTTACTAATTTCAACATAATCACTAATTTTTAATGTTCTCCTGGTTTCAGTACCCGTTGCGATACTTTGCCGATTGTCAATCCTTGTACAAAAATAGAGAAAACCACAACAAAATAAGTCATTTCCAATATCAGTTCTTTGTATTCGGGCTCATTTACAGAAAGTGCCAGAGCAATGGAAACGCCTCCACGGAGTCCTCCCCATACAAGCATTTTCAGCGTCCCCCTCGAAAGCCGGGGATTAAACGGCACGACAATCGAAGGAATCCAAATGGAAATAAAACGCGCAAATAAGACAATGAAGATTGCCAGAATTGAGATTTCCCAATACGATTCAAAATCTTTGATGATCAACAATTCCAGCCCGATGAACAGGAATAGGATCGCATTCAGTATCTCATCGATCAGCTCCCAGAACTTCGATAAATATTCTTTTGTGATATCAGACATTGCCGTCTTCTTTCCGTAATTACCGATAAACAACCCGGCGGCCACCATTGCCAGCGGACCTGAAATATGAAACGAGTGCGCAATCAGGTACCCTCCCATTACTACAGAAAGAGTAATCAAAACCGAAACAATGTAATCGTCAATCGCCTTGATTGCTTTGGAAGCAGAATATCCGAGCAACACTCCCAATGACAATCCTCCGAAAATTTCTTTCGCCAGCAACAATGTTGTTTTTCCCAGGTTGACTTCCATCCCCGGTGATTGAGTCAGTTGGAAAATAACCACGAAAAGGACAACGGCTACTCCATCGTTAAACAGGGATTCTCCCGTTACTTTTGTTTCCAATGACTTGCTTACCTTCGCTTTCTTGAGAATTCCCAGCACAGCAATCGGATCGGTGGGAGAAATCAGGGAACCGAATAATAAACAATACAGGAACGGCAGTTCAATGTCAAAGAATGGGGTAACGTAATAGAGTACAAAGCCAATTACAAACGTAGAAATAATGACACTGATCGTTGAAAAGATCAAGACAGGAAGTCGCTGCTCCCGCAAATCCGCAAAACGAACATGAATTGCTCCTGCAAATAAAAGGAAATTCAACATTCCTCCCATCAGGATTTCTGTAAAATCGACACCACTAATCAGTGTTGTGAGGTCTTCCGTAATTTCGGGAAACATATATATTCCGGCAATGCGTGCAAAAATAGACACGACGATTGCGATGAACATGATTCCAATGGTAGAGGGTAGTTTCAAAAACCGGAGGTTCAGATAGGCAAAAACAGAAGCTAAGACAATGAGGATTGAAAGTGAGTAATATAATTCCATTGTTACATCTAATTTAGAAGGTATGTGTCATTTTTAACTATTGCATTTTTGCAAAAATGCCAAGAATCCGACGTTTTTGAAAGAAAAAATCGTTTTTTTAACCTTTTCTTGCAAATTAACGCAGCACTTCCGGAACTGACCGGTAGTTAAACACAAATCCTTTTCCACTGATCTTCTCATTGCTTGCTTTTGCTCCGCAGACAACCATTTCAGCCATGTCACCCAGTACCATTTTCAATACAAAAGCGGGGATGTTGGGTAACCACAATTTTTTATTCAGTGATGCTGCTATGTATGTCGTCAACTCTTTGTTGCTGACATTCCCGGCATTGGTATTATACGTTCCTTCCAATTCGTTTACAATTGCAAATTCAATCAGCCGCACCAGGTCCGTACTATGCACCCAGGGAATTTGTTGCTTTCCTGTCGCCAGTGGTGCTCCTATTCCCATCTTTACGGGAGCACTCATTTTTTGGAGTGCTCCATATTCTTTTTCAAATACGACTGCAATCCGCAACTTTGTCACCCGGCAGGTGGAAGCAAATAAATCGGCAGCCTGTTCCCACTCGTTCACCAGTTGACTGAGAAAATCATTTCCATACGGGTCTGATTCCGGATGCTCCCGCTTTCCATCATCAAAACCGTATGCGGTGATCCCGGAAGCTGTTATGTACTGCTCCAGATTCGGAAACGACTGGCACAATTCATATAATAACCGGGTTGTCTGCACCCTGGAATCGACCAGCAGTTGTTTTTGTTTGCGCGTCCACCGTTTCGCATTCAGGTTTTCTCCGCACAAGTTGATCAAGACCTGTGTATCGGAGCAATGTTCTGCATCTATCTGCTGTTCTGCAGGATTCCAGAATACATGATGCTCTTTTACCGGTTTCCGGGTGAGGATTTTCACTTCGTATCCCTGAGCCACCAGGTAATTCTCCAGCTTCTGACCGATAAATCCCGTCCCTCCGGCAATCACTACTTTCTTCATACGTCTATCCCGATTAAAAACGGCAAGATACAAAAAACGGTAATCTGCTCTACAAATTTATTACACTGCCGGAACCCGCGTGCATGATAGCAGCGACATCCTCCGGACACTTCCGGAGATACAGCGGATAGCATGAGAACACGCCCTGCATAAAGGAAATAAGTTCCCTACGGGAAGTACTGCCAAAAAAAAGTTGCTTTCCCGTCACTGTTTCGGTTCTTTGTTTAGCTTTGTAAAAAACAAATAAACTGATTATGTTAGAATTTTCCAGCCGTTTGAATAATATGGAGGAATCGGCTACACTTGCCATGTCAAGATTGAGCCGCGAGTTGAAAGCTCAGGGGAAGGATATTATTTCGTTGAGTTTAGGAGAACCCGATTTTCACACCCCTCAATTTATAAAAGATGCGGCAGTAAAAGCCATGAACGATAATTTCACGACGTATACCCCTGTTCCGGGATATGACGATTTGAGAGAAAGTATTTCAAAAAAGTTCAAGCGGGATAACGGGTTGAACTATTCCAAGACGCAGATTGTTGTTTCCACGGGAGCAAAACAGTCGTTGGCCAATGTGATTCTGAGTCTTGTGGACGAAGGAGATGAAGTGATCATCCCGGCACCTTACTGGGTTTCTTACATCGAAATTGTAAAACTTGCAGGGGGAATACCTGTTGTGGTTGAGGCAACGATTGAAAGTGATTTCAAAGTCACCGACAAACAATTAGAAAGTGCGATCACTCCGAAAACAAAGATGATGATCTTCTCCACTCCGTGTAATCCTTCCGGATCTGTATACAGCAGAGAGGAACTGAAAAAATTAGCACACGTAATTGAACAGCACCCGGATCTCGTTGTTATCGCAGACGAGATCTACGAACATATTAATTTTGTAGGGAAACATGAAAGCCTTGCACAGTTTGATGCGATCTACAACCAGGTGGTCACAGTAAACGGTGTATCCAAAGCATGGGCGATGACCGGATGGCGAATCGGGTACATCGGAGCACCACAGGCAATTGCAGACGCATGTACCAAAATGCAGGGGCAATTTACTTCCGGAACCTGTTCCATTGCGCAGAAAGCAGCAATTGCCGCAGTAGATGCCGATCCTGCTATTTTAAAAGACATGATTGCTGCATTTCGCGGTAGAAGAGACCTTGTATTGGAAAAGTTGCGGGCAATTGAAGGCGTGAAAGTGAATGTTCCGGAAGGTGCTTTCTATGTCTTCCCGGACATTTCTTCTTTTTACGGAAAATCATACAACGGAACGACTATCCGTAATGCTTCCGACTTGTGTATGTTCCTGTTAAATGACGCATTGGTAGCATTGGTTTCAGGGGATGCCTTCGGAGACGATAACTGCATCCGGATTTCGTATGCGACGTCGGAAGAAGTATTGACAGAAGCATTAAAACGGGTTAAAACTTCGTTGGAAAAATTAGGCTAATGATGATGGACGAGTTATTTGAACAATTTAACCAGTTGAAAGTCGCTGTTGTAGGTGATGTGATGATTGACGCTTACCTCATGGGAAAAGTGAATCGCATCAGTCCCGAAGCACCTGTACCTGTGGTGAGTCTGACCAAACACGAAGAGCGCCTGGGAGGAGCCGCAAATGTGGCACTAAACCTGGTGGCACTTGGGGCAACACCGATCATGTGCTCGTGTGTGGGGAAGGACAAGGACGGGAAATTACTGATCAACTTACTCCAACAAGCGAACATCTCGGATGAAGGAATTGTATTCAGCGACAACCGCATGACAACTGTCAAAACACGGGTATTGGGTAATAGCCAACACCTGCTGCGTATCGATGCAGAACAAACAGATGCTATTTCACACGATGAAGAAACCGCACTGATCAACCGGGTTAAATCACTCCTTGACCAGCACATTGACATCCTGATCTTTGAAGATTACAACAAGGGAGTACTCACCAAACGGGTCATCTCCGAACTGATTGCTGCGGCAAAAGAAAAGAATACATTGACCGCTGTGGATCCGAAAAAAGAAAACTTTCTCGAATACAAAGGGGTTACGTTGTTCAAACCGAATTTAAAAGAACTGATTGAAGGTACAAATGTCGCGTTTTCGTTCCGGGATCAGCCGGAAAAATTACAGGAGGCCATCTCCATACTGCAAGAACAGCTTGGCAATGAGATTTCGTTTGTGACACTTTCTGAGCATGGTGTTTTCATCAGCAACGAGTCAGAAGCACATCACATACCTGCACACGTACGCAACATTGCCGATGTAAGCGGAGCCGGTGATACCGTCATCTCTGTAGCTGCACTATGCCTGGCATCGGGCGCATCCATCCGGCAGGTCGCCGCGATTGCAAACATAGCAGGAGGACTGGTTTGTGAAGAAAGTGGTGTGGTCTCCGTTGATAAGAAAAAATTGTTGAGTGAGGCAAAAAAATTGATTGCGGAATAAGCACCTGTAATGAATAAAAACCTTGTCCGGACGAATGTTTTTTAAGCACAGAGTAACTTTTTTCATGACATTGTTAAAAAATTTCTCTATTAATCAAAAAATAATTACTTTAGTCGCCAACTTGTTTTCAAAAACATGATATTTTTGCGTATAATTGCACCTAAAATGAACACTTTTATGAAGGGAAGACTACTAATTATCTCGGCTCTTTCTCTTGTTGTGACAGGCAATATGTTTGCACAGCAGGACAAACTTATTACTCACTTCATCTACGATAAGATGAGTGTCAATCCTGGTGCGACAGGGTTTGACAAAGATATTTGTGCGACCTTACTGTACCGGAATCAATGGGACAAGGTAAACGGAGCACCGAATTCAGCTGTTTTTAACATTGAAGCGAATATGAACCGATGGTTTCCCGGAGGTTTGGGATTGTCATTTTACCATGATGCGATCGGATTCAACAGACAGAACAACTTGTTACTGAATTATTCCTATCCGTTGGAATTGGGGAATGCAGGTACATTAGGGATTGGTGTTGGTGTCGGTATGATCAATTTCGGACAAAACCCGACGTGGGTGCCTCCGACAACACAGACAGACTTAACGCTTCCTGTAGGATTCAACGCTACAAACCTGGATCTGAACTTTGGATTGTACTTCAGAGGAAATTCAGACTGGTATGCTGGAATCTCTTCTACGCACCTGAGTCAGTCGATTCTGAGAAAGAACATCAGTATGATTGACTATTCATACCAAACGAAACGCCATTACTACATTATGGGGGGTAAAACGTTCCGAAACATCGGGAATGGTGACATCGACCTGCAGGCATTGGTTCGTACAGAGTTCACGAAATTATCTGCAGACATCAACGCACGTTATATCTGGAATAACTTGTTATACGGAGGAATTACATACAGAACAATTGACGCAGTTGGGATCATGGTCGGATGGTATCCGATTCAAAACCTGACAATCGGTTATTCGTATGACATCACAACAAATAAATTGGCGGGTATTTCACGCGGATCGCATGAAATCGCTGTAAGATATTGTTACAAACTTCCACCGGTGCCGATTCAAACATCGCGTCACCCAAGATGGTTGTAATAATTTTTTTAACAAATATTGTAACCTTTTCCGGGTAGAGCCGTTACATCAAAAATGATATTGATCCTGTAGTACGTTAATTTTTGATTCGGCAAACAATAAAACGAGGTAGAATGAAAAAACTTTTGTTAATTGGTTTAGTGGGTGCCTTCCTGGCTTCTTGTAGTTCAAGAACAGGTCACCTCACAGGTACATTAGGAAGACCTGTATACCATCCTGAGATTCCTCTGGGAATGGTATACATCAAAGCCGGTTCTTACCAAATGGGTGAGAATGACGGAGATGTACCGTTTTTGCATCAAACACGTGCAAAAACTGTTTCCATCCAGGCCTTCTATATGGATCAGACGGAAATTTCAAACAATGAGTACCGCCAGTTTGTCGATTGGGTACGTGACTCTATTGCAAGAGAAAAGATATACCTTTCTGAGCTGGTGGAAGACGAAGAGGCGTCCCGATTCATCAATTATTCTGATTTGTACTTTGATGAAGGTGCGTTGGAATATGTTGACTTCGAGCCATCCGACAGAGAGCTAAACAGAAGTATCTTCAACCTGAACTGGGACAGAAGATTCAGCTATGATGATCCGGAAATCGTTCCGATCTTAGCTGATATGTACTATCCGCAGCCACAACGTTTTTACAAGCGTCGGGAGTTTGATACACGAAAACTGATGTTCCGGTACTATTGGATTGACCTGGTTGAAGCAGCAAAAAGAGGACGTATTGATATCGTTCAGGACGGATACGACTATCAGCGAATCAAACAAGCTGACAATCACCGTATGCTGAATACAGGACCACACCCGTTCACACAAGAACCACAAGGACAGGATCTGGATATGGGTGGATTCAACAAAAAAGGACAAAATAACGCGATTCGCGGACATGAAAACCGTCAACGTTTTATCATCGATGAAGTCATCAACGTTTATCCGGACACATTGTGTTGGGTACGGGACTTTACATACTCGTTCCACGACCCGATGACCAATATGTACTTCTGGCACCCTGCTTATGACAACTACCCTGTGGTAGGTGTTACATGGCAACAGGCAAAAGCATTCTCTGTATGGAGATCCCAATTATTGAACAACTGGTTGTCGGAAATGGGAGAATTATTTGTAAACGATTTCCGTTTACCAACAGAAGCTGAATGGGAAAGAGCTGCAAGAGGTGACTTGAATATGTCTCAATACCCTTGGGGTGGTCCGTATATCCGTAATGAATCAGGATGTTTCCTTGGAAACTTTAAACCAATGAGAGGTCGTTACTTCGAAGACGGAGGATTCCACACGGTAAAAGTGTTTTCGTACAACCCGAATGGATTTGGTCTGTACTGTATGGCAGGAAACGTTTCAGAATGGTGTGAAACAGCATATGACGAATCAATGTATGAATTCTCACATGACCTGAATACGGAGTACCGTTATGATGCAATGGACTGGGATCCACCATCAATGAAACGAAAAATTACACGCGGAGGTTCATGGAAAGATGTAGGTTATTATATCAGAACTGCAACTCGTAGCTACGAGTACCAAGATACTGCCAAGTCGTTCTTAGGATTCCGAAATGTGGCAACGCACTTAGGAAGAGGTGGTTCAGACTTCTCGAAAGAGGGTGGCGAAGAAATTCGAAGCGATATAAACCTTCGCTAAGAATAAGCAAAACAATCTAAAATTATATTTAAAAACCAAAAAAAACTAGAAGAACTATGAAACCAGGAAGTAAAGCATGGAAAAATTTTATGGCGAAGTTGTACGGTATCGGTGCAGCAGTCGTAATTGTGGGAGCCTTATTTAAAATTCAGCACTGGCCGGGAGCGGGTATCATGCTTACGGTGGGATTATTAACAGAAGCGATCATCTTTATCTTCTCAGCTTTTGAACCGATCCACGAAGATCCGAACTGGGAGTTGGTATACCCTGAATTGGCATTGGGCCATTCTGATGACTTGGATCACGATGCATTGCCAGCAGCAAAAGGCGGGCGTAACGTAGGTGGTTCAGGTGTTACTGACCAATTGGATAAATTACTGGAAGAAGCTAAAATTGACAGCGAACTGATCGGAAGATTGGGTGACGGAATGCGCAGATTGGGTGATAATGCAGCTCAATTGACAAGCGTTACTACAGCAGCAGCGGCAACAGATTCTTATGTAAACAGCTTACAGGCTGCTTCACAAAAAGTGTCTTCTTTGTCTGAAGCGTACGAGCGTGCTTCCGTATCCATCTCAGGATTGACTTCTACAACACAGGAAGGTGAATCATTCGGAGAGCAAATGCAAAAAGTATCCAAGAATCTGGCTGCATTGAACAACGTATACGAATTACAATTGAAAGGTTCTACTCAGCACCTGGAAGCAACTGAGAAATTCCAGTCTCAGGTGACAGATATGCTGCAAAACTTGTCTGCTTCTGTCGAAGATACAAGATTGTACAAAGAGAACATGGCTTTGTTGTCTAAAAACTTAACCGATTTGAATACCGTTTACGGTAACATGTTAAAAGCAATGACAATCACGAAGTAATTTGTTACTTATTGATTTGAATGCATTAAATTATTGTAAACCAATAAAATTTATTTAACATGGCAGGAGGAAAAGAAACCCCAAGACAGAAAATGATCGGGATGATGTACCTGGTACTAACGGCAATGCTCGCATTGAACGTATCAAAAGACATCCTGAGAGCTTTCGTCGCTATTGAGGAAAACATTCAGAAAGCAAACCTTGTTCAGGTAGACCGTGGGGACGGATTTATCAAAGATGTTCGCTCTGAGTTGGCAACGTCAAAGGGAGACGAAAACAAAGCAAAAAGAGAAAAACTGGAGGCTGTTTTGAAGCAAATGGATGCGATCGATAAAGAAACAGCTACCATTATCAAGTTCATTGACGATTTGAAACTGGAGATCTTAAATGTTGCAGGAGAACAAACGAAAACAACAAAAGATCAGGATCCATTGACAATTGTTTGGCAAAAAGGTGACGGTATCAGACCAATGCGTTTAAACCTGGATGCAGTAAGTGCTCAGGATAAATACGATGAACCAATGTTGGTATTGGGAATCAACGAAGACTTAAAAAATCCGAAAGGAAAAGGTGCTGAGTTGTGGAAACGATACAATGATTACCGCGCGAAGATTGTTGAATTGACAGGGACTTACAAATTAGGTGAAAATAGTTTTGTAGTGAAAACAACACCAATCAACGAGTTCAAAGACAACAAAGATTTGCAGAAAAAAGTGGAGAAAATGATTGACGGAAACAAGCAGGCAAACCTGAAAGAAGACCGTCCGGCGTTGATCGACTTGTACGCAATGATGACGAAACCTGAGCGTGTTGACATCAAAGATGTAAAAGGATTGCATTGGGTAGGAGCAACGTTTGATCACTCTCCTTTGGTAGCAGGAATTGCTTCTTTGTCTTCTATGCAACAGGACATCTTGTCTGCTCGCGCATTGGCGTTGAATACATGGAAAAGCCGTGTAACGACAGGTGAGTACAGCTTTAACAAAATTGCACCTTTAGCATACGGTCAACCGATTGCGAATACAGGTGACTCTGTATACTTGCAAGTAATGATGGCTGCATTTGATTCGGATAACCAACCAACGGTAGTTATTACGGAAGGAGCAGAAGGAGCAAGTGTAAAATACCCAGGAAACGGTCAAGGTGTTGTCGGATTCAAAGTTGGTGGTGGTGCTGAGCAAATCGTAAAAGGTACAGTTGCTATCAAAAACAAATCCGGTGTCGAAAAGAAAGAGAACTGGGAATACAAGGTTACAATTATGAAACCTTCCGGAGCAATCTCTTTACCTGAATTGAATGTATTGTACAGAAGCTACGATAACAAAGTTGAAGCAGTTGCTTCCGGGTTTGATCAAACTGTATTAACTGGTTCAGTTCCACTTTCTAAATCAGGAAACCTGTGGATTGCAAAACCGACAGGATCAGGAAAAGAAGCAACATTGACAGTATCCGGTAAAAATACCGTAACAGGAAAAACGCAACAGTTGTTAACTCAAAAATTCCGTGTTTCCAACTTGCCGGATCCTGAATTATACTGGGGAGCTGCGAAAAACGGAGACAAAGGTCAGCGTACAGAAACAAAATTATTTGCGAAGTACGGTCCTGAAATTCCATTGAACGCACAGTTTAGAATTGTAAGCTGGGAAGTTCAGATTCCTGGTGCACAGGGAGCTCCGCCGAAAGGTACAGGAGGTGTGTTGGATGGGACTGCATCAAACCTGATTAAACAAGCGAAACCGGGAATGCAGGTATCATTCATCTGTACGGTTGTTGGTCCTGACGGAATCCAACGTAAGCGTGCAGGAGCATTTAAAGTTTAAAACTGAATAAAAAGTAAAAATATGAAGAGTCTAATTGTTAATACAGCGGCGATCTTTGCATTGGGTTTTTCCTATGCACAGATTGAAGATGCCGGACCTGTAAATAACCCGGCAGACGGGATTATTGACGGGGTTGTTCTGAAAGAACATGTTCCGACAAAACGCATGATTCCGTATGAGTTTGTGCGTGAAGCAGATGTGATGTGGATGAAGCGCGTGTGGCAGACAATAGACCTTCGCGAACGAATGAATCACACGCTCTATTATCCCCATGACGAAATTACTCCTGCAGGAGAATGGGTGAAGCATGGTGAACGATGGAGTTTGTGGACCATTATCAGGCATAACATTATTAACGGGAAATTGACTGTTTTCCTTCCTTACAACCCAAACAATATGTTTAGTGAGTGGGATGGTGACCAGTTGAAATACCCACTCTATCCGCAACAGGGGTTAACCTACTTCACCGATTCCGTATACCGTGAAAAGCTGGTATACTGCCTGGGGAAAATGGGGCCTCAAAGTGATGTTCCGGAAGTAGATGAGTATGGGGATCCGATTATTATTACATTGCCTGATGGAACGGAATCATTCAAATATCCACCGGCTGATACACTTTGGTACACGTCTAAAGACATCATTCAATACCGCATCAAGGAAGAATGGTTCTTTGACAAGGAGCGATCCGTTCTGGATCAACGAATTCTTGCACTGGCACCGGTAGTTTACCAAAAAGGTATCGATGCGCAAGGAAACGAAAGTATCAGCGGAACAATGGAATTATTCTGGTTGTACTTCCCACACTGTCGATTTGTATTTAATAATTATTTTTCATACAACGACAAGAACGATGCACAATGGATGAGCTTCGATGACCTGTTCTGGAAAAGAAGATTTACGTCTTTCATTTACAAAGAAAGCAACGGATTTGACAGAAAGATCGAGACTTATCGAAGTGGTGTTGATGCACTCAGAGAATCAGAGCGAATCAAAGAGGAAATCAGGACATTTGAGCACGACGTTTGGGATTATTAATCTGAAGATAAAATGTACGAAAGAGCCTTGTTTTACAGGGCTCTTTTTTTGTCTATGAACCGGTTATGAGATTATTTTTTTTTTAATCGGAAATAACATATATTTGAAAAAAACAAAGTAGATGAATTTATACATTGTTCCACATGACTTAACAGAGGTTGGAAACAGCGCACTGAGGCACGCTTTACATCTCTGTAACAAAGTAGAAGCAGAAATCAGGATCCTTCACCTGGTTGCCAATAAAAATGAAATCAATTCCGCTTCGCTGAAAATCGATAAGATGATTGAATCATTAGAAATTCCTGAAAAAGCAACAATCACCACACAAGTACAACCTGGATCCATTTTCGAAGATATCGGAAGAATTGCAACCAAAGCAGCCGCTCAGTTGATCATTATGGGGACACACGGTCAGCACGGATTTCAGAAACTGTTCAGAAGTCACGCCATCCAGGTCATTACCAGCTGTGACATTCCTTTCCTGATTGTTCAGAAAACGACTCCGACAAAAGATCTACGAAATATCGTTGTGCCGATCGACCTGACAAAAGAAAGTCTGCAAATTGTCAATCTTGCAGGTGATGTGGCCAATATATACGGAGCAGAAGTACACGTGATCGGAAACAAGCAAAATGATGAATTGCTGAATCAGCAGATGAAAAACAGGATTCAGATCGTAAAAAAGCAATACGAAGAACGAAATGTTCCTTCTAAAGTGGAATTTTTAAAAGACGGAGGGTCGTATTCGAAAAAGGTCATCGAGTACAGTAAAAAGAATGACGTAGATTTGATTGCAATTGCTTACCATTCTGAAAGCTTATTGCCGCAATTTGATAAATTTGCACAAAATTTAATTACAAACAGTGAATTATTGCCGTGTCTGGTACTCAATTCAAAACAAGCATCGGCACTGTATTTTTAATATGAAAACCGGAGATTACAACAACCTTCAGATACTTCGTTTTACAAGTGTAGGAGCGTATTTAGGAGATGACCAGGACAATGATGTATTATTGCCCAACAAATACCTGACAGATGATATGCAGGTGGGAGATGAAGTAAAAGTATTTCTCTACCGGGATTCCGAAGACCGGTTGGTCGCAACCACTGAACATCCTTTAGTAAAACCGGGGGAATTTGCGTTCCTGCGAATAAAAGAAGTCAATTTTTATGGTGCCTTTGCCGATTGGGGACTGGAAAAGGACCTGATGATTCCTTTCAAAGAACAGCACATCACACTAAATGAAAATGCCTATTACCTGACGGCACTGAAGTACGACGAGGCAACAGACCGCCTCTATGGAACAACCAAAGTCAATAAACTATTTACTCCATGCAGCGATGAATCGTTAATTGGAAATGTACTTCCGATCCTGGTTGGTGATCAAACAGATTTAGGTGTCAAGGTAATCGTTGATCAACAATACCTGGGCATGGTTTACCATTCGGATATGCCCTCACATCTTCGCAGAGGCGATTATACGGAAGGTTACATCTACAACATCCGCGAGGATGGAAAAGTCGATGTACGCATCGGAAAACCGGGCTACCAGCGAATAGATGACAATGCCGATAAATTGATGACAATTCTGAAGCGATTAGGAAAAATCAACATTACCGATAAAAGCACCCCGGAAAAAGTAATGGAAACCGTTGGTATGAGTAAAAAAGTCTTCAAACAAGCTGTCGGAAAACTCTACAAAGAGAAGTTGATTGAACTGAAAGAAGACGCCATTACCTGGATCGGATAAGCACCATCCGTTTTTAATAAAATCGTAAAGTAATACATTTGTAAAAACAATATTTTTTTAGTAGTTTAGCCGGACAACCTTTTTCCGACTAAATATGAAGTACATATTTACTACTAACGTATTGCTATACCTGTTGCTCATGAATTTCTGTTCATTCGGGCAGATTACCCTGATCTCAAGTTCGCTTTCCAACAACTTAACCGCTTGTCTCAACGATGCGACATATACTGTTACAATCAATAATTTATCTCCGTACAATCTTTCAAATATCCAGGTAGGCTTACATTTACCTGAAGGAATCAACTATGTTTCGTCAAGCGTTACAGGCGGAGCCGAAAATATAGTCACAGGTGTCGATACGCTCCGGTTTACAATGGCCAATATCCCTTCTTTGTCACAGGTAACTTTTTCTGTTGTTATCAATGCCGGATGCATGCAGAGTTATACAGCTAAAAAAAACACCTTCAAAATGAGTTATACCGGGGATAACGGCATCGGAGGAATTATCAATGCAACAGACACGCATGAAAGTAATTTATATACAATCAGTGTGCCCGATCTTTCATTGGTATCAATGACCAATCAATCCTATTCCGGAAATGTAGGAGATATCTTCACACGTTGCATTACGATTACCAACGGAGGAAATGGTTCACTGGCTCAATTTGAACTGGAGCACAACCACGGAAGCGGATTGGTCATCCAAACCTCATCTCCCGGTACAAGTACTCCTTTTCTGAATGGAACAATTCACCTGTTAAGTGCCAGTGATTTTGCAACAATCGGAAACGGGAACGGAACCTTTGATCCCGGAGAATCCATTACCATTTGTGAAACAATTGAAATCATCAGCTGTTCAAATGCGCAATCCGTATACAATTACCGGTGGGGATGTAACAACACTGTCTGTCAGCAATTATCTGACGCGGCCAATGTCGTATTCGAATCCGAAACACCCAATCTGGTCTTTACTCCATGGAACAGTTTCACCAACAATACGACAAACGGACTCGGCACCAATTGTTATGGAAACAACGGCAACGGAGATTTTCCATCCTCACTGACAATCGTGAACAACGGAACGGGAGATGCAATCAATACCCTCATAGATGTAGGAGGAGCCTTTTCTTCTCATACAGGGTGGATATATACCAATTACTACAGTTCTATCAATATCGCTTCACTCACCATCGAAATCAACGGAGGAGGACAACAAGCAATTGTCCCCGTAAGTACGGCAAACGGACAATCAAGGCCCTGCTTACCTGCCAGTCCTAAAAACGGATTTGTCCTGAATATTCCTCTGATCGAACCGGGAGATATTGTTGTCATTCGCTGGAATCATTTTACCTGTTGCATTGATTACTGTGAAAATGCGACACGCAAGCATTTACTACACTGGCGATTCAGAGGGAGTTATACCAACAGGTGCGGGATTAATTATGACATTCCTCAATCCAACTCACTTCCGAACTCCGGCGGTTCGTATTACTACCGGAATCAACTTTCTGCTGACGTAGTTCCGGGAACCATGATCAATGGTGAAACCTCTACTGTTACTTTCATGGCTGTCAATTCCGAATTCAACCTCCCGAGATCCAGCAATCACCGGTTCAAATACCGGTTAATTCTCCCTGACGGATGTCTGAATGTCAACACAAACTCGCTTGTCATTCGCAATCACCTGGGAGTCGTACAGGGACATGTTCCAACCGTAGAACTCACCGGGGATACCGTCGATTTTGTATTTACAAGTATTCCGATGGGGACACAATGGACCATCAGTTTTGACTTATCCGTTGATTGTGCATCGTGTCCGGTAGAAGGGTTAAAGACCATCCAGTTTCAAACCTTATACGCCCCGAATATCAATTGCTCGTGCTGGCAAATGATGGGCTGTGTGAGTGCAAATATAGATGTACTTTGTCCTCCTGTCTGTGAAGGTGCTAATTTAGTCGAAAAACGTGTCCGGCGTATCAACTTAGGACTTCCTGACAATGACAACAACGGATTGCCGGACAATGGCCCGCACAACATGAACCAGGTACGTACCGATCGTATGATGCACGGGGATACCTTAGAAGTTTACAACAAGAGTTTTATTCACAACCCGAACAACATGGCTTACAGATCCATTGTCTTAAATCACCGGATGATGAATCACGGACAACGCATGACATACAGCCATAGTATTGTCCGCATTTACAAAGCAGCTTCTAATACGTATTTCACAAGTACCGCTCAAAACATCAATACCAATATAACAACTACAGGGACAACACGCAGCTGGAGGAATGGGTTCAATATTCAGACGCTTCCTTCCCTGGGAATGGGAACCGGAAGTTTACTGGAAACGGGGGACTCTGTAATTGTTCTTTCTTACTATGTAAATACGGTGAATAACAACACCAATTACCTGGATGTAGTCAACACCGAATCCAGTATGTTTGCTACTTCAACAGCTGCTTTTCAAAACGCACCGACCAATGAGTTATTCGGATGTAATACATTAAATAAAGAATTTACATTGATTGGTTGGTATTACACCAATTCCGGTGAAAATTCATTGACTACCGACAATTGCAATGAAATTGTACTGACTCAGAATTATTACCTGAGTATTGGTCCGTGTTGTAACAATTACAACGGAGGAAATTTATTCCCGTTCGAATACCGGCATTGGTCTGCTCCGGGAAATATGTTTGTAGAACTCCCGGACGACTACGAATTTATCAGTGCCAGCTTTAATTTTGCCGCTACCGGGGGGACATTGGTGACCCGTCCCGACAATGTGAATTATTTCCCGATCGCTCCTGTTTCTGTTGCCGGGAATATCTATGAATTTGACCTGTATCCGTTTTTTGGTGACCAATCGAGTGGTAATCCGATCATTTTCGGGGATGACGGATTCAACGGCAATATCCGTGTTCGTATGCGGCCGACCTGCAATGTAGAAAACGGAACAAGTAACACCCGTTACCGTTGGAATTACATCCCCGTCTCACAATTAAACCCGACCAATTATGCGACTACCGGATGGCTCACAACCGATCCGGTAACCTACAACGGCCCGATTCTCAGTATGCAATCCAACATTTTGATGGTGAATTCTCAATCAGGTCAGGAGACATGGGACTTATTTTTCCAGAATACGTCCTTCTCGTCAGCAGCTTCCAATTTCTGGATCGGTGTTCCTTCAAACGGTGGAATCACTGCGGACAGTATTCTGAATTTAGCTACAAATACCTGGTATTATCCCAATGCCAATGGAATATTCGCTCTGGTAGATCTTCCTGCAAACAGTTCTGTAACATACCGGCTTTTTACCACTATGACAAGCTGCCAATCAGCGAGTATTGTGGTATCGAGCGGTTGGGGATGCTCCGGGGTTCCGGTAACTGTGGCAGATTATGAATGTGAGCCGTTGGAATTGACATTAACAATCAACCCGCTGACACCTTCTTTTGAAGCGCAAATTGCATTACTAAGCAATGGAGTCAATGAATTGTGTGATGAATTAGACTTCGAAATTACCGTTCGCAACTACCAACTGGGATATGGATTCAACATGCTGACCGATATTCAGTTGCCCTACGGACTGGAATATGTCACAGGCTCCGGAAATTTGTTTTACCAGGGAACAACAACTCCTCTACCCGATCCCGGCCTGGTATCCGGCACGACCTTTCAGTGGGATTTATCAACAACCAATCTTTCTGACAATGGTTTGATCGGAATTGTAGATTCGGTAAACAATAAATATACGATTCGTTTCAAAGCCCGACCACTTTGTGGATTTAACTCCGGTCAACGTGTATTCGTCCGGGGGATCGGAGAATCTTTTTGTGGCTCTGTGCATCAGTCAGAATTGAATTATTCAGCGCCCATTTACCTCAACAATATGACGGCACCATATACAACCGACATAGCTATCGGCATTGATTTCATTACTCCATGCGGTCCGAACAATGAAACAACATTAACTGTTCACAACCTTGGGAATGACCCGTTCGGAGCTACTGATACACTCAATTTTGTACTCCCTGCCGGGTTGACATACACTCCCAATTCTTTTGTTCCTATTCACAATGCCTCCATTGCTCAAACAGAACCGATTGTTGTGAATTCAGGCGCTCAGATTACCTTAAAATGGCCGTTGATGCCCGGAGTCGCAATGGGTGATTCCATGGTATTTGAAGTGAATCTGAATCCTTCTCCGATTGATCTCCCATGTGTTGTTACCGAATTGCGTGCGTTTACCACCGTTTTACTTTCAGCAACGTGTTCCATTGACGGAAATATATGCTCTGCCGGATTAATTACCGGTGAAAATGTGAAACCTATTTACATCTATAAAACAGATCTGGATGAAAACAATGCCGTCGCAAATGTACATCTGAACCCCGATGGGTCGGAAACACTTTCCGGTTCTTTTTCACTCTATAACCAGGGGGCTTCATTGAGCAGCAGCTATTCGTTAGTCTATGAAATCCTGCACGATGTCAACGGAGATGGCATCTACAGTGCCGGGGATACGGTTGTATGGACGGAAACTGTTTCTGCAACTATTCCGGGAGGGGCTTCTGAAACATTTACGTTTTCGAATATTCCTGTCAACGAATTTTGCGGCGGAAGTATCCGGCTATCGTTGGTCAACAATGCCTGCTTCTGTTCAGACAATATTTTTACATTCAACCTGACCACTTCAGCAACTAATTTTGCTGATACGATCTGTTCGCAGGATACAGTCATGATTTCCTATCCCGATCTTCACAATTACAGCTATTCGTGGTCACCGACAGCTGGATTATCCGACGGAACAATTCCACAGCCATTATTTACAGGAATTAATGCTGGTAATCCTCCGGTTTCTCACACATTTATCAGAACCGTTGATAAGGGAATTTGTCAACATATTGATACCAGTGTAATTGTCATCCGGCCACTTCCAGGAGCTGAAATCCTCCTGAACGATACACTTCTCTGTGAGTCAGGGAATGATCTGTCCGTTCCACTTCATGCCTACAACAGTTTTGCTGATTACACACTCAATTATTCTGTTGACGGGGTGATGCAAACAACAACGTTTACAGATACGTTTTTCCACACTCTTCCTGTTTCAGCTGCTGGAGACTATTTCATCCAACTAAATTCAGTTACAGACGGAAGCCCGAATGCTTGTTCTTCACTTGTTGATGATTCAGTATTGATAACGGTCAACCCTTTACCTGTGGCACAAGTATACGGAGATACAACAGTTTGTATGAATACAACCGGAATTCAATTAACATTTGAAGGCTCCAACGCAACAGCAGAATACGTATTCGACTATGTGTTCGGGGGAGATACATTCCAGGTAACCACCACAAATGGAATTGCCCAGGTAACTGTACCTACAGATCAGGATGGTTCTTTCAGCTATGAGACCATACACATTACCGAATCCAGTGCCGCACAATGTACAGCTGTTCCGGGATTGGAAAATACCGTCGTTGTTTTACCATTACCACACGCAGAAATTACAGCAGATACGCTCGTTTGTCAAGATGATCCGGGCGTCGCACTTGCCATCACCGGTTCCAATTCGACTGCTCCGTATATATTTACATATACCGTAAACGGAGTCCCTCAAACAGGTAGTGGAACTCCGGTGCTATCAATTTTGCAATCCACAACTGTTGCAGATACATTTTCCTATCACCTGACGGGGGTTACAGACGGTTCTATCCGCACTTGTAATACGATTCTTGATACAACAATTCGCGTTATTGTAAATCCATTGCCAAACGCACAGGTGATCGGGGACACATCTGTATGCCACCTCTCTCCTGCCCCTTCAGTGACATTTATCGGGGCAAACGGAACGAGCCCATACATTTTTACCTATACATACAACGGAGATACGTTACAAGTAACCGCCCCCGTTGATTCAGTACTCGTTTCAATTGCAACTGACTCAGTGGGAACCTATCCGATTGAATTATTATCCGTTATGGATTCCAGTCCTACCATGTGTATAAGCAACATATCATCTTCCGCAATCGTTGACGTGCGACCCAATCCGCTGGCAAGTATTGCATCCGGGACAATTGTTTGTCAAAATGATCCGGAACCAACCGTTGTATTTACAGGTTCCAACGCAACTCCGGGATATACATTTACTTATGCTGTAAACAGTATGGTTTCCACCATATCATCCACAGGAAATAGTACACAAATTACGATTCCCACAACAGTTGCTGATACATTTCATGTACAGTTGACCAATGTAACAGAATCCAGTATAAGCACATGTTCGACCGTTTATGACACCACGCTCTTAGTGATTGTAAATCCACTACCAACCCTTGCAATTACAGGTGATACAAGTGTCTGTGAATTGGATGATGAACCTGTTATTACGTTTACAGCCGGGAACGGTACCGCTCCTTATTGGGTTTATTTTACTTTAAACGGTACAGCGGATAGTTTACTCACAATAGGAAACGTTGCGGAATACCTTCTTCCGACAACAGTCCCGGGGACCTACACCTTTTTACTTACAGGAGTAAAAGACAGTAGCCCTACCACGTGTTATCAGTCAGCAAACGGAACCGTTACTGTTGAAGTCCGGGACCGACCGACCGCTGTCATTACTGGAAGTACCGAAATCTGTCAGGATTCCGATCCCGTTGACATCGTGATCGTCGGGAATGGAACAACCAATCCGTACACCTTTCACTATACGCTAAATGGTACTCCAATGACTGCTATAAGTGTTGGTGATAGTATCATTTTAACACAGCCGACCTCCGTAGCAGGAGATTTTGTCTATCACCTGACCGGAGTAACAGACAACACAGTCAACACCTGTTACCGGGAACTGGATGAAGAGATTCTGATTCGTATCAATGAATTACCGTATGCGATGATCAATGGAAATGCAACAATCTGTCTGAATACAACGCCTGCTCCTGTTTTATTTATCGGTGAAATGGGGACTCCCGGATATGTGTTCGACTATGAAATTCTTGAAACCTCAGAATCCCTGTCTGTGAGTAGCGGTAACGGGACAACTGTTACTGTTCCTTCGATCAACGGTCAACCGGGGACGTACACTTATGTACTAACGGGCGTAACGGATTCCAGTCCTACACAATGTCACCAGCAAATCTATGATACAGCTGTGATTGAAGTGATCGATCTTCCGGCTGCTACTATTACAGGTTTTTCACCGCTGTGTGAAGATGAGCCGGAACCGGAAATAATATTCACGGGTTCAAACGGAGGAAGTCCCTACACATTTGTTTATACATTGAACGGATCTTCGCATACCGTTACCACTTCCAATACCGATTCCATTGTAAGCGTTCTTCAACCAACCGATCAGCCGGGAACATTTACCTATACACTGACACAAGTAACGGAAGGAACGTATGGATGTACAGCAAATCTGAATGCTGTATTTACAGGTATTGTATATCCCAAACCAACGGCATCCTTTAGTTTTTCTCCGGATGAATTAATGACCTCAAACAGTGTTGTCTATTTTACCAATGTATCGACTGGCGCAACGAGTTACGACTGGGAATTTGGTGACGGAAGTTCATCTTCACAGGAACATCCTAATCATTTATACGAAGTAGAAGGTATTGAATCGTTTACGATATACCTGGTTGCTACCAGTGAATTCGGCTGTATTGACAGTACTTCCGCAACGATCAATGTGAAAGAAGAAGTGTTGATTTATGTTCCGAACACCTTCACTCCTGACGGCGATGTTCACAACAATACCTTCTTCCCGGTCATCACGCAAGGAATCGAGCTGCAAGATTACACAATGATCATTTATAACCGATGGGGAGAAAACATTTTTGAATCACATGATGTTGCAATCGGTTGGGACGGAACCTACAAAGGAAAGATGGTTCAATCGGGAACATATACGTACACCATTGAAATCAAACACATCGGGATCAGCACGCGGGAACGTATTGTCGGGCATGTGAATGTATTGAGGTGATGCTCATCACATCACCTCCTTGTTTGTTGGAAAATCCATGCTACGTCAAACCCGGTAACAAACGGCATTGATGTTCATTCCTGCGCCGACTGAAGCGAATAGAATGATGTCTCCTTCTGCGATTTTGTATCCGTTCATCTCTTCTCGTTTTACCATGCTCAGCAACGTTGGGATGGTAGCAACCGAACTGTTCCCCAATTTATGAATGTTCATCGGCATCAAATGTTCCGGCATTTCGGTACGGTCGTACAATTTGAATAGCTCGCGAACAATTGCTTCGTCCAGTTTTTCATTTGCCTGGTGAATAAAAATCTTTTTGACATCCTCAATCGACACCTGCGCTTTATCCAGGCAATCTTTCATTGCTTCAGGAACGTGTTTCAATGCATATTCATATACTTTCCGACCTTTCATTTTCACATAGCGAATGCGTGGATCGGATTCCGGAAAATTCGATTTACCCAGATTAAGATAAGTAACTTCATCTTCACAATGACTTTGAACGCTAAACGATAAAATTCCCGAGTCTGATGTATCGGATTCGACAAGTGTGGCACCGGCTCCATCTGCAAAGATCATGCTGTCCCGGTCATACGGATCCAGCACCCGACTCAAGGCTTCCGCACCAATCACCAGGCATTTCTTTGCCATTCCGCTCTGGATAAACGCATGTGCCTGAATGAGCCCCTGCAGCCATCCGGGGCAACCGAAAATCAAGTCGTACGCAACGCAATTTGGGTTTTGAATTCCGAGATTGTGTTTTACCCGGGAAGCAATGGAAGGAATCATATCACTCTGGATGGTGTGCTTGATGACATCACCGAAATTGTGCGCAACGATGATCTGGTCAATGGTTTCGCGATCACACCCCGCATCCAGGATTGCATCTTCGGCAGCGGCGGTTGCCATATCCGAACAATTCAGGTCAGAGGAAGCATAACGGCGTTCTTCTATTCCGGTAATGGATTCAAATTTGCGTGCAATGGTTTCCGGTTGTAAGTTGATTCTGTTCTGGTGTTCATCATAAAATTTGTGGATCATGAAATCACCATTGGTTTTAACCATAAACGGGATGTACCTCCCGACACCTGTAATTACACTTTTCATATTCAACGAAACAATTTGTTAATGAAACAATTACAGAAACCCGGGGTATTACTTGCCTTTTCGGTGAGGATGGGGGTACTTCTACAAAGATAACAACTATTCGTTTTTCTACGCTATTTTTTACCACAGGTGCACGGATTTCTATATTTATCGATTTGTTATCTTTAGAATTTCTCTGATTCTTAGCCCAGTAACTTCGAACAGTCTTTGACATCATCTTTCGAAGACTTTCTTAGCATTTTCAGAAGAAATTCCGGGTACTAAGCAGGTCTATTTTCCTCAAAATATTCGTAAAAATTGAACCACTGTTTTGGTGCTTTTTTTACCAGCTCTTCTAACCGTTGTACGTATCGTTCCGCTATTTCTTCCGGTGATTGTACGTCTTTTCCTCCGACAATGGGATCGGTGGAACTCAATGAAAAATGAAACCCTTCTTTGATGGCGTATACAAATGTGATCGGCACTTTAAATTTGTACGCCATCATGAACGGTCCGGCCGGAAATTGTGCTGTTCCGTTCAAAAACGGGAACGTAAATGTTTTTTGTCCCGGAATGGTTCTGTCGGCATGCAACGCGATCAATTCATTGCGTTTTAACGCCTGGTGAATTAAAATCAGGTGGGACATGTCCTCCTTCAACGGAATCAGGTTGTATTTTGCGACTTCCACGTTACTTTCCACAAATTGCTTGATCTTCTCAACCTCTGCATCCAGCATCAAAATGTTGATCGTAGATGTAATCCGTTCACCGATCAGGTTTCCTGCGTTCTCCCAATTTCCGACGTGCCCGGAAAACAAAAAACCTCCTTTTCCTGCTGCATGCATGTTCCGCAACACAATTTCATTGTCAAACGAATGGGTGTAGATGCGTTTACGGGGAGTTCTCAACGCAATGCGATCAATGATGATCTTTCCGAATTCATAAAAATTAGCTGCCGCATACCGCAGACTTTTTATCTTTGAAAAACCAAAACCAGTCTGGTAAAACTGTACCAATCCCTTTTTCTGTTTGCGTGCAAACAAAATAAAATAGCCGGAAACCCAGATGCAAAAGAAATACGAAATCCGTACCCCGAAAAAGCGGATACAGAAAATAAAAAAACGGTAACCCCAAAGAAAACCCTTCGTTTTACCGTCCCATTTTTTTTCCATGAAATCTTATGCTACAGCGATTTTCTGTTCAGCTAAATCGTAAAAATCATTGAATGTTACGATTGCTTTGAAATCGTCTGAAGTTGGTTTAAATCCTAAGTTTTCTTCAATTACAACGACCAGGTCAACATAATCTAAACTATCCAGATCCAGTGTGGAGTGGAGATTATTTTCAGGTAAAATAAGGCTTTCATCCACCTCGAACTCTTCGGACAGAAAACGCTTTGTTGTAGTAATTATTTCAGCTCTATTCATGACTGCAAATTAAGTCAATTTTTGGTTACTTTTTGAATTTTTTCACAATTATCGAAGAATTTGTCCCTCCGAATCCAAATGAGTTAGACAAGAAACAATCAATCTTATGTTCCTTATACTCAGGTATTACATTAATTTTCTTCGAATCTTCATCCGGATTTTCGAAGTTGATATTCGGTGCTACGAAGTCATTGTGCATCATCAACAAGGAATACGCAATTTCACTTGCTCCTGCCATCCAGCATTCGTGTCCGGTCATTCCTTTTGTGGAACTTACAGGTACTTTTCCTCCAAGCACTTCATAAATTGCCTGTGCTTCCGTTGCATCTCCGATTGGCGTAGATGTAGCGTGTGCATTGACATAATCGATTTCCGAGACATCCATTCCCGCATGTTTGATTGCCATGTTCAGGGAACGGAATTGTCCGTCAAAGTTCGGGTTGGAAATGTGATCTCCGTTGGAAGAGAATCCATATCCTACAATTTCTCCCAGGATAGGTGCGTTGCGTTGCAGAGCAGACTCCAAACTTTCAATAATGATTGTTGCAGCTCCTCCGGACGGAACTAAACCATCACGGTCTCTGTCAAACGGGCGGCTTGCTTTTGCCGGAGTATCCTGTCGGATGGAAAATGCTCCCAATCCGTCAAAACTTGCCATTGCGTACAGGTTAATTTCCTGTGCACCACCGCACACTACACGCTCCTGCAATCCTTGTTTGATCATCAGGTATCCCAATCCGATGGCATGTGATCCCGAAGCGCAGGCTGCAGAAAGTGAAATATTGATTCCTTTTAATTTATAAATGGTCGATAAATTCATGTTGACCGTGCAGTTCATATTCTGAAAGATGTCGCCGCTTCCGATCAATGTCGTATCTTTTCGCTCCCGTACTTTATCAATGGTATTGATTACTGCTCCGGCCGTTGAATCATTTCCGAAAATGATTCCTGTTTCATTATTTGCTAAAAAATCGATGTCCAGTTTTGCCTGTTCCATTGCTTCACGTGTAGACATGTAAGCAAACATCGCAGGTTCGTGCATTCCCAACCGATCTCTGCGGGACAAATACGGTTTTAAATCCGGCTCTTTGACGAATCCTGTCAGACAAGAACGGTACCCGAACTCTTTCCGGGATTCGTCGTAGATGATCCCACTTCTTCCCAGGCGCAGCGATTCCAGCACTTCATGTGTGTTTTCTCCTAAACACGAATACGTTCCAATACCGGTAATAACAACTCGACGTTCCATATTAAGCGTATAATCCTCCGTTGATATTGATAACTTCTCCGGTAATGTAAGCTGCTTTGTCAGAAGCTAAAAAGCTGACCAAATTCGCTACTTCTTCCGGTTGACCAAAGCGATTTGCCGGAACCAGCTGTTTCAGTTGTGTTTCATCCAATTCACTTGTCATATCTGAAACAATAAATCCGGGAGCTACCGCATTGACCGTAATTTTACGTTTCGCCACTTCCTGGGACAATGCTTTTGTAGAAGCAATCATCGCTCCTTTTGCAGCGGAATAATTTGTTTGCCCGGGATTTCCCTTCAAACCGCTCAATGATGCAACATTGATAATGCGTCCGGAACGGTTGCGCAGCATCTTACCGATTACTGCCTGTGTACAGTTGTACATTCCTTTCACACTTGTATTGATGACATCATCCCAGTCTTTTTCATTGACCCATGGAAACAGATTATCTCGTGTAATTCCTGCATTGTTGACCAATACTTCGATGTTATTTTCCGGATTTGCTTCAATCCAGGCATTGACTTTTGAAATGACTTCTTCGTTGTTTTTCACATCAAACTGTAGCAATTCAGCAGAACCACCATTCGCAACAATTGTGTCCAGTGTTTCTTTTGCTGCGGCTTCATTTCCTGCAAAATTTATGAGGATGTGCAATCCCAAGTCTTTCGACAATTGAATTGCAATCGCTCTGCCAATTCCCCTGGAAGCACCTGTAACTAATGCACATTTCATAATTTTAACGTTGTATTTCGTAATGTTTTTGTTACTTCCAGGATGTTTTCAAACTGGGCAACATCTTCGTTGATCATTGGTACAATCTTTCGTATTCCGGAATAAATTTCCTTCGTTTTTGAGCTCAACTTCGCACGCTTTTCTTCCGGTAGCAAATCAATCGCCTGTGTTACTGCCATCATGTGAATAGCCATCACCTGGAACCCGTTTTCGATGACTTTTCTGGCAATAACAGCACTGTTTGTACCCATACTTACAATATCCTGGTTGTCATTGTTGTTGGAAATACTGTGTACGTACATCGGATTGGATAACATCTGATTTTCTGCCGTTGTGGAAGTTGCTGTGAACTGCATTCCCTGGATTCCAAAATTGAATCCCAATGTTTTCGCATTCAAAAACGGTGGGAACAAATCATTTATTTTACTGTTCAGCAGGAAATTTAACTGCCGTTCAGCCAGCATTGTCAGTTTCGTTACAACAATCTTTACTTTGTCCATTTCCAGGGAAATATAATCTCCGTGGAAATTTCCTCCGTGGAATACGTTGTCCAGATCAGCCCGGACAATCGGATTATCGTTAGTTGAATTGACTTCCCGCTCAATGACTTTCTGAGCATACTCCAATGTTTCCGCTACCGGTCCTAAAATTTGCGGCACGCACCGAATGGAGTAATATTCCTGGATTTTTTTCTTAAATTCACGTTGCTGCAATGCTTCGTCATCTGCAAACAGTTCTTCCCGCTTGCGGATCAGCTGAGAATCTCCGAGGATAGTTCTCATTTTCTGAGCAACAGCAGTTTGACCTTCATGTAATTTTACCTGGTTCAATCCTTCCGAGAACGAATCATCAAATGACTCAACAACTTCATTGATAATGGCAGAAGTAGCGATCGACCAGTCCAATAAACGTTTCGCATAAATAACATTCACAGCTGCGATTCCCGTCATACAGGAAGTTCCGTTCATCAGTCCTAAACCGTCTCGCAGTTGAATTTGCAACGGCTCGATGTTCAGTTCTTTGAATACATCCGCTGTTTTTCTTCGCTCTCCTTTGTAACGAACATAACCTTCACCAATCAGGTTCAATGCCAGGTGAGCCAACTGAACCAAATCTCCGCTTGCTCCTACTCCACCATGTTCAAAAATTTCAGGATAAATTTCGTTATTTAAAAATTCTGTAATTTTCTCAACTACTCCATAACTTACACCTGAATTTCCTTGCAGGAAATTATTGGCACGTGCGACCAGTACCGCTCTTGCTTCTTCGTCACCGATCGGGTTTCCTGTTCCTGAAGAATGGCTTCGAATCAGGTTGTACTGCAATTGATTCAGTTTATCTTCATCGATTTTAAACTGGGCCATTGGTCCGAAACCCGTATTGATTCCGTAAATGATCTTATCACTTGCAAAATTTTGTAAAAATGAAAAAGACTTCTTAACCTCATCTTTTGTTGTTTCATCCAGGATGAATAATGCTTTATTAAGCGCAATTTTTTCTATGTCTGACAGCGTTATTCTGCTCATTTGGGGTGAATGCGTTGTTGTTTTATTTCAATTTTAATTCCAGGATTGTATGAAAGCTATCCGTATGCAAATGGTGTTCACCAATACATTCGAACCCGGCTTTGTCGACAATGTACTTCATTACACTGGAAGAATACATTTTGCTGTTTCCGTTTGCCATCACCGTAAAATACAGGGAGGTAGCAATCAATGAAAATTCAGCTGCCGGAAAACGCTGATTATCAATAAACGTTTCCATAATATACACTTTTGCATCCGGTTTTGCCGTTGCTTTGATTTTCAGTAAAATCGCTTCGATTTCTGTTTCACTGAAGCAATCAAGGAACTGGCTCATCCAATACACATCAGCACCTTCAGGAATTGTCGTCGTCGCATCCAGCATGTCTACCGCTTCATAATGAACACGGTCTCTTGACTCCGGGTACTGACTGATATTTTCCTTGGCGGCTTTTAACTGAACGGGTAAATCCAGAATGGTTACGTTCACATCCTGGTTATGGCGTGTACTCGCCAATGCCCACTTTCCTGTATTTCCCCCGATGTCAAAAATCATTTTCGGATTATCCTGGAAAATAATTTTCAGTGCTTCGTCAAATGAATTGTCGGAGTAGAAGTGATCAAATTCGAACCAGGATTTTTTTAATCTTCCCGGCAAAACAGATAAACCCTGGTAAATTGTATCCCAGTCACCAATTTCTTTTAAACCGGCCGGTTTCCCTTCTTTAATTGCTTCTTCCAGGTGAAACAATCCTTTGTAACAAATATCCTGGGTAAACATCAAATTGACACGTGTCATTTCATCCCGTGCAATAAAATACCCGATTTTTGACAATGCGTAGCGGTTGTGTTCTTTTTCAGTTAAAATACCTGATGCTGCGGCCATCTCTACCAAGACTCTTGCACCATATTCGCTAATCTTCGTCTCTTTTGCCATCTCTTCGATGGTCATTCCTTCTCTCGACTCAAATATTTTGTCAATCAATCCCAATGATAACATGGAATATGCTGTTTGAAAAACAAAAGGGCTGAATGCAATCTTCTGAGCCTCGTGTAATGCGTTTATAGCTTTCATGAATTTTCAATAAGTCTCAACAAGACTGTTTATTAAGTTATAAATCAAAGTACAAAATGGACACAAAGTTAAAACTATTAGTGAAAAAATAATGACTTTATTCCTGTGACCCTTAATTTTCGTGAAAAATACGTTATTTGCCGGATAATGCATTAAACACTGTTGTATACTGAACTACAACAACACATCTTTTTTATTTTAATTTCATCTACGTATAATCAATAGTTCATACACTTTATGTTAAAACGTGAAAGATTCTGGTTTAATTCGTTAATTTGCAATAAATTTGAAGATTATATATGAGCTATCGTCTACTCAGCGCATTGATCTTTTTCGTGTTCTCCTTCAATGTCAATGCTTCACACATTGTCGGAGGGGATATCTATTACAATTACCTCGGAAATAATCAATACCGGATTTTCATCAGTGTTTTCCGCGATTGTCTTTCCAACGGAGCTGATTTTGACAGTCCTTTACCGCTGGGTATTTTCCTGAATTCAACGAATGCCATGGTTCAGAGTCACGACGTTCCCTATTCCGGGAAAAACAATGTACCTGTGACCTTTAACAATCCATGTGTTATTCCCCCTTCAAATATTTGTACAGAAAATTCTATTTACTCCATTGTTGTAACGCTACCTCCCGCACCCGGGGGCTACCGTGTCGCATACGTTCGCTGTTGCCGTGGTCCCAATATCAATAACCTTGTCAACCCGGATGATACAGGTCTGACACTGACTGTCAACATTCCGGGCGTGGAGAATAATGGCTATCAAAACAGCAGTCCGCGGTTTAACAGCTACCCGCCAATGCTTCTGTGCAACAATGATCAACTTGTTTTCAATCACTCTGCATCTGATCCGGATGGTGATCAGCTTGTGTATTCCCTGGCCACTCCATACCGGGGAGGGACACCCAATAACCCGATGCCTGTTCCAACACCGGCACCTCCTTATGTACCGGTTAGCTGGTTAGGCGGATTTTCTCAGGCACAACCACTGGGTCCGGGTTCTTCTATTGCGATTAATTCCACAACCGGTGTTCTGACTGCTTCTCCGAATCTGACGGGACGCTACGTGGTAGGAATCCGGGTGGATGAGTACCGCAATGGTGTTTTGATTTCCAGCATGATTCGTGATTTTATTTTCCGTGTTTTCAACTGCAACATCACAATGGAAGCGATTTTACCGTTGGAAACTGAGCTTCCAAGCTACACCGGTTATTGTGTGGGCAACCTGAATGTACAGTTCGTCAACAACTCGTACGGAGGAACAAATTATTTATGGGATTTCGGTGATCCGACCACAACATCCGATGTAAGCACCGCTTTTGCACCCAGCTATAATTATCCTGATACGGGAAGATATACCGCCATGCTGGTTGTCAACCCGGGTTGGCCGTGCACAGACACTGCGTATATGGAAATTAACCTATACAATGAGCTGACGGCTCAGATTACGCATACGGATTCGTTATGTCTGCTCAACAATCAGTACAATTTTGTTGCCACTTCCGATGGTCTTCCGGGAACGCAATATTCCTGGAATTTCGGCACTAACTCCACCCCGCAAAACGCAACGGGAAGTACTGCATCTACTCATTTCACAACGGAAGGAAGTCATCAGGTTATCCTCACCACCACCTATTCGGTCTGTGAGGCAAAAGACACGGCAATTGTTTATGTGATTCCGCAACCGGATGCCAGTTTCAGTATGCCCTCCAATTATGAGTGCGACGGGTTGGAAGTAACATTCATTAACACCACTCAAAATGCGACGACTCACCTGTGGAATTTCGGTGTGGGGGGCACAACAAGTACGGAGCAATCACCAACATTTGTATTTCCGGCCGGCGGGACTTACACGGTGAATTATTATGCTTCATCAAGCCCTCAGTGCATTGATTCCATGCAAGCCACTATACAGGTCAATGAAAAACTGGAGGTCAGCTTCACACAGAGCCCCGATCAATGCATTACGGACAATCTGTTTGATTTTATCGGAACAGTTGCCGGACCTTCCCATGCAACATTTCACTACACGTTTGATTCAGAAGCGAATGTCCCGACGGTACAGGGAACAAATGCATCAGGAATTACATACAGCAATCCCGGTTCACATACCGTTGTTCTGACAGGTCAGTTTGACAATTGTGTGGAGACATTTACTTCCGAGGTGTTTGTCTATTCTGAGCCTACAATTGACTTCGGAATGCTGGACGGATTGCAATGCGCTCCTTTCTTAGCTCAATTTACTAATTACAGTACTGCTGATTCCCCGATGTTTTTCGAATGGGATTTTGGCGATGGAACTGTTTCGACGGAAACACATCCAACTCATTTATATACAGTTCCCGGACAATTCCCGGTTACCCTAACCGTTACAACAGCCGAAGGATGTATTGATACACTTTCTCTTACGCAAGTAGATCTGGTAGATATCAATCCGACACCTGTCGCTGCATTTATTGCCGACCGCACAGAAGCTGACATTTGTAACTCCGTAATCAACTTTACCAATCAGAGTCAGGGAGCGGTTGCGTATTATTATCATTTCGATGACGGTTACAACTATTCGACGGAAGAAAGTCCTTCTCAAAAGTTTTATACGAGCGGGGACCACTATATGTATATGATTGCAACATCTGATAAGGGGTGCACGGATACAGCCTTCCAAAAAATCTATATTGAACCGTTTACTTTCTTCATTCCTAATACATTTACCCCGGACGGAGATGAATTCAACAACGCGCTGGAAGCTAAAATGTGGCTGACTCCTTTTGATTGGGAGTTCCGTATTTACAACCGATGGGGTGAAATGGTATTTGAATCGTTCGATTACAGAGCTGCATGGGATGGAACATACAACGGTGAGTTAGTCCCTTCCGGAATGTATAATTACACGCTGAAGTACCGGCCTTGTTCCATGGAAGATCACATCCTGATCCAGAACGGGCATGTCAATGTATTAAGATAGAGGTTCTTTTATTTCCAGTTTTTATAGACTTCCACTGCCCTTTTCGCAGAAACAACTGCACTGTTTTGTGTTTCCAATCCTTCTGTCCACCCTCCGATGATGCAGATACCTTCCAGTTTTCCGGAAAGAACTTTCAATTCGTGCAGATGTGCAACGAATTCGGGTGTTATCAATGGGTGATAAAATGTTGTTTCATGTAGCAACAATCCTTTTTCCTTCACACGCTGTGTATCTTCTTCCGGCATCCAACTTTTGTAAATTCCATTCAACCGGGGTGAAATAAGTGATAAATTCATGGTAGAAAACCTCAATTGGTTCTCTTTGTTTGTATAAATATTGAGAAATGCCGGTTTTTCTGTATTGATATAGTTTGTATCCTGGTGTATGACAATATGCGCTTCAAAATAGGGCAATTGCTCCAGAATCATCGTCGCCATTCCAAAATACGGATCGTCCTTCACTAATTTTGCAGCTACATCCGCATGAACAGCCATCATAACGAAATCTACCTCCATTGAAACGATCTTACCGTCCCTGACATAATACACGGTGTAACCTTTTTCATTTTTCTTCACGGATTGGACAGGAGCATTGGTTTCAATTTTCACACCGTTCGTTCTCAATTTATTTCCCACCTGTTGAATCAGGGTTCCCATTCCATCCTGCATGATGCAAAAACTATTGGATGCTTTCGGTTTTCGGAACGCAAATAAGCTGACAATTTCCACGACGGATGTTTTCCGGATATCTTCAGTAGTTGTTCCAAGTGACGCCGCTAAGAACGGGTAAATAATTTCCTGTTTGTATTGGTCTGTGAAATCAAGCTGTTCCACCCATTGTTGAACATTTATTGTTTTCCACTGTTCCGGATTCTTGTATACATTAAATGCTTCTGTGTTGAATTTTTTTAATTTCAATAATTTGCCCAGTTTTTCTCCTCTGAATTTTCCGTTAAGCGGTGTTACAATTAATGGTGTATTTTCTTCCTGACGTTGTACCAATAATGTTCCCGCCATTGTTTCTGTCCGGATGGCATTCATCCCGATGGTTTCTTTCAGAAATCCCAGGTAATCATCCCACGGACCTTTTGTGAAATATTGTGGTCCGATATCAATCATGCATTTTTCCCCGGAGATGGTAGTTACAGCTACTGTTTGGGCGTTCCCACCGAGAATCGCTTCTTTCTCAAACAAAGTGATCTGTGCTCCTGCATCGTATTGACGAAGGTAGTGCGCAGCAGAAACTCCTGCAATTCCTCCCCCGATAATAGCTATCTTATTTTGGGAATAAACAACAGACGAACATAGCCACACAGCCAGGATAAAGTAGCTGGTTAGTTTCATAATTTTCGCAGTTTTTTTAAAAATTTTGCGTGAAAATAGAAAAATAAAACTATACTCGATTCAGGGTTACATGCGCAATTGTCATTTTTTCTTCTTTTTCTTTTGTGTTAAAATACTAACGGATTGAACTCCTCATGTTCCGCGTATCGATTTATTAATTAATAAATTAGCACCGTCATTAAACTACTTATTATGAAAAATTTTGCTGAAAAAATCAAACGGTCACTGACCCTGTGTCTCTATGTGATCGCGTTATTCCCGTTGTTTCACAACAGTAATTACTCACTGTCGCAAGCTGCAACCGCATCCTGGTCTTTAACTTCAAACGGAAATCCTGCCGTTACCGGAAATATTACCGCAACTGCAGTCAGTAAAGGTCCCGGGAGACCTGACTATGGAGGAATCGGGGCCATGTCGCATACCACCGATGGTGTTCGTTCTCAAAACTGGAACCGATCAAGTTATTTAAGTTTTAGTATCACAAGCCAATATTACAACAGGGATTACTACGAATATACCGTAACTCCAACGCCCGGGAATGATTTTAACATTACATCTGTTACATTAGAAGCATCAGCCTCCACTTCTACTCCTTCCTGGTTTGTCTATTACTCCCTGGACGGATTTGCAACATATACGCAATTAGGAGTCCGAAACTCAACATCACTAACCGGATTAAACATTACAGTTCCTTCAGGAAGTACTCTTACACTCCGAATTTTCGGAATGGATTTAGTTTCAAATACAACGTATTTCCGAAATAAAAATGTCGCTATTTCCGGCACCACATCTCTTGGCTGTTCGACACCCGCTCAACCGTCGGCAATCACAGGAAGCGGAACAATTTGTGCCACTGCAAACGGAACGTACTCCGTGACCAATGACCCGACTGCAACAAGTTATACATGGACACTTCCATCCGGGTGGAGCGGAAGCAGTACCACCAACAGCATCAACGCAACAAGCGGAGCGAACGGTGGAACAATCACTGTAACAGTGAACAATGCGTGCGGAACATCCGCTCAACAAACATTCAATATAACAACAACTACAGTACCGACGCAACCCTCCGCTATCACAGGGAACGGAACAATTTGTGCCACTGCAAACGGAACGTACTCCGTGACCAATGATCCAACTGCAACAGGGTATACATGGACACTTCCATCCGGATGGAGCGGAAGCAGCACCATCAACAGCATCAACGCGACAAGCGGAGCGAACGGTGGAACAATCACTGTAACAGCGAACAATGCGTGCGGAACATCCGCTCAACAAACATTCAATGTAACAACAACTACAGTACCGACGCAACCCTCGGCTATCACAGGGAACGGAATAATTTGTGCCACTGCAAACGGAACGTACTCCGTGACCAATGACCCGACTGCAACAAGTTATACATGGACACTTCCATCCGGATGGAGCGGAAACAGCAGCACCAACAGCATCAACGCAACAAGCGGAGCGAACGGTGGAACAATCACTGTAACAGCGAACAATGCATGTGGTGCTTCAGTTCAACAAGTACTGACGATCACTACTACAACTATCGATAATACCGTATCCTTAAGTGGCGCTACATTAACAGCAAATCAGGCAGGTGCAACGTATCAATGGATTAATTGCACAGCTGGAAACACTCCTGTTTCCGGCGCAACAAACCAATCGTTCACTCCAGCTTCCAATGGAACATATGCGGTTCAGATCACACACAACGGATGCAGTGATGTGTCATCGTGCATTGTTGTCAGTTCCGTAGGGATCGAAGCGGCGGAAGTAAATACATTCCATGTTTATCCGAATCCGGGAACAGGAATATACACCCTTTCTACACAATATAGTTTTGAGCCTTCGCAGGTAACGATTTACACTGCTTCCGGGCAGCTGGTAAATGCTTTCTCTATTTCATCCCAGGGGCAGCAACTCATCGTAGATATTTCAAATCAACCAGAAGGGATTTACATGATATTTGTCCATACGCCAGTGACCAACTTCCATGTAAAAATCTTTAAACAATAAAACTTCAGACGAATAAACATTAATCTTCTATAACCAATCAGCAATCCCGGTAAAATCTATTTACCGGGATTATTTATTTTGATTGTGTCAGTTCGGTTTATTCACCAATTTAGTATTCGTTCCCACAGTATTCAATTAAAACCTCTACAAAGTCGTACCGGTCAGTGTTTACCGGTTTTTCTGCATAACAGATGAAACAAAAAAGCGACCCGTTTCCGGATCGCTTTGGTATTATTTACTGGATGATCTGATTATTTATAATCTCCGATTGCGCCTTTATTTACTGCAATTGCTTTCACTGTTCCGTTGAATGCTAATTCTCCAAAAGAAAGCACAATTTTATGCGGAAATAATACACCACTTACAGCTTTGTAGTCAGAATACGTTACAACTGCATCCCCTCCTGCTTCAGGATCAGTAGAAATAGTCAAACGTTTAATTTTGCTGAAGTTGTTTGTATTGTAATAATCATACATTTCATTTTCACCATCATGTAATTTTACAACATACATATCTGTTCCGTTTTGGTTTTCAATTCCCACCAATTCGTACTTCATTCCACTTGTTGCATAATTGATTTCAGGAATCAGACCGATTGATTTGTTTTTTGCTGCAATTGCTTCAGCTGTCAAATCTACTTTTCCTGTCTGCATGTTTGATTCATATCCTGTTTTCCCATCGAAATATGTTTTCTGAACCACCATTCCCTGTGCTTCGATTGTCATTACTTCGCTGTTAGGAGCCGCCCAGAATTGAACTGACTTTAACGGGAAAGGAACCTGAGACATATTCATTTCGATGTCTTGTGTCACCGATTTGATTTTCTTCAACAATTTATCACGTTGTTTTTCAGAAGATGTAGATGTTACATAGAACGAATGCTTTTTGAACAATTCTTCTGCCGTAATATCTGCTTTTTTCATATCCTGAACAGGTGCTCCGAACGCGTCAACGATTTCGATTTTACCATCTGCATCAAACGGTTTCAATTTTTCAATCACTGATTCATTTCCGACAACAACGATGTAGCAATTTTTAGCCGTGAAGAATTTTTGAGCAATTTCCAGTACTTTTTCTTTATCAACCGCTTCCAGATTTGTCAGGTAGTTTTTATAATAATCCTTCGGCAACCCATAACGTTCAATGTTCAATGCAAAACGTGCGATTGTTGCAGCGTGCTCCAATGAACGTGCAAAGCCTCCTCCCATTGAAGATTTTGTCAACTCCAATTCGTGGTCTGTTACATAGCTGTCAGTCATTCGGTCCAATTCGAACAATAACTGTGTAATGGCACTGTCAGTAACGTCTGTTCGGAAATTTCCGCTTGCAGCCAGGTAAGCACCTTGTGGTTCGATATTTACGGAAGAGTAGCTTCCGTATGTATACGCTTTGCTCTCACGCAGGTTTTGCATCAAGCGCGTTCCGAAACCTGAACCTCCGAAAATAGAATTCGTAACATTCAACGGAATGTTATTTGCATCACCGATCTTTACATCAAGCGGAAACGCCACCTGGATATAGGATTGAACAGCACCTGTTTTCTTTACAAAAATCACTCTGTTTCCGTTCAGGTTTTTTGCTGAAGGGTACTCCACTTTCGGAAGGGATTTTCCCGACCAGGAAGAAAAGTATTTGTTTACAACTTCTTCTGCCTTTGCTTTTGTAATATCTCCGACAATTACCAGGTAACTTCCTTCCGGAACAAATGTTTCTTTGAAGTATTGTTGTACATCATCGCGGGTGATTTTAGCCAATGTCGCCTCTGTTGTTACCTCGCCATACGGGTGGTTAGCAAACAAAGCACTCATCAATGCATTCTCTCCCATTCCTTCCGGGCTGGATTTCAATGACATTAAATTGCTCTCCCATTGCTTGACAATCCGGTCGAATTCACTTTGAGGAAAATTTGCATTCATCACAACATCAGAGAAGATTTTCAATCCTTCATCCATGTGCTTTGTCAAACACGTTAAGTTCAGGTTTCTGCTTCCCGCATTGAGCGAAGCCCCGATATAGTCTGATTTCGCATCAATTTCGTCTTTCGAGCGGTTCGTTGTACCACTTAAAATCAAATCACCTGCCAAATCTGCCAACCCTGCTTTTTGTCCTTCCATGCGCTGTCCGTTTCCGACAGTCAGGTTAAAACTAACACGTGGTAATTTGTGGTTTTCAGATAAAATCACCGTCATCCCGTTTGCCGCTTTGAAAACGACCGGGTCAGCGATACTGATTGCTTTTGCCGGAGCTGCTGCCGGAACTTTAGATCGATCCAACTGACCAAAAAGAACAGCCGGTGTGATTAATCCTAATGCTATTATTAATTTTTTCATTTTTCGTCAATTATTTAGATTCTTCTTTTGGTAAATAGTGCAAAATAACACGTGCATCTTTTGTCAGGTACTTTTTAGCTACACGCTGAATATCCTCACGTGTTACTTTCATGTATTTATCCAGCTCCTGGTTGATGTAGTTTGCACTTCCGTGGTAGACGTGCGCATCTGCCAATCCTTCGCTGATCCCTGCAATCGTGGAGTAAGAAGAAACGGATTGATTTTCGAACTGATTACGCACTTTTTCAAATTCTTCCTGGGAAATCAGTTCATTTTGTATTTTTTCGATTTGCGCATCAAATTCTGTCTGAATGTCGTCCAGTTTTACATCTTTAGAAGCAATTGCGGCAAAAATTCCAACTCCGGCATCTTCCAATCCGTATCCGAATGAGAAGGCCATTGTAGCTAATTGTTTACGTTCTACCACTTCTTTGTTGATACGTGAACTGGATCCTCCGGAAAGTACCGCGTTCATCAATTCCAACGCGTAAATATCTTCGTTTGTCTGCTCAGGGAACACATATCCTACGAACAATGCCGGCAACTGAATGTTATCGTAAACAACTTCTTTGATGACAGTTGTCGGTTTTTCTGTCGGTTTACCGGGACGGTTAATTGTGGTCGGCTTTTTCGTATATTCTGCAATGACAGCTTTCGCCTTTCCATTTTTTGAGTTAAAGAAATCTTTGTCGAAAATCGCTTTTTCTACATTGTACTTCGCTGAAAAATCTTTATCCGACAGAATCAGGTAATCGCGGTATAAGTTGATCGCCTGTCCTTTCGGAATGCTGTTGAAGTATTTATCGATCCATTTTTTTGTTTGTTCAATATCAATATCTCCTGCAATAGACAACGTTGCATTGGACGGAACATAGAATGTATGGTAGAAATCAACATAGTCTTCTTCCTGTGCCGCATCCAGGTGCTCCATGCTTCCGATTGGCTGCCAGTTGTACGGGTGATTCGGGAACAGGCGCTTGAACAATTCCGTAAAGAAGGTAGCATACGGCTGGTTGTCAATTCGCTGACGTTTTTCTTCTTTTACAACACTTCTTTGTGTTTCGATCCCGATGCTGTCTACTTTTGCATGCAACATTCGCTCTGATTCCAACCACAAAGCGAGTTCTAATTGGTTAGACGGTAACAATTCAAAGTAAAACGTCCGGTCCATGGATGTATTCGCATTCAGCGCTCCTCCGTTTTTCTCTACATAATTGTCGTAATCTCCACGTTTGATATTCTCGGAACCTTCAAACAACAAATGCTCAAAAAAGTGTGCAAATCCCGTTCTGTCCGGCTTTTCATTTTTTGAACCAACATGATACAATACCGAAACAGCAACAATCGGTGTTGATTTTTCCTGGTGTAAAATCACATGAATGCCATTTGGTAAATCATATTCAACAAACTCAATCTTTTGCTGAGCCATTGAACTGAAAGAAAAGAAGCCAACAAAAGCTCCTACTATTAGTTTTTTCATTCTGACTGTTTTTTTTACAAATTAAATCAAACTTTCCGAAATAGGGACATGATTGGGATTAATGGTTGTAATTATTGTTGAACGGTTTTAGTCCCGGGATTCGGCACCAAATGAACAGGTTTACATACGAAATGAACAGGTATAAAATAGAAAGACTGCGTCCTTCAACGCAGTCTTTCTATCATGATGTGGTTTTTAGTTGTAAAATGTAGACGGATTTAATGTCTTTGACTTTTGATTGTTATCAAGGTGTCTTGTTGGTTCATATAAACACAACTTTTTTGCCAAACAATAAAAACCACCAAAAAAAATACAACACACTGATAACAAGTTAATTAAAAATAAAAGGAATTAGCGCGTATGGATTCTTTTCATTCAAAATGAATCCGTCGTTTTCAAATTGAAAACAATTTAAGGTTGTTGTGTCAACGAATCGACCCGGATCGACGGGTCAAAAACCAGCTCAGGTAAATGGATCGCCGCAGAATCCGCTTTGATTGCCAGTCTCAGGTCATACAACTTACCCGATTCCACGCTTTTGTTCAGGCTGACTTTGATTCCTGCCAGCGCAGCTGTGGACATGTTCATACTGAGGGTATCATTTGCCTGTGTAATCACTGAATTGCCAGTTGCTCCAAATGTAAAGCGCACCTGCAACAAGGTTTGAATATCTTCGATGCCTGTCTGCACCATAATTACCGTATCCCTCTGATCATTATACAAGTCGGAAAGGTCGTACACACCTGCGGCAATATCCAGTTTAATCCACTCGGATTTTGATTTTTTCGTTGCATAGTTCAACCAGATCTCCTGAACATTCACAGACGTATTCAGGTGCTGGGTTTTATCTGCTGTAATTGCAATTTCCAACGAAGCGGAAGGATCTTTTTTACACGCAATTAATGTTGCCATCAACATTCCTGCAAGTATTCCTGGGTGAACTTTATTTCTCATTATTCATTGCATCAAGGTACTGGTAAAGGTAGAATTATTTACAGAACCAGCCAAATGTTATCCCATCACTGCCCGGTATCCTTCTTTTACTGCCTGGATTACGGTTGCAACCTGTTCGTCTGTCAGATCAAAATAAACCGGCAGTGAAATCTCATTGGCATATTTATTCCATGTCTCAGGGTAATCTCCTATTTTATAACCACGTTTTTTGTATGCCGTTAAGATTGGAAGCGGTTGAAAATGGACATTAACAGACACATCTCTATCGAAAATTTCCTGCATAATCGCATCCCGCTGCGCTTCCGTCGCTCCTTTGATTCGCAACAGGTATAAATGGTAACACGTCTCCTTGTGTTTGTCTTTATACTTAGGAGTAATCGCCCATTCTTCCACACTAAAAGCAGTATCGTATAAGTCAAAAATATGCTTTCTTCTGTCCAGGTTCTCCTGGTACCGGTCCAGTTCTACCAGACCAATCGCCGCCTGCAAATCTGTCATGTTACACTTAAAACCGGGATCTTCTACGTCGTAACGCCAATTTCCTTTTTGCGTTTTGGCCAATGCATCTTTCGACTGACCGTGAAGAATCAGTGTACAAAAATGTTTGTAGATTGCATCGTGATCAAATGGTTGCGGGAGATTAAAACAGATTGCTCCTCCTTCCGCAGTAGTGAGGTTTTTGACCGCATGAAATGAAAACGTGCTGATATCTGCCAGGGCCCCGCTTCTTTTTTCGTTCATCGTTGCACCGAAACTGTGTGCAGCATCGGAGATCAATAAGATTCTCCCCAATTGTTCCTGCTGTTCTGAAGAAGCCACAAACAGGTTTCGTTTTTCATCGATAACCCTGTACAATTTATCATAATCACAGGGGTAACCTGCAATATCAACTGCGATAATTGCCTTTGTTTTGGCAGTTATTGCAGCTTTTACCTTTTCGGCATTGATATTAAAATCTTCCGCATTTAAGTCAACCATTACCGGATTTGCTCCTGCATGGATGATTACATTGGCACTGGCACAGTACGTGTATGCCGGCAAAATGACTTCATCTCCTGCTTTGATTCCCCACCAATGCAACAGTACCTGCATTCCCATTGTCCAGGAATTTACCGCTACGGTTGTCTGGCAACCACAGTATTCTGAAATTCGCTTTTCAAAGTTCTTTGTTCGCGGGCCGGTGGTGATCCATCCGCTTTGCAATGCTGCTGTTACTTCATCGATTACTTTCTGATCGATACGTGGGGGTGAAAAAGGAATCATATATTTTAATTGATTGTTGCGAAGTTAGTAATTTTACATTCAGAAAACAGCGAAAAGAATAAATATGACGGAGCTTGAAAAAACAATTGAGTTGTACTTCGGTGAACTTGAACAGGCTGAACTCACTACAATTACTTCTTTGTTTGAAAAAGAAACGATTTCCAAAGGTGATTACTTTTTAAAGACAGGTAAACGATGTGAAAAATTGAGCTTTGTACAGCAGGGATTACTGCGGATTTATGTAGAAACGGAAAAGAAAGAAGTAACACAATGGATTTCCACAAGCAATTCGTTTGTCACAGACCTCTCCGACTTTCTCTTTGACACCCCGGCACGCTGGACGATCCAGGCATTAACCGACACCACTCTTTTTACTTTGCAGAAAAAGAATTACCAGGCATTGGAAACATTGGTTCCGAAATGGCAGGTGCTTGAAAAATTATTCATTGCCCGGTGTTTCACCATTATGGAAGATCGGATTTTTTCGCATTTGTCCATGACTGCAGAGGAACGTTACGCATCTTTCTTTGAAGCAAATAAAGAGTTATTTAACCAGGTTCCATTGCAATACATTGCTTCTCTGTTGGGAATGACACCTGAGACGTTCAGCCGGATCAGAAATAAAATGACAACATTGAATTCTTGATTTTTATCAAGTGGTAATCGGCTTGTTGTTGTGAACTTTGCCGTATTAAAATTAAACAACAATGAAAAAAGAAATTACCACATCCATTATTATTCATGCCGGTATTGAACACGTATGGTCGGCGCTGACTGATTTTGCAAGTTTTCCGAACTGGAACCCGTTCATTACTTCTATCAACGGAAAGGCTGAAGAAGGAGCCCGTATCACGGTGCGCATCCATCCACCTCAATCAAAACCAATGACTTTTAAGCCTGTCGTTCTTTCATGCCTGGCACATAAAGAATTGAGATGGAAAGGAAAACTACTGGTGGGTGGATTATTTGACGGTGAACACATCTTTGAATTATCAGAAAATACAGCTGGTACGACGTTATTTATACAACGGGAACTGTTTTCCGGAATCTTAGTGGGAATGATGAACCTGGAGAACACACGAAAAGGATTCGAGGCAATGAACCGGCAGCTGAAAGCCTTGGTTGAAAAAAGCGGATCAGCGTTTTGATTTGAAGAACGTTCGGATTAATTCTCCACATTCCTCCTCCAGTAATCCTCCTTCGATTTTTGTTTTGGGGTGATAGATTCCCGCATACCTTCCCGCACCTCTCTTTTCGTCTTTTGCCCCAAACACAATGCGGTCGATTTGCGACCAATACAAGGCGCCTCCGCACATGACACACGGTTCAAGGGTTACGTACAAGGTGCAGCCGCCCAGGTATTTTCCTCCGATGTGTCCCGATGCCGATGTAATGGCCTGCATTTCTGCGTGAGCTGTTGTATCGTTCAGGCATTCTGTAAGATTATGGGTACGCGCAATGATCTGTTGATTAGCAACAATCACCGCTCCGACAGGTATTTCGTCTTTTTCAAGTGCTTTATGCGCCTCCAACAGCGCTTGTTTCATATAGTACTCATCGTTATATGGCGAAATCATAGCGTCTTGTTTGAATAACAAATTTAAACAAAGAAGCGGGATTGAGTCATCTTTAATTTATATTTGTTAGCAGTTATCTACCTTTGTTAAACATAATACAGTAACATATGGAAATTGTATCAAAAGTATTAATCGGTCTCGTAGCATTTGAGCATTTATATATTCTATATTTTGAAATGTTTGCCTGGGAAACGATTGGGAAGAGAACATTCAAAACACTTCCTGAACATTTGTTTGCTCCGACCAAAGGGCTGGCGGCCAACCAGGGACTATACAACGGCTTCCTGGCAGCAGGACTGATCTGGTCTTTTTTTATCCGTGACGAACGCTGGGCGGACAATATTGCGGCTTTCTTTTTATCCTGTGTCATTATTGCGGGTGTATACGGAGCACTATCTGCTTCAAAGAAAATTTTCCTCACACAAGCATGTCCTGCCATTGCAGCATTGATTGTTTTACTGTTGAAATAATCTAATCCTTTTCTTCTGATTCCGTGCAAAAATTACTGACACTTCTTTTTTCATTTATTACAGGAATTTTTCTCTTGTTTTTTTTGTGGGTAAGTTATTCACTTGTTACGATTTTTGTCGTACAACCGGATAATAACCACGTTCCGTATTTAGTTCCAGAACATGCAAAACTGGTTGTCAACATTAATGGACAGGAAGCATTTGATGAGCTGTTACAACACCTGTTGCTCGAAGGTAAAGGAGATAAATTTATCCGGAAAATAAAGGAACTCGCTCGTGGAAACCGCTTTGAAAAAGAATACGGGATCAATTGGGCTCGACCTGTTTCATATTTTGAATCAACTTATCGCGACCAACCGGTCAGGGGATTTGTGGTTCACATTTCAAATGCTTCAGCCTGGAATAAAAACATTAATATGTTCCTGGGGAGTACAAGCGTTGCCAAAAGTGATAAAAACTATGGAATGGTTGTTCAATCAAAAACCTTATCGAAAGAAGAATTGTACCAGTTTATTGAAACCTGCAAACAAGGGTCCGGTAAATTCGTAAAGCCTGCTGATACCAATCCATTGATTACTGTTCACCACACATCGGCGGGAAAAACTTCTGACATTCGTTTTTCTGCAGAGAACAATGTCTTGCAGACAGATGGAATTATTCACCACGACGGTACATTGAAGCCCGGAACATTGAATTTTGTATTAACTCCGGCCGACCTGCATTTTACCAGTGATTTGATTACAGCAGAATTAAATGATACGCTAAACAAGTTGATCGGATCAAACCTGCATTTTTCAGGAATTAGTATGAATTACCGGGGAACTACACTTTCGGAAGCGAACGGAACGATTACCCCGCTTCCCGACGCAGATCTCGTTCTTGGTTTTGAACAAGCAACAACAATACAACAACTGGTTGAACACATTCCCAATGCTGTGTGGAAGGAAACAGCTACATCGATTCAAGTTGGCAAACAGGTTTATTTTGTGAATCAGCTGAATGAAAAGACAATTTTCTTAGGCACTAATAAACATGCCGAAATCAATGAAAACCGGCAATCAATCGGTTTAATTCTCTCCGGTTCATTACAGCCGCTTGTGACAATTCACGGAAGCCGGCTGATTTTATTTGCGCTTCGCATGAATCCTTCATTTTCGCTGGGAATGGACTTTATTCGTGAAACACAGATGTGCCTGATCACAATGACCCCGATGAATGCAACAACTTACCAGTTTACAGGAGCCGTTACATTTAAAAATGAAAAGGATGCTCTGATCGGAATCCTTGAGTTGATGGCAAAACGCCAGCTTTAAATTCCGATTGTTAATATCCAAAACGAATTTTGTTATAAAAATCCGCCTTCCAATTAAAAAATAGATATTACTTTTGTTTAAAATTAGTCTAAATAAGAATGGTACTCAAAGAAAAAATGCAACAGGAGCATCCACTTTTTATGTTTAGTTGCGGGGATAATTGCGGGTGTGCAAAGAAAAAAAATTGTTGTAAAAAGTACAAGAAGAAAGGAGTTCACTGCAAGAAGTGTCCCAAATTATAATACTGTACGATTTCACTCAATTCCCATTCATTTATTTACAGGGAACTTTTTAGTCTCCTCAGATCCTATTCTCACTTCTTTAATCCATCTACAAATTCACCGGCCAAATTACTTTCCTTCCCATCGTGTGTGTATTACGTATCTCACAGTTAACGTCTTGTTGCTAAAACGCTGGCTATTGACATTGCATTTGAAGGTATTTGCAGCCATCCCTTTGACATTCCTCTGCCTGATAGCTAAATTGTCATATCGCAATATTGCGATATGATGATATAACAAAAAAACAGGATGCAATTTCAATCACACCCCGCCTCCCTTGTATTATTTACTTGTATTACAATTCAAACTTAATCCCTTGTGCCAACGGTAAGCTATCAGAGTAATTGATTGTATTTGTTTGACGGCGCATATAAATTTTCCATGCATCAGAACCTGATTCACGTCCGCCACCTGTCTCTTTTTCACCACCAAATGCACCACCGATTTCAGCTCCTGAAGTACCGATATTTACATTTGCAATACCACAATCTGAACCACCATTTGACAAGAACATTTCCGCTTCTTTCAGATTCGTAGTCATAATTGCAGAGGACAATCCTTGAGGAACGCCATTTTGCAGAGCAATTGCATTTTCGACTCCTCCTTTGTATTTAATCAGGTATAAGATCGGAGCGAACGTTTCGTGCTGAACAATTTTAAAATGATTTTGTGCCTCTACGATCGCCGGTTTTACATACAATCCTGTTTCATAGCCTTCTCCCGAAAGAACACCTCCCTCTACAAGAATATTTCCGCCTTCTGCTTTTGCCTGCTCCAATGCTTTCAGATATGCATTTACCGCATCCGTATCAATCAGTGGCCCAACATGGTTGTTTTGATCCAACGGGTTCCCGATTTTTAACTGTCCGTATGCTTTTACCAACGCATCTTTTACTTTGTCATAGATTTCTTCATGAATGATCAGACGACGAGTCGATGTACATCGTTGTCCGCACGTACCCACTGCACCGAATACTGCACCCGGAATTACCATTTTTAAATCAGCGCTTGGTGTAATAATGATCGCATTGTTACCTCCTAACTCCAACAATGATTTCCCTAAACGTGCTCCTACAGCAGCTCCTACGGATTTTCCCATACGTGTTGAACCTGTCGCGGAAACCAACGGGATACGTCCGTCTTCAGCGATTAATTTTCCGATTGAAGCATCACCGATAATTAAGCTGGAAACTCCTTCGGGAACATTGTTTGCATCGAACACCTGCTTGGTGATTTGCTGGCATGCAATTGCAGTGATTGGTGTCTTTTCAGAAGGCTTCCAAATCGTTACGTCCCCGCACACCCACGCAAGTGCCGTATTCCAGTTCCACACAGCAACAGGAAAGTTGAATGCCGAAATAATTCCGACAACTCCCAGCGGGTGGTATTGCTCATACATACGGTGTCCCGGACGCTCGGAGTGCATTGTCAAACCATAAAGCTGACGGGATAAACCAACTGCGAAGTCACAAATATCAATCATTTCCTGTACTTCACCCAATCCTTCCTGCAGGGATTTTCCCATTTCATAAGAAACCAATGTTCCAAGAGCAGTTTTATATTCGCGGATTTTTTCAGCCAATTGGCGCACAACCTCTCCTCTTTTGGGTGCAGGCCATGTTCTCCACTCATTGAATGCCTCCTGTGCCTTCAGCACAAGCGCTTCATAATCAGCTTCCGTTGCAGAATCTACCGTTGCGATTACCGCACCGTCTACCGGCGAATATGAGGTAATCTTTTCTCCGCGTGTATTGAACCATCTTCCACCTGTAGAAGCTCCGTTATTCACGTCTTCAATTCCCAATTCTTCCAGGATCTGACGTACTTCAAAATTATTTATTACTTGTGACATCTCGTTATTAGTTTTTAAGTTGTGCAAAGGTAATAGATTTTACTTCAGAATGGGAATAGAAGATGTGCTTTTTAAAGATATTGACTTATTTTGTTAAATTTTAAACATTCAATTTCTGTATTGTGTATTCTTCGCTCCGAAACGAAATTCCATTTTATCCTGTTTGCGTTCATAGGGATATTTTTATACATTTATCCGTGAATTAATTGTAAGCGAACATGAAACGAAATGATATGACTGTCGGGTTGCTTGTTTTGGGAATAATGGCGGCGAGCTGCTCTTCCAAGGAGGCACCTTCCAATGAAGAAAAAACAGAAATTGTGAGTGAAATAGGCGATGTAAAAGTAGACCGTTTTGCAGACATCCAGGTTCTACGGTATGAAATTAACGATTTTGATAAACTTTCCCTGGATCAAAAAAAACTGGTTTATTATCTATCCCAGGCAGGATTGGCAGGTCGCGATATCAATTGGGATCAAAATAACCCTTACAACCTGAAAATACGAAAAGCAATTGAACACATTTTCGAGCATTACAAGGGAGAACGTTCGGGTGATGAATGGAGTAAATTTGAAACCTATGCCAAACAGGTATGGTTTGCAAATGGCATTCATCACCATTACGGTATGGAGAAGTTCAATCCGAAATTTTCTAAAGATTATTTTCTCTCTCTGCTAAAAGCCGTAAACCACCAATTGGATGATGACACAGTAGATGTGATTTTCAATCCTGAGCGTGCCAAACTACGCAAGATCAAAGATCCGAAACTGGATATTATAGTTGCTTCCGCTAATGGCTTTTACGGACCTGGAGTGACACAAAAAATGGTGGAAAAGTTCTATGCAGGAAAAACAAACACTGATCCCAAGCCACCTGTAGAGCATGGGCTGAATTCCACCTTAATTTTGAAAGACGGAAAATTATATGAAGATGTATGGAAATCAGGAGGTAAATACGGAAAAGCAATCGATCAGGTCATTTATTGGCTGGAGAAAGCAACAACTGTAGCGGAAAATGCAGATCAGAAAGCAGCATTGGAGAAATTGATTGACTATTACAAAACCGGAGACCTGAAAACCTGGGATGATTACAACGTCTTATGGACAAAATCTACGAAAGGGGATATTGACTGGATCAATGGGTTCATTGAAGTATACGGAGACGCACTCGGCATTAAAGCCAGCTTTGAAAGCATTGTTCAGATTACTGATTTTGAAGCATCAAAGCAGATGAAAGTTCTGGCAGAAAATGCACAATGGTTCGAAGATAATTCCCCGTTGATTCCTGAACACAAGAAAAAGGAAGTCAAAGGAATCAGTTATAAAGTTGTACAAACTGCAAGTGAATCAGGAGATGCATCTCCGTCTACGCCGATCGGAGTGAATTTACCTAACAATAATTGGATTCGCGAAGAACACGGTTCCAAGTCGGTAAGTTTGGGGAATATCATTTCCGCCTATGACAAAGCGGGAGGTAAAGGATTAGTGGACGAGTTTGCATACTCAGATGAAGAAAAACGACTGGCTCAACAACACAGTTACCTGGCAGGTAAATTACACACGGCATTGCATGAAGTAATTGGTCATGCGTCCGGGCAATTGAATCCGGGAATCGGGCAACCTTCTGAAACATTGAAGCAGTATGCGAGTACGCTGGAAGAAGCAAGAGCGGACCTGGTTGGTTTGTATTACATCATGGATAAGAAAATGATTGATCTGGGTCTGATTGAGTCTTTGGATGTCGCCAAAGCTGAATACGACGGGTACATTCGAAATGGGTTAATGACGCAGTTACAGCGCCTGGAACTCGGACAAAGTTTGCAGGAAGAGCACATGCAAAATCGTCAGTTGGTGGCAAAATGGGTTCTTGAAAAAGGGCAAAGGGACAAGGTAGTGGAAAAAGTCATGAAAGACGGAAAGACCTATTTTGTTGTACGTGACTATGCTAAATTGCGGGATTTATTTGGCCAGCTGTTAAAAGAAATTCAACGCATTAAATCAGAAGGCGATTTTAAAGCCGGCCAGGCACTGGTTGATAACTACGGCGTAAAAGTGGATTATGCATTGCATAAAGAAGTGTTGGAACGGGTAAAACCACTGAACATTGCTCCTTACTATGGATTTGTAAACCCGACACTGGTTCCTGTCCTGAACAAAAACGGAGAGATCATCGATGTAAAAGTTTCTTATGATAAGAACTTTGTAGAGCAAATGCTGGACTATGGAAAAAAATACAGTTTCCTGAACTGATAAAGGATTGATCCATTTAAATTAAAAAGCCCGGAAGATAATTATTTCCGGGCTTTTTGTATATGTTCATTAAGCTTTTTCTTCTTTGGGAGTTTCTGTTGTAGCAGTATCAAGGACTTGTTTTGGTAGTTCATCCGTCTCTCCTGTTTTCTGTTCGGTTTGTTCAGGAATCGACGGTGGTTGTACAGGGCTTTCCGTTGCTGTCTGGTTCGGAGGAAAATTTGCCCTTGGAGGGGGAGTATATTTAACTGAATGATCCAGTTCATCTACCATTTGGTCAATTGGCCTTCGAATTTCTTCTGTCGTTTCCTTAAAAATTCCATCTAAATTCAAATCTTTCTTATACTCGTTGGTCGATTTTTTAATTTCATTTTGGATATCCGATGTTGCATCCTGAATCTGGCGAATGGTACGTCCCATTGTTTTTGCAATACCCGGGATACTCTTGGAACCAAAAAAGATCAGGATAAAAAGAAGGATCAAAAGTATCTCCGATCCGGCTACATCATTTAAAAATAAATACACAACTTACTTTTTTTACAAAATTAAGGAAATTTTGGAGCCCCGGGAAATTTAAACGGAAATTAACTTTTTTATGTGAAATTATAATTTATAAAAAGGGGATTCAGACCAAAAGTTAACAAACTGACAACAAAACAATAACAACTATTTAATCCTTTTAAATAATCATTTACATTTGACATCGTAAGAACTGTTAAACACTAATTTTAATAACTCATCTATGAAAACGAATACAATCTCTCTTGTAAGGTATTTGGCATATACCCTTTTCTGTTTCTTTCATTTCACATACTTACATGCTCAAACCACTTTTCCATGGAGCGGAACATATGGTGGAACAGGCGTAAATCGTACTTTTACAGGAGTTGCAATCGGTGGGATAACAATGAGTGCTACGATTGTAAATTCTGAAAACGTATGGCAGGACGGAGCTCCTCTGTTTCTTGCAACCGGTTCATCTGTCTCAGGCATGGGGTGTTCAGGGATCGGAACAGATAACCAGGGACTACTGTTAAGCACCGATTGGTCAACTAATACAACAAAGACAATCACAACAACAATTACATTTAGTCATGCTGTAGGAGCTGTTCGCTTCCGATTGTACGATGTAAATGACGATGGTTACGGAAGCTGGAATGACAGAGTGATTGTCACGGCAACCGACAACTCCGGAAATCCACTGCAGATATACAATGAAGCTTCCTGTGTCACCGGAGGGAATGGTACGACAGCGGGAAACGGAACAACGACCTTAACATATACCTCTGCCGATAGTCAGGGATGTTTGTGCAACGGGAATAACCGGGTCCGGGTAGGAAATGACGCGAGTGGTTGCGACCAGGTAAAAACAATTACAATCAGGTATCAATCAGCCGTAAGTCCTTCCAGCTATAATACTCCCAAACAATACATTGTTGTCTCTAACCTTATAGCAAATTGCGCACCTCTTCCCATCGAATTAGTCTCATTTACAGGGGATACAACCGATCGCATGAACATATTAAAATGGCAAACTGCTACAGAGAAAAATAATTCTCATTTTAATCTGGAGCGCAGTATCGATGGAAGCAATTGGATTCACCTTGTGACGCTCCCAGGAGCCGGAACAATACACTATCCACAGGAATATCGCTATTCTGACACTGATTTTGAACATACAGTAAATTATTACCGTTTAAAACAAATTGATTTTGACGGGCGGGAAAAGAGTTCTGATATTATTAGTCTTGATAACTCATTAAAAACAAAAGTTCTGGATAAAATTGTAAATACAATGGGGCAACTTGTTGATGAGACATACAGAGGGCTTAAGATATATATGTATACGGACGGAACGATTGTCAAGAAAATGGAATAACCGGGAAAAAGCTATCTTGTCATTATGCAAAATGGTCATATCGCAATATTGCGACATGACCATTTTGCTATTCAACCAATTTTATCTTTTTAAGGGTTTTCAAAGTCTGGCTTCCGAATGTATATAAAATGACTAACCCAATCACTACTCCCGTGAAATTAGCTATCAAATCCTTCCAGTCAACCGTTCGCCCCGGAACAAATCCCTGCAAATACTCCAACATACAACTCAGGAAAAAAGAACACAATGCTGCAAAAACCCATTTATTTCTCGGAAAGAGTAACCCTGCATTTATTGTCAGTACACTATACGCAATCAAATGTCCTACTTTGTCATTGATTTTAATCTCGACACCGCCGGAAGGGGGTTTTAGACTTAAATAAACGATACCGGAAACAACAAGAATCAAACTTATCTTAATCCACTTCATAGCGAAGTTCTTTTCCTTTTTTAACCGCCGGAATACCTTCTGTTAACCAACGTGGTGCTGGTTGTCCTTGTAAATAATGATCGAAGAACTGACGCATCCGAATACTCAAGTCCCTGCGATTCGCCATCTTCATCAAGTTATGTCCGTCACCATTGTAGTTGAGTAACCAACAAGGTTTCCCCAGGCGACGCATACCTGTAAAAATTTCAATTCCCTGGTACCATGGCACTGCTCCGTCATCATCGTTGTGCATAATTAATAAAGGTGTCTGAACATTCGGCAAGTGAAAAACAGGTGAATTTTCCACGTATAACTCAGGTGCTTCCCAAATAGTTTTCCCGATGCGACTTTGTGTCTTTTCATATTGAAACTGGCGACTCATCCCTGTAGACCATCGGATCCCTCCAAATGCGGAGAACATATTTCCAACAGGAGCACCTGCCATTGCAGCTTTGTAGCGATTCGTCATTGTGACCAGCTGAGCAGTCTGGTAGCCTCCCCAACTTTGTCCTTGTAACCCCATTCTTGTTGAATCAATATTGGTATATTTTTTCAGAACGGCATCTGTACCGCTCATAACACAATCATAAGCACTTTTTGCAGGGTATCCAGGTTCATAACGAATATCCGGAATAAATACGACATAACCGGCAGAAGCGTACTCCGTAGGAAAGATAATGGAAGCCGTCGGGCGAGGTGCGTAGTGGTTATGCAAATCATCTGAATACAATTCATAATAATAAACTAGCAGCGGATACGATTTACTCGCATCAAAGTCCTCAGGTTTATATAGTAGCCCTTCCAGGTTCAATCCTTTATATGTTTTCCATGAAATCAATTCTACCGTTGCCCAGTTATATTCTTGCTGTTGGGGATTTGTTACCGAAATTTGCTTCAATTGTTTACTATCATTTTTCCAGTAACTCAATTCAGGATATTCTGTTACTGTTTGCTTACGAATTGAATAAACCGGTGCGTTTTTTGCTTTTTTCAACGATGTAATTTTTGCATCCCAGTAGTCTTGCCTTACCAAGGTATTTTCTTCAAAAGTATATAAGTGAGAACCTTTCGTTTGTTTGTCCAACCCAATGAGGTAAAAATTATTTAATTCAACAAAAGAAGAATCCCGGTTCCATTGCTGAACAGTGAATTCAATATTGTTCTTTTTACCGATATCCTGCGTCAGTGAAACCAGTTTTCCAACTGTAAAATCATATTTATAAAAATCATTTTTCTCGCTAAAATAAACTTCTGTCCCATTTTTATTCCAACCGTAAACACCAATGACGAATTCTTCCATCGGCATCCCGTTTTTATCCCCGGACCACGTCTTTCCTTTCTCCGTACACGTCAGACATTCGTCGGAATTTGTTAGTAAATTCACTGCATAATACTGGCCATTTTCATGATTAAAATAGACAAACTGATCTCCTTTTCCAGATAATTCAACTGCAGTCGTTGTTCCTTTTTTGACCAATTTTCTATCACCGGTTTTCAAATGTACCAGATAATAGTCTTTCTTGCCTGAAATGTCCCACATGTATTCCAATTCATAAGGTCTGGAATTACTCGCTAAAGCAAACTCCTTTAACTCATAGAAATTAGGTTGGATAGATAGTGTATCGTCTTCTAAACCTATAATTTTAGCTTGTTCGAAATCGTACGCATACCAGTATGCCTTGTTCGCATCTCTCTTTACACCCGATAACTGTTGCGTCTGCAAAACAGGTTCATTATACGTCCACACATCTAATTTTGGCTTTTCACTCTCAATCAGTGTATCCTTTGGCTCCTGAACAGGAATTTCAAAAACACCAAAGTACAGCTGGTCATTTACATCAGAAAAACGAGGTTTTATATTTTTAACAACTGTCCATTCCTTCGGAATATTTGCTGAAGTCGTATCAACTAAACACGAGAGTTCTCCTTTTTTCAAGTCGTAGTAGAATAGTTCAAAGACTTTAGTTTTTGTAGTATCCTGAGCCCCGAGGAATGCCAATCGTTCTGATTTTTTATCAAAAACAAATCCTTCAGCTGCTGAAAACGTCTTCCCCAATTCCCGGTGTTGAAATGAATTCAAATCAAGCAGATTAACTCTGCAGGTATCATTGATATGTTGAACATAAACAAGTGTTTTCCCCGTCTCAGAAAGAGCATACTCAGTTACGTCTTTAAATGCGATCTTGTTCCCATCGCTTAAACTCCAAAGACGCAGCACCTTTCCGTCTGATTTAGGTTCTTGCTTTTTTTGAGGTTCTTCTTTTTTCTTTTTATCTGAAAACCCGAAAAATACATCGTCTCTTGATTTCTTTTTAGGATCAATCGACTTTCCCGTTTCAGATGTTTTTAGTGTATTTTCATTTTCAAGGTATAGCAACCAGTTGTGTTTTTCTCCTAATTGGTGGGATTTTACATTCGAAATTTTTACTGTTTTCCCGGTTTGAAATGAATATACAGCAAGGGAATCCTTGGGCCATTTCTTTTTATCAATTTTTTCCAGTTCAACTTTTCGCAAGGTGTCGTATCCTGCTTCAATGGTATATACCAGAAATGTTTCATCCATCGAAAAACTTGCATTTTTTGCCCTGAGAACAGAATCTGACTTTTCTGTCTCCGTGTTATACCAATACAAGTACGTATCTCCTTTATGAGGTTGGATTTCATATGTAATGTATTTTCCACTTGGTGATACTTGTTCGTTTTTCAATGTCTTCCATTCATCGAATGCATGATAGTCAATGACCTTTTTTTGTCCGAATGCATGTGTTGCTATCAAAAGAAGAAAGGCAGCTATAAAAAGAATTCTTAATTGTTTCATATGATGAATAAATGTTATCTTAAACTGGTTAAAGATGTATTGACGAGGGTAAAAATAATAAATATGAAAGGAATATCAATTTTTATCAATATGGAGATATCGCAATATTACGACATGAAGATAAAACGCAATTTATCAAATATTTAATTTGTTCAATTCAAAATTATTCACTACATTCATATAGAAAATCAAAACCTATCTTTTAAATTCCTTTTACTATGGGAGCTACAAAATATGAAATATACCCGTCTGAGGTCGTTGAGTTCACTGAAATACTAAAAGCCATCGCACATCCAGCCAGAATGCAAGCCGTTTTAATTGTTGCAGAAAGTACGGATGAAGACATCACAACCAAAGAACTAAAGGCTGCGATTAAACTTTCACAAGCAACATTGTCACAGCATTTGAAAGTGTTAACTCATTCAGGAGTATTCAAGACAAAAGTTGTCCAAAAAAACAATAAATGCCATCTCAGTTACAGAATCGAACAGGAAGCATTGGTCATGATCACACAGATTATAGGAAAAATACTGAAAAATACAGACATCAAATCGGATAATAACTATGCTGTTCTTCAAAAGTTTCATTCCAGATTTCAAGCATGTACAAATTGGCAGTCGTATTTTAAAACCTGACATCAATCTATTTTCCGCTGTATTATATTAAATATTCGCACCTCTATTTACAAAAATCTTCAAATAATCGACTAAATTTGCGGACTCAAATTCTATGTTAAAGATTACTTTATGACAGTTTCGGAAATACGTTCGCAGTTTTTAAGTTTTTTTGAGTCAAAAGGCCATAAAATTGTTCCTTCAGCACCAATGGTTGTGAAAAATGATCCGACATTGATGTTTACCAATGCTGGTATGAATCAGTTCAAGGATTTCATTCTCGGAAATGCAGTCCCGGATAACAGACGGGTGGCCAATTCTCAAAAATGTTTACGTGTTTCGGGAAAACATAACGACCTGGAGGAAGTAGGAGTAGATACCTATCACCATACAATGTTTGAAATGCTAGGAAATTGGTCCTTTGGAGATTATTTCAAAGAAGAGGCAATTAGTTGGGCATGGGAACTACTGACAGGAGTATATAAAATCCCTGTTGATCGTTTGTATGTCACTGTATTCCAAGGTGACGAAGCTGATGGCGTCCCTGTAGATGCAGAAAGCATAGAAATCTGGAAAAAGTATATTGCCGCTGACCGCATTATTCCGGCCTCTAAAAAAGATAATTTTTGGGAAATGGGTGATACGGGACCATGCGGACCTTGTACAGAAATTCATGTGGATTTACGATCCGATTCCGATCGCAACAAAATTGACGGAAAAACATTGGTCAATGCAGATCATCCTCAAGTGATCGAAATATGGAATAATGTATTCATGGAATTTAACCGAATGGCAAATGGCTCCTTGGTTTTGCTTCCTGAAAAACACGTGGATACAGGAATGGGATTAGAACGTTTGGCTGTCGCATTACAAGGTAAAACATCAAATTACGATATAGATTTGTTCCAATCTTTGATTCAAAAGATGGAAACAATTTCTGACGTAAAATACGGGGTGAATGAACCAACCGATATTGCACTGAGAGTTATAGCCGATCACGTCCGTGCTATTGCGTTTTCAATTACTGACGGACAACTACCGTCTAATACAGGTGCAGGGTATGTTATTCGTAGAATTTTGAGACGAGCTGTTCGATACGGTTACCAAACATTGAACTTAAAAGAACCGTTCCTGTGCGAGCTGTCAACCAAATTGGCAGATGTAATGGGTGATGCATTCCCGGAGCTCAGAGCCCAGCAAGAATTGGTCTACAAGGTTATCAAAGAAGAAGAATTAAGCTTTTTCCGAACCTTGGAACAGGGGATAAAAAGAATAGAAATGTTAATGCAGAATGTCAAGTCCAAAGGAGAACTTATTATTTCCGGATCAGATGCATTCGAACTGTATGACACATATGGCTTTCCCCTGGATTTAACCTCCCTGATTGCACGGGAAAACGGGCTTTCAATAGATGAAAAAGCCTTTGAAACAGAACTCAACAAACAAAAAGATCGCTCAAGAGCAGCTACAGCATTGGAAACAGATGACTGGGTAATTCTACGAGAAGATACTGTTGAAGAATTTATTGGTTACGATCACCTGGTGACAACGGTACATCTTGTAAAATACCGGAAAGTCATACAAAAACAAAAAGAATTTTACCAATTGGTATTCAACCTGACACCTTTCTATCCGGAAGGAGGAGGACAGGTTGGAGACAAAGGATATATAGAGGTTAACGGAGAAAAAACGTTTATTTTTGATACCAAGAAAGAAAACAACCTGATTGTTCACCTGGCAGAAAGGTTACCGGAGAATGTCGGAGTTGCTTTTCAGGCTGTTGTTGATGTAAAACGACGTTTTTTGTCTATGTGTCATCATTCTGCAACACACTTATTACACCATGCTCTCAGAACTGTTTTAGGAACGCACGTTGAACAGAAAGGTTCATTAGTAAGTCCTGATTATCTCCGTTTTGACTTTTCTCATTTCTCAAAAGTAACCGATGAGCAATTAAAAGAGATCGAAGAATTAGTTGTATTGGAAATCCGAAAAAATGTCGAATTGGAAGAATTCAGAAACACCCCTATGGAAGTCGCAAAAGATATGGGGGCAATGGCATTATTCGGAGAGAAATATGGTGATACTGTTCGCGTAATTAAATTTGGAGATTCTGTCGAATTGTGCGGAGGAACGCATGTTACATCTACCGGACAGATCGGATTGTTTAAGATAACTACCGAAACAGCAGTGGCTGCTGGTATAAGGAGAATTGAAGCAATTACCTCTGTTGTGGCGGAAAACTTTTACAAAGAACGGTCAGAAACATTAGGACAAGTTGCACTTGTTCTGAAAAATCCGAAAGATCTTGTTAAAGCTGTTTCTGATCTGCAAACAAGAAATTATGAATTGCAAAAAGAGATTGAACGCTTCCAAAAAGAACGCGCAATCATCGTTAAACAGGAATTGAAATCAAAAGTGGTAGAATTGAATGGAACACACTTCCTTGGTGAAACGGTGACAATGGATGCTGGTTCTGTCAAAGACATCTTGTTCCAGTTAAAAGGAGAATATGCGAGTTTTCTGGGGGTTGTCGGAGGAGATCAGGGAGACAAATGCTCACTGAGCATCATTTTGACAGATGACTTGATTCAAAACAAGGGATTAAACGCCGGAAATTTAATCAAAGAAACAGCCTCATTGATCCAGGGAGGAGGAGGAGGACAACCGTTCTTTGCTACAGCCGGGGGAAAAAATACAGCAGGATTAAATTCTGCGATAGAACTAATTAAAGGAAAATTGTGATATCGCAATATTGCGATATGTACATACCACAATATTGTCAACGATTAAAAATTCAATTATATCGCGGTAAACACCCGCTTACCGCGATATTTTTTACCACTCCTTTAATTCCCCAAGGCATTCCCCAACAAAAAAGAGCCGGATACATAACACATCCGGCTCTTTTTTAATAACTACAACAAAACAAGTCTCTTAAAATCCCTGAACCCCATTTACAGTTGTATACTTCAGAATATTTTTCTTATCCGGATGAATACGGGCAAAAGCAGACTGAACAGCCAAAGTACCTTCATGAAATCCACACAAGATCAGTTTTAATTTATTTTCATATGTATTGATGTCCCCGATTGCATAGATGCCGGGGATATTGGTTGAATAGTCCAACGTATTTACTTTAATCGCTCCCTTTTCAATTTCCAGTCCCCAATCAGCAATCGGACCCAAGGCAGGTTTTAGTCCAAACAGCGGGATAAAATGATCCGTTTCCTTCGTATATTCTCCTTCCGAGTTATGCTTAATGGTAACACTATCCAACTTTTCGGATCCATTCAAACCAACAACCTCTGCTTCCGTAACTAATTTAATCTTCCCCGCTTCAGCCAGGTCAATCACTTTTTGAACAGAATCCAGGTGTCCTCTGAAAGAAGCAGAGCGGTGAACCAATGTTACCTCACTTGCGATATTCTTTTCTGTCAGGAAGATCGACCAATCCAATGCAGAATCTCCTCCCCCGGCAATTACACAACGTTTTCCTCTATAAAATTCAGGATCTTTGATAATGTATTCAACGCCTTTATCTTCAAAATCCTCAATATTTCCAATTGGCGGCTTTCTAGGCTCAAATACTCCCAGCCCCCCTGCAATCATAACAACAGGAGCAATATGTTTTGTTCCTTTAACAGTTGTAACAATAAACTTATCGCCCTCTGTTTTATCAATTGATACTGCCGCCTCACCTAAAGTAAAACCAGGTTTGAAAGGTGCTGCCTGCTCCATCAGGTTATCAATCAGGTCACCTGCCAGTACAGAAGGGAAACCCGGAATATCATAAATCGGTTTTTTCGGGTAAATCTCCGAACATTGGCCTCCGGGTTGAGGAAGCGAATCAATCAGATGACATCTTAACTTCAGTAATCCCGCTTCAAAAACTGTGAACAGTCCTACCGGACCTGCTCCAATTATTAATATATCTGTTTCGATCATTTCGATGATGTTAGTTTAAATTTCGGGTGTAAATTTAAGCAAAAGAATGATGTTATCTGCCGTATTAACATACCTAAAGGGGTAATTTCAATAGATAAAGGACACCTGATTTAGACTCAACATAAGATCCATCGACATTCTTCATTTATTTCAATCATTTTGTTTTCAAACACTTGCTTTACACCTGTTTTATTTCATACTTTTGTTAAATAATCAACAAAAAGAAAGATATGAGTTTAGTAAATAAATTATTTCTCTTAACAGCTTTGACCGGATTTATGGTACTTACAGCGTGTAAAAAGAGTAAAAAACAACAAAAAGAGATTGAAAAAAGCATTCAGGAAGGAAATTGGAAAGTAACAAAATACGTCGATTCCGGTGAAGATGAAACCTATCACTTCAATGGGTATACATTTACATTTGACGGTTCAGGAACAATTACCGCGACCAACGGATCTTTTTCAAACAGTGGTACATGGAGCATTCAAACAGATGACAGTAACGATGATTTAGACTTCAATATCTTTTTCAACAATATCAGCAACAATTTTGACGAGCTGAATGATGATTGGGACATCCTCTCTAATTCAAAAACAACAATTGAATTAATCGATCGGGATGATGACGGTAATCACGATTACCTGACCTTTGAAAAAAATTAAGATCAAACAATGAGAGAAAGAAGTATTGGAAAACCCGGTACTTCTTTTTTTTATCTCATCAGGGTGATGTTTCCCTTAATGATATTCTGAAGTCCACCCACACAATCTACCTGCAGGTAATAATCATATACATCCGGGTCGAGAAGCTTTCCTCTAAACGTTCCATCCCACCCTTTATTTCTGTCTGTCGTTTCAAAGACCAGTTCCCCCCAACGGTCATAAATTCTGAATAAAATCCCTTGGATCATTGCACCATAAACGTACAACACATCATTTTCTCCGTCTGCGTTTGGGGTAAATGCATTGGGGACAAACACAAACGGATCATCACAAACAAACGGAAATACCTGTACCCAAACCGTATCCATTTTCTGGCAGACACCGTCTGAAATAAACACAGTAAACTTAGTTGTTTCATCAATTGTCGCACTTGTTGATTGCGTATATGGACTGTTTACCACATTCGTCGGAAACCAGATGTATTGGTATCCGTCCGGCATCGCTGTTAACTGAGTTTCTCCTCCTTCCGGGACAACTGCAGGATTTGCTGTGGCGTCAATCAACGAGTCAGGAATACTTCCCACAGCAATCCAGATCGAATCTTCCGCAACACATCCATTCAATGCCGTTGCTGTTACGTATATGTATTGCGATTGCTCCGGGTTTACCTGCACTTGGTTAGTTCCGTTTCCACTGACAATAGCACCTGCCGGACTCCACTGATAGGTAAAATTCACCGCAGGATTGGAATTAACTGCCGTCAATGTGCTGATTTCTCCGAGGCATAGAGTATCATCTCCGGTCAGATGGATGGATGAACCGATAAAATCAACGATTACACTATCTACCCTGGAACAACCCGGGTTGGATACCTGTACATAATAGGTTGTCGGACCGGATGGTGTAATCACCAGGGTTGAATCGGCCGTATTACTGTTTAATACCGGTGATAGAGAAGGATTGTCACTCCACAAAAATGTATCTGCTGTCCCGTTTGTGAATGCCGTCAGGTCTAATTGACTCGGAACACACAATACCTGATCGGGAGTCGTCGTCAATTGGATCGGGTCTGTAACCGTAATTGTAATCTCCGCACTATCTGTCAGCAAACAAATACTGTCTGTAACATACAGCTTCACCAGGTACGTTCCGGGAATGGTATAGGTGATCGTCGGGTTAAAAATAACAGAGGTCGTATCATTGTTTCCAAAGTCCCACAGGTAAGAGTCAGAACCAGAAGAAAAATTATCAAACGTTACAGTAAACGGGGCACACCCAATAGTTTCATCCACGGTGAATTCAGCATTCGGTATGAGATTAAAATCGAATTTAAACACCAGGTTGTTGCAACGGGTGCTCATGTTATTCATCGAATGTGCTCCGGTAGTTGTCGGAAAGTCGCTGAATCCACCGCAACCTCCGCAAGCAGATTGGTAAACAATTCCATGTTTATCAAAACGGGATGTTCCTCCGTCCACGTGCTCCTGAGCCTGATTCCCTCCAAGGTAGCTTCCGTATAAAATATCGGAAAAATCTCGTTTTAATACAAACAGGTAGAAATCAAATCCATTCGGAGAATTTGTTTGAAAGGCATCCGGAGTAACAGGCATGCCCGATAACAATGATTGCTGCAAAATATTCGCTCCCCAGCCACACACATATATGTTTCCGCAAATATCCACCATGAATGCTGAAGGTGAAATGTTTATCGTCGACGAACCGTTTCCAAAAACAGTTGCGTTTTCAAGTGCTGTAAGTTGCTCATTCAATTTGGCAATGAATTGAGAACTTCCCGCATTTGAATAGGGAGCATTCAGTACAGGGAATGTACCTCCTGCACTCTGTCCGAGTAAGAAAACTTTATCATTCCTGTCAATTTCAATAAAAAACACCTGATCCAAATTTGGTGTGCCGACATACGTTGCCTGTGTAATTGTCTGCCCGTCGGGAGTCAACTTGAAGACGAATCCGTCTGTTTTCCCGCCGTTATAAGTACTTTGCCATCCACCTGCTGTTCCGGGCAGGTTATTCGAACTCGTCCCTCCCCCAACGACAACATTGTACGATGAATCTACTTTAACGGAATAACAGGCATCGTTATTGGAACCTCCATAGTAAGAAGACCAAATCAGAGTTGATAAATCTGAACTCAGTTTAAACACGACTCCGTCTTGTCCTCCGGCAAGTGTCGGTTGAAAAGCATTCTGAACAGGGAAATCCATTGACCGGGTACAGGATGCAATAATACAATTTCCCAATTGATCCAACATCACCTCTCCCCGGAACTGATCACCGTAATTATTGGTTAATGAATCATAAGACGCGTACGTACTGTAATTTCCGGACGTCAGTTTATAATTCACCCCGTCGTTCCCGGAACCTCCGAAATAAGTAGAGGCGAGCAGATTGTGTCCGTTAGCGGATAATTTCGCCACATAAATATCTGTTCCTGCCGCATTGTAATAAACGCCATTGTAGTAATAATTCGATCCGGATGTTCCTCCTGCATGTGCAGCCTGGTAGCCATTCACAATCGGGAAATCCAGGCTGGATGTCGCCCCGTACAAATACAGATTATCATTCTGGTCTGCGATCAAACTATGGACGGTTTCTGTCCCGTTCACACCATTCCCCCCTCCCAGGAACGTGGTCCAGATCATGGTTGTACCATCGGGAGAATACTTTGAGATGAAGACATCTGTGATCCCGTAGGTCGGGTTTTGGGTAACTGTAAAATTGGAAGTAATATCGTATGCATTTGCATCCGGTGTGGGATAATTGTTTCCATAGATCGTTCCTCCGGAATAAGCAGATCCGTCATAAGCATATGTCGCGGTCATTCCGAAGTTATCCGTTACCGCCCCACTATACGTTGCAAAGATTAATGTCGGATCAATAACCAGCTGTACCGTCGGATCGTATGTTCCCAATTCAAATGTCAGAATAGCACCATTCAGGATAAATTTACATGGTACATCAATAATTTTACCATTTTTAATCTGATAGGCATAGGGTTTTTCTTCCATAATCTGCCCTGCAGGTGTGACGATATTCAAATTTCCTTTGGCATCAATCGATACCTTATCGTGACCGGCTATTTCAATTTTAATCTGCGCGGGATCTGTGGAAGGATGTACGTGAAATTCGTACTTCAGGTTCAGTTCATCTTCAATTAGTTTTAAATCAATTCCATCGTACAGATTTTGCAATACCGCTTCTGAGTACCCTCGCACGTCACTTGCCCATTTCCGCTGGTCATTCCCTATAAAATAATTGTAGTACATGTCCGTTTTACCGGATTTTTCAATGCCGGTTATTTCATTGGAATGCTGAAAATTAAAATGAACGACATGCTGTTTGTTTTCATTTTTAGGGGAAGCTGATTTTCCTACATGCGCTTCGTTTGTTTCCCTGAAATCTTGTAGATGAAATACGAACTTGTGTTGTTGAACCCACATATTTCCTCCCTGAAATCTGGATTTGAAAAGAACCTGTTCATCCCACTGACCTTTATTTTCAACAAAAGCATGGTGAATGGAGTGCTTATGCGCAATTTCCTGCGCGCGCCCATTGAACAGCATAAAAGCGAATGAAAGAAAAATCCAATGCTTCATAGAGTAGTGAAGTTTTTGCTAAAATACTAAATTTAATTAGTAGACGCAAAAATTAATCGGAAGGTGCTCAAACAGGTAAAAAAATAACAGTTAATCCATCCAAAATCAGCTAAAAAGAAGAAAATTATTAAAATTCAGCAATTTTAATGGAACCATGCCCAACAGTAATTTTTGTTTTTTCAAATTGACGATTAAAACGATCAATGATAATCTTTGCTTCTTCACGTGTCATATAGGTTCCCGCTAATACGCTCATTTCCTCCTTAAATTTCTTTAAAATCGCAGCTGAGCGGTAAGCACTCAATAAATCGTTATTACTCAGTTTATACTGATTTTTCAAAGCTGAAATCGCAGGATTAGGGGAACTGAAGTTCGATTTTACAGGATCCGTATATGAATTTACTTCCATCATTATCCCCCGTTCAATATTGATCATCACCTCGCTGAAGCGCAGCCGCTTAAATGCTTCATCTTCTTTTCCTGCACTTCCGTAGGTTATTTGTTCCGCAACTGCAATATCTTTGGTAACCTGAACACCATTCCACTTTCCGATCCCCTGTCCTCTGGCAATAATAGAAAACTCTTTTTCTTTATCCAGCATTGCTTCAAAGAACTGACGCAGAGAAATACTGTCTTTCTCATCCAATAGATTCCCTTTCAGTTCGTACTTATCCGATTCAAACTGGTCGACTAATTGCAACTGTAACCGTGCATTGTAGTTCGGTTTTGAATCAATAAGGGAAAGATGCAGCATCACCTCATCCGCCTGATTTGAAAGTACTGATTCAGGAATGGCAATCAAACGCACTTCAAAATCTTCCGATTTGTCTGACGCCGGGAACTGGAATTCCTGCGTGTACATATCAAATGTAGCTGAATCGGCAAACAGGTATAATCCGTCTTTTTCGGTATGTGATACCCAATTGTATCCCATCAATTGCTTGTATCCGTCCAATTTCAGCTGATACCTGGCACGTAAGTCAATTGCCTCCAGTTTTTCTTTCTCCAACTCCTTGATTTTTGCCTTATACCAATCAAATTGCTGGTACAGTGAAACAATCGTATGCTGTCCGCTTCCTTTTTGTTTTTTCCCCGAATAGGTTGTCGGCTCCGCATCCCAGTTATCAGCTCCCACACCGGCCTTTATTGCACGTTTCTTCGCTTTCTTAACTTTTCCGGATGGTTTATCCGAGGTCGTAATCGGCTTGTACCCCAAATCTGAATAGCTTTTCTCTGCTTTTACAATTTTCAGTTCCGTTTCTTTTTTCTTTTGTGTATAGTATTCAATCCAGTATTCGTATCCGCGCTTCCCGGATATTTTTTCGGTCAGACCGGCAATTTTTACAAATTCCAGTTCATTGATCAGGCTCTGGAACGTCGTTCCTGAAGAAAACGTACTATCGGGAGACAGGAAACGTGTTTCTCCGGATCCAAATAAATGGTACGATTTTCCGTTTTTTTCAATCACTACTGTTGTTTGTTTGGATGCATTGTATCCCCACACGTCAAAATGGAGGTTAGTTGCCCGGTTCTCCCCAACAGTTGTTAAATCCGTAATCGTATAGCGCATCGGCTCCACTTTCGGCTCCTCTTTTTTTGTTGTTGGCTGCGTCAGATACACCTGGTAGGGAAATAAGCCGATTGCCTTGGGAAGCCCTCTGTTCCATCTACCCTTTTCGTCTTTTTCACGTTCATCCAACAACCCGGATGTAAGACTCCCGTCTCCGGCTGCTGTGAGTACATTTACAAAGGTTGTGTATTCTCCTCCGAGGTAGGTAAAAATTTCTTTTGTTCGCTGTTCAATGTATTCATTGATTGTGGTGGAAATTCCCTGGATTACCAGTAACTCATCCTGATCTGTCATACCTCTGAACGAACCGAGTTGAGCTACTTTATCATCCAACGACAAACCAGGGTTCAACACATTGTCCAGACGCGGATGCGGAGCAGTTCTATCTTCATTTAACACAGAGGGGGGCATGTGCTTCATCAAAATCGCTTCAAAACGGGCGTACCTGTTTTCATACGTATTAAAAACAGGGTCTTTGGTGCGTTTTGCCAACAACATTTTATTGAGTTCCCAGATGGCCGTTTTGTTTGCCGCTTCCGCTAAGATCCCTTTTGCGGACTTAGCTATTTCCTGTTCACGGATAATTAACATATCCGGGTTATTGATAATTACCGATTCAATGGAATCATAATTCAGGTTGCCGTTGGCAAATTTCACTTCATCTCCACGGTACTCAAAGTAACGTCCGATGTGATCATTGAGAATGGGACTTTTCTTAACAATATGAAACAAATATGCCCGTTCTACCGGTGACAACGGTTGTTGTTGACCAAAAACAGTTTGAATAAAAGCAATTCCTATGATAAGCAGTACATAAATTTGTTTCATTATTCTTTGTTTTAACTATAACCTGAATACCGCTCAAAGGTAACAATTGATTCCGAGAAAAGATTAAATTCATCCGGGGATTAACAATCGTTCATACTCCCTGAATTAAAATTTCACCTGTGTTTCCCAAGGCCTGTTTCGAGCATAAAAAAAGGACTGAAAAACAGCTATCTGCTTTCCAATCCTTACTGATTTGCTCCGGGCAGAGAACTACCTTACAATTGTAATAAACCCGGAACAGAATCCTTTCATTGCAGGATCTTCGCAATCAAAATCATCAGAAACAACCTGGTAGAAATAAACCCCTTCTGTCAGTTCATGTCCATTTTTGTTCCGCCCGTCGAAAACGGATGTTACATTGTGCATTTCATAGACAATATTCCCCCAACGGTTCATAATCAAAATTTTGTAGGTGAAACATTCATCCAACAGAACAGGCATTGCCAGGTAATCGTTCACACCGTCTCCATTGGGTGTAATTACGTTCGGAACCACAAAATCAGACGGCGAAACTCCCGGAGGGATGACAATAGCACCTAGCGTATCGTACTGACAGCCGTGCTGATCTGTAATTGTTAACATCAGCGGATATGTTCCTGCTTCCTGGAAAAGTTGTGTGTATATCGGACCTGCATTAATAGAGGTTCCGTCAATGTTCCAGTTGTATTGATAAGCATTATTCAAAGGTGTTGCGTTACCGTCAAACTTTTGAAAACAGTCTACTGCGTAATCAAAACCTGGAGTAATCGGGGTTGACACTGTATAACTGTCATCCCGTTCGTTGTAACATCCAAAAGCGTCTGTTACTTCATAATGCACAGCATAAGTTCCTGGTGCAACATTTGTTATGTTAATTCCTCCGTTCACTACATTATCACCCGAAAATGTTCCTCCTGATGGCTGTGGTGCAACTGGTGAAAAACCACTTTCATAACAGTAAACAGGATCTAAACTCATGACAATGATCGGCAAATCGTGTACATTGATTGTTTCTGTTGTTGAACCAATACAACCATTTGCATCTACATATGAATAGTCAAGCGTGTGTGATCCGTCTCCGTACGTTTCAGGAAGAAAAGAAAAGGATGCGTTCGTCCCGTTTACTTGTAATTGTCCACCTGTCGGTGCTACCTGAATGGTCACTGCTGCGGCGTCGATACAGAGATCATCCGGCGCCGTGATTGTCGGTTCAGCCGCTTCCACTACCTGTACGGCAACTCCCGTTGAATTCTCGCAACCATTTCCGTCCGTATATTCATACGTCAGGTTGTAGCTTCCGACTCCGGCAGTAGCCGGAGAGAACTGGTTTCCGGCAACACCTGTTCCACTCAATTGACCTCCGGCAGGAGATAACTGAAGGTTTGCATTCTGCACTTCCACACAATAAGGTGACGCAACATTTGTTATGGCAACTACCGGAAGCGGGTTAACGGTAATTTGATCGGTAGCACTATTGTGACATCCATTTTCATCCGTATACGTATATGTTACTGTATATTGTCCCTGCCCTGCAGTAGCCGGGTTGATTGTTGCTCCGGTAAATCCTGTTCCCGAATAAACGCCTGTCGCAGATCCTGTAGGTTGTGGTGACCCGACAGCAGTTACCGCTGCTCCGTCAACACATACCTCATCCTGAATGGATACACTTACATCCGGTACAAGATCATCTATTTCCACTTGAAATGTCTGGGTAATTCCCCCTGCGTCTGTAACTGTACATGTATATGTTCCGGCACACAATCCAGTAGCTGTCTGTGTAACTTGTGCTTCTGAATCATCCCATGCGTATGTGTACGGAGCTGTTCCCCCTGTCACGTTGATTGTTGCTGTTCCTGCACAGGTAGATGTCATCGGGGGAATACATGTACTATTACAATCTGCGTAAGTAGGTGTTCCATTTCCAGACCACGCACCACCATCCGGAATTCTTCGGTATGAATAGTCCAGTACAACAGCACCACTTCCGATGTAATTTTTTCTATTCGCCGGAATATTATCGTATGAGTTCAATGAAGGTGCAGAATTACATCCGGTCAAAGACGGAACACATGGCTGACCTGAAACACCTGCGGAATTAATCCAGGATACAGCATCCTGGGGAACACCATTTGCATCGTAAAACGCAAACCATCCACCTGCATTCGGGAACCATACCCGTGTACCGTTGGAACATACTCCGGGATCGTTAATATTGTACGGGACAACTACTTCTACAACATTTCCACCATTAGCATATAATAGATTTGCAGGTACCGGTGACATGTTTTGTCCCCTCACCATACAAAATCCTCCCGGAGGAACAATTGTTCCCGAAGGAATCCGAAATCCTCCGTTTCCTTCACTGGTGTTGTTTCCCAGGTAATAACAGGAAATATCAATCGGCTCACACAGGTTCGGATTGTAAAGCTCAATCCATTCTCCTCTTCCATCTCCTACTCCACCAAAGCCCGAAATGGATCCGTCATAAGCAGATGGTGAAATCATCAACTCATTAATCAGAATGCTGGGACCCTGGTAATTGCATCCGGAACCATTGCAAAGTATATTGACAGTTGTATCGAATGAAGCTTGCATGGATTGCGGAGTTTGTTGAATACATTCGCTATTGACAAAATTAGATGTAAGCCCGTTACGTGCAAAATTAACAAGGGTTCCATTGAAATTCGGATTTACACTATTAATTACATTTGATATTGAAGTATTATTGCCTGCCGGCACTCCTTGATCAAAGTTGTATAGGTGAATCAATCCGGGTTCATTTCCTACAATAGTCTGGTTCATGAGTTGCTGAATTTCAGCAATAGACTTTTCACTGTTCCATATTCTCAGCTTATCCATTTCTCCTGTGTATAGCTGTGATATGGTATATATAGGCTCATCATATTCTTGCCCTAAGCTAAATCGATCATTGCTTTGAATAGTATAAGGATAATTCATCGTACCTTCGAGTGTTCCATCTATATATAGTTTAGAAACTCCGTTATTATAAACGTACGCTACGTGATGACATACTCCGTCTAAAACACCTATATTTCCGACGAGTACATTATTCGTCTGCCCGACAGGAACATTGACAACGATTTTGTCACTTGTATTCGGTCCTTCTATCGGGCCCCCAAATCTAATCACAAGACGATTCAAATCTCCCGTAGCTCGATTAATAGCAAAAATAGAAGAGTATTGCTCTTGTTGAATTACATCGGGTTTAATCCATAATTCAACGGTAAATGCAGTCAAACCAGCCAAGCTAGCTGAAACCGGGTCCAGATTAACATAGTCATTGACACCATCAAAATTTAAAGCATTATCTTGTCCATAAGAAAAAGGAACTATAAGTAAAGACAAACAAAACACAAGTTGTTTGATAGTAGTAAATTTATTTTTCATGATAAATTTTTAGTTGATAGTTAAACTAATTTTCAACGAAAATAGTTGCTTAGGGCAGTGTAAAATAATAGATTTTTCAATAAAAAAACATTTTTATTGAAAAATTTTAAAAAACATACATCTAATAATTAGCCATTTAGAAACAAAATATGGTCTGATTCTGAATTGAATGAATGCAAAAACACGCATTTGTTATTAAAAAAATTCTTTCCCTGCCTCAGCCTCAAATAATCCTTTACTTCATAAACATCAATTCATCCAGATCAACATCAAACATAAAATCATGTCCTTCAGCAATGATATATGCATTTGGGTGCCCCGGAAATTCCATCTTGAAGTAGGTTGTACAATAGATTAATTGCGCCGCAGCCTTTCCAAACACCATCAAACTCCCTCCGTTATCTCCCTGAAATTCGACAATTGCATTCCGGGCTTCCACGTTTCCTAATAACGATCATTTCCGGACAACCTGCCCAAAACAAGTTAGTGACTCTTACATCCCCAGTTACATGAATGAATGACCCGCCCCCCATTCATTCCAGTCAATTTCATTTTTCACCGTTAAATTTTCATCAATGATCATTACCAGTTTCATGTATTAGTTTTTAAATATCGATTGTTTTGCTCGTAATCGCTTGTATAAATTTTGTGTATTGATTCGTTCAAAGAATATATCTTTTTCAGACAATTCATTGATAATTTCTACTGGCTGACACTCGCTCAAAAGGTCTTCCTGAAGAACTTTATATGCTTCAAAATTACTCATAAATTGAATGTTATTTTCTTTGTTATTTACCCGCCAGGTATTTCCATACGCACGATCAAAACGGATTTCACCTTGAATTTCAAAGAAGTGCTCCTCCGGGTAAAAGAATGCTGCCTGTACATTTCCGTAAATCGTTGCACTGTAATCATTGTAGTCTCCGATCAATGCATTTTCAATTTCAACGTTTCCACAGACAATCAGCGTTCCTGCAGTGATCAGATTTTCTACTTTCAGGTTGTTTCCGACAAGTATCAGTGTTGAAGGGTCATCAAAATGTTCGAGTGTTCCATTGACAATCAAATCTCCGGTGACAATCAGATTGCAAATTCCACTTTCATACATGTCAAAATTCCCTTCAATGATAAGGTCGCCTTCACACACGATTGTATCTTCTTCAAAATAGGCAATCCCATCCAGATGGGCATGTACAATTCCGGGATCTTTGAGAGGAAAAGTTGTTATTAATGCTTTAATTTCTTCGGGAGTAATTTCCTGTTTTAGAACACTCTTCGTGTTAAGTAGTCTCATTTTTCTACGATTTAATTGTTAGCTGTATTATGTTCAGAGACGAAGGTCTCTTACCAAACACCGCTAAATTTACTCAAAAAAGCAGAACTGCAATTGCTTTTTCAGAGATAAACGTCCTAAAAAAACAATTCATTGATAAATTACTCGGAACCAACAGGTCGAATACAACAGTTGTCAGCCTGACAATGATTCACAAAAAACGTAGCAATTTTGTTAAATCTCACTTACATTTGTTTAATACAAACACAGATAATTGAGAATGGAACAAAAAATCATCCGGTCATTACATGACTTACGAGCGAAAAATCCATTGGTGCACAACATTACCAATTTCGTAGTGATGAATACTACCGCCAACGCACTGTTGGCAATCGGAGCTTCTCCGATGATGGTACACGGACACAAGGAAGTGGAAGCGGGAGTAGAAGTTGCCAGTTCACTGGTCATCAATGTAGGAACCGTGGATGACTACTGGGCGGAAAGCATGTTAAAAGCGGCACGAAAAGCACAGGAATTACAAAAACCGTGGGTCCTGGATCCTGTAGGAGCAGGATTATCGGTATTCAGAAATGAGACACTGGAACAATTAATTGCTTACCGTCCGACTGTCATAAGAGGAAATGCATCTGAAATTATGGCATTGCATCAATTTTCAATGAACAGTGGAAAAGGTGTCGACAGCACCAATACAAGTGATCAGGCACTGGATGCAGCCAAGGCATTAACAGCTGCAACCGGATCAATCGTGTGCATTTCGGGTGAAGTGGATTATATTGTAACTGAACCGTTGATTATTGCGGTGAAAAACGGTCATCCCATGATGACCAAAGTAACGGGATTAGGATGTTCTTCTAGTGCTGTAATCGGTGGTTTTCTCGGGTTAAACAGTGATCCGTTTACGGAAGCTGTAAGTGGAGTAACTTTGTTCAGCCTGGCAGGAGAACTGGCATTCAAGCAAGCAAAAGGACCGGGAAGCTTGCAAATGGAATTGTACGACATCTTGTTCAATCTGGATGAAACAACCATTTTAAAGCACATCAGAATGTCTAAATATGAATAATGCCTTTCCATACCCATTGTACCTGGTGCTTTCAGAAAAAGATTGCACCCATTTACATTGGCTGGAAGTAGCGGAACAAGCAATAAAAGGAGGGGTAGACATCGTGCAACTGAGAGAAAAAAATTGTTCATTTGACGCGTATCTGCGAAAGGCAAAGCAGTTAAAAGAACTAACGGATGCACACAACATTCCGCTAATTATTAACGACGCTGTTGATGTTGCAATGGAGGTTCAGTCCTGGGGAATTCATGTCGGAAGATCGGATATGCGACCTTCTGAAATCACTCAATTACCAGGTCATCCTGTGCATATCGGCTGGTCACTGGAAGTGATTGAACAATTGGACAGTAACGAGTTGAAATTTGTGCATCATCTGGGGGTAAGTCCTGTATTTTCAACCCCGACAAAGACAAATACCATTACTGAATGGGGGTTAAACGGTATCCGACAATTGAAAGAACAGACTTCCATTCCACTGATTGCCATCGGAGGCATTCATTCGCACAATGCAAAAGCCGTACTCGAAGCGGGAGCAGACAGTTTAGCAGTCGTTTCAGCCATCTGCGGAAGTAAAGCACCGCTTGAAGCGGCATATCAATTAAAACAGATTATTCATGACACACAACAAACAGTATAAAACCATTTCAGTATTGAGCATCGCCGGGTTTGACGGAAGTGGCGGAGCAGGAATCCAGGCTGATACCAAAACGATTTCTTCACTGGGTTGTTATGCGACCAATGTACTGACAGCCTTACCTGTTCAGAACACACAGGGCGTACAAACTATTTTTGAAATTCCGGGAATAGCAATTGATCAACAGATTACATCCATTATGGACGACATTTATCCGGATGCAATTAAGATCGGAATGGTTCACAGCGTTGAATTGGTCGAAATCATTGCGAAACATCTGAGAAATTATACCGGTCCGGTTGTTTTTGATCCGGTGATGATTTCCACCAGCGGACATCAACTGATCAAAGATGAAACGATTGATGCCTGTAAAACTCATTTATTCCCATTGGCCACATTGATCACTCCCAATTTGGATGAAGTAAGCGTGTTGGTCAATAAAAAGATCAGTACCGTTGAACAAATGGAGGAAGCCGGGAAACAGATTGTAGAAATGGGAACGCAGGCTGTACTGGTAAAGGGCGGTCATCTGCAGCAGGAAGAACTGACTTCTTTCCTGGTACGAAGCAATCAACCGACAGAGCAGTTCAAATCGCAGCGCATTGCATCTAAAAACACCCACGGGTCGGGTTGTACCCTCTCTTCGGCAATTGCCAGTTACCTGGCACAGGGATATTCGCTCAGTGAGAGTGTTAAACAAGCACAAGCCTACATTCAACAAGCCATTGAAACGAGCAAAGATCTCATCATCGGAAAAGGAAACGGGCCATTGAATCACTTTTTTGATCCTAAAAAACTAATTCTGAAAACTGTCTGATGGATCTGCATTATTTCCTTTTGAAAACAAAAAAGCGACGAGATAAAAACCCGTCGCTTTCACACTATTTTCACCAATAAACTTATTCTGGTTTGATTCGTACGATCTGGTTATTTTTCAGGACAACCAATTCACTGTTTTTCTGCTTTTTAAATTCCAACAGTTTTTCGTAAACTTTTTCCAATCCTTTCAGGATCTTTCCTTTCTCTTCTTTTTGCCGCTCAATTTTCGTCATAAATAACTTTTAAGCAAATTAAACTTCTCGTCATTAGCGATGATCAATTCTCCAAATTCCTTTTCGGCAATCAACTCATGCACTCCTTCCGAGTTATCAAAGATATAACTATTATCAACGATAGGCAAATATATGTTGAAAAGATTTCTGATCCCTTTCAGGTACCTCCGTTCAATTACTTCCGGTTGAATGTTGTGTCCGCCTTCAGAAACCCTCGTTTTTACGCGTTCTTTTGCCAATTCAACTGATTGGAGCCAGAAAAACAAGAGTGTTACGTCGTACCCGTTCTTTCGGGCTTCCGTTATTTTATTCCGGTAACTCCTTGTTGAAAGGGTTGTTTCAAATGCGAAATTTTCATGGTCAGCAAACAGTTCATTGATTCTGTTCAGCATGATCCTTCCTGCTTCTATTGCTACTTTTTCTGGTTGAAAAGGAGACAGTCCTTTGGCAATTTCATCCGCATTGACAAACTCCTTACACTCTAAAATTTCAGGCAAGATCGTAAATGAAGCAGTTGTTTTACCCGCTCCGTTACATCCGGAAATAATATATAACTTTTTGTCTGACACATCCACAAAAATAGGAAATATTAAGTAAGCTTTTCTAAGAGGAAGTCAGAAAGCGTATGAACTTCTCTGTCTACCTCCCACTACCTGCAGGTTTATTTGTTCTTTTCTCCTTCATTCCCTCCAAAAGGAGAAGACAACACCCATCCTGAAAAACATCAATCAACAAAAAAAGCGACAGTTCCCCGTCGCTTTTCCATTATCCTGAATAATTGAATTACAATCCCAGCAATACTTCGTATGGATCTTTTCCTCCGAAAATCATTCGCTCCGGATTCTCAATCATTTCTTTTACTTTTACAAGGAAACCTACCGATTCCTTTCCGTCAATGATACGGTGGTCGTAAGACAACGCTAAATACATCATCGGGTGGATTTCCACTTTCCCGTCAATGGCAACCGGACGCTCAACAATGTTGTGCATTCCCAGAATGGCAGATTGCGGCGGGTTGATGATCGGTGTAGACATCATGGAACCGAATACTCCACCGTTGGTAATGGTAAATGTCCCACCTGCCATATCATCCGGAGTAATCTTCCCGTCACGTGCTTTTACCGCCAGACGTTTGATTTCAGATTCGATCTCCGCCAATGTCATTTGTTCTGCGTTGCGCACAACAGGTACCATCAATCCTTTCGGTGAAGATACCGCAATACCGATATCCGCATAGTTGTGAAATACCATTTCGTTTCCATCGATCTGTGCATTTACCGCAGGGAACAAGTTCAATGCTTCTGTTACTGCTTTTGTAAAGAAGGACATGAATCCCAAATTCACTTCGTGGTGCTTTGCAAAGCGATCTTTGTACTTGTTTCGCAAGTCCATGATCGGTTTCATATCTACTTCGTTGAACGTCGTCAACATCGCCGTTTCATTTTTCACGGAAACCAGACGTTCTGCAATCTTACGACGCAACATGGACATTTTCTCACGGCTTTGATCACGTGTTCCACCCCAACCTTGTACAGAATCAGCTGCAAAACCTCCTGCCATCGCTGCCAGTACATCCTGCTTTGTTACACGACCATCTTTTCCCGTTCCGTTGATTCTTGATGTATTGACACCATTCTCTGCTGCAATTTTAGCTGCTGCCGGAGATGCTGTTCCCGTTGCATAATTTTTTGCAACAGGATCCGGGTTCGGAACTACTTCTTTCTTTGTTTCCTGTACGGGAACTGCAACAGGAGCTTCCGCTTTTTTCTCTTCTACTGCTACCGGAGCCACAGACCCTGCAGGACGTTCAGCAGATGTGTCAATCAGACATACAACTTGTCCAACTTTTACCACATCACCATCCGCAGCTTTTAATGTTATTACTCCACTTGCTTCCGCAGGCAACTCTAATGTTGCTTTATCAGAATCTACTTCCGCAATTGCCTGATCTTTTTCTACATAATCACCATCTGACACCAGCCACTGAGCAATTTCCACTTCGGAAATCGATTCTCCCGGGCTTGGTACTTTCATTTCTAATACTGACATTGTCCTTGGTTTTTATTAATTTGTATTATGCTTTAACGGATGCGAACTGAAACAAGTTCTTCCACAATCCAGCCAATCGTTTTAAATGTAATTCTTTTGAACCTTCTGCTGCTGCAGCTGACGGTGGTCGTGTAACACCGATCAGGTTCTTATCGCGCATGCGCATTGACATGTATTGCCATGCTCCCATGTTTTCAGGTTCTTCTTGTGCCCAAACGATGCGTTTGTTGTTTTTGTACTTTTTCAATACCGCATCAATTTGTTTTTCCGGGAACGGGTATAATTGTTCTACACGGACAAACGCCATGTTGTCTACTCCCATTTCAGCAGCTTTTTCAGATGCTTCGTAATAGAATTTACCGGAACACAATACAACCGTATCAATGTTGGCTGCTTTTGCATTCGGATCGTCAATGACTTCCTGGAAGCTTCCTTTTGCCATTTCATCCAGTGAAGAAACAGCGCTTGGGTAACGCAACAACATTTTCGGAGAAAACACCACCAACGGTTTTCTGAACGAACGTTTCAATTGTCTGCGCAATAAGTGGAAATGATTCGCAGGAGTGGATGTATTCACCACCTGGATGTTCAAATCTGCTGCTTGCTGCAGGAAACGCTCCATGCGACCTGAAGAGTGTTCAGCTCCTTGTCCTTCGTATCCGTGTGGCAACAACATCACCAATCCGCTTTGTGTTGACCACTTGTCTTCTCCGGCAGTAATAAACTGGTCGACCATAATCTGTGCTCCGTTGAAGAAGTCACCGAACTGCGCTTCCCAGATCGTCAGTGCATTCGGAGTTGCCATCGAATATCCGTATTCAAATCCTAAGACTGCATATTCAGAAAGGAATGAGTTGTAAATGTAAAATGGCGCTTGTTGCTCGTTCAATAAATTCAATGTGATCACTTCTTCCTCATTGTCTTCTGTTTTTACAACAGCATGACGGTGGGAGAATGTTCCACGCTCTACATCCTGCCCGGAAACACGCACCGGGTGTCCTTCATCCAGCAATGTAGCATACGCCAACATTTCCGCGCTTCCCCAGTCCAACTGATCTGATTCAATTGCCTCCAATCGGTCATTGAAGATTTTCTGGATCTTTCTGAAATATTTTTTTCCTTCCGGAAGTGTCGCCAGTTTACGACCCAATTCCAACAATTTTTTCTTTGCGACTCCTGTTTCGGGAGAAGATTCAAAATCTTCGCGTCTCGCACGCCCTAAGCCTTCCCATTCGTCTTTCATGAAATCGAACACCGTTGCTTTGGTCTGCTTCGCAGACTCATCGTATTCCGCATCCAGAAACTCCTGGTATCCGGCGATCAGCTTATCGGCATCTTCTTTTGTAATGATTCCTTCCGGCATCAAACGATCCAGGTACAATTCACTTGGATTTTTATGCTTCGCAATGATGTTGTACAAATTCGGTTGTGTAAATTTCGGTTCGTCTCCTTCATTGTGTCCGTATTTACGGTATCCCAACAAGTCAATGAAAATATCCGACTCAAATTCCTGACGGTATGCCACAGCGATTTCAATTGCCTGTATAACAGCTTCCACATCATCTGCATTCACATGGAATACAGGAGAAAGTGTTGTTTTGGCAACATCTGTACAGTACGTGGATGAACGCCCGTCCAGGTAATTGGTTGTAAATCCAACCTGGTTATTTGTTACAATGTGGATGGTTCCACCTGTTTTGTATCCGTCCAATGCAGCCATCTGAATTGTTTCATAAACAACTCCTTGTCCTGCAATTGCCGCATCCCCGTGAATCAATACCGGACATACCTTTCTCAGGTCGCCAGCATATTTTTCATCCAGTTTTGCTCTTGAAATTCCTTCAACAACCGGGTTTACTGCTTCCAGATGCGATGGATTCGGCGAAAGTGTCAGGTTCACTTTTTTCCCGTTTCTCTCTACAAAAGATGTATATCCCTGATGGTATTTTACGTCTCCGTCAAATTCTTCGTTGAAGTCAAATTCTTTTCCTTCAAACTCTGCAAAAATATCTTTCGGACGTTTTTCGAAAATATTCGCCAATGTATTCAAACGTCCGCGGTGCGCCATTCCCATAACGAAATGTTGAACCCCCAGATCTGTCCCTTTTTTGATCAACACATCCAATGCGGGAATCAATGATTCCAATCCTTCCACGGAAAAACGCTTCTGACCGACAAACTTCTTTCCTAAGAAATTCTCGAAACCGGAAGCCTGCACCAGTTTTTTATAGATCTCAACTTTTTGTTCTTTTGTATATGTCGGACGGTTTGTAAGTTCAATGGCATTCAACATCCATTTGATCATGTGCGGTTCGCGCATGTACATGAATTCAATCCCGATTGACTGACAATAGGTTTTCTTCAAATGATCAATGATTGCTCTCAGCGTAGCTGCTCCGAGTCCGATTTCTTCACCCGCTTTAAAAACGGTATCCAGGTCGCTTTCCTCCAACCCGAAGTTAACCAAATCAAGTGTCGGTTGGTGATTACGGCGTTCGCGTACAGGATTTGTCCGTGTAAACAAATGCCCGCGTGTACGGTAACCGTTAATGAGGTTTAATACCTTTAGTTCTTTTTGAAAATTTTCTGGAACTTCGTTGTCTGAATCGTAGTTAGTCTTGGAAAATTCAAATCCTTCAAAGAATCGTTTCCAACCTATATCAACACTTTCAGGGTCTTGTTGATACATTTTGTACAGATGATCAATTGCATTTACATCTGCATTCCCAACGTATGAAATCTTATCCATGTCTATGTGCGCATTTTTTGGAACGACAAAGTTAGACATATTAATCGATTGGAGTCTTATAAAAAAGGATAAATATTTTGAAGATTTCCACCAAAATGTTATAATTCAATACCAACTTCTTCTTTTTCGTTAATTAATTACGTAAAAAACAAAAAAGGCCGGATTTCTCCGACCTCCCGGTTTATTTTTGGTTTCACTTACGTTCGTTCATAGGGGATGATCTCCCCGTTTTTAATGATGTACATCTGCCGGTTAAAGGTAAACACCTTCCCTTCTACTAATTTGGACAAATCAATCAGATCCTGTTCCATCGAATGAACAGAGCCTCCTGTTTTCCTGGCCAGGTTCAGGTACTGTGAATTTGCAAACAGGTGTGTACCACACAACACTACCCGAACCGGTTTTTTTACATTGGAAATGAGTCCGGCATCCCGTATCGGGGCATAATTGTCCGCGATAAAAATTATTTCTTTTGAATCCGGATACAATTCCTGAGCCTTCAGGATCGCCTCCACTGCATTTTCCTGCATATCCCCTCCGAACCCCATAGAAGTTGTCAGTTGCAACAGCTCCACGAAATCGCGGTAGTTATCGGTTGATTTTGTATAAATACCGCCTGTCTTTCCGGGCACTTTCAGTTCATTTTTCAAATTATCCCCGTCATTGAACAAAACCAGGTTTGTCACTTCCTTGTGATTCAGTTTATAGAGAAACCAGAGTGCGAGCTGACTGATATAGGGAGACATACTTCCGGTCACATCAGCAACAACAGTTGCGTTTTTCCATTGCTTGTTCCTTCTGAACACTGCTGTAACAGTCGTATCCCTGAATTGCTTCAATTGCTCTGCTTTAGCCGGAACAGAATCGCTTTTAGGTAAAATTGAGTCATAAAATACCTGATCTGTTTCCCGTACTTTTTCTGTTTGACCTTTTTTATAGTGAATCACAACACCGTGAAACAATGTTTTTGCTTCTGCTTCACTTCCACAATCCATTTGCCGGATCAATTTCCAGGCTACATTTCTATCAATCACCAGGTCTTTTCTTGCTTCAAGTGCCTTTAGAATACGTTGTTTATTCAGGTTGTTCAAGTCCACTCCTTTCGGATAATCCGTATAAACAATATCCACCTGAAAAACGGTCGCTTCTTTTAAATTCGCCTTGTCCATCATGGAGACAACCGCCGCTTCTCCGAAGGACATATTGATCACAATCGCATCCAGGTAACCTGCATCCAGCCGGTACCTTTTCTTTTTAACTTCCTGTTGGTTTAAAATAGTTTCCACCGTTCGTTTTTGACCGGTAACAACCAGTGGCAAAACGACCAATAATAAGAGAGCAACAAATGAATGCATAGGTCCGTGATTTAACCAGATAATGTGCACACTGAAAAAAGTAACAATCCTCCATGAATTTTATAGGGCGAACGGCAACTTTTCATTAGCTTTGCATCCTGAAAATCCAGCTGAATATGATGACAAAATACCGATATCACATCCTGATGCACGTCATCATCTTTGTTTGGGGATTCACCGGAATTCTGGGAAAACTGATCGATCTTTCTCCGGAAGTAATTGTCTGGTACAGGGTCATTATTGCTTCCTTCGGATTGTTGTTTTTACTCCCGATATTCAAGGTTTCGTTTCGCTTACAGCGCCCCAAGGACATCTGGAAACTGATCCTGGTAGGTGTTATTACCAGTCTTCATTGGGTCACTTTCTACAAAGCTATTGATTTATCGACTGCATCACTTGGAATTTTGTGCCTTTCTACCACAACGTTACATGTCACCTGGTTAGAACCACTCATCATGAAGCGCAAATTTTCCTGGATTGAATTCTTATTGGGACTTATCGTCATCTATGGAATCTATTTTGTTTCATCTGACTTTAGTGCCAATGAATATGAAGCACTCGCCTATGGATTAACGGCAGCTTTTCTTGCTGCACTTTTCTCAGTATCCAATGCAAAACTGGCAAAAACGATCCCCTCCCCACAAATTACATTCTATGAAATGCTCACCGGAATTGCATTTCTAACTGTAATTATGTATACCAGTGGGCAACTCACCTGGGAATCTGTCAGCATGACACAATCGGACTTCTGGTGGCTGCTTTTCCTGGGAATTGTTTGCACCAGTCTGGCGTTTGTATTGATGATTGATGTCGTAAAGCGATTGGGGGCCTTTACCGTTTCCCTGAGCATCAACCTGGAGCCGGTTTACACCATTCTGTTAGCCATCGTGTTATTACAAGAATACAAGGTTTTAGGTCCTAATTTCTATGTTGGCTCACTGTTGATCATACTGGTTGTTATTGCCAATTCCGTCATTAAAGCAAAATACAGTCAGAAAGTGAGATAATTTGTTTATCTTGCAGTGTGTTTTTTCTGTGTAATGTGCTTGTAGAATGTGTTTTTTTACTAATATTACACCGAAAATGAAACTATAAACCAGAATATTCTTCTATGAAAACAAAAAACTTCATCGTTCCCCATGATTTTTCAAATGTTGCAGACACTGCATTGGAACACGCTATCGCTACCGCAAAACATGTAAACGCTGAAATCAATGTGCTTCATGTAGTCGCAAAAGGAAAAGATTTAAAAGAAGCTGAACAACAGCTAACCAATGTCTTAGCAAAATTTGATTCTTCTGTGAAGCTGATTCCGAATGTTCGGATCGGAAGTATTTTTGAAGACATCGGAGATTTTGCGGCGGAGAAACATGCTGAATTGATTTTCATGGGAACACACGGCATTCAGGGATGGCAACACATCACGGGAAGTAATGCATTGAAAGTAATTAACAGTTCTTCCGTACCGTTTATTATTGTACAGGAAAAAAGTCCGAAAGATTCCGGGTACGACGACATTATCGTCCCACTGGATCTCAATAAAGAAACCAAGCAAAAACTGGCTGTCGTTGCTGAGATTGCAACATATTTCAAGTCACGGGTACACGTAATAACTCCGGATGAGTCAGACGAATTTTTGAAAAAACAGGTAAAAGCAAACATTCTTTTTGCAAGCAAATTCTTCAGTGAGCGCGGAATTGATGTAACAACAACCGTAGCTCCAAGTCATAACTTTGATAATGAAATTGTGAAACATGCGGTAGCAGTAGGCGGAGACCTGATTGCATTTATGAACCTGAATAAAAACAACTTACTTGGTGTGTTGACTGCAAATCACGAGGTGGCATTGTTAAACAATGAGGCTCAGATCCCGACATTGATCATGAACCCGATTGAAGGAATTTCTTCGTTAGCTGTTGACTTTAACGGTTAAGGGGTTAAACATATTCAAACAGGAAAGCGCACACAGATGCGCTTTTTTTTGTTATATTCGCCCTCGTAAAAATCATTTACTATCAACAAATTTATTATGAAAAAATCCCTTCTTGCACTTGTTCTATGTGCATCGCAAGTTCTTTTTGGTCAGCTGAACACTTCCACAGATTTTACTTATACGGTAAGCAATCCGTATAAAGTAGTTGACGGATCCAAATATTACTTTTCTAAAGACAATGAAATCTTGTCTGTTAAATACGGTAGAGGCGTCTTTACATTTCAGAAGTTCGGAGGAAACAAGATGAATGAAATCAAGCGGGTAGAAGTAGATAAGACATCAGGATTCACTACTGAATCGTATGAAGAAATCAACGGTAAATTTTATTTCTTTTATTCCGTATGGGACAAAGAAGCTACTACCGAACAATTATTTGTAAGAGAAATTGACTTTGACGGTTGTAAATTTATCGGAGAAGGAAAACGATTGATCAAAGTGAATGGAAAAGTAACCGGTGGATTCAATGCCGGGTCTCTCTTCGGCTTCGGTGCTTCATCCGGTGGTGGTAAATTTCACTTCACTAAATCGTATGATGATAAAAAAATGATCATCCAGTACCGAAAGTATCCTGAAAGTAAGAATGACAATGTCAATAAAGATGTCATCGGTATGCATGTATACGATTTTGAAATGAATGAAGTATGGTCGGGAGACATTCGAATGCCGTATACAGAAAAACGCATGAACAACCTGTCCTACTCTGTCGATTCAGATGGAAATACGTACATTCTTTCTGAAATTTTTAACGATGATTTGAGGAAAAGATACACCAAAGAAGGTGAGCCGAATTACAGCCTGGAGTTGATTAAGATCAGTCCGGACGAAACCATGACACACACTCCGATCAAAATCGGTGATAAATTTACTGATGACGTTGATTTCTTCGAAGGTAAAAATGGTGAGCTTGTGGTTGCCGGATTTTACGGAAACAGTAAAAAAGGTGGAATCGACGGTTTCTTCCTTTCAAAACTTCAGGGAGACAACATCGCGGATGTTAAATATTACGAAGTACCTGTAGATGTAATGAAAATGTACCTTTCAGATCGCGCACAGGAAAAAATGGAAAAGAAAGATGCTACACAGGACTTAAAAATGACCAACATGTTACTCCGTGAAATTACGTATGGTGAAGATGGAGGAATTACCATTTATGGTGAAAAACATTATGTTGTTTCAAGTTATAATCCACAGACAAAAACAACAACATACACCTATTACTACCAGGAAATCATCGGTGCCGGAATCAGTGCTGACGGAGATCTGAGATGGATGAAAAAATTCCCGAAAAATCAAGTCGGGGGAAGTGCACGTGGTGGTATGGGATATTACCTCATCACTTCCGGAGAAACAGACTATCTCCTGTTCCTTGACAACATCAACAACATTCAATTACCAATGAATCAATTCCCGAAAGCACATCGCGATGGGAAAGGAGGGATTTTTACCGGATTTAAGGTTGACCGGGAAACCGGAGAAACGGAAAAAATTTCGTTGTTTGACACCCGGGACGCTAAGGGCATTGAATTGTTTCAGTTTAACACAGGTAGAATCGTAAAAGTAAACGACAAGACATTCTCAGTAGAGTGCTACAAGAAAGGAAAAGAGGATGTAATGGTAACAATCATTATGGATTAGTTCTCTACGTAAAATATTAGTAATTTTAAACCCGTTGTATTATGACACAACGGGTTTTTTGTTTCATTTTGTCCTGTGAAAAAATTAATTGTCATATTGCTGTTTGTATGGGGGAAAAGTTTTGGTCAAAACACCATTTCCACCTCCTTCAATTATACAAAGACCGATTTTTTTCATGGCATTGAATATGGTAGGGATGTATATACCTGTTCATTTTTTGCCGGCTTCGAATATGGCGTCAATCGAACGGTGTTTCAATCTCGCTTTTTCCCAAAGGCGAAAGGCGGCGTTTATTACCGTGCATTAAATAAGGAAAAATTCAACCTCGGACCTGTTATTCAATACAGCTATGCATACCTCCGATACAGTAAAATTCCCGATGGAACTGTCAGTTATCATGAATTAAACGGTGGGCTCAGATGGAGATACGGGCAACACTGGCAAATCGGACAAACACTACTTATCGGCGGATTGTGGGAACGTGGCAGAAGTACCATTTATCAGCAGCCAGTAACATCCGGCACATTGGGATTCACCCTGCAAATTGATTGCATCTATGCGTTTTAGTCTCTTCATCATAACAGTATTCCTGTTTTCCTGCAACAAGCAGGACGTACATCCTGTTGAAATCATCGGACATGCGGGAAACGGCTTGAAAAATCCGTCTTCTATTTATCATGCCAATAGCCTTGAAGCAGTTGAACTGGCACTGGGAACAGCAGGGGTTTTAGGCGTTGAAATTGATCTTCAACTATCTGCGGACAACGAATTGTGGTTGCTCCATGACCGGAAATTAGAAACCGAAACAACCGGATCTGGCTGTATCTCAGAAGCAACATTCGAAACACTCAAGAAAGTGCGGTTCAAAACGGTCAACAAAGAACGACTCGTACGGCTATCGGACCTCAACTTCGGGCTGTATTCCGGAAAAACACTCTACCTGGACATCCGGCATTACAATGGGTGTACCGAAGCCTTGATTGATCAGAGTCGAATCATTGATGCGCTACATCCCATCATTGAAGCGTGGGGAACGGTTCATTTTATAGTAACAACCAACCACAAACCATGGTTGAACGGGTTTGCAGCACAAGGCTGGACCGTTTATTCAGATATCGAATCGATGTCCGAATTCCAGGAGCTTCAGCATTACAACCTGAATTTCCACGGAATCATGATTCGCAACTCCGCGGCCGGGAAAGATGATGTGACACGCATACAATCTGAGAATAAAAAAGTAATTTTGTTTGACATCCGTGCACCAAAACCTATTCGTCAGGCGCTGAAAAAGCATCCGGAAGGAATACTTGTTGACGACATCAAGGCTGCACTGATTGAAAAATCATCGTAAAATATGCATCGTTATGGGAAAAAATAAGAAAGAACGAATCAATGTGGTATATTCTACCAATCCGGATTTCGGATATGAATTTGAATCAGAAGAAACAGCTGAAACACTTCCTAAAAATCAACAGAAGCTGTATGTTTCCATCGATAAGAAATCACGGGGAGGCAAAGAAGTAACCCTGATTGAAGGGTTTATCGGAACGGAAGATGATTTAAAAGAATTAGGCAAATTACTCAAAACCAAATGCGGAGTCGGTGGCAGTGTAAAAGACGGTGAAATTCTCGTTCAGGGAAATTTCCGGGATAAAATCATTGCGATTCTGGAATCAGAGGGATACCAGACAAAGCGAAAAGGAGGGTAAGGGGGCGTGGAGAGTGATTAGTTAAAAGTGGAGAGTAATAAGTATAGGGGTTTAATTATCAGTTATCAATGAGTTAATTATCAATTTTTAATCCCAAAAACAGAAATCCATACGTTTGATAGTGGAAAGTGAGCTGTTATTTTTGGTAAGGCCATTTATAGTTATCATATCAACAAGTCCTATCGTCAATTCATCAATCAGTCATACTGTCAACAAGTCAATTCATCAATCATTCATAACACCATATAGTGATTAGTGGAAGTGAGAAGCTAAAAGTGGAGAGTAATAAGTATAGGGGTTTAATTATCAGTTATCAATGAGTTAATTATCAATTTTTAATCCCAAAAACAGAAATCCATACGTTTGATAGTGGAAAGTGAGCTGTTATTTTTGGTAAGGCCATTTATAGTTATCATATCAACAAGTCCTATCGTCAATTCATCAATCAGTCATACTGTCAACAAGTCAATTCATCAATCATTCATAACACCATATAGTGATTAGTGGAAGTGAGAAGCTAAAAGTGGAGAGTAATAAGTGTAGGGGTTTAATTATCAGTTATCAATGAGTTAATTATCAATTTTTAATCCCAAAAACAGAAATCCATACATTTGATAATTGACAACTAATCATTCATAATTCAAAAATTCAGCACTCAAAATTCACAAAAAACTTTCATAATCTCCTATTTTTAATTATCTTAAGGTATAATTTAACCGAAAAACATACCTTTTATGTTAGTAAAAACCTATAGCAGTTCCGTGATTGGAATTGATGCGACAACCATTACCATTGAAGTAAATTTAGGGCAGGGAATTAATTTTTTTCTAGTCGGACTCCCGGACTCTTCTGTGAAAGAAAGTCACCTGCGAATCAAAGCGGCACTTGCCAACAACAACCTCAAATTCCCCCAACGGGAAGTCACCATCAATATGGCACCGGCAGATATCCGGAAAGAAGGAACGGTCTTCGACCTGCCGATTGCGGTCGGAATACTTGCTGTAAGCGAGCAAATCAACCCGGAACAATTGCATTCATTTCAACTGATGGGAGAATTATCCCTCGATGGCAATCTACAACCTGTAAAAGGTGTTCTTCCAATGGTACTACAGGCTAAAAAAGAAGGATTTCAGTCCATCATATTGCCGGAGGAAAATGCGCAGGAAGCCGCAGTTGTTGACGGATTAAGAATTTACGGAATGAAATCACTCCGGGAAGTTGTTGATTTTTTTAATGGTACAGCAACCGTTGAACCGACCCAAATTGACATGGAAAAGACCTTTACCAATATGCTGGACGAATTTGAGGTGGATTTTAAAGATGTAAAAGGACAGCATAAAATTAAACGTGCATTTGAAATCGCCGCTTCCGGGGGACACAATGTCGTTCTGATCGGTCCTCCGGGAGCGGGAAAATCTATGCTGGCCAAGCGACTTCCCACTATTCTACCTCCCATGAGTCTGGAGGAAGCACTGGAAACAACCAAAATACATAGTGTTGCAGGAAAAATTAAAGAGGCAAAAGGATTAATCACACAACGCCCTTTCCGAAAACCACATCATTCAATTTCCGACACTGCACTGGTCGGAGGAGGAAGCTTCCCGCAACCCGGAGAATTCTCACTGGCACACAACGGTGTTCTTTTCCTGGATGAACTTCCGGAATTTAAACGATCCGCACTGGAAGTCATGCGGCAGCCATTAGAAGACCGGGTTGTCACCATTTCAAGAGCCCGTTACACCATTGATTTTCCCGCAGGCGTAATGCTGGTTGGAGCTATGAATCCCTGTCCCTGCGGATATTTCAACCACCCTGAAAAAGAATGCTCCTGCAATCAGGGAACCGTCCGGCATTACCTGAACAAAATCTCCGGCCCCTTACTCGACCGGATTGATCTGCACATTGAAGTAACGCCTGTTTCCTTTGACGAACTGGCCATGGAACAAGACGGAGAACAGAGTAAAAGCATCCGGGAACGTGTTGTCAACGCCCGGTTATTTCAGCAAGGGCGCTTTTCAACAGACAAGGGGATTTATTGCAACGCCCAAATGGAAAGCAAACAAATAAAAGAGCATTGCAAACTCTCGGAAGAAAGCAAAAACATACTCAAACATGCCATGGACCGGCTCGGACTTTCCGCCAGGGCTTACGACCGGATTCTGAAAGTCTCCAGAACCATTGCCGATCTCGAACGCTGCACAACAATCGAAACACGTCACATTGCTGAAGCTATTCAGTACAGGAACCTCGATCGAATGAACTGGGGAAGTTAAAAATTCATTTATTTTTCTGACCTTTGTACAAAGTTTTGAGATGTTAGTCGAGATTAGCGATAAATTAGTATCCACCCAATTGTTTGAGCAAAAATTTGTATGTGACCTGAATGCGTGCAAAGGTGCCTGCTGTGTGGAAGGAGATGCGGGGGCTCCGCTCACGTATGAAGAAGTAGACCAGATGGAAGAAGACCTGGAAAATTACCTCCCGTACATGCGCCCCGAAGGAATTGAAGCAGTCAACAAGACCGGTGTGTTTTACATGGACCAGGATGGTGAACCGGTAACAACATTGATCAACGGCGGAGCATGTGCATTTGTTTATTTCGATGAAAACGGCATTACAAAATGTGCAATCGAGAAAGCCTACCTGGAAGGAAAAACAACTTTTAAGAAACCAATCTCGTGCCACCTGTACCCGATCCGGGTAAAGAAATTCAATGATTTTACAGCCCTTAACTATGACGAATGGCCTATTTGTGCACCTGCATGTGATTGCGGAAACAAACTGGATGTATCGGTCTATCGCTTCCTGAAAGAACCAATCATTCGCGCCTGGGGCGTTCCCTTTTATGAAGAATTGTGTAAAGTAGATGAAGAATGGAAAAAGTCCATGAATGAGCAAGAATAAAAAGTCTGTTTCGGGTTGATTCATTGTTCACGTTAAACATTATATTTGCCAAAACACAGAAAAAGTGATCGCATACATCATCTTTATCTTTCTAATTATCACTGCCATACTGCGCTACGTGCCGGGACTAAGGATACCTCACTCCTCTCCGTGGTTACTGCCTGCAGGATTCGTGATTAAAGTAGCTGTCGGGATGTTTTTTCTCTACATCTATTCCTATCACTATGGAGTTGGTGAACTAACCGCAGATCCCAGTGCATTCATGGTGGAAAGTAAGATTTTGAATGCTACTTTTTATGAATCTCCGGGTGCTTACCTTCGTTTTCTAACCGGCCTGGACAACAAAGCGTTGGTTGCTCAATACCTGAGTGAAACAACCCAATGGGACGCAGGCAGTAGCAAATGGTTCAATGATACGCGGAATTTATTGCGGTTGCATTCACTGATTCACTTTATCTCATTTAACCAAACAGCAATTCATCTGTTTGTCGTTTCCTTCATCTCTCTTTTAGGACTGCGTTTTATTACACTGGCTATCATTCCGTATACCCAATTGAAAACAACGGTTGTTTTTTTAGCGCTGCTGCTAATGCCCAACGCCCTGTTCTGGTCATCAGGATTGTTAAAAGAGCCACTTATTTACTTCTCTATCGGGTTGTTTATTTATTCCATTTTAAGCATCACTTCCCTGGTGAAAAAGGTACTGCTTATCGCTCTTTCAATTCTATGCCTGGTTGGGATAAAGCCGTACATTTTCCTTTGCATTATTCCTGCAGTTCTCATTTTCGTACTCTTTTATTACCTGAAACAAACCCGAACAGCACTCATTATCACCATTGTTTTAATCGCCGGATCGCTTGTTTCGTTGCTAACTACTCCCCTTCAACCAGTCGTAAAAAAACTGTCCGACCAGCAATTTGATTTTATCAATATCGGAAAAGGTGGAGTTTTTGCCCGCGCAGATACCTGCATCTACATCATCGCAGGTGAAGATATGCCACATGTGATCGTCAACCAGGTTGATTCAACCGTTATTCTGACAAAAGAAATCGTGGGTGATTACATTCTTCCCAATGCAAAAAAAGATAAAAAACGCTGCATTATTCAACCCAACGAGATTCCCTGGAAAATGTATTACGATGGTGAATTCAGTGGCAGCTACATTGAAATCACCCCGATAGAAGAATCGGGGATCCAGCTCCTGAAAAATATTCCGGAAGCAGTACAAAACGTAACGATTCGACCATATCCGGGAGACCCTCCCGCTTCTGTTTTTAAATACTTCTCACTCATCGACGGATGGGGGTTGTGCCTTTTATTTATCCTGACATTCTTCTTCTTCCGGCGGAAAATCAACCGGAAAGAATTAAGCCTTATTGCCGCTTTGGTTGTATTTTCGTTCATACTGACTTTGCTCATCGGTTGGACAACCCCGGTTCTGGGTGCCATCATACGATACAAAGTCCCGGTTCAATTAGCCATGATGTTGGCAACGTTAATAATATTCAATCCAAAACGATTAAAAAATGGATAATTATGTTTTTATAACAGGGGCAACCTCCGGGTTTGGAGAAGCCTGCGCCAGAAAATTCAGCTCCGAAGGATACAACCTGATCATCACGGGAAGAAGAGAACAGCGACTGACACAACTTCAGGATGAATTAAGAAAAGACGGAACGAATATCATTTCCCTCTGTTTTGATGTGAGAAACCTGTCCGAAGTGGAACAAGCCGTTTCATCGCTTCCGGAAGAAGTTAAAAACAAGATTTCTATTTTGATCAACAACGCAGGACTGGCTGTCGGAAGGGAGCCGATAGACCAGGGAAACATTGATGATTGGGAGCGAATGATCGATACCAATATCAAAGGCTTGTTGTATGTTTCAAAAAGCATCATTCCTTTTCTCAAAAACAATCAGAAAGGGCATATTTTCAACATCGGCAGTATTGCGGGAAAAGAAGTTTACCCGATGGGAAATGTTTACTGCGGTACAAAACATGCTGTTGATGCACTTTCGAGAGCCATGCGCATCGACCTGGTAGATTACAACATTAAAGTAACCAACATTGCCCCGGGAGCAGCAGAAACGGAATTTTCACTGGTTCGCTTCAAAGGAGATCAACACAAGGCAGACGCCACATACGATGGATTCGAACCGCTTGTTGCAGCTGATATTGCCGACACCATTTATTTTGTTGCTACCCGCCCGCAACATGTCACAATCAATGACCTGACAATTATGCCCACCGCACAGGCAAGCGCAACGGTCTTCCACAAGGAATAACCGACTTTTCTTCCAAATAAAATAGGAAACACAGCGTTTATCTTAATTATATGAATTAAAATTGATTCCGTATGAAGTCACCTTCTTTTGCAGTATTACTCCTCCTGACACTCCTTTTCTCCTGTGAAAAGAGCGGTAAAAACAATGCGACGATTATCCGAAACTGTACAGGTACGTATCTTCGTATCAGTGACAAAGAATATAAAGTCTGTAACCACCAAAAGCTGGCAGGATACAATCATGGAATTTCTGTAACAGCGACCTACAAACACCTGAAAAAATGTGACGACACAGCCATGTATTGTATGATGGCTTATCCGAATGACGGGTTGATCAAAGTCATCAGCATTAAATAGATCCGAAAGTAACTACCTGAGAGACGCGGCTTCTTTTTTCATTGCTCATAAACACAAAAATATACAGCCCGATAAACAACAGGTTACCAATTCCCAGCATTCCTTTTATGTACATAAAATCTGAAATGTGGCTCCCCAAAAGATCATTCGAATTGAGCGAAAACAATCCGAACCCCAACACAAAAACACTCCATGCAACAACAGATCTTCGGGTAATCAATTCGTAAATCAAAAATAGAATAAGCGGGACAGACAGTAAAAAATGTTGCGTATCCGTTACAAAGAAATTGGGTACAAACGCCATGAACACAACCATCCATCGAAACAATTGTCGTTGATGATTATGCTTGCTCACATCTACCAACATCAGCAACAATAATACTGAAAGAAATATCAATGACGGTCCCCATTCGGAAGAAACACCAAAATAAGTCAGCGCCAAAAACCGTAACGAATTATAACCGACAATGTACTCTCCATGCCCGGAAACAGCAGTCAACCAATCACTCCATAATTTGATCCCGGCATCCCACCCCAAATGCACCAGTGGGAACAGAAAAAAGAAAATACCACACAACCCGCTATAAAAAACATACTTCCATTGACGAAAGAACAACAACGGGAAAAGTGCCACAATGGTAATCGGTTTTATAATGATCATCAGACTCCAGCTAATAACGGTATACCACACAGTAGTCGATTTCAGGTGTGACAATCCGTAGACAAACAACCCCAAAAGGATCAGATTCACATTCCCCATGTGAAATTCACGTACCAGGTGGATCGTGACGCTGAAAAATCCAAGGTATAACACCCATGCATAATTTCTGCGTATTCCAAGCATTTCCCGGATCATTGCAGCGAGTACCGGTATGGAATACAGCAAGGCAAAAGACGACAATACCAGGTGAACGATCTTTGCCACAGGGAAGGGCAACCAGAAATTATACCCGAATAAATAAAGCGTAAAAGGCGGGTACTTGAAATACCCTGTATCCAATCCGTAATTGGTCACATACGGATCATTTCCGTTAAAAAAATCTTGCACAGCACCGTAGTAGACAACGAAATCATTTGTCCACAGCTTACCATTTACGGTTTCTACAGTGAGAAAAAGCCCCAGGAATAAACAGATGAATACATAAAATAACAGCTGAAACCGTTCTATCTTAAGCTTCGGGATATTCATCTCAGTATGTTATTCCACAAAAACTGTTACTGATTTCCTTTCGCGTAATCAGCTAAGAATTGCTCCAGTCCTTTATCTGTCAGCGGGTGGTTTGCCAATGCTTTGATGGCTTTCAACGGCCCCGTCATTACATCTGCACCAATTTCCGCACAATGAATGATGTGCATCGGGTGACGAACAGATGCTGCCAAAATCTCCGTATCAAACAAATAGTTGTCGTAAATTGTACGGATTTGCGCGATCAACTCCAGTCCGTCATACGAAATATCATCCAAACGTCCCAGGAACGGAGAAATATACGTCGCGCCTGCTTTTGCCGCTAACAACGCTTGTCCCGCGGAGAACACCAGCGTACAATTTGTCTTAATTCCCTTGGATGCAAAATATTTAATTGCCTTAATTCCTTCCGGAATCATTGGGATTTTAACCACGATATTTGCGTGCAATTTCGCCAACTCTTCACCTTCTTTGATCATTCCGTCAAAATCAGTTGAAATCACTTCAGCGGAAACAGGTCCGTCCACGATCTTACAAATTTCAACGTAGTGATTCAGGATGTTTTGCGCTCCTGTAATCCCTTCTTTTGCCATCAGCGATGGGTTGGTTGTTACTCCGTCCAAAATCCCAAGATCATTTGCTTCCCTGATTTCGTCCAAATTTGCAGTGTCAATGAAAAATTTCATGAGGTGTTTTTTTATTTTTTAGCTGCAACAAAAGTAGAGAAACTTTTTCAATTGGTCGAGGCAACAGGTCAGTTTTTGCGCTATTTCAACAGAAAACTCCTTGTAATCCGGCGGAAAAACAAGCAATCGTTCCCCCCTGTCTATCACTACCTTGTTTTGAATAATTCTAAATTAACTTTTTTAGCTTTTTTTATACAAACTTTCCATGAATGAACTTGTTAAAATTATCGAAAATGGTTAATTTCGCATGACTTAAAAATTTGATCGATTTACACAAAAAATGGTGTTTGACACAGACAAAAACAAAGAAGCACAGACACATCGTCCTCTTGCATTCTCATGTACAATTCTATCCACACTCTTTTGGAACGTAAACGCTTCAGAACACGCATAGCAGGAATAATATTTTAATTAAAACTTCTTTAAACACAGAAACGATTGCCCAACATGAACACTTATAGCGAATACATAAAAGAAATTGACGAACGAAAAGAGCAGGGACTACATCCAAAACCAATTGACGGAGCAGAATTATTGCGTGAAATTATCGCACAAATTAAGGATTCAGAACACCCCCACAGAGCAGACTCTATTCACCATTTCATCTACAACACCTTGCCCGGGACTACGAGTGCTGCCGGTGAGAAGGCAATATTCTTAAAAGAAATTATTCTTGGTGAATCAGTGGTGGCAGAAATTTCTCCTGTCTTTGCATTCGAATTACTGTCACACATGAAAGGCGGCCCTTCAATTGAAGTATTGTTGGATTTAGCACTTGGCAATGATGAGTCCATCGCTAAACAAGCGGCTGAAGTACTAAAAACACAAGTGTTCCTGTATGATGCAGATACCGATCGATTGAAAGAAGCATACAATAGCGGGAATCCAATTGCCAAAGCTATTTTGGAAAGCTATGCAAAAGCAGAGTTTTTTACGAAATTACCGGAAGTGCCGGAAGAGATTAAAATCGTAACGTACATCGCTGCCGAAGGTGATATTTCTACTGATTTGCTGTCTCCGGGAAATCAGGCTCACTCACGATCCGACCGTGAATTACACGGTAAATGCATGATTACCCCTCAGGCACAGGAAGAAATCAGAGCATTGCAAAAACAACATCCGGATAAGAGTGTGATGTTAATTGCTGAAAAAGGAACAATGGGAGTTGGTTCTTCCCGCATGTCAGGTGTAAACAACGTGGCACTATGGACAGGAAAACAAGCAAGTCCTTATGTTCCGTTTGTAAACATTGCACCAATTGTTGGCGGAACAAACGGAATTTCTCCGATTTTCCTGACTACGGTTGACGTTACCGGAGGTATTGGCTTGGATCTTAAAAACTGGATGAAGAAAGTTGATGCGGACGGAAATGTTGTTCGAAATGAAAATGGAGACCCGGTACTGGAAGAGGTTTATTCTGTTGCAACAGGTACTGTTCTTACAATCAATACAAAAACAAAGAAATTATACAACGGCGACACAGAATTAATTGATATTTCAAAAGCATTGACGCCACAAAAAATGGAATTCATCAGAGCCGGTGGTTCTTATGCCATTGTATTTGGTAAAAAAATCCAAACCATTGCTGCAAAAACGTTGGGAGTTGAAGCTCCGGTAGTATTTGCACCTTCAAAAGAAATTTCACACGAAGGACAAGGACTGACAGCGGTTGAAAAAATATTCAACCGAAACGCGGTTGGTGTAACTCCGGGGAAAGTCCTGCACGCAGGTTCTGATGTGCGCGTAGAAGTCAATATCGTAGGTTCACAAGACACGACAGGATTGATGACTGCCCAGGAATTGGAATCCATGGCGGCTACCGTTATTTCACCAATCGTTGACGGCGCCTACCAGTCGGGATGCCACACCGCTTCTGTGTGGGATAAAAAAGCGCAGGCAAATATCCCGAAGCTGATGAAGTTTATGAATGATTTCGGAGTGATCACTGCCCGTGACCCGAAAGGCACTTATCATTCCATGACTGACGTTATTCACAAAGTACTGAATGATATCACCATTGATGAATGGGCAATCATTATTGGCGGTGATTCGCACACACGTATGTCAAAAGGAGTTGCCTTCGGAGCAGACTCCGGAACGGTTGCATTGGCATTGGCAACGGGTGAGGCATCAATGCCGATTCCTGAATCTGTAAAAGTAACATTTAAAGGATCGATGAAAGAACACATGGATTTCCGTGATGTTGTTCATGCCACGCAATTGCAAATGTTACAACAATTTGATGGTGAAAATGTATTCCAGGGTAGAATCATTGAAGTTCACATCGGGACATTACTCGCAGATCAGGCATTCACATTCACAGACTGGACAGCCGAAATGAAAGCAAAAGCATCCATCTGTATCTCACAGGACGACACTCTGATTGAATCACTGGAAATCGCAAAAAGCCGTATCCAAATCATGATTGACAAGGGAATGGACAATAAAAACCAGGTACTTCAGGGATTGATCAATAAAGCAAATAAACGAATCGCTGAAATTAAATCCGGTGAAAAGCCGGCACTAACCCCGGATGCAAATGCGAAGTATTATGCGGAAGTAGTCATTGACCTGGACATCATTGATGAACCAATGATTGCTGACCCGGATGTAAACAATGCCGACGTTTCTAAACGATACACCCACGATACGATTCGGGAACTTTCCTACTACGGGGGAGACAAAAAAGTAGACCTTGGATTTGTCGGTTCGTGTATGGTACACAAAGACGATTTGAAAATCGTTTCCCAAATGCTGAAAAACATTGAAAAACAAAAAGGAAAAGTTGAATTCAATGCACCATTGGTAGTCGCTGCTCCGACGTATAATATTATTGATGAATTGAAAACGGAAGGAGACTGGGAATTATTACAAAAGTACTCCGGATTTGAGTTTAGTGACCTTTTCCCGAAAAGCACTGCCCGCACAGAATACGAAAACATCATGTACCTGGAACGTCCGGGTTGTAACCTGTGCATGGGGAACCAGGAAAAAGCAGCTAAAGGAGACACTGTGATGGCAACATCTACGCGTCTTTTCCAGGGAAGAGTTGTTGAAGATTCGGAACGTAAAAAAGGGGAATCATTGCTGGCATCCACTCCGGTAGTAGTACTGTCTGCTATTCTTGGACGCATTCCAAGTGTGGAAGAATACAAAGCTGCAGTGGAAGGCATTAATTTGACGAAATTCAAACCGATAGCAGCTAATTAATAAACTGTTGCTATTGTTGTATTGATTGGAAACAAACTATTTTAAAATGAAGAGATATGGTATTCGATTTAGACATGATTAAAAAAGTGTATGAGCGTTATCCGGAACGGATCGCTGCAGCACGAAAAGTTGTAGGAAAGCCTTTAACTCTTTCTGAAAAGATTCTCTATGCCCACTTGTGGGATGGAAATGCAACAACGGAATATGAGCGGGGTAAATCTTATGTGGATTTCGCGCCGGACAGAGTCGCAATGCAGGATGCAACAGCCCAAATGGCGTTGTTGCAGTTTATGCAGGCAGGAAAAACGAAAGTGGCTGTTCCTTCCACTGCACATGCAGACCACCTGATTCAGGCAAAAATCGGCGCTGACAAGGATTTGCAGGACGCATTGAACAAAAGTAGTGAGGTCTTTAACTTCCTGAGTTCTGTATGTAATAAATATGGTATCGGTTTCTGGAAACCCGGAGCCGGAATCATTCACCAGGTTGTACTGGAAAATTACGCATTCCCGGGAGGAATGATGATTGGCACAGATTCCCACACAGTAAATGCCGGTGGACTTGGAATGGTTGCTGTGGGTGTCGGTGGAGCTGATGCAGTTGACGTAATGGCAGGAATGGCATGGGAGTTGAAAATGCCGAAACTGATCGGTGTAAAGCTGACAGGAAAACTGAACGGATGGACCGCACCGAAAGACGTGATTCTGAAAGTAGCGGGAATCCTCACAGTGAAAGGAGGTACAGGCGCAATTGTTGAATACTTCGGAGAAGGAGCTGAGGCAATGTCATGTACCGGTAAAGGAACCATTTGTAATATGGGAGCTGAAATCGGTGCTACGACATCAACGTTCGGTTATGATGATTCCATGAGAAGATACCTGAATGCGACAGGTCGTGCTGAAGTAGTTGCGCTTGCAGATCAGGTAGCTGAGCACTTAACAGGGGATGCAGAAGTATACGCAAATCCTGAAAAATACTTCGATCAGGTGATTGAAATCAATCTTTCCGAATTGACACCGCATTTAAACGGGCCGTTCACTCCGGATTTGGCAACACCTGTTGCTGAATTCAGAGAAAAAGCAATCGCGAATGATTGGCCGTTAGACATTGAATGGGCATTGATCGGTTCATGTACCAACTCATCCTACGAAGATTTATCAAGAGCCGCTTCAATTGTAGAAGATGCTGTTAGCAAGGGAGTAAAACCAAAAGCAATTCTGGGAATCAACCCGGGATCTGAGCAAGTACGTTATACGGCCGAAAGAGACGGATTCATTGATACATTTAAGAAATTTGAATCGGCACGCATCTTTACCAACGCATGTGGACCGTGCATCGGCCAGTGGGACCGTGAAGGAGCGGAAAAACAAGAAAAGAATTCCATTGTTCACTCCTTCAACCGCAACTTTGCAAAACGTGCAGACGGAAACCCGAACACGCACGCATTCGTTGCATCACCGGAAATGGTCGCAGCTATTGCCATTGCAGGGAGATTGGATTTCAACCCGATTACAGACACATTGACCAATCAAAACGGTGAGCAGGTAAAATTAAACGAACCGACAGGATTTGAGTTACCTCCGAAAGGATTTGATGTCGATGACAACGGATACCAGGCACCGGCTGAAGACGGATCAGGTATTGTCGTAGATGTAAAACCGGATTCGGAACGTTTACAATTACTCGAAGAATTCCCGGCATGGGACGGTAAAAACATTACCGGTGCAAAATTGCTCATCAAGGCATTCGGAAAATGTACAACGGATCATATTTCCATGGCTGGTCCGTGGTTGCGTTACCGTGGTCACTTAGATAATATTTCCAACAACATGTTGATCGGAGCTGTTAACGCATTCGGCGGGGCAACAAACGAAGTTGTCAATCAATTGACAGGAGCAAAAGGAGAAGTTCCGGCAACAGCAAGAGCGTACAAAGCAGCAGGAATTCCATCCATCGTTGTCGGTGACCAGAACTACGGTGAAGGATCTTCCCGTGAGCACGCAGCAATGGAACCTCGTCACCTGGGGGTAAAAGCGGTAATCGTTAAATCATTTGCACGTATTCACGAAACAAACCTGAAAAAACAAGGGATGTTGGGGTTGACGTTTGCAAATGAAGCAGATTATGACAAAATCAAAGAAGATGATACTTTTAACTTCATTGACCTGGTTGATTTTGCTCCGGGAAAACAACTGACGTTGGAAATTGTCCACGCGGACGGATCAAAAGAAACAATCAAATTGAATCATACTTACAACCATCAGCAAATTGAATGGTTCAAAGCAGGTTCTGCTTTGAATCTGATTAAATTGCAAAATCAGTAATCCATACGTATCAGACAGAAACAGGCGGTTTAAATGACCGCCTTGTTTTTTATATAGTTAAATAAATGTTAACTTCATCCCCTTTGGAATAAATATTGCGTCTGTATGTATAATTTCAAAACAAATTCAAAAACAACATGAAAGCGATTCTAACGATATTCATTGTATTAACTTCCGTAGTGACCTTTGGTCAGAAGCTAAAATTTAAAATCGTCGGACAGGCAGATACGACCGTACATCTTGTAAAATATAGCGGCACGAAGTTATTCTATGCTGATACCGCGGAAATAAAAGGTGGATATGTTGAGTTTGACGGAGCAAAACAGCAACCCGGAATGCTTGGGATTCTTCTCCCCGGACAGCAATTATTCGAATTTATCTACAACAAGGAAGAAGTGCACATTGAAACACAGAAACCAAATTTTGTAGAAACAATGAAAGTAAAAAAATCCGAAGAAAACAGGATTTTTAATGACTATGTAAAATTTATTAGCGAGCGCAAAACGACCGCGCAAAAATTAGCGACGGAAATCAATACACTGGAAAAAACAGATCCGAAATACAAAGGACTGGAAGACCAAATCAATGCGATCAACAAAGAAGTAATTGCCTATCAGCACAACCTGGTAAAAACGTATCCGAATATGTTGGTGGGGAAAATGATCAAAATGACGTTAGAAGTTGAAATTCCGGAACCACCGGTAGATGCAAAAGGAAATATCATTGACTCCAACTTCAGGTATCATTACTACAGAGATCATTATTTTGACAACACTGACTTTTCTGTGGACGGGTTGGTCAACACATCTGTTTTCGGTAATAAAATAGAATACTTTTTCGGCAATAAAATGCTGGTACAACATTGGGATACCATTCTCAAATATGCCTATCGTGTAATTGATCAAATGGATCCGAAATCCAAAGCATTCGAATACGTTGTTTCATACGTAACAAGTTCATTCGGGAAGAGCAAACAAATGGGGATGGATAAAGTGTACGTGATGATGGCAGACAAATATTATTGTACACGCAATGCAGAGGGAAAATCTCCTGCTTCCTGGATGACAGAAGACAAGTTGGAAGAATTGTGTGAGAAGATTACCGTTCAAAAAAACCTGGTGATGGGTGTGAAAGCACCAAACATTATTCTGCCGGACACATTGGACAGACCGTGGGACAAACTAAATTGGATCAATCTACACAAAATCAACGCGGAATACACCATCCTGTATTTTTGGGATCCGGAGTGTGGCCATTGTAAAAAAATCACTCCGAAATTAGCCGAATTGTACGACAAGAAATTCAAAGGAAGAAACATTGAAGTACTTGCCATCGGGAAAGCTTCAGGTGATGATTACAAAAAGTGGAAAGACTACATCGTTAAAAACAAACTGAACTTTCTGAACGTAGCCGTTACAGAAACGATTTTGAAAATAGGAAAAGAAGATGCACGGATGTTAATTCCGAGATTTACCACTTTGGAATCTATGAATATTCATTTGACCTATGATATTTTTTCAACACCTCGCCTATTCGTTTTAGACAAGGATAAGAAATTCATTGCGAAGCAAATTTCCATCTCTCAACTGGAAGACATGATGGACCGATTGCAGAACAAAACCGATTTACCTAAATTATTTCCTCCGGACAAAGAGGAAGATGAGCAAATGACAAAATAGAAAAATACACCTTCAAAAAAGCAATCTCCGGGTTGCTTTTTTTTATTTGTTAATAATTCCTTTACATCCAAAAGTAGGTTCTTAGGGGGCTTCTTTCGTAACTTTGCTCCGCATATTATTTAAAACATTAAAAATGAAAAAATTATTACTTGCATTTTTTGCGTTGCCAATGATTACCACAGCACAAACAACGGTAAACTTTGATGACGCAGCTAAATGGACAAATGGTACTAGTCCAATTGGGTCATATGGAGACAATCATACTTATGTTGACGGTACATTTTCATCAACATGCACACAGTGCCTAAGAGAGACAACTGCTCTTGGAGGAGGATTACCTGGAGCAAATGGTACTTACGCATATAGACTTCGAAATGCGGATGACGCTTCTTTTGTTGCGACAATCAGTTCCGGAGGTGTTTCTACTTTTAGTGTCAATATTCGTCGTTGGGATGATAGTCCGAATCCGCAATTTGATATTGAATATTCTACGAATGGTGGTACGTCATGGACATTTGTTACACTAATTAATAATGCGGCCCTAGATAATTCAAGTAATTATAAAATTTTCAATGGTACAATCAATAACAGTAACAATAATATTCTTATTAGAATATCAAATCTGAATTACTCCGCTTCTGAGCGAATTATGGTTGATGATTTTACATGGTCTCCTTATGTTGCACCTGGATGTAACATTGCAACAGCAGATCTTACTGCATTAACTTGTAATGACAATACAACAACTGCTGATCCTGCAGATGATTACATTTCATTCTCATTGAATCCTACAGGATCTCAGCTTGGGGCAACTTATACTGTTTCTGTTTCTTCCGGGACAATCACACCCACAACAGGTACATACGGTGCTGCAACGTCTTTCCAATTACAAGACGGTTCTGCAGGCGCAGGAAACGTTACGGTAACAATCACAGATGCGGATGAATCAGGATGTACATTAGATGTAGCAATCACAGATCCGGGATCTTGTTCTTCAGCTGTTCCTGTTATCACAGCTACACCAGCTACATTGACTGGATTTAACCACCAGGTAGGAACACCTTCCGCTTCTCAACCGTTTACGGTTTCCGGAATCGCATTGTCAGATGACATAACGGTTACTGCACCGACAGGTTTTGAAGTTTCTTTGGACAACACAACATTTACAGCATCCGTTACATTGACTCCTGTTTCAGGAACAGTAGCTGCAACAACAGTTCACGCAAGAGGAAACGCAGCAATTTACGGACCACTCTCCGGAAACATTATCGCGTCTTCAACAGGTGCGGATAACGATACGGTAGCTGTTTCAGGTTTCGCAGATGACTATGTATATTATACAATCGATCAAATCAATGGGACAGATGCAAACGGTGCAGCAGATTCATTGAATGTATTGGTAACAATTACTGGTGTTCTTCACTGTATGGACTTCAGAGCTGGTTCAGGATACAACATGGCGATCATCGACGGTTCAGGAGAAGGAATGTACATCTTCGCTACAAATGACGTAAGTGGCTATACAACTCCTATGGCCGGAGATTCTATCGAGGTAAAAGGAATCATTGATCAATTCAACGGACTGTTACAAGTACGTGCACACGCAATCACATTGTTGGAAAGCGGTGTCGCTACAAACGCTCCAATCGTAGTTACAGCATTGAACGAGTCTACGGAAAATCAATATGTAACATTGGAAAATGTAACACTGGTTACACCAATCGCGACATTCCCGACAACAAATACAAACCTGGATGTAACAGACGGAACGACAACATTCCAGATCCGTATCCTGACTTCTACAAACTTAGGAGGAACACCGGCTCCGCAAGGACCATTCAACGTAACAGGAATCGGATCCCAGTTTGATTCTTCAAGTCCGTATACTTCCGGTTACCAATTGTTACCTTGCGGTACAGATGCAATTGAAATCGTATGTGCAGGTGCTAACTTGCCAAATCTGGCAGTTACAACTGCGGGTATGACTGCTACAGCTACAGCTACAGGTATGACATACCAATGGATCAATTGTGCTGACAACTCACCTGTTTCCGGAGCAACAAACCGCACATACACTGCAACTACTGCTGGTTCATACGCGGTAATCATCGACAATGGGACATGCGCAGATACATCTGCATGTGTTGCGTTAGCAGGAGTGTCTGTTGAAAGCGTAGAATTAGGACAATCAATCGTTGCTTATCCAAACCCTGTTAATGAGCTGTTGACGATCAATAACTACAGTAACATGGATGTGACCTATACAATTACGGATATCAACGGTAAAGTTATTTCAGAAACAGCTGTGATCAGTTCTGTTGCAACTGTAAACACATTGTCCTGGAACAGAGGTGTTTACTTTGTAACATTCAACGGTGCGAACAATGCAACGCACACATTGAAAGTGATCAAGTAATATTTTTTATAATAGCAGGAAGAGGATGCTCGAATGAGCATCCTCTTTTTTTATATTTGGATGTTTAATTTAGCTGACTATAGTGTGAAAAATTTAGTAGAACGAATCACTGATTTTGTTAAATCGCAAAATAGCGATATTGCAACGGGACATGATTGGTATCACATTGATCGTGTTCGCAAAAATGCATTGTATCTTCAATCACAAGAAGGCGGAGACAAAGAAGTAATCGAATTGGCGGCATTATTGCATGATATTTCCGATTACAAATTCAACGGAGGAAACGAGCAATTAGGCGGGGATGTTTCTTATAACGCGGTTATCTCCGCAGGCGGATCTTCCGAAACAGCTGAAAAAGTAAGAATCATTGTCAACAGTGTATCCTATAAAGGTGCGAATGTAGAAGACACAACTACTTCTCTTGAGGCAAAAATAGTGCAGGATGCAGATCGGCTGGATGCAATCGGTGCCATTGGAATTGCCCGGACATTTGCATATGGAGGACATGTGGGAAATCCCATTTACGATCCGGAGCTTCCACACAAACTGCACAACACATTTGACGAATATAAAAATGCAAAGTCAACAACAATTAATCATTTCTACGAGAAATTGTTACTTTTATCCGACAAAATGCACACCGACACCGCCAGACTGATTGCTGAAAACCGAACGGAATATATGAAAAACTTCCTCACTCAGTTTTATCGTGAGTGGAACAATGATTTTTAAGTATGGAGGAACCTGGATTAGCTCTTGGGATAGATATCGGCGGAACAAACACCGCATTTGGGATTGTAGATCATAAAGGCACTATTCTTTTTGAAGGAGTTACTTCAACAAAAAGTCATGAGCGGCCGGAATCGTTAGCTGACTTCATTTTTGACACGTTAGGAGAGCATTCATTCCGGGAACAGTTGATCGGGATCGGAATTGGTGCACCCAACGGCAATCATTTTACGGGAAACATTGAATTTGCTCCGAATTTACATTGGAAAGGAATTGTTCCGATGGCTAAAATCTTCATGGAAAAATTCAACAAGAAAACCATTATGACCAATGACGCCAATGCTGCAGCCGTTGGAGAAATGCTGTTTGGTGCCGCCATCGGATTGAAGAACTTTGTCACCATAACACTTGGAACAGGCCTTGGAAGCGGTGTAGTGATTGACGGAAAAATTGTTTACGGCGAAGATGGATTGGCTGGAGAGTACGGACACATTCGTGTTGTTGATAACGGTCGGTTATGTGGCTGCGGAAGACAGGGATGCCTGGAAACTTATGCGTCGGCTACCGGAGTAGTGAGAAGTATTCGCGAACTGGAATCTGACTACAAAAAAGATTCCGTCTTGTTAACCCTTGAAAACCCTACCAGTAAAGACGTCGCAGAAGCATCTGTTGCCGGAGATGAATTTTCAAGAGAAATTCTGGATTACACTGCCAAAATCCTTGGAAATGCGCTGGCTGATTTCCTCTGCTTCTCCAACCCGAAAGCATACATCCTATTCGGAGGATGCGCACAGGCAGGAAAGACGTTTTCCGACAAAGTAAAAAGCTACATGGAATTGGCTGCGTTAAAAATCTACCAGAATAAAGTAGAAGTGAAAATCTCGGAATTGCAGGATAGAAATGCAGCTGTATTGGGTACTGCTGCAATTGTATTCAATGGTATCACTAAATAAAAAAAGGAAGCTCTTACGAACTTCCTTTTGGCGGTACCCGGGGCCGGAATCGAACCGGCACGCCCGAAGGCACAGGATTTTGAATCCAGCGCGTCTACCAGTTCCGCCACCCGGGCATATCAAAATCTGGGTGCAAAAATAAGTATTTTTTAAATATCTCTGCATTATTTTTGAAAAAAAATGAGAATATTTAGCACAATTAAACCTACCACCCTATTTGTCAGCAAACTACCTGTTCAACTAATTAAAAATTGCCGTGTTCTTTAAAAATTGTTTTGATAAGATTTTGGTAACATTAGGTTAATATTAGGCGGTTAATTTCGCAACGTAATTAATATAGACATGGCAAACACAATTAATAAGATTCTTCAGTTCTTAGTTCCGAAAGACAAAAAATTCATTCCCTTATTACAATCAGCGGCAACCAACCTTGTGGAGGTCTCTGTTAAACTGGACGAATTGTCGAATGCCCCCAAGAAAGAACGGGAAGCATTTTTTAACAAGATGAATGAACTGGATATCGAGTCCGACAAAATCATCCGTGAAATTAACCTCGAACTGAGCCGTAACTTCCTGACACCTTTTGACCGGGAAGACATCCACGCGCTGAACATTGCCATCGGGGATGTGGTTGATTACCTGATTGACAGCGCAAACAGAATGAATTTTTACCAGGTGGAAGACATTACAAAGTCAATTAAAAAACTGACCGAAATAAATGTAGAAGCATGTAAACTGATTCAGAAAGGAATTGACTGTCTTGCAGGAAGCAAAAAACTGACACACATCGCTGTTGTTTGTAAGAAAATCAATGAACTGGAAGTAAAAGCTGACAAAATTCATGATAAAGCCATTGCAGACATCTTTGAAAAAGAAACAGACGCAAAAATTATCATTAAATACAAAGAAGTATTATTCTCCCTTGAAACAGCAACAGACAAGAGTAAAGCTGTTGCCAATGTACTGGAGTCCGTAATGGTGAAATACTCTTAATCACGTTTCTTTTTTTGAAGTAATCAGACACTCATGACATTACTTATTTCGATCATCATCTTAGCGTTTATCTTTGATTACATCAATGGATTTCACGATGCTGCCAATTCGATTGCCACAATTGTTGCAACCAAAGTTCTAACGCCTTTTCAGGCAGTTTTATGGGCTGCGTTTTTCAACTTCATGGCCTATTTTATCTCGCTATACGTTGTAGGAGAATTTAAAATCGGTAACACCATTGCCAAAACGGTTATTGAAGACTACATCACACTGGAAGTGATTTTTGCCGGACTTATCGCAGCCATTTCATGGAATTTAGTAACCTGGAAATTCGGAATTCCTTCTTCCTCATCACATACATTGATCGGAGGATTCATGGGAGCAGCCCTGACACATGCCTATATAACACACGATACGCTTCAGGGAGTCATCAATGTCGCAAAAGTATTCCCGATTGTATTGTTTATTTTCGTTGCCCCGCTGTTGGGAATGATCATGGCATATCTCATTACCGTTATCATTATGCACATCTGCAAAAAGACAACCCCGCACAAAGCAGATGTATGGTTCAGAAGAATGCAGTTGGTATCGTCGGCCTTGTTTAGTTTGGGACACGGAGCCAATGACGCACAGAAAGTAATGGGAATCATCGGTGCTGCAGTAATCTTTTACCACGTACAGGCAGGAGATGCTGAATGGATTGATTCTCCGGACAGATTTGCCCACTTCGTAGAAGAATGGGGATGGGTTCCGTTAACATCCTTCATTGTGATCGGTTTGGGAACAATGAGCGGCGGATGGAAAATTGTGAAAACAATGGGATCTAAAATCACAAAAGTAACGTCTCTGGAAGGAGTGAGTGCCGAAACTGCCGGTGCCATCACATTATATGTTGCAGAGCACCTGGGAATCCCTGTTTCTACCACACATACCATTACTGGTAGTATTGTCGGAGTGGGAATTACAAAAAGAACATCGGCCGTGCGATGGGGAGTAACCGTAAAATTGCTGTGGGCGTGGATCTTAACCATTCCGATTTCAGCAATCGTTGCGGGAATTGTCTACCTGGTCGTAACTGCATTCCAATAACAGGATTCACCCGGATTTTCAAAGGAAAATAAATATTTCCTCCAAAATCACTCTATTCTCAATCTCTTCATTATATTTATGTTCTTTTTGAAAGAACACTGATTGAAGGAAACTAAATTCATAGAGCAAAATAAGGAAAAGTGGTCACGTTTTGAGAAAGCCTACACTTCTTCACAGAAAAATCCGGAAGAGTTAAGTAAGTTGTACCTCGACATCACTGAAGACCTGGGATATGCGCAAACATTCTACAACAGAAGAACTGTTCGCGTATACCTCAATCAACTTGCTCAGAAAGTATTTTCCGGTGTCCACAAACAAGGTGGTGAAACGTGGAAAAAGATCCTGGAAGTAATCACCGTTTCAATTCCCATTGAAATTTACCGCTCCAGAAAAACATTGCTTTTCGCATTGATATCCTTTCTGGCCTATGCAGCCATCGGGGTTGTCACCACTTATTTCAATCCTGATTTTCCCCGCATTGTTCTCGGTGACATGTATGTGGACATGACCGTTGATAACATTTCGAACGGAAATCCGCTGGCCGTCTACGAAAGCCAGTCGCAGCTTTCCATGTTTATTTACATTACTACCAACAACTTAAAAGTAGCGTTACTCACCTTTTTTGCAGGATTTTTTGCAACAATCGGAACCCATATTCTTTTGTTTTCAAATGGTGTAATGCTCGGTTCTTTCCAGTACTTCTTTCATACCAAAGGATTATTGATCACCTCTTTTTTGGGAATCTGGATTCACGGAGCATTTGAAATTTCAGCCATTGTACTCGCAGGAGGAGCCGGAATTACCGCAGGAAACGGATTACTGTTCCCCAAAAGTTTTACCCGGATGCAATCATTGAAAATCTCTACTATCCGGGGATTGAAAATCATGCTGAGCCTGATTCCGTTTATCATTGCGGCAGGTTTCCTCGAAAGTTACGTAACACGCAATTACCAGTTACTACCCGAATGGTCAAAATGGTGTATTATCTTTTTCTCATTTGCACTCATTGTTGTTTATTATGTCATTTACCCGTTTTTTGTAGCCCGGAAGCATCCACACCTCGTCAACCAGGAAGACATGTCGGACATCCGGCCTCAGCGGAAACTGATTCTTCACAAACTACGTTCCGAAGGAGAAGTTATCAAAGATGCATTCCAGGCGTACTGGCTGTATTTCAAAAAATTCATGACCGTAATTCTGACAATTGTTCTTCCGCTTGCCTTAATTGTTGTATACATCCAGGGGCAGGTTCACATGGACAGAATGCTCAGTCAGCACTGGTACGACTGGTATGCACTGTCTCAAATCATGTTCGGATTCGGTAAATACCACCTCACAGATCTGTTGGCAGGAGTTGCCTGGTCACTACTGTTCGCACTGATTTTTTCGGCTGTATTCTGGGCTGTTAAATCTCCGAAAGTTAGCGTCTCTTACCCGGACTATTTCAGGTACCTGAGGCAGCGATTCTGGAAAATCTATCTTTCATTCGCACTTTTTTACTGGTTGTTCTATTTTGTTCCGATTGAAGCCAAATTTATCTTGTTGTTTTTACTTCCGCTCCTGACAATTAATGTTGCCGTTGCCGGCTTAGATGATGGAACTAACAGATTGAAAAAAGCATTCCGGTACGGAAAAAAGGCATACGGATCCAGTATCATTATCATTTTATTTTTCTCGTTGATGCTCGTGTTATTTATTCAGCCGATTGCGTTGGTGCTCAGTATCCATCAAACATGGACCAACGAACCATTAGTAGGTGATTTACTGGATATGGTCACTGATTTTATCAACAGGGCAGCAATATTTTTCACTGAAGATTACATGTATTATTCCAATTCATTCCGACAATTGGTCTACCTGTTTTTTGTACTGTTCACCCTACCATTGTTTGCCATGATGATTGGACTTTCTTATTTCAACGTTACAGAAAAAGAAGAAGCAATCGGGTTGAAAAAAGAATTTGAATCGTTTGGAAAACGTAAACGTAACCAGGAATGAGAAACTTGCTGCTTGTCATACTTTTCGTTTTTCCATTCTTGCTGATTTCGCAGGACAACACAATTGACCGCTATCATAAACAACAACAGCAGCAAAACGTTTACGAAAAAAGTAAAAAATTTAAAGGTCCAAAAGAGTGGAATTCATCCTACCCGAGTGAGTTGTATGAACAAAGCTGGGAAGAAGAAGAGGACTTCTATTCGGATGGAAATAACCCCATGCATTCCATCCTTTCCGATGAACAGCTGGGGGAAAGCCGCGGGGAAAAGTACGGGAGTGAATACAGTAACGGAGTCGTAAAGAAACCCAATCCGAACATGATTCCTCCGGATCCGATTGAGTTGCCGGACATCGACATGCCGGACATCGATCTTCCGGATGTAGACCTTCCTGATTTTGATATGCCTTCCATCGGAACCTGGGAGTTCTGGAAGGTTGTTTTGTTGATTCTCGTCATCGGGGTATTGCTGTTTATTTTGTACCTGATCATCCGTCAGATCAAACCGGGAGATGCAAAGGTGCGCATCCATGTGGACGATGAATGGAACCCTACCGTTATTACCAAATCCGAGCTGGAATTAAAATTAGAGAAAGCAATTATGGGGAGCAACTACCGGGAGTGTGTCCGCATTCATTTTATGTTTATCCTGAAAGAACTCATCAATAAGCAACACATCAATTGGAGACCGGAAAAAACCAATTACGATTACTTGCTGGAAACACGGAAATCCAAGGGATATGACAACTTTGGTGAATGTGTGCGTATTTACGACCTGGTATGGTACGGTGACTATGAAATTACCCGTCGCGATTATGAGCAATTAAAGCCTACGCTGGAAAATTATTATCAATCCTTAAACCCTGAAGCATGAGCAGAACGTTTAAAATAGGATTGATTGCTTTTGTCGTCGTGATGGTTATTCTCATTGTGTGGTTATCATCCGGGGGCAATAATGCATCGAAAAACAGAGGGAACAGCACAACCGCAACGACCTACACAAACTGGGATGATGCCTATATTCCGGACAGTAAAGATCCGAAGGGATTGTTTCACTGGAGTGCGACATTGCGCCTGCATTTACAGAAAAACAAATCCATTTCTACCATTGATTACCTGTATAGCATTGATACTATTCCGAAAGAAACACAGCCCACCTTCCTGTTTATCGGGGATTACTTTGCTTTGTATGAAGAAGAAATTGATTCTCTGCTGTCAAAAGTCGGAAGGGGTGCAAAACTATTCATTTCAGCAGAAAAAGTTGACGGGTTACTCTACGAATACCTATTTGATGATGTGGTCATGGGGTATTACTATGACACAACCATTACTGTTGCAACAGCAACTAAAACATATCCTTTTACAGCACTTCATCAGGCTATTCCCGTAGCAAAGAAATGGATCGGCTATAAATTTACCCAAACAGTGGATTCAGTTCCGTTTAAATCCTTGAGCGGATATGGTACATTGATGAACAGTGGTGTGATTGATTATGGTGCAGGAAAAATCTATTTAAACACAACTCCGGAGTTATTTACCAATTATCAATACCTGACAACCCCCGGTTATGCGTATGCAAAAACCTGGTTGAATGAAATTCCGAAAGATCAATCCGTTTACTGGTTAGAATTTGCGCGGTACAAACCGTATGAATATGATTTCATGAAAGAATACTATGGCGAAGACGGAAAACGGGACGACAGTTACCTGCAATTTATCTTCCAGGACAGGCAACGGATTCTTGCACTTTTACTGTTGATTTCCGGGTTAATCCTGTTTGTTCTGTTCAGAGCTAAACGAATGCAACCGTTCGTTCCTTTCATTCCGAAAAAACGCAACATGACCATGATCTTTGCAGACACGATCACGTCTATTTATTTCAACCAGCGAAATCCATTTGCAATGGTCCGTATCCAGCGAGCGAATTTTTACGGCATTATACACAAGCATTTCCACATTGATCTTTCCAAAGAAGTCACAGAAAGAGAAATTGAATCATTGGCGCAGAAAAGCAATGTAAAACCATCTGAAATCAATGAAATTTTGCGAAAAATGAATGCATTGAGGGAGTACAATACTTCTGAGTATGAATTGTCCGAGTTGCGAAAAATGATCCTGAATTTCTATCGAAAGTCAGGACTGATTTCTACAAAAATTCAGGACAGACTGGATGTAAAAATTTACCAGGTGTACCGAAATGAATGGATTTCCGGGCTGCTGATTCTGGTTGGATTAGGACTGATTACCTATGGAACTTATTACCTGACGCATGCCATCGCTATTGGTGTTGTTCTCTGGCCGATTGGAGCAATTCCGATCATATTCGGAGTCATGCGCCTGATGAAACCATACCTTTCATGGTCCAACCGGGAAATAAGTATTCAACCGCTTTTCGGAAAGGAAAAAGTGTTTAATTTAGAACAATTAAGGTCTGTCTACCAGGATCGAAAGGAAGTGCAACTCCATTTTGAGTCTGTTACCCTGAAAGTGAATTATTGGGAGTTAAACCGGGCAGATGCGAAACAATTACAACGTTTTGCAGAAACCCACAATAAAATGAAATAAGATGAATGAAGATGTAAACAACAACGAACAGGAAAACGATTATTCGTCCTTCATGCCGAAAGAGAACCAGGAGCCGGAAGGCACACCTTCTGTGAATGAAGACCCTGTTGAACCGGTTTCAGAATCTTCTTCTACAGGGTATGGTTTTGAACGTGAAAACGCTGAAATTGTATGGGTTGCTCAAAAGGTAAATGAGTTGAGAAGGGAATTCTCTAACTATGTTATCGGACAGCATGAAATGGTAGAATTATTGCTGACGGGAATTTTTTCCAACGGACATATTTTACTGGAAGGAGTACCGGGCATTGCTAAAACCCTTTCTGCAAAAGTCATTGCCAAAGCACTGGATATTCAATTTTCACGGATTCAGTTCACGCCGGATATGATGCCTTCAGATGTGATCGGTACGAGTGTCTATAACATGAAAGACAGTTCTTTTATCTTTAACAAAGGACCGGTTTTCGCGAATGTGGTTCTGATTGATGAGATTAACCGGGCTCCGGCAAAAACACAATCGGCATTGTTCGAGGTAATGGAGGAACGCCAGATCACGTATGACGGGCAGCTTTATCCAATGGATTTCCCGTTCCTGGTGGTCGCTACACAAAACCCGGTTGACCAGGAAGGAACTTACAATCTTCCGGAAGCACAGTTGGACCGTTTCCTTTTCAAGATTAAGATCACCTACCCGGATTTGAACCAGGAGGAAGAAATTCTGTTCCGCTACAAAAACCAGATTAAATCAACTGATCTGAGTGCAATCAATAAGGTGTTCTCCGTAACGGATATTCACAAAGTGCAATCAATTGTGGAACAAATTATTGTAGAAGAGCATCTGTTGAAATACATTGCCGCACTTGTTCACAAGACACGAAATCACGGGAATGTGTACCTGGGAGCTTCTCCCCGCGCTTCTCTTTCTTTGCTGAAATCGTCCAAAGCACTGGCAGCAATCAGAGGTCGTGACTTTGTAACACCTGAAGACATTCAATTCCTGGCTCCTCACGTGTTGAATCACCGTTTGATCTTAACTCCTGAGGCCGAAATGGACGGAACAACAACGGAAGAAGTAATCGCAGAGATTATTGAACAGGTGGAAGTGCCGCGGTAGTGAGATAGTGGAGAGTTGAAAGTGAGAAATTATAAATTATCAAATGCCGGCAACAGGGTTTCTTGTCATGAGGTTTTGATAACTGATAATTGAGTCATTGATAATTAAACATTGATAATTGAAAGTTATTAGAAACATATATTTGAGCAGGCTGTTCTTTCTGTTGTTTTTTGCAGGAGTGCTTTTATTTGCCTTGTCTTCGGTTGCGGAATGGTTGCTGTATCCGGCACAAATCGGCTTGTTGTCACTAATCGGACTTACACTGATCGATGCAATTCTTGTGTTCTCGTCGACTTCTCCCGTAGCATTGAAACGCCAGGTGAATGAACGCTTGAACCTGGGAGACAAGAATACGGTGAAACTGGAAGTACTCAATACCACCAATCAGCCGATTTCCTTTCGCCTGTACGAAGGGTTTCCGGTAGAAATGCAGGAACGCAAACTGTTTTTCTCAGCGATCATCGCATCCGGAAAAAAGCGGGTATTCTCGTACGAATATATCCCCAAACAACGGGGAACTGTTCAATTCAACGATGCTTTTTTTATCATTTCATCTCTGTTTCACCTGGTTATGCGAAGACACGAAGTCCCCAGCAGTCAAACCATTGGTGTCTACCCTTCCGTGTTGCAGTTGAAGAAGTATGAATTACTTGTTTTTCATCAGCAAAAAATCAATTCAGGGATCAAGCGGTTACGGCGGCTTGGAAACAACAGTGAGTTTGAGCAAATTAAAGATTATGTGCAGGGGGACGAGGTAAAAACGATCAACTGGAAAGCGACCAGCCGGACGGCGAACCTGATGGTCAACAAGTACCAGGAAGAAAAATCCCAAAGTGTATTCTGTGTATTGGATAAGAGTCGCTCGATGCAAATGGAATTCGAGGGATTGTCACTGCTGGATTATTCCATCAATTCCATTCTTGTATTGAGTAACATCATGTTGAGAAATGGTGATAAAACAGGGTTGATTACATTTTCCGACAAGATGGGGATCCAACTTCCGGCTGAAAAGAGTAAAGGACAAATGCGGTTCATCATGGAAGCGTTGTACAACCAAAAAACGGAGTTTAAAGAACCCAATTACGAGTTGCTGTATCAAACCATTCGCAGAACGGTAAAGACACGGTCGTTGATCGTTCTGTTTACGAATTTTGAAACAGAAGCAGCCATGAATCGTGCCTTACCTGTCTTGCGAAAAATCAATCAAAAACATGTCTTGGTGACTGTTCTGTTTCAAAACAGCGACCTGGAAACACTAGCATTGCAAAAACCGGAAAGTATGCGGGAGATTTACCAAACCATTGTCGCAGAACAGATGTCTGAGTTAAAGTCTAAAATTGCCTTTCAATTGAAGCAAAACGGGATCCAGACAGTACTTACACTGCCGGAAAACCTGTCCTTGCAATCCATTAATAAATACCTGGAATTAAAAGCAAAAGGAATGCTGTAGATCAGAAATTATCGATCAGATCCTTTTGTTCTTTCTCTTTTTGAATCACGTTCTTTTTAGCGGTATTCAGCAGCATCCAATACGTGACACCCACAGCGATAATTCCCGAAATCAATCCGACTACAATCATGGAAAGCGTATCATCCAATAAACCGGGAGAGACTATTCCGATAATAAATCCGGCAATAAATTGTCCTGCAAAATAAGACAGAATGCCAATAATCACCCATAAGGCCTTGTTCAGTTCGTGCTGTACCGCTGCGCGATAAAATAACACGCCAATAATCGCTGCTAAAATCATAATGCTAATATAACAAAAAAGAATATGCAGGAGCAATTCTTTTCATTCGTTCGGAATCTCGCAGTTATGCTCCCTAAATGGGAGCAATGTCTTCAATTTCAATAATGTTATTCTGCAATGCGTAAATTACCAATCCCACCACATTTTTAGCTCCTGTTTTGGTAAATAAACTGTTTCGGTGCCCCTCTACTGTCTTTGTGGTGATAAACAACAGTTCTCCGATTTCTTTAGCGGTTTTCTGCAAGCAAATCAGTTTCAGCACGTCGACTTCCCGTTTTGACAATTCAGATTCGTCATTCAATGCCGGTTTGGGGGATTTGGAAGAAATTTGCTCGCGTACTTTCGCTACCTGGTCATCGGTGAAATAAATTCCCTGGTGGTGTACGGTATTAATAATCTGTCGCAGGTGATCCGGGGAGATTTCCTTGGGAACAAATGCCGCTGCTCCTGTTTTGAACAGAAATCCCATAAATGAATCCTGGTAAAAAGAAGAGATGACAATGATTTTAATTGCCGGAAAGTGAACTTTCAGGTGTTGAATGGTATCGATACCGTTCATTCCTTTCATTTTCAAATCGAGCAGCAATACTTGCGGAATAATGGCATCGGGTCGGTTGAGTTGTTCGATCAGTTCTTCTCCGTCGGAAGCTGTAAACAGGATATCATATGTCCCTGAATTTCCCAAAAAGTCTTTCAGAAGCTGAGAAATCAACTTATCATCATCGGTTATTGCAACAGATATTTTTTCCATACAGTTTGAATTTACAGGTGAAAAACAAAAATTGAAACCGTTCCGTTCCGTCCCGATTTCACTTTATAAACACCATTCAGATACATCACTCTCAATTCAATATTTTTTAATCCCAATCCTTTCGGTCCCTGCTGCGCATCAAATCCTTTCCCGTTATCCCGCAGGACGATACAGACATTCTTTGTTGTCACCTTCAAACCGATAAAAATTCCGGTTGCAGCAGCGTGTTTGTAGGTATTTGTCAACAACTCCTGTATGATTCGTGTAATCTGAAGTTTTAATTCACTCGAAGGGGCAGCAGTTGATAAAATCCGTTTGTAAAACGAAATAGAAAAGTGACTGTTCCAGGCACTGAGGATATTCACGACCACGTCTTCCAATTCCATGAACTCAAGCATCGGGGGACTTAAATCATGTGAGATTCTCCGTGCTTCCGTAATGCTTTCTTCCAGGATTGCGTCCGATTGTCGGGCATCGTATTGCAGTTGGTTTTTCAGGCGCAGCGCGGTCAGTTTGCCGATCAGAGAATCGTGCAAATCCGCGGCAATCCTGTTTCGTTCCCGTTCCTGGACGATGACACTTGTTTCGATTAATTTACGCTGGTAATCCAATTTCAGCTGTGATGCCTGTAACTGGCTTTCAACTTGTTTCTTAAAATTGACATAAACAAGTTTGATGATTGAAAACGTAAGAATGGCAACCGCGACAAATGCGATGATTATCCACGTCGCAATTGTTTTTGCTTCGAGCCATTTTTCCATATCTCTATAAGTATGAATGTATACAACAAGATCGTCAATAACAGATGAACGCACCAGAAATAAAACTTAAAGGATTCGGGCACATTAATCAGGAAGTTAACCGGTAGAAAGAAAATCAGGCTGACGGAAAAATAAATAATGAATACTGAATTGTATTTCAATAAAGCAGGATCAATCTGCTCTTTTTTCAAAATTTCAAATAAAAAGTCAATCGCCATCAACAGAATCACAAACGAGCTCAAGGTCTTGGAATACATCTGAAATTCTTCCGGTGTAACTTGAAAAAGCAGGTACACCTCACTTAAAATATATACAGCCGCTCCGGCTGTCAGGAGCACATGTTTAACCCTGTTTCTGCCAAAAAAGAATTTTCGGTAAAAAGCAGAGAAGAAGAGCAACTCCAGCAAACTGAATACGACAAAAAAGATCAGGTTATTACCCATCAATGCTCCGGCAAAACGGCTGGCGATATCCGTAACGAGGCAGATTCCCATGTACAACAGAAAGTACCTGTATCTGGATTGTAAAAAAGGATAATAATACACCCCGAGAATCAGCCCCAGTGACAGTATCACAGGGGCCAGGGACGTCAATAAACTCAACAGCCTGAAAAAGCTCATGCAAGGTTTAATTTTCGCTACCTAAAAAATCACCCGTTAACAAATAAAAACTGCTCATAGGAGCAAAATCAAACGGGGGAACAGGCCGCACCACATCATAAAACACCTTGTGAACAGCTTCGTATTCAACTGTCACCAAATCTGCGACACGGTTATCCGGCGCATCTTCTTTGTCTTTCAGGGCAAAAAATGTTTCGTATTTAACATCTGTCTGAACATAAGATGCCGGCATGTTATACGCCATAAACATTCCTGTTGCGCTTTTCATTTGAATCTTCGCCCAATCGAGACGATTTTTTGCCCAGCTTTCAATTCTGTGTAGTGCTTCTTTCTCCGGAATTGTATCCGGGGGAGTATTTGAAAGCTGCCCCAGCGGACATTGGATAATTGCATCGTAAAGTTCTTTTTTACTATCCTGTTTCTTGTCTTTGTCTTCCGAAATAAGAAAAATGTAACATGCATTTGTTTCAGGATGAACGCCCGGATAAACGTGAAAGTTTTCTACTTGTTCAGGATTGCTTTTCTGAAAAACATAAGAGGGGGCCGCATTCAGGAACATTTTAACTCCTTCATAAGTCGTTCTGATTTTCTCCCAGTTTTTAATGCAATCACTTATTTCCGTTAAGGAGAGAGGCGTAGTACTTAATTTCATAGTTTGGATTATTGATGTTAATAAATCTAAGTAATTTCAATCGTGCCAAAGTTAAAATTTTAAAAGGAAAAGTTAAAATTTTAAACATAAAAATACCCAGTATCAAGATTTTAGTACTGCGAATAGCACATAATTAGTTTGTTAAATCCCGATTAAATTTTGTCTCTGTCAAAAATAACAGGCTGACAGGGTAAACACTCATTTTACAAAATCAGGTATTTCCTCCCTCAGCCATCAATCAGTTTTGATTCATTTTTGCAGAAGACTACAATCCAGAACAATTACTACGATGATTTCAGCGATTCTACATAAGATCAGTACAATCCTCAATGATAATATCAAGTTATCTTTCCACCTCAAACAGGATCTTGTAAAAATACAATCTGTTGACAGCAATGCAACAGAAGGACACATTGCTATTTCAATCGCCAATATTGAACGGGATACTTCTGCCGGAATTTCATTTAACAGGAAAAGCCTTTCTACAAGTCACAGTAGTCTCGGAAATCCATCCTGGCAGATCAATTTTTACATTCTCATCGCCGTGGTCTTTCCGAAAAAGCAATACGCCGAATCGCTCAAACTGATTGCCGAGATGCTGCGCATTTTACAAGCCAATCACATCATTTCATTTGATCAGTCCGGGGCTCAATATACACTGGAACCGGTCAATACCTCCTTCCAGGAATTATCGAATCTCTGGAGTATTTCCGGTGGTACCTACTACCCTTCTGTTCTCTGTAAAGTCAAAACATTACAAATCGATGGTGATTCCATTATGCAGTTGGATACTGCAGTTAAAGAACGGGAGATCAACTTATGAGTTCATCTGAAAGCTATACAACCATCCTTCGGATTCGTGTCGGTCATGACTACTATGACGAACAACCGGTTCCGGTGGAATTACAACCGGAAGATCCGTATGTATTTACGAAATATAACCTGCAGTTGAAACGCACGAATAACACCTGGAACTTGTTCGGAACAGCAGCAAAAAGGGATGAGTTGAGAAGTGATTCGGAGGCGCTGGTATTTCTGATTAAACCGACAAATCCCGCTTATCATTTCGTTTCACAGGCACTGGATGTCAATTGTCCGGATTACGAAGTACTTGAAGATGCGCTTGTGAAAAAAATTCGGATTTCCACGAAGGAGGAACTGGTCAACATCCGGATCAGCGCGGTAGCGAAGTACTACGAATACATTTTATTTCCAAAAAAACTCGAAGAGGAGCAACTTATCGAAATCATAGACGCTGCGAAACTGGTAGAATTTGAAGCGCCTCAATTTACCTTCTGGGAAAACGGAGAAAAAGTAATCCGTTGCATCAGCAAGGAAAAAATAAACCTCAGCAGGAAAAACAAATCGCAATTCAGTCTTGTCGAACGATCAACATATGGAGAACGAATTTTGTTAAACAACATGATTATTCCTAAGCCAAATAGTGCATCACTATACGATCCGCATCAGGCAATTACGGCTTTTTATACAGTATAATAATTAAAACCAATGAATATATGTGTGCAATGAAAACTCCCGGGGTATACGTCGTTGAAAAAAACGCTTTCCCCAACTCCGTTGTAGAAGTGGCAACAGCAGTACCTGCATTTATCGGGTACACGGAAATCGCCAAAAACGGAAGTAAATCTCTCTTAGACACTCCCTGGCGTATCAGTTCCTTAGCGGAATATGAGCAGTACTTCGGTGGAGCTCCTAAACCCGAATTCAAACTGGAAAAAAATAGTGATCCGGATCTTATCACCAGTATTTTCGTGGATAAGGATACCGTTAAAATAACTCTAACGTTCCTCTATGGGAAACTGGCATTGGTCAAAAAAACAGTGGCGGATCTGGAGAAAATTAATGCCGCAAAAGCAAAAGATACAACCAGTGAAAAGAATTATCAACCATTAATTGACAATGCAAAAGCTAAAGTAAAGGAAGCTGTTGATTCACTTCAAGAGTTATTAAAAGTGTTCAGCGATAGCTTAACAGAGGTTTATGACGATAAAAACGTAATTGTAACAGAAACCGGAAGTTTGATCGCCTCACTGAAGGATGACATTGCAACAACGGAGGCTGTAAAAAAGATTGATCAGGCATTCAATGAATTGTTATTAGCAATAGATATTGAATCCGTTCCATCACAATATTATACCCTTTCCAGAGAAGACAACTACAACCTCTACTATCACCTGCGTTTTTTCTTTGCAAACGGAGGCGGGCCTTGCTACATCGTTTCTGTAGGAAAGTATGGACAGGATCTTGAAAAAGATAAACTGGAAAAAGGAATCTCCTTACTATTAAAAGAACAGGAACCAACGATTGTACTTGTTCCTGAAGCAGCTTACCTGGAAAACCCACAGGATTGCTACGACATTCAGACAGCAGTTCTGAGACATTGCGGAGGTGACATGAAAAATCGTGTAGCCATACTCGATGTTTACAAGGGACATCAGGACAGAAATCACGAGGACGGAGATGTAGTAACAAGTTTCCGGGAAGCAATCGGGACAGAATTCCTCGATTTCGGAGCCGCTTACTATCCATGGCTGAACACCTCCATCGTTTCGGAAAACGAGATCAGTTTCAAAAATTTGCTTGGTAGTTGGGAAGCGTTGAAACCGCTGTTGAGTGTTCATTCCATCTATCTCAAATCGTATATTGCAGACCTGCAACGCGTGGTTACGGCAATTACCGATAAAAAACAAACCGATGCAAATGAAGAGATTACACTTCACAAGGTATTCTCCAAACAAAGCCCGATCTATGCATCGATCATCAAAGAAAAATTACAGCAACTGAACCTCCTTCCACCTTCCTCTGCTATGGCTGGAATTTATACCCTGGTCGACAGTACAAAAGAGGTCTGGAAAGCACCTGCAAACATCGGACTTTCAAATGTAATCAGCCCTACGGTAAATATTTCGCATGTCAACCAGGAAGATCTGAATGTACCGTTGAACGGAAAAGCGGTGAATGCCATCCGTTACTTTGTAGGAGAAGGAATCAAAGTATGGGGAGCACGTACACTGGACGGGAACTCACTGGATTGGAGATACATCAATGTACGCCGTACAATGATCATGTTGGAAGAATCCATTAAAAACGCAACAAAAGCATTCGTTTTTGATCCTAACACTGCCAATACATGGGTAAGTGTCCGCAGTATGATCAACAATTTCCTCAACGGAATCTGGAAACGCGGAGGACTTGCAGGAGCAATTCCGGATGATGCGTTCAGTGTTCACATCGGACTGGGAGAAACAATGACTCCTGAAGATATACTGGAGGGAATCATGCGCATCACGGTACTGGTTGCAATTGTCCGTCCGGCGGAATTCATTGAAATCACGTTCCAGCAACAAATGCAGAAAAGCTAATTCATTCAATTAATAATCATTAAAAAACAGAAATTATGGCAGGAGAAGCACAAGATAATGTATGGCCGTTGCCGAAGTTTTACTTTCAGGTAAAATTAGGAGATACGGAAGTGGCCTTCCAGGAAGTTTCCGGATTGGATATCGAAGCACAGATTATTGAGTACCGCCACGGTAACAGCAAAGAGTTTTCGACTATTAAAATGCCCGGAATCAAAAAGTCAGGAAACGTAACGCTGAAAAAAGGTGTGTTCGTGAAAGACAATGCGTTCTGGGATTGGTTCAGTCAAATCAACATGAATACCATTGAACGGAAAACCGTTGTCATCAGCTTGCTGGACGAAGGCGGAAATCCGACAATGGTCTGGACACTTAACAATGCATGGCCGACTAAAATTACCGGGACAGATATGAAGTCGGATGGTAATGAAGTCGCTGTAGAAACCATAGAGGTCGCACACGAAGGTCTCACAATCGCAAATAGTTAAAATAGATAAAAAAAGAAGATGGCTGCTACATTCAATTGGGATCTGCCTGTTGCATTCTACTTCCAGGTACTCATGCAGGGAACCGAGTTTTCATTTAAAGAGGTATCGGGGTTAACAACCGAACTCGAAACGGAAACAATTTCGGAAGGAGGAAACAACGACGCCGTATATGTAGTTCCAAAAAATATAAAACACGGCAATCTGGTATTAAAAAGAGCCTTAAAACCATTCAACCGGGATGATGTTAAGTGGCTGTCTTCTTTTTTTAACGGAAGCATTTCCTTCCCGATTTCAACCATCTCTATTACCGTTAATCTACTAAGAAGTGACGGAACTCCTGTTTATTCATGGAACTGTCACAATGCCTACCCTGTAAAGTGGGAAACTGAACCGCTGGACGCTGAAAAAAACAATGTATTGATCGAAACGCTGGAATTAACTTACACATCAATTGAGCGGGTGCCATGCCAATAGTCATTAAAGAAATACAGGTGAAAACAACCGTGGTTAAAAACCAGGTGAAAGATACTGTTCGCAAGGATGAATTGATACAATTGAAAAAAGAATTGATGAAAGATATGAAAGATTATCTGCATCGGGAATACATACGAAAACATGAACGTTGATGGCTGATAAAATCAAAATAACCAGTGCCTATGACAGTGGAGGAAGTGCCGGGTTTGTCACGCAAATCAATCCGGCATCTGTGAAGATCGGGAAAAAGATTTCCTATGAAAAGATTCAGTCCATGGTCAGTGATGAGTACATCTCACGGTACAAAAATCACGAACCCTCAACCCTGTCATTCGAAATCTACATGGACGATACCGGAGCTATTCCCGCCAGCGACGGTTCTTCCATTTTACAACGGATTGAACAACTCGAAACGGCCGTCTATACCATCCAGACAGAGTCAAAAGAACCCGGTTATGTGGTACTCGTCTGGGGAACGCTCATCTTCCATGGAAGAGCCGAGTCAATTGATTACGATTACAGTCTGTTTGCGCCGGACGGGACTCCGTTAAGAGTGAAAATTTCTTTGTCGTTCGTCGGATCATTTGAAAGCAGTTCTTCCCAGGGAACAGGAAACACACAAGCGGCAAGTACCGTCACCTTTACCTCCGGAGATTCCCTCGCCGATTATTGCGACAGCATCTATGGAGATGCTTCCTATTGCGCCGACGTAGCCATGGAAAATGGTCTGGACAGTATTCGCGGTATTTTACCCGGGACAATCATTGCGTTTCCTTCCAAATCACGAACATAACAGCCTATGAGTCAGAGCAGCGGTTTTACAGCATTTTCAGTCTACGATGAACAACCGGGAGAAGGAGTTCTTACCGTAGCTATCTATATCAATGGGAATCAGTTGGATTCCAAATACAGGTTGTCTTCCGTCTGGGTACGGAAAGAAGTTAATAAAATCGGTAAAGCGGAATTGACCTTCAAGGCATGGAGTACCATTGAAAGCGGGGAAGACACGGACAGCGACAATGAAGAGTTTACACCCGGAAATTCCATTCGTATCGAAGCAGGTTACTTGAATACAACTACCGAAGCAAGTATTTTTGAAGGAATCATCATTTCCCAGCAACTGGAAATTGAACTAAAGGGAGAAGCGACACTGAAAATCGAATGCAGGGATTATTTTTACCCGGCAACGATTGTACCTAAAACCACTGTTTTTTCCAATGTAAGCGATCAAAAAGTGATCACGACCATCGCCGGAAATTATCAACCGGTCAGTGCAACCATTGGCAGCACCTCCACTACGCACACAGAACTACCACAGTACAATACCTCCGATTGGGATTTTATGCTTCAGCGTGCACGGATCAGTGGGTTTTGTATCATAACAGAAGGAAAAGAAGCAACGATTGATCAGCCGGATGTATCTGCAAGTCCTGTCTATACATTCTCATTTGGTGACAACATTATCGGGATCAAAGGGAAAATGCAGGCCTCCAAACAGCTTTCAAAAGTACAGGTACTCGCCTGGAACAGCAAAGAACAAAAACTCGTTAGTGTCAGTGTGGACAACAACACCGTCACGGATAATGACCAGGGAGGCCTCACGGCAGATGAACTGGCTGAAAAAATAGGAAGCAACGAGTTAACACTGCAAACAAGTGAATACATTGATGATGATTCACTGAAAAAATGGGGAGCGGCCAAATTATTGGAAGAAACACTCAAACGGGTACAGGGCGACATCAGCTGCAAAGGTACCGCTGTCATTACCGCCGGATGTATGGTTTCTATTGAAAATGTGAGTAAACACATGGATGGAAAAGCATTCTGCGGTGCTGTTGAGCATGAAATCAAAGACGGAAGTTGGCAAACCACAGCTTCCATGGGGTACCAGGATGAAAATACAACGGGAGCAGCAGGCTCTAAGAATACAGAATCCAATGATAACTCGAACAAGATCAGTGGACTTCAAATCGGGAAAGTAGCGCAGATAGAAGAAGATCCATCCAAAGAGTACAACATACAAGTAGAGATTCCACTCTTTAAAAGTGATGAAGTCAATAAGGTTTGGGCACGATTAGCCACCTTTTGGGCAAGTAAGCAATACGGAGCTTTCTTTATCCCGGATGTCGGTGACGAGGTGGTCATCGGATTCTTTGATAATGATCCGGGAAAACCGGTTGTCCTGGGAAGTGTATACAGCAGTAACCAGGCTCCCGCAAATACAATTGAAAAGGAGAATAAAATACGGAGTATTGTCACCAAATCAAAACTGAAACTTGAATTTGACGAAGATAAAAAGGTAATTACCCTGCAAACACCCGGGAATAATAGTCTTGTGATCAGCGATGATGGAAAGAGCATTACACTTACGGATCAAAACAGCAATAAAATTGCCATGACAACAAGCGGTATTTCAATAGAATCTTCCAAAAGTCTGACATTAAAAGCACAAACGAATATTTCCATTGAAGCAGGAACGGAAGTGGCCATCAAAGGCCCGTCTGCTGTCAACATTCAGGGAGCAAATATTGAAGCAAAGGCAGATATTGCCTTTACAGGAAAAGGAAGCGCTTCCGCAGAATTATCCGCCGGAGGACAAACCGTTGTCAAAGGTGCCATGGTGATGATCAATTGATCCGCAATAACAAAACAACCGAATCGCTATTTTACTAAAAATAACTACTTCAATCATCAATTTATCCATTGATAACTGATCATTGAACCATTAATAATTGATAATTGATAATTGAACCATTGATAATTAATAACTAAATAAAACAACACTCTATGCCACCAGCAGCACGAATAACAGATATGCACATATGCCCGATGGTTACTCCGGGACTCCCTCCTATTCCGCATGTCGGAGGACCGGTAACGGGACCGGGTGTTCCGACCGTACTGATCGGGAAAATGCCGGCATCCGTCATGGGAGATCTATGCACTTGTACCGGTCCGCCGGACAGCATCGTGAAAGGTTCTGCCACGGTTCTGATCGGCGGGAAGCCAGCTGCACGCATGGGTGATACATGTGCGCATGGCGGAACAATTGTATTGGGATGTTTTACTGTAATGATTGGAGGATGATGAACAACAACGATTTTTTAGGAATTGGCTGGGAATTTCCCCCTGCGTTTGAAAAAAAAGGTGTCAGGCTGGTTGAAAGCAATACCGATATCCGGGAAAGTCTGCGGATTTTACTTTCCACCACGCAGGGAGAACGCATTTTTCGTCCGGAGTACGGGTGTAACATTCGCAGATGGGTGTTCTCAAAAATGACACTCTCGGAACGAACATTAATTACGGACACCATCAAACAAGCTGTTAAAAAAGGAGAACCCCGCATTGTACTGAACCAGGTATCAGTAGAAATCAAAGATGCGTTGGAAGGAATTTTATGGATCAACCTGGACTATACAATTATAACAACAAATACACCGGACAACCTTGTATTTCCTTTCTACTTTAAAGAAAGTATACGCTAATAAGTAAACTGAACAATGGATGGATTAAACAGACATAGCAGATCTGACAGGATTCAATCTTTAAGATATCCTGCGGTACTGGATAACAACGTCAAAACGTTGTTGAACCGGTCTGTCATGATTGCTTCTTTCCTTCGTTACTATTCAGGAAAACTCTCTGATCAACTGCCGGAAACCTATTTTGATGCGTTGCTGACCGATTGGAGGGATGGAATGACCATTGCCGAAAAATACCACGCCGGACTATCAGAAGGAGAAACGGAACCTTCCTGGAGTGTTCTGATCAATTTCATTGAAAACCTGAATAAAACTGCCGAACAATTCAATCTTCGCTGGCAGGAATACCCGGAATGGTACCTCCGGTCTGTTTTGGGAGTTCAACCACTTCCGGTTATCGGAGACAAGGTATGGGTGGTGTTTGAAAACAACGGACAAGAGCCTGTTGTCATTCCTGAAAACACCCGGTTCAAGGTCAGCAGGGAAAAAAATAAAACCTATTATTACCAACTGACAGAAGAAGCAGAGGTACACAATGTACGCCTCGAAAAACTGTTTTTACTGCACTTCAACAAAGACAAACGCCCTGCCACCGATTCTCCGTTCATTAAGTCCATCCGGTTAAATGAACTGGAACTTCAGAACGACCAGATTACAACGTATAAAAACAAAGATACAACAATCGGCATCCGGATCAGCTCTCCTCTGTTGGTGCTGAGAGAGGGAGTTCGCACCGTAAAAGTTACCTTTTATCCCCGTAACGATCAATGGAATGATCAAGTAAGTGAAAACAGTACACTCACCTCTGCATTCAAATTATACATCAGTACAGAAACCGGCTGGGAATATATCCCTGAATACATGGTCAAAAAAGAACGTGGAAAACTAAAAGTCCTGTTCACTCTTCCGGATTCTTTTCCTGCCCTTACACCTTGTTCGTACGAAGTTCATTCATTCCAATCCGCATATCCGGCATTAAATGTCTGTCTGAATCTCGATTCCGACGACTACGTCAATGCTTCACTGGAAATGATTCAGCTTAGCCATATTAAGCTCCGGTCCGAAGTAAAAAATGTCACCAACCTGCAAATTTACAATGAGCTCGGGAAAATTGACAACTCCAAGCCATTTGTACCTTTCGGAATGACGACAGAACGGGGCGCCTGGTTCACGGTGGGAAATTATGAGATAAATATCAAGCCGACAAAAACCGTTACCCTCAACTTTGAATGGGAACAATTGCCGGAACATCCATCCGGGTTGAAAGGACATTATTCAGATTATCAAAAAAACATTGCCAATCATTCATTTGAATTAGCCGTCAACTATTTATCTGACTTTCAATGGAAGCCTGTTCGGGGAAGAACAAAATTTCCGTTGTTTGCTTCCGAAAAAGGGACCGATTTGCTCGCAACAACAAGCAGCATAGGTCCCATCGATGTTGAAAAAATGGCAACAATCACCATCGACGAGCAGGAATACAGCTATTCTCTGCAATCCCGGAACGGATTTTTAAATTTTTCGCTCTCCAATCCTGAAATGGGCTTCGGAGAAAGTGTCTACCGGAGAATCTTTACCGAACAGATGCTGAGAAATGCCCGAAAAAAGAACAAATATCCTTCGATTCAACCTCCTGTTCAACCGGTATTGAAACGGATTTCACTCAATTACGAAGCAGAGGAAATTATTGATATACGCACACATTCAGACGAAAGCAGGTCCTCCGTTTCTGCCATCATTCCTCTGGATGAAATTGCTGTGAGTGGTCATGATGTACCTGAAACTGTTTCGTTTATCCCGGAAATGCAGGAACGCAACTTGCTGCTGGCGTTGTCAAACGTTCAGGAAAACATGTTACTGACTTTGTTTTTTGATGTTTATGCCAACGAACATGAGGATCTGCAACAAGATTCCATTCGCCGGCAACGGGAAAAAATCAGACACGTCAGGTTGTACATTGGCAACCCGCATTATTGGGAGCGGATGCCCCTTTCGTTTACCCGAAAAGATGAAACGATTGCTTTGCTCATTAGCGGATGTATGCAGATGCAACTTCCCGAAACCCTTTCCCCGCAATTGTTTGACAGCAATGGGCTACTCTGGATACGCATCGGGTACAACGATGTAGATGATGTCAATTTCCCGGATATCAAAGCGGTGTACACCAATGCTGCACAATTGGAAATGATACTTCCTGAATACGAACAGGAAGACCTGATTGTGAACTGTGAAACAGGAGATCTAACGGAAGACGTCCTCATTCCGGGGCTGAATAAAATCAGGAGAATTACTCCTTTTTACGATGGCCGGTCCGGGGAAGATGCGCATAAAAAACTGATGCGGATGGCTGAATATGCCGCGCACAAAGGAAGAGCGGTTACTCCAAGAGACTATGAACGGTTAATTATACAAGCATTTCCGGAAATTGCAAAGGCAAAATGCATTGTCAACAGGAAAGGATCGGACGCGACACTTCACATTGTGGTATTACCTGAAAAAAATATGGCTGACAGGAAAATACATCCGCTGACACCTCCGCATTTACTGTTTAACATCGAACGCTATATCCGAAACCTGGCTTCTTCCTATGTAAAGGAAATAACAATTCTCAATCCTGTTTATGAAGAAATTATTATTCGTTGCAGAATCGAATTAAAGGGATATTTTTCAGTAAAGCGACGAAAATTGCTGGCACAACGAATAAATGAATTCATCGCCCCCTGGCGATACATGGATCAATTACCGCTCTTCGGGTATGCTGTTAACCTGGAAAAAATGCACGACGCGATTATAAAAGAATTCGGGACGTTGATCTCCATCTCTGATTTTTCGGCCATCCGGATTGAAAAAAACAACGGGGAATTCATGCTGCATGACTTCATCTGTAAAAAATCGGGAGTGTTCTATGAAAACTACGTAATTCATCCCTCAGAGGCACATGGTGTACTTGTTCCATCGGATGATCATATCTTCTACTGGGACAATGATATTATCCCGGATGAATTCGGAATCGAAGAAATGAGCATCGGTAAAAACTTTATTATTTCCAATAAGAAAAAACACAAATGATATGGCTGTACGCGGAAGAAAAATATTGAAAGATTTTTTTAGCAACGGAAAGCGACCTTCCCAACAGGAGTTTGAGGATCTGATTGATTCTTCTGTCAACATCCTGGATGACGGTTATTCCAAAAACGGGAAAGATGGCTTGAAACTCGCCCCCAAGAACGACAGCAATGTACTGTTGTCCTTTTGCCCGCAATCCGGAGCGGAACCTTCGTGGGTATTTGCGATCAACGAGACAGAAGACTTGTTAATCGAACGAAAAAAAGCAGATAATCATACGACAACGGAAAGAAACACGCCTTCGCTTTTGCTTACTTCTCCGAAAACCATTGTCACCGGAGACATTGAAATACAAGGCATTAAAAAAGGAACTCCGGTGTCAGATAAACTGAAAGAATCATTAAAAGCGGATGGTAAATGGCACGATATTACCGAAGACCTGAATGGCATGTACGCCATGGAAATTGTCGCTACGATATGCGGAGAAAAGGGATCGGGGGAATATGCCGTACTTCTGGCATGGGCTACTCAATGTTACGGAAGCCAAAAAAAGGTAAAACCGATCGGTTCCCACTACGGGTTCTGGGGGCATAAACTAAAACTGCGCTGGCACCGACAAAAAAATCAATCGTACCGCCTGCAAATCAAATCGCGGTTGCAATATAAAAACTGGAAAAACTTAGCGATCGATTGTCACATATCATACCTGCACAAATATGAGAGAAGTATTTCTGAAAAAGCGTAAAAAGGACGATAACTATTACAGCGAACTCCAGGACACAACACGGAAACGGCTGGAAGAGTTAAGCGGAAAGGTCTGGACGGATTTTAACATTCACGACCCCGGAATTACTATTTCCGATTACCTGAATTATGCATTGTATGATTTACATTACCGGTTCCGGTTTCCCCTGGAAAATTACCTGTTCGACTCGACACATGAAAACAACTACGCCGAAAAGGGGTTATTTCCGAGAACTGACCTGTTTACAACAACTGAGAATAGCAAAGAACACACCCGAAAAAGTATTGTAACAGAAGAAGATTATGAAGAGCTGCTGCTCAAAAAACATTCAGATCAACTAAGCAGATTGTCGATCCGGTTCAATAAACAAACCCGTCACTATGACATGTTTATCCTTCCGAATGAGCAATTTGCAGCTGCAGGCCCGCAACCGGAGCTTGAAGACACCATTAAAGCAACCTACCACCAGTACCGCAACCTCGGAGAAAATATCGGAATGATTTATTACGACTGGAAGCAACTGGAAAAACGAGAATTGTATGAACAACGGAAATACACGAAAAAACCAACCTACGAGTTTCCACTCTTTGATGATCCTTCTCCGGAACAAGGCTATCCTGTAAAACCATTTGTCCCTGATTACCATTCTATTCAATACGATTTTCCTGAAAATTACGGAATCGGGGAACGGGGAATTCCACATCCGGAAGACAAAGATTACCAGCTAAAAGTGTTGCAGCTGAAAGCATACCTGCTCATTTTCGATCACCTGATGGCAGATCAGTTGCAACAGGCACAAAACACAGCAACCTTATTTGAACTGTCTGAGCAGCTTCCGGAAGAGCGGATTCCTGATGTACACATTGTTGAAGGAGAACACATCATTGATCTTTCCAAAAAAGCCCTTGTTACGAAACAGGAAAAACAGGATCAATTTTACCGGTCTCAGAAATTCCGGTACCTGAATCTGTTGGACATGCTGTACGGAGAAAATACACGTACATTGTTCGGAAAGAAAGACCTTGCTGCTCTCAATCAAAAGCGGGCGAAACTATTGCAATCGCTCCCCAAACTCAATGAATTTCGTTTTCGTTCGTTTAATATCAACGAGCCACATAGCATCCCGGTTGTTCAACAGATTCTGGAAGAAGTAGAGAAAGAACATTTTCAAAGCCATCACCTGTACAACAAACACATACGTGTCATCACAGATGATTTGTTTTTCAACAGATACCGGTTTTTGCTTGGAACCTCTTTGGACCAACTGCGGGAACAAAGAGGAATAGAGAATCTGCCGCTCTCTGAAGAGCCTGTACACTACTACGAGGAAACATCCTTTGAACTACTTCATTTCCACATCAACCTGGTATGGTATGGAGTCATACCTGAAAGTTTTTTAAAGTACGGAACAGATCCGGCAAATTATAAAATTGCAGCAACTTCAGAAGAATACCTGTTATTGTTCTTTCATCCGGAACGGGAAGTCATCATCAATATGAGCCTGTTCAGCTCAGACAAAGAAAAGCTCATCGAAGCCGCCCACCTGTTTATAGCGCTTTTAACCCGGATGAAAGTAAACGGATATCAGCAGGCATTTTATTTTGTGGAACATTTATTACTCGACCCGGAAGGGGAAAACAAGAATCTGGTTTCCATTATTATTCCGGAACAATTACAGCGTAAAGAACTGGAGCAACTGATCCGGGAACGACTCCCGGCACACCTGCAACTGACACTTTATTATGTCTCACCTGAAGCACTGGAGAACTTTCATACGGTATATTTCAACTGGAGAAAAGCACTTGCCGGTCAGGGAGACAGAAATTTGTCTTATTACGCAGGAGCGTTGAATTTTTTCTTGCAATACATCGAAAAATCCGCCAAACACATTTAAATGAATCAGGTACAGAAAATAGCGTTGAATTTTTCAGGAGAAGATGAATCTTTCTTCCGCTCACTCTATGCCGACTGGGATCATTACTGGACAACCCGGCTGGAACGGGCAACAGAGCGTGTATTGGAAAAATACAATGATGCTACTTTGTTGGTGGAATTGGATGTGCTTGATCTTGAGTTGGGAGCCATTCGTGAAGCTGATTTTGAAACCCGGTTTTTACCTGCATATGAGGAGCAACTTGAAAATGCGTTGTTGAAACAACTCTATGGGCGTGAAACAACTGTTGTCAGAAAGAAAAAGGTACAAAAAAGCAAATCGGAATTGCTGTTTTATTTCCTGCTGCACGGTTCCTTTCCGTGGAATGCCGATTCCCGCAGGACTGATCTGAACACACTGTTTCTGGAAGTAGCGGCTACAGAAAGTAACGCGCTACGAACATTTTTGCAAACCTACGGGCATTACACCAGTCTTCAACAACGACTTGTCTTCCAATTTGATGAAACCGTTTTAAGAGAAGGAGTCCGGCTCGTAGCACCGGGAGAAAGTCATTTCATTTTGTCATATATCACTTTTGTACAATCCAAACACCAGCAACTCCGTTCTCCACAAATCAGCAGAACTCCACATTACCAGGCTGTCTGGCAGGTCGTCTATGCTTATTTACTGACCAACAGAAGTTATTTTTTCAATAAAAAAAGTTTCCTGGAACAAACGATCCGGCAATTGGCCAACCGGTACCTCATCACGTACCCTGTATTGCTCCAACTATTATTGCTGAACAATCAACAGGGAGCTACCATTCCTAACGAGCTATTGAAGTTGCTGAGAATGCTGAAAAAGGAAGAAGCACACAGCATCCGTGGAGACAGTAACTGGAAGAAATGGATTCCGATATTGGTAGCAGCAGAGCGTATGTCACCTGAATTTCTACCGGAGGAACGCACCCTTCTTGTAAAATTATTGCGTAGTGATCGAAATTACTTACTCCTTCGCTTGCTACGCGAATCACAAATTCTGAAACTGGTTGAAACAGTGGCGCCTCAACACCATCCTTTTGTTAAAACATACGCCAAAGAATTGGATCAACAAAAAGAACAAGGAATGCTGCAAGGAAAAGCAGGTGGTGAATTCCGATTGGTAAAATGGCAGATTATATTCCCGATTTTACTGCAAAACACAGGGGCAGGATTCAACCGGCATCAGTTCGTTGAACGGGTATTGAGAAAAGTGGCCGGGCATTACAATCTGAAACTGGTTGACTTGTTGTACTACTTGATGACAGATACAACCATTGCTGTGACAGACCGTAAATTGGCACATATTTTCTCAGAGTTGTACCTTCGTCTTAAAGCTAAAAAAGAAATCCGCAAGAGTACATCTGCAAGCAGTATTCCCGACATTATTCGTGCTTTATCTAAAAAACAAGAGCTCTCTTTTGAAGTGAGAAACGAATGGTTGGCAGTATTAAAAAACGAAGCAGGCAGGAACAAATTATTGCAACAGTTATCGGAAAAAGAACACCGTCAGCTCATTCGTATACTGTATCAGGCGGAAAGTCCTTTTATTTTGTCCTATGCAACCGCCATTGAGCAACAAAAAAATAAAGGCTTGCTGCAGGGAAAAACATCCGGAAATTTCAGCACGTTGAAATGGCAGTTCATTCATGCAGTTATACTGGAACCGCACCAGCAGGTATTCAACAAACGGTATTTCGTAGAACAGGTTCTGCGGAAAATGGCAGCACACCACAACCTGAAAACCGAAGAGCTGATTGCGTTTTTTTATACTGAAACCAATCAAAATGGAATCACGCTACCGTTTGAACTAATCAATCTTCTGAAAATGCTCTATCAGGAAATGATTCAGAAGCAGCAACACAACAATCAACAACAAGTAATCCCGGAAATTTCCGAAGAAACACCTGATAAAATAGCTGAACGAACAGCAACAGAACGCCTGTTGATCCATTATTTCGGAGACGACAAGCAACTGGCGGTGTGGATTCGAAGGTTGGCACAACACACCGATTTTGTCCGCTTTGCAGAACCACTGCTCCAAATCGAAGCAGAATTGCGTCAGTTTATTTCTACACAGTTAAAACAGACAATTGACAAGCGGCAATTGTTACTGATCTTGCTACGAATGTCAGGAAACTATGCATCACTCAATAAAGCCGCTATTCTGCATAAAATAATAGCGTTCCTGTTCAATCAATTAACCGATAAACAGCAACAGGATCTATTTCAAGATCACCTGGAAAAATTAGCGCTACGCAACGACTTATTGAAAAAAAGCCTTGTGCTTTCTACGGATTCAGAAGAAAAAATACTGACAGGCGAAACGGAAAAAAGGGAGGAAGAATTCCTTTCCGAAGGAGAGGAGCAACCGCTGTCGTTCATCAGCAATGCCGGATTGATCCTGCTGGCACCCTTTCTGCCACAGTTGTTTCGTATGCTGCAATTAACGGAAAATGGTGCTTTCAAAAACCGGGATGCAAAAATCAGGGCTATTTTCCTGATGCAATACGCAGTGTTTAAAACGACCGAATTTCCAGAGTATGAATTACAACTCAACAAGTTGTTAACCGGCTTCAAAACAGGTATTCCGTTGCCACGCTCTGTTGAATTGACCGAACAGGAAATGAAAACAGCGGATGGTATGCTACAAGGTGTTGTGCAACACTGGAACAAAGTGAAAACCATTGACGGACTGCGGGAAGGATTTTTACAACGGGAAGGGAAACTGGATGACACAGGAGAAATCATTGAATTAATTGTAGAAACGAAAGCCTTTGATATGCTTCTGGATGCCGTACCCTGGAATTTCCGCACGACGAAGTTCAGTTGGATGGAGAAGACAATACACGTGAAATGGAGGTGAGCGGAGTGAATATTGAATGATGAATTGAAAGTGGGAATGAGTGTAATTATCAAGTATGAATTATCAAATGTTGGTAATAGAATTTCTTACTACGAAGCATTGATAATTGAACATTGATAATTGAACATTGATAATTGAACATTGATAATTGATAATTGATAATTGATAATTGATAATTGATAATTGATAATTGATAATTGATAATTGATAATTGATACTTGATACTTGAAAGCTATAAATAAAATGGGGATGAGAACAGCTATCAAAAACAAAAAAGGGACGCAAGTGATTCAGTCTAAATCCAGGGCGAAGCATCAGGGTTCGCATGATTCCATTCTTCAGAACTATAAAGATAAAACAGCTCAACTCCAATCAGTAAACGAGGAAGAGTTATTGCAGGGGAAATTCGATACTGCCCAACGAATGGGAATAGACGAAGAAGAACCCATTCAGGAAAAGTTCGAAACAACACAATTAGCAACGGAAGAGAAAGAACCACTTCAACGACAACCCAATAATACGGGTTTGCCAGACAACCTGAAAAGTGGTATTGAAAACCTATCCGGATACAGCATGAACGATGTAAAAGTGCATTACAATTCGTCACAACCAGCTACCTTACAAGCACACGCCTATGCGCAAGGAACAGATATTCACGTAGCACCGGGTCAGGAGAAACACTTACCACACGAGGCCTGGCACGTGGTGCAACAAAAACAAGGGCGGGTGAAACCGACAATGCAGATGAAAGGAAGGGTTCCCGTAAACGATGATGTGGGATTGGAGAAAGAAGCAGATGTGATGGGCGCGAAGGCAATGCAAGGTAATTTTGCACACGCATTACCAACAACGAATCCGGTGCAACAAGCCACTGCCTCTTTTCAATTGCAACCTGTCGTACAACGAGCTTTGGGGTTTGAATTCGAAACAGGTTGGAAAATTTGGGATTATACTCCTGTAAAAATCTGGGAAAAATCCGGAAAACAAGGGGAAATCCCCAATCTCCGGCCATTGAGTAAAAAAGAAGCTATTTATGACGGAGCAGGTTTTAAAGTCGAAGCAGACGAGGCTGGTGGCGGAGAAGCGGAGATGGAATTCATTATCCATCCACCTGTAGATGCCAATGTTCCAGGGAAACAAGAGTTGTTTAGCCGTATGACATATATGACCGTCCTGGGAGCCAAGATCATTCGGGCAGCCAATAATTCCGGAGGAAATTTGTTCCGTTTAAGTACTGCCACAAACGATAGTTTCCATGAAAAATTTGTCGTTCAACCACTTCCAAATGAATTAGAAGCACGACCACAGGTAACTGCGGGAATTAGCCTGGGGAAAATTCCGGAATTGGAGAATCAACAGGGAACAAAGGACTTACATCCGATGTTTAATCATACCAAAAAGACAATCAAAAGCCATAAAAACAATGTGGGGGACCTTTCCAATTATCCGCCTTTTGATGTGACACCTATGAGCGATGAACTCAAAGGGCTGTTTATTTTAATGGGATCCTATATAAGCAATGGAGAACAAGCTATTTTCTATCCAAAACAAATTGCAGATAGTTCACTACTCGCCCGAACCGATTTTGCACGATTGTATAAAATGATCCCAGAGAATGAGCAGTTATTTTTCAAGAAAAATCCGGCACTCTGGGTACGTTATGCGCTCATTGCCGCAGGGGTAGATCATGGTGAAAGCAACAAGCCTGTGATTGGAAAAGTTTGGACAGATGAGAAGATGACCAATCGAAAACCGATTGGTCCAAGTCGTGAAAAATGGCTTACATTTATTCGTTTTGGATATGATTTGCTCAGTGCAGCACATCATAAAGAATATAAATCGACCTACCAGGGAACCGAAGATGAAGGAACCGGAAAAGAATTAGAAAGCCTTGGAGAATTGGGAAGTAAAACAGAAAAAGTAGGAAGCGAACAGAAGGATGGTGGAATTTTTGAATTCCGTAGTGCTGCATTAGCAAATAAAACCGGTATCCTTCCACTACTCGATTGGCAGCCTTTTACACGGAATACGATGGATTATTTTGTAGAACTCGAAAAATAATGCTCATGAAAACAACAGCACAACAGTTAAAACAGCAGACAGACGCTCCATTTCAGGCAAAAGCAAAGAATCAGGGAGCACACAGTTCCATTCTTCAGGCTTATAAAGGCAAAACAGTCCAACAACAGTCTACGCGTGAGGAAGAACTGTTACAAGGGAAGTTTGAAACAACTCAATTAGCAACAAAAGAAGAAGAAGAAACACTTCAACGTCAACCCAATAACACGGGTTTGCCTGACAACCTGAAAAGTGGCATTGAAAACCTGTCCGGATACAGCATGAACGATGTAAAAGTACATTACAATTCGTCACAGCCAGCCACCTTGCAGGCACATGCTTACGCCCAGGGAACGGACATTCATGTAGCACCGGGGCAGGAAAAACACCTCCCGCATGAAGCCTGGCACGTAGTACAACAAAAACAGGGACGTGTGAAACCAACACGGCAGATGAAAGGGAAAGTTAACGTAAATGATGATATGGGATTGGAGAAAGAAGCGGATGTGATGGGCGCGAAGGCAGTGCAAATGAAATCGGGCCAATCGACATTACCGGTTTATCAATTTGTTACACAAGATGATGTCGAAGCTGTTATTTCTGATAAAATAGGCGTAAAAAGTCAAATAGACAGCTATGGAGGATTGTGTGGAGGTTGGTCAATATCGTTATTAAAAGAAAAGGACGGATTGGAAATATGGAAACAATTTGAAAAGCTATATAATGACGGTGATTTAGTCGGGAAAAATATAACTAAACCTATGATTAATTACTTTAAAAAGGTAATGAAAAATCAATATATTTTAGACCTGTCAGATTATATGAATTACGATGATGATGAACGGGAAGAGCGGGAAGTAGGAATCGCAATATTAGGAACTGCTTTAGATAGTGTTGGTCTAAATGCAAAACCAACGATAGATCGTAATGCAGCAAGGTATAACGTAGATGAATATCAAATCAGAGATCAAAAGCAACTATCAGACATAAAAGAAATGGTTATGAGTCATGGTGCTGTTTTAATAGCAACAGACACCCATTTCATGTCAATAAAAAAAGTAAGCGATAGTAAATTCTTACTGTCTGAGACGAATAAGACCGGATATGATACTAAGACATGGACCGGCGTGGTCAAATCTCTCAAAGATGAACTGATAAGTAGTGATTATGTGGTACACATAAAATATATGTAAAACGACACATAATTAATATCTGATTCTACTCGAATAGCATACTGAATCTATGCGAAAAAGAAACAATTAATAAGCAAATTATGAAAACCGGAACCCAACAAACAAGAAGCAGGCAGGAAGTATATACCAACGCACAGAAACAGAATTCCATGGGAGGTATTCTTCAAACCTACAAGAATAAAATCGCCCAAAGAATGGAGCCAGACGAAGAAGAACTACTCCAACGACAGCCCAACAACACAGGTTTGCCCGACAACCTGAAAAGCGGCATTGAAAACCTTTCAGGTTATAGCATGAACGATGTAAAAGTACATTACAACTCTTCACAACCGGCTACTTTGCAAGCACACGCATACGCTCAGGGAACGGACATTCATGTAGCACCGGGACAGGAAAAACACCTACCGCATGAAGCCTGGCACGTAGTGCAACAAAAACAAGGTCGGGTGAAAGCAACCCGGCAGATGAAAGGGAAAGTTAACATAAATGATGACGCGGGGTTGGAAAAAGAGGCGGATGTGATGGGAGCAAAGGCACAAAATAGTTCATTGACATCTGTTCAACGAAAATTAAAAAATAGTTCAGGGGTTCCCATGATTCAGAAATATTCGGAAACAAAACGCTTCAAAACATCTGAAAATGATCACTATCGGGTTGATAAATCCGGTAAAGATGAAATTGGAGTAAAAGACGGAACTGCCGTACCTAGTCCTGCAAATTTGATGACAAATACCGGGAATACATGGTATGGATTTAAGCGCTATCAATACACCGGTCAATATGAAAATGATTGTTTACAATTTGCACAGCATTTAGCACGAACAATAGCCAACTTAAACAATGGAGAAATGTTCAAAGTTACAATTGCCGGAATGCCTATGGATTTTGCCGTTAATAATTCACACACGCAGGCAGCAGATGATAACTTCGGACCAAACGAGACAACAAATCCCTCTATTGGAGAAGCTTATTCAACTGTTCCAAAAACAGGAGCTGTTCTTACCGGGTGCTCCTTTCATATTGCAACAGTAGTTGCCAAAGACGGAGGTGACAATATTACCTGTGAAGCTGATGCAGGAGATGTCGGAAGAATGGCTCCGGTATTTGACATGTATAACACAAATATCTCGTCCAATGCTACTTTTCATGCGACCTATAAAGCAGCTTATGGTGGTGATCTGGCAGTAACCGGTAAGTTATCACTTTAATTAAGGATATAAATATACAGGATATGAAAACAACAACTCATCCATCTAATTCTGTTCAGATATTACCCAACGCTCAACAACAAGGAACAACAAGTAGTATACTACAATATTATAAACATAAAATACATCAGCTAAAAACCAGTAATGATCTTACGAAGAATACATCGGTACAATTAAGAACAGATGCAGATGTAACTGGAACAGATGTTCCCAATCGACCCGGAGATAAATTCACTGGTGATGTCTATGGCGATGATACATCACATGGCGATTATGTAGCCGGAAAAGCTGTATATAGCACAAATACTACTTTGGCAGCATCAAGGTCATTGGCAGATATTTTACATAAAAAATATAGTACGGGACACATGATTGGAGTAGCTTTTGCAGGAAATGTCGCTATTTCTTCAATATCAGGTAGTGCAGCGGGAAATAAAAAATTTGAAAATGCATCAACCGCAATTAGATTAACACCTGTTGGCGAGAGCGAGGTTGATTTTAGCAAATATATTCCACAAGAAAAGTTAGATACACTTCCAGAAGATGTTGCTAATACTGTTAAAGATGAAATGAGTAAGGGTAGATCATGCGCTGCTCCAAAACTCATTGGTCACATTATAGATAATCGTTTAAAGGGTCCCTATTACATGAGTGAAGTTTGGGCTCATGGAAAAGATGAAGGGGGAGGTTATGACCATGGAGAGTTAGTCCAATCCTGTGAGACGTGTATTCCTTTACTCCCTTTTTTAACTGAAATGCTGGATTTCGGAAATGAAGATGAGAGTATTAAAACTCCTTATGATGCAATGGTTGAAGAAAAACAAGATGCGTTAAAGGTAAGAGCTGCAAAGCTAAAAGCAGAAAAAGAAACATTTGTAGAGGAAATAGATTTACTCATGGACCCGGATTCTAATACAAGTCTGTTTTATTGGGTAGGGGAAGGACATATAGATGTTGAGAATGCTTTATGGAAAGTGAAGAAGACTATAGAAGAGACTATAAAAGGACATGCCAAGGTTAAAATAGGGAAGAAACCACAGGAAGAATACAATAGCCTTTTTTCAAGTGATGAAATCAAACAAATGCTGGTAAATCATTTTAAGAGTGGTGGTTTCGTAATAAATTGGGAGCATCTCAATGAGGAAAACCGTGATATTGATGAAGTTATCGAGCACATTAAAGCATTCGAAGTACCGGATACAGTAACTGTTAATATAACCAAGCATAAGGATTTAGAGACTTGGGCAGAAGAAAACAATGTTACTCTTTCTTAAAAACATTTTCATTCTAATATAAATCATTCGATAGTACATAACAATGAATTACTTCCCCACTCTCCTCCACACGGCATTCTCGCTCTACTTTCAGCACGAGAGCGAATATAACTCCCTGCGGGAAATTCCGCTGGATGGAGAAGAATTGTGCACACTCACCGGGCAGGAACTAACATGGGAGGAGTTGATCGTTTTGCTATTGGCCATTATGCCGCACATCAATCCACAGGCACTGGATTTATTTTTTATTCAGAACAAAGAGCTGGATAGACCCTACACCGAATTTGGCGGGTGGAAAGGCATTTCGCACAGCGGTTTTTTACCAACCGGAGAAACAGCCGCATTTTTACTGGGAATTGACAACCCGCAAAGCCGTGCGCTGGTGGTACAGTTATTCAGCAAAGAACACTGGTTTCATCAGCAAAATGTATTGCGGCTGGAAGGACAGGGAGAAGGTGAACCACTCTTGAGCGGGAAATTGTGTGTGTCGGATGAATTTCTGGCAAAACTGCTCAACGACGGAACGTATCGACCGGATTACAGCGCGGATTTCCCGGCCAAACGCATGGAAACACAACTGGAATGGAGTGATTTGGTGGTTCCCTATCACCTGCGGGAAGACCTCGAAAGCATTTCACAGTGGGTGGAACACGAACACACCATTCGCTCACGCTGGAACCTCAGCAAATACATCAAACGCGGTTACCGTTGTCTGTTTTACGGTCCGCCGGGAACAGGAAAAACACTGGCAGCTTCGCTACTCGGGAAAAAACACGAAATGGATGTCTACCGGATCGACCTGTCGATGATCGTTTCGAAATACATCGGTGAAACGGAAAAGAACCTTGCAAAAATCTTTGATCGGGCCGAACACCAAAACTGGATTTTGTTTTTTGACGAGGCAGATGCACTATTTGGGAAACGTTCGGAAACCAATTCTTCCAACGACCGGCATGCCAACCAGGAAGTAGCTTATTTATTGCAACGCATTGAAGATTTCCCGGGAATGGTGATATTGGCAACCAACCTGAAAGACAATCTGGACGAAGCATTTTTTCGCCGTTTTCAGTCTGTGTTATACTTTCCGATGCCGGACCGGAATGCACGCACGCGTTTGTGGAAACAGATGCTGCCCGAAGAGTGGTTGCAGGAAGCCGGAGAAGAATTGGTACAAATTGCTTCGGAAGCAGAACTATCGGGAGGAAGCATGATCAATGTGGTACAACGTTGTGCATTGGAATTGTTTCACACCCAGAACACGCAACTCACACAAAAAATAATAAAGCACGCCCTGGAAAAAGAGCGTGAAAAAGAAGGAATCATCACATCCGATAACTAATATCAATAGACTATGAAACTTATAAAAATTTTTCTGTTCGCGGTATGTTTCATCCATTACTCTGTGTTTTCACAAGAATACAAGTGCTATTCCTGCGAAACAGGTTATCCGGGGGAATATTTTGAAATTTTCACCCTGCAGGACAGTATCATTATACGGGATACCGTCCGGGACACGGTATTTCTGAGTATGTACGACATGGAAAAAACAACAAAAAGCCTCGGAATGTCATTCGATGAGTTTGTTCACAATTTCCTGACCTACGTCAATAGCCGGGATTCTTCCACAATGACACCGGAAGAAAAAAAGCACATCAGTTATCTGCGGGCCATGATGAATGCACACCTGAAAAAAGATCGTTATGTGCTGCGTGAATACACCGCCCATTTCGCCCGGGATTCGTTCAGTATCACGATGCGAAAGATGCCGGAAGTGGAACAACTCCCCGATTCCATGGACCTGGACTTCCTGTTTATACTGGAAGGAGAGAAAAACACCGACAATTTCCTCCATTCTCATAAAAAACAAGTCCGGGTGCTCTACCAAATCTTAAAAGATATCAAAGGATTAGCCAATACAAAGCATCATAAAATAGGAATCAACTTTTACTTCCCCGATTTTTCATTTCAGGAAAAAAGAGCAATGGCCCAATTCATCAAATCGGTAAGTTTGGTGATTGACAGTATTAAAATAAAAGAAATCAGAGGAATTCCACTTTATTTTACGTTTGACCAAAGCGTGAGAGAAAACAGCACCAATTACCATTACCTGGTTAGTATGTCTGATATGGTTGACAGCATTTTCCTGGCAAAAACAGGAACAACTTCTTCCTCTTCCCTGGAGATTTCCTTCACATCCATTGATCACAAAAAGGAAAAATCGGACATTCCGTGGTTGCAGCAAATCCGAAATCAATTTTACCTGGCTCGTTTTCATACGGACGATTTTCCAAAAATCAGTGACCAATACCTGACATTGGGAGATCTTGAAAAATTAATGACAGCCGATTACCCTGATTCTCACTGGGAATATTACTTCTATTCGATCCTGACAATCGTACTCATTCTGATTGCAGGCAGTACCTTCTATTTCTTGTCCTCCACATTTGCCAATTTCGTGCACAACAACGCCATGTATGTCTTTGCCGGAGGGATTTTACTCGTACTGGAAATGTACCTGTTGTTTGTCTTCATGATTGAAACCATGTCCAATACGGTTGTGTTTGACTTTCAGGAAAACCAGATCGTCTTGTTTTTACCCTTGCTATTGATTTTTGTTATTCCACTGATCAAAAACCTGGTGAGAAAAGGAGAAACTCCCTGAAGAAAAGAATGGCAATCTCAATAAATTTTGGAGAAATTATAGTACATCCAAATTAAAACAGCTGAGGGAGATAATTACCTGTTTTATAAAATCAGGTGTTTTCCCTTGCACCCAAGTACTACTTTAACTTGACTTTTGTGATATGGTATAAACTAGAAGAATGTATTTATTGAATTACATCTATGCTTCATTAAACCTAATATTTATATGAAAACAAAATTACTTTTTATTACAGGGTGTATTTGTTTGTTTACACAGTCAAGTTACGGACAATCCCAAATCAATCCTCTAAAAGAAACAACGCTCACTGCTTCATTACCCGTTGAATTAAACACACAACGTACAAAATTAGAAGCGAAACAAGCGGAGATTGATCAGTCGGTTGCCACTTCACGTGCACAAGTCAACAAACTAAAGGAAGAATTTCGTGTGCTAAAAGAAGAATACCTTCGTTTGCTTTCTATTGAATTAGCAGAAACTTCAGACGTGCACGTAAAAGAACAATTGCAACGGGAGATAACACATTACACGCAAGTAGCGAATTCATCAACTCATTAATTACTGCTTTATGAAAACAAGAATTTCAACATTTACAGCCTATTTGTTTGGGACATTCATGCTATCCGGACTGTCTTTCAAGTCGTTCGCACAGTCATTCTCAGAATCATTTGATGATATTACTACATTGGCCGGTAGCGGGTGGGTTATTCAGAATAACAGTTCGCCTGTCGGAAGTCTTAGCTGGTTTCAGGGAACAGCAACAACCGCAACTCCAACTCCGGGGCCTTTCAACTCATACAACGGAGCTGCAAATGCATACATTGCCGTGAACTTTAATAGTACAGGTAGTACGGGGACAATTAGCAATTGGCTGATCACTCCAAACAGAACATTACGAAATGGGGATGTCTTTACTTTTTACACACGGAAACCAACGATCGGTAGCGGTCAGACAGATTATCCTGATCGCTTGGAAGTGCGTATGAGTACAAATGGTGCAAGTACTAATGCCGGTGCGAATGCCGCTCAAACAGGAGATTTCTCTACCTTGTTGTTAAGTGTCAATCCGACGTTAGTTGCAAATGTCTATCCACAGGTTTGGACACAGTACACCATTACCATTTCAGGACTCCCTGCTCCAACATCCGGACGCATTGCATTCCGCTATTTTGTGACAGGTGCAGGAAGTTTAGGTACAAATTCAGATTACATTGGAATTGATCAGGTAGATTATACACCGTATGTCTGCCCGGCATTTACAATGACAGCCGGGGGAGCACTGACAGGCGGAACTGCCGGAGCGAGCTATACACAAACACTGAGTCAAACAGGAGCACTTGGCGCACCAAGTTTTGCAATCACGTCAGGGGCATTGCCTCCGGGATTGACACTGGCTTCCAATGGAACTATTTCAGGTACACCAACTGCTACCGGAACATTCAATTTCACAGCAACGGTATCAGATGCAAGTGGTTGTTCAGGAGCTCAGAATTATTCCATTACGGTGGTCTGTCCGGCAAATCCAATCAGCTTTTCAGCTTCACCGTCTATCTGTGACAATGCCGATCCATATGTATTGACAGAAGGTACTCCTGCCGGAGGAACTTATTCAGGAACAGGTGTTACCGGAGGAACTTTTGATCCAATGGCAGGAACACAAACCATTGTCTACGATTATACAGACCCGTATGGATGCGCATTTAATTCGGATTATACAATCACTGTCAATACATCACCAACGGTTGTGTTGGATCCACTTTCAGCCGTTTGCGAAGATGCAGGAATGGTCGCAATGACAGGTGGAAGTCCGGCAGGAGGAACATACTCAGGAACAGGTGTCACAGGTTCTGATTTTGACCCGGCTATGGGGACGCAAACGATCACTTATACCTATACAGATGCAAATGGATGTGTGAATGATTCCTCTCAAACGATTGTCGTAAACACTGTTCCTACAGTCACCTATGATCCTGTTCCCGCAGTCTGCAGCAATGCTGGTGCTTTGACATTAACCGGAGGAAGTCCGGCAGGAGGAACTTATTCAGGAACAGGTGTCACAGGCACTGATTTCGACCCGACCGTGGGAACGCAAACAATAACATATACATACACGGATGCAAACGGCTGTGTAAATGATGCCGCACAAGACATTACTGTCAACACTGCACCAACAGTTACATTTACTTCACCGGTTTCATTAATGTGTATAGATGACCCATCCTTGACCCTTTCAGGAGGAAGTCCGGCAGGAGGAACATATTCCGGAACGGGAGTAAGCGGGGGGATTTTCTCACCAACAACTACGGGAGCTCACGTAATTACGTATGCATATACGGATGCAAACGGATGCGATGGAGAAGCCATGTTTACCATCGATGTAGATGCTTGCTTAGGAATAGCTGATAACGGACAGGCATTCGGATTCGAAATGTATCCCAACCCAACAACAGGTCGTTTCACAGCAAGTGTTACTTCGGGAACTGAATGTTCAATTGTAAGTATCATTGATATTCATGGAAAAACAATTCCATTCGAAGCAACACACACTTCTGCAAATACAATTGAAGTGAATCTTTCAAATCAAGCCGCGGGAATGTATCTTGTAAATGGAATGATAGATAACCAACCTTTCACCTTCCGTGTACAAAAACAGTAATAAAATAGAAATAATATATGGTAAAAGTCGTTCAGAAATGGACGACTTTTATTTTTTCACTGCATTTCCGGATAGAACACAAATAAATTTGAAAAAAACCGGTTTGCAGATGAATGGAATTATAGTACATTCGTTGTAGAAACAACTTCAGTACTATGCCGGGACACACCAAATGGTTTATCGTTGCCGAAATTATCTACATTCTACTGTTATTTGTAGTCTGTATGCGGGTCATCTGGGACACCCGGTCTGTTAGTAAGACACTTGCCTACCTGTTATTTGTCATCTTTGTTCCGGTCGTAGGAATCTTGTTCTACTTCTCATTTGGGATCAACTACCGGAAGCGTAAGATTTACAGTAAAAAGCTCCTCGCTGACGGTCATCTTACGGAGGAATTCATCAAAAAAGTCATTGACTCCCTCCAAAAAGGGAACAACGGAGACAATCGATCCGTGATCCAAAATCAGCGACTGATTAAACTGCTGACCAATCCGGATTCCGATGATTTCAACCCGGTATTTTATAACAACGATGTTGAAATTCTGATTAACGGAGAGGCCTTCTTCCCGGTATTACTGGAACGGTTACGCCAGGCAAAGCACCACATTCACATCGAGTTTTACATCTACGAAAATGATGTGATCGGCAACGCGATCAAAGATATCCTGATTCAAAAAGCAAGAGAAGGAGTAGAAGTTCGCTTCATCTATGACGATTTTGGCAGCAAAGGTATCCGGAAGGCATTTGTCCGGGAATTGCAGGAAAACGGAGTCAAAACATTCCCCTTCAATAAAATCAAGTTGATTTTCATGGCCAACCGGCTGAATTACAGAAATCACCGGAAAATTGTTGTGATTGACGGGACGACATCCTTTGTCGGAGGGATTAACGTCAGTGATAAATACATCAATCGACCGGATTCAAATGTGTATTGGCGGGACACACACCTCATGATCAATGGAAGTAGTACGTACCTGCTTCAAAAAGTATTCATGCTGGACTGGAACTTCTGCAGTGATGAGCGGCTGGGATTCAACCTTGGATATTTCCCCGAAATTCCTGCAAAAAGTACGGAAATACCGATTCAGATTATTTCCAGCGGACCGGATTCGGATGCTCCGTACATCCTGTATGCGATTGTCAAAGCAATCAGCCTGGCTCAAAAAGAGGTATTGATAACCACTCCTTATTACATCCCGGATGAAACCCTGCAACAGGCATTGATTCTTACAGCATTGAGTGGAATTGATGTAAAATTACTGGTTCCCCAGGAAGGAGATTCGGTGATTGTTAACCTGGCTGCACAAGCGTATTTCAGAGACCTGCTGAAAGCAGGAGTTCGAATCTACCGTTACCAGAAAGGATTCATTCATGCAAAAACCTTTGTGACGGACCGCAAATTAGCTTCCATTGGTACGGCAAACTTAGACTTGCGCAGCTTTGACCTCAATTTTGAAGTTTCCGCTATGATCTACGATGAGCAAAAGGCACATGCACTGGCAGAAGTCTTTTATGAGGATTTAAAGCATTCCCGGGAGCTCCATTATTCCGACTGGGTAAAAAGACCGAAGTATAAAAAAATCACCGAACGGCTGATTCGTTTATTTTCACCGTTTTTGTAAAAACAACTATTTTATCGTACATTTAATTCTCTGTTTACAAGAATCCGGAGCAACAAAGTGCATACGAAGGAAACGTGAAACAGAAGAGGAAAAAACCAATGAAATGACCGATAAATTAAGTCTCATGAAACGAATCAATATCTTATCGTTTGCAAGTATGCTGGTAGTGTTAATAATTGGTTGTGGCAATACGTCTTACAATCAATCAAAAACAGAAATGGAAAAAACGGACATTTCAGGAACAGACACAACGAAACAAGTCATCTATTTTGCAGGTGGTTGTTTTTGGGGAACGGAACATTTTTTCAAGCAAGTTAAAGGAGTAACGGGAACAGAAGTTGGTTATGCCAACGGACATACAAAAAACCCCACGTACCAGGATGTGGTGTATAAAAACACCGGCTTTGCGGAAACTGTGAAAGTCACCTATGATCCGGAGCAGGTTCAACTAAACCTGTTACTGGAACTGTTCTTTAAAACCATTGATCCCACCAGTATCAACCGACAGGGAAATGACGTCGGTACACAGTACAGAAGTGGCGTCTATTATACTTCCGAAGATCAGTTACCTGCCATCCAGGAAATGATGCGTGAAGTAGCAAAAAACTATGATCAGCCGCTTGCGGTGGAAGTGAAACCTCTTCAAAATTTCTATACTGCAGAAGAATATCATCAAAATTACCTGGATAAAAATCCGGGAGGTTACTGTCACATCAATCCTGCTTTGTTCGAAACAGCGAAAAAAGCGAATCGTTGAAGAAATGTTTTTTATATGATTTGTTCTAAAGTCAGGTGATGAACTATAAAGTAAGTCGAATTACGCAAATAGTTGATTTTTAATAGCTTTTATGTAGTGTCATGCATTTTTCAATCCCAGATCAACGGATTCGGCATCAATCAGGTCGTTTTGAATGGCATATAATACCAACCCGACAACGCTTTTTGTTCCGGTTTTAGAAAACAACGCATTTTTATATCCTTCTACCGTTTTTGGTGAAATGTACAATTTTTCTGCAATTTCTTTTGCAGTCAACTGATTCGCCAATAAATAAATCACATCAATATCCCGCTCAGTGATGTCCAACGGTTGTTTGGAAGCATTCAGCCGCTCCCCGGAAAATGCCGTTTTCAGGAAATGAAACTGTTCCTGGCTGATGTAATGTCCCTTTTCAATCACTTCTTCGATGACCGAGAGCAACTCATCCGGTTTAATCGTTTTCGACAGATAGGCCGCCACCCCGGACTTGATCATATACCCCATCAGGTATTCATTGTAATGAGAAGTGAGTATAATAACCGGAATCCCGATTGCTTTTTCGTGTAACTCCTTCAGCAGCACCTCCGCGTTCATTCCTCCCAGTTTAAAATCCATTACAATTGCATCTGCCCCCTGCCACGCATGTTCAATCGAATCCAGAAAAACAGTACCGTCATTATAGGTGTCAATCTTTTTAAATTTCCCGGAAGACTGTAAGAAGTACGTTACCAGTGCTGAAATTAAGTCATCGTCTTCAACCAGTGTAATGCTATATCCCATGATTCCAAGTTATTTTTCATCTGTATCAGAAAGCCTCTCAAATAGTGATGCATAACAATGTTTTTACAATTGTAAGGGTAATAGTATGAGACGACCTCTCCTCTAAAGATATAAAAACGAATGCAATAAACAGCGAATAAAAACCTGAAAACAATGCGATTCAAGTCATTTTCAGGTAATTTCCCTTAGTCAAAAACAGTAAAAACACCCTACCGGAAACACCCGGAATCGTTTATGTTTGTTTGAAAGATTCATCTCTTTCTGGGGATGGTTCTTTTGTAAACTACAAGTATTAACTCTACTAAAACTACGTGTTATGAATAGCTGTTTAAAACTACTTATCGTATCTGTTCTTCTGTTGGCAATGTATGCATGTTCAACACCGGAAGAGCCCTCTGTTTCTGTTGTGGAACCAATCGCGTTTAAAAGTCACAGTGATTCTGTTCCCAAACACCATGGCAAATTATTTGAGATCAATTGCGCCTACCCGAAAGAACTTCCGCATTCCGTTTTTAAATTGAGTGAAGCATTCCAAAGTCCGTTAAACAAGGACAATGCAGCAGCATACATCCAGGAGCTGAAACAACACGTAACACCTGCATTGGAAAAATTTATTCTTGATAATGCCAACTGGAACGCCAAAAAGGAAGGGTGGTTTCACGAACCATGGATCGGAGATACCAGGGATCCTATTTTAGGATGCTACAATGGGAACAATAACCAAAAAGGAACTTTTAAAAATGTAAACGAAAATCAGCTGGGTTATGTACTTGTGCTGTACGATTCCCTGGCAGCATTTACCCTTGGTGAAATCTTTGGAACCGATGGTATGGTTCCGTTGACCAAAGATAGAAAAGTTGACCTGGAGAAAGAAAAAGGGCAGTTCAAAGAAGGCGCTGTGATTCTGAAATTAGCCTTTTCCAATGTGAATCAGGATAAATGGAGCGACATGGAAGGCGCACGGGAATTCCAGATTTACAACAACAATCCGTCTGACACTGTTTACAAATACCACACCGTCAGCTTATTTCAAATTGATATGATTGTGAAAGATTCGAAGAACTCCCCGACCACCGGTTGGATGTTCTCCACACTGGTTTATGATAAGTCCGTCAAGTCAAAAAACATCCTGGATAAATTTGTACCGTTGGGAGGAATGTGGGGGAATGACCCGGAAGTCAATACAGCTGTCAGCGAAGTATATTACGACCAAAATCCATTACTTCAGGAAACGTGGATCAACAATTCAGCTCCTTATTACAGCCGGGAAACCCTGGGCTGGGGAGGTCGGTTGAGCGGTCCGAATGATGGAGCTGTCGCATTGAATGGTATTGTCAACGGAAAAACCTATGAACGCCTTCAGATGACTTCCTGTATGAGTTGTCACCTACCTGCTCAACAAAAATTTGCGTCCTTTTTGCTCCCGGCCAAAGACATCACAAAAAATATTTTTTATTCAAATAACGATCCTGAATGGAAGCGTTACTTCAGAGATTTAAAAGGAACTGAAAGTTTTGATCCGGGAGAATATTCGTTTGACTACGACATGGCCATAGCATTCAAATCCATGAAAGCATACCTGCAATACCTGGATAGCACAGCTACGCAAAACAAACAACGCTACATGACGACTGACAAACAAGATAATTATAAACTGTTTGAAGAGTACCGGAAAATTAAGGAATAATAGAAATAAATCAACAGCGATAAAAACGGCGGATTGTAATAATCCGCCGTTTTCGTTTATTTCCACCAATGGTAATAATTGTGTGCCCCGTCGTATTCAAATCCGCATCGGGGATATAATTGATTCCCGATGTCGTTTGTTTTTTCGGTTTCAAGCATCAATCCGCATGCCCCGGTTTCTTCGCACCATTGTTTACTGCGGTCAATCAAAGCAACTGAAAGTCCTCTTCCCCGGTAGTCCGGGTGAACAAATAAATCACTCAGTAACCATTGCTTTTGAAGTTTGGTGTAATGAAACAATTTGTACAATTGGACAAATCCAACCGCTTTTCCATCAACAAACACCAGGAAAATATCCGATTCACTGTTGAGCATTCGCTCCCGGATAAATGCTTTTCCTCTTGCCAGGTCAGATTCCTGACGGTAAAAAATACGGTACTGATTAAATAATTCGGCTGTCGCCTCCAGGTCCTCCAGACTGGCTTTTTTGATTCTATAATTCATTGTTGAGTAAAATTGATTAAAGTATGGGTTAAAAGGCCCGGAAGATTATTTCCGGGCACTTCTTTACTTCAGGTCTTCAATAGAAGCTCCAAAGTTAATGTGGAGCACATTTCCATTGGGCAGTACCAATGCCGGAACGGATTTCACTCCTGCTTGTTCGGCTTGTGAAACCTGCGCTTTTTCGTTCCCCAAATGAACAATTTCTACTTGCGCTGCAGGAATGAGGTTTAACAAATCCTGCTCCGCGCTCACGCATACAGGACATCCTGCATGATAAAAAACAGCTTTTGACATACGTAACATTTTAATGAATTAATTGTAGTATAAAACTACCGGTTCTATTGGTGCGGATACTGGTACAGTTTTCAGATAAACAGGTGATCCAGGTGTGACTTCTCCGGTATGCGCAGCAGAATATGCTTCAATTCTTCGGTTTCACCTTCCGTCAATGGTTTCAACGGACTGCGTAGTGTTCCTCCGTCTTCACCCAATAAATGAAGTCCTGCTTTCACAGCTCTTGGTAATCCCTTCGCTACAATAAATTTCAATAAGTCTACCTGTTGGTAAAAGAGTGACTGCGCCGTTTCCAGATCATTTTGCTGAATTGCATTGTACAAAGCAATATTGAGTTCGGGAATCAGATTGGGGGCTGCTGTACACCATCCCGTAGCTCCTGCAGAAAAAGCAGCGAGAGCCAATGGGTTTGATCCGTTGTAAAACGCAACACCCTCCCCCAATTCTTTTCTCAGGTGGTGCATCCGTTGAATATCTCCCGTACTTTCTTTGATCATCGTAACATTCGGAATCTCCAATAATCGCTTCAATAAAGCGGGAGACATATCCACTCCGCTCGTCGCAGGGTTGTTATATGCCATAATCGGAATGGAGATTTTTGAAGCTACCGCATCGTAGTGATCTACGATCTCATCATCTGTCAGTTTCCAGTAACTCATAGGAATGATCATCACTGCCGTTGCTCCGGATTTTTCCGCAAACCGGGCATGATAAATGGTTTTTTCCGTTGTGAGGTTAGACACTCCTACCAATGTCGGAACACGGCCGGAAACTTGCTGAATGGTTGCCTCCGTTACCGCTTCTTTTTCTTCGTCAGACAAGTACGGTAACACCCCCGTGCTTCCCAAAGGTGCGATGGCATGAGAACCGGAAATTACAAGGCGCTCAACCAATCGTTTAAACAATGGAATATTTACCTGCCCGTTATCATCAAACGGTGTAATCGGGTACGCAATGACACCTTTAAATAAATTATCTTTCATTTCTTGTTCATTTTAATATTATACGTTCATTTTTAAGCCCGAAGGTTACAGGTCTCTTCCCTCCTCTTCCCGAAGTGCCACTCCTAAATTTTGCAATTGAGGAGCATTCTCACAGGCAATGTACTTTGCAGGCTCACTGTCACTTAAATTCTGATGTTTGTGCCATGCCCACGAAGGAATATAGACAGCATCTCCCGCTTCCCATTCCACGCGTTCATCTTCCACTTCCGTCCACCCTTTCCCATCGATCACATACAACACGGTCTCATAGGTGTGACGGTGACGATTGGTTTGCTGCCCGGGAAGTAATCCTCCAATGGTCATACTGACATTTTTACTGGGTAAATCCACAAAAAATACAGGATGTTTCCGTTCTGTTGAAAACTGATCATGTACACCGGCTTTTTCTACATGCTTATGGACAAGATGTGACGGTTTCACATATACCGGTCTGGCGAAAGTCCGGTGAAAATCTTTGGAACTAAACTGTTCCTGCTCTACATGAATCGACTTGCGGATACCGGCCGTGTTTTTTTCTAATTTTGACATCGTTCTGTTTTTTTATACGTTATTGCACTATTGCAAAACAAAAGTAAGCTACCTTTGGACCATCAATATGATACAGTTTTGACATAAATAGATAGTCCAGATGTTGCGACCGTGGAAATTAGAACTACAGATCAATTACGCATGCGATAAAGCCGTTTACCTGCAAATCGCAGATGCAATTATTACTGACATCCAATCGGGGAGGCTGCCAAAAGAAACAGCACTTCCGGGCAGCAGAAAGCTTGCCCGGGAACTAAGAGTAAACCGCAACACAGTAGTAGAAGCCCTCAATGTACTACTAAACGAAGAATGGTTGGTCTCGCGGGAGCGAAAAGGAACGTTTGTTGCTGAAATTCTTCCCGTTTCCGGCAAACAAAAACGTGATTCGTCGGTTGGTGAAACAACTGAAATTCCAGGAACCACATTCCGGATTCGTTTTGATGACGGGCATCCCGACAGTAAAATTGCGCCTGTTCAGGAGCTGGCAAGGGCCTACCGGCAAATTTTTAACCGGAAAGCGAAGTGGCAACTGATGGGATACGGCAGTCAACTGGGAGATGCCGAATTCCGAAAAGCCATTGCACACATGCTCAATCATCAGCGGGGAATGCAGGTCAATGAACACGCAGTCTGTATCACACGGGGCAGTCAAATGGCCATGTATCTGACAGCTCAGTGTCTGCTTCGCACCGGAGATTTTGTAATGGTCGAAAATCCGGGGTATCAACCTGCATGGAAAGCATTCGAACATGCCGGAGCTCAGCTACTTCCCGTACGGGTCGACGCGGAAGGATTAGTGACAGAAGATGTTATCGGCTACCTGAAGACACATAAAACGATCCGCGCCCTCTACACCACTCCGCATCATCAATATCCGACAACAGTGACATTAAGTCTGCAACGGCGCATGGAGTTGGTACGGCTATCAAACGAATATGGTTTTATGATCATTGAAGATGATTATGACAATGAGTTTCATTTCGGATACCGCCCGTTATTGCCGTTGTCAAGTTTTGCGGAGTTGAAACAGTATGTGTATATCGGAACCATGAGTAAAGTGGTCGCCCCGGCATTGCGGATTGGCTACTTCGTAAGCAATGATCTTACGTTGATTGAACGGGTTGGTAACCTGCGAAAAATTATCGATGTGCAAGGTGATTCCATTATGGAACAAGCTGTTTTACAATTGGTACAGGACGGAACGATCAAACGGCATCTGAAAAAAGCAACGAATTATTACCGGTCCAAACGCGACTTTACCCGAAAATTAGTAGATACATACCTGAAAAACAAAGTAACTTATACAATTCCCGAAGGTGGATTGGCCTTCTGGCTCGTTCCCAAAAAGGCAATTGACTGGCAACAAGCCGATGCACTGCTCCGCTCAAAAGGTGTTCTCATCATCCCTCCCGAGACCTATACACGGGATGCCGTAGTGAAGGGAATGCGGTTAAGTTACGGAGCACTTTCTGAAGAACAGTTGGAAGAAGGAATCCGATTATTGAAAGAAGTCTTTTGATGTTGTTTTTTCAATTTTTGGTTAAAACATTTAGCCGGCTTATTGCTCAACTCTGTACTCCCGATGAGAACGATTACAGGACTTTGACACCAGTATTGGTTCTTTGGGGAAATCAAGACAAGCGGTTATTTTCCCAAACAACAAATGGAGAAATTCCTGCACGTCTTTCCGCAGGCAAAATGGCAAACCATTTTTAATGCTAAAACGTATATTCAGGAAGATGCGCCGGAGCAAGCCATCAAATTCATTCGGGTATTTTTACCCTTGAAAGCTTAGATTTTTTTGAAAAAACGGTCGGATTTTACCTGTTAAAACAACAGAATGATTAAATCCGAAAGGAAAAATCCAGCACACAATTTACATCCGGCAATTCAGCCTATTTACTTTTAAAAACCCATATTAATAACTGATAATCAATGGTTAAAGTGAATTTCATTTTTATACAAAAAACCGTTTTCACCTTTTTATCGTAGGTAAATAACGGTTTAAAATTGGTTTTAAAACGTTAAAATTTAGACCAGATCTCTAAAATGTACGTATGTTTGTGTCCTAATTTGTGTTTAAAAACCGAAAAATAATGATTAGAAGGGTAACATATTACTCCTTTCACGTATCTGAGTTGGTTTATCTTTTACAAATGAAAAAAGACTTTAAGCAATTCAAACCTTCAGCCCAACGGCTGAAAGATTTAGCTCACTCCACAGATGATTTGAGTTATTGCTATGAAGCACTTACAAAGGTTTCCCGTTCTTTTGCAATTGTGATTCAGCAGTTGCCGGATGAATTGAAAAACCCTGTTTGTTTGTTTTACCTCATTTTACGGGGACTTGATACAATTGAAGATGATATGAACATCGACAATGCGATCAAGAAAGATATGCTGCTGACATTTGCCGACCGCATCAACACTGAAGAATTTACACTTGAAAATGTCGGAGATACACAGGACTATCAGGATCTGATGCTTCATTTTGACAAAGTCATTCGTGAATACCAAAAACTGGGGCCGGAATACAAAACGGTTATTACCGAAATAACCCATGAAATGGCAACCGGAATGAACAAGTATGCGCATGCAACCGTTGAAAGTTATGAAGACTGGGACGATTACTGTTATTACGTTGCCGGACTGGTTGGTATCGGTTTGACACGCTTGTTTCTTGCCTCTAAGTTAGAGACAAGCCCCAAACTGTTCAGCAAAGAACTTAGTAACGAGATGGGCTTGTTTCTTCAAAAAACAAATATCATTCGTGACTTTGCTGAAGACCTGGAACAAGGGCGTATTTTTTGGCCGGAAGCATCCTGGAAAGAGAAAGCACCAACACTGCACCAACTGCAAGCAGATGAAAAAAGCGGACTTGCTGCGTTGAATGAAGTAATTTTCAATGCACTTTCTCATGTTCCTGCATGTCTGGAATTCCTGGAATGTCTGGAGAACCAAAAGGTGTTTCGCTTTTGTGCCATTCCGCAATTAATGGCAATTGCAACATTAAAAGCACTGTACAATAATCCGGAAGTATTGCACAAGAGCGTCAAGATACGGAAGGGAAAAACTGCTAAATATTTCATGTCAATCCAAGATTTTGACAGCACGAAAAAAGAATTTATTTCAATCCTGAACAGTTTAGCGAAAAAAGACAACACAGGTAAAATTAAATCACTATTGTCCCAAATTCAAAATGAACGCAAGTGAATTTGATATCATTGTCATAGGTGCCGGAGTTGCCGGAGGAGTATTTGCGGCCTCTCAACCTGCCAGCACCCGTATTCTTGTTATAGAGCGAGATCTGACAGAGCCGGACCGAATCATCGGAGAATTGATGCAACCCGGTGGAATTCAAGCCCTCGAACAATTAAAACTCCGTCATTTACTGGAAGGAATTGATGCACAGGAAGTCAATGGCTACAACCTGATCAAGGGAAACGACCGCTTCACAATTGAATACGACGAAGTTCAAAAAGGCATCAAAGGAATTGGTCTGAGAAACGGAAAATTCCTGACAAATATCCGAAAGGAATTACAGCAAAGGGAGAACATCACCCTGGTTCAGGGAAATGTCATCCGGATGCTTGAACACAATGACACAATAACAGGTGTAGTATACACACAGGAAGATGGTACAACTGTGTCGCAACACGCGAAATTAACCATCGTATGCGACGGCCCCATGTCCATATTGCGGGAAAAACTGAGTAAGGTAAATAAGAAAGTCACATCTCATTTCATGGGATTGGTTCTCAAAGATCTCGAATTGGAATTTCCTTCGTATGGACACATGATTGTTTCCGGTGCTTTCCCGATCCTGGTGTACCCGATTCACACCAATGCTTACCGTATTTTGATTGACTATCCTGGTGGAAAAGCTCCGAAAATGGGGAAAGAATCAATGGAGAAATTAAAGGAAGAAGTCATAAAAATACTACCGGAAGAAATGATTGCCTCATTTTTGAAAGCCATGGATGAAGAACCACTGAAAGTGATGCCGAATCACTCGATGAAAGGTCAGGCTTTCCGCAAGAAAGGCGCCGCGCTTCTGGGTGATTCATTAAACATGAGGCATCCGCTCACTGGCGGTGGAATGACTGCATCGTTTTCAGATATTCTTTGCCTGAATGACAAATTAACGGGAGTTGATTTTCAGAATGAAAAAAATCTGGAGCAGGCTATCCATGAATATTACAAGAACAGAGGAAGGGGGGTTGAGACAATCAATATTTTGGCAAACGCTTTGTATGAAGTATTTACAGATGATGAATTGAAGGAGGCCTGCTTTGAATATTTACAAAAGGGAGGAGAGCAAGCTATAGGGCCGCTTTCCATCCTGTCGGGAATCAACAAAAGCAAGCCGTTTTTGCTGAAACACTTTTTTAAAGTGGCAATGCAGCACCCGATACATTTTATTACAAAACCGGCGAAACAATTTCGCTTATATAAAAATGCAACACGAATTATTCGTCCCATACTAAAGGAGGAAGAAGTTCCGGCAATGATCTGATGGAAAAAATTGAACATGAATCGCTTGAAGCGGCAGACTTAAGAAAACAGAACCATTTGGATTTGGCTTTTGCCTCGCAAAGTGCCTTATCGGATGGTCGTTTTTATTACGAACCGATGTTAGAGGGACATCCTCAACAATCGGATTTACCAATTCAGTTAGGGGCAAAAACAATGCGCTACCCGATTTGGATTTCGAGCATGACAGGTGGCACTTCCGCTGCCGGACCGATCAATAAAATGCTGGCAAAGACAGCAGGTAAATATGGCTTTGGAATGGGACTGGGATCTTGTCGGATCATCCTGGAAGACAATACCTATTTTGATGATTTTAACCTGCGTCCGATCCTTGGAGATGCATCTCCGCTGTATGCCAATGTAGGAATTGCACAAATCGAACGATTAATTGACAAAGGTCAGGCGTCTAAATTAAAAGTACTGGTAGACAAACTGGATGCAGACGGGTTGATTGTACACGTGAACCCATTGCAGGAATGGCTGCAACCGGAAGGTGATATCATTCAGCGCTCCCCATTGGTGACAATCAAACAGTTGTTGAATGAAATTGACACAAACATTATTGTGAAAGAGGTGGGGCAAGGATTTGGTCCCGAAAGCATGAAGGAATTACTGAAATTACCGATTTTAGCCATCGACTTCGCAGCAAATGGCGGAACCAATTTTTCAAAACTGGAACTCTTGCGCAACGAGTCATTGAAAGCACATTATGAAGATGTGATCGCCCTGGGGCATTCTGCACCCGAAATGGTCGGCTTTTTGAATACAGCCATCCGGGAATTAGGCACTGAACGTAAATGCAATACTGTTATTATCAGTGGCGGGATAAAAAACTTTTTAGACGGTTATTACTTAACTTCTAAGGCGGAGATTCCAGCAATTTACGGACAGGCAGCACCATTCTTAAAACATGCAAATGAATCACAGGAAGCACTGGATAGATTCGCCGAAATACAACTAAAAGGGTTACTAATGGCCCAAAAATTTCTAAAAGTAAGATAATGGAAATACTAATAGAAGGATTCTCAAAAAAGAACAAGCAAGAGAAGCTGGAAGCAATCGCACAATTTTTTAAGTCTCCGGAAAAAACACTGGAAATTTTTAAAAGTTTTGATCATCCTACAGCTGAAGTTCAGGAAGTCATTAATGAATTCAGTGAAAATACAATATCCAATTTTCATTTACCCTACAGCATTGCACCCAACTTTTTAATCAACGGAAAGACGTTTGCCGTTCCAATGGTAATTGAAGAAAGTTCCGTTGTTGCGGCAGCTTCAAAAAGTGCAAAATTCTGGTACGCCTTGGGAGGTTTTCATACCGAAATCGTTGATACGGAAAAAGTCGGACAAGTCCATTTCTTATGGCACGATGACATTCAAAAACTGACCAATCGCTTTGATGAATTAAAACAACTGTTCATCAACGGTTCAGAAGATATTACTGTAAACATGCGCAACCGCGGCGGGGGAATAAAAGATATTGTTCTGAAGGACCTCTCCGACAAAGAGCCGGGATTAATGCAATTGTTTGTGACCTTTGAAACAATTGATTCAATGGGAGCAAATTTTGTCAATTCCTGCCTGGAGCGGTTTGCGGAAATTTTCAGAAACTGGCATCAGAATCAACCGGAGTTTAAAAAGGACGGACTGGAAATCATCATGTCGATCCTCTCCAACCTGACGCCGAATTGTGTGGTGAAATGCTGGGTAGAAACAGACGTTAAAAACCTGGACGGGATTGTTCCCGGTATTTCCGGAAAAGAATTCGCCAAAAAATTCCATACAGCCGTAAGAATTGCACAGGTAGATCCGTATCGTGCAACGACGCACAACAAAGGAATTTACAACGGTGTTGATGCTGTAGTTTTGGCAACAGGAAACGATTTCAGAGCAGTCGAAGCGTGTGGACATGCCTATGCGAGTATTCACGGCAACGGGTATTCGTCATTGACCAATTGTACCATTGAGAACGATACCTTCCGCTTTGAACTGACTTTGCCGATCGCAATGGGCGTCGTTGGCGGATTGACAAATTTACATCCATTGGTGAAACTGTCGCATGAACTGTTAGATTTTCCGAATGCACGGGAATTAATGGGAATCGCGGCGGCGGCGGGATTGGCCAATAACTTTGGTGCGGTGAAATCATTGACAACTACAGGGATTCAGCAAGGACATATGAAAATGCACTTGTTCAACATCATGAATCAACTGGAAGTGAAAAAAGAAGACCGCGAAAAGATCGTTGCTTATTTCAAAGACAAAAATGTCTCTGTGTCAGCTGTCCGAACGTATGTTGAATCCCTTCAATTAGCGTAATTGGCAGTTCAGGAAAATACGATAAAAACCTATCAGGCATCAGGAAAACTGATGCTTTTTGGTGAATACCTGGTCCTCAACGGATCGGATTGTGTCGCGTTCCCTCTAAAATTCGGGCAAACGCTGTCTGTAACGAAATCAGGGGATATCCGCTGGGAAAGTTATTCCAAACACGGAATGTGGTTTTCTGCTTCTATGAGCAATGATTTTACCCTATTGGAGACCAATAATGAAGAAGTAGCGGAAATTCTGCAACGGTTATTTCGGGTCATTCGCACAGAGCGACCGGAGCTTGATTTTCAACAGTACTTCAAAGCAGAAGCGAACTTTGAACTCAACTGGGGACTTGGTTCCAGTTCGACATTAATCAGTCTGCTCAATCAGTGGTCAGGTGTAGATCCCCGGAAATTGCTGGACGTGTCGTTTGGCGGTTCGGGGTACGATGTAGCTTGCGCGACGGCAACAGCCCCGATTGTGTACGCCAATGGAAATGTAAAGATGCACATCGATTTTCCTGCGTCAGTCACAAACAACCTGTTGTTTATCTACCTGGGAAATAAGCAAAACTCCCGGGAAGAAATCAAGCGTTTTAAAAAGGCAACGATTACACAGGAACAGGTGGATGCGATGAACACAATGATCTCAACAGCTATTCAAACGGATGCGATTGAAGTGTTTGAACAGCAACTGGATCGTTCGGAAGCATTGATCTCTTCCATCATCGGAACGGATCAATTAAAACAGCGCCTGTTTTCTGATTATCCTTATAGTGTTAAGTCGCTGGGAGCATGGGGTGGAGATTTTTTCCTCGCTACCTGCCGGGAACAGGAAACAGCAAAAGACTATTTTGAGAAAAAAGGGTATACTACTCTATTTACGTATCATGAATTAATAAAATGAATGGAAACAGATAAGGAACTAATGAGCAAAGTAAAAGTAACGTGGTCATGCCCGTCCAATATTGCAATTGTGAAATACTGGGGGAAAAAAGGAAATCAATTGCCTTGTAATTCCTCTCTCAGTCTGACATTGTCAAACTCATATACAACAGTCGAGGCGGAATTGTCTGAAAAAACATCGGATGAACCGGTTCAGTTGTCTTACTTTTTTGATGGAGAAATCAATGAGAAGTTTGGTCAGCGTGTTGCTAAATTTTTAGTGGACAACCGCGAATTTTTTCCGTTTCTGGGTGAAAAAGCAATTACGATTCACTCTTCCAACAGTTTCCCGCACTCGGCAGGGATCGCTTCTTCTGCCTCTGCATTCGGAGCAATTTCGTTGGCGCTTCTGGACATTGCCTACATCCTGCAGGGAACAGACAAGGACGAACAGTTCTATAACAAAGCGAGCTATTTAGCCCGACTGGGAAGTGGTAGCGCATCCCGCAGCATGTTTCCGGGATTTGCTTTGTGGGGAGAAAATGACAACGTAAAGAATACTTCCAACGAACACGCCATTGCAATCAGTGATGTACACCCGGTGTTTCACAACATGAAAGATGCCATCCTGATCGTTGAAGATGAACCGAAGAAAGTATCCAGCTCCGTGGGACACTCCCTGATGAACAACCATCCGTACGCGGAGCAACGCTTCCAGCAGGCAAATGAGCGTACAGCTGAATTGGTTGAGATTCTCAAAACCGGAAACATGGACGCATTTATCCGGTTGTGCGAATCAGAAGCATTGACATTACATGCCATGATGATGACATCCATGGATTATTACTTGTTGGTAAAACCAGGAACGATTACAGCCATCGAACGATTGATGGAATTCCGCAAGGAAAGCAACGTTCCCGTTTGCTTTACCCTGGATGCGGGACCGAATGTACACGTTCTTTACCCCAAAGCGTACGAAGCACAGGTAGAAGCCTTTATCAACAATGAATTGCGTGACACCTATAAAAAAGTAATTTTCGATCAGGAAGGGGTTGGCCCAACAAAAATGAACTGAACAGATGGAAAGCGTTAATTCAAAAGTTCTTGTGTTTGGAGAATACAGTGTTTTGCACAACAGCATGGCGCTGACAATTCCATTCAACAAATTTTCCGGCACGTTGTGTTACCCGGAAAATGTGGAGGAAAGTGCAATTGCCGTGTTGTCAAACAAAGGTATCCGGGAATTCTGTAAACACATTATTGAAAATCACACCGACGATACGTTCAAACTGAATGTGAATAAGCTCTCCCGGGAATTGGACAAAGGGCTGTTTTTCAGAAGTGATATTCCGCAAGGATTCGGACTGGGAAGTTCCGGTGCGCTGGTTGCTGCGATCTTCCTGCGTTACCTGGATAAAGCAGGTGACTTCAAAGATGAATTGAAACATTTAACAATGGACCGTATCCAGAACCTCAAAAGTTACCTGGGTGCACTGGAGGGGTATTTTCACGGAAAAAGCTCGGGAATCGATCCGTTGAGCATCATCATCAACAAACCCTTGTTGCTAAAGTCCGACAAAGAGATTGTAAAGGTGGATATTCCCGCTTACAACGATGCGGGGCAGAATGTATTGTTTTTATTAAACACCGGTTTGGCCAGAAACTCCGAAAATTTAATTAAACAATTCAACAGCGCGTGCGAAAAAGAAGAGTTTAAGCAAAAATTAGAGACGAAGCTAATTGAATACACCAATGCCGGAATTACCGATTTTCTGAACGGAGACACAAAAAGTTTCTACCTGAATCTCGAAAAATTAGTCCGGTTTCAATTGCAGGAAATGGATTATCTGATCCCTGAAAAATACCAGGGAATGGTTCAGCAAGGCCTGGACACAAAAACGTATTACTTAAAAATTTGTGGCTCCGGAGGAGGCGGATACATGATCGGCTTTACGCAAAACTGGGAAGAAGCACAACAATTACTAAAAGGAGAGGAATTAGAAGTTCTCTATAGATTTTAAAATTATGACGACAACAATACAACAGGATTTAGAGATCCAGAAAGAAGCGATTATCCAATTTTTGGAAACAAAAGCATTGGAAGGTTTTCCAAGTAATTTATCTGATTCTACGCACCACATCATGACCCTTCAGGGAAAGCGTTTGCGACCGATAGTCGTGTTGATGGTGGCACAAGGATTTGGTGTCAGTACGGATGAAGCAATGCCTGCTGCGATTTCTATCGAAGTATTTCACAATTTCACACTGGTGCACGACGATATTATGGACAAAGCTCCGTTGCGCAGAGGAACGGTAACCGTACATGAAAAATACGGAGTAGACAAAGCCATTGTAACAGGAGATGCCATGTTACCGCATTCCATTGGTTTACTAATCAAAGGAAATGAAGACAAAGCTGCCGTTTTAATCAAAAGTTTCCTGAAAATGGCCCAGGAAGTTATGGAAGGACAGCAATACGATATGGAATTCGAAACTCAGGAAACGGTAACGGTGGAGGAATACATGAACATGATTCGCCTGAAAACGTCTGTTTTGTTCGGATGCGCTTGCGAAATCGGAGCCATTCTGGGGAATGCTTCCGTTGAAGATCAGCAAAAACTATACGACTTTGGACTGTACTCCGGGTTGGCGTTCCAGATCATGGATGATTACCTCGACACATTTGGTGACGATACATTCGGTAAGCGTATCGGTGGCGATATTTTATTGAATAAAAAGACCTTCTTGCTGATTAACGCGTTGAAACATGCCGATACGGAACAAAAAGCACGTATGGAGGAACTGTTTGAAGAAACAGATGAAGAAGCAAAAATCAGTGGATTCCAGTCGCTTTTCAGAGAAATCGGAGTTGCTCAAATCGCATTGGACAAAATGGAAGAATTACATGACAAATCCGTAGATGCGGTGATGTCGACCAGCCTTTCTGAAGAAAACAAAAGACGCTTAATTGAATTTGGTGAAATCATGCTTCGCAGAACAACCTGATACACTATGCATTTTGATCAAAAAGACCCGTCTTATTTCTGGGACACCTGGAAGTTTACTTCAAGGAACGGACAACAATACTGGAACTTTGAACTTCCCGATGAGTTAAAGGGAATCATTCAATCGCAGGCAGATTGGGAAAAGCCGGAGGGGAAAGCGTTTTTGGAAGCATTCGACCGTGCGTTTATTTTTGATAAAAACATCAATCCCAATTCGGGTGACCGTGTATTTCGCTATTTGCGGAACAAACAGGTTGGTGAACCGAAACTGGTCCCGTCAGATGCAACAGCTTCGCTCAAGGAGCGTGCGCATACAGCATTATTGAACGGGTTTTCTTTTTATGAAACATTGCAGGAACCGGACGGAAACTGGGCCGGAGATTACGGAGGTCCGCTCTTCTTGATTCCCGGATTGATCATCGCGTCGTACATCACCGACACCCCGTTTGATCAACCGATGCAGGTACTGATGAAGCGCAACTTGTGGAATCATCAGAACGAAGACGGTGGATGGGGATTGCACATCGAAGGACATTCAACCATGTTCGGAACAGTAATGCAGTATGTAACATTGCGGATTTTGGGAGAAGATCTTTCCAATCCCGATCTGAAACGTGCACAGGACTGGATTTTAAACCACGGTGGCGCTGTACAAATTCCGATGTGGGGGAAATTTTACCTTTCAGTCCTCAATGTATATGAGTGGGCGGGAAATGATGCGTTGTTGCCGGAATTGTGGAAGTTGCCGAAATGGCTTCCCTTCCACCCGAAAAAATATTGGTGTCACAACCGAATGCTGTACCTGCCGATGTCCTACTGCTTCGGAAACAAGGTAAAAGCAAAAGAAACCGGATTGATCAGAGCATTAAGAAAAGAATTATACACGACAAGCTACGATTCCGTTAATTGGAAAAAAGCACGCCGGCAAGCGTGTAAAATCGATATTTTCAACCCGGTCAGTAAATGGTATACCGGTTTGAGTAAAATTGTCAACGGGTATGAAACCATTCATTCGAAAACACTTCGAAAGAAAGCACTCAAGTATGTAGAAGATTACATCGATCACGAGGACCTGCACACACGCTACATCAATATCGGTCCGGTGAACCAGGCGATGAATTCGATTTGCGTGTGGCATAAATACGGAAAAGATTCCGAGCAGTTTCAAAACCACGTCAACCGCTGGAAGGATTACCTGTGGATCGCGGAAGACGGTGCGAAAATGGGTGGTTACAACGGATCTCAATTGTGGGATACGGCATTTGCAGGTCAGGCACTGATCGAAGCGGACATGGAAACGCATTTCCCGGAAATGGCCCGGAAAATTTATCACTTCATCGACATTACACAAATTGACCGCGATCCGAAAGATCACGAAAAGTACTGCCGGGATGTAACGCTCGGTTGCTGGCCGTTTTCAACGATTGATCATGCGTGGGCAGTAACGGATTGTACTTCGGAAGGGATGAAAACAGCGTTGTTGTACAACAACAAGCAACACATTTCCAAGCAACACCTCATTGGTTTAGAGCGTCTGAAACCGGCCATTGACTGGTTGTTGTTCATGCAAAATGAAGACGGAGGCTGGGCTTCGTATGAGAAAAAACGTGCTCCGAAATGGATAGAGGTACTGAATCCTTCGCTGTTGTATGAGAACATCATGACGGAGGTGACCTATACGGAATGTTCTTCGGCAACCATGCAGGGGTTGAAAGAATTCTCTGAAAATTACGATTACCGCCGGGACGACATTCAAGCAGCCCTGAAACGCGGTAGTAAGTTCATTCAATCGAAACAAGACGCGGACGGCTCCTGGTACGGTTGCTGGGGTGTTTGTTACACCTACGGAACCTGGTTCGGAATTGAAGGATTGTTGGCAGCTGGTTTTGAGGGATACAAAAACGGGACTCCCGCCACAGAAATTAAAAACGGTTGTGACTTCCTGCTCAGCAAACAACGCACAGACGGAAGCTGGGGAGAATCCTTTGAATCTTGTGTACAACACAAATACATCGAGCACGAGGACGGACAAATCATCAATACGGCATGGGCATTGCTTGCATTAATGAAAGCAAAACACCCGGATCAGGCTGCGATTGAACGCGGTATTGAATTCATCCTTTCCCGCCAGGAAGCCAACGGCGATTTTCCGCAAGAGGGAATTTCCGGTGTATTCAACGGAAATTGTATGGAAACGTATACGGCCTACCGAAATGTGTTCCCGTTGTGGGCAATTGCACGGTATCGGAAGGGATGTGAGTGAATCTATTTCACTAAATTTATACTTACAAATTATCTGTTGTTTTTTCAGTTTTGATTTTGTCAATTGTAGTATATCTATAGATTCCCATCGTATAAGCAGTTTTTTTCATAAAGAAGTAATCTTATTGGTAACTGTTTGTCCTGTACACGTCTCTAAAACTACTGATTTTCATGAAAGGGTGTACTGATCGCTAAAAAACAGGAAACAACAGAATGATTTTTCCTGTTTTCAAAACGAATACCCCTTTATTTTATTAGTGTTTATCCGACGGAACCGACAACGTGAAATGGACGAAAAAGCTGTGCTCCCGTATCCGGTATTCATCCCGCAACGGCAACCGGACGGTATACAAATAACCCAGCTCCAGTTTTGCAATTGTATTGAACCGATATTCCATCAGTACTCCCGTTCGGTTGTGGTCATAAAAATGCGTGACGGCAACACCGGCAATGTTCAGAAACAGTTCATCGTACACCAGCCACTTCATCTTTTCGAGTAGCTGGTACTCTATACCGAGACGGTGTCTCGCACGCAGGATGCCCGAAGGAGAACTGCTCAGCAAGCGGTATTCCACAGCTGGGCGGTTCACCAGTTGAAAGCGGTCGGAAAACCGGTGACGGAAATCAGCCGCAACCGACCACCGAAATTCACTTGACGGAGTTACATGTTCATCTCCCTGTTCCTGAATAACCCGGTAATGGCGGAAATAAGCAACGGGTGAAAACGATAACCGGACATCCCGGTTGTACCGGTAATGCATCCACTGTCTGAACGTGTACATCAGATTATACCGAAGCGGTTGGTGATCATCGAAACCGTTTTGCCGTCTGTGTTGAAATTCAACCCCTGTTTTCCATGCAGAATGTACAGGTACCACCACCGTTGTACGAAACCAGGCATTGTAACGGTACTGCGCATGAAGCAAATGGACACAACTTACCCAGACAGCCATTAACAACCATCGTATTCGTTTGGAGTACATAACCGCTTAATGAGGCAGTTTTTCCCGCACGTATCCGTAAACCCATGTCCCTGCAATGGCACTCAGCAATGTAACGGCAATAACTGTCGCACCGGTTCCGATCTGTGCAAAGAGTGGTCCGGGGCACGCACCTGTCAACGCCCATCCCAGACCGAACAGCAGTCCCCCATATAGCTGGCCTTTGTTGAATGTTTTCGGGTGAAATTCAATTTTTTCTCCGTAGATTGTTTTGATGTTGAAGGTTTTTATCAGCCAGACGGAAAGCATCCCGACAATCACTGCGCTGCCAATGATGCCATACATGTGAAACGACTGAAGGCGGAACATTTCCTGGATCCGGAACCAGCTTACCACTTCCGCTTTCACGAAAATAATACCGAACAATATTCCGACGACCAGGTATTTTACATTGTGGTACCAACGGTGTTTTAAATGACTTTCATTGACACATATCGCGTCAAGGGAACGAGCTTCTAAATCGGCATCCTGTATTTGATTCTTCTCTCGCATATCAGCAGTTATTAAAGTGAAAGTATAAGGGGTAAAAGCAGGTTGGCCATGATGAAACCTCCGATCATAAAACAGATGGTGGCAACCAGTGAAGGCCATTGCAGGGTAGACAATCCCATAATCGCGTGACCGCTGGTACAACCTCCGGCATACCGGGTTCCGAAGCCGACTAAAAAGCCACCGACTACCATCAGGATAAATCCCCGGAGTGTAAACAATGCTTCCCAGGTGAGTACATCTTTCGGCACCAGGTTACTGTAATCGGAAATCCCATACGTTGCCAATTCAGCTGCCAGCTTTGGGTTTACCTGCACGGGATCAGGATTGGAAAGGAACTGTGCGGAAAGAATTCCCCCAATGAGGATACCTGCTACAAACACCAGGTTCCAGATTTCTTTTTTCCAGTCGTATTTAAAAAACGGTATTCCAGCGGGGATACATGACGCGCAGATATGTCGCAGGGAAGAGCTGATTCCAAACGATTTATTTCCCAGGATCAGGAGTGCGGGAACGGTTAATCCAATCAGCGGACCTGCAACATACCAGGGCCAGGGTTGTTTGATAAATTCAATCATGTTATTGTTTTGAAATGTGAGTCGTTTTGTTATTTGTTACTATTATACGGTTTTTTCTTTTGGAATAAGGAAAAGAACAATCCTCCCGTTACAGCACCGTAGAGAATGCTGTTTAACGGATTTGAAGTGATCGGGCAAGTACCCGAGTTACATCCTACGAATTTCCAGTAAGCGTAACCCGCTACTACTCCAATCGCGATTCCGATGAGCAGCAATCGCTGGCGTTTGATAAAATTTTTCATGTATCAATTAGGTTTTTCGTTTACAGGTAGTCATTCCCACCAATCGATACAACGGACAAAAACCAATCAACGAAGTCAGCAGAAAGATGACAGCAATCATCCCTGCTATGATTGCCCATGTTCCTGAAAGGATACCTGTAGCGTACAGCAATGCAATCCCCACGGATAACAGGATGCGTACCACCCGATCCAGTGTTCCCATATTTGTTTTCATGTCTGTTACTTTTTTATAAGGTTAATAAATACTTCCGAATCTGTTCTTCCCGGTATGCTGTTGTAGCACGGATCCATCGTTTTAATTTCGAAATAAGGATCAAAAACCGGTTTGTACTCACAAGTACAACCACCAAAAGGAGGTCCGTCCTGTTCAAAGGTACGGTCGAAGAGTACACCGATAAGTTTTCCGTTTTCCCGGAGCAATGCCGCCATTTTTTTTGCGTATTTATTCCGCCATGACGGAGGAATGGCACAAAAGAAGGTTTGTTCAATTACCAGGTCATACGTTCCCCGATGTTCAAAAAAATCTTCACACACTACCCGGATACCGGGAGTTGCTATATACTTTTCTGCCAGGAGTTCTACCGCTTTTGGCGCGATGTCGAGCAACGTAATATTCGTAAAACCGTGCTGCAATAAATAGTCGGCTTCGTGCGCGTTGCCACAACCGGGAATCAGGACCGCGGCGTTTTTATCCGGATATTGCTCCATGTAGTTCGTAATTGCGGGTGCCGCATGACCGATATCCCACCCTGTACGATTGCTTTCCCACTGTGCATTCCAGTACTTTTGATCCAACGGGCGTTCGCACTGCGTCACACAACATTGGAGATTGGTGTCCTTACTATTCATTTTTAAGTTGGTTTACGTATTGCCAGGTCCCGCCGTTCAGAACGTTGGTAAAACCGTGTCGCTCCAGTATACTTTTTGCCTGGCTGCTCCGGTTACCACTCCGGCAGAATACAACAATACTCTTTTTTCCTTTCAAAGCTGTCAGTTTACCGGATAGCTGATCCAGCGGAATGTTGACTGCTCCTCTGACGCTCCCGGTAGAAAACTCAGCTGCTGTACGAACATCGACTAACAATGCGCCTTCTTTTATTTCTTCCTTCAGCCGGGGATCCGCTCCGGCAAACAAATTTTTAAATAATCCAAACATTTTATTCGCTATTACTGGTTATACGACTTATGATAAGACCTTACTCTGGCAGATGTAATCCGTTTTCGGAACACCGGTCAGCGCAATGGCATTAAATCCCCCTTCAATTTCCGTAAAGTTACGGTATCCTCTGGCCTGCAGAATGCTGGCAGCAATCATACTTCTGTATCCGCCGGCACAATGGAGGTAGAAATGCTCCCCGGGATCCAGATCTCTGATCCAGTCATTGATATATGCCAGTGGTTTGCTGTACGCTTCTGCCACATGTTCAGCGGCATATTCGCTTTCCTTTCGTACATCCACCACTTTGTTGTCCGTGATGTTTACTTCTTCCGCAAATTGAGCTGCCGTGATCCGATGAACAGTATCTGTTTCTTTCCCGCTTTCTTTCCAGGCAGAGAAACCGCCTTTCAGGTAACCCAACACATGATCAAACCCAACACGGCTCAACCGGGTAATTGCTTCTTCCTCTTTCCCGGAATCCGTAACCAGCAGGATCGGCTGCTGCACATCGACCATCAGAGCGCCAACCCAGGGTGCAAAATCACCATTCAGTCCGATGTTAACAGATTGCGGAATAAAACCTGTATAAAACTCCTTATCGCTCCTTGTATCCAGGATCAATGCTCCGGAAGTTTCCGCCAGGGTTTCAAATTCCTCCGGTGATAATGCCTGCATACCATGTGCCATTACCTGGTCAAACCGTTCATACCCCTTTTTATTCATCGCTACGTTCATTCCGAAATATGCAGGAGGTGGAAGCAATCCATCGGTAACTGCTTTGATAAACGTTTCCCGATCCGGTTGATTGAGCGCGTAATTCACCTTTTTCTGATTCCCCAGGCTATCTACCGTTTCCTTCATCATGTTTTTTCCACACGCTGATCCTGCTCCATGCGCCGGGTAAACAGTAATGTCATTACTTAGCGGAAGTATTTTGTTGTACAGGCTGTCATACAGCAACCCGGCCAGTTCTTCCTGGGTCAAATGTGCTGCTTTTTGTGCCAGATCCGGTCGGCCAACGTCACCCAGGAACAGGGTATCGCCACTGAACAAAGCGGTTTCCTTCCCGTCCTCATCTATCAACAGAAAACAGGAACTTTCCATGGTATGTCCCGGTGTGTGCAATACTTTTATACGAATCGCACCAATTGTAAACACCTGGTTATCTTCTGCAACAATTGCCTCAAATTCAGGAGTAGCGGTCGGGCCATACACAATAGGCGCGCCGGTTTTTTCCGCCAGGTCAACGTGTCCGCTGACAAAATCGGCGTGGAAATGTGTTTCAAATATGTATCGGAGTGTCACACCGTCTTTTTCCAACCGATCGATGTAGGGTTGTGTCTCGCGCAGCGGATCAATAATGGCTGCTTCTCCATTGGAGGTGATGTAGTATGCTCCCTGAGCTAAACATCCGGTATAAATCTGTTCTATTTTCATTGTTCTTTTGTTTAATTGGCATTTAGAATGCAAAAATCCTCATTTGCATGTACTCCTACAGCTACTTTGGTTACACAATGGTTATTTCAGCAGTAATTCTTTCAGAATGATGTACATTCCCATGATCAGAACAAACCACCCGAATACAGGTTTGAGCTGTGCTCCGTCCATTCGTTTTGAAAGGGTTGTACCGATAAAAATCCCACCAACTGCAAACAGGGCGATCGTCAGCAGGAATTGCCAGTCAATGGGTGATCCGTCAAGAGAAAACAGAAATCCGCTCAGGGAATTAACGGCAATGATCACCAGGGAAGTTCCCACGGCTGTTTTCATGGGTAGTTTAACAATATTGACCAGTGCCGGGATAATCAAAAAACCTCCACCGGCTCCGACCAATCCTGTTACAAAACCAACCAATATTCCCTGAAGAATCAATGTAGACCGTTTGTTTTCTGCAGAAGATACATCTCCCTTGTTTTTCTTGCTGATCATACGATAAGCAGCAGCGATCATCAATAGCGCGAACAGCAGTAATAACAGTACACTTTTGGTAACTGTGAGTGTTCCGATCGTAACGATGTTTTCAGGAATTGCCGGGAGAACAAACTTTCTGGTCAGCAGGATGACGACAATAGACGGCAATCCGAATGAGAGTACGGTTTGCTTGTTGACAAATCCTCGTTTAAGATAGGTACGTGAACCGACCATGCTTGTGACGGCCACAATAAACAATGAATATGTCGTTGCCATGACGGCATCGATCCGAAACAGGTAAACCAATACGGGAACGGTCAGGATACTTCCGCCTCCGCCGATCAATCCCAAAAAAATGCCTATAAAAATTGAAGCGAAATAGCCTGCTATATCCATCGGTATCGAAATTACTGATGCAAAATTGCAACGAGCACCGAAGTTCTACAGCTACTTTGGTTACATAACGGTTATTTTGTTGCGTCCGAGCTGTACATCACCCGCTTCTTCCAGTTGCTTCAGGAGCCTTGAAACCACAACTCTGGCTGTTCCCAGTTCGTTTGCAAGTTGTTCGTGGGTAATCTGTAGCAATTTATTCCCGGTCAGTTCCACTTTTTTGTGCAGCAAATCCACTAACCGTTCGTCGACTTTCTTAAAAGCAATCGCATTGATGATTTCGAGTAATTCTTCAAACCGCTTATGGTATAGCCGGAAGATGTAATCCAGCCATTGGGGATATTCCTTAATAAACAATGAAACTTTATCCATTGGAAGAAATAGAATTTCAGCGTCTTCCTCCACCTCGGCCTTTACCTTACTGGTTTCATTGTGCATCCCTCCCAGAAAGGACATGATACAACTTTCACCTGCTTTAATGTAGTACAATAAAATTTCCCTGCCGTCTTCTTCAGTCCGGATCACTTTCAGGGTTCCTTTACTGACGATGGGAATGGCGCGTATGTACGCATTTTCATTTAAAATAATATCTCCCGCTTTGTAACTTTTCCTGATGCTGTGCGCATTCAGTTTTTCTACCAATTCCGGGGATGATTTGAATTCATCAATGTGCCGTAAATCTTCCATGTCACAAAGTTAATTCAATTTATCCCACCTCTTCTCTTTCAAACGAATCAAAAATGAAGGATGCAGGTTTCCCGTGTTTCTGTTTTACGGCATCACGTGTTGTACGTTTCAAGGAGTTGCTCCAGTTGCTTCTGATGATGCAACGGATGATAGGCCATCAGGTAAAACATTTCTCTTATCGTCAATTTTCCCAGTAAAGGATGTGGCAATGTCAGCGTATCCAGTTCTTCTTCCGTATAATTACCCAGTAAATCTCCTATGGTTGTGAGCTGCTTATGTAGGTCCGCAATTAGTGCATCTTTTTGCTCAAACAGTACCTGTTCTTTCGGTAAAAACCGATCCGGCGCCTGTAAACTGGTCTTTTTATAGTTTTCCAGGACAGTTGCACCATCCCAGGTAGCGCGATCAATTTTCCCGAACGTTTCCTCTACAAATTGCTTTGATACAAGCGCTCCGGAAAACGGTACGATGGTCCGTAAAATGTGCTCTAACTGTTGCCCTGCCGTCCATTTATTTTGGTACCGGTAATGAAACCTGTCTGCATCCAACGCATCAATGTAGCGGATGGCCACTTGATGATTCCCGATAAAGTCCGCGATTAATTCCTGTTTCGTCATTGTTTTTTCTGCAAAGAACAGTGTTCGAACGGTATCAAACAATGAACCCGGGTTAATTAATTTTCTTCCGGATGCGACTCAGCGCCTGCGGTGTTATCCCAATGTACGATGCCAGGTATTTCAGAGGTACGTGTTGTACAAAATGAGGTTTGTTGTTGAGCAGGTACATATACATTTCTTTCGGAGTGGTTTTTAAAAGCTGGATCTCACGAAGTGTCTTTTCGCGGAGTTGTTCTTCTAAAAATACTTTCTGTGTTGTACTGCACAGTTTCGATTCCAGGAAAAGCGTTCTCACTTCACTCATCGCAACATACCATAAAATTCCGCTGCTGATCGGTTCGTATACAAATTGCCGTTCAACCTCGTTATCTGCCCGCGCAGTAAAAATATCTCCTTCAAAATAAAAATCGACTGAAATACGCTCTTCCGGGTCTTTTTCCACATCTGCAATTGATTTCCGCACTGTTCCTTTTTGCAGAAAACAAAGAACGTCTTTCGGTAATACTGTTTTTTTCGTGAAATATACAGGACTGAGTTTATCCCAGATTTCTCCGTAATTGTCGATCGGGTATTTCGAGAACACCTGTTTATCTATCATGTTTCAAACTGTGTTTTTACATTCTGAATGTATACATTCTCCAGCAATTTATGTTATTTTTAATCATTGAATTCACTCCTGTTTGGAAAATTAACGCTAAGTTCATCGGACTATTAACCTGAAATTATTACGTACATGCTTTTTCAATCCATTATTTATCACGCGATTTCATTCCGGATTTACCATTCATCATGTCGTAATGTCTCATTCAAAAGTATTTCTTGCATAATCATACAATTTTCCTGCATCTCCCTGTTGCTCACATCGGAAGTAAAAAGTCAAACGATTTATTCTGATCATGAAAAATTCGGGCTTATGGATGCTGACAATCATGTTATTCTACCTGCCCGCTACGATGAAATAACGCCATTTGCATACCTGAATAAAGAACAGGGACATCATTTGTTTATTTTACGACAAGCCAATAAATATTCATTTGCTCTGAAACAATTCCGGGAAACGCGTATCGGTTCTACGTATGGATTTGAGAGTCATATTGATTCAATCAAATGGTTTTTTAGCGAAGACGATTATGATACATTGTATGTGTTGGGACAAGGAATCCCTGACAAAACCATCCCCTCTCACTATCCGTGGAAATGCTATGATAATGAAACGAACAAATGGAAAACATGGAATCTTTCCCAAGGGGTTTCTCATTATGTTTTGGCATATAAAAAAGAGAATAAGTACGGTCTTATTACATTTGAGCATACCCGTAAAGAGATCGAAAAGAAACACAAACCCGGAGGACTGGGATCTGATTATGATTATTGGAAGGCAATCTATTCATTCACACATTTAAACGTTCACCCGCTTAAATATGACGGTGCTATTATTCCTTCTACTTCCAATACTCCGATAGTTACACAAAACAATGGCAAATATGGAATCCTTCAAATAGGATATACGTATGAGGTTCCTCCCCAATTTGATTCCATTCCCGTTCAGCTAAAAGAATTTTTCTATTGCGCGAAGAAAAATAGAAGGTGGGGAATCATTTTTTTACAGGAACAGGACTCCGTCCCACTGCAAATCACCCCCTATCAATACCCTTCAATAAAGCACATAGATACAGATTTCAGGTATTTAGAGTTTGAAAGTGCAAATTCCGGCGAAGACTACCCTGCATGCGTCTATGTAACCACGAACAATACAGCGTTACACTTACAATTCATCGTCAATCGTCTTTATTTAAGGGATTCGGAATCACTTGACGAACTTACCCAAACAAAAAATATCACGTTTATTCCAAAGTCAAACGGTCAGGAGATTATTCAGGAAGAGGGGTATGAATATCTTGTCGCTACTGATGAAAACTATCCCGGAAAAAGAGAAAATCAATCGGTTACATTTTTTGTCATTAAGACGGAACGCTTCCCGCATCCATTAAGATCACATAATTATTCCAGGTATTCGAGTATCGATAAATCATACGGGGAACATCAAAAAATCAGCAGCATCATCACTTACCGATTGGAAAATGATACCTTTTCCCTTCTTCACGAATTCCCCGAAGTATCTGAAAAGGCTGTTTACCATATTATAAATGCTTATCAGCAGAGCTTTATCTTAAAACAAACAATAACGGAACAAGGAAAATATCAGCATGAATTTTACAGCAATGAGGGAATAAAGCTGTATGAAATAACAACAAACTATCCGATCCATAACTGGCAGCAAAAATACAACGAACCTATTCTGGAATTTTATACAGAAGTTGCGCCTAAAACAGAAAGTAAAACGTCCCATAATACCAAAAAAATAACCTGTTATTATAACATGGTGAAAAAACAATTTTACAAATAACCAATCCGGCAATAGCTCAGTACCCACCCTTCTTCCTGTATTTGGGACAATTTAAACTACGAATATTCATTGTTATCAATGCTTCTTGAGGACGTAAGCATGTGTGAATGCAATGTGCTTATTGGTCAAATCCCATGAGGAAATTTCTTTGCGAATCAGTTCACCGTGTCTTTTACTGATATCCCTCAATGCATTCCCCACTGATTTACGCAGGTATTCGCTTTCACTTGCTTTATGGTCACTGATTAATCGTATTGCCAATTCGGGATGGGTTGTAAAATAGGGTCGGCTGGTCCAAATCCGCAAACCTTCCGTGACGGCCCTGCATACATTTGGATGTTGGTCGTCGAGCCACTCCGCAATGTAGGGGAGCGACTTTTCATAACCATTGTCGGCACAGAATCGGTCAAACGCTTTGGCAATGATTTCCTGAACCTGCCAACTCTCATCTGTACGCGCCGTATTCTTCAACACAGTGAGAACAGTATGATCCCCGGAAGCAAGTGCTCCCAAAATAAATAGCGCGCAACACCGCACCTGGTAATGCTTGTTCTTCATGAGGTCCAAAGCAATCACTTTGGCATCCGGCAAGGTATGCGAATGAACAATTTGTTCGGCTTCAGATTGGAACAGTTTAAACCCGTGTTCAACTTTTACCAGCTTCTCTTCAAGTGTCTCCATACGATCGTCATAACCTTTGAAAAGTATAAATTATTTTAACACGAATCCCACTAATAAAAAAGATTCAACATAAATAGAACTTTTATTTTATCAACATAGACGTAAACGAATTTATAAAATTGTGGATCCGATTTTCTTTTAGTATGTTTGTAAGGGAACGATTCAATGTTAGTGTTCGCTCCGATAAAACTAAACAACCAAATAAACACAGTCGTTGTGTAACGTTATGCTTACCAGTTTTTATTTTCAATACGACACAAGACAAGCATAACATCATTAACGACTACATTAAACCTACGTAATGATGAAGTATTTTTTTGTTTTTGCAGCTTTTCTTTTGGGACAAAAGGAAACAATGGCGTGTACACGGGTGGTATACAAAGGTCCAAACGGAACAGTTATCACTGCTCGTAGTATGGATTGGAAAGACGAGATTTCCGCCAATCTTTGGGTCTTTCCCCGTGGAATTGTCAGAAATGGCGAAGTCGGTCCGCAATCGGTCAAATGGACATCCAAATACGGTAGTGTGATTGCCAGTGCCTGGGACATTGCTACCGCAGATGGCTTGAATGAGAAAGGATTGGTAGCAAATGTATTGTGGCTGGTCGAATCCGGGTACCCTGCATTTGAACCCGGTGGCAACAAGAAAGGACTTGCGATTTCAGCATGGGCGCAATATGTACTGGATAATTTTGCAAGTGTAAACGAAGCTGTCAATGCATTAAAAGATGAATCGTTCGTTGTTGTAAGTGATTATATTCCGGGAACGAAAAAGTTCACAACGCTTCATTTATCTATTTCAGACGCCTCAGGTGACAATGCAATTTTTGAATACATCAACGGTAAGCTGATGATCCACCACGACGCAGCCTATACCGTGATGACCAACTCTCCAATATTTGAAGAACAGTTAGCACTAACGAACTACTGGGCCGGAATTCCCGGAACAATTATGTTGCCGGGTACCAACCGTGCAGCAGATCGTTTTGTCAGAGCCTCGTATTACATCAATGCGATTCCACAAACAGACAATACACGGGTTGCAATTGCAAGTGTGTTCAGTGTCATCCGAAATTGTTCGGTGCCGTTTGGAATCAGTTCTGAAACCGAGCCAAATATTTCTTCCACGCGGTGGCGGTCTGTCGCCGACCAAAAGCATCTGGTATATTACTTCGAAGATGTACTAATGCCGGGAACATTTTGGGTAGACCTCACTAAATTTGATCTAAAAACAGGAGCAAAAACAATGAAACTGGATGTCAAGGAAAATGCGTCGATGAATGGGTTGTCCAATGCCAATTTTAAAGCTGCAGAACCGTTTAAGTTTATGGGAATCTAATCGTTCAAAAGCATCCAAAAGTCAGTTTATGGTAATTAAATACTGTAATAAACGGGGTGTATAGGTCAATAAAAAAGAATTGATCATGAAATTGAATCGAGGGATTGGTCCCTGATCCCATAGAATCGACGTGCAGTGGATCAAAAGCTTCAGTCGCTACGGGCCTTGAAGTGCTTTTTTCGTTTACCGCTCACTCGAACACTTTATTGTCGGATTTGCGGCGATTGAGTCAATTAAAGGAGAGGGGGAGTCAAGCATCAATTGAAGAGAAATCTACCCGAAAATACCCATTGCAGAATAATAAAGTAGCTCAAAGGGGAACAAAGAAAAGGAGGTTCAAACTGTAACATAGATAATCCCCGGCATTAGATGCCAGGGATTAGGAATCGTTACTTTACAATAAGCAGATTTTGAGAACGTGTACCCTCGTGATTCGTGATTTGGAAAATTACATTTCCGCTTTCGAGCCCAGATATATCGATATGGTCTGTTTCAACAGATGGTATGTTAATCAAGATACGCCCGTCTAATCCAATAACTTCAATTGCAGCGTTTTTCCATTGTTCACGAACTTTGATGCTTTCTTTCGCTGGATTGGGATAAACTTTAAATGCTTCGGTTATTTCCAGATGTTCAGTTCCTGCTGTTGTAGTAACAATCTTCACATTGTAATCTTCTGTTTCCCCCCAGTCAAAAGAACCTCCGTCGAAAGCAGTACATCCGTCAACAACCGGATCAGCAGAACCAAACGTAAATTCGTCATCTTCGAAAACCATCACACGCATACGTGTCACACCCTCAGTTGCATCCGAAGGAATGGTAACTTGTGCAGTGGAAGGGTTAGTGACATCATTGGTGTTAATTGACTGAATCAACACACGCTCATCAGGTAAGTCAAATTGTTCGTTACCATTAAAATCAATAAAAACAGCAACATAGTGGATAGAAACACCTCCATCATTTTCTATCATCAACGGATAAGTATTTCCTTTAATTAATTCCGGAATCGTTAAGTTGTTATAATACACGTAATGCGCACCGGGCGCTTGTACTGTACCGCTTGTGTTAGTTAACGAACCAAGGGAAACTTTAGAAACATACCGCTCCACAGGGAAAAAGCCATCGTCATATCCCGCTTGACAGTAGGGAGCTGAATCAGTTATTTGAGCCATAAGAGATCCTGAAGTCAATAAGCAGACAAACGCGCTGCTGCACATACATGCAATTGTTTTTTTCATTGGGTAAATTTTTAATAATTATTACCCACTTTGACGGAGCTGGAAAAATATAGTTGCTGCTATTTCTATTAACAAAAAAGCCCATTTATTGCTTTCCTAAGAAAAAAAAAGAAGAAAATCAGGACTTAATTTGACAGATTTTCATTAGTTGATCCCTTGTTCAATAATTTATGTCCAAACAAGTTATACTGATTGATAGGAATGTGTAGTAAGTTAGATTCTGCATATTTTCTTTGTGTTATTCTCCTATTGCTAACCAAATAATATGACCTCAATTTTCTGTAAAACACCTTAAAAAACAAGTGGCAAGGGGTCGTGTATCAAATTAGCAGGTGAAATCATCCTGGTTTGTCACCTTTCTGGAACGAATCGGAAAATTAGTTGCATTAGCTTTAGTAATCTTTGGTTGTCTATTCCTGTGGGCTTACTGTACTGAGAAAAAAAATATAGAAAACGCCAAAGCCAGAAAGCAGGAAATTCAGCAAACGAACGATGAGTGAAATAAACTCATCTCCATCACAGGAACAAAAAATAGTCACAAGTGCCAAATTTTATTCAGTTGAGAGCAAATTCATGTTTGCTATTTCGTCCGCTATTATGTGTAGGGCACACGCGAGACGCGTGCGCCAGCGAAGGATGCCTATACGATTGAAAAAGATTTCCAGCAAAGCGTTGAACCGACGGTACCACATCATTATGAGGAGGTTCCTGAATTAATGGCTTAGTTATCTATGGGTTTTATTTTTATCCATACTTCTACCTGTTCATGCAATAGGTAGATATACCTATTTTTGGGTATTTTACAAAAAATTAATCTTGATCTATACCTAATTAAAGAAAAAATATGTTCATTTGTTTGAACTAATTGACTAATAATAAGAGATTTGATATAAATTTAAATAGTCATATCGCTCCGTTTTTTCAGAATTGCAAAATCTTTGTCAACGGCTATTCAGTTTTGCTACTAATTTTAAAAGATTAAACAAATGAAGACGATCACCTATTACCACTTTGCGATGCTATTCTGCATTAGCTGCGTCGCGATTGGCTGTGGCTCATCCACAAGTACCGACTCAGTTACAAGTGAATCTGGAAAAGAAAAAATTAAAATCGAGGCTTATAGTAGCTACAATGAAGAAAAGCTGGATAAAACTGAACAACTGACCAATGAAAAAAACCAATATAACGAACTGATAAGCGAAGTGTTCAAATCGATTGGGCTTCCAGGCTCTGATATCGAAGTTGAGACCGTTAAAAAATTTGGCGCATTTGCTGTAATTAATAAGAGTTCAAATAGACGTTTCCTCCTATATAGCCCTGTGTTTTTTGACTCCGTATTTAGCTTAAAACAATCGAAGCACCCCATCAAAAGTATTTGTTTTCATGAGTTAGCACACTTACTTTACAATCATCCATTAAAAAATTCTTCGGCAAGTCGAATCCACGAAAAGCAAGCGGATTGGTACGCTGGTTTTCAAATGTATCTTGCCAAAGGTACTTTGGATGATGCAATTCTTGCTGTTAATCACTTTGCTCCTGAAAAACAAAGTAGTTCGCATCCCGGGAGGGCGGATCGCGTAGCTACAATTATCAGCGGGTATCTGGATGCGCAAAAGTTAATGGAAAAAGACACTATCACCTCACTTGTTAAAGAGGATTTACTAGCCGAAATCAGTAAAAGCATACCGTTAGAAGTGTATGAAGCGTTGGACAGCGGACAGTTTCTTGAGGATAATTTGCAGCTTCCAACCTTTGCAGAGCAGCAAGTTGAGATAGGAAGTCCAACGTACCTGCTATTTGGTGAACGGATTTACCTCGATACAGATCACACTGTAAAATATGTCGGTACGGAAGAAGTGATCGGGAAAGTAATCCTGGATAAAAACACCCGCAAACCCGTTTCATTAGATTTTGAAGGAGTTTTGTTCGATTTGAAAGCAGGTACCATTTATAGTAAAAACCCCAATGGTTCTAAAACCGAGGTGGGACATCTAATTACCAATTAATCCTAAACCATGAAAAGAATATTACTTACCACCGCGCTGGCATTATTTGCGAGCACTTCATTTGCGCAAAATGCATTCTATGAGGCTCAATTTTTGGAGCGGATCAGCATTGTTGAGCTTGAGAATATATTGCAATTATCTGACGAGGAGAAAGCTAAGAAACTAATGGAAGGCCTTGAGATAGATGTGTCTTTAGAGCCTGTAATATATCTTTCAACGACAGAAAGATTAGTCGTTCAAAGCTACAAGAAATTTATGCAAAATCCTTTCAATAGTGATACTTTAGATCTCGATATTGTACTACTAAACAGCGCAATCCAAAAGTATAACTCCTTTATGACAAGAAAAATGATTGCCGAGGAGGGGGGGCATGGTATGAGTAAATTTATGGATGCAGGAATTAGTGCTGCAATAGCTTTGATTCCTGGTTTTTTTGGTGGCAACTCCTCTTTAAGTGCAGACCAACAAACAAAAATTATTGATGGACTAACTAAGTACTTTGCAGAAGAATTCCGTAAGGCACAATTGATCACCTACATGCAGGGTTTTAAAAAAATGTCTGAAAAGGCTCCTGAGTTGACCGTACTTTTCCCCTTGACAATTAAAAAACTCTCCACTGCCGATCCAGCAAAATTTCCCGAACTTGGAGATGAATACAAGACGATTTTCAATGAAGACCTGAAGAGTTTACCGGAAACTTTAATCAAGTACATAAGAGATTACAATGAGACATCCGGATCAGAAATAGATTCTAAATTCTTGGTTCTAAATCGAAAAAACATCGATGCCATTAAAGCCAGCCCTTCATACGCTTACTTTTACCTTGCCTCGGACATTGGTTTGAAACTTACAAATAATTTTCATCCGGTCGATTTATTGGATTATCTTGACAATGAATACTACCGCGCAGAACTTATTGCCAGACATGATAAGCCGATCGAAAAGCTTTATCTCACTTTGCATGGCATCAATCTGCTTCAGCGTAACCTGCGGGATACAACAGCCTCTTCCAAAGACCAATTTTCCAATGTTTGGATCAATCTCAGTGAATTGCGCAAATTAGACAATGGCATAAAATGGAACTATTTTGCTGGTTTACTTTATCAGCAGGATCGCGCATTCTTTGATGAATTTTTCTTTTCCGGCGTAAACAAAACCCTGCAGGGTATTTCTGATGATGATATTAAAAAGGTACGTGACATCACAAACAACATGCTGACTGCCCTTAACGAAATCAAAACGTTCCGAGCAAACCTTACTGAAAAGAATATTGAGGATAATTTTGTTGGTTATATGAAGTTGATGATAAAAACCGTCACATCAAGTAGCTTCCTAGCTAGACTGGATTATAACCAAAATGAATTGGATCGTTTTGTTAGACTTTCAGATTATGCGCTGAATTTATACGATAATGCCCGTAAAAAGGACTTTAGTAACACCATTTATTATACCACCCAAGTACTTCAGGAGTTCATAACACTCGATGATGACAACAAGGTTTTACTAAGTATGGAAAAGTATGGTAGTTTTATGGCAGACGTGGTGAATTCGGAAGACTCCGATCAGGTCAAAGAGGTGATTAAAAAACATGCTGCACCGCCGACCAGTTTTATACTTAAACGGGAATACCCATTTACTTTATCCTTTACCGGTCAACCTGGATATTTTATTAGTGCTGAAAAACTTACTGGTGACAATCAAAAATTCAAGTTTGTTTCCGGTATATCATTGCCCCTTGGTTTTGAGGCTTCGTTCAAGGTTAAACGTGGTCGTGAGAATGCCGGGTCGATCAATTTATTCGCCCAATTGATTGACATTGGTGCAATCCTTAATTTTAGGCTGGACGATTCCACATCAACTTTGCCTGATCAAGTCAATTTTAAGCAATTGTTTTCGCCAGGAGGGGCACTTACCTATGGATTTAAAAACTCACCGTTAGTCCTTGGTGTCGGTTATCAGTTCACGCCTGAGCTCCGCGAAGTAACACAGAATGGGAACCAGGTTTATGAAAATGGTCATCGCATTTTCCTGAAAGTGGCATGGGATATTCCGCTCATTAATATTGCAAAGTGTAGAAAGAAATAAGTTTTCCATGCTAAAATGTTGATTGTGAACAAAATAGACTTACTACATTTGTTCGGACACAGAATTTAAGGATGTTTGTTATTTTTGCTCCAGCCCCCATGGTTTGTTCATATGAAACAATAGGTTTATGAGATGCATTCGGGCTTTTTAATATCCAATTCACATGAATTGTCCCTGATGTGCCCGGTCCAGCAAAAGCCGCAGCACTAAAGTCTATAGATATCGCATCTGGTAAAGGATTTAGATGTCTCATCAAATTTGGGTTTTGATCTATAAAACTCTGAACATCGTTTGAAAAACTTTGAATAGGTGTAATAACCATTTCATCAAACCAATTCAATACATCATTCATACTCTTTCCGGAACTATTCGGTACACCTGTTAGAGAAGCGTTCATTCCATTTGATCGAGTATAAGGATTTGAAAAAGCTTCTGAAGTTGTCGATTTGAAACCCAAAACAGTTGCTTCTGGAAGATTTTTATATTCAGCTTCCTTATCTTCTTCCTTTGGTGGATCTGTAAACTTCCCTAAAAAATGTAGCCTTTCCCTTTTTCAGACAATAGTTAAATATAATTATTTACTTCTAATTCTTCCATTTATTATTTCCCATAAACAACCAGGGGCTCTGCCCCGCTAAAGCCTTGTGCGGGTGATTTGCATTGTAATCAATCTGCCATTCGTAAGCCATTGCATTTACTTGCTGAATAGAACTAAACAGATATGCATCCAGTACATCTTCTCGAAAGGTTCTGTTTAGCCGCTCAATATAAGCATTCTGAGAAGGTTTCCCTGGCTGAATATAACAGAGTTCTATCCGGTTTTCGGAACAAAATGCAGTAAAAACTCTTGAAAAAAACTCAGGACCATTATCTACTCGTATTTTCTTTGGTTTTTCTCGATTTGAGAACAGTCGCTTTAGTGCATCTACCAACCGTTCAGCAGGAATAGAAAATGCAGCTTCGTTGAGTAACGCTTCCCGGTTGCAATCATCCATGACATTTAGTATTCTGAACCTACGACCATTTTCCAATGAATCACTCATAAAATCTATCGACCAGGTATCATTCAGTAGCGCAGGAACAGCTAAAGACTCTTTCACTCGTGAAGGAATCCTGCGTTTGCGTTTACGACGAATTTTTAAATTCAACATCCGATAAACTCTCAATACCCGTTTACGATTCCATTCCAAGCCTTCCAAACGGATTTTACCGTAATACGTATCAAATCCACGTGTAGGATACTTTTGAGAAAGTTCAGATAACTTTTCTATTACCGGCTCATCGTCTTTCTTACAAACATAATAATACATACTACGGGTGAGACAAACAATACGACAAGCTCTGTTCACACTAAGTGTTTGCTCCTTAAGAATTACCTCTACTAGAGCCTTACGTTCACAGAGCTTTAAAGCTTTTTTTCGATAATATCTTTTAAAATTAAATGATCCAAACTTAAATCTGCAAACATTCGCTTCAAGCGTGCATTTTCTTCCTGAAGGGCTTTCAGCTCTTTTAGCTGTTGATTATCCATCCCACCATATTTACGCTTCCATTGGTAAAATGTTGGCACAGAAATCCCATGTGAACGGCAAATATCAGTTGTCTTTTTTCCTGATTCATATTCCTTAAGAATACCTACGATCTGTGCTTCTGTAAATCTTGATTTTTTCATAATGAGTACAATTTAAAATTTATATTTTTAAACTGTCTGATTTTTAGGGAAGTTTACAATACCAGCGTTCAATCTGTCTGATTATCCCTGAGAGGTCTGCCTGACTAAGCGAAATCTTTCCATTTCGCCAAGCGGTATACTCGTCAACTTCTACCTGCTTTACCTTTATCTCCTTTCCTTCAACCGCTGCTTGTTCTCCGGGTTTTAATATGATACTTTTAGATTCATCAGCAGTATTTATTCTTATACTACCATGTGCCAGCGTGGTCAGCGACTGTCGTTCATCCCGATAGGCATTGACATTAAATCCTGTACCCAATACTTCAACAGACTGTCCATTGCTCTCGACTATAAAGGGATGTTCCTTGTCTGGTGCTACTTCAAAGTAGGCTTCTCCTTCAAGCGTAACCTTGCGCTCATTGTTATTAAACCTGCTCGGATAACGTAATGATGAAGCCGCATTGAGCCAAGCTTTCGTACCATCAGGCAATGTAATCTGATACTGCCCACCACGTGGGGTAGTCATCGTAGCAAACTGAATGTCTTTATCTGCTTCCAATAGTTTCTGACCATCGGCATAGCTCAACTGTGTTCCCGATGCAATGATACCTTGCTGGTCTTTTGCCAGCTCAATCACAGTTCCATCGGATAAAGTAATCGTCGCCCTATTGCCACCCGGTGAGATATCGTCTGTCTGGATATCCGCTATCCTTTGTTCCTCGGTATTGAGATTGAAGCTTTTATAAATGTACAGCGTAAGGAATGCAAAAGAAATAATAGCGGCAGCAATCGTCAGGTATTTGCGGATAGAGCGTGTTGGGTTCTGCTTCTTCTTTATCTGCTTGAATAGATCTTCCATTTTTTCTCCATTCTCGGAGAGGTTGCCATTGCTTTGGGAATATCGGTATCCAGAAGCCCTTCGCTAATGATTGCTTCAATATATTCCGTGTCTTCTCCAGATTGCAGACACGTCATCAGTTGGCGTACTTCGTCTTGGGTAGCAAGTCCACTGCGGTAACGCTGAATCAATAAATGTATATGCTCGTGCTGACTATGCATGTTGGTCTTTTCTATAAATAAACCTGAAAAGACCATTCCGTGGGTTCGGAAGTAAAAAAAAGTAAATTATTCTGAAAGGATACGGTAGAGTTCCAGATTGAGGTAATAGGCACTCCCCGAAATCATCCTTTTTTCAAGAATATTCATGTTTGCCAACTGGTCAAGATATTTTCTTGCCGTATTTTCCGCATAATGGGTTTCCAGGTGTTTTACCCGTGTAAAGGGCTGTGTGAACAGTGCTTCTGATAAAGTGTCGGGTCTGGTGATATCTGTTCCGGTCTGCAAAAATTGAAAGATGGCATCTTTGGCTTTGACTATATCATTGATCTTATCATACGTCATGTTTGCCGTGACTTCTATTGCTTTCAATATATACAGCAGCCATTTGTCCCAACTGCCACGTTGTGTGATACCAGCTAATCCTGCGTAATAATCTTCTTTATTTTCCAGAATATAACGGCTGAGATATAGGATGGGATAGTCAAGCAGTCCCTTTTTGGTAAGATAATGGATATTGAAAATACGACCTGTACGACCATTGCCATCTCTAAAGGGATGAATAGCTTCAAACTGGAAATGTCCTATTGCCATTTTCAGGAGTGAATCCATAGAATAGCGCTCGTCATCATTGAGGAACTCAATCAGATTATTCATCTTGTGCTCAACAACTCCGGCACCTCTCGGTGGTGTGTAGAAGGCTTTCCCTGCATTTGGCCCCGAACCACCTTCCTTGATATATATCTGTGCGACAGGTGTTCTTACGCCATCGTTGTACCCGGTAACGATACGGTATGTATCGACAAAATAAGGTATATCGATCTGCTGGTCTCCCTTTAGATACTCGTAGCCTCGCCATAGTGCCTCTCTATAGTTCAGTACTTCTTTGGCTGCTCCAACTGGTTGTTTCTGATCCTGACTGTAGGCTCTATAAAGCTCATCATCCGTCGTGAAAATATTTTCGATAGCACTGGATGCCTTTGCTTCCTGCAAACTGATAGAGTTGATAAGCAGTCCCTGATTGGGTATGACTATACTACGTCCCTGTAAACGTCCCAATGCAGCCTTAGCATTTCCAAGCTGCTCGTATATCGCTACCTTTTCATAGATTTCTGCATCTATGGGTAGATCAGGTAAGCCATTCCATGGTTTTGTTCGGTCGGGATTTATCGTATAAGCCATATACAAATATAACAAAATTTCATAAATGACCTTAAAATGCATGTAATTTTAAGGCGAACAACATTTCTGACCTTAAAGTTCCGGTCATTTAGCTATTCCGACCTTAAAAAGATGCGCATTTTAAGGTGAGTGTTGTTTTCGACCTTAAAGTAGAGGTATCGAAGATCACCATACCTTAAATATCCCTTGGTTTTAAGGTCACATTAATACGTAATAAGTAGGGCACCTAACAGTAAAGTAAGGTTATCTGTGGTGGACAATTGTTTTTTGATAAACTGATTGGCTTTGACAATATGATCCTGAACAGTGGATATTGAAATACCTAATAAGGATGCGACTTCTACATAGCTCATCCCATCTACCTTACACATAGTATATATTTTCTGTCGTTGCGGAGGGAGCTGACCTATCGCATTTTGCAGTATGTTATCGGTTTCTTTGAGGAAGACAAGTTCTTCAATATGCGTGTAGAGCTCTGTTCGGACACTGCTAAGATACTTTTCAACTTGTCTTTCAACGGATACATGGCGCAGAAAATTCAGGACAAGAAATCTGGAACAGGTAAAGAGGTATCCTTTAAATGAATTCTCAGGATCTATCTCAACCCTTTTGTTCCATATTTTCAAAAAGAGGTCATGTAGTAGATCATCTGCAATATCTTCATCACGCACCATTCTGAGGATATTTGCGTATATGATAAGACTGTATTTTTTATAGATGATCTCAAATGCCCTATGATCGCCACCTTGCAGACGTATCAGCAAGTCCTTTTCTGGGATGTGGTCAGTAATATACATGGCATCAGTAGGTTATAAAACCAAAGTTAGAGGATTGTTTCGAGAATATGAAATTTTAATCTTGCTGACGCCTATTTGCCTTGCAAATAAGGCTGATAATTAAGGGCAATATAGGGGCAGCCCAACAGTCGAAAAGCTATTTGGTATATTATTCGGTATAGCGCGCTAAAAAGTTAATATTGTGAGATTTTACGGAAATCCGTATTTGCACTTTTCTGAAAAGTTTTATCTTTAATGAAACCTAAAAACAAAAAATTATGAGTTTTAACGAAGATGATTTACTACATGATGATTATGAAAACACGACAACACCGGGCGATGATCCCAATTATACCGGTAAGCGTGATCGCGATCGTGTAAACAAAAAAGAGCTTTATGAGGTTGTCTATTTTTGCAATGCATTTATGGAAAAACATAAACTGGAAAAAAAAGATAGTTTTCAAAAGATTGAAAGAATAATCAGGCTTCCAGAAGCAAGTGGGATTGTGATGCGTGATGATTTAATCAAATTTGTCGAAAATAAGTGGAACGAAGAATAAATATGATGACGCAACTAAAATTAAATCGCAGTTACTTACTATAGTGACTGCGATTTTTCTTTTCAAAAGGTTTCTTTATTCTTGTTTCCGAATAGAAAACCATGCGATTTCACATTCGGAACCAGCATTAACAGGGGAAACAACTTAAAGTTGTACTTGTGCGGTGATACATCTTTTATTTTCTTTGGTTATCGTTTAAATTTAGTTAAGAAAGGAGATCGTGATGGTAGGAAACGTAGAGAAAGGATTGTCCCCTAAACGAATTGTGAAAATTCTTGCAAAGCATGGCACACAAGTCAATCTTGAACAGGCAACTCTTATACAGGGTTTTATGGAGAAACTTGTATCTATTGTGGTAAGAGATTTGATAAAACAAAATAAACCACTCACTTTGAATGGATCTTACAGAAAGCTGGGATGAAGCATAAAAGATTCTGAATGTGATATACTGCATTTAAAAACTATTCATCGGAGACTGGTTTTTCGACCAGTATTTACACTAAATAACAAGGAAATCAATGGTCTATGGTGTGTTGCCATAGACCAATAACTTGTAAATCTATCCCATAATGTTTAATTTTATGGGTGTCATAACCAAATGTGTCAGGGATTTATGTGTCAAAAAAAATGAATTATGGTTGCAGACTTATATATACGTGTGTCTACGGACGAACAGGCGGATAAGGGATATTCTCAAAGAGATCAGGAAGAACGACTTCAACAGTATTGTCAAAGGAATGGAATTGAGGTGCGGGATATCATCTACGAAGATCACTCTGCTAAATCTTTTCAAAGACCAGAATGGACAAAGCTACTTTCAAAGTTAAAAAGCAAACGAGGCAAAACAAATCTGGTTTTATTTACCAAATGGGATAGGTTTAGTAGGAATGCGGGTGATGCGTATCAAATGATCAGCACGTTGCGCATGCTGGGTGTTGAACCTCAGGCTATCGAACAGCCTTTGGATCTCTCTATTCCTGAAAACAAAATGATGCTTGCTTTTTATCTGGCGGCTCCCGAGGTAGAAAATGACCGTAGGGCATTGAACGTCTTTCATGGTATGCGACGTGCAAAAAAGGAAGGACGATGGATGGGAACTGCTCCGGTTGGCTATGTCAATAAAATTACCGAAGATCATAAAAAGTATATCGCTATTCATCCCATAGAAGGACCTTTGCTCAGGTGGGCATTTGAGCAACTTAGTGAAGATACCTACAACACCGAACAAATCTGGAAAATGGTTCGTGAGAAGGCCAAAGAAAGCGGACAGAAGAGATTTAGTAAGAATAATTTTTGGGTTGCGATCAGAAATCCTGTCTACTGTGGAAAAATATTTGTTCCTCCCTACGAAAATGAAACTGGATATTTCGTTCACGGTCAGCATGAGCCTTTGGTAAGCGAAGAATTGTTCAATAGCGTACAGGACGTCCTAGATGGACGTAAAAGAACTATCAAGCCCAAAGTGGTGTCCATAGATAATCTTCCACTGAGAGGCTTTCTAGCCTGCCCTAAATGCAGTCGTACACTGACAGGTAGTGCTTCTCGTGGCAAGCTGGGTAAATACTACTATTATTACCACTGTACTTCCAAATGTGGTACTCGGTTCAAGGCTCAGGACACGAATCAGCTATTCATTAAGCAACTCGGTGAATTAATTCCAAAGCCTGGCATGGTGGAATTGTTTGTTGAATCTATTAAGTACGAGTTCGCAAAGCAGACACAGCAGCAAAATTCGGAAAGAAAAAGATTACTGGATGAACTGGATGAATTAAACGCGAGAATGCAGAAGGCACGTATCCAAAAAGTCGAAGGGACACTTGATGATGAAGATTTTGTCCATATTAAAAAGGAAACAAATCAACGTATTGAACAGATAGAACAACAGCTTGGTAAGTTGGCAAACAACTTCAAAGAGATTGATTCACTGTTCGAATCTGCTGCCTATCAGCTATATAAGCTTGATGAAAGATTTGAAAAAGCTACTCCTGAAGAACAACGAATAATCTTGGGTTCGATATTCCCTGAAAAAATCGTTTTCGACGGAAATATACATCGAACCCCGAGAGTCAACGAAGTGATTCGTCTCATGTATCAGAAAACCAGCGTATTAGAGGGTGAAAAAAATGGGACAAATCTATCTTTTGTAGATTTGTCCCAAGAAGTGATCCCGCTGGGATTCGAACCCAGGACCCATACATTAAAAGTGTATTGCTCTACCAGCTGAGCTACGGAATCAAAACTAATTCATTAGGGGCGCAAAGTTATTCATTTATTTTAAATGGACAACTTTTCAAGGACAATTTTTTGCTGCAAATCCAAAAGTTGTAAAAATCCTGTTCGAAAACAACTGATTTTGAGTTCCAATAACCAAAAAAGAAATTATTTTTTTATTCAAACAACGCATTTTTCCTTCTGTTTCAGAATTTATTTATAAATTTGTCGTCCAATCTTGATAAATAACCCTGTCAAATTGGTAAAAATGGTCCTGTGGCCGAGGGGTTAGGCACCGGTCTGCAAAACCGTGCACAGCGGTTCGAATCCGCTCGGGACCTCACAAAAAACATAAAAATTGGCCCCAATGAACACATTGGGGCTTTTTTTTGCACTGCACAGTGCTTACTTATACAGACAGAAATATGAAAGTACTTGTAACAGGTCCTGATGGTGTACTTGGAAGCAACCTGGTTCGGGAATTATTAAAACGCAATTACGACGTCAGCGTTTTATTGCTGGAAGGAACAAATTCCCCTACCCTCTCGGGGTTACCCATTACTTCATTCTACGGAAATATTACCAACCCGGAATCATTGAACGAACCATTTTCCAACCAGGATGTGGTCATTCACTGTGCAGCAGCTACCAATGTATTTCCACCCAGAAATGAATTCATCAACAAAGTAAACATTGAAGGGACAAAAAACATCGCAGACGCCTGTCTGAAACACAACATCAAACGACTGATTTACGTTGGAACAGCCAATTCATTTTCTTACGGTACGACCAAAGATAAACCGGGAGTAGAAGACACTCCTTACTTGTCTGTCAGATATGGTCTGGACTACATGGATTCCAAACGTTACGCACAGGATTACATCATCGATGCCGTCAAAACGAAAGGGTTACCTGCCATTGTGGTCAATCCGACATTCATGATCGGACCGTATGATTCAAAACCCAGTTCGGGGTTGATGATTCTCGCATTGCACCAGGGGCGTGTTCCGGGGTACACCAGCGGCGGAAAAAATTATGTGGCCGTCAAAGACGTTGCATTTGCGATTGCACAGGCCATTGAGAAAGGTAGAATCGGTGAATGTTACATTCTGGGAAATGAAAACCTCACGTACCGGGAAGCATTCAATAAACTCGCGCAGGCGATTGATGCAAAACCGCCGAAACGGAAATTAGCCAATTCGGTGGTGATTTCATACGGAGTAGTAAACGGGATAATGGCTAAACTGTTTAAATTTTATCCTGCAGTGACAAAAGAACTGGCAATTATTTCCTGTGATCACCATTATTATTCTGCCGAAAAAGCCCGAAGGGAACTGGATATGCCACAAACACCAATTGAGGTCGCCGTGAAAGAATGTTTTGAATGGTTTAAAGAAAACGGCTATCTTTCAAAAAAATAAGCAGCTATGTACAATTACTTTGAACTAAATCTGGAATGGAAAGACACCGACATGCAGGTGATCGTTCCGATCCTGTCCGCCCTGGTATTCTTTGTTATCTACTGGTTTACCGCACAGTCGGAAAAGGTCAAAGCATCGTTTTACAAAAAGTACGATTTTGACAATGCTTCTGCCAACCACATCTTTTTTACCAAATATTTCGGGTTTCTCTCGATGGGCGTCGCGCCGGTTATTGTTTGTTTCGTGTTGATAGACGGGATGACATTTGCAGACCTGGGACTGACATTTTATTCAGAAACGGCATTTTTTACGCTTGTTTGGACAGTTGGTTTATGCGCATTGGTTATCCCATTGGCAGCATTCAGTGCTAAAAAGCCGAAAAATCTGGTCAATTACCCGCAAATTCGTGCAAAAAACTGGACAACGACCATTTACTATAAAAACTTGCTGGGATGGGCCTTGTACCTGTTCGGGTATGAATTGCTGTTCCGCGGCGTATTGTTCATGCCGCTGATCGAACCATTGGGGATCTGGCCGGCAATCGCAATCAATATTGCCTTGTACTCAGCGACACACATTCCGAAAGGACTGGATGAAACAATCGGAGCCATTCCACTGGGGGGTGTCTTGTGCTTACTGACCTATGCTTCCGGAACCATCTGGATTGCCGTGATTGTACACATTGCAATGGCATGGACAAACAGTTTAACAGCATTGAAACATCATCCTGAAATACAGTACACAAAAAATGGCAGGTAAATTCCAGGGAAAAGTAGCCATAATTACAGGTTCCAGCAGGGGAATCGGGAAAGCTATTGCCATCGAACTGGCTAAAAACGGCGCTTCTATTGTCCTGAACGGGAGAAATGAACAACGCCTGCAGGAAACCGAACAGATCATTCGCTCCATTCACCCCCATGTTGTTTCTATCTGCTGCGATGTTTCAGATATAAAGGCTTCTGAAGCGCTGATCGAAACCGCGATACAGCAATTCGGACGGCTTGACATTCTGGTGAACAATGTCGGTGTTTCTATGCGTGGGACGGTAGCAGAGTTAAATCCGGATGTGTTCAAAAAAGTATTTGAAAGCAATGTTTACGGTTCTGTCAACCCAACCATTCCCGCGATTCCGTATTTACGCAAAACAAAGGGAAGCATCGTATTTATTTCCAGTTTAGCGGGTATCAGAGGACTTCCGGGACTTTCCGCTTATTGCTCTTCTAAAATGGCATTGAGAGCTATCGCAGAAAGCATTCGATTGGAAGAAAAAAGCAACGGTGTACATGTCGGATTGATCCAGGTAGGAATTACCGAAATCGAACACAACAAAGAAACAATCGCTGCTGACGGAAGTATGAAAACGCTCAAAAGCAGAGATAAATCAAATGTACAAACAACAGAGCAGGTTGCTATAGCAACAGTAAAAAATATACGGAGCAGGAAATTCATCACCACACTCACAGGAATCGGAAAAGTAAATAAATTCATGCAAGCCCGTTTCCCGATGCTGGTGGAACGCATTATATTGAAAAACCTGCACAAGTTTGAAGAAAAAAGCGAATAATTAGTTGAAAGTAAAAAGTTGAGCAGAGTAAATCACATTCTCAACTTTCAACTTTCAACTCTTAACTTTCAACTCAAAAAAATGTTAATAGGACAAGATTACCCTAAAATAGAATTTGAATTATTCGGACTCAATCTGGTAGAGCCAAATGCATTTATCGGCGACCTGATCATCTTTTTGGTTGCTTTATACTATTATTTCAAGGTAAAAAAACAGGAATTGAACGGTTCGGATGATTTTCTGAAAAACTGGCGCTTGTTTTACCTGTGGTTCGGAATTAGCTTTCTATGCGGCGGATTCGGACATGTTCTCTACAATTATACCGGAGTCATGGGAAAAACACCATCCTGGTTCCTTGGATTACTTGCTCCTTATTTTATTGAGCAAGCCATGCTTTCCATTTACCCGAATGTATCCCGCCGAAAACTGTTCAGACAAATCTCGACCATTAAGTTAGTTGTCTTTGCACTGCTGGAATTAGTTATACTTTGTGTATTTGATATTTCCGATGCGCCTGAAAAAGGATTGTTGCTGCCTACACTGTCAACCACTGCAGGATTGTTTATCTGCCTCGGAATACTCGGATTTTACTACCAGCGAAAATTACATCCTTCGTTCAAGTACCTCTGGTATGCAATGATCGTATTGATTCTTTCAGCCATTCCGCAGGCAATGAAAATCAACATTCATCAGTACTGGGATCGAAACGATGTAAGTCATATATTTCTTTTACTCGCGTTGGTACTGTATTATCAAACAATCCGGCACTACCGGTGTTCCTCGCTTTAAAATTCCTTAATAAAAGTTGTATTGTTAGTTAATACATCTTTAATTTCTGTTTAATTCAATTTCGCTCAAAAGACAAGAACTTTGTGCCGTATTCTCAAATTGAATAACAATGGTACAGGTAATTGGTTTTGACATGCCGATGTCTATGCTTTACGACAGGATTGTGTTTTAGCGTCATTCAGAGACACGTATCGGTGTATTCCGAAAAAAGCTCTTCTGATTTATCTCTAAAACACTTGAACATGAAAGCATTATTATTTTTTGTCGGAATTATTTTCATCACATCCAATTCCGTTTTGAGTCAATTAATTGATGAACCTTTTATTGATGGATCACTACCTGCGGGATGGTCGCAAAACAGCGTAACATTTACAACTGCAGCCGGGGGATATGCCAACTTTACTTCCAACAGCGCAACTTTAACATCACCTGTATTCAATGCCGAAACAGCCTGCTCTTTACGGGTGGAATTTGAGGTCGCAAAATTCGGAACAGGAGGCGACGGACCTGTCACCATTCAATATTCCTTAAACGGAGGATCCACATGGATTACACTCGGAAACTCAAGCACTCCAACCAGTTCCACTTATCTCTCCAATACGATGACTATTCCGAATGTTTCCAATAACATGATGATCCGCATCACCAGAACAGCAAGTGCCAGCCAAAAACGATTCCGCAGCCTGGTAGTAACGGCTTTGGGGAATTGCGGAAGCACTAATACCGTCACAACGGGAACTGTCTCCGGGGGACCGTTTACGGTTACCTGCACCACTACGGACGCGGGAACCGTTGCTTTCACATCGGCAGGAACATTTACCGCAGGAAACACCTACACCGCTCAGCTTTCAGATGCTGCAGGTAGTTTTGCATCACCGACAACAATTGGTACATTAACGTCAACGGGAAATAGCGGTACGATCACGATTACAATTCCGTCCGCATTACCTTCCGGAACAGGGTACAGTATCAGGATCGTTTCCAGTAATCCGGCAACAACAGGTAGCACCAGCGCTGCATTTTCAATTACCCTGAGCGGAGGACCCTGCACCTTGCTGGAACCGCACATTACAAGCGTGATCTACAACGGATGCAACGCCGGGTCGTGCCAGGAAGGACAATCGGAAGTTGTGTTTGCCACTACGGGCGGATACAGCATTGCCATCAACAACGCCAACAATATCAATTTAAACTATACCGCAGGAACTTCTTATGATATGCTGCTCTATTTTGTAAACGGATCATCCGTTACAACTGCACTCAATACTGCCGCAGGTTGCCCGGGGTTATTTTTAAATGGAATAACAACAATCATTCCTCCTAACTCCAGAATGATGTTTGTCTCCGAAGCATTTTGCCCGGAAAATTACAGCGGTTGGGACCAGTTTTGCGGAGAAGGACCAATTTATGTGATCTATGGCCGGGACGGAACCAGCACAACAACCGATGGATGGGTCAGCGGCGGTAACTTCGGGAATTCCGGTACCGACAGAACATTCAATCTGGAGGTAACCGCGACAAACGGAACGACCTACACAACAAACTACACCTACGACGGGAGCGGAAGTGACGGGAGATATGCCGTATACGGATCATCGTATCCGACTGGAACAAATCCGCGAACACCGGTTTCCAACGGAACACTCACAAGTTGCTCGTTTACTCCCATTGTACTCGCATCCGAAGTGATCGGATATACAGGCACCTACGAGCATCAACGATCTGTGTTGACATGGGAAACAGCAACAGAACGCAATAACAGCCATTTTTCCATCCTTCGTTCAACGGACGGAATGAACTGGAATAACATCGGGACCGTTGCAGGAGGTGGAAATTCAAATCAGCCGCTAAGCTATCAATTGATTGACTACACACCTGAAAACGGAACCAATTATTACCGCCTGGAATCAACCGATTTTGACGGGAAAATATTCCAACAGGGAATTGTATCTGTTGACGTTACTTCTTCGACAATTTATTACAATGAAACAACTGCCACTATTGAATTATCAGGAAACAGTACCATTGAAATTTATGCGACGGACGGAAGGCTGATCATGCAATCAATCGGTTCAAAACACATTCCATTCCACCATTCAGGGGTCTTTTTAGTTCACGATGTCAGTACGGGAAAAACCGTACGAATGCTTATAAAATAGCTGACCCCAGAAAAAGAAAAAAGCCTGCTGCGTAAAAAACAGCAGGCTTTTTTTCAATACACATCCGGCATTCCGGGCAAACCGATTTACAATGGTTTAAGTTATTAACACAACCCAATCCTTGTTGTTAATTATTTTTTTACCTTCCAGTAAAAAAATATTCGAAATTTGTTTTAGTAAATTCAAAACCGAAGTTTTATGGTAACTGTTATCGGATACGATATGCCTATGTCAATGCTCTACGAGGCATCAATTCTTTAGCGTTGTGCAGTGACACGTACGGGTGGATGCCCGTAAAGTTCTTCTGCGTTCTGTTAAAGACACATTTATGAAAATAATCCACCCGATAGTTGTTCTCCTGACTATTGTTTGTTCACTGTATATCAAAAATACGTACGGCCAGGTATTTACTGAATCCATGGGAACTGTTTCAGGTACCACTACAATTAATTCCCACGAAACAGCCAATAATTTCGACAATGACGGATTTACCATGTCCGGAACAAGTGACTTAAGAAACACCTCTCCATCGGGAACTTATACAGGAGCATCCGGAGGAGCAAATATTTTTTTGACCAATACAAACGGGATCTTTTTTCAGATTGCCGGGATTTCCACCACCGGGTGTACAAGTCTGAGTCTCACGTTCGGAGTCTTGAAATCAGCCAATACATTCTCAGGCCTAACGCTTTCATATAGCACTAATGGAACAACGTTTACCACAATTCCATATACAACAACAGCCACTACCAATAATGCATGGACATTGGCAACGGCGACATTACCGGCAGGTTTTCTGAACCAGGCCAGCATTTCATTGAAATGGACCAACACGACAACAACTACCCAATACCGGATTGATGATGTTGTACTCAGCGGAACGTGTACAGTCTCCTCCAATACCGTCACCACAGGGTCCGTTACAGGTACTCCTTTTACTGTGAATTGCGGAGCGGGAAGCACAGGAACTGTTGCATTCACATCCTCAGGTACATTCACTGCCGGAAACGTTTATACAGCTGAATTGTCTAATGCCTCGGGAAGTTTTGCCTCTCCGGTAACCGTAGGAACGTTAACATCAACAGCAAACAGCGGGACCATTAACATTACCATTCCAGCGGGAACAGCCACCGGTACAGGATATAAAATCAGAATTCTTTCAAGTGTCCCTGCTATAACAGGCAGTGAATCAACTGCTTTTTCTGTCACCAACACTCCTTGTTCCATTACTCCAACCGTTGCAGGAGCTCCATTTGCCGTGGATTGTTCGACAGGAGATGACGGACAAGTTACTTTTACTTCTGTCGGAACCTATGCTGCAGGAAATGTCTATACGGTGGAACTATCCAGTTCTACGGGAAGTTTTGCCGCTCCTGTATCTGTCGGAACATTGACCTCATCGGCTAATTCAGGAACGATCAACATTACGATTCCGGGAGGAACACCTTCAGGAACGGGATATAAAATTAGAATCGTGTCCAGTAACCCAGCTGTTACCGGAGCAGAATCGACAGCATTCCAGGTCACACTAACCGGAAGTTGCGGCCCATGTTATACAGGACATGCACCTAATTTCACAACATCCGGATATACAATCGCCGGAGATACAGACAGCGGAGGATCACCCACCAATACAATCCGACTTGCATCAGGAGGTTCAGGAGGAAGTATCTCCACAACAGCAACAGGTGTTACCGCAGGAAGTGTTACGGTCAGATTCAGAGCAAAGCAATACAATGCCAGCGAAACGAGTGTGACTGTTACATTAGGCGGACAATCACAAACCATCACTAATCTACCGGTAAATTTTGACTGGGTAACGGTAACATTTAACGGTGTGCCGGCCAATCCGACTTTATCTTTTAGTACTACGGTCAACAAACGTGTTCATATCGGGAATGTAGAACTACTCTGTTTTACACTGGACGAAGAAATTATTGTTGTGAACGTAACCGGAGGTCCTTTTGTCGTCGATTGTGAAACGGGGGATGACGGTACCGTTGATTTCATGACGGATGGAGATTTTGATCCTGCCAATGATTTCACGGTACAATTATCCAATGCTTCGGGAAGTTTTGCTACCCCTGTGAACATTGGCTCAATTACTCTGGGTGGAACAACCCCGTCCGGCTCCATTCCGATCTCCATTCCTGCTTCACTTGCTTCAGGAACAAACTACAGAATACGAATTATCTCTTCCAGTCCTTCTGTGATCAGCGATACCTCTGCTGTATTCTCCATTACACTGAACAACGGACCATGTGTTTTAACACCTCCTCACATGACATCCGTGTATATCAATTCGTGCAACGGAACTTGCCTGGAAGGACACAATGAGTTGGTGTTCGGAACTTCCGGAAGTTATGATTTCACCGTCAACACGACAAACTTCGATTTTTACTACGGATCCAGCAACCCCGGAACCAATTACACAGACGTTCTTGTCAACAACAGTTCGAAAATCAACCAGCTAAACACCGCCGCAGGGTGCCCGGGATTGTTTGTCGATGCAACCGGAGCAACAATTCCTGCCAATGCCAGCTGGATGCTTGCACCAACACAGGTTTGCACGGAAGCACTGCAATGGAGCGGGCTGTGCGGATCAGGACCGATCTATGTTATTTTCCAAAACGATCCGGATTGGAACCTGAACGGTACGTTTGTTAACAGCAGCAGCGGAACGCGTTATTTCAGAACCGTCGTCAGAACAACCTCCGGAAACACATTTACGGTTAATTACACAATCAACTCCGCATTGTATCCAAGTTACGGGGATCCTGACGGAGACGGAGTATATGCGACCTTTGATTCTGACGGAGGACCTGCCATATCTTATGGCGATGACGACTGTCAGCTGACACCTGTCGTACTCGGAACAGAGTTGATTTCATTCAACGGAGCATACGATGGATCCATTTCTGTTCTCAGTTGGAAAACCAATTCTGAAATAAATAATAGTCACTACACGATCAGCAGATCTGTTGACGGGATCAACTGGGAAATCATCGGACGTGTCAACGGAGCAGGGACAACAACTCATGCAACCAGTTACGAACTGATTGATTACGCTCCTGAAAGCGGAATTGATTATTACCGACTGCAATCGACCGATTACGACGGCAAAACACATTTCAAAGGGATTGTTGCCGTTGAAGTGGAACGGTGGATGACTTATTACAATCAAGTTACCGGTACCATTGAATTAATGGAAGCAGCAGATGTGGAGATCTACTCAACGGACGGAAAATTGATTGCGCGGGGAGATAATACAGCGAGTATCCCGTTTCATCACAAGGGCATATTTATTGTTCATCTGACAAATAAAGGGAAATCAGAACGGATACTGGTCCGGTAACGGATCAGTATTCGATGTCCAGGCTGAATGTATTTTTCAGGGAGTGGAGATTGGGAAATTTTCTGGCCAACATCGCAAATTTATCTTTCCCGGTAAGGTGCTTGACATCTTCCTGTTGGTTTTCGGTAATTTTAACTTCGATGAAAACATCATAATTCTTCAGTGAATTGCGCATGTATGAAGTCAGTTTCTCCATATCAGCATTGATCAGATCCACCTGAACAAGGTTATCCACTTCCATCACAAAATGTGTTTCGGAAAGTGCTTTCGGATTGCGCTTGATCATCGCATTATAGAATGTTTCCCTTCCCTGCTCTTTCATTTGATTGGCAAACTGTCTCCAGCTCATATTGACTGCATCCATGGTGAATGCTTCCCGTGGCATTTCCTGGTTGGAAAGTCCGTGGATTTCGCTATTTGTCTGCGGATTGAGTAGTTTTTTGATCGACAAGTTAGCCGAATTGACCTTATCTCCGGCTGTTGCCAGGACCTTTGGCTCCGGTTTTTGATTCAATTGCTGAGAAATAGACGGAACGGACGGTTTTGTTACCTGTTCTGTTGCCGTTTGTTTGTCCCGCAATGTCTGTCCGGGAAACGGAATAATTTTAACCGGATCAGTTAAGGATTTTTTTTTTCGAGCTCCTGTTTCAGGGAGCACAACTGCATCAGGGTGATTTCTACCAGGAGTCGCTGATTCTTGGATTGTTTGTAATCCACATCTGTTTTTGACAAGACGCCGAGCGAACGCAAAATTGTAGGGGAATCCACTTCTTTCGCCTGTTGAATATACCGGTTTTCCGCTACTTCACCTACCTCCAGGAGGTTTGAAGTCCTGACATCTTTACATACCAGCAGGTTACGGTAATGGTTGGACAACCCAATGATAAAATTGTGTGCATCAAACCCTTTTTCCATGATTTCATTGAACAATAACAATGAATTGGGAATGTCTTCTTTTTGCGCCAGGTCAACGACACGGAAATAATAATCGTAATCCAGCACATTGAGGTTATCAATCACATTCTGATACGTGATATTGCTTCCGGCAAAGGTAACGATCTGGTCAAAAATGGAAAGCGCATCGCGCAATGCCCCGTCTGCCTTTTGTGCAATCAGGTGTAGTGCTTCAGGATCAGCCGTAATGGATTCTTTCACCGAAATCGCTGCCAGGTGATCCGCAATATCTTTGACTTTGATCCGGTTGAAGTCAAAAATCTGACAACGGGATAAAATCGTTGGTATAATCTTGTGTTTCTCTGTTGTCGCCAGGATAAAAATAGCATGTTTCGGCGGTTCTTCCAATGTTTTCAGAAACGCATTGAATGCACTGTTGGACAACATGTGAACCTCGTCGATGATATACACCTTGTGTGTTCCCAACTGCGGTGCCAGACGTACCTGATCAATCAGGTTCCGGATGTCATCAACCGAGTTATTGGAAGCGGCATCCAACTCATATACGTTGAGTGAAGCGCCTTCGTTGAAGGATTTACACGATTCACAGACTTCGCATGCTTCGATTTCTTCCGTTCGGTTAAAACAGTTGATTGTTTTGGCAAGAATACGCGCAGTGGTCGTTTTACCGACTCCCCGTGAACCGCAAAACAGAAATGCCTGAGCCAGTTGATTGTTTTTGATTGCATTACGCAATGTAGAAGTAACAGATTTCTGCCCCACAACCGTATCAAAGGTCTGCGGGCGGTACTTTCTTGCGGATACAATAAACTCTTCGCTCATTACCTGCAAAGATACAATGAAAAACGGTAAGCTGAAAGGCTGTTGAAAACTTTATTGATCAGGAAAAGAAACACCTCCTTCCCCCTCTGCTCTGCATCTTATGACGTTTCTCCTCAAAACATCCATCCTGATTTACACAAAAGCAAAGCACTTTAACACACAAATCCCCATTCATATGCCCATCTTACAAACAGCAGAAAGAATATCATCGACGGAACCGTCAGATAACTACATTTTTCAACGATCGGTTTTGGCTTATGCAGAAGCAGCTAAAATTGTGTCTGGAAATGTCCTTGAAATCGGAACCGGAAATGGTTACGGGATTGAAATGATCGCCCGAAAAGTGTCTCAGTTGTACACAATCGATAAGTTCAAAAACGATAACATAACCGGCCTTTTGCAACAATACAAGAATGTCATTTTTAAAAAAACAACCATCCCGCCATTGACAGAGATTGCAAGTAACAGTTTTGATTTCGTCATCACATTCCAGGTCATTGAACACATCAAAAACGACACGTTTTTTTTACAGGAAATATACCGGGTTCTAAAGCCGGGCGGTCAACTTATCATCACCACACCGAATAAGAAAATGTCACTCACCCGCAACCCGTGGCATATACGAGAATACACAGCCTGTGAATTAAAAAAATTGTGCCTGCATCGATTCGATATTGTTAAAACACTTGGTATCTACGGTAATAATGCTGTTATGAATCACTATTATATCAATAAAGAAGCAGTAAAAAAAATTATACGTTTCGATGTTTTAAATCTGCAATACAGATTACCCCGCTGGTTTCTGAAACTTCCATACGATGTATTAAACAGGTGGAATAGAAAGCAGATGGTATGTCGCAACAGCAATGTTTTAACAATCAAAATGGACGATTATTTTTTAGCCGATGTTAATGATGAATGCCTGGATTTATTTTACATAATAAAAAAATAATCCCCCCCGGATTCGGTTGACATTTCGTTTCTCATAAAAACATTAAACGTTACATCATGAGTAGTCTAAAAAAGTTCATTCTGTCAACAATTATTCCGGCCTCCCTTTTTCTTATCACTGCCTGTAAAAAAGAACAACTCGGTTCATCTACAGAAAATTCACCCACAGCAAAGACATATCAGAATCTCTCAGATTTTTTTGCAACCAACAAATTAGAGAGAATGCAGTTTGTAACAATTAACAATTCTGATTTCGAAGCTGATACAATTATCACAAACTTAGGCACACATTTTTTTGTACTGAAAGACGTATTCGAAACAATGGATGGCACTCCTGTTACGGGAAACATTGACATTGGATTTATCGAATTATACGATAAGAAAGACCTGTTACTATTAGGTCATTCCAATATGGGATACCTGCAAAATGGACTTACTCCGCTCATTTCAGGAGGTCAGTTCTATATAAGCGCAAAACAAAACGGGCAGGAATTACGACTAAAAGAAAATCATTATTGTTACATCTACCACATTCCGGCAGGAAGTAATACAACTCCGGCATTTCTTTTTCACCGGCTAATCAACGAGCAAAATCAGGTATTCTGGAGCAAGGCTGAGTCCATTGAAGTTGAAAACGGGCCTGATTATATGTCTGTCAACGAATACGACGGGGCATATTATACATCCAACAATACATTGGGATGGGCAGGTATCGCACACTTTGCATCCATGACCGGAGCACAATCTCCTCTCAGCCTGCAATTGCCTTCCGGACATACATCTGAAAATACTGCTGTTTATGTTTCAATCGATGGAGTTACATCTTTGGGAGAACTCCATGCCACTCAATCGGGGATCTTCGCATCTGTCCCCGGGTACACACTTCCCATCGGCACAAGTGTACATTTTGTCATTATTTCACATACAACCGGCACATTGAAAGCGGCAATAGTGCCCGCAATGATTACCAGCAATCATATTCAGTTTGTTCAGGAGCCGGAAGAAATGTCTTCTACAGAATTATCTGTTTTATTGAACTCATTACCGTGATCACAGATAAATACCCCCGGGATTCATCATGAGTTTCGTTGCTGTTCAAAAACAGATTCCTGTCGTTTTTTCAGACAACGTGCCTTGAATGTTCAGGTTCTTTGCCTTTTGTTTGTTTTATTTGTTGTTTTTTCACCAAAAATTCAGATTTACCATCTTGTTTCAACTCAATTCGGATACTGTATATGCTATCAAAAAAGGTGATCGAAAGATCATTCTGAAGCTTTACCACTATACTTTTCAAGTATTGATGGGCAATGCTGTACGTTATACGACTGATCCGGAAACCCAGATGCAAATCGTCAATAACGCGTTCATGAAAATTGTAACAAATATTGAACGATTCCAGCCGGGAACAGCATATTTTTCCTGGGCGAAGCAGATCGTTAAGCGAGAGATCATCGATGATTTCAGAAAAAACAAACGGTATAAAGAATTATTTCAGTACAATGATGATTACAAAAGTGAGTCACTAATCACAGAACCGGAAACAGATACCACATTCGAAGCAGAAGAACTTCAACTCATATTAAACACCTTACCGCCGGCAACGAAAATGGTGTTTAATCTTTATGCAATTGACGGATATACTACTGCTGAAATCATGGAAGACCTGAATATCTCCTATGAAACGGTAAAATGGCACATGAAGGAAGCTCGCAAAAGACTGAGAACGCAATTGAATACAAACCAACTGAAACGATCGTGAAAAAAGAAAAGAAATACATCGATGAGTTATTCAATGAAGCATTGAACAACCGTTCTTTTGACATTCCTGAGGCGTTTATGGACGATCTGAATAACCGATTGGATGCAATCGAAAAGAAAAAGAGAAGAGGGTTCTTGTGGTGGTTTATTCTATTCGCCGGTTTCACAGTAATACCCTTTTCCCTGGCATTACTAACACAACGAACGGGAAAGCCTCAACCGGTAATCACTGATTTCAACAATGGCAGCACAACAACGAAACAAGAACACGAAACTCTGTCAATTACCCGGCAACGCAGAACAGAACATACCGTCCCGCGAGCAGGAAACCAAACAAATACATTAACAGGTATGAACGCCGGAATAAAGTCAAACAGTCTTCAATCTGATGAACACAATAACAAAACCAACAACAAAAAAGCAGACACAACAATTAAAGCTGCATACGGAACGATAACATCTTTTTCTGGCCATCGTACAAAAGACATTCCGGAGACAATAATTACAGAGAAAAAAATACAGAATAACGACTCTGTAACAATCTATGCCGGCAATCCGGTTACCACCGACCACTCAACAAGTGAACAATTGGATCCCGACATTCACGTTGAATCAGGTGATCATATATTGAAGAACATCCCGGACGAAGGTGTTCCTGATTCTGTTTCAGCACACATCGTAAATGACAGCACCGGATCAACAATTGCACACAATACATTGAACCAGTTACTTCCAACCGGCAAGAATGAAAAAACGACGGGTAACTGGAAGAAAGAAATGCAGCTGTACGGAGGAATCGGTACGACCTTCTACAATGACCGATCCGACACATCCAATTATCTGAAGCAATTCAAAGAGATTCAACGGAGGATTATTATTCCTGACATCGGCATCAACGGGCATTTTTCTTATAAAAACATGACATTCGGAGCAGGATTAAATTACAATCAAACCGGTGAAAAATATACTTCAACGATTAACCATAAATTCTTCCGGGATTCAACAATTCATTTTACCAGCTATGATACGATCTATTATTATGATTCAATCAATGGTACATGGGAAATCCAAGAAATAGTAGAAGTTCCGGAACAATACACCTTCCAGTTCCAAGACTCCACATTGATAGCTGTTCACGTGAAAAACAGCTACTCGTGGGTTTCCGTACCGCTTTATTTCGGATATCGTTTTCAGGCAGGTTCTTTTGAATTCATTCCGCGCCTCGGTGTACAATTTAATTTTGGCGTCGCGAGACGAGTTGGTAATTATCCTGACTTTCTATCTCAGTCGATCACCCAATTCAAGGCAAAAGCATTCAGTCTTTCTTATGTAATCCAGTTAGAAATCAGGCGAAATTTTCAAAATCACTGGCATGTGTTTGTCAACCCGTATTTTAAATCTGCATTCACACCAACCATTTCCCTGTCAATGCTAAACAGGAAATATTCATCGCTGGGGATTCAGCTGGGAATTGGTTACACATTCCGGAAATAAAAAATCGAGACAGCCGGTGGGGTGTCTCGATTCATTATTAGTTTAAAAAACCTGTTTAGAACGGTAAATCGTCGTCGTCTTGTTCCGTTGCTGCCGATTCAATCGGAGAAGGTGTCGGTGCAAGGTTCATTGCAGAAGGTCCTCCCTGTGGCATTCCTCCTCCGGTTTGTCCCATTTTCTCCACTCTCCACGCATCCAATGTATTAAAATACCTTACTTCTCCCTGCGGGCTTACCCATTCTCTTCCACGCAGGTTGAACGAAACCTCTACTGTATCGTTGACATTTACACCATCAATAATGGAACATTTGTCTTGCGTTAATTGAAAAAGAATATCCTGCGGATACATCGAAGATGAATCTGTGATTACAAATTCTCTCTTTGAAAATTTTTCCGAAACCTGAACGGTGTCATTTACGACCTTTACTGTCCCTGTTAATTTGTACATAGTTTTTTATTTTATTTGTCTTTGTTATTCCATGTAAACTGGTAGCTTACATGTATGATTTTATTCTTTTTTACGATGAAGAACGGATTATCCATTGTTAAATGACAACAAAGTCATCCATGCTTCTTCCAGTTTCTCCTCCGCCAGTAATTGTTGCGCGTGGCGGTGCAATTCCAACTCCAACTCAACCGGATTATCTTCTAAAGATACGAATAAATCACTTAATTCCAAAAGTTTATACTCGTTCACATCCGTTTCATTCGGAATTTCAGTGATCCCGGCCAACTGCCCCAGGTTATTTGCCGTCAACACTGTGCTTCTTAAGATATCTTCAGGAAGCTGATCGAATCCCACACCACAGGTTGTGATCGGTTTGGTAATTTCAAACATGGAGTTTTTATCTGAACGGCAGTACCAGTTCCCTCCCATCCGTGACACCAAATCGATTTTGTGCTGATCAATCATTCCGTTTTCATCCAGAATATCCGGTCGGATATGAATCCTGGTTACTTCACAGATAATCAGGTTTCCGGCACCTCCTCCCTGTCCCAATTCAACAACCTCATTGACTTTACATTCCAACTGAACCGGAGATTCGGCTACACGAAACGGACGAATGGTTTCTGAAGGAAGTGGTGTAAATCCGGCTTTGACAAATTCATTGACATCCGACGGGTAAGGAGAACTCGCCAGACTTACCTGGTGGACAATGTCATAATTTACAATATTAATGACCACTTCGGGGATACGCTTTACGTTATGGTACGTATCTTTCGCCTCTCCCGTTCTTCCACTGCGTGCAGGGGAAAAAATCAGAATGGGTGGATTGGCACTGAACACGTTGAAAAAACTAAACGGCGCTAAATTAGGCACTCCGTTTTCATCAATTGTCGATGCAAAAGCAATCGGACGCGGACCGACAGCCCCCAACAAATACTGGTGTACCTTCGGAATCGGCAATTCTTTTGGATCGTATGTATTAAATGTATGTGTCATTGCAGGGACAAAATTAAAACAAAAAATTCCTCAACAACCAGATTTACACGTTAAGTTTTCACAATCTATCAACAAGAAAATCATGCACCACCGTCTATAAATCCGAACAGTTGAAAGTAAAAAATCCCCCTAAAAACAGGAGGATTCAATACGATATACAGAGGCGAATCAGATTGCTATTTCATCTTCAAATGTTCTCAACGCCTTGTTGAATAGTTGTTTCAATGCATTCTCTTTGCCATCTTTTGCTTTGATAATGACCTGACCTCCTTCCAGGTTATAACTGACAGAAATGTACTTTACCAATTCCGCCATTTTTGCACCTCCCTCCAACTGGAATTCATCCAGGTTTACATCGCTCAGGTCAATGAACAGGTTAAATGCATCTTTTCCGAAATTCTCAGCTCCTTCCGGTAAGGTAATTCCCTTTCCGGCGTATGCTGAAGATGAAAATCCAGCAATCCCCGAATCTGTCAGATTCACCACCTGGAAATCGGATGAAATGGCATCTTTAATGGTTTGTCCAAAATTTTTTCCTTGCCCGGAAAGTCCCACATAGAAATTGAAATCCGGCGTCATTCCTTCAACAACTTGCGTTGCGTCTCCCAACACCAGTGCTCCGATCCGACCATCAATCAGCTTGGAAATATCGTTGTTGGCCACCATCATCGCCATTGCAAACGGTCCCCCGATGCCATCGCTCAGGTCTTCCAATGCGTTCGGGGCATATTCATCCAGAAACTCCTGTAGTTTTTTCGTGTCAATGTTCAATGAAACCCCGACTCTTGGTTTTCCGTTTCCTAAGTTGCTCAGGATTTTAGCTCCTCCGTCTTTGTTCAGGAACAATTTGCTCTTCAATGCTTCTGAGAAGTGATTTTTTGTTTCCAGAACGATTGCTCCGTTTTCAAATTTCAATCCACTTTCAATGTATGAATTTTGCAGCATTGCACGCAGTTCTTTTTGTTTATCAGCGCTCAAATCCTCCAGGTCTGTATTGGAAGTGCCATACAGATTCGCCAGGCTGGCACCGTATACGATGTCTTCTTTTTTACTTAAAATGTCTGCAATGTAACCGGTGCTTACGTCTCCCTGCGTTTTTTTACGCACTTCCGCTAACGCTGTTTTTGCATCCGAAACATTGGGTTTGATCAATACAATGGCAACTCCCTGATCGAATGCAATGTTCATATCACCTTCTCCGGCATAGTCAAAATCACCTCCTTTTTTGACTTCAAATCCATTTTTTGTCAGGTTTGCTTTCAGGGAATCTGCATTCTTCACTTCAATGAACAGGTACGTTGCTGTCGGATTGCCATCCACAATAGGACCTTCAATTGCAAAATAAACGGGAGCATCCAGGTTAACAGAACTTTTCAACTGTCCCAGTGGCTCATTCAAAAACGCTTTGATTTTCGCTTCCTGTTGGTAGCCTGTTTTTTCAAGAATGTCATTCATTCTGGCAGATCCAAAACCAATGATTGTCTCATTTCCATTTAAAAATGAAGAGACACTTTCTATCAATGACCGCGATTTTCCTGACCCGCCGCAAGCAGTAATAATCAACGCAGTAGCAGTAATAATCAACGAAAAATTAAATAACTTTTTCATACATTCAATTAATTTAAGTCAAAAGTACAATAAAAACACATCGCTCTCCATGCAGGTCAATTATTTTTGAGACCGGCATATTTGGCAGCGATCGCATCAGCACATTTCATGCCATCAATTGCCGCGGATATGATTCCTCCGGCATAACCCGCTCCTTCAGCACACGGGTAAAGGCCCGCAACTGAAACATGCTCCAGCGTCTCCGGATTTCTCGGGACCTGAACAGGGGAAGACGTACGGGATTCCGGTGCATGCAACACGGCATCGTTCGTCAGGTAACCGTTCATTTTTCTTCCGAAATCTTTGAATGCCTGCTGCAAACGTTTGGCGATAAATGGCGGGAGAACTGTATGTAGATCGACGGAAACAATTCCCGGCTGATACGAACTTCTTGGAAAGTCTTTCGACTGTTTTTCATTCACAAAATCTTCCATTCGCTGCGCCGGAACACGTTGTGTTTTCCCTGCTGCTTCCCAGCATTTCTGTTCAATTTCTTTCTGAAAATCCAGGCAGACAAACGGATCTTTACTGTTCTCAAAATCCTCCGGGTATACCGCAACCACAATTCCCGAGTTGGAATACGGATTGTTGCGTTTGGACGGAGACCATCCGTTGGTAACAACTTCTCCTTCTGCGGTTGCACACGGAGCAATGATTCCTCCCGGACACATACAAAAAGAGTACACCCCTCTTCCATCCACTTGTGTTACCAGGGAATAGGAAGACGGAGGCAGGAACTCGTCATTTTTTCGTCCATGGTATTGAATCGTATCGATTACATCCTGCGTATGTTCAATTCTCACACCCAGTGCAAACGGTTTGGCTTCAATAGCAATCCCTTTTTGGTGCAGCAATTCAAATACATCGCGTGCCGAATGTCCGGTTGCCAGGATTACATTTTCAAAGTGTCGTTGTTCTTTATAATTGAGTTCAACCCCCGTCACTGATCCATTCTCCAGTATAAAATCTGTCACCCTGGTCTCAAAGTGAACTTCTCCTCCCCATTTGATGATCTCTTCCCGCATTGCTACAATGATATGTGGCAATTTATTCGTTCCGATGTGCGGATGTGCGTCTACCAGAATATCGTATTCGGCGCCAAAATGCACAAACCACTTCAATGCCCGCAACACATCCCCCCGTTTTTTCGACCGGGTATATAATTTTCCGTCGGAATACGTTCCTGCTCCACCTTCTCCGAAGCAGTAATTGGATTCCGGGTTAACAATCATTTCTTTATTCAGCTTCGCCAGATCTCTTCTTCGCGAACGGACATCTTTTCCACGTTCAAACACAACCGGTTTCAATCCTAATTCCAGGCAGCGGAGTGCCGCATAAATTCCAGCCGGACCCGCACCTACAATCGCAACTTCCGGGGATTCGGAAACATTTCCGGGATTAAATTCAGCATCAAATACAGGGAGCGGTTCTCCGATAAATACATCAAATGTACAATTGATTTTAATTGCTGCTTTGCGGGCATCGATTGATCGTTTTTTCCATTGAAAGGTGAAATCATCGGTTTTGATCCCCAGATCGTTTTTAATTCTGGAGCTCAAGAATACACTATCAACAGCTTGCTCAGGAGTAACCTGAAACTGAATTTCTTTTACCATTATCCTTCAAAAATAATCGAAAATATCCAGCCGCTGTTGTAGATTTTGTCAATTGGCAGCGATGAACGTGTATTGTCCTGAATAAAGCCGTTCATAAAGCTGTGAGAATATTTGATTTCTATTCCGAATTTGAAGAACGGTGCGAAGAATTCAACTCCGGCACCTACCTGTCCGAGAACATCGTGTTTTTTCATTTTGATAAACGGGTCGTCAAATTGCTGGGCTGCATCCTGTTGGGATTGTAAATCTAACGAATACTGACCTCCGACAAGGCAATAGGCTGCAAAATTATTGAGACGAAGCGTTCTGAACTGAAACATTAACGGGAAATCCAGACTGGTTGCATTGATGCGTTCTTCATTGAGAATGTCTTTTTCCAAATCAGCCGGATTAACAAATACCTGGTTGATGACACGTTCCTGAAATGAAAGTGAAGGAATAAACCGCAGACGCACCATTGGTGTTCCGATTTTCATGGTTGTTAAAATCCCCAGCTGAGCTCCCGGTTGCGATTTGACAGTCATCCCTTTCAATCCGTATTGCTGGTATGCATCCACTTTTGGAGATAAAGAATAACCGGAGGAATTTGCGCCCAGCATAAACCCAAAATGAAACAATCGTTCGTCAAACTTGCGGTAATTCTTTGGTTTTTCCTTTTGGGCAACTGCTCCAAACCCAACCAATGCCATGAAAATAAGTAACCAAGATTTCATTACCTTACTAACGTAAAATTCGATTTTTATTACAAAAATAGCCTTTTTTATCAATTCCGATTATTTTCCTTCCGGCAACAGAACGGTTTTCAGGAAAGTCTCCCTCACTCCAGGAATAATCAGCAAACGGATGTCGCATATAATCATACCAGGCCTTCAATGATGATCACTTGCATCAGCTGACAAAATACTTCACCGCCAACTCATAGGACCTTAATCCGAATCCCATGATGCTTCCTGCGCAAACAGGTGTGATCATTGATTCATGACGGAATGACTCCCGTTTGGCGATATTGGATAAGTGCACTTCGACAACAGGAACGGCAATGGCATCAATGCAATCGCGGATCGCAACACTGGTATGCGTATAGCCACCGGCGTTCAAAATGATTCCGTCCGCAGTTGATTGTTGTAGTATATTGATCAGTTCTCCTTCTACATTGGATTGAAAACTGACCAACTCAACACCCGGAAATTGATTTTTTAATTCCAAAAAATAATCGTCGAATGATCGAGAACCATACATTTGTACATCACGTTGACCGAGTAAGTTGAGATTCGGACCGTTTACAATCAATATTTTCATACACATGTCGAATTGGGAGCACTATATTAATGATTTTATCGCATATCTGAAAATCGAAAAAGGATTGGCAGCAAATTCGGTGGAAGCCTATACACGGGATGTGGAAAAGTTGAGGGATTTCGCACAGGCGGTCAAAAAGAACGCAACGGAATTAACGCACAGCGATTTGGTGCAGTTTGTTGCTGAATTGTATGATCTGGGGTTGAGCAACCGTTCACAGGCACGCATCATTTCCGGGATCAAACAATTTTATGCGTATTTATTCCTGGAAGAAGAAATTTCCGATGATCCGTCCGAGTTACTGGAACAACCACGACTTGGCCGCAAATTACCGGAAGTATTGACCATTGAGGAAATTGATCTGATGATTCGTGCCGTCGACTTGTCAAAAGCAGAGGGAGAGCGCAACCGGGCAATTATCGAAACATTATACAGCTGTGGTTTGCGTGTCTCCGAACTGGTCAATCTGCGGTTTGAAGATCTGCATTTCGACAAAGGTTTTATCCGCATCATTGGGAAAGGAAATAAGGAACGACTTGTTCCGGTAAGTCCATCCGTAGAGGAGGAAATTACCTCGTACCGGAATAACTCCCGTGCAAAGCTGAACATTCTCCCGAAACACGAAAAAATTGTTTTTCTGAACCGGCGGGGTGCTCAACTGACACGTGTCATGATTTTTACCATGATCAAACAAACAGCCATCGCTGCAGGCATTAACAAACCTGTTTCACCGCATACATTCAGGCATTCATTTGCCACACATTTACTTGAAGGAGGAGCCAACCTGCGTGCCATCCAGGAAATGCTGGGGCATGAATCCATTACCACAACGGAGATTTACACACACCTGGACGAGCGTTTCCTTCGGGATGCGATTATTTCGTTTCATCCACGGAATAAAAAATAGCCGACACAGAGAATCTATAAACAAAACGGGGCAGAAAAATTTCTGCCCCGTTTTGTTTTTTTATCAATTAATTCACCAAAGACTATGGGAATACACCTCTTTCTCTGTATGTCAATTCAATTCGACGGATTGCAACGATGTATGCTGCTGTTCTCAAATCAACTTTGTATTCAGCGGCAGCTACAACAACTTTTCCAAACGAGTTGATCAGTTTTCTTTCCAGTTTTCCGATTACATCGTCCATCTGCCAGATCTCTCCGTTTCTGTTTTGCAACCACTCGTAATAACTTCCGATTACACCTCCTGAATTGCACAGAATGTCCGGAATAATACTTACTCCTTTCTTCAACAGGATTTCTTCTCCTTCCGGAGTTGTCGGACCGTTTGCTCCTTCAGCGATTACTTTTGCCTTGATGTCATTTGCATTCGCCCCTGTAATTTGGCTTCCCAACGCTGCAGGAATACAGATATCACACTGCAATGCAAAGAATTTATCATTGTCGATTGCTTCTGCTTTCGGATAACCGGCTACTCCGCCTTTGTTTCCTTTCGCATACTCCAGCAATTCAATCGGGTCAATTCCGTTTTCGTTGTAGATTGTCCCCGTATGATCCTGAACGGCAACCATCTTGGCTCCTTTCTCTTTCATGAAGTGAGCTGTCCATTGACCAACATTTCCAAATCCTTGTACAATGTATGACTTTCCTTCCAGCGTTTCATTTTTCCAGTCAGCCCATGATTGCAATGTTGTAACCACACCGAATCCTGTTGCACGGTCACGTCCTTCCAATCCTCCTGAGTTGATCGGCTTACCAGTTACAACGTGTGCATATTTTGAACGGGAATCAGAATCTTTCGTTGACATATAGGTATCTGCCATCCACGCCATGATCTGTGCATTGGTGTTAACATCCGGAGCCGGAATATCGTATTCAGGCCCGATGTTTCCTCCCAACGCGAATGTAAAACGACGTGTGATACGTTCCAACTCAGACGCAGAGTACTTCACAGGATCCAATTGAATCCCTCCTTTTCCACCTCCGTACGGAAGACCTGCCAGTGAGGTTTTCCAGGTCATCCAGATTGCCAATGCTCTGGCATCGTCAATATCAACTGTCGGGTGGTAACGTAACCCTCCTTTGTATGGTCCCAACGCATTGTTATGCTGAACACGGTATCCTGTAAATACTTCTACGGAACCGTTGTCCATTTTCACCGGGAAGTGAACAACAATTTCATTATTTGTATTTGATAAAATCTTCCTGATGTTCGAATCCAGATTCATGATATCAGCGGCTTTTTCAAACTGCTTCATCACACTTTCGTACATTCCGGTCTTACTTTTCTCTGCCATATACTTTAACATTAATTACACACACACCAGTCTTTTCGACTGACAGAAACCAACTAACTCCCTGATCGGGACACCTGTCGGAGGTGCTAAATTATTAAAATTTCACAACCTCAAAAATAATAATTAAAAAAATCACAGAAAGATTTCCTTTGATTCAGGCCTGTTACCTGAACAGAGAAACAATCTGCGCTCTATTGCGGAAATGTTGATCGAATAAAATTATAAAATGTGTAATAAAAAACCGCAACTTCATTCGTAAGGGCTCAAATTTAAACGTTGTTTCATATCACTGTTACATCTGTTGAAAAATTAACGTTTTCCCCTAAAAAAACAATGAAACTTTGTGTTTAGTTAAAGTTTAATGTATTGCCGAATTACACAACTCTTTCTGCAATAAGACAAAAAATAACCTGCTATTTTTTACCGAATTACCAATGTTGGTATTATATTTGGAAAACTGTTTAATCAAATGTCAATTTGTTTTAATTATGAAGTTAATGACCATACTTACAGCCGGGCTGTTAATGTTCGCCTGCGGATCTAAGAAGAATGCAGGTGAAGGAGATACTGGTAACGCAATAAAACGAACAACCATGAATGTTGTTAAAGTAAAAGCCACTACGGGGCAATTTGTCAAAGATTCGGACCCGATCATCAGCATTGATACGGTAGAAATTAAAGGAAATACAATGTACATTGATTTGTCGTATGGTGGTGGCTGTCAAAAACACACCTTTGAAGTGATCGGAAGCCTGGCGATAGCAAAATCGTACCCACCGATTCGCTCATTACAGATTGTACACCATGCCAACGGGGATAATTGCAGAGCAATCCAGACAACAACCCTGGAAGTTGACCTGAAAGATGTGGCGTACAAGCAAGAAGAAGGAAGTGAAATCTACTACACCATTGAAGGATGGGAAGGAAGGATTTACCATAAATACGTGAACGAAAAATAAATTCCCGCTGTCATGGATATTCAATCCCTGTTAAAAAATGAGACGGTTAAATCAACACTGACGAAGATCGGAATCAGTGAAGACAAACAACCTCAGGTGGTCGATCAGGCATACGAACTGATCCGGTCAAAAGCATTTAGTGATCCGAAAGCCTTGTCGAGTTTACTTTCTTCAAAACCCAATACCGTTGCTGATAATCAACTTCAGTCTGCCCTTCAAAGTGATTTTGTAAAACAATTGATCTCCAAGGTCGGGTTGTCTGATGACATGGCAAAGAAAGTTGCCGACTCGCTTCCTGAATTGCTGAAGCATGTTGATTTGAATATGATTACAGATTTACTTGGTTCTTTTACCCAAAGTTCAGGAAACTCAAAACAATCTAAATCGGGTGGTGTAGCAGGTTTGTTTGGATTTATCGGTCAGTTTTTCAAGAAATAAACGAATAAAACCTCATAAAAAAGCGCATTTCAATGAATTGAGATGCGCTTTTTACATTTAATATTCTATCTGCTGATCACGGAAATTTCGGAAACTTCGAAAAATCACGCGGACGTTTCTCTAAGAATGCATTTCTTCCTTCCACAGCTTCTTCTGTCATGTAGATCAATCGCGTCGCTTCTCCTGCGTACACTTGCTGGCCTACCAACCCATCATCAATGAGGTTAAATGCAAATTTGGACATTTTAATGGCTGTCGGGCTTTTGGTCAGTATTTCCTGCGCCCACTCATAAGCTGTTTGCTCCAACTCATCGTGGGGTACTACGGCATTGACCATTCCCATATCGAAGGCTTCCTGTGCGGAGTACGATTTTCCCAGAAAGAAAATTTCCCGGGCGCGTTTTTGCCCGACTTGTCTGGCTAGATATGCCGAACCGAATCCGCCATCCACACTTGCCACATCCACATCCGTTTGTTTGAAAACCGCATGTTCTTTGCTCGCAAGGGTCAAATCGCAAACTACATGCAAACTGTGTCCTCCTCCGACAGCCCATCCCGGAACGACAGCAATGACCACTTTATTCATGAAACGAATCTGCCGTTGTACGTCCAGAATATTGAAACGGTTCACTCCGTCTTCTCCTTTGTATCCTGTTGTTGAACGCACCCGCTGATCTCCACCGGAACAAAACGCCCATCCGCCATCTTTGGGTGAAGGCCCTTCTCCACTGATCAACACCACACCAATTTCCTGTGATTCGTGTGCGATGATCAATGCTTCCAGCAGTTCCGAAACCGTTTTCGGACGGAATGCGTTGCGTACTTCGGGTCTGTTGAACGCAATACGGGCAACCCCGTTGCATTGTTTAAATGTGATATCCTGGTATTCTTTAATTGTTGTCCATTCCATGTTTGCTTCTTTTGCCGGCAAAGCTACAAATTTGCGGTTACTTTTTTACCCAATGTGCACCGGCGCTTTGCAATTGTGACTGATTCGCCTTGTATTCATCCATTGAGTTGAAGGATGCCACACTTACTGTATGTAACCCGCCATATACGCCGATAATTTGTGCCGGGAATCCCTGCGCCTGTAATTTTTCAACCATACGGTTAGCATTGGCAACCTCTCCAAACGAACCGACAATCACCTGAATCGGAAGCGCTTTATCCACTCTGATTCCGTTGGCTGAAGAAGCGGCTGGAGTAGGCTTGGTTTCCTTTGCCGGTTCCGGAGTTACTTCGGGAGCCACCTCTTCAGCAACTTCTTCCACGACTTCCTCTTCCGGAATTTCCTCCACCGGTTCTTCGGGAGTTTCAATATCTTCCACTGGCTTCATGTCTTCTTTTACTTCTTTTTCAGCACTTGCCAGGAAAGGGATTTTATCCTTCAGATCTTTATAATTGAACCCGACATACGCTGCCCCTCCAGTTACCAGTAATGCGATAATCATCAGTATCAGCGTACCACTTCTCCGCGGTTTTTTATCTTTTTTAGTTTTCTCCAGAATCGGCTGTTTCGGACGTTCCGGTTTATAATTCACCGGAGGAAGATCCAAATCATCATTCCACTGCTCGTCTTCAGTAGCCGGAGTCGGGATGTTTTCTTCAATAACAACCGGAATTTCAACAACAGGTTCTTCCGCATTCACCAACGGAACATCTACCTCATCGACTTCCACTTCTTCCTCCGTTACCTGCTCTTCATATGCATTAATTGTTTCTACAGGCACAGGAATTTCTTCCGGCACCTCTTCCACTCTGTGTATTTCCTCTTCAACAGGAGCAATTTCCTCTGGTATTTCAACAATAACCTCCGGTTCCGGAACAACAGTTACCACCGGTGCAGTCACTGCTGCATCTCCCGGTGTTGGTGAAAACTGCACTTCCCCGGCACTGTCTTTTGTAAACACACCAATCTGATCTAATTTGAACATTCCGTCCCCATCTATCGCTGCATTGATTTCTGCTACATAGTTGTCAATTTTTTCTTTCGCCTCTTCAGCGGAGATTCCTTCTTTTTTTGCGATAAAATTTACCAATGTCCCGTCGTTGTACTTCATAAACGACATAAACATCAATTCATTTGTCGCTCTGTTAACGACAGTAAATGCCCCGAAACCGGGAAGGATGACGGTGTTCTCTTCTTTTAAAATTTCAATCAGATAGTTATTCATAGCAATAATTTTGATTAGCCAAATAGTTCATTGAACGAACCGGTATCTCCCAACCGAACGCCTTTCTCTGTATTTTGTAGTGTACAGATTTCATTGACGCTATCATGCTCAAGGAACAGATAGTAGTTATGTTCCACAGCCGTGTTCAGGAATTTTTCTTTCTCCGTCAATGTCAGCAACGGACGGGTGTCATAGCCCATCACGTATGGAAGCGGAATGTGCCCGGTACTCGGAAGTAAGTCCGCCATAAAGACTACTGTTTTTCCCTGGTAATGGATATGCGGAATCATCATACTTTCCGTATGACCGTCGACAAAGAAGACATCAAAGTTTGGAAAAACCTGCTTCGTATAATCACCTGTCCGTTCTACGAATTTCAATTGACCGCTTTCCTGGATGGGACGGATATTTTCTGTCAGAAAGGATGCTTTTTCTCTCGGATTCGGCTCCGTTGCCCATTTCCAATGATTTTCAGTACTCCAATAAGTTGCATTTTTAAACACCGGCTCAAATCCCGTACGATCTTTGTTCCACTGAATTGCTCCTCCGCAATGATCAAAATGCAGATGTGTCAGGAAAACATCTGTAATATCATCGGCATGAAATCCCAACTGTTTCAGGTTGCCATGCAATGAATCATTTCCGTGTAAATAATAATGAGAGAAAAACTTCTCGCTTTGTTTGTCACCAATTCCTGCATCAATGAGAATAAGCCGGTTACCGTCTTCTATAAGCATACTTCTCATCGCCCAGTTGCACATATTGTTTTCGTCAGCAGGATTTGTTTTTGACCAGATTGACTTGGGTACGACACCAAACATGGCACCTCCGTCTAATTTAAAATTTCCTGTATTTAATGGGTAAATTTTCATTTTAATTCTTGCATATATGTTCCTAGACAAATATGCGTTTTTTTTTAAGAATAAACTAATGAAACTTTTCGATTCAACGATGTAAATGAACATCTGCATGAAAAACAAAAAAATCAAAAAGAAAATCCGAACCACTGTTTTTTTGTATCTTTACACTTGATTTTCAATCAATCTAATTGATATAAAAGCCGTTATATGAAATACATCCATTTTTCCGGTCTGTTGCTTATTTGCCTGTTTTTGACGGGTTTTTCTTCTTGTAAAAAGAAAGACAAGGAAGAACCTGAAATTCCGGGACAGGTACTTTACAATCAAAGTTACGGTACTGACCCCCGGAATGTGATGGATGTCCATTTACCGGAAGACAGAAGCTATGATTCGACGAAAGTAATGGTTTATATTCACGGAGGAGGCTGGAGCTCAGGAGACAAACATGAATTAACCGGTTTGCTGACAACGTTCAAGAAGCATTTACCAGGATATGCTTTCATTGGAATCAATTACAGATTGTGTTCCGCAGACCCGTATACAAACGGATTTCCTGCACAGGAAGAAGATGTTGCACTTGCTGTGAGCTACATCAAATCCAAATGTGCTGAATGGAATATTTCTCCGAATCACATCACAATGGTCGGAGCAAGTGCGGGAGGACATCTGGCGCTATTGCATTCATACAAAAACAATAGTGATCATACAATCAAAGCAGTAGCTGCTTATTACCCGCCTACACATCTGGCACAAGGTTATGACGCTTTGCCGGATTCAAAAGCATTGATTGAACTGGTAACGGGAGGGACTCCTGCAGATGTTCCGGATATCTATTTTGAATCCAGCCCGATTTATTATACATCAACAGCTATTCCATCGATTTTATTTCACGGTAATACAGACAATGTCGTTCCTGTTCAGCAAACCATGTGGTTAGTTGATTCATTGAACACAAAAGGAAAAATGGTTGACTCCTGGATTATTCCTGCCGAAGGGCACGGACTTTCAGGTGCAAAAATGGTTGAAACGATCGAACGTATCGGTGTTTTCTTCAGCAACCATAATCCATAAGACATTTTCTATACACATTCAGCCCTGCTACCACTTGTTGATTTTAACGTATTGTAATTAATTTTTAAGATGAAAAACGTTTATTTGGACAACGCCGCTACAACACCAATGGCGAAAGAGGTTATTGACTGCATGACAGCTGTGATGCAGGACGATTTTGGTAACCCCTCTTCAACACATGCCTATGGAAGAAAAGCAAAAGCGTTGCTGGAAAATTCACGTCGCACAGTAGCGCGGTTGCTGCATTGTGAACCTTCTGAAATTATTTTTACAAGTGGAGGAACAGAAGCCGACAACATGGCAATCAATTCGTCGGTTCACCTGTTAGGAGTGACACGCGTAATTACTACTCCGATTGAACATCACGCTGTAGGACACACCGTTGAAGCATTGGAAAAAGAAGGGAAAGCTGAAATGGTCTTTGTCAAAACGGATGATTGCGGAACAGTTGATCTACAACACTTAGAAGAATTACTTGCGGATACATCGAAAAAAACACTGGTTTCTCTGATGCATGCCAACAATGAAATCGGAATTTTGCTCCCGCTGAAACGTGTAAGCGACTTGTGCAGAAAATACAATGCCTTTTTTCATTCGGATACTGTGCAGACGATGGGACACTATGCCTTTGATCTGAAAGAACTGGATATTGACTTCATTACCTGTGCTGCTCATAAATTTCACGGACCGAAAGGTGTCGGTTTTTTATACTGCAGTAAAAAAGTGAAAGTTGAAAACCTCATCCATGGAGGAAGTCAGGAGCGCGGGCTTCGCGGAGGAACTGAAAACTTGTATGGAATTGTCGGATTGGCGAAAGCAATGGAATTGGCATACGAAGATGTTGAAAGTCACCAACGACATGTACAGGAATTAAAATCCTATATGATCGAACGCCTGAAAGAGCAGCTTCCGGACGTCGGATTTCATGGATCTATTGCTCCTGAAGCATCTTTATATACCGTTCTGAATGTAAAATTACCTGCGACAGAAAAATCGGGGATGTTGTTGTTCACACTGGATTTGAAAGGAGTCGCTGCAAGTGGTGGAAGTGCCTGTACTTCGGGTGCTAACAAAGGTTCGCACGTATTAACAGGAATTGATGCCGATTTGTCTCGTCCGAATGTTCGTTTTTCTTTTTCACGTTACACTACAAAAGAAGAGATTGACTACGCAGTCGGTGTGATTGCCGAAGTATACGAAAAGACATTGGTCTGAAAATTCATACTTATTTTTGCAGGATACGCCAACGCACCTCATCCAACCGGGCTTTGGTTCGTTGCCAGAGATTCTTACCTTCTAAATTGAGGTAATTCCGGGTAAAAATGCTTGGATTTAACATCCATTTTAATGCACGCTTCGGTAAGGGAAGTGTACTGTACGGAAATTTTTTCAGCTCAAAATACGGTTGCAGCTTCGGGTAGATGTTCTCAAAAAACTGATTCCTGTTGTGTTTGTAAAATGCATTGTTACGGGGAACCAACACGTCCATCCCTATATGAAACGTAAGGTGAGCATCCGGAATGTACAAGGGGTTTTCTGCAAATGAGAAAATATTGTGCACCAATGCTGCTTCTAAAAATGAGATCCCGACACAAATTTCTCCGAGAATAAAACGATCCAGTAACGTAGCTTTAATTACAAAACAATCAAATCCCGGGTGTGATTTTCCCAAATCGGCATACATCAACGGGAGTTCTTCCACCGATTTATACCGGTCGGAAATTCTTCTTCTGTTGATGACCAATGCGTCATGTCCTTTTTCGAGGTAAGAAAAAACAGCATCATAGAAATAAGGCATCAACGCAATATCCATATTGGTAAAAATCACATAATCAAACGGAGCGGCTTCTTTTACCTTTAGCAGGATATCTGCAATCAACGGGAGTTTGCGTTTGGTGAGTTGACTGTTTACATCCAGCACGGAGCGATCCAGGTTTGACAGCACCTGAAATCCGGCCGGGATGACCTCCCTATCTTCTTCGAATTGAGTTGTATACAGTTCAATTTCCCGTTCGTGCGGGGAATTGTGTTTTGCCCTTAACATTGTTTCAAAAGTTATAGGCTGTGCAACGTGTAAATCCGATTTTTCGTTTACCTTTACAGGGTTAATGATATGTGCTACGCGAATCAACTATGAACATTTTATTCAACAACATTGGTAAAACTACAAATTATCTTCAACATATTGAGTTGCTGTATTCTGATTATAATTTGTTTCGCAAAAAGCACTTTTCCAATCAGTGTCTTTCCATTTTAAGCCCCATTTACCCGGATTCCAAATTATTTCTTACGCATTCGGCTACCGGTGCACTCGAAATGATTGCCTTGTTGATGGATATTGAAAAGGGAGATGAAATCATCATTCCTTCTTTCACATTTGTATCTTCTGCCAATGCTTTTGTATCCAGGGGAGCAACTCCGGTTTTTGCAGACATTGAGCCGGAGACGCTGAATATTGATCTGGATCTGGTAGAAGGGCTCATCACACCGCAAACAAAAGCCATCGTAGCGGTTCATTATGCCGGTCATGCATGCGATCTGAATCGTTTGAAAGCGATTTGTGAAAAGCACCAGCTCTTTTTGGTGGAGGATGCAGCAATGGCATTCGGAAATACATTTGAGGGAAAACCGCTCGGAACAATCGGTGACTTTGGGGTGATCAGTTTTGATATCACCAAACAAATTTCGGCTGTTCAGGGAGGTTTGTTACTGGTCAACAACCCGAAATTTCGCAAGCGGGCCGGTCACATCTATCACATAGGAACCAATCGTGAAGATTTCATGGAAGGAAATGCTCCTTATTATGAATGGGTAGATGTCGGTTCCAAATTCCAGATGAATGAGATGAATGCGGTTGCGTTGTATGATCAGTTGATTCGTTATGAAGAAATACTGATACACCGCAACCGGATTTCAAGACACTATTACAGAGAATTACAGCCATTGGAACGAAAAGGGAAGTTGATACTAATCGCTGAAAAATATATTGCCGAAAATTACCATGAATTTTATTTACTATTAAAAAATAAAAAAGAGCGTGAACAGCTCGCATCTTACTTATCACAAAACGGAATAGAAGCAATGTTTCATTACATTCCACTACATCAAACACTAAAAGGACATTCTTTTTCACCCGGAAAGTTGACAAATGCCTCCACTATTTCAGATCAGTTACTACGTCTTCCTTTACATACTGAAATGGGAAACGAGGTAGTCGAATACATTTGTAACACTATTAAATCATACTGGGATGAAAAATGATGGTGATGAACTACACATCATGACTGCTGAACCCGATACATTCGGGGCTTATTTCAGAAATATCCGAAAGTATCGTTCATTGATCTGGGTGTTTGCTAAACGGGATTTAAAGGTTAAGTATTCACAGACGGTGATCGGGTTGGGTTGGACATTGTTACAACCGTTAACGTCCTTAATCATCTACACATTTTTCTTTGGTTTTCTTCTTCAATGGAAAACAGAAGGAATTGATTACCCAGTGTATGTACTAAGTGGATTGCTCGGATGGAGTTATTTCTCTTATATTGTCAATGCAGGAACATTCGGCTTGCAGGAATCGGCTCAGTTAATCAAGAAAATTTACTTTCCGAAAAGTGTCATCCCGCTTTCAAAAATGGTCATTGCACTGGTTGAATTAGGAATTAGTTTACTATTACTCATCCCGTTACTCTTTTACTTCGGACAGGTAATATCATGGAAAATTATTTTTTTGCCTATTGTCTTGTTTTACAATACAGCCTGTGCGCTCTGTCTCGTATTCTGGATTTCGGTTTTCGCGTACAAGAAACGAGATGTACTACATTTAATTCCCTTCCTTCTGTATTTCGGCATTTGGTTTTCCCCTGTGTTTTTCAGTAGTGATATTTTACCATCTCAATATACGTTTGTATTGGATCTCAACCCAATGGCAAATGTAATACAGGCCTGGAGATGGTGTTTATTTGGCTTTGGGGAATTTAACTGGATCTGGTTGATCAATTTTTTTATTGTTTTGGCACTCCTTTTAACCGGTATGTACGTCTATAACAGGAAGGAAAATCGACTATCAGACTATATATAGAAGAGTTATGTATAAAGACTATAATAAGGATCGTAATTGTTTAGATAAAAGTAGTCTATGTCACGCACCGAACTACAGCATGCATTTTGCTCAAAACGGAGTTGTATCTGCTTGTAGTTTTACACGTTTTATGCCAATGGGAAAGTTCCCGGAACAAACCATTGATGAAATTTGGTTTGGAAACGTTGCTCAGAAGCATAGAAAACAAATGAAAACACGGTCTTTTCCGGAAGGTTGTAAAGTGTGCTCATCTGATTTTCATTCTAAAAACTATGGTCAAATGCGTTCCAAATTGTATGACATTTATGGCAAAACATACATCAATAGAACACAATCAAAATTAACTAATAAAATTTCAATTGGTAAATTTATAGAATACCCTCAGGTAATTAGCTTTGAATTATCTAACACCTGCAACCTTGAATGTGTTATGTGTATCGGCTTATTGTCCAGTAGCATCAGAAAAAACCGGGAAAAACTCCCCCCCATCCCTCAACGGTACAACAAGGACTTTATCAATCAGTTAAAGTCATATATTCCACATCTGAAAGAAGCTAAATTTTTCGGAGGAGAACCTTTTTTAATTGACTTATACCTGGATATATGGGATTTATTTATCGAATTAAATCCCGGTTGTAAGATCTATATTACAACAAACGGGACTATTTTTAATAATCGTGTTAAGAGGGTACTCGAAAAATTAGTGAACCTTCAATTGGTTGTTTCGCTTGATTCAATAACGAAAGATACCTATGAAAAAATAAGAGTTAATGCCCAATTTGAACGCGTAATAGAACACGTTTTTCAGTTTAGGGACATTGTGAAAAAAAATGACCGGTATGTCATTATTTCCCCCACTTATATGACTCATAATTGGGCAGAATATCCATCTATTCTGGACTTTGCAAATCGGGAAAATTTACTTTTTGAAACCAACATTTTAACAACTCCTCATGACCTTTCTTTGGCGAATTTTTCACCTGAACAGCTTAAAGAAGTGCTGCACAGATGGATGAAACACCCGATCACGCCAAACAATAATATAGGAGAACAAAATCAAAAAGAATTTGACAAAGCCCTTACTCAGGTTGAATTCATGTACCAGGATCAATCGATTCTCTATTCTGACAGAATGGGTAGAGCCGCCTCTGATTTTCCTGCTACCAATCTCATGGAAACAGTACTCACTCTTCAAATAAAACAAGCAATCAGGAGTACTGTCGATCCGTCTCTTCCGTTAAAATTACGAATCTTATTTTCTAATCCCACTTCGTTATTTTCTGATTTTTATCTTAGTATCTCTTCTATTGCAGAATTTATGAATGGTCCGGATTCAGGATTTAATCAGCAATTATATAAGAAATTAGAGTCCCGATATACATCCGGTGAACAAACTGAAATTATTAAGAATTTACTTCGAAAAAAAGACGGGGTATTTCATCTTTTGAGTGCATTTGAGAAAAAAGATGAGGAAAATTTTTTACATTTGTTTGAACAGCACAATTTCACGACTCCTATAGAACAGGAAGCTTCAGAATTCTTCTATTAAATACACTCTATGAAAATTTTTAACCATCCTGAATTACAAGCTTTTTTTAATGAAAACGGTTACGTAATTGTCGATTTTTTCAACGATGAGCACATTGCTGTCTTTCTGGATTTTTGGGAGAGAAAAAATGCATCTTTTGACGATGGTATTTTCACCAGTGTATATTCATGGGAACCAGAACTAAATCAGGAATTAAGTGATTTGATGAAACGTGTAGCCAATCCGTTATTGGAAACATATATGAAAGACTGCTATATTGAAGGAGCAACTTTTTTAGTGAAGGGAAAGGATAAAAATAATACACATTTCAATCTTCATCAAGACTACAATCTGGTTGACGAATTTGAAGATATCTCAATGGGGTTATGGATACCATTAGTCGACACGACAGAAGAAAATGGCGGTCTATGTGTATTACCGGGAACTCACCGGCAATTTAAAGGAACAATCCGGTCGGTCAACAATCCTTCTTTATACATTGACATAAACAATCCTAAAGTAACCCGGCATATTCAGAATTTAACGATTAAAAAAGGGCAGGCTTGTATTTTTTCTCATAGCTTATTTCATGGATCTCCCGCAAATTTAAAAGATGAAAAACGGATGGTTCTGCATTCCGGTATTTTCACCAAGCATTCTAACTTCATTCATTATTTCCGTAACGTGGAGAATGGTCATGAAAATATTGAAATATTAAAGGTAAACCGAACTGATTACTACAGAGATATCAAATCCTTCTCTCAAAATCCAAAAGCATATTCAGAAGTGATCGGCACAACAGAAAGATACACAAAAACACCCGATATAGAGCATGTTATTTCTTTCATGAGAAGTCAGTATCCCCAGAATAAACTATCCCGGTTTTTAAAAAAATTAATGAAATGAAACAGCCTGTTTTTAGCGATAAGAGAAATCAGCTTTTTTTTGAGCAACATGGATACGTTATAGTTGATTCCCCGCTGGGAAATGACACAATTGATCAAATTATAAATGGCTATCAACAATTAACCGACAATACACAGACTCCTTTTGAGTCAACGATGGACAATCCCAATCCTGATTATAAGGAGAATGTGCACAGGCTTTTATATCCGTTTATGAATCAATTGTGCAGTGATTATTTACAGGAATATACTCCCCTGATTGGTAACTTTGTTGTTAAGTACCCCCATGATAATAGTGCAGTTCCTCCTCATCAGGACTGGAATATGGTTGATGAAGCAGAATATACAGGTGTAAATATCTGGTTGGCACTCGACAACGTAACAGAGCAAAACGGCGCACTCTATATTGTTGCTGGAAGTCATCTGATGTCACCAACTCTCAGAGGAAGTAATATCAATTCTGCATTCAACGGTAATTTATTGAATGATTACAGAACATTAACGCCTGTTTTTTTAAAAAAGGGGCAAGCTTTAATTTATGACCTGAAGTGTATACACATGTCTCCCCCTAATAAATCATCTTCCGTTAGAATGGCAGCAGGATGTGCCTGTATACCAGTAAAAGCTCAACCTTTGCATTATTTTCAGAATGAGCAAGGATTGACACTTTATAATGCTCCCACTGAATTTTATTATCATTTCTATTACGGAAGCAACAAAATATCAGAACAAACTAATGTAATAAAAGTCATTCAAATGCCGGAAAACAACATTTCTGACGATCAGATTCATCAACTGATCGCCAACCAAAATCCGTTTATGAAATCTATCTTTAAAGATGCGCAGCATCAAAATAAATACGATGTTGACGGCTTTTTTATTACAGACGCTCTGGACAAAGAAAGTCTTTCAGATTTACTCCGTTTTTTTCAAAAAGAAACACCGTGGTTTCAGGAAGGGTTTCTTTCTTCTGTATATGCGCCGATAGATGGTTACAAAGAGAAAATCGATTTATATATAGAATCGCTTGCAAATAAACTAACGAAAACACTTTTTAATGACTATGAAGTTGTTATTAATACGTTTATGGTAAAAGGGAAGGGGGGCAATAGCGAAATGTATCCTCATCAGGACTGGACCTTAGTTGACGAAACCAAATATGCTTCCTTTAATATTTGGATTCCGTTAGTCGATGTTGATTTTGACAATGGGGCGATCCATATCATGAAAGGAGGACATAAACTCCCCTTTACATACAGGGGCTCGTGTATCCCTGATGCTTTACAGAATCATGCGGCCTTCCATGTTGGAAGGTTAACATACCTTCCAATGAAAGCCGGGCAGGCTCTTGTATATGATCACAGGTGTATTCATGCTTCTCCGGTTAATAAAAGTAAATCCGTTCGTCCCGCTATTGTAATCAGCGTGGTACCAAAACAAGCCGAAGTATTTCACCTGTTTTACGAAAAAGATGAAAACCGGTTGTTGAAATATACAGCGAATAAAGACTTTTATTTCAAACATGTTCATAATCAATTTAACAAACCTACATTCACGTTGCCTTATGATACACTGGAGAATGTAACTGAGTTTGCCATTTTTTCTGAAAGTGATCTGCAAAAAATATGGGAAATTCAACAGCCATTGCGACGAAATCTGGTCCATAAAATATTGTCATTGTTAAAACTATCCTGACTCCATGCGAAGAATATTTAATAGCGATGAATTGGAAACAAAATTTCGGCAATACGGCTTCGTCTGTGTTCAACTATTTACCCCGGATGAATTTACTGACATTAAGAATTTTTACGCAAACGAATACCACAATGAATTACATGGATTTCATTCTTCACTTCACTTAAAAAACGAAGAAATTAAGGCAAAAACGTACGAATATCTGAATGCTACTTTAGGACAAAAAGTGAATGATTTACTTTTTGATTATCGATTGGTAACTGCCAGCTTTGTTGTTAAAGAACCTGGTAACAACTCGGAGGTAATTGCTCATCAGGACTGGAGCCTTGTCGATGAACGTAAATATGTATTTTTAAATGCATGGACTCCTCTGGAAGATTTAACAAAGGAAAATGGTGTGATTCAGTTAATTCCGGGTACACATAAATTACCCATCACATACAGAGGGACCGGTATTGAAGATCCTTTAAAGCAATTAAGGGATCAATCAGGTACGTTTTTAAAAAGATTACTTCAACCGTTTTTCCTTAAAAAGGGGCAGGTGCTTATTTATGACGCAAGAATAATTCATCAATCCCCGGCAAATGTTTCTCAAACAAGAAGAATTGCTTGTGCGTTAGGATTTATACCTCAAGACGCTCAATTGATTCATTATTCATATAATCGTGACAAAAACAGGATACTAAAGTTAACCGTAAAAGATATTTTTTTTGTTAAATACTCGGTTTATTCACAAATAATTCCGCAGGAAGTAATCCTGGAAGAACAAATTGACCATTCCATCATGTGTAAGATACTGGATAGAAAAGACATTTTAAGAACCCAACCTGTACTGGAGCGAATCAGACGATCTATTGGCCTTTAAATTATGGATAAAAACATATTAATTGAGTTAACAAACGTGTCAAAAAAATATTCTTTTTTGAATGTGCCGAATACAAATTCCGCAACAGACTTCTATGCGCTGAAAAATATTTCTTTAGGGATTTCAAAAGGTGAAGTAGTAGGAATAACAGGACCTAATGGAAGCGGAAAAAGTACTTTATTAAAGCTACTCTCCGGTGTTTCCAAACCAACCGGGGGAATCATTAAAATAAAAGGTAAAGTTGGCGCTATTTTAGAACTAGGAGCAGGTTTTAACTTAGAATTGAGCGGAAGAGAAAACATTTTTTTGTATGGAATTCTATTGGGCGCAAGAAAAAAAGAAATTGAGCAAAAAATTGATGAGATCATTGCATTTAGTGAAATAGAAAATTTCATTCATCAACCAGTAAAAACCTATTCAAGCGGGATGTACCTTCGGTTGGCATTTAGCATCATGGTGCACTTGGATTGTGACATTTATCTACTCGACGAAGTACTTGCTGTTGGTGATCAATACTTTACGGAAAAAGCATTAACTATTCTGCGGCAGAAAATAGAAAACGGCATTACCGCAATTATTGTCAGTCACAATACTGAATTTTTATTAAACATTTGTACAAGAATTCTACAAATCTCAAACGGTCAGATTGTTTCTAATAATGATGCCACTTTTGTGTTCAATGAAACAGCTTATTTTAAACTCGATCAAAAGATACGTTTAGAAAATATTAAGCATATTGAAACAAACGAAGAAATTACTTTTCATTTATCTTTCAGCAATATCAATCAGAAGCCAACACTTGATGTTGGCCTCTCATTTGATTATAATAATTCGATACAATCCAGGTTTGTCATCAGCTCTATTGATAGTGTCAAAAATATAAGCCCATCGGAAATAGATACAGAACTAAACGTTACATTTTCGATTGGAAAGAAAAATTTGAAAGCCGGTGAATATAGTGTTTCTGTCTTTTTGATTAAAGACAAAAAAAATATTACAAAATCTTTTATTTCTTGTTATACGATAAGGTTAGAAAGTGAAAAAATAGATTTACTTGAAATCTATCCCAACCCACTGAAACTATTTGTAGAATGGAAATATAATTAATAGACGAATATGTTAAAAAAAATAACCAATTATCTTACTCCCAAAAAGGTCGAAGACTATTATGATGCCTGGACAGCCAATTATTTAACTGGTTTTGGATTAATTTTTCAGTCTAAAGTTGCAGAGAATGATGATCAATTGATACAGTATTACGCAGGTCAGATGGGGATTCAGGATGGATTAACCATACTCGATGCTGGCTGTGGAGTCTGTGGAGTCGCTGTGGAATTAGCAAAATTAAACACGATCACGATTGACGCTGTAACAATTTCCAAAGAGCAGGTTTCATTCGGAAAAGAACTTGTGTCAAAGCATGGGTTAGATGAAAAAATTACTGTCTTTAAAGATGATTTTCATTTATTATCAAACTTTAAGCATAATCACTATGATATTATTTATTTCATGGAATCACTCGTTCATTCAAACAATCCGAGAAAAGTTATAAAAAGAGCAAAGCAATTACTAAAACCTGATGGGGTTATCTATATCAAAGACTTATTTGAAAAAACGCCATACACAAAAAGCGAGCAAAAAGACATTCGTAAATGGGTAAAACACAACAATAAACATATAAAATTAAACATTATTCCTAAAGAGAAATTATTAATGATACTCCGGAAAGAGGGGTTTCAATTGGAATTTTGTCAACTCATGAAAATTCCTACAAATCAGGATAAAGGAAATAAATTTGTGGTCGATTTTCATATCATGCCGGATCCGCTAAAAAACTCACTCCCCCCCTATTTAGAGTGGTATGAAATTAAAGCGATTAAACCTGGTCCCAACATCATACAAAAGATGTAATGCATCATAGAAAAAATAAAGTTGCTGTTTTTTTGCATTCAGTTCGTATGGAAGACTGGATCATCAGCTTTATTCCTCAAATTTTTGGATTTTGTTATTTCTTTATCTATTATTTTGACGGTTCTTTTAATACCAGTATTTTATTACACCTATTACTTTTTGTCGTATCTTCTATTGGTTTTGCAGCATTCGGGTATTATATCAATGATTTTTATGATCTTGAAATTGACCGAAAAGCCGGAAAAAAAACGGTACTGGGGAGTTTAACAAAACGACAAAAAAGGGGGCTGCTTTTCAGTAGTATCATCTGCATGTTTTCCCCCTGGATTCTTCTCCCCGCTAATGAATATTCTATCGCACTTATCGTATCCGAAGTAGTGATCTTTTTCCTTTACTCTCATCCGCTTTTCAGACTGAAAGAAAACTGGATTCTCTCCATTATCATTGATTCCTTATATGCATATACAATCCCTTTTACACTCTGCCTGGTAACATTTTCTTTATATTATCAGCATACAACGGATATTTATCTATTATTCATTACCGCCACTTTTTTTATTGCAGGATGTAGAAATATTATCGTTCACCAATTGAGCGATTATGACAATGATCGGAAAGTGGGAATACAGCTAATCCCGCATGTAATAGGAATTAAAAAAACAAAAAGCCTTGTATATTTCTGTATGTGGATTGAGGTTGGATTGTTATTTGTAATCTGGTTGCTATATGCTTACTTTTTTCATTGGACATATGCACTGTTTTTACTGATAATCGTTCTATACAGTCTCATCCATTTGTTTAAGAAAACAGAGAAAAGATTACTTTTTCCCAATTATTATTATCAGGTATTACTACCTGTAACTTATGCGATCTTATTGATCAGTATCGATCTTCAATGGATTTATTTTATTATCCCGTATCTGATCATATTTCATTACAATTTATTGCATTGGATTACCTGTCGTTTAAGATCTGTTTTAAGTAAAATTGTAAATTATTCGATCTACTATTTTCTTCTTATTTTTGGTATCAATCTGAAAAAGGAAAAAAAATCTGTCTATAACTATTTGAAGCGAAAAAGAAATTGAAATGTGTGGAATAACCGGATATATTGACATACACAATAGAATTTCTCCATCTGTCATTCAACAAATGACCGACACCCTCATGCATCGGGGGCCGGATGGTGGCGACACGTACATTTCCGAAAACGGGCATTACGCGTTGGGGCACCGACGCTTGTCCTTCCTGGATTTATCCGAGCAGGGAAAACAACCGATGAAAGACAATTCGGAAAAGGTCATTATCACATTTAACGGGGAGATTTACAATTTTCCGGAGCTCAAAAAAGAACTTTCCGACAGTTATGAATTCAAGACCTCAACGGACACAGAAGTCATCCTGGCCGGGTATCGAAAATGGGGAATTGATGTCGTGAACCATTTAAAGGGAATGTTTGCATTCGCACTGCTGGATGAAGAAAAACAGCAACTTTATTTCGTTCGTGACCGCTTTGGAATCAAGCCGTTGTATTATGTCTTTCAAAATGATCAATTACTATTTGCCTCTGAATTGAAAGCCATTCACGCTGCCAACATCATTCAGAAGGAAATGGATTTCTCCTCATTTGCAGATTACTTTGTGTACCGTTACATTCCATCTCCGAAAACAATTTGGAAACACATTCATAAACTTCCTCCGGCACATTATGCAACTGTTGATTTACAAACCTTGAATTGTAAACTCGTCGAATACTGGACAATTCCTGTTGACAACCAGCAACAATCCGACCAACAGATGATCGAACAGGTTGGATCCATTCTGCAGGAATCTGTCAGACAGCACATGTATGCCGACGTTCCGGTGGGTTCGTTTCTAAGCGGTGGTTATGACAGCAGCACGTTGGTTGCTTACATGGATCAGCTGGGGCAAAAACCGGCAACCTTTTCAATTGGGTTTTCAAAATGGGAGAAAAGCGAAGATCACTTTGCAAAAATTGTGGCCAATCACCTGAATGTTCCCAATGAATCGGTTGTTGCAGACGAAACAAGCCTGAGACTGGTTGACCGTATGGCAGTGGTATACGATGAACCGATTGCAGATATCTCTATTGTTCCAACCTATATGGTAAGTCAACTCGCTCGCTCGCGTGTGAAAGCCGTTTTGAGTGGAGAAGGTGCCGATGAACTCTTTGGGGGATATACCTGGCAACACGATTTTTTCAATCAGCAATACCCTTCCTCGGTATTGGATAAACTCAAACGAAAGTTATTTAAAAATGATCCGGTCAACTACTATGCAAACGCGATGGCAATGGGTTGGTTTGACCGGGAAGAGTTGAAAAAGATGTTGCATCCTGATCTACATCAATACATTCCTGAAGATGTCCATTGGTTTTATCGTAAGCATTTCAAAAAAGAGGTATCTCCGCTGAAATCGATTCAATACATGGATGTAAAGTGCTTCATGGGAGAGCTCGTACTGACAAAAATAGATAGGGCAAGCATGGCCAATTCACTTGAGGTGCGTGTTCCTTTTCTCGACCATGAACTCTTTGAGTACGTTTTTAAACTTGATGAAAAAACGTATTTCCGGAAAGACCAAACGAAGTATTTATTGTACAAAAACATTGAACAACAACTTCCAAAAGAAATTTTAGAACGAAAAAAACAAGGATTTGTAGGTCCCGACGCTTACTACATGGATCTCAACTGGTACAAAGATCAACTTAAAAACAGCAGGTTGGTTGAGTTGAAGCTGATCAAACAATCATACATTGATGATTTATATAAAGAGTCCTACAACTGGAAATTATGGAAATTACTCATTATGGAAAAATGGGTGCAACAATGGGTATAAAATAGCTGCAATACTATGAAAAAACTCACTAACAATTTAATACATCTTTTTGTCAAATACCCTTTCTACTTCGGGGTACTTTTAATTACGTTTTTTGTAACAGAAACGTATCCGTTTTCAGTTTATCCGATGTACAATAATTTTCCCAATTGGTCTTATACTTTTTACCTTGAAGATGAACACAATAACAATCTGAACAAATACATGATTGTCCATCATGCAGAACTTAGTCATCTCTATTACACAGAGTGCGATAATCAGAAGATAGGACATGGATATGGCATCGAGTCAGTAGCCGATTTAAAAGTAGTTGGGGAACGTATTACTCGCCAGGTGATTCACTGGGAAAAACTCAGAGAATCTTCAGTTGAAGAAGTAAGGTTATACCGGATATACAATTACATAAAGGACAATAAATTGATTTCGGATACAACTATTCTTTGCACTACTTATGTTAAGTAATCTCAATAACACAAATCAAAAGTTGGAATGGTTATGCATTAAAATTCCATTCATCTTGTTTTCGATCAATCAACTCGTTTCAACATTAATCCCTATTAATTCTATATCCTCCGGGAAAGGAATCTGTTCATTGTTCGATTGTAACCCGCTACTTTCTGACGTGTTTAAAGTAGTTATCATTAGCTTATTACTCGTCTTCTCTATTCTGTACATCATGGAGAAACAAATGATTATTTCAACGTTTGGCATTTTCTGCATTGCTTTACTTGTGTTTTCTCTTCATGAATCATTTGGTGTGTCTGCCCGAACCGGAGTATTTACACTGATTTGGTTGGCTCAGTTTTTTGCCTATTTATTCTATAAAAACAATCCGAATCAGATTTTATTACATAAAAACCGGATTTTTTATCCCGTTCAAGTAATTGTAGCCTGTTACACATTGGCAGGATTATCAAAAATCTGGACCTCAGGATTATCCTGGTTATATGATGCCCGTTTGATGACATTACAACTACTAAAATCGAATCAAATGAATTATTTTGACGGAAAAATTCCTGCGGAATCGATTCTTTCTTCAAAAGTTCAATTCGTATTTGATCACAAAGAATTCATGGCCACACTACTAATGATCGCGCTTTTGATAGAAATTACCTCGGGGTTCGGATTACTGAATAAAAAAATGACAATCATATATGGATGTTTATTACTTTCCCTTCATATCGGAATCGACTTATTCTTTAACGTAAAGATAGAAGCATTCTATAAATCGATGATCATCTTCATGATCAATCCGTTTTACCTGATATATCTATTTATAAATAAAATACCTATATTTCGTCCGAAAACACTATGAACAAAATATTCATCACAGGAGCTGCAGGCTTCATTGGTTCTCACCTCCAAAAAGAGCTGCAATCATACGTGGAAGTATCCGGCATGGATAATTTACAAGCTGCTGCTTCCCGGCAACGGTCCGTTCACTTCGGAGCCAGTGATGAACATTCGATTCATTCAGGTTTTATTGATCAGATGCACACAAAACCGGATGTGCTGATTCACCTGGCAGCGGAAACCGGAATCTCTGGTTCATTGAACAATCCTGCACGCTATTTCCATCAAAATGTGGAAGGAACATTCAATGTATTAGAACAATGCCGGAAAAACGGAGTAAATTACCTGATTTATGCAAGCAGTTCTTCCGTGTATGAACCGAGTCAATCCATTATGCATGAGGATTCTCCGCATGACAAGCAACTGTCATTTTATGGTACAAGTAAGCGCATGACAGAGCTAATGATTGACAATTACTGCCGTCAATTCGGGATCACTGCCATCGGATTGCGTTTTTTTACCGTTTATGGCTCCTGGACCCGAACAGATATGGCCGCATATAAATTTATGAAGGCAATCAGCAACGGGAATCCTGTCACGTTATACAACGAAGGAAATGTATTCAGAGATTTTACGCATGTGAGTGATATCGTTACATCCATTCGCCTGTTAGTGAATAAAATTGTTGGTGAGCGGCCGGGAACACACCAAATTTTCAATATCGGAAACGGTGCCCCTGTTTCCGTACATCGTTATGCCGAACTTATTGCGCACTACCTGGAAAAACCATTGCAAATACAATATGCGACACTTCCTCTCAATGAATTGAAATCAACACATAGCGACACATCAAAACTGGAGAGCTATACCGGATATAAACCCATCTGTTCTATCGAACAGGGAATTCAAGAGATGACAAACTGGTTTAAAAATGATCCTTATGAAAAATAGTTTCATTTTTGTCGTTTGCGGGGCACGGGAACACATTGACACCCTGCACTTTTCACTGGAATATCTGAAAAAATATACTTCCAATGAAATTTGGGTATTGACGGATACTTCCCGCAACGAGATTCCGGTTATTCATGATAAAGTAGTTGATGTCAGAACTCCGGAGGCATTCAACCACCATCAAGCCAGTATTTTTCTGAAAACAGGAATACATCACTATTTCCCCAAGGGAAACCGCTATTGCTACCTGGACACGGACATTCTCGCTTTATCGGAAGAGGTGGATGACGTATTCAATGAATTTGTTTCACCCATCTCCTTTGCCCCTGATCATTGCACAATGGAGCAGTTTTCGGCCTATGCTGTTAATTGTGACTGCATTTCGTTATATGATACTTATTCCAATCGAATTGAAAAAAATCTGGTTGCAATCGATCCGCTCAGAACATCTTCCAAACCATCGATCATTGAAAACCGGAAAAAACTGGTATCGTTTTATCAGCAAAACAATTCCATTCCCCGCAAAATAGCCGTCGGACTCAGATTTTTGTTCTCATTCAACCGTTTCTCAATTCCGCAGGGAATCTATTTTGATAAAAAGGATAAAACCTGGAAAGATCAAACAGGAGAATCGTTCATGCATCATTTCAGATGGGCTGAAATCAGCAAAAAAAGTGGATTAAAATGGAATCACCTGAAAGGTTACCCTGCTCTTCCTGACGGACGGTCACTGTGGAAATTAAGCTGTAATCACCTCAAAGAACAGATTGCGGAAACCTTTGACATTGCTGTAAAAAATGATCATTTTCAACACTGGAACGGAGGTGTTTTTTTATTTGACGACTCATCGCATGATTTTTTAAACATGTGGCACGAATCGACACTGGAAATTTTTAAAAACCCCCGCTGGAAAACCCGGGACCAGGGAACCTTGATCAAAACGGTCTGGCAATTCGGATTGCAAGAGCATCCTACACTGAATAAGAAATGGAACCTGATTGCAGATTATCACAACCCTTTTTTGCGATGGGAAGGCAATGTGGTACACATCGGAGCTCAGGAGAGTTATACACCGGCATTATTGCACGTCTATCATCATTTCGGCGATGAGACCTGGGATTTCTGGAACACCATTCCAACAGTAAATTAACATGAAAACAGCTGTTTGTACCATATCCACTAAAAGTCACCTGTTTAAGAGCTATGCGCTCCTTGAATCGGTCAGAAAATATAGTGGTGCGGATCTGTTTTGCTTAACTACTGATACAAACGAGCAACCGGAACTTGCGTTTATTCATCATTCTGTCCTGGAATCACTTGATTCAGCCCGGGCAGAAAAAATCAAACAACGCTACAAAAACAACCCCGACAAACTTCGGTGGGCATTAAAACCGGTTTACTTAAAATACCTCATTGAGCGTGGATATGATAACGTCATCTATGTTGATAATGATATTTTCTTTTATGCGTCTCCCGATTTTTTGTTCGAAAAATTAGAAACAGCCTCCTTCCTGTTGACTCCTCATTTTTACAAAGCGCATCCGCATAAAGAGCAAAACTGGCTGGAAGCAAATTTTCGTGTAGGATTGTATAATGCCGGGTTTATCGGTGCGGGGAAAAATGCACTACACATACTGGATTGGTGGATTGACTGTTGTACCTATAACATCAAAAAAGCATACTGGCGGGGGTTGTTTGACGACCAAAAATACCTGGATTTGATTCCCGTTCTGTTCGATCACGTTGAAATCATCAAACACAGGGGATGTAATTTCGCAGGTTGGAACGAGGAAGAAGCTGTACTACAGAAAACAGGTACGAACGAGCTGCTTATCAACAACGATCCATTGATTTTTATTCATTTTGCGCAACTTTCAATTGAACGGTTTTCGCAACCACAGTCAATGGCACACGACGCGTTTAATGCCTACTTGTCCCAATTGCAAAAACACAAACCCGGATTTACATTTCAAAGTAAAAAACTGACGACCTCCTCTTTTTCAACATACTTTTATTACCTTCGATGGAAATTTGTCAGACTATTTGAATCTAAACTATTATGAAAGCGAAAAAGAAGGCGATCGTTCTTGGCGCGGGCGGCTTTATTGGAAGTCATCTGGTAAAACGTCTGAAACAGGAAGGATTGTACGTAAAAGGAATTGACATCAAACACCCCGAGTTTTCTGAATCTGCTGCTGATGAATTTATAATCGGAGACTTACGGGATATTCACACTGTTCAGAATAATATCGATGAAGCTGTGGATGAAGTATACCAGCTCGCCGGAGATGTCGGAGGTGCAGGGTATATTTTCACAGGACTGAACGATGCCAATGTCATGCATAATTCAGCTCAGATCAATCTGAATGTTGCAAAAGTTGCCACTGAAAAAAAAATACAGCGTCTTTTCTTCTCCTCTTCTGCGTGCATTTATCCCGCAGAAAATCAAACAAATCCGGAAACTCCGAATTGCGAAGAAAACTCTGCATATCCTGCCAATCCGGACAGCGAATACGGATGGGAAAAACTGATGAGTGAACGCTTGTATCTTTCTTATAAACGCAATTTCGGATTAAATGTAAAAATTGCCCGGTTTCACAACATTTACGGTCCTGAATCCACCTGGAAAGGAGGAAAAGAAAAAGCACCGGCCGCTATCTGCAGAAAAGTAGCGGAAGCCGGCTCAGGACAACCAGTGGAAATTTGGGGAGACGGATTGCAAACCCGGTCATTTCTGTACATTGATGATTGCCTCGATGCCACTATCCGGTTAATGCGATCAGATTACACCGGTCCCTATAACATTGGTTCGGAAGAAATGATTTCCATGCTGGATTTCACCAAACTCGTTTTAGCAATCAGTTCGAAAACCAATGCGATCAAAACCATTCACGGACCTGTCGGCGTACGCGGCAGATGTTCACACAACCGACTCATTGAAAACGACCTTGAGTGGTCGCCCGCATATACATTAGAAACAGGTGTTTCAAAGCTCTATCAGTGGATTCATCAACAGGTTAACAACAGTTAAAACATGGCAACAAAGCAAAAAGTAAAGCAAAATCAGCAGGAAGCTGTTTCTGCTCAGATTGGGCAACCGGTAACTTCTTTGAAAAAATATTACTACCTGTTTGGTTTATTAACATTTTTCTTGTTTGCCAATACACTTGGAAATGGTTATAATATGGATGATGGGATGGTTACCCGAAATCACCCGTTGACCTCAAAAGGACTGAGTGCAATCAGTGAAATATTTACTTCTCCTTATTACAGCGATGCAATGGGATATGCTTACGGATACCGTCCGATGGTGCATCTTTCTTTTGCACTGGAGCATGATTTATTTGGTGAAAAACCGGGAGCAGGACATTTTATCAATGTAATCCTGTTTGCTTTATCTGTTGTTTTGTTTTTTAAACTACTGGTGAAAATGCTGGGAGAAAAAAATGTGCTGTTTGCAGGGATTGCAACACTGTTGTTTGCCGTTCATCCGATTCACACGGAAGTAGTTGCAAGCCTGAAAAACAGGGATGAAATACTGGCTTTTTTATTCGTGATATGGTCGGCTCTATCGCTCCATAAATACCTGATAAAAAATAGTTGGTTTTCTATCCTTACTGCTTTTATTTTATTTTCATGTGCCATGCTTTCGAAAAAAAGTGTTTATCCGATGGCTTTTATACTACCAATAGCCATTCTACTTCTGAAAGATATTTCAATAAAACAATTAATTATACTATCGGCAGTATTAATTATTCCCGCAGCAATCATAGGGGCTGAATTAAAGTGGGATAGAACCATACTCATGATGGTGATTCCCATATCCCTTATTTTCATCAGTTATTTTGTAAAGAATTTCCTGGTATCAGAAAATAAAACGCCTCAAAAAAACAGTTTCCTCTACATACTGCTCATCGGGGTAATAGTACTTTTATCAGTATATACATCCGTGTTCTTTATGATTATCAGTATCCCCTTGTTTTTTTTACTGCTCAAAACGAATTTTCAGTACGGGATCACAACAATGATTGTCACACTGATTGGTTTAGATTTTTTATGGTCATCCAATTACGAATTACAACTATTAGCAATGTTATCAGGGATAGCAACGTGTATTCATCTCACAATAAAGGAAAAAACGGTCCCTGCTTTCTGGGTATCTGCGGCGGCGCTCTCTGTTGCGTATTTTCTATATCACCATCACGACATCGGAAACATCGTATTGATTGTCCATTTTATTATTCTGAGCAGTATCCTGCAAAAAAAACCAATCATCGGTCTGATAATCACTGGCGCTACAATACTGGCTGCACTAATAATCAGTGGACTTCCCGTTTATAATGTCTATATATTTATCTATAGCCTTACCTGGTATTTATCTCACGTAACAAAAAATAATCGATGGATATACTCCTCTCCATTCATCGGTTTGTGTATTTCACTTTCTGTTATATGGTACCAGCAGTTTCAACAACGAAATGAGTTACCGGTACAATTAGCGGAAAGCACTTCAGTAAAAGAACAGGAACAACCTTCAACTGCAAATTTTCTCAAAGAAGGACGCCAATTATTATACGCTGAAAACACCCTTGTTGCACCTCATACACAATCAGAAAAAATGGCAACCGGTTTTCTTACATTGGGTGAATATATCCGGCTACATAGCTTTCCAAAGGAACTTTCCTTCTACTATGGATATGCTAAAATTAAAACAGTAGATTTTAAACATCCGATGGTACTGATTTCAATTGTTGTTCACTTGTTTTTAATTTTTCTGGCCATATGGCAAATTCGTAAACGTCCACTGATCACAGTTGGGATCATGTGGTACTTAATGAGTATCTTATTGTTCAGCAACTGGGTAGAATTAGTAGCCGGTATGGTAGGAGAACGATTGGCATTCACAGCTTCAGCGGGGTTTTGTATTGTGATTGCAGGAATCATTTATTGGATCAATCCTGATTTTAACACCCGAAAACCGGGAATCATAGGAGCTGTTTTAGGAATCGTCATTGTATTATTTGCTGCACGAACCTTTGTAAGAAATATCAACTGGAAAGATACACTGACATTAATGAGCCACGACATCAGACACCTGGAAAATTCTGCACAGGCAAATAATCTGTATGCAATGACACTTATGTCTAATTCTATGACAGAAAAACAGCTCACACCGTCACAAAAATTAGAAATGCAGCAAACTGCTGTAGCACATTACGATAAAGCCACGCAACTATGGCCTGATTTTTTTAATGCATACATTGATAAAGGCAGGGCGACAATGATTACAAAAGACTACGACGAAGGAATACGTGCGTTGAAAAAAGCCATTGAAATTGATCCCGACAATACACTTCCCTATTACATTTTGCTGGAGATAACAGAGTTAAAAGGGGACTATAATGAATACCTCAGGAGCGCTCAAGAATTGTTTAAACTTCAACCGAATGACCATGCTTACGGAGTGGTAGCAAGGGGGTATTTTTTATTAAAGAATTATCCGAAAAGTAAAGAAATTTTAGTGGAAGGGTTAAAACAATACCCGGACAGTGGTATATTGATAAATAATCTGGCCATTGTGAATGAAAAAGTAAAATAACACATTGTTCTTTATTAATTTTCAACAAGAAAATAAAAATACATAGGTTTTTTACACTTATCGGTTAATCTTTTAACAATCAGGAAGTCCATGTCTATTTTTTTATTATTATTGTCTGTCACTTACGATCAATATTTTTATGCTTACGCTTTAATGATAGGTGGTATGTGATGCAACTTATTTTAAGTGATTTCGTCTGTTAGTTGTTAGGTACTATGACGTAGCTTGAAAAAGAAACTGCTGTTTATGTGAAATATCAACTATTATTAACGTATGAAAAAGAAACTCTCACTGTATTCACTGCTATTTTTATTAATTACACTGAACAAAGGCACTCTTCTTTTTGGACAAAACCAGGCACAAGAGTCCGAAAGAGCTGCAAAATACACGGTTGATGAATCGAAGTTTTTATGGGAAAATGAACCGTTTGGCACTTACGCCCAGGGAAGTGAAATCATTCAAAAACGCGATGCAACTACCAAACATTTCCGAAATCCGGATGGTACAATTACCGCACATGTATCTTCAGGGAAAATAAATTACTTTGAAAATGGTCAATGGAAGACGATTTTTCATAGTATTGTTCCTTCTTCTACAGGATTTGAAAATACAACCAATAATCACAAAACCTATTATCCGTCTACTTCAGCAGGAAATATCAAAACCACATTGGCAAACGGAGCAACATTGATTGATCTGAAAAATCTGAAAATGTATTACGAGGTAAACGGAAATCCCGTACAAACTCAGAATATACAGGAAAAACAAGGGATGGTTAACTACAACGAGCTGACTTATTCTAATGTTTACGGCGTCGGCATTGACCTTCGTCTGACACAAAATACGACACAACGAAAAATGGACTACATTATCAACAGTCCCGCTGCCTTAATAAACATACCTTCCGGAGCGCAATTTCTGGTATTTGAAGAACAAGTAGTGCTCCCGAATGCATGGACTGCACAATTAGTTAACAATGAAATTTTATTAATTGATCCGACAAATACCGTTCAGGTAATATACGAAAAACCGATCTTTTCAGATACTCCTCAGCATCATCATCACGATGGAAACTGCAATCATAGCCCTTCTCAAAATTCCGGCAAAAGTATGCATAGAAAAGAAGGAATCAGTGAATTGATACAAGTTGGAAATACATTGACGATCAAAACAAAGGTTTCCATCACCTGGTTAACTGCCCCGGAACGTTCTTACCCGATTATTATTGACCCTACTGCTAATTTTACTCCGAACAATGCTACTGCATGGACAGGGAGTCTTCAGTCATGGACTGGATACGCCGGAACAAACACAATAAGAGATAATGATTTCATTGCCGTAGGTAAATTTGATGATGGTGACGATGATGTTTTAAGCGGATGGGCCAAATTTAACATTGGAGGAATTCCTGACGGTTCTTGTGTTTCTTCCGCAGCATTATGGTATAAAGTGTATTACAATGCAACGACGCAATCCAGCTGTGTTACACAAGTACGAACACGTCACATGGCCAATGACCCGGTACCGGCAACTAATGCCACTATTCTTACAGATATTCGGGATGGTGCAATCTATTCCAATGCTGATTGGGCAATTAAGCAGGTAAATGCCGAAGGAGGGACTAATTTTTGGTATACCAAATCGCTAAACGCAAATTCCGAGTTGCAAGCCAGTCTAGCTGTGGATTGGTTTGGTGTAGGATTAGAAATGTACAACCACACCGGTGGTCATGCTGATTGCTGGATTGAAATACGAGGATACTCCAACGCCGACAGGATTTATCTTAGAGTAACCTATGACCCTCCCCCTACTGATCCGGGGTTCGGAAACTTTATGTGGAACGTAGCCGGACACAATGGAAACAACATTGATTTAACAGGTACCACATACTACGGGTATTACACACAAAATACCGGAAGTACCACCGATTTTGGTTTCAATACACAGGATATGACATATTCCGGGTGGAACAATACACTAAGCCCTTCGTCTTCCCCAACCTGGAACGGATGTATTCTTCCGAATGACAACTTTACATTTGTGCACAAACGTCGGGGATTCCCGTGCGGAACGTACCAGTTAACATTGAACAACTGGGATGATGCAACACGCGTATACATCAATGGAAACCCTACCCCTGTATGGAGTTGTCCGGATTGGAATGGCGCAGGAACCTGTACCGGGGGAATTGGTGTTTATGCATTAGACCCCAACTCCACGATCGAAGTAAGAACTGCAGAAGGAGTTGGAGGAGCAAATGCAAGTTTAAGTATCACACCGGTAGTTTCGACACTCGCATTGTCAGGTGACAGCAGAACATGTCCTGTTTCCGGAGATCAATGGGTACATTTCTACACCGGTTCTGATGGTCGTTACCTGGCTTCTGTGCGCGGAACCTCTCCTGCATCCAACTTAGGAAACGTTACTGTTACCGCATATGATGATGTGAATCCGCTGAATGTTCCGGCATGTAACGATCCGGGGTATATCACTTCCGTGATGGAACGCCATTGGGTGATTACACCTACAGTTGACGGAGCTGCTGAAGTACGATTGCCTTATTACGGAGAAGAATTAAGTCAACTGACAACCGTTGCAAATGCCAACAGCAATCCGGATGACAACGTAAGTGGTCAGGCAAGTGTCCGTTTAAGTAAATACTCAGGTGGTGTTTTCCCTGCTTCTGTCAATGTGAACAGTAGTCCTTTCGACAACTGCCCTGCATTAGGAGGTGTAGCCGGAATGACAACGATTCACAATAACTCAGGCGTCGGAACAGTGGCCGGAGTTACAATTCCGGGAGGAGAAGCTTCTGCACTGTACTCACAATATACCATTCCCGGATTCTCAGAATTCTGGTTACACGGGATGAACCCTACCAGTCCGCTGGCAGTGAATCTTTCCAGCTTTACAACACACTGTGAAGAAAACACGGTACGTATCAGATGGACAACCGCCTCTGAACAAAATTCCGATTATTTCACATTGGAGCGCAGTCGTGACGGATACAATTGGGATGCTATCGCAACAATAGATGGTGCCGGTACAACGAATTCAACAACTAATTATGAAGTAATCGATAATGCTGCTACGGAAGTGTATTACCGTTTAATTCAAACAAATTTCGACGGAACATCTGAACTGTTTGGACCTGTCATGAGTAATTGTACCTCATCTGCTAACGAATTAAAAATATATCCGAACCCGACCAACGGTGTATTTACAGTTGCATTGATTGCATCAGAATCCATCGGGGATGCAACAATACGTATTCAGGATGTAAGCGGTAAGATCGTAGCCGATCGTACTGTTAGTGTACTTTCCGGAACAAACAATGTTAGCTTTGAAGAAAAACACCTTGCCCGTGGGACATATATTGTTTCCGTGCAGGTAAAAGATAAAAATATCTATACACCAGTTCGATTGGTTATCCAATAAACCGGTAAAACATCTAATCGTAAAAGCTCAACCGGATTTGGTTGGGCTTTTTTATTTCAACAACTATTTTTCCAGTTGGCTTAACTCCTCTTTTTCAGCATTCTTCACAAAAACAACCAATTTTTAATCAATTTTTAACAGTTGAAATTAACTTTCTACTTATCTTCGTCAGGCTGAAAACAGCTATTTTTCTTATAAAAAACTCACTGTAAGGAAGATAAATTTGCTAACCGTTTTTCATTTGACAAACATCTATTTACTGAAATCTGAAAAAACGATTTAGATGACCACTGTCGATTGAAACAATAGAAACATAAGTATGTTGTATCATTTAAACTATTCACTCAGTCAATCACTGACCTGCTCCACTGTAAAAAAAATTTTCTCATTGCTATTCATTGGTTGTTTATACGCAACCGTATCATTCGGCGGCGGAGGAAGTTGTACCCCTCCTACAGCTCCGGCTGCAACAGATTGGGCAAATAATCAATGGGTTGTACATGCTTATAATTCCAGAGACATCAGTACCTCAACACCTTCCAATTACAGAGGGTACTATACACAGGATTTAATAACAGGATTGGGGTTCAATACTGCATGGAGCGGAAATAATTCCCCCAGCAGTGTAACATCTTCATCAACCAACACCGCATGGGTCGGATGTGAAGTAAACGCAAGTGAAAATACATTTATTCATAAACGAAGAGGATTTCCATGTGGTACCTATCGGTTGACCATGCAACGAAGAGACAATGAAACACGTGTATTTGTCAATGGGATAAATGTTACACCGGCAGGTATGGATACATACAATTCATATTCAGGTACTCCACAGACAATTGGCGTCTATATGCTCGATCACAATTCAACCATAGAAGTCCGGACAGGTGGTGGTGGGGCTCCTAACAATGCTGAATTACTGATAGAACGATACACAAACGGGATAGCGGTCAACAACGATTTCAGGACATGCCGTGTTACAGGAAATCAATGGGTAGATTTTTTTGAAAGCAACGGAAGGTATATTGCTTCAATCAGGGGCGCAACTGCAGGAACCAACCTGGGAGATGTCACCGCGCGAGTGTACGTAGACGGGACGGTAGACCTCGTGCCCGCTTGTGCGGATGCTTCCTATGAAACGGCAGTCATGCAACGGCATTGGGTGATCGATCCAACTACGAACGGAGCAGCAATTGTACGACTACCATACAGCAATACAGAGTTTCATAATCTTGCAACAGCATCTGTGACTTCGTCAAGTCCGGACGATCTGGTCACCTATCCCAACCAGGGAACTGTCTACACCAGTAAGTATTCCGGTCCTAACAATGTCAATGCCAACCCGGATGATAACTGTCCTGCATTGGGTGGAAGCGGGGGAACAACCCGCCACGTAAATAGCGGAACGGGAACAACAAATCCGGTAGCGGGAGTCAATGCATTTTATTCTGACTTCAGCATTCCCGGATTCTCTGAATTCTGGTTGCATGGAAATACGGTTACTACTCCGTTATCTGTACAATTATCTGATTTTAATGCGCATTGCGATGAATCGGGCACACGTCTCAACTGGACAACAGCATCCGAACAAAATTCCGATTATTTTACACTTGAAAAAAGCCGTGATGGTGATCAATGGGAACAAGTAACAACAATCCATGGAAAAGGAAATTCCAACACATCGAATACATACGAATTCACGGATCATGCAATCGCTGACGTTTATTACCGACTAAAATTAACCGATTTTGACGGTAAGCGTACCGATTTGGAAATCATACATGTCAACTGTACGGCGACAAAGAACCAGGCATTGATTTATCCGAATCCGGTTACCGGAGTATTTTCAGTCCGCGTTACTGCAACAGAAACAATGAAGGAAACAGCTGTTTTCGTCCGGGATGTAAATAACAAAATTGTTGCGTCACGCACGATTGACATTGCACCGGGGACAAACACAATTATTTTTGAAGGAGAAGATCTGTCGCCGGGAACATACATTGTCTACATCGACGGAACAGAGAAGAATACCTTCCCGCCTGTGCGACTGGTTGTCCAATAGTGTACCGGGTTATCTTATAACGACTCCCTGTATGCTCCTTCTGAAAGATCGTGATGTACGACGGGATTGTCCGATGGCTTCATCGAGATAATTTTGACAGCTTGTGAAAATTCGGTAATCGCTGTATTTTCATACGTAATCAGTGCAAATGTATCTGTGCTGTTAACAATGTCTATCCAGCCTTGTTTTAATGTCACATCAAAAAACTGTTGATTTCCTGTATTCAAGTGAAACACCCCTTCTGTAACCGGGTAAAATGTAACGATTCCCGGGTGAATTTTCTGATAATCCTGTACCAGTTTACGGGCTTGCTTTAATCCCTTTTCGTGACCTCCGTATATGCATACCTGCTGTTGACCGGAATTAAATAACAAAGTGGGGTAATTGGAATTGAAAATGACCCACTCCTGTTTTGAAAGGTTGTGCAACCGGTCTGTCTGTATCCATACTACAACAGGGAGCAGACAAGCCACCAACCGCAACCATTTTTTTCGATCCGCCCAATACAATCCGCAAAAAGCAAAAACATAGGTTGTAACAACCCATTCCCACTGCGGGGAAAACCCGACTGCCAGCGCACCGGGAATCAGTTCCACCATTCCGATAAAACCAACCAGTATGGAACAGCAAACAGCCAGTAACCAACCGACGGGAATGGATAAAAATGAAATTTTTCCAACAGCAATCAGACCGATTCCCAATCCGACAATCATACTCGCAAACAGTATTATTGCCAGATTCGTCAGAATAAAGTAATTGGGAAATTGGTGAAAATAAAAGAGTGAAACAGGAAGCGTAAAGGCTTGAGCTCCCAATCCGATAGCCGTGCCCTGCCAGACTGTATTCAGCCATTTTCTTCTGAAGAGTATTGCCTTTTCCAACAGTGGGTATACACTAAAAATTCCCAACATCGCTAAAAATGAAAGTTGAAACCCTACAGCAAAAATCGCTACAGGGTCCCACATCAAAATAAAAAACCCGGCAATGGAAAGTGCACTCACTGGTTGATAGTCCCTTCGCATGCTTTTTGCCAACAACAGAAACGTAAACATCAAAACTGCCCGCACCACGGATGCTGAAAACCCGGTCAGAAATGCATACAACCAAAGCAGTATCAGAATCAGTATGTAGGCAACAACCCGCCCCCTATGCAGAAATAATCGTTTAAAAATACCGAGGAGCAACAGTACGATCAAACCAACATGCATCCCCGAAACAGCAAGCAAATGCATCGCCCCTGCTGTCGAAAAACTACGTTTGGTCTCTACATCCAGGTCGCTTTTATCACCCAATAAAATTGCACGGATCACAGGGGCATTTTCAATTCCCACCCACTTGTCAATAGCATTCCCCGAATGAGTACGCATTGCATCCAAGAGCCGGTCAAACCATCCGGGAGGAACGTGTCTGATTAATTTCAATTGTTCTGAGGCTCCAAATCCCTGGTACCTCACTCCTTTTGATATCCAATACATTTTCGAGTTAAACTCTCCCGGATTATGCGTCAATTCTATTTCTCTCCACGTTGTCCGAAAGAGCAGCTGATCGTGTTTGTTCAATAGTGTTCCGTCATTTTCAGTGAGTAACACAACTTTTTCAGCTGTTTTTTTCCACCTCCCTTCTTTTGTCATGGCAGCTTCCAATCGTACTAAATTGGCATTCCATGCCCGGTCTGTACTCAATTGTTGCTCAACGCTGCCCAGGTAATAATTTTCTCCGTTGGTCAAAGAAACATTCTGGCCGGGAAAAACACGTTCCATTGATAAAAAGCCAATAGCAAAAAACAAAGGAATCCAAACCAGGTAAAGACGAATAGCATCCGGAATATACTTTACAAAACACCCTGACAGAAAACAACCCGCCACCATTATAAAAACCTGGGTATGAACATCTATGAGGAAGAAAAGCATGCCCGCACAATAACAGGACAACCAAAAAATTAATGTAGACGCGGTGAGTAGCTTCATAGTGTTGTAAATAGTAGTATCATCCTCAAATATAAGCAATCAGATTGATTTGTCCAAAAAGAAGCGTTGCCGGCAACACATGTCACAGATAATGTCAACCCGTTCATTTACAGAATACAACCTGTCTGTTCGATCGGGTCATTTTCATCGATTTGGCAAATTTAATTGCCCTATTTAAAAGAAGTTCTGTTCAAATTCAGTATATTTGCACACAATTTTAAGTGTAGTAAAATGGCAATTATGATTACGGATGAGTGCATCAACTGTGGTGCATGCGAGCCGGAATGTCCAAACAATGCGATCTATGAAGGAGGGGCTGAATGGCGTTATTCAGATGGTACCTCTCTTACGGGATTAATCACCACATTGGACGGGAAGGAAGTGATGGCGGATGATGAATTTGAGCCGAAAGATATGGATGTTTACTACATCGTAACGGATAAATGTACGGAATGTGTCGGGTTTCATGATGAACCTCAATGCGCCGCAGTATGCCCGGTTGACTGTTGTGTAGACGATCCGGATTACCGTGAATCAGATGATGAGCTGATCGCAAAGAAAGACTTCATGCATCTTTAATCGCTGTTGAAACAGGTGTTTACCGCATGGAACAACCCATCATTCAAATCAACGATCTAAAAAAGACATATGCAGGTGCGCTGGAACCTTCACTGCGGGGTATTTCCCTTCAGGTAAAATCAGGAGAAGTTTACGGCTTACTGGGACCAAACGGTGCAGGAAAAACCACACTCCTTTCCATCTTATGTGGCGTTGTAGCCCCTTCTTCGGGAACAATTCTGTACCGCAACCACCCGATTTCCGGGAACATCCGGCAATTGAAACAAGAAATTGGTGTCGTGCCGCAGGATATCGCCTTGTATCCGACATTAACAGCGCGGGAAAACCTGGAATTTTATGGCGCTATGTATGGAATACATGGTGCTGATCTGCAATCAAAGATTCAATTCTGGTTGGATCAATTCGAACTCTCACACGCAGCCAACCGAAGAATTGATAAATTTTCAGGCGGGATGAAGCGTCGGATCAACCTGATTGCAAGCATTATGCACAATCCCCAACTATTGTTCCTGGACGAACCTACCGTCGGTGTAGATGTCCAGTCACGGACAAAGATCATGGATCAGCTGGTGGAGTTGAATAAACGTGGAATGACCATCATATACACCTCCCATCACCTTGCTGAAGCGGAAAATTTCTGCGATACAATCGGAATTATCGATGCCGGGACAATTATCGCCAGCGGTTCGCCGAATGTATTGATTGAACAAACACCGGGAGCAAGAGACCTGGAAGATGTGTTTCTGGCATTAACCAATCGAAAATTGAGGGATTGATGAAAAAATTTATTGCCATCATCACCAAGGAGTTGAGAATGTTGCTCCGCGATAAGATCGGTTTATCGATTCTCTTTATCATGCCATTGGTTCTGATTGTTGTTATGACGGTCATTCAGGATGCAGCGTTTCATTCCATCAGTGAAGAAGGAGTTCCGCTTGTATTTGTTGATAATGACAAAGATTCATTGGGGATTTCAATCGGAAACGGCTTGAAAGAATCAACCCTCTGTGCTTTTTCCGACCAAATAGACGGAAAACCGGCAACGGCAGAAACGGCGAGAGCAGCTGTCAGTGAAGGGAAATTCATGATCGCGGTAATTATTCCTGAACATGCAACACAGAAAATTCGCACCAGCGTTGAAGGATTAGTAGAAGAAACAATGGGGTTGAGTGAGATCGGTGAGATCCGGCACTATGTTGATTCCGTCGAAATTCTGATGTATATCGATCCCGTTGCAAAGAATTCAATCGTGGTGACCGTTACCAGTAATTTACATGAATTCATTGCAGCAATGAAAACAAAACTGATGTTCGAGACGTTTTCTGAGCAAATCGGGGAAATTGTTCCTGATGGTGTGTCTAAACCTTCCAATGCATACGCAAAAACGCAGATCGTGTCCTACAAACAGGAGTATGCCTCGAAATTAGAAGGCGGAGTCACTCCCAATGCCGTTCAGCACAATGTTCCCGCATGGACCATCTTCGGAATTTTCTTTATTGTTGTTTCAGTTGTGAGCAACATCATGAAAGAGAAAAAAGACGGAAGTGCATTTCGCCTGCATACCATGCCTACAAGTTACAGCCAACTGATTATCGGGAAGCTCATTGTATATGTCACCGTCTGCACACTCCAGTTTTTTGCAATGATGCTCGTTGGGGTCTATTTCATGCCCGTGCTGGGACTTCCGGCGTTAGATCCGGGTGATAGTTATGTTGGATTGTTTTTCATTGGTATTTCAACTGCTTTCGCTGCGACTTCGTTTGGTGTACTGATTGGAACGGTTGCTCAAAGTGAACAGCAAGGTGCCATTTTAGGATCATTATCGGTATTATTGTTGTCGGCACTTGGCGGAATTTGGGTTCCGGCTTACGTCATGCCGGGAGTGATGCGAACAATCAGTGAATTCTCTCCGATGAATTGGGCGATGGACGGGTTCTATAAATTGTTGTTCAGAGGCGAAGGATTTTTCAGTACCTTTGCTCCGGGAATGAAACTTATCGCACTTTCATTCGTGTTCCTGTTGGGTGCTTCACTGTTTAATCGCTACAAAAAAAGAGCATAAATTTTATGACACAAGAAACATACGAATCAGATATCATTACGTTTTTAACAAACAACATCCTGGCAGAAGGAGTGGTCGTTACTCCACAAACTGTATTGCGCGAAACAGGAATTGATTCGTATTCTATTGTTGAGATTATTCTGTTCATTGAACGCCAATACAATTATGTCATGCCCGATCATTTGTTGAAATCGGAAAACTTTGTAACAGTGGCAACAATTGCAGCTCTTCTCAACAACCGGCAAATTCATTAAAAAACGCTACAACCATCGAGGTCCTTCCCCTCCTGACAGCTCAATCATGACATTTCTCCCCAAAAAAATATACCTGAACGGTTCTGATTGTTTTCACCTGATGCTGGAAAAAAGCAGGGAATTGACCCGGGAAGGTAATAACCAGTTTTACCTCTGTGTACAACTACAGACACGCGAAGCATTGGAAACAATCGAACAAACTGTTCAACAATCTCCACTGCTCGACTGGATTGCAAATATACGGTTGATCAATCCGCAGATCGGAGTTCCGTTTTTCAGGTATATGAACCAGGGAAATACCTTAACAGTCCGGCATCACGAAAATTTTACAGAACAATTTCCGGCACAGCTACTCAACGACACACTTTCCCTTAAGAACAATTCCTTTTTCAGAATAGACGCCTATTCATTTAATGGAAAACAGTACCTGCTTCTCACTTTCCACCATGTTTTATTTGATGGAAAAGGGGCAGGAATGATGCTGCAGCACCTCACCGGGCAATTACCGGTTGATAACACAACTTTCAGCAGTCTGTTTCCACAACAACTCAAGTGGAAAAATCCGCTTCGTCAGTGGCAAAACCTCATTCGGGTAAAAAAGCAGGTTGAACAGACAAATAAAGCAGAAACTGCCTATCTGGAAGTTAAAAATAACCGGGAAACGGGTTTTGGCATGACTTCACACCTTTTTTCAGAAGAGGAAACCGCGTTCATCCGCGAAAATGCCATAAAAAACGGAGTTCGTTTCGGATTAAACTTCTTCCAGGTGGCCTGTATCGCAAAAGCATTCCGAACAGTACTTACAGAAACAGATTCGCAATGGGTTCCAATCCCATACAACGGTAGAAAACGAGGAGTACCCGGGGCCATTATCTCGAATCACACCTCCTTTATTTTCCACCGGTTAAATGTCACACCGGAAACATCTTTACGCGAAATTGCAGTACAACTGCAGCAGCAGATGAACGAACAATTAAAATGCGGACTACCGGAAAAATACAACGACTTGTTACAGTTAATGCGTTTTTTCCCTGCCTGGTTCAATCATTTGGTAACCACTCAATCATCCAAAGGAAAAATTGCAAGTTTCCTGTATTCCTCGACAGAAGCTGGAGAAAAAGAAAACACGGAATTGGTGAAACAACAATGGATTTTACCTCCGTTTTCTTACCCTCCGGGATTCACAGTCAATTTCTACACCTACCACAACCGGTTGAATTTTCACATTGTTTTTTCGCGAAAACACGTTGATTCTGAACAGATCAACACCTTTAAAACAACCCTGATTCATTTACTTACACAAAAGTAACGGATTCGGGATGCCTTCTTTTACCATCCTGTTTCCTGCTTAATTCCTTGATTAAAACATTTCGAAGTGTAGTTATATTCTTATATTTGTGTCCACTCAAAACAACGAAGGAGTAGTATTAAACAGACAACTATTAGAATGGATAAAAATCAGGATTTACTCGCTCGAAGAGAAGCCGCTCAAGTGGGAGGCGGACAAGCAAGAATAGACAAACAACACCAAGGTGGAAAATTAACGGCACGTGAACGTGTGACGCTTTTATTGGACGAAGGTTCCTTCCAGGAAATCGGTCAGTTTGTTGAACACAGAGCAACGTCTTTCGGATTGGACAAGCAAAAGTTTCCGGGAGATGGAGTCATCACAGGATACGGAACAATTCACGGTCGTCTGGTTTACATTTTCTCACAAGACTTTACGGTTTTGGGAGGTTCTCTTTCAGAAACACATGCTGCCAAGATTTGCAGAATAATGGACCTGGCAATGAAAAACGGAGCACCGGTTATCGGGTTAAACGACTCGGGAGGGGCGCGTATCCAGGAAGGTGTGGTTTCATTAGCAGGATATGCTGATATTTTCTATCGAAATACACGGGCATCAGGAGTCATTCCTCAAATTTCCGTGATCATGGGACCCTGTGCCGGTGGAGCGGTTTATTCTCCGGCCCTGACAGATTTCATTTTCATGGTAGAAGACACCTCCTATATGTTTGTAACGGGACCGAATGTTGTGAAAACGGTAACCCATGAAGAAGTTAGTTCCGAAGACCTGGGAGGAGCAAAAGCGCATGCCGAAAAATCCGGGGTGAACCATTTTACAGCTTCAAATGATGTAGAATGCCTGAAGAAAGTAAGAGATCTGGTTACTTATATGCCTCAGAATGCACGTGAGTTGCCTCCTCAGCCGTCAACATTTGAATTTAACCCGTCAAAACTGGAAACAATCAAATCCGTTTTACCGGACAATACCAATCTTCCATACGACATACGAAAAGTGATCGACTCCGTTATTGATGACCATTCTTTCCGTGAAGTACATGAAGATTTTGCGAAAAACATCGTTGTCGGGTTTGCCCGCATCGAAGGAAAAACAGTAGGAATCGTTGCCAATCAACCTGCTGCATTAGCGGGTGTACTGGACATTGACGCCTCAAGAAAAGGAGCGCGATTTGTCCGTTTCTGCGATTCATTCAATATTCCGTTACTGGTGTTTGAAGATGTTCCCGGATTCTTACCCGGAACAGACCAGGAATGGAGGGGAATCATTACGCACGGAGCCAAATTGTTGTACGCATTCTCAGAAGCTACGGTTCCGAGAATTACTGTAATCACGCGCAAAGCGTACGGAGGGGCTTTTGACGTAATGAATTCCAAATCCATCGGGGCTGATTTGAACTTTGCATGGCCTACCGCTGAAATCGCTGTGATGGGTGCGAAAGGAGCAGCAGAAATCATTTTTAAACGTGAAATTTCTGAAGCTGCAAACCCGGAAGAAAAATGGAAAGAAAAAGAAGCTGAATACGCGGAATTATTTGCTAATCCATACCGTGCCGCAGAACGCGGAATTGTAGACGATGTTATTCTTCCTGAGGAAACACGCGCAAAAGTAATTGCAGGATTCAAGATGCTCGAGAACAAAGCAGAAACACTTCCTTATAAAAAACACGGAAACATCCCGCTTTAATTAATCCCATGAACAAGACCGGAGTTTTATTGATACAGTTGGGGACACCGGACAGTCCGAGCAAGAGAGACGTCCGCCCTTATTTAACGGAATTTCTGAATGACAGAAGGGTAATTGACCTGTCCTGTCTGAAACGGACCCTGTTAGTCAATTGCATCATCGTTCCCTTCCGGACAAAGAATTCATCAAAAATATACAAAGAACTGTGGGAGATCGGAAAAGGTGTCTCTCCACTGTTGGTGTATACGGAAAATCTCCGCAAGAAAGTAGCTGCCCGCTTAGCTGACCAGGCGGATGTATATGTTGCCATGCGGTATAAAAACCCGTCCATTCCTTCCGTACTGGCGGAAATGAAGAAGAAAAACTATGAAAAGATAGTGATACTTCCCTTGTTCCCGCAATATGCAAGTGCTTCTAATGGCTCTGCGATTGAAAAAGTAATGGATGAAGTAAAAAAATGGTGGGTCATTCCGAACATCGAATTCATCAGTCAGTTCTGGGATAACGAAGGTTACCTTAATGCACTGGTCGAAAATGCCCGGAAACTGAATCCTGAACAACACGACCACATTTTATTTTCCTATCACGGATTACCTGAGTCACAGGTTGATAAAGTACATCCTGACTATGCATGTCCCAACCACATTTGCCCCTCAGAATTGACAGGTAAAACCCGCTTCTGTTACAAAGCTACCTGCTATGCCACAACCCGAAAGCTGGCGGAAAAGTTAGGCTTGCAGGAAAACCAGTATACCGTTTGTTTTCAATCCAGACTTGACGATAAATGGCTCAAACCCTACTCAGATGATGTGATCGCTCAATTAGGAAAAGAAGGAAAGCGCAAACTCCTGGTGTTTAGTCCTGCATTTGTTGCCGATTGCCTGGAAACATTGGTTGAGATCGGTGTTGAGTACCAGGAACTCCTGGATGAAAATGGCGGAGGACAGGTAACACTCGTTCCAAGTTGTAATGACAGTGATTTGTTTGTTGACGGACTGGTTGAATTGCTTCATAAATCACTTGTCCGTTAGTGTTACGTCCATAAAAACAACCAACAACCTGATAAAAAGTAAATTACATCACCAGACACGTAGTTGTTAATCCAATATTGTCTTGTTTTTGTCCCCCTGTAAACTTTTTATTAACCTTCCGGTTAACGATCTTTGCTATCGGTTAACATACTCAATTTTTTGCAAAACCGGCTGTATTTAGGATTCCAACAATCGATTGATAAAGAACGAAAGAAACTAATGGATATCGGCAACTACGAAAACTAATTTGAGTCTGTTTTTTAAAATGAAATTTATCGTTATGTTAAAGAACTTACTGATCGGATGCTGCTTATTGTTTTCAAAAACATTGTTTTCTCAATGTTCAAACTTTGTGGTTGAAGACTTTGATTCATTTGAATACACAACAGTATGTCCCTATATTATTCCCAATACCACTTATCAGGATTCTCCGCAGCTAAGTCCGGGATTTGGCCCGAGCCGAACGGGAAACAGACATATTTATCTGAACTTTGCAGACGGTTATACAGGCCCCGCATTTGACCGGCCGTATAATGTATGTATCGGGGGTACCTACCGGATTTCTTTCTATCACCGGGATGCCTGGGGAGGAGCCAATAATACGACGTTTAATATTTACGATGCCAATAATGTATTGCTATCCTCGCAAACAGTTCCATGGAACGGAACGACATGGAATCACTGGGTGAGTCCCGAGCTTACAGCAACTACCACCACACTACGGTTAGAGATTGTCAATAACATGGCAAACCAGGGGAACAATGACATGGTAATTGATGATATGTCTCTCGAAATATGTTCTCTTAATGAACAAAAAGTGTTGTTGACATGTAGCCTGAATGCTCCTGTAAATCTATTTGACTTATTCTCGCCGGATATGCCGACAACAGGAACCTGGACCGGTCCTGCCACACTTGGCAACGGGCATCTGGGAACGTATGATCCTGCTTCAGGAGTAGAAGGCTTATTTACTTATTCCATTAGTGATCCTTCTCTTTGCTCCGCACCTCAGGGAACTGTATTCGTAAGCGGAGGTTCTCCCATTGATCTGGGAGATGATGTTCATTTTTGTACTGCACAAAACCATACATTAGATGCAGGAACAGGCTATGATTTCTATAACTGGTCTACGGGCGCAACAACACAAACAATCAGTGTGAATACAACCGGAACATACACTGTGATGGCAGGGAAATTAGGTGAAAACCTGGTATTAAACGGAGATTTTCAGGGAGGGACAACTGCGGCTTCTAATAATTTTACGAGTAATTATGTCCCGGGAACAGGTGGTATTTGGGGTCTTTTATCCAATCCGGGACAATTTGCAATCAGCACCTCTCCTTCCCTTACACACAATAATTTCTCTAATTGCGGAGATCACACATCCGGCAGCGGAAATATGTTCATTGCCAACGGAGCTTCAACTGCCAATACAACTGTGTGGAGTCAAACCATCAACGTAGATCCCAACCAGGACTACCTGTTCTCTTTCTGGGCGATGAATGTTACCAATGACCCGAATGTTTCCCAATTACAGCTGTTTGTAAACGGGCAACCGATCGGAGCTCCAAACACGACGCTTGTTACACCCTGCATCTGGACAGAAATCAATGATGTGTGGAATTCCGGAGGTGCTACTCAGGCAGTGTTAAGCATTGTAAACCAAAGCACCGCAGAGGGAGGAAATGACTTTGCTATTGACGACATCGTATTTGCACCGTATTGTTCATTCAACGACACCATCAATGTTTCATTTGGTAATCACAACCTCCAGTTAACCGCCAATCATACGATTTGTCAAAATAATTCCACCAATTTAGTGGCTCAGGCAACTTCGACAACTGTCAATAACTTTACTTACCACTGGAGTAACATTCCGGATGATATCAGTACACAAACTGTCAGCCCGGCAACTACCACTACCTATACGGTGTATGCCACCGGGGACGATGGTTGTAATACGGCTACGCGAACAGTAACAGTAACTGTTTCCCCTCGTCCGATGCCAAATGCAGGTGCTGATCAGATTATTTGTATCGGTGATCCGATCAGTTTAACCGGGACTGCTGCCAGTACACAAAATGCCCGTTTCTGGTCGCATAACATCACTGGTGTACCTGTTACACCAACCATGTCTTACAGTCCGAACACGACCTCGATGACTCCGACTGTGACAACCAATCAGCCCGGAATATACCTGTTTATTCTTACAGAACAAAACACAGCGTGCGGTGTATTCAAAGACACGGTTCAGGTACTGGTATCATCTACTTCACAAACGGTGAATACAACTGAATTGACGTGTTTTGGTAATAACACCGGAATGATTGCAATCAACAACCCCGATGGTGTTAATTATAGTTTTGATAACGGAACAACCTGGGTTACAAATGCTACACAAGGAGGTTTTGCAGCAGGAAATTACACGGTATGGTCTGAAAATCAACACGGATGCCGTACCTCTACAAACGTAACGGTAACCCAACCTGCTCCGCTTTCAATTATCACTTCCAATGATACGACTATTTGTGAAAACGGAACTGCTGTTCTGTCTGCTACAACACCAGGAATAAACGGGAGTTTCTTTCACTGGGATCATACCGCTGATACCCAGGCATCCCAAAATGTTTCTCCGCAACAAACAACGACTTATTCAGTATACGCAGAGGACGGAAACGGTTGTTTATCAGATACGGTGTCAATTATTATTACACTTAGAAACCCGCTTGCAGGAACAATTTCCCCTTACGATACGATTTGCCCTGGATATCCGACTACCATCGGAGTATCTGGTATTTCCGGAGGGTTGACACCTTACTCTATCACATGGAATTCAGGTGAAAACGGGACAGGAAATGCAATGACTATTTCTGCAAATCCACCTCAAACATACATGTATACAGCTACAATTACGGATGTCTGTGAATCGACGCCTTTGGTGTTATCGACACAAGTGTATGTTGCTCCGCTGCCCGTTCCTTCTATGAGTTCTCCCGATCCGGCTATTTGCGAACCGGCTTCGTTTACACTGGTCAGCACAACGGATACAGCAATGGCGCAATCCATCAGTTGGTTTATTTCCGACGGACAATTTTTCATTGACCAGGATTCCATCACCACCGATCCGATGCCCGCAGGAAATTATTCCGTTCAAATGATTGTCACCTCTCTGTTGGGATGCATTGATTCCATTACAAATGTGAATTATCTGACTGTATACCCGCTTCCGGTGGCAAACTTTATCTGGAATCCGAACCCAATCAAGATGTTTGCAACAGATGTAAACCTGATTAATCAGTCCATCAATGGGTATTCTTATGAATGGACCTTTGAAGACGGATCAATTCTTTCTTCAACTTTAGAAAATCCAAAAGTGAAATTCCCTGAGGGTATTACAGGGCAGTATGAAGCAACATTGATTACAACTACGGAACATGGGTGCAAGGATACCATTACTAAAATCATAGAAGTACTCCCGGAAGTCATCTTATATGTTCCGAACACCTTTACTCCTGATGGCGACGAGTTCAATCAACATTGGGGAATTCACATAGAAGGAGTTGATATCTATGGTTTCACACTGGATATTTACAATCGCTGGGGGGAACGGATCTGGGAATCAAAAGACCCTTCCGAAACCTGGGACGGGACGTATAACGGAAAATTAGTTCAAGAGGGAACCTATACGTGGAGCATTCAAGCTAAAGATCGTCTGAATGATGCACGGTATACCTGGAACGGAATTGTCAATGTGCTGAAGTAATTTATTCCAGCGGGATATTCTTGTAGGTCTCAATCCATTCAGGATTCGTGACATCGCGCAGTAATTTCCAAAAACTTGTGTCAATGAAAAACTGTGTATCGATGTGGTTCATTCCATAGTGATTGTACAAATATTTCTGTTGCTGGGGGCTTGGCAAAAACTGATCCTGACTCCATCCGATCTCATTTCCTCTGTTAAATGGATGATGGCTGAAACGCAGTTTCCATAAACTGTCCATTGCAAAACAATACGGCAATTTTTCCAGTGTAATTGAATCCTGGTAGATGCCACCCAATACACCGTTCAACTCAAATAAATCCATCCGGTTCCGGTTGTAAATACTCGGCCAGTCTCCTGATGCATAATGTACAAATTCTTTGAATGACAATGTTTTCCGGTGCGACTGCATTTGTCCGTCACTAAAGAAAGCAACAATTGTTAGCATTTGTCCTGTAGACTGGTAAGCAACACGCACACCAAAAACGGTCCGTAGTTCAGCTTTAAACTGGACAGATAAAAACAAAAAGGCCGATACAACAAGAAATACGGTTCTCACAATTGCTCTTTTTAGTTGTTAACGTTCAAATGACCGCTTTATTTTTACTGAATAATACGTAAAAAGACTTTAATTGGTTACTTTCAGAAAAATACACGGCAAAAAAAATACCAGTTTATAAAAACCGGTATTTTGATTGATGAGAGTTTATCAATTAGTGAATGATCAACTTAACGGGGGAAAAGTTATTTCCCGACTTGCTTTTCAAAACGAGTAAATAGGTTCCGGATGCCAATTGATCCTCTTCAAAATAGATGATGTGTGTTCCACTCAACTGATCCGAAACAGGTCGTTTTAATAATTGTTTTCCACTCAGATCGTAGATAACAATCGCGGCGTCTTCCAAAAGTTCTGGAGCATTCATTATTACTGTAAATGCCCCCGAAGAAGGATTGGGAAATACCATCAGGTTCTTTTCTTTCGTTTCACAATTGACAACAATGGGGCCGTACACTGTTTCCATCCCGTCAAAATCAAATTGACGTAAACGGTAATAAAAAGGGCTGGCAAAGCGTGCAATGTCTTTGAATCCGTATGTTCTTATCACTGTAGAGTTACCATGGGCAGGAACCCGGGTCACTCGTTCCCAGCTGGCACCGTCTCTACTGTACTCTAAATCAAAATGAGAGGCGTTTTGTTCACTGGCAGTTACCCAGTTTACTTCTGTCCCGTCATTTCCACAACCGGCATTAAATTCCTTCAATGCAACAGCTAATGGGTTAGCTCCTGTAATGGTTACATTTCTCAATACCAATCTCCATGCATTCTGGTCACTGGAGGTTGCTACATAAATACGGATACGCATTCTGTTTCCGGAAGCAACCGTCACCGGAGTAGCAAGTGTCCACCCCGGAGGAGAGGAAGAGGAGCACGTAGCTGCAGAAGGGCGACTATAACTGTAACAACTTCCACTGGCCCCTGTCAATGTAAGAGGGTGCTCTGCTGAACAGGTAGATGGGTTTCTGATCCATTGTGTTGTTGTTCCATGTACCTCATCAACTAACCAACGTACATAACCATATGGAATCGAAGAACTGCAATTTGTGCTTAACGCACCGCTTCCTTCGAACGAAAACTGGTTGACTGTAACAGGACCACCTGTATTGTTGGTAAAAGAAAATTCAACATACCGGTTTTGGCTAAGAGCTGTATTTGCATTTAAAGACGGCGCCGGTGACCCGGTAACTCTCCAGTTCCAGATCCGAAGCCCTGAGCAGCCACAATTCGTTCCAAAATCATACAACAATGTATTAGGGGCGCTGTAACCTGACCCGAAAGCGACAGGGTGAGCAATAATTCCGGCGCCTCCTGTACCGTTAATATCCGTCGATAAGGGCCAGGATGCAAGCTGTGCGAAACCTAACGAAGAAATGCCGGAAATCCAGAAGATGATTCCCCATACGTGTGTTTTCATAATGAATAAGATGCAAGTTTGTTTTTTAAGTAGCCTTATGGATAACCTCCTACACAAATAGTAATCACCTCATAATGAGCACACAAATTTAATTCATTTAGGTAGTGAAATAAAAATAACGGGTATATCAATGCGTTTTTTATTTAACAATGTCACGGCTTGCATCACAACGCGGTAACACCAACAAAAAAGGCTGTCATCAAAGTGATAACAGCCTTTCAATATGTATAGTCGACGAATCAGAGGTTCATTCCATCCAATACGTTCATTACATCTTTCACTGCAGTCGCAGATTCGTCCAACAACGCTTTTTCATCTTCTGTCAATTGCAGTTCGATGATCTTCTCGATTCCGTTTTTACCAAGAATTACAGGAACTCCCAGGTAAATATCTTTCAGACCATATTCACCTTGCAACCATGCACAAACAGGGAATACACGTTTTTGATCCCTTACGATCGCCTCTACCATTTGTGCAGCAGCAGCTCCCGGAGCATACCATGCAGATGTTCCCAATAATTTAACGATTTCTCCACCTCCTACTTTTGTACGCTCAATGATGGCATCCAGTTTATCTTTCTCAATCAGTTCTGTAACAGGAATTCCTCCAACTGTTGTATAACGAGGAAGCGGAACCATTGTATCTCCATGTCCACCCATCAATACTGCCTGAATGTCTTTCGGTGATACATTCAATTCTGTCGCTAAAAATGCACGGTAACGGGCTGTATCCAAAATACCTGCCATACCAAATACTTTTTTGGAGTCAACTTTTGCAGTCAGGTACGCGCAGTATGTCATCACATCCAATGGATTTGATACAATAACAATAATTGCGTTCGGAGAGTATTTAATGATGTTATCCGTAACTGATTTAACAATTCCGGCATTCGTAGCGATTAAGTCATCACGAGACATTCCCGGTTTTCTTGGCAATCCGGATGTAATAACTACTACATCTGAATCAGCTGTTTTGGAATAATCATTTGTAGATCCCGTTACCCGTGAATCGTACAAATTAATTGGAGCTGTTTGCCAGATATCCAATGCTTTTCCTTCTGCAAATCCTTCTTTGATGTCTAGTAAAACAATTTCATTGGCAATTTCCCGGTGAGCAAGTACATCAGCGCATGTTGCCCCAACATTTCCTGCTCCTACTACAGTTACTTTCATGTTAAATCTATTAAATTATTGAATCAGAATTTTCACTGGCGAATTTAATATAAAACTAAGAAAGTAGCGTCACAAAACAGAAGAAATTTGTTGAACAACAGACAGAAAATCCCGTTCAACAAATTTCAGCTATACAATGCATTATCATGAATTCGACCAATTACCGCAGGATGGTTACATACCCGTTCCATTCATACTTCCCGTCATTGTGAATATCGCGGGCAGAAATCTTCCAGGTGTACATCCCCGTCGGAACAGGTTTTCCATTGTACATCCCGTCCCACCCTTCGTTGCTATCATGGTTTTCGAATACCATTTCTCCCCACCTGTTAAACACCTGAAGATTGAAGGCATACACATCAACTCCCTGGATATAAACTTTCCAGTTTTGGTTGTATTCATCGCCATCAGGAGTAAAAGTATTGGGAGCATATAATGTTACTTCCGGGTACACGATCAAATTTTTTGTTATGGTGTCTGTGCATCCCATCTCAGAAGTAACGATCAGTGTTACAGGATACGTTCCTGTCTCTCCGTCCGGATACGTTACTTTTGGACGCTCCAGGTTAGAATAAGACGGAACAGCCCCGGGAAGTGACCAATCGTATTCAACATCCAAATGCGATAAATTTTGGAAATGAACTTCTGTATTGAACATCAAAACAGGATTCGGACTCCAGGAAAAATCAGCAACTGGCTTTGCCTGAACGGTTAAGAAGTCAATCATGGTCACTGAGTCGATACAACCCAACGGAGACGTTACAATCAACTGGACATTATATTTACCTTCCATTAATGTATCTGTATAGATCACCGGTTCATTAATCGCGCTTTCTCCCGTCGGGTAATACCACACATAACTTTGCGTCATTGCAGCATCCGTTTCATAATGAATTTCAAATACTGCCGGTTCGCAAAGTTCCGGCTCCACTGCACTCATTAGCGGTACCGGAAGTGGTGCAACATACACTTGTGTCGATAGTACCAATGGTGTTGTTTCACAGACATCCGTTATCGTCACTGTGTACATGTGTGTTTGCGGCGGATTGACAGTTATCTCCATAGAGGAAGCTCCGCTTGTTATATCTCCTGTATCCCATAAAATGTTGTAGGGAGCCAAACCTCCGGAGATATAAGAAACACCGATGGTAGTCGGGTATCCCGGACAAATGGTATCGTAGGGAGAAATCGTTCCTGACAGTGGTGGTCGTACGGAAACAATTATTTCTGCTGTATCGGAAAGACATCCTCCCGGACCTTCCGCATACACTTCAATGGTTAAATTATTTGTAAGGGGAACGGTTGTAACAGCAGAATCGGTACTGCTTGTATGACTCCAGTGATACAGCGTTGTCATTCCCGGAGCACTTGTATAAGCAACCAGATCAGCACTACCATTCTGGCAAATCAACGTATCTTCGGATGCAAATACATACAGCTGATCCGGTTCAGTAATCGTAACGCTGGAACTGAATGAGCAACCGTATTGATTACGTGAAAAAACCGTATATGTTCCTACTCCATACCCTCCCTGTGTAGCATTTGTAACCCAGGTTGTTCCGCCATCATAGCTGTACTCAACAGCATCCGGATTTGTAACGGTTATTGTACCGTCTGTCATTCCGGCACAGGAAGGCCCCGTCCAACTCGTCGTATGGGTTGTTCTTGAAACTGTTACCTGCACCTGATCTGTCACGGCAGGACAAACCCCGTTATTTTCCGATAATGTAAATGTATAAACTCCCGGTTGATTCACCGTTACTGTAGGCGACACTGATGATGCATTCGGTTGGAACGTTACCGTTGGCGTAGGCGTTATGCTAGTCGTATTTACTGTCCATGCGATTGTAGAACCTGCTGTGATCGTTCCATTCAACGGAATCGGTTGTCCGAGACATATCACGGTATCTGGTCCCGCGTTTGGTGTAGGGGGTGCAACCACAACAACCTGTGTAGTCGAAGGTTCATCGCATCCGGTTCCCACACCGATCAATGTGTATGTTCCGGCATTTGCTATCGTTGCGTTCGGGATTGTCGGGTTTTGCAGGTTGGAAGTAAATCCGTTCGGCCCTGTCCATTCATAGGATGCCGCTCCTGCAGTTGCATTTAGTTGAATCGTACTCCCTACACAATATGGCCCTGAATTAGATGCAGCAACACCTGCATTAGCAGTAACTACCGCTTGTCCGTTCCCGGCATTTTGTGCGGGAGTACACGGATCTCCGGACGGATTGTAACTTGATCCGCCACCACCAGCTCCACCACCATACGGAGAAGAACCAAAGCAGTCACTTCCGCCGCCGCCGCCGCCAAAGTAACCACCACCACCTCCTCCTCCCGGGGAGTTGTTATAACAAGGATCCGTAGCGCCGTTTCCTCCCTGCATGGAAGACCCCGGCTGGCCGGAATTTCCGGAAGAAATCCACGGGGGACCTCCTGCTCCTCCGGCAGTTTGTGAAGCATTTCCACCACCGACACCAAAAGGTGCACCTGCCGTTCCTGATCCGGTATTACATCCTCCGGAAGCACCTCCGGAATCCTGGGTACCACCACCGGTACCTCCTCCCCCTCCGGCAACTGCTACCAGCACACCATTTACATAGATCATTGACGAACCTCCTCCTCCAAAAGAGGCATTCCCTGTGTTATTCGCTGTTTGTCCGTTCCCTCCGTTCGGATATCCGCCAGCCACACCTGTAGCAGTCTCACCGACAATGATCGTCACTTCATCTCCGGGTTGAACAGGAACAGTAAGATCCAGAACGGCTCCCAATCCTCCGTTTGGTCCACCTCCTCCGGCACCTGATAAAACAACACTGATTGATTCAGTACAAGGGGGAACGGTATACGTCTGAGCTGATCCGGTCGGGCCAAAAACATCAATTTGCTGCCCATACAGGTTATAAAAGCTACAACTTGTGAAGAACAGTATCAGGTATAAGCTTAGTATCGAGGTTTTCATCATCGTCATATCTGTTTATTCGCAATTAGAGAAAGGGAAGGTACTTACTTGATCAACTCCCCATACTCCGATCTCAATGCATGAGATTGTATCGGAAAAGTCTCCTATCCATCCAAGTAAAATGGAATTGTTTAACGTTTCGATTGGATTTGTTAGAATGAACAATCGTTTTTCTTCGGGGTTAATGCGAATTGTTTTTATTTCTGTGTTCGCACTTAATCTTGCCTTTAACTCGTCCATGTTCGCCTCTGTCAGATTATTGATCAAACACTGTGTAAAAAACAACTTATTTGAGGAATTTTCCTGGTGGTCACTCGTTGTCTGTGAAAAAGACACATTAATAAGGGCGGTGAAAAAGAAGGATAAAGCAATGATTTTCATGCGGAGCTTCGTATTAGTTTTAAAGTAGACGTTCAATTTTCTTTCACGTTGCCTTAAAATTAACACAATCCGTCATTCATATTGCGGTAATATTTTATCCATTCTTGGTATCCTAAAAAAGAAAAGGAGCCCAACAAATTTGTTGAGCTCCTGCATTCTAAGTCTTTAACAAAGAAAACTTAACTGTTTTTATTTTTTGATAAACTTAAATCGTTTTCCCGGGTAGACTGCGGCTTCTCCCAATTCTGATTCAATTCTCAGTAACTGGTTGTATTTTGACATCCGGTCACTGCGTGATGCGGATCCCGTTTTGATTTGTCCACAGTTCAGTGCTACGGCCAAGTCCGCAATTGTATTGTCTTCTGTTTCTCCGGAACGGTGACTCATCACTGAGGTATATGAATTAGCAGTTGCCAATTGTACCGCTTCGATTGTTTCTGTCAATGTCCCGATCTGGTTTACTTTCACCAGGATTGAATTGGCTGTATCTTCTTCAATTCCTTTTTTCAGACGTTTTGTATTGGTAACAAACAGGTCATCACCAACCAATTGCACTTTATCGCCAATTGCTTCTGTCAACAATTTCCATCCTGCCCAGTCATCTTCTGCCAAACCGTCTTCAATGGAAATAATCGGGTGTTTTTCCGACCATTCTTTCCAGAAAGCAACCATTTCTTCGGAAGTACGGGATTCTCCGGTAGATTCAAATACGTATTTTCCTTCTTTGTAGAATTCGGAAGATGCTGCATCCAATGCGATCCAGACGTCCTCTCCCGGCTTGTATCCTGCTCGTGAAATAGCTTCCAATACCACCTGGATTGCTTCTTCGTTAGAACCTAAGTTCGGTGCAAAACCTCCCTCATCTCCAACATTTGTTGACATTCCTTTTTCTTTCAGTACATTTTTCAGGTGGTGGAAAATTTCCGTTCCCCAACGCAATCCTTCTGAGAAACTGGATGCACCAAACGGCATCACCATGAATTCCTGGATGTCAATCTTGTTATCCGCGTGCGAACCTCCGTTCAAAATATTCATCATTGGTACAGGAAGCGTTACAGCTCCTACTCCACCGATGTATTGAAACAAACTCAACCCACATTCCTGTGCAGCTGCGCGTGCAACAGCCAATGACGTTCCAAGGATTGCATTTGCCCCCAGGTTGGACTTATTTTCTGTTCCATCCAACTCCAGTAATGTTTTATCAATAATCTTCTGTTCTGTAACATCCATTCCAACCAATTCATCATTGATCGGTCCATTGACATTCGCAACAGCTTTTAGAACTCCCTTTCCCAAATAAACCGATTTATCACCATCACGCAACTCAACCGCTTCGTGGATTCCGGTAGATGCACCTGAAGGAACAGCTGCTCTTCCTACAATTCCGTTAGAAGTAACAACATCTACTTCGACTGTCGGATTCCCTCTTGAATCCAGAATTTGTCTCCCTACGATTTTTACAATGTAACTCATGCTTTGTGTGATTTTATATTGGTTATAAACTGATCAAATAAATACCTTGAGTCGTGTGGACCGGCAGATGCTTCCGGGTGGTACTGAACGGAAAAAACCGGTTTGTCTTTCAATGCTATTCCTGCCACTGTATTGTCATTCAAGTGAATGTGTGTCAGTTCAATTGCCGCATTGGCATCCAGGCTTTCTTTAGAGATTACAAATCCGTGGTTTTGTGAGGTAATTTCTCCTTTTCCGGTCTTCAGGTTTTTAATCGGATGATTGATTCCTCTGTGTCCGTTAAACATTTTCACCGTTTTCAATCCCTGGCTCAATCCCAACAACTGATGTCCCAAACAGATTCCGAATACCGGTTTTCCTGCATTGACGATTTGTTTCACCAATTCGATCGAAGCAGGCATTGCTCCCGGATCACCGGGGCCGTTGGACAACATATATCCATCCGGATTAAAGCTGTTCAATTCTTCCAATGTTGCATCCATCGGGAATACTTTCACATGCGCACCTCTTTCTACCAGGCAACGAACAATATTTTTCTTGATTCCGAAATCGACAACAGAGACTTTGCAGATTGGATTTTCAGGTTGCACTTCGTATGCTTCTTTGGTACATACTTTAGAAGACAATTCCAATCCGTCCATGGAAGGAACCGTTGCCAACTCCGCTTTCAGCGAATCAACGTCCAGGTTATCGGAAGAAATGATCGCGTTCATTGCTCCTTTGTGTCGGATGTGTCGGACCAATGCACGGGTATCAATATCCGAAATTCCGACTCTTTCGTACTGCACCATGTAATCTCCCAATGAACCGTTTGCAGATGTGCGGGAAAAATTAGGCGAAAATTTCTTGGTTACCAAACCTGCAATCATCATGGAGTCAGACTCAACTTCTTCTGCGTGAACACCGTAATTTCCGATGTGTGCAGTTGTCATAATCAAAATTTGTCCGAAATAAGAAGGGTCTGTAAAGACTTCCTGATAACCTGTCATCCCTGTATTGAAAGCAATTTCTCCGGTTGTTGTACCTATTTTTCCGATCGCTTTCCCGTGAAATGTAGTACCATCTTCAAGAACTAAAACTGCAGGGGTATTATTTTCCATTGTAAAGTTTTTGCAAAGTTATTATTTCCATTTTAATTATGAAATAAGAATGCACGGAAAGATGACAGAAAAGATTATTCTTTATGATATAGAAAATAATAGGCCTCAACATTATCAAGGTACACGCCGTCAAAACCTGCATTGAGTATTTTTTTCGTGTAGGAATCATCATTTCCGTAAATAATCGTTTGCCAGTCTTTGTGCCAGAATTTCACCCAAAATTCATCATCATACCCGTCGTATTTCTTTTTGATCCATCCCGGACGGTTCTTTTTCCAGTTGCTTTGCCAGTAATACCGGTATTTCTCGGCAGAACCGATATTCATATAGGAAATGACCAGACGTTTCCCACCATTCGCTTTGGTTTTGAGTTGATTGACCTCCGATGCTGTCAGTGATTCTCCGTTAAAAAACAGATCTATGAGCAATAAATCGTAATTGGTAAGGGCTAATGCATTGATCATGTCCTGTTTGGAAGAAAAATTCTCCGGGTTGATCAGGTACAAATAGTTGTTCACATCTGACAACTGATTGATGTCTGCTGCATTTTCCTGGTGAATGCTCCCGGGAACATGATTGTAATAATAGTTGTCATTACTTCTGGGAAAACAAACAAATCCTTCCGCATCATTTTTTGCGTACGCATCCGGAATATCAGCATCATTACTCACGAATTCCGAAACCATGATTTTCTTTGTCGTTTTTAATTGCTGCAAGTAATCATAGCGTTCGTCTGTTGTATTTGCAGTCCCGTTGTAGAATAATTCTTCCACTCCGAATCCGTCAATTGCATTCATATACACTGTGTGCAGACCTTCTTCCGGCTCCAGTCCGTTAAATGCCAGTTCGATTCCATTTTGCGGGATGATGATGAAATCAGGGTCTGACTGCCGGGCGTAGGCAGAAATGTCAATCACAAAATCCTGCATTTTCACCGCGGCAGATGCTGACTTTTTATCCTTGGAGCAGGAAACGGAAGCAATTAAAGCCACCGTTAAAACAACTATTTTTTTCATCCGGAACAATTGATAAGTAGACGACTGTTTCATTCACTAAACACAAAGGTATGCTGAATACTACATACGTTTATTTACATTTTTTATTTTTTAGAATCATTATTAATAAAAATACTTTCTAACTTTGTAAAAAAGTTCATTGCCATAACTTATGAAGAAAGGTGGAGGGACAGGCCCTTTGAAACCTTGGCAACCTATCTGTTGATACGGAAAAGGTGCCAATTCCTATTCGTCAGCCGGCGGAAAAGATAAGTGATTGATGGTTAACTCCCGTCTTTTTTCATAGTTAGGTTCTGATTAATTTGCAGACAACTATGAGTTCAATACACGATATTATTAAACAACGGATCCTCATTCTGGATGGCGCGATGGGGACGATGATTCAACGTTACAAGCTGGAAGAAGAAGACTTTCGAAAAGGTTGGTTTGACGATCATCACAAGCCACTTAAAGGAAACAATGATTTATTGTCATTGACACGTCCTGAAATCATTAAAGAAATTCACCGCGCGTATTTTGAAGCAGGCGCAGACATTGCCGAGACCAATACGTTTTCAGGAACGACGATTGCACAGGCGGATTATGATCTGGAACGTGCTGTTTATGACATCAATTATCACAGTGCAAAAATAGCCCGTGAAGTAGCCGATGAATTTACTGCGAAGAACCCTGATAAACCGCGTTTTGTAGCGGGCTCTATCGGTCCGACGAACCGGACGGCTTCGATTTCACCGGATGTGAATGACCCCGGGTTCCGGGCGATCACCTATGATGAACTGGTAACGGCTTACAAACAACAAATCCATGCGTTAATGGATGGCGGTGTGGATATTTTATTGATCGAAACCATTTTTGATACACTCAATGCAAAGGCGGCATTATTTGCTGTTCAGGATGTATTTGAAGAGAGAGCTACCGAACTTCCGGTAATGATTTCAGGAACAATTACAGATCAATCCGGGCGTACATTGACAGGTCAAACAGCAGATGCGTTCCTGATTTCGATGGAACATTTTCCGTTACTTTCCGTTGGTTTGAACTGTGCACTGGGAGCAAGCATGATGCGCCCTTACCTGCAAATTCTGAGCAAGAATACGACGTTCGGGGTAAGTGCTCACCCGAATGCAGGATTGCCTAATGAATTCGGACAATACGATGAAACACCGGAATTAATGGCGGAACAAATCAAAGAGTTTCTGGATGACGGAATCATTAATATTATTGGTGGATGCTGCGGAACAACTCCGGACCACATTAAAGCAATTGCAGAATTAGCAAAAAACTATCAGCCGAGGGTGGTGACTGTTGAAATGTGAATGTGCAATTATCAATTAGCAATGAATTAATTATCAAATGATGGAAATTCAATCACTGAAAACGAACATACCGATCACAACCCTTGATAATTGGAAAATTGATAACTGATCATTTAAAACTTAAATCAAAATTAAAACCCTATTTATAATTCAATACTTATAATCAGTATTCCCCAATGGAAATTACATTAAAGTTATCAGGTTTAGAACCATTAATTGTTACAAAAGAATCCAACTTTGTCAATGTCGGTGAGCGCACCAATGTGACCGGATCCAAGGCATTTTTGCGAATGATCAAAGATGGTGACTACGAAGCTGCACTGGCTGTAGCAAGAGACCAGGTTGAGGGAGGTGCTCAGATCATCGATGTCAATATGGACGAAGGGATGATTGATGGAAAAGAAGCCATGATCCGATTTTTGAATTTAATTGCTTCCGAACCGGATATTGCACGCGTTCCTGTAATGATTGACAGTTCCAAATGGGAAATCATTGAAGCCGGACTGAAATGTGTGCAGGGAAAAGGCGTTGTAAATTCTATTTCCTTGAAAGAGGGAGAAGAAAACTTTATTCATCATGCCAAACTGATTAAAAAATATGGTGCTGCTGTGATTGTGATGGCATTCGATGAAGCCGGACAAGCGGACAGTTACGAACGAAGAATCGAAATTTGTAAGCGTTCTTATGACATATTGGTCGATGTGGTCAAATTTCCGAAAGAAGATATCATTTTCGATCCGAATATTTTCCCTGTTGCAACGGGAATGGAAGAACACAATAATAATGCGCTGGATTTCTTCCGTGCGACCAAATGGATTCGCGAAAACCTGCCCGGAGCACATGTCAGCGGAGGTGTTTCCAATGTTTCATTTTCATTTAGAGGGAACAACGCCGTACGCGAAGCTATGCATGCCGCGTTTCTGTATCATGCCATTCAAAACGGGATGGACATGGGAATTGTGAACCCAACCATGCTGGAGGTTTACGATGAAGTAGACAAAGAGCTCATGGTCTACATTGAGGATGTATTGCTCAACCGCAGACCGGATGCAACAGAACGATTGCTGGAATATGCTGAAACCGTAAAAGGAGACGGAAAAAAGAAAGAAGTTGACCTGACCTGGAGAAAACAACCAGTCAATGAACGACTTTCTCATGCATTGGTAAAAGGGATCGTCGATTTTATTGATGAAGATGTAGAGGAATGCCGTCACCAGTTTAAACGACCAATTGAAGTGATTGAAGGTCCGTTGATGGATGGAATGAACATCGTCGGAGACCTGTTCGGAAGCGGGAAAATGTTCCTGCCACAGGTAGTGAAATCCGCACGGGTGATGAAAAAAGCAGTTGCCTATTTATTGCCTTATATTGAAGCAGAAAAAGACGGAGTTACATCAAGTGCCGGAAAAATATTGATGGCAACGGTCAAAGGAGATGTGCACGACATCGGGAAAAATATCGTGGGTGTTGTACTCGGCTGCAACAATTACGAAGTCATCGATTTGGGAGTAATGGTTCCACCGGAAAAAATTATCCAGGAAGCCATTAATCACCAGGTAGATGTGATCGGACTGAGCGGATTAATTACACCATCACTGGATGAAATGGTTACTGTTGCAAAAGAAATGGAACGCGCCAACCTTTCCATTCCGCTCATGATCGGAGGAGCAACGACCTCGCGGGTACACACAGCCGTAAAAATTGAGCAACATTATACGAAAGATCAAACGGTTCACGTACTGGATGCTTCGCGAAGTGTTACTGTTGTTGAAAGTCTGTTGGGTAGCAAAAAAGAAAATTTTGTTACAGAACTGAAAGCTGATTATGCGAAATTACGTGCACACCATGAAAAGCACCGGGGAGCAAAAGAAATTCTGTCGCTGGAAGCTGCAAGAGCCAATAAATTTCAAATCGACTGGAAACAGGCAGATTGTATCCGTCCGAATTTTCTGGGGGTTCAGGAAGTAAGTGTGAACCTTGAAACATTGGTAAACTACATCGATTGGACACCGTTCTTTCAAACCTGGGAACTCCACGGTAAATTTCCACGCATCCTGGAAGATGAGATCGTTGGAACGGAAGCCACTAAATTGTTTGAAGATGCCAATAACTTACTGGAAAAAATAATCCGGGGGAATTGGTTACAACCGAAAGGAATTATCGGCCTATTCCCGGCAAACAGTATCGGGGATGACATTGAAATCTACCACCCGGAGCAACCAACTGAAGTGATTCACATTCAACGCACATTGCGGCAGCAAACAAAAAAAGCACAGGGGCAACCCAATATCGCTTTAGCGGATTTTATTGCACCAAAAGAAAGTGGGATTCACGATTACATTGGTGGATTTGCAGTCACTTCCGGTTTGGGAATTGAGAAATACATACAGGAGTTTGAAGCCAATCACGACGATTACAATTCCATTATGCTCAAAGCATTGGCAGATCGTTTTGCCGAAGCATTTGCTGAATACCTGCACGAAGAAGTTCGTAAAAACTATTGGGGTTATGCTTCCAATGAGCAACTCAATAATGAAGAACTGATCAAAGAATCGTATCAGGGAATCCGTCCGGCCCCCGGCTATCCTGCTTGCCCGGATCACACGGAAAAAACAGGATTGTTCAGTTTATTGAACGTTGCTGAACGGGTTGGAATCACACTAACAGACAGTTTGGCCATGTTCCCGGCAGCTTCTGTCAGCGGGTGGTATTTCGCGCATCCGCAGGCAAAGTATTTCGGGTTGGGGAAAATCGGAAACGACCAGGTGGAAGATCTGGCGAAACGCAAAGGATTTTCCGTTGAAACAATGGAACGTTGGTTATCCAGTGTGATGCATTAGCTTTCAATCAGGCAGACTGTATATCCTGATTTTTTGGCACTATCGACGGTTGTCTTCTTGATTTCGTGGGTACATTTCTGTAAACCTCTGCAGGTTTTGGAATAATGATATTTTTTGGCGGAAGGACTGTTGCAAATATAAGCAGTCGTACTTTGTGACGGGGTTATACTGAATAATCCGATGGATGCAACAACAATCAATAATGTTTTCATAAAGGGGTCAATAATCTGCGACCAAACTAACAGTTTTTTTCCTGATTTTCAACGTGTATGAGAAAAAATTCTATCCCCTCCCCAAGGGAAGGAAGTAATCTGTACTACAGAGCTATATTCAACGTTCACATATTGTACAAAAAATCCTGCCCTCATCAGACAGGATTCATGTAATTTATTTCAATATGATTTACTTCGTTGCAGCCCATTTCCGGATTTCCGTCCGGAACCACTCGTCTGCAGCTTCTGTCCATTTATAATGCTCCCGCAAATACGACATGGTATCTTTTTCAATGTCTGTATACGCATCTCCATCCTTTACCGCTTCCAATAGCTGTTTGGCATCTTCCGTCGAAATGCGTCCGTCTCCGGAGCCTGCAATTAATTCATCGGCCAGTTCGATTAATTTTCCATCGTACTTCTTCCCGTCAATAGTTTTGTAATAACTCATAGTTGTAATTTTAATTGTTGTTTATAAATATAGTAACTATTTTAACAATCAGAGATTTATCATTTAAAAAAAACACACGTGTCATCTGTTGCAATGTCAGCATTAATTTACCTACCTTTGTTCTCAAAACAAAACGATTATGAGTACAGCCAGAGTTGAATATTTGGGTGGTTTACGTACCAAATGCACACACTTGAAATCAGGCACAGAGATTCTTACAGATGCGCCTGTTGATAATCACGGGAAAGGAGAAGCATTCTCCCCTACTGACCTGGTTGCAACTGCTTATGCATCCTGTATGCTTTCCATCATTGGAATTTATTGCAACGAGCATGGTTTAAACTACACACATGGCGAGGCAGAGGTAACAAAAATCATGGGAACAGCTCCGCGAAGAATTACGGAAATCATTATTGAAATGGATTTGAGTGGTAATGGCTGGACCTCAGAAGAGCAGGAGAAAGTTTCTCGGGCAGCAAAAGCATGTCCTGTTGCAAAATCTGTACACGAAGAAATCACCATCGTTTTCGATATTACATTTTAAATGAGAGATAGAGATCAAAAGTACCAGCGCAAAGAAGATAAAGACATCATTTTCGGGGTTCGCGCGGTTATTGAAGCAGTAAAAGCTGATCGGGAGATCAACAAAATTCTGATTCAAAAGGGAATCAATAAAGATTTATTTTTTGAACTGAAAGAAGCTCTGAAAGGAAAGGATCTTAACCTGCAATATGTTCCGTCTCAAAAGCTGGATGGAATTACGCAGAATAATCACCAGGGAGTGATTGCTTATGTTTCTCCGGTTGAATATGGAAACATAGAAACATTGGCCGACGAGCTGCTGACTGCCGGTAAAAAAGTGAATATTCTTGTCCTGGATCGTATTACAGATGTTCGCAACTTCGGAGGAATTGCCCGCACAGCTGAATGCCAGGGAGTAGACGCTATTCTGATTCCTTCCAAAGGTTCCGCATTGGTTACCTCCGATGCAATTAAGACATCAGCAGGTGCATTGAACAGAATCAAAGTCTGCAAAACAGATGATTTGAAAAATTCACTGTTCTACCTCCAACAAAGCGGTATTCGTATCATTGCATGTACGGAGAAAGCGAAAAGTAACTTGTACGAAACAAATTTACGTGGATCCGTAGCCATTGTCATGGGATCGGAAGAGAGTGGTATCACACAGGATTTAATTAATATGAGTGACATTTCCACAAAAGTTCCGATGCGTGGTGAAATTGCGTCTTTAAATGTCGGTGTAGCAGCAGGGATGGTGCTGTACGAGAAAACCCGACAGGAACTATACGGAAGTTAAAAAATATCAATACCACAGACCCCATTAGGTATAAAACGCTAAAAATTAATATCTTACTAAAAAAGAGAAAGTTAGGTGAACTAAACGATTTATCTTATAAATTTTATCGCACTATATAATTCCATTGATTTTGACAGAATTGAATTTCATAGTTTTGTGTACATTTAATGCAAAAAAATTATGAAACTGTTTCTGAACGACACCGACTACATTGACACACAGGAAGGAATTGACATTTCCATTCCGATGGGTGGTACATCTGCAGACGCAAAAGCATGGTATGTAAATTCTCCTGTAATTGAGCCTGTACATGCCAATGGTTTTGTCGGGAGTGTGGCAGAAGGAGGAAGTGTCAATTTTAGAAATATCTTTTTTAACCCGCATGGAAACGGGACACATACCGAATGCCTGGGACACATTACCCGGGAGGTTTATTCTGTTAATGAACATTTAAAGGAATTTATCTTTGAGGCGCTCTTAATCTCTGTTACGCCCGAAACAATCGAAAACGGTGATCGCGTCATCACAAAAGAGCTACTGAAAAAAGAAATCGGAGGCAAAATGGCAAGTGCCTTGCTAATTCGTACTTTTCCCAATGAAACAGCCAAACTGGACCGGGATTATTCTTCCACGAATCCTGCATACATGGACGTCAGCTGCATCGACGTACTGAATGAAGCAGGAATCGAACATTTATTATTGGATTTACCTTCCGTTGACCGGGAATCGGATAACGGAGTACTTGCAATGCATCATGCATTCTGGCAAGTCCCTGAAAACCCGCAATTTCATAAAACAATCACTGAATTGATTTTTGTTCCGGATACCGTTGCTGACGGAATGTACCTACTTTCGTTGCAGGTTGCCCCCTTCGAAAATGATGCAAGTCCAAGCAGACCGGTTTTGTACCCTATAAAAAGAAAAAAGAGTTGATTTCTCAACTCCCTATTCAATCAAAAGTACCAGTTAGCAGTACGTTAATTTATAAAGTGTAGTTTTCTGTATGTAGAGCAGTTGTAATTTCTTTAATAATAACAAAACAGGTACTTCTTACGCCTGATGCGTATGAGAATAAAAATGAGGAATAAGAACTGTTATACTCTTTAATCAAACTAGAAAATGAAACCTGCCTCTCCAAGCAGTGCCCCCATCTTTATTATGTCAAAGCAACGTAAGAAGTAACCTGATTTATTTCTCCTTATTTCTGACACTAAAGTACACCGAAAGATTTGAACAACATTTGGCAAATGAATATTTATCGGTTTAGTATGAATATTTTGCCTTTTTAAATGATTTTTAACATTTGTACTTGGTAAACCGTTTAGTACGGTTTTGGAATTATCAGTTATCAATGGGTTAATTATCAAATGATGAAAATACAATTACTGTAAACGAAAACTCCAATCGTAACTCTTGATAATTGAGTAATTGATAATTGAACATTCATAATTCAACCTCACATCAGCTCCAGTAAGTTCCTTCCTTTGAATCTTTCACAACGATTCCTGCTTTTGCAAGGGCATCACGAATCTGATCAGAAGTAGTCCAGTCTTTATTTTCACGTGCTTTTGCCCGTAACTCAAGTACCAGATCCATTACCGGAGATAAACGGTCATTTGAACCAGATTCTTCCGACTGCAATCCTAAAACATCATACACAAAGCTTTCCATTTCTTCTGTCAGCAGTTTCAGATCACCTGCTGTAATCGTATCCGCGCCGTCGTTTACTTTATTAATGTGTGTGACTGCATCAAATAACCGAGCAATCAGAATTGGTGCATTGAAATCATCATTCATTGCATCATACAATGACTGAACAAGTGATGGTGCATCAAAAGTAGAATGATCAGTCACTTTTAGTTTCGGCAACAATACCAATGCGTCTTTCAATCGTTGGAATCCTTTTTCTGAAGCGGCCAATGCATCTCCGGAGACATCTATCGTCGAACGATAATGTGCCTGCATCATAAAGAAACGCACCACATTTGCACTGTATGCTTTGTCAAAAATGTCTGTCGTTCCTTCAATGATTTCCATCGGTAAAAAGAAATTGCCGAAGGATTTACTCATTTTTTGTCCGTTTACATTCAACATATTCGCATGCATCCAGATATTTGCAGGATTACAGCCAAATGAACCGCAACTTTGCGCAATTTCATCCTCGTGATGGGGGAATTTCAAATCCATCCCTCCTCCGTGAATATCAAAGTGATTACCTAAATATTTTGTACTCATCGCTGTACACTCAATGTGCCAGCCAGGGTTTCCGTTTCCCCATGGAGAACGCCAGATTTGCATGTCTTCCGGATTTGCCTTTTTCCACAGTGCAAAATCAGCAAAAAAGCGTTTTTCACCCTGTGCATTTAATTCCCTGGTCGCTTCCTCCAATTCGTCAACTTTCCTGCCGCTTAAAATTCCGTAATTAAATTTTTCCGAATAAGCTTTTACATCAAAATAAACAGATCCGTTTACAACGTATGCAAAACCATTTTCTATAATTTTTTCAATGATCTCGATCTGTTCCTGGATATGTTGTGTTGCTGTGGGCTCAATGCTCGGAGGCAATAAATTATAAATCCGTTGCAGCTCTATAAATTTGCGATTGAATTTGTAAACAATTTCCAGCGACTGCACCTGTTCCAAGCGTGCTGCTTTTCCGATACTATCCACATCTTCTCCGGCACTGTTTGTAATGTGTCCGGCATCTGTAATGTTACGCACATACTTTACCTGATAACCCAATTTTAACAAGTAACGGTATACCAAATCAAAATTAATGAACGTTCGCATGTTTCCCATGTGCGGCTCACTGTACAATGTAGGTCCGCAGACATACATCCCTACCCTTCCCTCGTGTATTGGTTTGAATTCTTCCTTGTTTCCCGTTAAACTATTGTAAATTGTCAGTTTTTGCATGATTGATTTTCAGATAACAGTTAGGGCAGATAATTCAATCATCTGCCCACACTGGTTTTAATATTAAAAAGAACAAATCGTCCTTTACAGTATTAGTTTATTTCAATTCCGGCATCTCTCGTGTAAACGCGGAAAAACCTGTCACATCCATTCCTGTAATCAACAAGTGAATGTCGTGTGTTCCTTCGTATGTTACGACAGATTCCAGATTGGCCATGTGGCGCATGATGGAATACTCGCTCGTGATTCCCATACCTCCGTGGATCTGACGTGCTTCACGTGCAATGTTCAATGCAATTTCACAGCTATTGCGTTTTGCCATAGAAATTTGTGCTGAAGTTGCTTTTCCGGCATCTCTCAATTGCCCCAAACGCAACAACAACAACTGTGCTTTTGTAATTTCCGTGATCATTTCAGCCAATTTCTTTTGTGTCAACTGGAATGCACCGATCGGAACACCAAACTGCACACGCTCTTTGGAATAACGCAATGCCTGGTCGTAACAATCCATTGCTGCCCCCAATGCTCCCCACGCAATACCAAAACGAGCCGAATCCAGACAGCTCAAAGGAGCTCCCAGACCTGATCTTCCCGGTAAAATATTTTCTTTCGGAACTTTTACGTTGTCAAATACCAACTCTCCCGTTGCTGATGCCCGCAAGGACAATTTACCGTGGGTTTCAGGAGTTGTGAATCCTTCCATTCCACGCTCAACGATCAATCCGTGGATACGCCCTTCTTCATTTTTCGCCCATACAACTGCGATATCTGCAAACGGAGCATTTGAAATCCACATTTTTGCACCGTTCAGGATCACGTGATCTCCGGCATCTTTAAAATTGGTGATCATCCCTCCCGGATTTGATCCGTGATCCGGCTCTGTCAAACCGAAACACCCCATGAATTCACCTGTTGCAAGCTTCGGAAGGTACTTCATCCGTTGTTCTTCCGAACCGTATTTCCAGATCGGATACATCACCAACGAAGATTGTACAGATGCCGTTGAACGCAAACCGGAATCGCAACGCTCCAATTCCTGCATGATCAATCCATAAGAAATCTGATCCAGTCCCGGACCTCCGTACTGCTCAGGAATATAAGGTCCAAAAGCACCGATTTCACCCAATCCTTTGATCAGGTGTTTTGGAAATGTCGCTTTTTCGTAATGTTCATCAATAATAGGAGAAACTTCTTTTTTAACCCATGCACGGGCAGCTTCTCTAACTAATTTTTGCTCATCTGTCAGCAAATCATCCACGTTGTAATAATCTGGATGAGTGTATAAATCCGTTCTCATTTTTATTTTCAATTAATGATAGGCAAAAATAGCATATTTTTGTTGTCTGAAAGTGATTTTATAAAGAAACCAGCTCAAAACTGTGGGTAATATTATTTTTCCATTAAATTTCCCGTCCTTGTTTTCTGTTGTGGGAACAGAAACAAAGGATATTCCTATGCACCTTGATTCGGTTTTCAGAACGGACGGCTGGATTTTAGGCATGATGTTATTCATCGCCTTTCTCTTGCTGGCATTGGCCAAGCGACTGGAACCAAGGATATTCGGGACAACACTCCAATCATTTTTCACATTGGGCACCCCGGAAAGCCTGCAGAAATTTGAAGTCCGCTTCAATTCTACCGGATTTGTACTACTGGGATTTAGTTTTCTGATCAGTTTGTGGGTCTGCTTTACACTCTATGTGCAGCATATGGGAACGGTAGAACACGCGACCTGGTATGTTGCAGGATTTGAATTGACAAGCATTCAACTGGCAACATCAACGATGTTGATTATTCTTTCACTTATTGTTTATAACTTTTTAGGACTTATTATTACTTCCTGGCTAACAGGTGAGAAAAGCCTGATGCGAATTTTTATTACTCAATCGTGGGTCAACCAGTTGTTCTTTGGTTTTTTGTTTTTTACACTTGGGGTCATCTGGCTGTTGAATTCTTCTGCAGGCAGCTATTTTTTTCATGCGTTTCTATACCTGTTTGCAGGTTTCTATATTGTACGTTTACTAAAAATTCTGATCGCCTCACTTTTAGAAGGCGTCGCTTGGTATTATATAATTTTGTATCTTTGCACCCTTGAAATATTACCAATTGTAGTGCTGTATTACTACGTGGCTTATTTCTAAAAAATTGTTTAACTACAAAACTATTAAACTTTGGCTGTCAAAACTATTTTGGTTTCTCAACCAAAACCTGAAGGTGAAAAGTCGCCATACTTTGACTTGGCGGAAAAATACAAACTGAAGATTGACTTTCGACCATTTATACATGTTGAAGGGGTAGATGTTCAGGAATTCAGAACCCAGAAAGTCAATATATCAGAGCACACTGCTGTTATTCTGACATCTAAAGTTGGTGTTGATCATTTCTTCAGAATGGCGAAGGAAGTTCGTTTTGAAGTTCCCGATACCATGAAGTATTTTTGTATCTCTGAGGCAATCGCATTGTATCTCCAGAAATATGTTACGTACAGAAAACGAAAAATCTTTTTCGGGAAACAAACAATCAATGATCTGGTAGAGGTAATGAAGAAACACAAGAATGAAAAATTCTTATTGCCGTGTACCGATATTTTACGTGACAACATTCCTGAAACAATCAGCGAGCACAAAATCAACTTCACAAAAGCAATTTTGTACCGAACTGTCGCATCAGATTTATCTGACCTGGAAGATGTGTATTACGACATGTTGGTATTTTTCAGTCCGGGAGGGATTGAATCACTCTTTAAAAACTTCCCTGATTTCAAACAAAACAAAACGTTAATTGCCGCATTCGGTCCGACAACAGCACAGGCTGTTCTGAAAAACAATCTTCGTCTGGACGTACATGCCCCACAACCAAATGCACCATCGATGCCGGCTGCAATTGAACAATACATTAAAAACGATTTGAAAAAGAAGTAAATCGGCCGATTTCACGTATTAATAACGAATTTCCATGCACCATACTGCAAGGTTTACTAACTTTGCACTATGGCACGAGTTATCTTTTTAGTTGTTTTCTGCATCGCAGGAATCGGGTTGTTTTATTATTCTTCCATCAGGAATAAGCAAAAAGAAGAAACACTTCCAATTTATAACCCGGTTGATCTGGATCCGGATGTCGTTGATCCGGAATTATTGAGAGTCGGAAGAGGACACACCATCGGTTCGTTTGCGTTCCTGAACCAGGAAGGTACTACCATCACGCAAAAAGACGTAACAGGAAAAGTCTATGTGGTTGAATACTTTTTTACAACCTGCGGAACGATTTGTCCTGTAATGAATAAACAAATGCAGCGGGTTCAGAAAGCGCATTCCGGGAAAAAAGAATTTAAAATTCTCAGCTTCACTGTTAATCCGGAAGTAGATGATGTAGCACAGATGAAGCTGTATGCCGATGCACATCATGCCGACAATCAGCAATGGTGGTTCCTCACCGGAAAAAAAGAACAACTTTATAAGTTAGCACGAACGTCATTTTTCGTGCTCAAACCTGCGGAAGCTCAAAACCTGGGGGATGCAGGCAGTGACTTTATCCATACCAACAATTTTGTTCTCGTTGACCGGAAAATGAGAATTCGCGGCTATTATGACGGAACAAGTACACAGGAGGTAGACAAGTTGATCAAAGACATCGATTTACTGCTGGAAGAAAAATAAATTACTCCTGCTCTTTAAACCAACCGGAGTATTTCACATAGTTATTTGCAATCCGCTGTACTTCCCCTTCAAAGAGTTCCGGACTCAGTGTCTTTACTTTCCTGGCAGGGATTCCTGCATATACACTCCAACTCTCCACTCGTGTATTTTCAAGCAACACCGCTCCGGCAGCAATAATGCAATTGGATTCGATGTAGCAATTGTCCATCACAATGGATCCCATCCCGATCAATACATTGTCTTCAACCGTACAACCATGCACCAGTGCATTGTGACCAATTGAAACATTATTTCCAAGGGTGGTTTTCGTTTTTTCATACGTACAATGAATCACTGCTCCATCCTGTACATTCACACGGTTCCCCATTCGAATGGAATTCACATCTCCGCGTACAACAGCTCCGAACCAGACCGAACATTCATTCCCCATTTCCACATCCCCGACAATTGTCGCATTTTCAGCCATCCAACAATCGGATCCAAACTTCGGGGAGAATCCTCTACATGATTTTATTAATGCCATTTTGTATTGTTTATCCAACAAAGTTACGCTTATCTGTTTTGGATGAGGTATTTTTTAGTATCTTAAGTCAAGAAACTTTAAACAAACCTTTATGCAACTATACACTATTCAACAAAAAATTCATGAAATCCGCAATGAAAAAGTAATGCTTGATTTTGACCTGGCGGAGTTATATGGTGTAGCAACCAAAGTCCTGAAACAAGCTGTGAGAAGAAATATCAGCCGTTTTCCCGAAGACTTCATGTTTGTACTTTCCGAAGCGGAATTTCTCGTTTTGAGGTCACAATCCGTGACCTCAAAACGAGGAGGAATGCGTTACCTTCCTTTCGCATTCACTGAACAGGGCGTTGCGATGCTTTCAAGTGTGCTCAACAGCCCCAAAGCGATTGATGTAAATATTCGAATTATCCGCACGTTTGTCCTGATGCGACAATGCGTTCTTTCTCACACAGAAATTAGTGAAAAATTAAAAGAACTCGAAATCAAACAGGATGACATTTGTGAGGTAATGAACTATCTTCTACGCAAAGATCAATTACACCAACAGCAGGTAAAAAGAAAACCAATTGGTTTTACCTCTGAAAAAGCAGAAAAAGGGTAAAAAGCTCCCGGTATTTATCCCAACAACGCGCCTGTTACGGGAACTTTTTCTATTTTCGTTGAAATAAACACGATCATTTTGCGCGGAAAAGCAATACCTTTTCGTTTGAAAATTTTCATTGGTACGTTGTTACTAATCGGTCTGGCGATCTGGCACCTGTTTGCCGGAAGCACTACTATTTCAGTATCAGATTTTTATAACGCCCTTGCCGATTACGATTACTCCAACACCAATCACATCATTGCCCGCGACCTGAGAATACCCAGGACACTTATGGCCATGATTGCCGGTGCGGGTTTATCACTTGCAGGTTTGTTGATGCAGACAATTTTTAAAAATCCGCTTGCAGAACCAAATATATTGGGTGTCAGCACAGGAGCAAGTCTGTTTGTTGCGATCACACTTTTAACCGGAATCTCCTTTTTCCAATCGGATTGGGGGTTAATTGCAAGTGCATTGTTCGGTGCGTTCATTTTTGGTACCATTATTTTATTTTTTGCCCGCTTTGTCCGATCGCAGGGTTCTCTTCTCCTGGTCGGCATCATGCTTGGAAGCTTTTCTGCCGCTTTTATCAGCATTATTCAGGCTTGGAGTGACGCCCATCAACTTAAATTATATACGTTGTGGGCAATGGGATCTCTGCAACAAGTTTCCTTTCAACAATTGCCACTGGTCTGCCTCATGTTCTCAGGGACTGTTTTCCTTAGTTTTTTCTTCATCCGTGCGCTCAATGCGCTCATTCTCGGACAGGAAAATGCATCATTATTGGGTATTAACGTTCGAAATATGCGTGTGTTTGCGATTCTAATCGCGGCGGTTCTAACAGGGCTCATCACCGCCTTTTGCGGACCAATTGCATTTTTAGGAATGGCTGTCCCCAACCTTGTGAAAATGATTCTTACAACACACAATCACCGTCTGCTCATCATTGGTTGTTTACTTACCGGCGGAAGTTTTCTGCTCATGTGTGACATTTTGGTACAATTACTTTCAGGTTTCATGCTTCTCCCCATCAATGCCATCACCTCTATGATCGGTGCGCCGTTTGTTATATACATCATTCTAAAACGCTGGTCATGATTGAATTTAACAACTTAACAATAGGACATCACCGGCCGCTGGCCCATGTAACTATTCCGGCACTGACTCCTGGTAATATCTATGCAATTATCGGAAGTAACGGAAGCGGGAAATCTACATTTCTGAAAACAATTACCGGCCAACAGCGACCACTTGCAGGCAATGTTTTCATCAACGGAAGAAATACAACAGAGTTATCCCGATCAGAATTGGCCCGATTAGTTGCATTTGTTCCGAGTCGATTTCCGGAAGCAGAGTTTGTCCGGGTAGTTGATTTTATTTCTCTTGGGAGAACACCTTACCAGAACAGTCTCGGGATTCTTTCAGAGGTAGACAAAGAATGTGTGCAGCAAACAATCCGGCAGCTCAACATCAGGCATCTTGCTGATAAATTTATCAGTCAGCTCAGTGATGGTGAACGTCAGTTATGCTCTGTAGCCAGGGCATTGGCACAACAAACTCCCATTATTCTGTTAGACGAACCGACAGGATACCTGGATTACAGGAACAAGCGCCGGTTGCTGGAAGTGCTATCGCTTATTTCAATAGAAATGAATCGCTTGATTTTATTTTCTTCCCACGACATTGAAACATTGTTGCAATTTGGTATTCAACTGCTTGGAATCGAAGCGGAGGGAGTTTCAGAACCAGGTAAAACTCAACTTGTAATAATTGATAAAAACATACCGTTCGAAACAACGATCAGTCATTTTTACTGTTGATATCGTACGGAAAAGGAAACAATATTCTCCATTTTTCTGTACTTTTCGGTAGAATATTTATATTTACAAAATATTTCATTTAACTCATGGATAAACTAATTGCAGCTTTCCCTAAAAATATTGAAGAAGCGTTACTAATTGCTGAAAAAGCAACATTTAAAACTCCTGAAAATACAATCAGAAATGTTGTCATTTGCGGAATGGGCGGTTCCGGAATCGGAGGGCGTCTGGTATCATTCTGGGTACAAAATGAGATCCGTGTTCCTGTACAATGTTTTCATGATTATTCCGCTCCGGCATACATTGATCAGTACACGCTGGTTATCGCGTCTTCTTATTCAGGAAATACAGAAGAAACACTATTCTTTGTCGATGAAGTAAAAGAGAAAGGTGCACACATTATCGGTGTTTGTTCCGGAGGAGAATTACAGGAATATTGTACAAAAAACAACTACGATTGTGTCATTGTTCCGGGGGGAAATCCTCCTCGTACGGCATTGGCATTTTCACTTGTACAAGTCACCAATATCCTGACAAAATTAGGATTGATTTCGAATACTGTTCTGAGCAACCTGGCTTCTGCTCAACACTTAATTGAGCAAAAATTAGAGCACATTCAATCCGAAGCAAAAACACTTGCCGCTTTTTTAAAAGGAACGGTTCCTGTTTTTTATGCTACTTCGTTATATGAAGCAGTGCTAATCCGGGCGAAACAGCAGTTTAATGAAAATGCGAAAATGCTTTGCTGGACGCACGTCATTCCTGAAATGAATCACAATGAACTTGTTGGATGGGGAGGTGGAGACAACCGCTTTTCAGCAGTTTATTTTGATACCAAAGACTTATTGCCCCGCAATGAAAAACGCGTAGAGATTACCTGTGAAGTCATTGCATCCAAAACAAAATTACAGACAATACACGCCGAAGGGACAAACCTGGTTGAGCGTTCTATCTACATCATTCACCTGGTTGACTGGGCTTCATTCTATTTATCAGAGCTCAAACAAACAGATGCAATGGAAATAAAAATCATTGACCGTTTAAAATCGGAATTGGCAAACTTCGAAGAAAAATGAAACCGCAAGTCATCTTTCAATCTCTTGGATTGATTGATTATCAGGAAGCATGGGATTACCAGGAAAAATTGTTTAAGGAAGCAATTGACCTGAAGATTCGTGCGCGCAATGGTGAAACAACCGAAGAAACAAAGAATTACCTTCTCTTTTGCGAACATCCACATGTGTTTACATTGGGTAAAAGCGGAGATGCTTCGCATTTACTGCTCGATGACGAAGAATTGTCCGAACACGACGCTAAATTTTATAAAATCAACCGGGGAGGTGACATTACCTATCACGGTCCCGGGCAACTGGTAGGCTACCCGATTTTTGACTTAGATCATTTTTTTCCTGATATTCATAAATACATGCGTCTGCTGGAAGAATCTGTTATCCAGACCTTGAATGAATATGGAATTTCGTCCGGAAGAGTACCGGGAATGACCGGAGTATGGTTAGACGGAGATTTGCCGACTGCACGCAAAATATGTGCGATGGGAGTCAAGAGTTCCCGATGGGTAACAATGCATGGCATCGGGTTTAATGTCAATTCGGATTTAAGTTATTTTTCTCATATTGTTCCCTGCGGAATACAAGATAAAGCCGTTACGTCTTTAAAACAAGAGTTAGGAAGAGAACTGGATATGACAGAAGTCAGTGAAGTTCTGAAAGGGAAAATGGCAGAGCAATTCGGATTTGATTTTGTAAACTAAACAGCAAATTACCGTACCAGTTTTCCTGTTTTCGTCATTTCCAATTCTTGCACAACAACAATTCGCTGCGGAACTTTGTAGGTCGACAAGCGTTTGCGACAATAGGTCAGCACTTCTTCCACATTGATCGTTTCACCTGCTTTCAGCACAACCTCCGCCTGTATGATCTGCCCCATAATCGGATGTGGAACACCTGATATTTTTGCTTGTTCAATCTCCTGGCGGGTTTCGAGGATTCCTTCTACTTCTTCCGGGAATACTTTGTTTCCGGACACATTGATAACTGATTTTTGCCGTCCTTCGACAATAATCAATCCGTCCGTTTGCTTTCGGGCAAAATCAGCAGTCAGGAAGTAGCCGTTTTTAGTTACCTCATCCCGTGTTAGCGGCGGGTTGAGATACGCATCAAACATTCCCTTTCCTTTGATGGCCAAGTGTCCTGATTCTCCATCTTCAACCGGTTGATTATTATCGTCCAGGATAGCAACATCATAATCCTGTAGTGCATAACCTACAGCATTCGGAAATTCTTTTGATTTGGCAAAATTAATAATCGGCAATCCGATCTCAATGATTCCATAAGCCTGGCTCACAGGAATTCCGTACGTTTCATAAAACTCAACACACACATCCTCAGAGATTGCCGCTGAAGTAGAGATCACGTTTTTCATAGACGGAATTGCGATTTTCTCTTCAGCACGTGCCATCAGACGAATTTGCATGGGCGAAGCATACAACAATGTACCATTGAACCGGTTGATGCTTTCAATGATGCTCTGCGGTAAAAAATCTTTTGTAATGGCAATCGCAGCACCGTAACGTACATATAGCAGAATGGAAACCACAAAATGGTAGGCAATCGGAAGCACCCATATTACCGTATCATCCGGTCCCAAATTCAATGACGTATTTGCTCCTTCAATGCGTTCAATTGCTGATTGATGAGAAATGATTACTCCTTTGGCGGTTCCGGTTGTCCCGGAAGTAAAGCGCATAAATGCCGGATTGTCGACATGCGGAGCAAAAACTATGTTTGGGTTGGTTGTTACAGCAACACGGATTTGTCCGTTTTTCAATGCAATCAAATCAGTACTTCCCATCGGATCAATACCGCTCAGGTCATCGAGAATGAAGTGCAACGCAGCATGTTTAATCTGCTCATCCAGTTCATCCCGTTTTAACTGATGAGACATCGGCATCACACATGCTCCTGTCCCCAGAACTGCAAAAATCCCGACAATAAAATTGCGTCCGTTCCGGGCCATGATTCCAACAGCCTGCCCCTCTCCGATTCCACGGCTGATGAGTTGTTGTTTCAATACTTCCGCCTCTTCATACAAACCGGAAAACGTCAAGGTTCCAAAATCATCATATACAGCAGGGTGTTCCGGCCATTGATTGGCGGCATTCACTAAAACCTGGTACACGTTATTCTGCTGCATTGATCTTTGATCTTATTCTTTCGGGGAACAAAGATATATTATTTTACAGATATTTGAGCGGCTACCTTTCCTGCAGCGTAACCGGTTTGTAAACAAACTCCCATGACTCTGGCACTTGCAATTGCCCGGTCGGAAGCAGAGATAATTCTTCCGGCAAAAAAGAGGTTGTCATATGTGGCAGAAATCAGGCATTCTTCAGGAATTTCATAATAATCGTTTTCTTTAACAAATGTGAGATCAACTGATTTGTTGGGCAACCAGTCCTCAATCGGCCAGGATGATCTGGCAACAGGGCTTTTCCATTTTTTTGCAGTAACCACATCTTCTTCTGTCAGTACATACTTGCCCAACGGTCTTTTTCCTGTTCGCCATCCCAAATCGTCTGCAATGTGATCAATGCCTGCATTGGTGAACAAGGATGAATGTTGTTTCAAGGTATAAAACAATTCATTAACCAATTCCTTCGCACGAACTGTCAAACATTCAATTTCCCCTTTCTGATGGGAAACCTGCCAGGGAATGGTAAATTTAAACCCGATTTTTTTCTGCGATTGTGAACCCGGAATAATAAATAGATTTTTAAAGTAGTCCGGTAATTGCTGTTGTTGAATGATTGTTTTTAAGTCACGGATCAATTTGAAATTTGAAATTTCATTGTCTCCGATCTGGCTGTTTTCAATGTAAAAACTAATTGAAGCTGCCTGGAAATAATGGTTTTCAACCAACGGATGGCCTGATAATTCCGCGACCGTTGCATTTCCACTGCAGTCAATAATGGCATCAAATCCGATTGTCAGTTGTTGCCCGTTTTGGACAACACTCACACGGTTCAGACTCATAGAATCGCCTGTGACTTCTGTCAGCATGCATCCCGATAAAAACCGAATCTTGTTTTCGGTAATGTAGTCTTCAATCAGTCGTTTTAGTTCGTCTTTGTTATAAGGCAGGTAATGCAGTCCATATTGGTTACAGCTTGGCGTCGTCCCGCTGTAATCAGCCGTTCGAAGTGCAAATTCCTGCACAAAACCATCTACCATAAATGTTGATTCAGCCTGTTTTCCGTTGTAATACAGCCCGCATATTGTACCTACTTCAACAGCAGTGGCAGCACCACCCGGATAGGAATGATTATCTATCAATACAACTTGTTTTCCCTGTTTGGAAGCAGCGACTGCAGCCGCGACTCCTGAAACGCCGGCTCCGACAACAAGGATATTGGTAGTGATATTCATTGAATTATCGTGTCTTTTTCAAAGCGAAGATACAAAATAGTAACAACTTTTTCTTATTGTGATTGCATCAGGATAATCTGATTTCACTGATGATTCCACAAAATTTCGTTTCTCAGGAAATTCAATGCAGAAAGTACAGTCCTGTTGATTACACGTTCCCTGTTATCTGAAAATAAAAATCGTTTTGCTACTACGCGTTTGGGTGAGGCAATACCAATCCAGACTGTTCCCACCGGTTTTTCTTCTGTTCCTCCGTCCGGTCCGGCAATTCCGGAGATTGATACACAGTAGTCTACGTTCAATTTATTTTTCCCTCCTGCGGCCATTTCCCGAACCACTTCTTCACTCACAGCACCAACTGTCGTAAAATGCTCTTGTTGAACGCCCAGTATTGTGTGTTTTAATTCATTGGTATACGTCAAAAAGCCTCCGTGAAAGTAAGCCGAAGAACCCGGAACGGAAACAAGGGATGCCGCCAATGCACCTCCTGTACAACTTTCAGCTGTTGCAACCGTTGCCCCGTACTGCTTCAATAAATTTCCTGTGATTTCAGCCAGCGAAGCATCGCCATAGCCATATAGATTTTCAGGATATGCTTCTTCCAATTCCCGGAAACAGGCATCTATCAATGCTTCATCGCTCTGTCCGTTGAGTGAAGTAATACGCAACCGCACTAACCCCGGAGAGGGCAGGTATGCCAATTCCAGTCCGTTGCTACGCAAATTATCTTCCCAAACAGCCATTTTATCGGCAATGTAAGACTCTCCTACTCCCTGCAGATTAGCTGTTTTTGCATAAAATTGTTTTAATCCGAACAAGTGTTCCAGGCGGGGAAATACTTCCTGTTCCATGATTCCTTTCATTTCGTATGGAACTCCCGGGAGACTGATGAGTATTTTGCTATTTTTTTCCAGCCACATTCCGGGAGCTGTTCCCTGCATATTTTTCAGGACAGTGCATTTTTTCGGAACAGCGGCCTGTTGCACATTCACTTCCAGCATCGGACGGTTCATCCGTGCGAAAAACCCTTTTACACGTTCCAGCGTTTCTTCGTGAATGTACAATTCATCTTCAAAATAGTCGGTAATGACTTTCTTGGTAACGTCATCTTTTGTGGGGCCGAGGCCTCCCGTTACCAACACGACATCTGCATTATTCAATCCTTCATCAATTGCGGACCGGATCGCATCTGTCTTGTCTGAAATGGTTACTACACGGGATACAAACGCACCTCTTCGGGAGAGCTCCTGTCCCATCCAACTGGCATTTGTATTGATTGTTTGCCCGATTAACAATTCATCTCCGATGGAAATAATTTCGACTTGCATAGCTTAAAAGAATAATACTCAAAAGTAATTATGAAATTCGGTAAAATGACAAAAGTGCCAGTATTCATTCTTATTTTCTTTTGGCTTGATCCAAAAGAAACAAACAAGCAAGGTAAAAAATGCTACCCAACGCACTTTTCTAATCCGCCTTTGATGAAGCTATTTCTCTACACATTTTTGAAATAAAAACAGTTACACATATAATAGCATCGTGATTTTAATGCGTTTGATCTGTGTTTATTTCTTTTTAAATTTTGCAATGGCTTCGATATGTCCTGTATGCGGGAATTGATCTACCAGGGAAAGTTTTTCGAGTTCGTACCCGGCTTTTCTCAACGTATCAGCATCACGCGCCTGTGTGCTCGGATTACAGGAAACGTACACGATATTTTTAGCTCCCAGGTCAATGACTTTTTGTAGTGTTTTCGGTGCAATTCCAGCTCTTGGAGGATCTAAAATAATACTGGAAATTCTTCCTGAAAATTCAGGGTGTTCCCGTAGGAATTTCCCGACATCTGCCGCATAAAATTCTACCGCATTCTCCAGTCCGTTGTGACGGGCGTTACGACGTGCATCTTCAATTGCTTCCGCTACGATGTCTACCCCGACAATTTTTACATCCTTGCGACGGGTTGCTAAAATTTGTCCGATGGTACCCGTCCCGCAAAACAAATCCATCACGATATCGTTTTCAGGAATTGTTTCTTCAAACACATAATCCAGTGCTTTTGTATAGAGCAATTCAGCGCTCTTCGGGTTGGTCTGGAAAAAGCTTTCCATAGATATTTCAAACGACAATCCCAGTAATTTCTCAATCACGATGGGTTTTCCGAATACCAGTTTACAACTTCCATTCTCAATCTTGGAACGATCGGCTACATCGTCATTGATGGTATGCTGAAATCCTGCGATTCGCTCTCCAAACAACTGCTTCAGCAACAATCCGAATGCTTCTACATCAAATTGTTTCAATCCTTCTGAAGACGTCACCAGGTTGACGAGCAATTGATCCTGGTCGAATGATTTTCTGACGATAATGTGGCGGAAAAATCCTGTTTTTTTCGGTGGATGCCATGCCGGAAGTTCTGATAATTTCAAATAATTCCGAATTTGAATGAGTTTTGTCTCCCATTCTTGATCAAACATTCCGCTCGGTTTATTCAGATTTTCCACTTTCCACCAGGTACCACGACGCTTAAAACCTACGGCAAACGCATCGTCAATGTCTTCTCCTGTTTCCATATTGTGTTCAATACACGAGAAACTGTACTCCATCTTATTTCTGTAGAAATAATGCACGGGGGAAGAAATAAAAGTATCAAAACGTTCTTTGATATCCTGGAATCCGCCCAGTTTTCTATAAATCTCCAGGGTACTTTGTTCTTTTTCTTTTTCCTGCTCTGCAACGGGAACGTAGATATAGGGAGCGCCTGAGATTTCCTGGAAGTCTGAAACCACTTCCAGCGGGGAGCGTTCAATTACCTGAATCAATTTTGCTTCACAATAACGTTTTTTCTTTTTATCTACACGTGCCTGTACGACTTGCCCCGGGAACGTATTTCCTACAAATACGACAAAGTCACCATCATCTGTCGGTATTTTTGCAACTCCATTTCCTCCGAATGCATAACCGGAAATTGTAACTGTGATTAATTCTCCTCTGTGAAACATTGTTCTGATCTTATTCTTATTAAAAAACCCGGAAACAGATTCGTTCCGGGAAATTACAGGTGCTATTTATTTTTTCGATTGTTTTCGCTAAGAAAACTAAATCATTCCCCGGATAATTCCCTTATCCGACGATTCAACGAATTCGATGATTTCTTTTGCATAAGCGGAATCCGGCATTTGTTCTTTTACTGCCTGAATTCCTTTGGAAACATTGGTGTTCAACACAAAAATAGTACGGTAAACATCTTCAATTTCGCGTACAGCTTCGTCTGAAAAGCCTCGGCGTCTCAACCCAATGGAATTTACTCCCGCAAAAGTGATCGGTTCTCTCGCCGCCTTTACATACGGTGGAACGTCTTTTCGTACCAGTGTTGCTCCTGCTACAAAGGCATATTTCCCGATGCGCATGAATTGCTGGGTTCCCACATTTCCTTCAAGGATAGCGAAGTCGTCCACAATACAATGCCCTGACAAACCGACATACGAAGCCAGGATAACTCCGTTTCCGATCTGGCAATCGTGTGCTACGTGCACATAGGCCATAATCAGGCAACGGCTTCCGATTCGGGTCACCCATTTGTCTTTTGTAGCCCGGTGAATGGTTACACACTCACGGATAATTGTATTGTCGCCGATTTCAACGGTTGTCTCTTCCCCTTCAAATTTCAGATCCTGCGGAACAGCACCTATCACTGCACCGGGGTATACTTCGCAATTGTTCCCGATGCGCGTTCCGGGATAGATTGCAACATTTGAGTGAATCCGTACATTATCTCCGATGACTACATCTTCGTGAATCACCGTAAAAGGTCCAACCTGAACGTTTATTCCCAATTGGGCTTTTTCTGATATCTGTGCAAATTCACTGATCATGCTTCCACTTTATCTTTAATGACTTGCGCCAACATTTCTGCTTCTCCGACCTGCTGGCCGTTTACATATGCTTTTCCGATCATGTTCACCAATCCTCTTCGGATCGGTGAGGCAAGTACCAATTCAAACACAACTGTATCTCCGGGGATTACTTTTTGTTTGAATTTCACATTGTCAATTTTCAGGAAGTATGTTGAATATAAATGAGGTTCTTCCACCTGGTTTAAAGCAAAGATTCCACCCACCTGTGCCATCGCCTCAATTTGCAATACTCCCGGAAACACGGGATTCCCCGGAAAGTGACCGGTAAAGATCGGCTCATTCATGGTAATATTCTTGATTCCTACAATGGAATTTTCCGTAATTTCAATGATTCTGTCCACCATCAGGAATGGAAACCGGTGAGGCAGCATTTTTTCGATCGTATTGATATCAAATACGGTTTGTGTCAGATCAAATGAGCGACCTCCTTTTTCCTGTTTTTTGATTTGTTCTTTTAATACTTTTGCAAACCGAACATTTCCGGAATGTCCGGGTCTCGCTGCAAGAATATGTGCTTTAATCGGCCTTCCAACCAACGCTAAATCTCCAACAATATCCAATAATTTATGGCGTGCAGGTTCGTTTTCATATTGCAGTTTCGTGCTATTCAACACACCGATTCCGTCAACTTTTATTTCCAGGTTTTCCTTCCCGAGCAATTTTGCCAGGCTGTCTAACTCTGCTTTGGAGATATTGTCTCGTTCAACCAATACAATGGCATTATCCAAGTCTCCTCCTTTGATCAAATTATTCTTTGCCAGGAATTCAAGTTCGCGCAGAAAAACAAAGGTTCTACATTTTGCAATGTTCGGAACAAATTCAGAAAGGTTATAGATGGTAGCGTGCTGCGTTCCCAAAACCGGCGAATTGTAGTCCACCATTACGGTCAAACGGTATTCACTATCCGGAACAGCCAGAAATTCGATTCCTCTTTCTGCATCCTCCCATTTGATGTTTTCAGTCAGCACAAAATAATCTCTTTCTGCCTGTTGTTCTTCGTAACCCGCTTCTTCAATTGCTTTTACAAACGGAAGAGAAGATCCGTCCATGATCGGAACTTCAGGAGCGTCCAGTTTAATCAAGGCATTGTCTACCTGACAACCGTATAATGCCGCCAGCAAATGTTCTGTTGTATACACACGTGCACCATTCGCTTCCAGGGTTGTACCTCGGTCTGTGGCAACAACCAAATCAGCATCTGCCTTAATAATCGGCTCTCCCTCTAAGTCAATACGTTGAAATTTATATCCATGATTGTCCGGAGCCGGACAAATTTCCACATTTACTTTCTCCCCTGTGTGCAATCCTATTCCGGATAGCCTGATGCTGCTTTTCAGCGTTCTTTGCTTTTCAGACATGAATGTTAATCTGCTTTAGTTAATTCTTTTATTTTCTTTTCTAATTCCTGTATTTTGTTCAGGATGAATGGTAGTTTTCTAAATCCGAAGTAAGATTTCTTAAAATCTTCGATTGGAATTCCCGGTGCTCCCATGAGTGTTTCCGGTTTTTTAACGGAATTCGGGATTCCTGATTGTGCAACAATCATCGTTCCATCGGCAATGGTAATGTGTCCGGAGATACCTGCCTGTCCTCCGATCAATACGCGCTTACCGATTTTCGCCGATCCTGCAATTCCAACCTGTGCGGCCATTGCTGAGTTTTCACCGATTTCCACGTTGTGTGCAATCTGACACAAGTTGTCTATTTTAGCTCCTTTACGGATGATGGTTGCTCCCATTGTTGCTCGGTCGATCGTTGCATTTGCTCCAACGTCTACATTGTCTTCAATGATGACAATACCGATCTGAGGAACCTTGCTGAACACACCATTTTCATCCGGGCTGAATCCAAATCCGTCCGCTCCGATCACGGCACCTGCATGAATCACACAGTTATTTCCAATCTGGCAATCCGAATAAATGGAGACATTGGGGTAGATGATAGTATTGTTTCCGATCTTCACATTGTCACCGATAAAACTGTTCGGGTAAATGACCACATTGTCACCGATTACAACTCCTTCAGAGATATAGGCATTGGCACCAAGGTATAAATCCTTTCCGATGCTCGCTGTCTCAGCAATATATGCATTTGCCTCAATTTTCGGTTGCTTGCGCTTCATCTGGTCATAGAATTCGAGCAATTTAGCAAAACAGGCATAAGCATTTTCCACTTTGATAAGGGTCAGGGTGGAAGGCAATTCTTTTGCCGGAACAAATGAATGATTAACAATGCAAACACTTGATCCTGTGGTATAAATATATTCTTCGTATTTCGGATTGGACAGGAAAGATAATTTTCCTTCACTACCTTCTTCTATTTTTGCCAATCCATTAACTACAACAGTCGCATTTCCAACGATTTCTCCTTGAATAATTCCTGCTATTTGTTCCGCTGAAAATTCCATGTTTCAAAAATATAAAAAAATCAATCAGTTCGTCCAGACAACGCAGTTTTTTCAACTATTCCTGAACGGTTGGATTACAATTACTTACTTTTTCCGAAATAAAGTTAGAAATAAATAGTTTGTTCTTATACCAAACCGATTGGAATTCAATTGTGTCTCCTTTTTCGACAAACTCAATCAGGTGTTCTGCTTTGGGTTTTGCATCAAAATTAGACTTCGCAAAATTGATTCGCCCTGTTTTTTCTATTCCTTTGTACAATTGCTTCACATTTTTGATCTGCAGTTGCTCCATCTGACAAGTCACTTTTGCAGTAGAATCAGGATATACGAGGTATTCATCTTTCGGAATAGAGATAAAACGTCCGTACCCCACAGTTGTATTTTTTACCTTCTTCGCATCCACTTCTCCGATCTTTACTTCCGAAATAAAACTTTCATTGGGCAATGTGAAGTAAAACTTATAGTTTCCTTTTTTGTCGAATTCTTTTTCGATGACATAGACTTTTGAATCTCCGTCCTTTTTACTGATCTTGAAATTCAACGTTCCGTCATTGAGCACGGAAATAATGTCTTCTTTTGTCAACCCTTTGGACTCCATCAGCTTCCATTCTACCTCATTCACGGTGACCAGCCTTCCTAAAATCATGTTTTTCACCCGATTGGCAGGTGTCCATGAGCAACTTCTGTTGGGCAACAGGAAAGTTACAATGATAATTCCGATTCCGAAACCAATTCCGTAATATTTTAAGCGCTTGATGAAATTACTCCCCATTCTCAAAAAAATTTGAACAAAGGTACTTTTTTTCACTGAGAGTAGGTCACTATTCGGGAATACCCGCGCATAAAAAAACAGGCATCCGAAAAGATAGCCTGTTTAGTTGTAAAAATGGTGACCGGATATCACCTTATGTGTAACTATTATTACTTAAACACATTGACTTTGCACTCATAATCAACACCCAAAACACTTCCGCTATCGTTGCATTCATCGGTTGCTTCTTTTAATGTCTTGTTGTTAAGAGTTTCTGTATGTGTCAAGTCTCCTGCGGTACATTCACATGCCCAATCTTTTTTGCATGACGCAAACAATAAGCCTGCCGCCATAACGATCAATACCTTTTTCATACTATTTTAGATTTAGTTGTTAACTCCACTCAAAGTAGAAATAATTCATGTATAGACAAAAGTTTTTAACCTATTTTAAGAACTAAGGGTATAAATGTTGAATAGTGAATGATGAATGATTAATTATCAATTATCCATGATTGTGATTCGCATTGCGCCGGAGAAAGACGAGTATTAAAAATTAATAATCAAGTAATTAAAATTGAAAGTAGAGAATTGAAAGTTGAAAGTTATCAATTATGAATTATCAACTGTGGGAAATATGTGTTTTTCGGTTGAGATGCTTTGGTGATTAATCATTAAGCAATTGACGCCTGATTTCCTCTTAAGAGAATAAATCCGTGGCGTTCTCCTCCAAATTGGTTGTACACCAGAACAGTCCGGGGTCTTCTCAGGTGATCGAAACCATAGATACGGTGATTTCCCTGCAGTAGTTTCACGGCAACATAACAACCGAATGCACCTGCGGTCCGGTAATCTCCTGAGAATTGTTTAAACGTAGTTATTTGTTTATCGGGAAACAGTTCTTGCTGCAAGTCATTGTACCAATGATCTGTACGCCCATCACCTGAGTTTCCGAACAACAGCAGGTCAATATCCTTTGGAGACATCCCGTTTTTATCCAGGAAATTATTGATAAGTCCTGTTAATTCTTCTTTTCCGGGAAAGCAGACCTGGAACTGATCCACGACCTCAGCAATTGCATGATCAGCAGTATTGGCAACAACACACATGGTGGCGCCCTCTCCGCAAAGTGAGCCAGCAGTTGTCGACCGGATCAATTCTTCATTGGTTATTGACTCTGATTTATAATGACTGTTTAAGGTATCGATGTTGTAATTATAATCGGAAATTTCTTCAACCGCTCCGATTAATAATTCCATCGGTTTTACAGCGGTCTCCAGCACGAGTTGCGCATCCAGCATTGCATTGTCAAATGCCAGCGACCCATTGGTATGTGTTGAATTGTACCCGGTCTTTTCTCCCATCAAGGCCAATTGTCCGGCAACTGCATTGGGAGTGCTCTGAACAAAACTGGTGGGTGTCAGAACACCTTCTTTGTAATCTACAATCTGATTCAGAAAGCGGATGCAATCTTCCAATCCACCGTTTGCTGTTCCAATGATAATTCCTTCGATACCCGGATATTTTTTGACCAGGGGCAACCCGGCACCAATTCCCATTCGCACCGCTTTTCCCATTCTTCGCAGCAGGGAAGCAGGAATAAAATCGAGGTAGGATGGTTCAATTGCATACAAAATTCCTTTGTCATGTAGTTCAAAATGACCGGACTCAAATTCAGTTCCGTAGGTCAGTTGGGGCGATATGGCACAGACTTCCTTTATGTACATTTTGAAAAAATTAACGATGTTCCGTTTCCTCCGAAACCAAAGGAATTAGACATTACGTGTTTAATCTGTTTATTTTGCTGCAATTTCGTCACAGGAATCAAGCCACGACCGGAAATGGGTTGTTCAAAGTTCAGATTCGGATAGATTTCTCCGTGACAGATACTCAGCACGCTGATGATTGCTTCCACAGCACCTGCGGCAGCCAGGGTATGCCCTGTATATGATTTTGTTGAACTAAATGGCGGAACCTGCTTACCGAATATCGTTATAAATGCAAACGACTCTGTTTCGTCATTGTTAACCGTTCCTGTTCCATGCGCATTGATGTAATCAATATCAAACGGAGATAATTCTGCTGACTGAAGCGCATCCCGCATGGCCCGCAACGGTCCTCTGGCATCATCTGATGTAGCGGAAGGATGAAACGCGTCATTGGCATTTCCGAAACCTTTTACTTCTGCATATCGTTTTTTATCACCTACCAGGTTTTCGGCTTCCAGCACCAGATAGGCAGCGCCTTCACCAAGTGTTAATCCTTCCCTGTGTTCATCAAACGGGCGACATGGTGTTTCATTTAAAATGCGCAGGGAATTGAATCCGTTTACCGTAAACTTTGCCAGGCAATCAGCACCACCGACAATTGCTCTGTCAGCTCTTCCCGACTGAATCAGTCGCGTTCCCAACAAAATGGCATTTGCAGAAGAAGAACAAGCGGTATTGATGGTATCGGTATACCCTTTCAACTCGTATTTTTTTACAATCTGAAGCGTATGATTAGACCCTTCGTACGATGCGTAAAATTCCGACGTTTCTCCTTTGTTATTTGCATCCGCATATAAGGAATCGGTGTAACACATCCCTCCAACCGTACTGGACGAAATGAATGCTGTACGCGGGTCACTGAGTTGCTGTTGTGAAAGTTTTCCGTCTGCAACCGCTTCCTGGAATGCTTTCAGTGCAATGAGTGTGGTACGGGTAACTCCCGGATCGGCACATACTGTGAGTTTTTTCAGTTCATCATCACTGGCATTGATTTCAGCAAACGGAAGTTGAGCGGTATATACCGATTGAAAATGTGTCGCTTTGCCAATTCCTGAACGGGCATCACGAAGACTTTTCAACTGTTGCTCAACAGTTAAACCTAAAGAAGATATCGAACCGATTCCGGTTATAAATACCTTTCGCATAGGCATTATTTTGTGCGGTTGGCAATAATGTAATCAACAATCGTATTTACATCTACCAATACCTGACGTCCTTCGGTCGGATTTTTAATTTTAATCCCGTATTCTCTGTCCAGCAATACGATCATTTCAACTGAATCAATCGAATCCAACCCCAGGTCTCCGCCAAATAACGGCTCATCGTCTTTAATGTCTTCCACTTTAATGTCCAGCAGGTTCAGATAGGTAATTAAGTGCTGTTTAAATTCCAATTTCAAGTCGTCTCTTGATATTTCCATATTACAAGTAATTCTGCATTTTTAATTTCACAAATGTAAGTATTTGACATACTATAACGAACAAAGAAAGGAAAATTATACTGGAACTCAAAGCATTCCAATCGCCGTTCTTTAAAAACAAGACATAATAACCTTCTAAGCACCAGTGCAAAGGAGAAAACAACGCAACTGTCTGCATGTAATCCGGCATTACAAATGTCGGCACCCAGATCCCTCCGATTGCGGCGAAAATAACAATGGAAACTGCTCCGAAACCATTGGCTTGCTCCTGGGATTTTGCATACGTTCCGATCACTACGGCATAACTTACTGCTGCCATTCCCGAGAGGATGGAAACAATCAGTAGTTGTAAAAATGCATCCGGAATTTGCAATTGCGGCAATCCCATTGACGGAAAAATCAAATGTCCGATACAGAACAGTAAAAATAACTGGCTGACAGCAACTCCCAGGTAAACCAGCATTTTACTGATCAACGTATACATAAAACTCGGAGGAATGGTCATCAACCGAACAAAACTTCCGGAAAGCCGTTCTTTCACCAGGTTTCCGCCTAATGACACCACCATAAAGAACATTGCAAAAATGGACCACGCCGGAACATTGTGCTGTGTTGAATTAGGCGTCATTTTTTGTTGTCCGTCCAATGAAGCGTGTTTCGCAATAATGGGCGTTTTCTCTCCCGTCATTTTCGCAGCAATGTGTTCAGGAATTTCATCGTAGCCCATCTGTTCGAAGAGGTTCTCCAACATAACCTTGTTTTCCATTCCCGATAGAATGGTTTGAAGATTGGTCACCAGGGTATATTGAAAATTTTCCTGTAAAATCGGATCAAAATAGATGGTAAGACTTGTTTCTTTTCGTTCAGCGACAGCAAGTGTATCTTCTGTAACACCAAATTCAGTTAAAATGAGTTGTGTGATGGTGCTCGTATTGTTTTCAATGGCCTCGGAAAAGTTTTCCGGAATATAGATACTCGCCAGTTTACCGCCGGACAATCCTTCTTCCTGCAATTGTTTCTCCGACAGGTCGTTTTTCTCATCCAGCAAAAAGTTCCCTGATTGTTTGAGTACTGCCACCAAAGAATCGCCTAAAGCCCCTTTATCTTTGTTTGCAACCAGCAATTCCAACTGATTATCATTCACCAACTTAAACGCACTATCCTGCACAACGGTAATGATAAACACTAGTACAACAGGCATCAGATACAACAACAGCAACCCGACTTTATCGTGTGCGAGCAATTGCAATTCTTTTACTATGGAGGCCAATAACTTTCGCATTAGTCGCGCATGGTTTTACCAGTTAAACGAATCAGCAATTCTTCCAGGTTTTCGACTTCGTGTTGTGTTGTCAATGCTTCCAGTGTTCCCAATCCAATGATTTTTCCCTGATCAATCAATGCAATCCGGTCACAAAAATCTTCTGCTTCTTTCAGGTGGTGTGAGGTGTATAGAATGCTGGTTCCGTTCTTGTTCAACTCTTCCAACAAATGAATAATTGCATGTTTACTTTGCACATCTACTCCAACGGTCGGCTCATCTAAAAACAAAATTTCAGGATCATTGAGAATCCCGATAGCCAGGTTTATTCTCCGTTTCATTCCCCCGGAAAAGGTCATCACTTTTTTATTTTTTACATGGCTCAACCCTAATTGTTCAAGCAAAACATTAATTTTTTCATGCAGTTGTTTTGTCGGGATACCATACATCTTTCCAAAATACACCAGGTTCTGTCCGGCTGTCAGTTCCGGGTAAAAAGCAAAATCCTGCGGCACATAACCAATCGTATGCAATGCTGTTTTAGGAGTTATTTCTTTTCCGTTGATGTAATAGTGTATGCTGCCTGATGTGGGTTGTAAAATTCCGCACATCATGGAAATCAACGTTGTTTTTCCTGCTCCGTTCGGACCAAATATTCCGAATTTCTCACCTTTCAAGACTGTGAAATCAACTTGAGAAACAGCAGGACTCATATTTGTCGGATAGTGTTTTACAAGAGACTGTATTTCGATGATGGATTGCAACGTTGTTTATTTTGAGGACGAAGATAGTGAAAGTAAGCAGGAGAAAATGATGATGATCATTATTTTTCTTGCAAAGACGCTAAGAGGCAATGAGATCAGACCTTATGTATTTGAATGGGCATGTGTCAGATGATAAATTGTACCACAACTCAATAATAAAACAACAAACAACTTGGCGACCTGGCGGCTTGGCGCGACAATAACTTGGATGACTCCGAAAACAAACACAACATACGATGTTTTGATCATAGAATTTCTCGCAAAGGCGCGAAGACGCAATGAGATCAGACCTTATGTATTTGAATGGGCATGTGTCAGATGATAAATTGTACCACAACTCAATAAAACAACAACAAACAACTTGGAGAGCTGGCGGCCTGGCGTGACAATAACTTGGATGACTCCGAAAACAAACACAACATACGATGTTTTGATCATAGAATTTCTCGCAAAGGCGCGAAGACGCAATGAGATCAGACCTTACGTATTTGAATGGGCATGTGTCAGATGATAAATTGTACCACAACTCAATAAAACAACAACAAACAACTTGGCGACCTGGCGGCTTGGCGCGACAATAACTTGGATGACTCCGAAAACAAACACGACATACGATGTTTTGATCATAGAATTTCTCGCAAAGGCGCGAAGACGTAATGAGATGAGACCTTACGTATTTGAATGGGCATGTGTCAGATGATAAATTGTACCACAACTCAATAAAACAACAACAAACAACTTGGCGACCTGGCGGCTTGGCGCGACAATAACTTGGATGACTCCGAAAACAAACACGACATACGATGTTTTGATCATAGAATTTCTCGCAAAGGCGCGAAGACGTAATGAGATGAGACCTTACGTATTTGAATGGGCATGTGTCAGATGATAAATTGTACCACAACTCAATAAAACAACAACAAACAACTTGGCGACCTGGCGGCTTGGCGCGACAATAACTTGGATGACTCCGAAAACAAACACGACATACGATGTTTTGATCATGGAATTTCTCGCAAAGGCGCGAAGACGCAATGAGATCAGACCTTACGTATTTGGGATGGATATATTTCAACCATAAAATCAACTCCGCGGCTTGGCGAGGGAATAAATTGGATGATCAAGTAGATTTAAATCTTAATCTTATCCAACTGAAGGAATGCTTCTTTTTCTACCGCACTGATTTGGTTCAAAATATCCGCACAATGGTTGTAATCCGCCTGTGCGGAAAGGCGTCCTTTGTAAATCCCTGCCATTTGCACGGCGCTATCTCGCCACATATCACCTGCTTTGGTAATTTTTTCAGAGACAATCAGCAGTTCCTCTTTACCGGTAATTGCTGCAGCTTCTTCCAGAAAAGCTCCATATAAATAACGGAAACCTCCTCCTCCCGTACCGATTTCTTCCTGCATCCGGACAATCTGCCCCAGATAAAGTGCTGCTTTTCGTTCACCTAATTTATCCCGCCACTTGCGAATGTTTTTTGCCGTATAGTTGATTCCTTTTGCTCCGGCTACACCTCCCGGAATACGTAGCATATCTCTACAGTTACGTTTAATTCCTGTACGGATAGCGGCAACTAACTTATCATCGGTTACTTCTCCGATTGAGGTCGGGTAATAAATGTGTCCTTTGGGTGCCAATACACCTTTTGCAAAACGCACCTTACGCATTGCCTGTCTGGATAATGTGGTTGTTTCTTCCATGATCGGATCGGAAACGAGGTAATCATTTCCTTCCCGTCCGAACACAATCAGGTTGTGCGCATTGAAATGGAAGCGGTATTGTTTGGGATAATACGACAAGTGAAAAACACCTACCTGGCATCCGACTGAAATACCTTGTTCCAACAAAGCATCCAGTTCATACATTGCCTTTTCTTCATCCCGGTATTTTTTTGTCTCGAGCTTTACGTCAAATGCTTTGCACGTTCGTTTGAAAATATTTCCGGGAAATGTTCTGAATGAAATTGCAGGTCCGCTTTGTAACTTCAGGAACGGAATTTCGATGTAAAACAGTCCGGATCCGATTCCGAATGCCAGCGGCTCTGTAATTTGTTCCAAACCAGCCTGCTTAAGCAAGCCCACTGTAACACCATTCTCACAGTGTGCAGCCTGATAATGTTTGAATTCCTGCAATTTATTTAAAATTTTTCAATTGTTCAACACTTACTTCAAACACATCTGCATACTTCTGCAACACCTTGTCTGACAATTTTTTAAACCTGAACGGATTGAAATGTCGTTTTACCGTCCACTTCCAGAATCCGGTATAATGCGCCAATACAGCAACATCCATCAGTTTTAATTCCATGAAATAGAAAATCGGGCTCATTTTTCCCGCACGAACCTGTTTCAGCGCTTCTTCCACACTTTTATTGACTTCCTCCCAGGCACTATCCAACGCATCATTCTTGACACTCCAACCCGCGCTGAGTCCCCGCTCGTACTTCCCATCTTCATTTTTTGCATAACAAACCTCTCTGGTCCATCCTTTCAGAGGACCTTCATCCTGAGGAATCTCGCTCTTTTTCATAGGCGCAAAGATAGGAAAAATGGAAATAGGAATACTACGTTTTCCGTAATCGTTTGTACAACTTAATCAACAACATCAACCCGATGGCTACGCCAAAGAATCCGATGGTCCCTTTCCACCAATTCATGGCTCCTTTCGTAATGACAATAAAGACAATTGCTACTAACGCCAGTGTCGCTACTTCGTTCCAGATCCGCAATCCGCCGGATGTCCATTTGAATCGGTTATTTTTCAGGTTGAATAAGATCTTCTGACATGTAAAGTGATACACGAGCAACAATACAACGAAGGTTAATTTCACATGCATCCAGGGTTGATAGATCAGGTAACCGTGTCCGGGGTATACAAACATCGTCACACCAAAAACAACTGTCAGAATCATGGCTGGCGTTGTGATGATCCACCACAATTTTTTCTCCATCTCTACGAATTGTTTTGAAAGAATATCACGCTCTACTTCAGGTCGTGTTTGCGCTTCCGTATGATAAATGAACAGGCGCACAATGTAGAACAACCCTGCGAACCAGCTGACCATGAAAATGATGTGCAATGCTTTTATTGTTTCAAAACTCATGGCACAAAGGTAAAGAGACTTTTGAAATGATTTGTCAGCTAATCGTCATCCTGTTCTGAAAGTTTCAGAAACTGAAGTTGTATTCGTCGGATTCTGTCTATTCCGGCTTTACAGATACATCCTGCTACCGTCTCGTCTTATCTGCTGTCAGTTCCTTCACCAGCCGGACTCTTTTTAATCATGTAGTTCTGCAACCTGGTTACCTGAATGCTGCAAAAGAGAACAAAACAATTACACAAAAGATACCCGTCTCGTCAAACTTCGGGCGTGTTGATTCATCCGGACAACTGAATGATTGAAAAGAATTCGGCATCCGATCACTTCAACCGGCTGTAGAAGTAAAGGTCTTGTTTTGCGGTGTGCTCCGGATGAGCAATCTGAATCAGGTCTGCGAGCAGTTTGTCCGGTTCGATAGAGGAAACTTCCCAATAGAAATTTTCGTTGTATGTATGGCAATAGATCTGTTGATTCGTAAATGCATCAAACAAGACTGCTTTGGGATTCATGATTTTCAAATCATGCAAAGAAACCGCTCCCGGGTTGATCCAATACGAAGCGTGTCGGTTATCTTTCAAGACTTCTTCCTGGGTCAGTGCAATACTCCCTGTCCCTGGTTTATTGAAGTAATTGTAGGTGATATTGGCATCTTTGAGCAATTGTGCAAAAAAGCTTTCTCCTGCCGGCGTATACCATTCGCTTCCAATAACATTCCCACTGATCAACAATTTGGATGGTTGCAGCATTTTCGCTTCTTCTTTCAATGCAAGGTATGCTTTTTCGATGGATGCAAACAACTCACTTGCTTGAGCGGATTTTCCGTAGAGAAAACCATACACTTTGATCCATTCTGCTTTTCCCAATGGTGTTTCCTCTCTCCAGTCGTAAATCGGAACACATGAAATCCCCACATTCTCCAACTGTTTCTGATGGGGGAAATCGGTGTTATAACCGCTGTGAAGAACCAAAGCAGGTTTATTTGCAACAATGGGTTCCAATGCCAATTGTGTATCATATCCGGCTTCCAGTACTTTCTTTTTGGAAAAATTCTTTTTGACAATCGCATTGTCCACATATTTTATTTCAGAAACACCTGAAATGTACTCTGCCAATTGGAGTTTATCCAACATCCCGATAAATGTTCCCGACAGGGCAATCACCTGCTTATTTTCTTTCAGGGGTGTCAATGTCGCAACAACTGCTTTTGAATCCGGGTTTAAAATTTCAATGACTGTTTGATTTCCCTTTTCTACAAACCGGAAGTGTTTCGCATGGTTAACAGACTCTTTTTTAGCCTTATCCGAATCTGCTATTGGTTCTGGTTTTGACGTACAAGCTGTAAGAAAAAGAATAAAAGCAAAAAGAGAGAAGCGCATTGGTATTTTTGGGTGTGAAAATACGATTTTTTCACCACTTATTTATCAATCACTTTCCCTGTTTTATTGATCAACACCCACTGGTCACTTATCCATTCTGAATATTCACCCACGTGTTCTTCTGAACACTTCACACTCACTTTCGCCTAACCGTTTTCAAAAGGAAAAGCACAGATGTATTATGGTTTAATGACAATTTCTCCTGTTTCTCCATTGGCATAACCTATTTTCCCGTTCTCCACAATCCGAAATAATCCATCTTCGATGTAATCCGGTCCATTGTCGTATATGAATACCTCATACAATTTTTTCCCAAGCGGGTCGATGATAATCAGTTTTCAAAATTTGCTGCCATTCATGTATACCAATCCGATCAGAGAGGTCGGAGTTGAATTTTTATCAACTCCTTTGAATACTCGCCGGATGGAAGAATTTTCCTCCCCTCCTGATTTTTCAGAAGAAGAACAGCAGTGGGCAAGAGATTATGTAATCCGGATACTGGAAGGTAAGCAAAACCATTGCGTAATCTTCAATAACAAAAAATCCCGACTTTTCAGCCGGGATTTTCAATGGTATCATGTACTGAAATTATTCAGCAACTACTTCGAATTTGAATGTAGGAGTTACTCCTTTGTGCAAGTTTGCAGTTGCTTCAAACGTACCCACTTCTTTGATTGGTTCGTTTTTAATTGTCAACGACTTGCGATCGATATCGAATCCTTCTTTTTTCAATGCTTCAGCCAACTGAACAGTATTGATAGAACCGAAGATTTTTCCGTTCTCACCTGCTTTCGTTGTGATAGAAACAGAAACTGTTTCCAATTTAGCAGCCAATTCTTGTGCTTCAGCTAACACTTTCGTTTCCTTGTGTGCTTTTTGACGCATTACTTCTTCGTGCGCTTTTTTCGCAGATGCAGTTGCTAAAACAGCGTATCCTTGAGGAATCAAGAAGTTACGTCCGTACCCTGGTTTTACTGTAACGATTTCGTTAGCGTAACCCAATTTATCTACGTTTTTCTTTAAAATTATTTCCATTTTCTTAATGTTTTATATGCAAATTCAATTGCAAGGCTATTATTTCAATAAATCTCCTACGTAAGGAAGAAGCGCGATGTGACGTGCTCTTTTGATTGCCTTGTTTACTCTTTTTTGGTATTTTGCAGAAGTTCCTGTAATACGACGAGGTAAAATTTTACCTTGCTCGTTTACCAATTTCAACAAAAAGTCAGCGTCTTTGTAATCAATGAATTTGATTCCGCTTTTTTTGAATCTACAGTATTTGTCTTTTCTGATTTCGATGTTGATCGGTGTCAGATAACGAATGTCATTTTGAGCCATTTTTTCTCGATTTAATGATTAATGATTAAGCTTTCGCCAATTTTGCTCTTCTTCTTTCAGAATAAGTAACGTGGTCCTTATCCATTTTAACAGTCAAGAAGCGAATTACACGCTCATCGCGCTTCATTTGTAATTCGTATTCAGCAACAACTGAACCTTCTGCTTCGAATTCTACCAGGAAGTAAAATCCTGTAGATTTCTTTTGGATAGGATACGCCAATTTGCGCAATCCCCAATTCTCCAAGTGCTTAACAGTACCACCAAACGACTTGATGTCATTCTCGATTTTTTGCACTGCTTCCTTTGCCTGATCATCAGACAAAACGGGAGTTAAAATGAAAACAGTTTCGTAAAAACTCATAATAAATAATTATTTAATTAAAATTTCAAGGGTGCAAAGATAATGATTTCAATTAACTATGCAAATAAAAGTGTATGATGAATTAGGATAAACTCCTCTTTTTTATCATTAGATTCTAACTTTTTTGGCATCACCCCAAAAGTTACAAAAAAGTCTATGCGAAAAAATGCTGTCAACATCATCCTATCGAACAATGCTGAATCGCCTGTACATGGAATGATCTGCATCGGAAATATAAATGATATAATTTCCCTCACACAGTTGGCTTACAGGAATCTGCTGGATGTCATCCCCGGTTAAATGATGGACAACGCGTCCTTGCACATCCGTTATAACAACACCTGTAATCAATTGGTCCGAACTGATCTCTATCCAATCTGAAGCAGGATTCGGCCACATGGAGATCGTTACACGTTCTTTTTGTTCAACGGATACAAGTCCGTCTTTTTCATACCGGCTAAAAAAACGCCAGATTTCTTTACTGGCATCCACATCCATGCAAGTTACTTCAGAAGATCCCGGCATGGGAGAACCCGGCCAGCTATGTCCTCCCCCTGTAATTTTGAACAACTCTACTGTACGTCCGTTGGTTCCTCCTGAATAAAGAAACCGCTCCGCTGTCGCATTGTCATTCGGATCGGTGTCCGGAATCGGAAACATATCGGGTGTTGCAGTGCAGTTATTCTGACTCACCCAAAACTGAATCACATCCTCAATTGCTTTCATGCTGGAAGTTCCGGTATACGGATTGGTTGAGTCGCCTGTTCCATGGATATGAATAACCGGTAGCGGTTGTTGGGGAGTGCATGTGTTGTACATATTGACAGACATTGAACCTGTAACACCTGCTATTGCTGCAAAGCGATCACTCTGACACGCCATGTAGTAGCTCATAAAACTTCCGTTCGACATGCCGGCACAATAGATTCGTTGGTGATTGATCGCATACTGAGCGGATATGGTGTCGATCAATGCTTCTAAAAAACCAACGTCATCCACTGTTGATCCGAGGATGTTTCCATAATTCCAAAATCGGATTCCCAACATCGTTGAACCATCCGGATTAACCACAATGAAATTGGCAGTATCTGCAATGGGTCTGAAATCACGGTATTGGGCAAAATCAGAACCACTGGAACTCGTACCGTGCAACCCGATAACCATTGGGACAGGATTGCCTGGAGTATAAGATGCTGGAACATAAAACGAATAGGTACGATTGATTCCGCCGTGCACAAACGAACCATTTACCGTGGTCTGTGATTCCGCGTAGTTAACAAGTAAAGCGAAAATAAAGAGAAGTACGTAGTTTTTCATAAATGAACAATTTCTTCCGGGCAGAGCCGGATTGCGAATGGTCAAATCTACAACATACATTCTGTCTTTTAAAACGATCGGTTGCTTTTATTGTGTTCAAATTCTAACCGTCGAATCTGATTTACAATTCCATTTCCAGATACTTCGCCGTATGTGACACTTTTTTGTACTTTTTCACAAATGCTTCCGGGGTTCCTTCTCCGATGATCTGCCCTCCGCCTTTTCCTCCTTCAGGCCCTATATCAATGATGTGATCCGCCACTTTGATGATATCCAGGTTATGTTCAATCACCAATACCGTATTTCCTTCGTTTACGAGACGCTGTAAGACATCCAGTAAGTTTTGAATGTCTTCAAAATGAAGTCCCGTTGATGGTTCATCCAGGATATAAATGGTTTTTCCCGTTCCTTTTTTGGATAATTCAGATGCCAGCTTGATACGTTGTGCTTCTCCTCCTGAAAGGGTTGTGGATGATTGTCCGATGGCAACATATCCCAATCCGACCGAATGCAGTGTTTCCAACACACGGTGAATTTTCGGAACCGGCTCAAAGAATTTCACCGCTTCTTCGATGGTCATCTCCAGCACATCACTGATAGACTTCCCTTTGTAACGTACTTCCAGTGTTTCTCGATTGTACCGTTTTCCGTTACAGGTTTCACACGCCACATACACATCCGGCAGAAAGTTCATTTCCACCAGTTTCATCCCTCCTCCTTTACAGGTTTCGCAACGACCTCCTGCGACATTGAATGAGAACCGTCCCGGTTTGTATCCCCGAATTTGTGCTTCCGGCAATGCACTAAACAAAGTTCTGATTTCATCAAATACTTTTGTATAGGTTGCAGGGTTTGAACGTGGTGTCCTCCCGATCGGTGTCTGATCAATTTCAATGACTTTATCCAGGTGCTCCAATCCTTTAACTGCCTTGTACGGCAATGGTTTTTTCACTCCGTTATAGATTTCAGCCAGCAGAATCGGGTACAAGGTCTGGTTGATCAACGATGACTTCCCGCTTCCCGAAACTCCCGTTACACAAGTAAATGTCCCCAACGGGATTTTCAGGTTCACTTTTTGCAAGTTGTGCCCTGTTGCTCCCAGAACTTCCAGTGTCTTCCCGTTTCCTTTTCTGCGCTCCTTCGGAAGTTCAATTTTTTTAATCCCTTTAAGGTATTGCGTTGTCAGTGATTCAGTCGCCAGCATCTTGTCAACGGTTGTTGCATTGATGATCTGGCCACCGTGTTTTCCTGCTCCCGGACCGATATCTACCACAAAGTCGGCAGCCTCGATCATTTCCTTGTCGTGCTCCACAACAATCACGGAATTTCCCGTGTCACGCAGGCGTTTGAGTGAGTTGATCAGACGTGTGTTATCACGTTGGTGTAATCCGATGGAAGGTTCATCCAATACATACAGTACATTCATCAGTTCCGAACCGATCTGTGTTGCCAGGCGAATACGCTGTGCTTCTCCTCCGGAAAGCGTTTTAGCGGAGCGGTGTAAAGTAAGGTATTCCAATCCGACTTCCAGGATAAACCCTAACCGGGCACGGATTTCTTTCAGAATCTCTACTGCAATCGTCTGCTGGTCCTCTGACAGGTGTTGTTCAATCGTTTGAAAATAAACATCCAGTTCGGAAAGATCCATGGACGCCAGCTCTCCGATGTTTTTCCCGGCGATGCGGAAATACAGTGCTTCTTTTTTCAGGCGTGTTCCTTCACAGGTAGAACAAACCACCTGGTTCATAAAACTTTGTGCCCATCGTTGAATCGCTGCGGAGCTTTCCTCCGAATGGCGACCAATTACATTCACAATTCCGTCAAACCGGATGGCGTTTTTACCCGTAATCTCCATATCGGAATTCCCATATAGAATCACATTCATCACTTCTTCCGGAATGTCTTTCAACGGTGTTTTGATCGAAAATCCTTCTGATTGCAGGTAACTGTCAATTTTATCAAAAATCCAGCTGCTTTTGTATTCTCCGAGCGGAGCGAGGCCTCCCTGACGGATATTTTTTTCAGGATTCGGAATGATTTTATCCAGTGAAGCTTCTGAAACCACACCCAATCCGTTGCAATGCGGACAGGCTCCATAAGGTGTATTGAACGAAAACAAGTTCGGTTCCGGTTCCGGGTAACTGATTCCGGAAACGGGACACATCAGCAACCGGGAAAAATGGCGTACGTCTTCCGTTTCAAAATCCATCACCATCATTTCTTTATTCCCATGCTTCATGGACAAAATCACTGCGTCGTAAATGCGTTTTCTGTCTTTTTTATCAATTGCCAGACGATCAATAACAAGGTCAATGTCATGAATTTTATAGCGGTCCAGTTTCATTCCCCGCTCAATATCCTGAACAACTCCATCTACCCGTACTTTGGTAAATCCCATTTTCAGCACCTGCTCAAACAATTCGCGGTAATGCCCTTTTCGTCCTTTCACAATCGGCGCCAGCAAAACCACTTTTTTACCGTTGTAATATTCCAGGATCAAATCTACCACCTGTTCATCCGAGTATTTCACCATTTTTTCCCCGGAAACATAGGAATAAGCCGTTCCGACACGTGCATACAGCAAACGAAGAAAGTCATACAGTTCGGTAATCGTTCCGACAGTGGATCGCGGACTTCGGGAAACCGTTTTTTGCTCAATGGCAATCACCGGACTCAACCCGTCAATTTTATCGACATCCGGCCGCTCCAAGCCTCCTAAAAACTGGCGGGCATAGGCTGAAAATGTTTCCAGGTAACGACGTTGCCCCTCCGCAAAGATCGTATCGAATGCAAGGGATGATTTTCCGCTGCCGCTCAATCCTGTAAAGACCACCAATTGATTTCTCGGGATTTTCAGGTCAATGTTTTTCAGGTTGTGTTCGCGCGCGCCGTATATTTCGATTTCTTCCATGGATGAATTTCAAATTGCAGATTAAGCTTGCCAATTGCAGGCAGTGGTTGCCCTATAAATTGCCTTGCAAAAATACAAATAAGGATTGAACAACAGCCGGGCTATCGGCAGGAAGATTGTTATTTTTTTCGATAGAGAACGACAATTTCCGGGTTATTCTTTACCAGTTCTTCAATGAATGCTTGCTTCTCTTTCGGAGAAATGAGAATGCTGTCGAATTTATTGTAAATGATCTCTAAACGATCCATGGAAGCTGCGGGAGAGCTCAATGGACTCCTCGATTCTTCGATACGCTTAATTGCATGAATCGGGATGCTTTTTTTGTACAGAAATCCACAACGAATGAGCAACGTTTCCTGCTCAATACTATAGCGAAGGTTCGTGAATGTATATGTGATAAACAACGCAACAGTGGCATTGATCGCAATGCCCATCCAAAAAACGGGATGCTCAAGCAACATCGGGATGCTTGTCCCAATAAGCGCAATGGCAATAAACAACGACAAACCAAGTCCTATTTTAGATGGATATGTATGCGGAGTACTCATCAATCAAAGATAAAAAGAAAAACGGGAAAAGACTTTCTTCTTCCTGAATTGTTCGCGACCTTTGTAAGAAACAATACTGTATGAAAATTCTGTCAGCTACACAACTGAAAATTGTCGATGCGCTTACCATCGAACGGCAACACATTTCTTCAATTGATCTGATGGAACGTGTGGCAAAGATTTGTGCAGAGCGCATCTGTTCACAGTATACAGCAGACCTTCCCGTTGTGGTGTTCTGTGGCATGGGAAACAATGGTGGTGACGGATTGGCAATCGCCCGGTTATTATCCGAGCAAAACAGAATGGTTCAGGTTATTGTAGTTCGGCATACTGAGCATTTTTCAGCAGATGCACAAGTGAATTTTGACCGGTTACCTAAATCATTACAAGCAACCTTGATTACGGTCCGTTCAGAAAATGATGCCGGTCAACTTCACATCAAGGAAAATACATGTGTGATCGACGCGATGCTGGGAACGGGGATCAACAAACCGGTGACCGGGATCCTGGAAACTGTAATCCATAAAATCAATAGCGCTCCCTGCACCGTTATCAGTATTGATGTTCCGAGCGGATTGATGATTGACCATTCTTCCGGAGAACTCCCGGATGCATGCGTTCAGGCAGATCTGGTTTTGAGCCTTCAACTACCCAAATTAGCGTATCTTTTCCCGGAAAATAAACGCATCGTTCCACATTTTGAGTGCGTGGATATCGGATTGGACCAACAGGCATTACTTGAACAACCATCACCGTATTATTTTGCTGAACGGCAAGACATCGCGGCATTACTGGTCCCGAGAAATAAGTTTTCTCACAAAGGAACATACGGACATGCGCTTTTACTGGCAGGAAGCAGCGGAACATCCGGAGCAGCAGTTATTGCGGCAGAAGCATGCCTGAGAAGCGGAGCGGGACTGTTAACCGTACATTCCACAAAACAAACAGTTGATGCACTCTCCTACCGGCTTCCTGAAGCAATGACACAAACCGATGAACATGATTCGTTCATTACATTCTGTGACGATCTTTCTTCTTATCGCGCCATCGGATTCGGACCGGGAGTTGGCAGGGCATCAGAAACTCAACAATTGCTGAAATCTGTTATCCAACGATTCCAGGGGAGATTGATCATTGATGCCGACGGATTGAATATATTGGCCGAAAACAAAACCTGGCTGGAATTTTTGCCCAAAGACACCATCCTGACACCTCATCCAAAGGAATTTGAACGATTGGCAGGCCCATCCGACACTCATTTTGACCGGTTGCAGAAAGCCCGTGCTTTTGCTACCCGGTACGCTTGTATCTTAATTCTGAAAGATACCTATACCCACATCTGTATGCCGGACGGAAGTGTCGTTTTTAATTCTACCGGAAATGCGGGACTGGCAAAAGGAGGTAGCGGCGACTGCCTGACAGGAATTATCCTTGGGTTATTGACCAGGGGATATCCACCACCCCAAGCTGCATTAACAGGAACCTTTATCCACGGATATACTGCCGATCTGTGCGCTGAAATGATGAGCCAGGAAAGCATCCTGATTACCGATGTTATCCGGCAGCTTCCATGCGCGTTTAAGCAACTGGAGTCAACCAATAAATTCTTCAGGAGTTAATTAATTCCGCCATTTGATTCAGCGCTGAACGCGCTTCTTTCATCCATGTAACCGCAGCCCATACATGCATCATTTTGGGGTATTCATAAAAGTTTAAGGAACGACCTTCCCTTTCCAGTCGCTGTTTAAAATCCAATGCGTACGGGAACAAAATATCGTGTGTTCCTGAAAACATGGAAATTTTCCCCAATTGTTCCAAATTCCCCAAAGCAGGACTTACCAGGAAATGATCCCTTGGGCAATCATCCACATAGTGCGGAATAACGACATTAAAAATTTCACCTGTCAGCATCACATCGTACGGTTCATATTGCGGGACATCTTCGTGCAGTTTGGATAAATCCAGTTCGGGTGAAATCAGGATGAGTTGTGTGGGTTGAACAGGTGCTCTTTGATCGCGAAGTAATTGCGCCAATGCCAGCGAAATAGCTCCTCCTGCTGAATCTCCGAGAAAAATAAGATTATCTGCATCCACCTCTTTTACCGTTTTCCGAAACACTTCTTCCATCATTTCAAACGTTTGCCGGTAATTTGACTCAGGCAATAGCGGGTAGTCCGGAACGATGAATGTCGCTCCTGTCTTTTTTACCAGGTACTCCACCATTCTCCAATGAAAAGGGGTGATATTGTTCATGTGCCCGCCTCCGTGGGAAAAGAAAATCACTTTCTCCGATCGGTTCTTTCCGGGAGTCAATGTCCAGACCGGGCGGTTCTGAATAAACACCTCCTCGACAACACATCGTTTTTTCAAGGATTGATGAATCGGTGCAGGAGTACGATTGAATTTCTTTGTTTCGAAAATTTTTAACAGTGAGTTTTTTCTGTCTGTTGAAATCAGGTAGCGTTTTATAATCTTTGAAACCAGGCTTTCCGATGCTGCATGGCGGTAATGATACGATTGCGAATTCATTGTTGTAAAATTGTCTGATAAAAATATTGAAAAATTCAGCTCCCCCTGCCGGTAAGTATATTTTTAGAAAAATTGTGACACTCCTGCAAAAGATCAACCGGAATAATTGATATATTAGTTTTCAATCAGTTCAGATTTTCCTTAAAACAACTAAATTGAACGCTTATGGAAACATCGATTGTCATTATTATTATCGGGTTATTCATTTTTTGGGGGAATTACCTCAACCAGGTTTTTGAGCGCCGAAATATTCCCGATGTATTGGGACTGATGTTCATCGGTATGCTGATCGGCCCTGTGTTTCACCTGGTCGATCCTGAATCTTTCGGGCAATTCGGCTCCTTATTTAGCAATTTGGTGTTGATTTTCATTTTATTTGAAAGCGGAACGGACCTCAAACTGGCGGAAGTAAAATCCTCCTTCAAAGATTCTGCACTCATTACAACGGTTGGCTTTATTGTAACCTGTATCACAATCACAATCTCGTGCATGTATATCTTTAACCTGTCCTTTTTATCCAGTCTGTTTATCGGATCAGCATTGGGAGGAACCTCTTCCGCTGTAGTGGTCGGGTTGGTGAGAAAGGTAAATGTGACTCCCAAAACATCGACCACCCTGATCATGGAATCAGCCGAAACGGATGTGTTTACTCTGGCGGTACCTTTAAGTATCCTGGGATTGATGCTCACCGGCAACATTTCGGCAAAAACGGTTATTATACAATTTGTTGCCTCGCTGTTGTTCGCAATTGTGATTGGTGTATTCGGAGCCTTTCTCTGGTCGTATATCCTCAATAAGTTTTCCAATTTAAAAGCAACGAAATTTTCAACCCCTGCATTTTTATTTCTCCTGTACGGAGCGTCTGAATACATGAATCTGAGCGGTCCGCTGACAGCACTTTCTTTTGGTATTGCCATTGGAAATTTAAAATACATCGAACCCCGGGTACTGGAGAAAATCATCCCGAATCAGAACATTGTACTACCACGAAAGGAGCGTATTTTCTTCGGAGAGATTGTTTTTTTACTCCGCACTTTCTTTTTTGTTTTCATCGGGATCAGCATTCAGATCAACCGGGTAGATTGGTTGATGTGGGGAGCATTGGTTACCGGTTTTGTTTATGTTACCCGGATTTTCGTTGTCAAATTTGTGATCGCCCGGGAAGCACCACTACTGGACAAATCCGTTATGTCGTTTATGGTTCCCAAAGGACTCGGAGCCGCTGTAATTGCCACACTTCCTCTGCAGCAGGGACACCCGGACGGATTACTCATTCAGTCTGTTTGTTTTGCTGTCATCTTATTCAGCACCTTGTATTGTGTATTGTTCTTTTTTTTGGTCAGAACGGGAATCACACTTCCGTTTTACCGGATCATCTATGGAAAGGACAAACAGTAATCTCTTATTTATCAAATGGTAAATCATCCTTTTTCGCGTTGAATTACATAAATTCACCCGGTGTATCGGAATTAATTAATTTCTTTGTAAAATAATTTAACAGGTTATCTATGCAAACTAACTTTGAAACAGTGGACACACCAACTCCAAAGAAAAAGAAGAAATTCTACCAACACCTTTACATTCAGGTTATTTTTGCGATCGTCATCGGGGTTACGCTGGGGTATTTCTGGCCGGAAAAAGGAAAAGCCATGCAGCCACTCGGAGATGGGTTTATCAAACTGGTAAAAATGATTATCGCACCGGTGATCTTTCTTACTGTTTCGACGGGAATTGCAGGAATGAATGACCTCAAGAAAGTAGGAAGAGTTGCTGCAAAAGCATTCGCTTACTTCATCTTCTTTTCAACACTCGCGCTGGTACTGGGGTTAGTTGTTAGTCATTTTGTACAACCCGGAGCAGGATTAAACATTGACCCTTCCACACTGGACGCATCTAAGATCAGTAAATACGTAGAAGCTGCTGAGGAAAATTCGATGGTGAATTTTATTTTCAATATCATTCCGGAAACGCTATTCAGCCCGATGACAGGAGACATTATTCTGCAGGTATTGCTTGTAGCGATTTTATTCGGTGTCGCACTTGCGCTCACAGCCGACAGAAGTCAACCGGTGATTGATTTCCTTGAAACACTGACCATTCCGGTTTTCAAAATCGTGGAAATTCTCATGAAACTGGCACCTGTAGGAGCCTTTGGCGCAATGGCCTTTACCATCGGTGCGTATGGAATTGATTCACTAATGTACCTGGGGAAATTAGTCGGAACCTTTTACCTGACATCGTTTGCTTTCGTAGTCATTATTCTGGGAGTTGTCGCCCGTTTAAACGGATTTAACATCTTTAAATTTCTGCGCTATATCAAGGAAGAAATCTTCCTGGTATTGGGAACAAGTTCTTCTGAACCTGCCATGCCCGGGTTGATGAAAAAACTAAACGAAGCAGGATGTGATAAGGGAGTTGTCGGATTGGTTGTTCCTACAGGTTATTCATTCAACCTGGACGGCACCAATATTTACATGACACTGGCGGCACTGTTTATTGCACAGGCCTGCAACATCGACCTGAAGTTTGATCAGCTGATGGTCTTGTTACTGGTGGCTATTTTATCGTCAAAAGGAGCAGCCGGAGTCACCGGAGCAGGATTTATCACATTGGCGGCAACACTGGCTGTTGTGCCGGATATTCCAATCGCAGGGATGACATTGATCCTGGGAATTGACAAGTTTATGTCCGAGTGCCGTGCGTTGACAAACGTTATCGGAAACGGAGTGGCATGCGTTGTGATTTCCAACTGGGAAAAACACCTGGATAAAGAACAATTGAAAAAGACGCTCGGATAAGGTTTATTTTTTCTGTTCAAATTTTATTGACAACACGTGGATGGATTCCACATGTTTCTTTTCCGGATTGGAATAAGCCGGCTTCCATTTCGGCATTTTTTGCATCACCGCAATTGCCGCATTGCTACACGGTTCACATCCGTCAATTCCTCTTCTTACCACAACGTTGCTGACCTCCCCTTTTTCATCCACCACAAAGCGCAGGTTGACAGCCCCTGAACCCGAGAAATCAGCTGGAATTTCAAGATGAGATTGAATAAATTTTGTCATTTCAGCAACTCCTCCCGGATAAGTCGCTTCCGTAATTGAATTTGCCGTTTGTGCAAAAGAATACGCTCCTGAAAGAACCATCAAAAGAAAAGGTACCATTCTCATTTTAGTTTGTTTTTATTCATCCTTAACAAATATACACCACTGAAACAGGTCTTTTCTTACTAAACGAACGAAGCGTAACAATCGTTGAGTAAACGGCACATCAAAAGACAAAAAAGGCTTTCCCGTTGTAGAGAAAGCCTTTCTGATTTTCGTTGTATACTGCTTATTCCTTCACAATCTTCTTAGAGATCATTTTACCGGAAACAGTCATATTCAACACATAAATTCCTGAACTCAAGGTTGAAACATCAAATGTCAATTCACCATTCATTGTATTTAATGCATGCTTTGTTTCAAGTTTTTTTCCGTCCAGCGTCAACAATTCAGCATGGATATCTCCCACTTGCTCTGTTTCGTAAGCTACGCTGAATACATTGCTGATCGGATTCGGATAAATTGTCAGGTGAATGCCTGATTGTTCCTCAACACCCAGGTCAGAGTTATTTTCCCCTTCGGCAATTGTGATATTTTTGTAATATAAATCTGTTCCGCAAGTACCTGTAGCAGTAAATTCTACTGTGTATGTCCCTGCAGCCGCATAGTTTCTAACCGGATTTGGTGATCCTGCTGTTCCTCCGTCTCCAAAATTCCAGCTATATGTTGTTGCTCCCTGCGCCAAACTTGTAAACTGAACTGAAAGTCCTGTTGCAGCGTATGAAAAGAACGACGTAACGGCTGGCATTATTGTTACATTTTGAGTTGCCGGTGTACTTGCACACTCATTTACCCATCCGGAATAAATTGTACTTCCTGTCACAGTGTATGTACCGGAATTGGTATATGTACGTGATCCATTTGCCACGTTCTGGTCAGCTGACCCGTCTCCGAAATTCACTTTGTATTTAAAATTATTGTCTTTGTATACTTCATGGTTGAAATGAGGCAATGTAGTTGAAGTGACTGTACCGGCTACTTGTGTATTCATACATGCTGAAGTCGGATTAACTACCAACGTCGGGTCCGGAAGGGAGAAACGAATCGTAGGCAATGCCCACACATCGATATCAAATCCTAATTCAACCATCGTATATGTTTGTCCACTAGGATATTGAACACTTGAATAAGATGTATTTTGTCCGGATCCTTGTCCATTACCCATAATGGCTAATGAATCTTCCGCTGTTCTTGGCCAGAAAACCACACTGAATCCGTTAGTCACATTCACCGGAGTTGAGAATGTTGCCACATAATCATTATTCGCATTCACAGTTACAAATGCGCTTCCAATCGGGCTTCCGACAGGTTCATTAGAGGCATTGATCGCATGAATGGAAACCTGTGCTTGTCCGGATCCCCCGGTAGGAGCTCCTTCCATAATATTAGCCTGAAATTTCACTTTTGATACCTGCCCGGTAAACGAAGGGAAAGATTGAGCAATGTTGTTAAAACCTCTGGGGCCACCTAAAAAGATGGATATTTTTTGTTGCCCGTTGTGGTTGTTTTCAACATACTTCACCTCATCTTCACAGGATACAGCCCTGTCTCCCGACTGATTTTCGGTAGTTGTTGACTGATAAGGACTCTGTGAAACAGTTGACTGGTTAGTAGTTGCTGCTCCGGACGGAACAGTCGTTGCGCTTAATTCAATCGTCTCCTGAGCGTTAGAAATCGTAGCAGCTACTAAGAATAATGGTAGTAATACTTTTTTCATTTAATAATTGATTTGTAGTTAATTTTCAGGCGAAGTTAATGATTTTCAACAAATGAGAATAATATCAATTCAAGAATAAAATTTTTGACGTACTTTTGCAATCCGTTGCACGAAAGCACGCGTTTTTAATCGTTTATGAAGCACATTCGAAATTTCTGTATTATTGCCCACATCGACCATGGTAAAAGTACCCTGGCAGATCGTTTGTTACAAACTACCGGTACCATTTCTGACCGCGATATGCAAGCACAAGCATTGGACGATATGGATCTGGAACGGGAACGCGGTATTACAATTAAATCGCATGCGATTCAAATGAACTACAAGTATGAAGGACAAGAATACATTCTAAACCTCATTGACACTCCGGGACACGTGGATTTCTCGTATGAGGTATCCCGTTCGATTGCTGCATGCGAAGGAGCATTGCTGATTGTTGATGCATCACAGGGAATTGAGGCGCAAACCATCTCCAACCTGTACCTTGCATTGGAACACGACCTGGAAATCATTCCGATTCTGAACAAAATGGACTTGCCCGGAGCAATGCCGGAAGAAGTTTCCGATCAGATCGTTGACTTGATCGGTTGTCGTCTGGATGATATCATTCCTGCATCCGGTAAAACGGGACTGGGAGTTGATCGCATCCTGGAAGCGGTTGTCAATCGCATACCACCTCCCAAAGGAGACGAAAATGCTCCTTTGCAGGCTATGATTTTCGACTCAGTGTTCAACTCTTTCCGGGGTATTATTGCTTATTTCCGTGTAAAGAACGGGGTAATCCGAAAAGGACAAAAAGTAAAATTCTTCAATACCGGAAAAGAATACAATGCGGATGAGATCGGGATTCTGAAAATGGACCTTTTCCCGAAAAATGAAGTCCGCGCAGGAGACGTCGGTTACATTATTTCTGGGATCAAGCAGGCAAACGAGGTAAAAGTCGGAGATACCATTACATCAAAAGAAAATCCGTGTACGGAAGCGATCAAAGGATTTGAGGATGTGAAACCGATGGTCTTCGCCGGAATTTACCCGGTAGATACCGAAGATTACGAAGAATTGAGGTATTCAATGGAAAAACTCCAGTTGAATGACTCATCGTTGGTATTTGAACCGGAATCTTCACAGGCATTGGGATTTGGATTCCGATGCGGATTCTTAGGAATGCTGCACATGGAGATCATCCAGGAGCGTTTGGAACGAGAATTCAACATGACCGTTATTACGACTGTTCCGAACGTATCTTACCATGCATTTATGAAGAAAGATCCGGATGACTTACTAATTGTAAACAATCCTTCCGAATTGCCGGATCCTGCGGGAATGGATAGAATTGAAGAACCGTATATCAATGCGCAGGTCATCACGAAAGCGGAATATGTCGGTTCCATTATGACGTTGTGTATTGAAAAACGCGGAGAGCTGAAAAATCAGGTATACCTTACACAAGACCGTGTTGAACTGACTTTTGAAATGCCGTTGGCAGAAATCGTATTCGACTTCTACGATCGTTTGAAAACCGTTTCCCGTGGTTACGCTTCATTTGACTACCACCCGATCGGATACAAACCTTCCGATCTGATCAAACTGGATTTGTTATTGAATGCTGAACAGGTAGATGCACTTTCTGCACTGGTGCATCGAAGCAATGCATTTGATCTGGGTAAAAAAATCTGCTTGAAGTTAAAGGAACTGATTCCGAGACAGCAGTTTGAAATTCCGATTCAGGCGGCTATCGGTGCAAAGGTCATTGCGCGTGAAACGATTAAAGCATTACGAAAAGACGTGACTGCCAAATGTTACGGAGGGGACATTACCCGCAAGCGTAAATTGCTCGAAAAACAGAAAGAAGGGAAGAAACGCATGCGTCAGGTCGGACGTGTAGAGGTTCCCCAGGAAGCATTCTTAGCGGTATTGAAGCTGAACGATTAATCCACCCGCATGCGAATGCGGTATTCCTTTGGGTATAAGTTATTGAATCGGTTACCGATGTTTTTGATCCATCCCAGTGGTTCGTTTTGGAATTTCACTTGTACAAATCCATTTGGGGCTGTTTCTGTCAGTTGAAATGTATCTCCATGCAGGTAATGCAATGCGTGTTGTTCTTCCAATTCAATTTCCGGATAATTGACTCTCAATGTGTGACACATCAATAAATCATGATCGGGTATCAATCCTTTTCGGGCATTTTCTCCTACGACAATCCCCCATTTGATAATGTGTAAATTGTCCTGAATGATGCGGTATTCGTGTTCCCATTCGGCAGGAATTGCCAAGATGGTCTCATTCCAAGCGAAACATTGAGTTTGCTCCATTCTCAGCCATGATTTCAGAAAAGACGTGTCTTTTAATTTGATCAATCCTTTATTGGCATTTTTACTCAATGTGACCGTCTTCTCCCGCTCACCGGTTTTTCGCAATACAGCAATAAAAAAACCTTCTGTCTGCGTACGTCCGGGAATGCCGTAAATCCCTGTTTCATTTCTCCCCTGAACAAAATCAAACGGAGCAGGAATGTGAACGTATTCCGCGCCCAGGTTTTCTTCCATCCAACGGATGTTTTCTTCGTTTTCGTGTGGATTAAACGTACAGGTAGAATAAATCAGGTAACCACCTTCGCGCAGGGAATCCCACACATCTGCTACAATCCGTTTTTGACGACCGGCGCATAAATTCACATTTTCCGGTGACCATTCTCCACGTGCCTGTTCATCCTTGCGAAACATTCCTTCTCCCGAACAGGGGGCATCGACAACAATCACATCAAACAATGCCGTTACGCGTGTGAAGTCGGAAGGATCGTTATTGGTAACAATGGTATTGGCATACCCCCATTTAGAAATATTCTCTTTTAAAACCTTTGCCCGTTGGTTGATCACTTCATTGGCCACCAGCAATCCGTTTCCGTTCAGGAATGAAGCGATGAGTGTGCTTTTCCCTCCGGGTGCCGCACACAAATCCAGCACAACCGGTTGTTGAGGAAGTTCAATCGTTCGAAATACGTAATCCAATAGCATAGATCCTGCTTCCTGCGGATAAAATGTCCCTGCGTGAAACAAAGGATTCAGTGTAAAAACAGGTCGTTCGTCCAGGAAGAACGCATTTTCACACCATTGAACAGGTACTTCTCCCTGTAGAACAGGAATATGTTTAACGGGGTTTTTACGGATTGAAACCGGAGAAGTTGTATTGAGCGCTTCCAGTAGATTTGTTCCTAAGTGAGCATCCTGCTCTACATAACTGACAAAATCCGGTGGAAACGGTTGATTCATCTGCTAAAAGTTAAAGACTTTTGTAAACGGATATTGATTGAACGTTCCGCTGGCAGTCGCTACCAGTTCGTCTTTTTGATTGACAAAGTCGGCTTCGACGAAAATCAATTTTTTTCCAACCTGGCGCACACGTGATATTCCCCTGATGGTATCTCCCAACAATGCCGGTTTGAGATAATTGATCTTAAACTCAACTGTTGAAACCAGGTTCCCGTTTTTTTGAGAAACTGCGAGGGCAGCCACTCCCAGGGTTGAATCTGCCAATGCAGCCATTACTCCACCATGTGCAGCCACAGGTGTTGCCAGGTGTTTTTGACCGATGGTAATGCGGTTGATCACTTCACCATCCGGCAGAATGTCGTACTGCAAATCAATTTCTTTTCCAAACTGATTGCTGTGTTTGTATAATTCAACAATATCCTGATCAATCATTCTTCACTACTTTTACTTCCATGGATGAAACCGGGAATCGGATTCCCGCTTTTGTCAGTTCGTTAAAAATAACTTCATTCAACGAATAAAACAACTTGCTATGGTTTCCATTTTTTGTCCATGCCTGAATCACCGCAACATACGACGATGATGAGAGATCTCCCAACCCGATGAAAAAAGCAGGTGTCTTCAATACGCCGTCTTCATTTTCCAAAATAGAAGTTACGATTGTTTTCACCTGGTGGAAATCGTTGGCATCATCCAATGGTATTTTCCATTCAACACGCCTGTTGGTTCCTCTGGAAAAATTGACAATTGTTCCGTTGGATACAGGACCGTTCGGTAAAATTACTACTTTGTTGTCGGATGTCGTTAAAATTGTATTAAAAATTGTAATTTCTTTCACCGTTCCCTCTTGGGTCATTACCAGGATGTAATCCCCGGCCTTAAATGGCTTGAACAGTAAAATCATCACACCCCCTGCAAAATTGGAAAGCGTTCCTGAAAATGCCATCCCGACTGCCAGTCCCGCCGAAGCAAGGATAGCAACAAATGAAGTCATTTCCACCCCCAGTTGGGTAATTGAAGTAACAATCACCAATGTTTTGATCAACGCGGAAACAAGTGACGATAAAAAACTGACAAGCCCGGCATCTACCTGGCGTTTGGTCAATACTTTCCGCAAGGTTCTTGAGAGCATATTCGACAACCAGAAACCAATAATCAACAGCGCTATCGCCGACAGGAACCGTGTTCCATACTGAATCGTAATCTGGAAAATCTCATCGAGACTGTATCCAAATATTTTATCCTGACTAAACATAAGACGGATGTATAATAAAGATGATACTAAATTTACTTACTTAAAAACACATTGTGACGTGCAAAATTATCTAAAAAAGCTAATTTTGAGTTGATCAAACAGCAATCTTTATTCTGATTTAAAAAAATGAGTAACGCAACAGATTTTATACACTATACCGGGCAAACCAATCAATTTCCGTATTTAATTGATGTTGAGCGTGCAACAGGAATATACATCATCGACAAAAGCGGTAAGACATACATGGATATGATTTCCGGTGTTTCGGTCAACAATATCGGACACAGCCACCCGCATGTTGTAACAGCAGTACAAGAACAAGCCGAAAAATACATGCACGTCATGGTGTATGGGGAATACATCCAGGATCCGCACCTCAACTTGTGTAAAAAACTGGTTGCGATGCTCCCGGACCAACTGAATTGTGTGTACACGGTCAATTCGGGGACAGAGGCAAATGAAGCGGCTTTGAAGCTGGTGAAACGCGTTACGGGCAGAACGGAGCTGATTTCATTCAGAGGGTCTTATCACGGGAGTACGCATGGTTCGATGAGTGTTTCCGGAAATGAAGTAAAAAAGGAAGCATTCAGACCTTTACTTCCCGATGTACGGTTTTTGCAACACAATGATCTGGATATGCTGGAACAGATTACTAACAAAACAGCGGGAGTAATTATTGAAACCATCCAGGGAGATGCGGGAGTGCGAATTCCTACCATCGCATTTCTGCAAGCATTGAGAAATCGCTGTACAGAAGTAGGTGCTTTGCTCATTTTTGATGAAATTCAATGCGGAATGGGACGTACCGGCAAGCAATTCGCATTTGAACATTTCGGAGTTGTTCCGGATGTATTGACACTCGGAAAAGCATTGGGAGGTGGAATGCCGATTGGTGCGTTGGTTTCATCACGGGAACATTTGTGGGAATTCACCTACAATCCGATGTTGGGACACATCACCACATTCGGAGGAAACCCGGTGATTTCCACAGCTGCACTTGCCGGACTGGAGGTGATGGAACAGGAAGTAGATTTCAATGAAGTGGAACGGTTGGGTGCATTGCTTCAATCCATCGTTTGTCAATCAGACGAAATCAGGGAATCGCGCCGGATCGGGATGATGTTTGCTTTCGACATGGAATCGTTTGAACGGGTTGAAAAAGTCGTTAAAAAATGCCTGGAAGACGGATTGATCAGTTTCTGGTTCTTATCACATCCATACAGTTTTCGTCTTTCTCCGCCATTGAATATCACAGAGGAGGAAATTCGAAAAGCCGGTGCGATTATTTTAAATGCGATTCAGACTACTAAGGATTGAAGAGTGGAAAGTTGAGAGCTGTCATGATGACAAAGGTGATGATGCAATAAAAGACCAAATTCAATAAGAAGTAACCAAAATTGAACTCCCGATATCATCAGGCTTGATCGCCTTCACCCCATTTTTTCTAACCCATCTCACTCATCGTAGTGATCTGTTTTTATATTTTTAATTCTTAAATGGTTTTCATATATTTGATTTTCAGACACAAATGGACGAACCGTCGTAAAGGTTAAGCACGATCAGCTATTGAAAACTACAATGAGAAAAGAACCTTTTAGCGCAAAACAGAAGTTTGAAGATGATTTAATGATAAATAATTAACGTCGAAAGGCATGTTTTAAAAATTAACGTCTTATGAAAAAGGTAATTTTAGGAACTCTATTCTTAGGGTCAATCGGTTTAGGAATTCTTGGGTGTAAGAAGGAAGGTATTCAAAATAAACAAGATAATGATTCATCCCAAATAAGAAGTGACATTCAAAAGATATTTAACACACATTCAAAAGATGAAAATTATCATGTAAAGAGTGATGAAGTAAGCATTGAAAACAGGGACAATCCGTTAGACAATGTTGGTTATATGCACAATGAAGTTTTAAGATTTATTATGTCTCCAGACATAAATAGAACAATAATTTGCACGAAGATACCAGAAGTCAACAGAGCTTTTAAAGTGAATGTTTCGAATGATTGTGACAAATTATTTCGTTTATGTGAAATTGGTGTCGCTGAATCGTTTGATAATGAAGGCAATTTTCAATCAAATGTCTTGCGCACTTTATTGGAAGAAAATAAAATTCAGGAAAACGAATTTCAGATTGTCAGCACTACATTTCTATATACAAATGATATGAAGTTTAATGATAAAATCAACTTTATTAAAGCTGTTGAAAAATATACGATACAGAGCTCCGATCTGAATTCTGAACAAAAAAACAGAGTTTTGAGAACGTTTGCAATTTATAGGTATAGTTCTCATTATTGGGAAAATGAAAATCCTCAGCCAAATGCGATGGGGCCCATTTCTGCATTTGCGGATGCCTGTGCTGAATATTGGGCACTAAACTCCCCGGATTCTCCAGCACAAGATGGTAAAGATGTGTATGCAATTGCAGGTCTTGTATCTGCTGTCGTTCACGTTCTGACTGGTTTTTAGTCTAAATTTTATAGAGGAGTAATCATGATTACTCCTCTATTTTAAAATTCTGTCCATGCTTAATAAAATAGTAATTTTTGTGCTCTTTTTAAGTTCAAAATGTCTTGCACAATCAATTGATTCAGAAACAAATAAGAATATTTTCTTAATCGGTGAAAACCACTTCATTAAAGAGAAGTATGATGAAATTAAAGCATTTACTTTTGACCAGCTAAAGCAGCTAAAAAAAGGAGAAAAAGCATCATTCTATTTTGAATTACCATATACCTTAAATTTTGCCTTTCACAAAATAAAGGAACAAGGAGACACAACTGTTTTTTATGAATGGTTTCATCATTTATATCAATCAAAAAATGAACCTCCTTCATACTTTTGGATAGATTACAGGGACATGATTTTAGCATTAATTGAGTACGCCGATAAAAAAGAAATTGAGCTTGAATTAATGGGCATTGATACTGAATTAGAGTTTCGTAGAACAGCTTTTATCCTTTCTCAATTTGACAGCAAAGTAGGCACAACGATTGATAGTCTTCTAAATTTAGATTTTATAAGTAATGATCGTTTAACAAGGAACATATTAAATAATCACATTGATAAACTACTGGAAATACCACATGAAGAAATCGAACTTGCCATTTTAAGGACACTCAAAAAATCGTTAATGATTGACTGTACAATCTGTGTTGATAGAGATCTTTTTATGCTTTCTAACTTTATGAAATCATATGATTCTACAGTCCCTCTTCACTTTATATCCTTAGGATTAGATCACATTGTGAGCAAACATGATTTCTCAAATGCCAGTTCTTTATTTACAACGAAATATAAAATGGATACAATTAGCTATCAATCATTTTATGAATTAATGGATAAAGATTTTAAAGAAAAAACATGGAGAGTAGGAATACTTGCACTTAATCACAAACTTAAATATGCGAATATCTCAAAACCAGTAGATTTAAAAACATTAATGGATGAGATGGAAAGAATATACATTGAAGAACAATTATTAGATAACGATATTTATCGGGCCAACCTCTCCAAAAACAAAGCACTTATCAATTTATCAAAACAACTTGACTACATAATAATTTACAAAACTTCGCATTATAAATGAGAATGATAAACATGCTTACAATCGTCTGATGTCACTCTATTTGAAGAAGTGTTTAATGCAGTATCTTAGTTTCGCAGCAGAATTAATCGAGAAGGTCTTTGTCGTCGTGAAGGGTATTGAGGAGTTTCTTCAATTCGTCGCGTTCTTTTCGTTTTACAACATAGGTCTTGCTCCATTTGTCATGCCAGCTCCGTTCACCGAAGGACGAAAAGGCTTCGAACGGAACATAACGGCAAATGGTTCGTAAAAGTGATGTTCCCATGTTCATTTTCTCCGCATGCTGATCAATGACCGTATAGCCACAGATTAATTTTCCAAACGTTCCTCCGAAGAAGTATTCCGTAGAAAAATAAAAGAGGAAAAACAAGGTCATGTTTATGAGTCGTTCATATTCTGTTATAAACGCAACTACCGTGTAATCTTCCGGATTCGCTGACAATGAAATAACAACGGCAAGTGTTATTATGATGAATGTGAGGATGTAATAAAAAACGAGATCCAGTAAAAAATAACCAAACCGCACGCCGGGCGTTACGAGAACAGGCTCCCTCCTCCCCATTTTTTGGTAAGGGGCACGTACAAGCTTTCCGGAACTATCGTATTCTCTACGGTAAAATGTTTTTTCAACTTTCAGTTCTTCAATGGTTTTCATATCAGTGAGTAATTTTTTCGTTTATGTGTTTTTTGATACGTGATCAGATTACAAATTCTCCAGGATTTTAAAGAAAATCTCTCTTTTTGCTGGAGACAGCGGTACTTCGGAACCGTCCCGCATTACCACGGAACCACCATTTCCTTTGTTGTAGCGATCCACGTAATCCAGATTGATCAGGTGAGACTGCTGGACGCGAATAAAATTGTAACCAATGAGCAGGGTTTCGAACTCTTTCAATGTTTTAGAAACTAAAATCTTTCGCCCTTCCGTAAGGTAAAAAGAGGTGTAATTCCGGTCGGATTCACAGCGGATGATCTGATCCAGATCTACCACGTGTACACTTTCCTGTGTTTTCAATACCAATCGGCGTTTTTGCTGTGCCGAGATATTATTTTGCAAGGCTTCAAACTGGCGTTCATCGCGCTTGTCATTCATCGCTGCCAATGCACGTTCTACGGCAGCCTTTAATTCTTCCGGATCAACCGGTTTCAGGATATAATCCAGTGCACTGAACTTAATTGCTTTGATGGCAAACTCTTCGTGTGCCGTGATAAAGATCACTTCAAAATTCTTATCCGGAATCGCTTTCAGCAAGTCGAAGCCTGTCCCGTCAGGCATTTGAATATCGAGAAAAACAATATCCGGACGGTGTTCTTCGATTGCACGGATTCCCGACTGAACATTTTCCCCTGCAGGAATTGCTTCGATATCCAGTCCAAATGAGTTGATCATTTTGGCAATCAAATCCCTGGTACGGTTCTCATCATCTATAATTAATGCTTTTCTCATTTTCCTGTTAAATTAACGGATTGGCTTTCTGTTCGGTACGGAAGCGAAATTAATACTTTTGTTCCTCTCTGCAATACTTTATCGTAATCTTCTATTTTCAGATACCCCTCTGTGCGGTATTTTTTATTCAGGTTATTGATTCGCTCAGAAGTGATGTTCATTGCCATGCTTTTATGTTCACGGCTTTTTTTATTTTTTTCGGCGCCTTTTCTTCCAACACCATTGTCTTCAATAATTACTTCCAGCATCTGGTTGTTTTTTTGAAAATAGACATTAATAAACCCGCCTTCCGGAATGGTATGCAACTGTCCATGCTCAATCGAGTTTTCTATAAATGGCTGCGTGATCATCGGAGGAATCATCGCTCCTTCAAATCGCAATTCGTCCGATATAAATATAGTAAATTCAAACCGATCTTCAAAGCGCAGTTTTTGTGTTTCAAGGTATTTGAGCAAAATTTCTTCTTCCAATGCGATCGGAATCTCTTCTTTCGGTGAATTCTCAAGAATCAATCGCATCAACCGGGAAAAATTGACCAGGAACCTGGATGAATTTTGGGTGTCGTTTTCATAAATATAACTCTGAATAACAGACATGGCATTGAAAACAAAATGCGGGTTCATCTGCGCACGCAGCAATGTTTGCGACATTTCGGCCTCCCGCTGCTGCTGTTTAATCTTTGTCTGGTTCCAACGGTTGTAAATGATCACTCCCGACAAAATAATGATCAGTACAAACCCCAGGATGACGTACTTCTGAAAATTGCTTCTCAACTGAACGTTTTCCAACTGTGTCGACGTCAATGCTTTTTCCTGGCGCTGGCGTTCAATCGAATCCGCCTGTGATAAAATCAACCGGTCGCGTTGTTCAGCCCGGTACAGCTCATTCAATTCGGCAATTTTACCCGTCGCCTGTTCCGTTGCACTGCTGTCCATGTAATTGGTATAAATCGTCATGTATTCCAATGCTTTGCCTGTATACCCCAAATCTTTGTATACGTCCGACATGACGCGGTAGGTATTGTAAATTTGCAAAGAAGGGCCATACACCTTACTTATTTCCAATGACCGGTTCAGGTAATTCAACGCATTTTCATATTTTTTCTGTGCATAAAAAACGGTTGCTACATTGTGATACACCGTCGCAATCTGCTTCAGGTCACCAATGGATTCATAGTAAATCAACGCCTGGTTGAACTGCGTTCCCGCTTTATTAAATTCTTTTTGCTCCCGGTAAATAATCCCCAGGATATTGAACGCATTTCCAAGTCCTTCCTGTGTGTTCAATTCTTCAAAAATATCAATTGCTTTTTGACAGTTTTGGATGGCATCGTTGTAATTTTTCCTGGAAAAGTAGATGGTTGCAAGTTCAACCATAGCCAATCCCCGCTGGCGATCGTCACTAACCCTGTTGGCATTTTCGAGGGCTTGTTTGAAATAATATTCCGCTTCCTGCAGGTTATGAATCGAAAACTGGGATTTTCCGATTTCAATTGAAAAAACGGCAATCTGATGGTAATTCCTGATTTCATTGGCAATTTGCAATGCGAGGATGTCTTTCGCTACTCCCAACTCCAACTGTCCGAATGTTTTATAAGTGGACGCCTGTTGATGAAAACATTCTGCTAAGATTGCTTTATTGGAGGTTCTCCTGGCGTACTGCAATGCAACATCGATGTGGTTCAATGCCGAATCCTTGAGGTTACTCATCATAAAATTTCTGCTCAACAACAAGTGTGCTCGTGCAAAATCTTGCTTCGAATGCAGGACTTTTGCGGCTTTCAACATTCTTTTGAGGTAAAAATCGGCTGTTTCGGGTTCTTTATTCAACAAGTGGTAATTCCCCAGATGCTTGTAAATTTCCAACTGTATTGCCTCATCGCTGACCCTGTTCAAAAAGGGCTGGCACCCTAATACCGTTGCAAAATACGCGTTCCGGTCTCCTGTCATTGATTCTATTTCAGCTTTAAAAATCAATGCTGCCAAACGAATGGAATCGTTCAATACAATACTCGAATTGATCAACTCATCTTTGATTGAGTCTGCTTTCCGGATATTGGTATTCTGATAGTACTTTCCCAAATCCAACTGGTAATTGAATTTTTTGGAGAGGTTCTTTTCTTTCGAATACGCTTCTTTTATCTGCGCTTCTTTTTTTTGAACAGATTGTGCTGCTACCAATGTATTCACACAGATAAAAAGAAAGAGAACGTACATCCGAGTCATGCCCATCATTCATATTGAAGTAGCTAAAAGTACAATATTTTAACGAAGTTGAAAGCAAAGAAAATACAGCAAAAATTGCAGTGGATTTAATTTGTCATCATTTTCAGCATAAAATCAATCTCAAAAAGGCTATCTTTGTGCAAAATTTTGACATGGATCATTCTAAAATTTCTACAAACAAAGCGCCCAAACCTGTTGGTTCATACCCACATGCAAGAAGAGTCGGCAACTTGTTGTTTCTTTCCGGAGTAGGACCGAGAACTGCCGGATCAGATGCTTCCGATTCAGGTGTTCCGGGATTACAACTGGATAAAAACGGAAATTTTTTAGCCTTTGATTTTGAAGCACAATGCCGCAGTGTGTTTGACAATGTTCGCGTTATTCTGGAAGAATCCGGGTCTTCCTGGGACAACCTGGTTGATGTAACTGTTTTTCTTACGAACATGAAACGTGACTTCCATACTTACAACCGGTTATACGCCGACTATTTCAAAGACAATCAGCCATGCCGGACAACTGTAGAAATCAACTCATTACCGACACCAATCGCGATTGAGCTAAAATGCATCGCAACAATTGACTAAGAATTCATGGGAAAAATTATCGTAATCGGGATTGCTGTCCTTGGATTGATCGGTTGCAAGTCCATTGCAATGAAAATGAACGGCATGACAAAGCCGCAGTTGGAGAATGCACAAACCATTCGTGAAAAGGCGCATGCATTCGGTATGGATACAACGAATATTGTTTCCGTACACAGCCGGGATTTTGTACACGAGCTAAAACGAGCGGGAATTCCGGATGCGTTGATTTATGACCGCAACGGAAACTACATCGAATACCGTGCGACTGACACATCATGCAATGCAGGTTTATTTCAGTTCATCCCGGATTTGAAGTTAAATACGACTTATAATCAACCTGATAGTATTTCCCTCAGTGAAATATGGACCAAATACCGAGATCTCAACGGGAATGTATTAAAAGCAGTGGAACCGTCTGATTTTTATGTGCTGATTTACTGGACAACATGGTCGGGCAAACTAAATAAAGATCACGTAAAGGTCTGGGAAGACTTAGCAAAAGTGAATACCAATTGTTCAATTAAAGTGATCAAAGTCAACCTCGATTTGCAGGATCATTGGGAAGAAGGAGATAAGGAAAAGCTTGTAGAAGCAATGACCGGAAAAAAGAAAAAATAGCATAAATTACACACAAAATGATTGGATTTTTTATTAAATGTGCATTGGCACTAGGTTCTCTTTGGGCGACAGTTAGTTTATTCATGAACGGATACTGGGGATGGGGAATTGTTATGATTTTAGTAACGGCTTTTATCGGTATCTTTTTCTTTCGTCACGAGCGGATTATCCTGGCGTTTTACCAGATGCGTTTAGGAAACCAGGAAAAAGCAAAACACCATTTTGATAAGATTACAGCCCCTCAGTTCTTACCGAAGAAGCAACGTGCGTATGTCATATATATGCAAGCGGTTCTTGGTGCGCAGGAAAACGGCTTTTCTAAAACGGAGCAATCACTTCGAAAAGCGTTGGCAATCGGCTTGAGAACAAAACATGACAATGCCATTGCACGGATGCACCTGGCAGGAGTTTGTGCACAAACAGGAAGAAAGCAGGAAGCATTACAATTGCTGGCGGAGGCAAAGAAAATTGACGACTCGGGGATGTTAAAAGATCAGATCGTGATGTTGCAAAACCAGTTAAAAATGGCTCCTTCCGCTAACCAGATGCGCATGGCTCAAATGATGGGTGGCCGCAAAAAAATGCCGCGCAGGTAACAATCGATGAGTCAGAAAAAATTGTTCACCCAGGGATGGGCCGATTACGAATTAATTGATGCCGGAGGTGGAAAGAAACTGGAACGTTGGGGAAAGATTATTACCATTCGTCCAGAAGTTCAGGCGTATTTTAAGAGTGAAATTCCATTTGATAAATGGAATGAAATGGCACATTGGGAATTTGTCCAGAAAGGTAGTGCAGGAAAGTGGAAAGCACTGAAACCGAAAGCACCTGAAAGCTGGGAAATTGGCTACGAGCGATTGAAGTTCAAGCTTTCTCTGACCAAGTTCAAACACCTTGGGTTATTCCCGGAACAGCGCACCAACTGGGATTTCATAGACAAACACATCGGACAGGATGACCGGTTCCTGAATTTATTTGCCTATACCGGTGCTGCATCGCTTGTGGCACGCTACAATGGGGCAGAAACGGTTCATGTTGATTCGGTCAGACAACTTATTTCGTGGGCAAAGGACAACATGGATTTATCGCGTCTGCTCAACATCAAGTGGGTTGCTGAAGATGCGTTGAAATTTGCAAAGCGGGAAGAAAAACGCGGTAACCGGTACACAGGAATCATCATGGATCCTCCGGCATGGGGAATTGGTGCGAAAGGAGAGAAATGGAAACTGGAAGAAAAAATGGATGAATTGCTTTCAAGCACCGCTTCATTAATTCAACCGGGAGGTTTCCTGATTGTCAACACCTATTCGCCTCAGCTTTCACTGGAACAACTGAATGAATTGGCTAACTTGTATTTTTCAGAACACGCGACTCAAGTAAATGAATTGTGGATGAAAACCACATCCGGAAAAGAGCTTTATTTCGGAAACGTAATGCGGGTTATTTTTCAGTAATTACACCGATGTTTTCATTAAATTTGTCTCATGCGTATTGATATTCTTACCATCTTACCCGAATTGATGAAAAGCCCTTTTTCGGCTTCCATCATGCAACGTGCACAAGATAAAGGCCACGTTGAAATTCACTTCCACAATATCCGTGATTATTCGACCAACAAGCATAAAAATGTGGATGACTATCAATACGGAGGCGGAGCGGGAATGGTCATGTCAATTGAACCTATTGCCCGAGTTATTGATCAGTTAAAATCAGAACGAACCTACGATGAAATCATCTACATGACCCCGGACGGAGAGGTATTGGAGCAAGGCTTGTGTAACCAACTTTCACTTAAGAATAATCTAATGATTCTTTGTGGTCATTACAAAGGGGTGGATGAACGGGTTCGCGAACATTACATTACAAAAGAAATTTCCATCGGTTCATTTGTTTTATCCGGTGGTGAAGTTGCTGCATCTGTATTGATTGATGCGATTGTACGATTGATTCCGGGGGTTTTGAACGATGAAACATCTGCATTAACGGATAGTTTTCAGGATGGATTACTTGCACCGCCGGTCTATACACGTCCACCGGAGTTCAACGGATGGAAGGTTCCTGATATTCTCTTGTCAGGAGATCCAAGCAAGATTGAAAAATGGCGGGAAGAACAAGCCTTCGAGCGCACCAAGCAAAGACGACCTGATTTGCTAGAGGAATAACGAGTGATCGAGAGGCCTTTTCCTCCCCCTTCATCCCCCTCCAAAGGGGGAAACAGATTTTCCTCAAAAAACAAATTTCCACATTGATTTTCAGAAGTTACTATCGAAAATTACTTTACGAAGAACGTATATTCCCTCCTTTGGAGGGGGATGAAGGGGGAGGACATGTGCCTCACTTCTTCGACAACGTCACCAATACCCGTTCAAACTCACTGGAAACGGGTGCTTTTAATTCTATTTTCTGGTATGTATGTGGGTGATTGAACGTCAATTCGGATGCATGTAATAACATGGTGTTCATCTGAAAATGTTCCAGCCAAAATTTGTTTTGTTTATTACAACCATGCGGACGATCGCCGATAATCGGATGAAAGATATGTGCAAAATGGCGTCTCAATTGATGCATTCGTCCCGTTTCAGGAGCTGCTTCCACCAGTGAATACCTGGAAGAAGGATGCTTCCCGAAAGGAATAGGCAATTCAAAGTATTCCAACGTTTTGAAATGGGTTACCGCATCCTGGATCGTGCCGTCTTCTTTTTTCAACGGATAATCAATCGTTTGTTCAGCAGGAGCATATCCGCGTAACAATGCTAAATATTTCTTATCTATCTCTCTGTTCTGAAATTTCTGTTGCATGATCCGGTCCGTTTCTTTATCTAGACTGAAGAGCAATATTCCTGCTGTTTTTCGATCCAGTCGATGCGCAGGATACACGGTTCTTCCCAATTGATCGCGCAATAATTGCAATGCAAATTCTTCCGCATCTCTTGCAATCGGAGATTGGTGAACCAATAATCCATGTGGCTTGTTAATGGCAACAATGTGCTCATCCTGGTATACAATTTCTAAATGTGTCATTATTTTATCTGAATTGTTTGATCGCCGGCATCGTAAAATTAAAGAGATTAACTGCTATTCTTTACTGCTTACGCGTCAGTTCCTCCAATGATGTAGGTTGATAAACTAACGGAACAGATTCAATGGACACATCGGAGCGATCCAGCCCGAATGCTTTCTCTTCTCTTTGCGACAAACGCTTCAACAGGAAATAGATTTTGAGAATCAGCGATTCTTTCAGCCGGAATTCATTGTCAACGGAAAGGTATTTCTCCATGATAATAAATTTAAAATCAATGGATGAATTGTATTTGGAAGATACATTGTTACGCAAGTGCATATTTAGTTCCTGATTGGCAATCAGGTCATCAATGATCTGCTGAAAGTACAGTTCCGTCTTCGGTTGAATCCGGAAACCGATGTTGAGGACAATTTTGATGACTTTATCATCCATTAATTCAAACACTTCGTAATTTAGCGTATAAGGTTCATTGGTCCGGTTAATGTGCAAAAACCAGTACACATCCGCCCGTTTTGGTTTCCTGTCAAAGATGGAATGAATAATCCGTTCTTCAATATTATTCCGGCTTTCAGCTTTTGAAAGATACACCAGGTGCGTTGCAATTTTTGGAATTTCTTTGTCATTGCTCAACTCCACTAATTTTTCGGAATGTTCTTTTAAGTCAACGTATTTTGTATAGCGAATGTTGATCTTTCGCGCGAAGTAGCTGGCGTACATGACCACAAAGAAGAGTCCTCCAATGAACACCGTGATGTAACCGCCTTCTTTAAATTTCAACGCGTTTGCCACGAAAAAGGAAAGTTCTATTACTCCGAACACAAGTAACAATCCATACACAATAAATTTGTTCCATTTCAATTTGTACATCAGGAAAAACGAAAGCAAATAGGTTGTCATTAACATGGCAAGGGTAATTGCAAGACCGTATGCAGCTTCCATTCGCGAGGAATCCTGGAAATACAGAATGACGATGATACATCCGACCCACAAAATAGCGTTGATGCTCGGGATATAAATCTGTCCTTTGGTTTCAGTGGGTTGTTTTACCGCCACACGTTGCCAGAAATTCAGGTTGATTGCTTCGTTGATCAATGTAAATGATCCGCTGATTAATGCCTGCGATGCAACCAATGCTGCTAATGTGGCAATAATAATACCCGGAAGCAGGAACCAGTCGGGAACAATTTCAAAAAACGGATTTTTTCCATGCAACATCGACCCGTTGTGTTGCAGCATCCAGGCTCCCTGTCCCAGGTAATTGGCGACAAGGCATGTTTTTACGAACCCCCATGTGAGGCGAATGTTTTCTTTTCCGCAATGCCCCAGGTCTGAATAAAGTGCTTCTGCTCCGGTAGTACATAAAAATACCGCTCCGAGCAACCAGAATCCGTTCGGGTAATTTGCCAGTAATTCATAAGCATAATAGGGATTCAAGGCTTTTACCACAGACGGGTTTACTGCAATCTGACTGATTCCCAGAATCAGCAATAACGAAAACCAGACGGTCATAATGGGGCCGAACGCATTTCCTACCTTCTGGGAACCAAAGCGCTGTAAAAAGAAAATAACGGAAATAATCGCAATGACAATGGGAACCACTGAAATGTGCTCCAGCCCTTTAATTTTGGTCAATCCTTCGATAGCTGAAGTAACGGAGACAGCGGGTGTGATCATCCCGTCGGCCAATAGTGCAGCAGCACCAATCATTGTAGGAACAATCATGTGTTTTCCATACCGCTTCACCAGGGAATACAATGAAAAGATTCCTCCTTCTCCCTGGTTGTCTGCTTTTAGTGTCAACCAGACATACTTCACGGTTGTTTGCAATACCAGCGTCCAGAATATACACGAAATTCCTCCCAGAACAATGGTTTCACTGACGGGTTTTCCCCCGATAATTGCCTTGAATGTGTACAACGGGCTTGTTCCGATATCTCCATAGATAATACCAAGGGCAACTAACAATGATCCAGCTGTAACTTTATTTATTCCGTGTTTCACTTCAAAAGTTTAAAAAACGCCGCAAATGTAGAATGAAATATAACTTAAAAATCGAAAAGCGGCATCTATTTTCTCAAATTTAACAATCAATCAAGATTTTAGAAATCAACCCCTTGATCTCCTTTTCCGTATTGAACGCATGAATGCACACCCGAATGGCTTCTTCTCCTTGTTTTACAGTCGGAGCAACAATCGCTTTTACCAAAAACCCGTTGGTTTGCAAACGATCTGCCAGTTCACGTGTTGCTGCTGCATCTCCGATGCGAATCATCTGAATCGGGGAATTTACTTCTGAACCGGTCACTATGTTTTGCTGTTCACACAAGTCGCGAAAATACCGAATGTTTCGGAACAGTTGTTTCCGGGATTCATGGAAGTCGTTTCTTCGGATCGACCGGCGAATGTGAGTAACAGCACTTTGAGGAAGTGCTGTTGTATAAATAAATGAGCGACTGTAATTGACCAGGTATTCCCGTAACTCACCGGAGCCTATAACGACTGCCCCGTGACAACCAAATGCTTTACCAAAGGTCACAATACGGGCAAAAATGCGGTGTTCACATTCCAGGGCTACGGCAATTCCTTCTCCCGACTCACCATATACACCTCCCGAATGCGCTTCATCCAATAAGAGATAGGCGTTGTATTGTTCGCACAGTTCAATAATACGAACCAGTGGAGACATATCCCCTCCCATGGAATAAAGTGACTCAATACATACAAACCTGACCCCGTTCTCCCCCGGGTTTATCTGAAGTTTCTTTTCTAAATCGGTAAGTGAATTGTGTTGAAATCCATAGCTTTTTGCAAATGACAGGCGGATTCCATCCCGCATACTGGCGTGGATGTGCTCATCGTAGATAACAATATCATTTTTTTGAGGCAGGCAGGATAGCACTCCAAGGTTAGCGTCGTAGCCGGAATTGAACAATAATGCCGCCTCGCCTTTAAAAAAAACTGCTAACCCGCACTCGGTTTGTTCTGTATAATCGCTGTTTCCCGAAATCAGCCGCGAACCAGTACTTCCGCCTGTTTCAGCAATAGCACCGGATGTAGTTCGTGCATATCCCAGGTAATCATTGGACCAAAAATCCACTCCTGACTGATCACACAGCAGAGAACGAAAGGTTTCGTTTGCCTTCCGCTGTTCCAATTTTGATCGTATCCGGGTATGTAAATCCATCTGGTGATTCACTGGTTGCTCTGTTCGTTTCAACAGCAAGTTATTTTCTTATCTCAGCTCCGCTCCCAGCTGCTCTTCCAGTCCTTTGCGAATCTTATTCATCACGGTATCAATCTGTACATCCTGTAATGTTTTTTCAGCATCCTGGAACACAAATGAGACAGCGTAGGATTTTTTACCTTCCGGAAGGTTCTTACCTTCATAGACGTCAAACAACCCGACTTCTTTCAACAGGTTTTTATCCGCATTGCGGGCAATTTCCTCAATACTTGAATAGGTAACGGCCGTATCCAGCAGCAATGAGAAATCTCTCTTCACAGCAAATGTTTTCGGCAATTCCTTGTATATAATCTTGTTCATTTTCAACGACGAAAGAATTGCATCCCAATCCAGGTCAGCGATAAACACATCGTTCTTCACTCCGAATGCCTTTTTTAACTTCCCGGAAATCAATCCGATTTCCCCGATTTTTGTTTTCAAAAGGTACAGTTGAACTCCATCCAGCAATTCTCCCTTTTCGATTGCTTTCTCTTTGAGAAATTTCTCTAATCCTAATCGCTTTAACAGAGCAACAACGATTCCTTTCAGGCTGTAAAAACTATGTATATCGGATGCGTCATTCCAGTTTTCAGCATATTTTTTCCCTGTAACAGCAATGAGTAAACGCTTATTTTCTGTGTATTGCGCGTATTTATGGTATACTTTTCCAAATTCAAACAACCGCAAGTCGGAATTTTGACGGTTCTGGTTGTGTTCCACCATTTCCAGCGCATTGAAGATCAATGACTGACGCATCACATCCAAATCATTGGAAAGCGGATTCAGAATCGGAACATTGTACTCCGGCTTCAGAACTTCCCCTCCTAATTTCTCAACATAAACTGATTTTGTCAGGGAATTGTTCATCGTTTCGTGAAATCCTTTCCCGACCAGGAACTCACTGATTGTTGCTTGTACGTTTTCAAGATCCGGTTTCGGGAACACACTTACTGACATATTCATTTTTTCGGGAAGCGGAATGTTATTGAATCCGTAAATTCGCAATACTTCTTCAATTACATCCGCTTCGCGCGTCACATCTACGCGGTACGCAGGTACAATCAGGATCGCATCGGCTCCATTTACTGAACGGATTGTAATATCCAGGTTATTTAAAATAGCATCTACCGTTTCTCTTGGAAGTACGGCACCAATCAATTGATTGCAACGTGTGTAATTGAACGGAACTTCCCGATCCGTTACGGTGGAACCGACAATTGTTTCACTCATTGCTACTTCTCCACCGGCAACTTCCAGGATCAATGAAGCACAGCGTCTCAATGCATATTCTGTCAACGCAGGGTCAACCCCTCGTTCAAACCGGAAAGATGCATCGGTATTTAGTCCGTGCTCTTTGGCTGTTTTGCGGACAGAAACAGGATTGAAATACGCTGATTCAATAAATACGGTTGTCGTGGTATCTTTTACTCCTGAATCCAATCCTCCGTAAACTCCGGCAATACAGAGGTTTTTATCTCCGTTGGTGATCATCAGGTTCGTTTCTGACAAGGTGCGTTCAACTCCGTCCAGCGTGACGAATTTTTCTCCGGATGTCGCTGTTTTCACAACGATTTTCCCGTTCAATTCGGCAGCATCAAATGCGTGCAGTGGTGTTCCCAATTCTCTCATCACAAAGTTAGTCACGTCCACAATATTATTAATCGGGGATAACCCGACTGCTCTCAATCGTTTTTGCAGCCACGCGGGAGAAGGTTTTACTTCGACTCCTGAAATGGTTATCCCAGCATATTTCGGGCACAATTCGCTGTTTTGCACTTCAATCGACACAACTGCTGATTGGCTTTTTGCTTCCAGATTTTTTAATGCCGGAAAAGTCAAGGTCAGTTTTTTTCCGTTGTGAACATTCTCGTATGCAATGTAATCACGAACAACGCCGATATGTCCCATCGCATCTGCGCGATTGGGTGTTAAACCAATTTCAATGGTATAATCGTCTTCCAACTCAAATACAGTAGCGGCAGGTGTTCCCGGTTCCAGGGAGTCATCCAGTACCAAAATACCGTCATGTCCTTTTCCCAGTCCCAGTTCATCTTCTGCGCATAGCATTCCAAAGGACTCAACGCCGCGAATTTTCGATACTTTGATTTTAAATGCTTCTTCGGGTGTCGGGTACAACGTTGTACCAACTGTTGCAACAACTACTTTTTGTCCTTTCGCAACATTGGGTGCACCACAAACAATTTGCAACAGTTCACCGGCACCGATGTTTACTGTTGTTACTTTCAGTTTATCGGCATCCGGATGTTGCTCACATTCCAGTACTTCGCCAACGACAACTCCTGAGAGCCCTCCTTTGATGGCTTCCATTTTTTCAACTCCTTCCACCTCCAGGCCTGTATCCGTAAGAATTTTGTCCAGTTCTTCCGGAGTTGCTGTAATTGTTGTGTATTGCTTCAACCAATTGTACGAAACTTTCATTGTCTTTGATAATTGCCGTTTTACTACTTGTATTTCTAAAACTGCGAAGTTACGATTATTTGAAGAATGTTGAATTATGAATGTTGAATTATGAATGTTGAATTATGAATGTTGACTGGTCAATTATCAATGCTTCAATTATCAAATGTAGAAAGCTAAACTTCAGGAGGTGTAAACTGAATAACTGATCTTTCTGATGAAAAGATGATTTACCGATTTTGTCATGTGTTAACTGTATCGTACCTTTGTCACCTTAAAAAAATGGTCGCGTGAACGTAAAACAGATTATCGAATTGTTAGCTTCTTCGGATGAAAAGCAGGTAAAAAAAGCATTAAGCGGATTAAAATCGGATGGAGATGCAACGGTCATTGTGCCGCTGGCAGAATTATTATTGAAAGACCGGGAGACAGGAAACCATCAAAAAGAAATTCTGGAAATTTTTTCGAGTTTAAAAGACACCTCTACGGTAGATACGATGATTGAAGTAATCCGTGACGAGCATTTCTTACCTGTACGCCAGCTATTGCTTTCAACGATCTGGAATACATCTCTTGACTACACCAACTACCTTGCAGATTTTGTATTGATTGCTTGTGAAGGTGATTTCCTGGAGGCATTGGACTGTCTGACGATTTTAGAAAACCTGAACGGTGAAATCGAAGAGCGTCATATTCTGGAGGCACAATGGCACTTGAAAGAATACCTGGAAGATCCTGCTCCGAAAGAAGAACGAAAAGCACAAATCATTTCGGAAATTGCATTGTTTATCAAAGATGCCGATCAACAAATCGATGGATAATCAATTGATTGTGTAACATTTCTCACTTTTGGGGGTTATAGTTCATAGAATTCAACTCTTTATTTCTATGAAAACATATTTATTTTCTTCCGCTGTTATTCTGATCGGATCGGGAATCGTATCCCTCACACAAACAAGCAAGTTACCAGCGCTATCAAAGGTTAACAAACAGGTCAACGAACAATTCGGCTTTGTACCCTCCGGTTTAGTGAAGCTGGATGCTGACACTGTTTCTGTACAATCCTTTTTAGTTTCCAAAACGGAAGTAACCAATCTCGACTATCGTTTGTTTTTGAAAGATTTGATTGCAACTGGTGAGCATGAAAAATACGCGGTTGCAAAAATTGATTCCTTCAACTGGCTAAAGGGAAAGCATTAAACGAAAAATATGCACATTATTACCACAATCACCCAGCATACGAAGACTATGCTGTTGTAAATATTTCCAGAGAAGGAGCACAACTCTACTGTGAATGGTTGACTGAAAAATACAATGCGCTTCTGCCTTCAGATCAGCGAATCACATTCCGACTTCCTTTAAAAACAGAGTGGATTCGTGCAGCATGCGGTGATAATTTGAATGCATCTTATACCTGGGGCAAACCTTATGTCAGAAATTCCCAGGGGCAGTTTCTTGCAAATTTTGTTCGTATCGGTGAAACATCAATTGCCAGAAATGAAAAGGGTGAATTTGTAGTCGAACCTGTCTATCCGGACATCAATGATCCGGAAGATCTGGCAGATATCATTGCTCCTGCAAAATCATACTGGCAAAACGGATTCGGGATTTATAACATGAACGGTAATGTAGCAGAGCTACTCAAGGATCAAAACGAAGTAATCGGAGGATCCTGGTATGATGCTCCCTATGATATCCGTAATCAAAGTACAAAGGCCTATACCGGTTCTTCAACAACTGTCGGTTTTCGTGTTGTCGCTACAGTCAATCCATCTGAATTGACCTGGTTCAAACAAAAAAATTAGAAATTATCGGTTAAGTTTTTCCGGGAAAAGATATGCTCCATACTAAAACTTAAGTTTCCGTAGAATTCGAACGTTTTCAAACTGTCGACCATTACCGTGTATTGAGTTCCTCTGTGGGTCCAGGTTACGTATGATTTTTTTGATTCTACCATCTTCGGGGGAGCCTTCGCGGCGTAAAATGTGTGGGAAAAATCTTTGTTCTCCATGAAATTCAACGGGGGCGATAACAATAAGTGATATTTTCCTTCCTGTTCCGTTAAAAACCCCTTTGATTTAATTACTTCGAGAAAATTCAGGGATTTTTCTTTCAATGAATAGTTCAGAGCAAATCCGGGAACTTTTACCTGGCGTGTTTTCACGACTTCTGTGACATTGAAATCCTCATCCAGTTCCGATTCAATAAATTTTTCATCGATGTTGATCCATCCTCCCTGTTGAAATGATAGGTCTCCGTTCCAATACTTCATAAATTCCTTGAACGGAAAGCGAATCCGGGCGCTCTGCCGGATGAGATATGTGTATAATGGATGCTCCGGATGTTGCTGAAGGTATGTCGGGTCCAGGTGAATGGAAATATTACTTTTTGTAAATTCTCCCTGGACAAATCCACTGCCTTCATTTTTTAATTTAAACGGCAATGTGTCTTTACTTGCCAGGTAGGCGTAGAAATAGACATGCGTAGAGTCGAGAACCGGATACGCAATTGCCTGATCAATGCTGATCTGTTGAAAGTCGTCCAGCCGGGAATACAAAACCATGCTTTTATTGAGGTAACGTTGCTGATTGATCAGCTCAATCCAGGTGGGTGATACCTGATTGGTTTTTGCTTCAGTAATTCTGCGAATGTGTTGTTTCAGCGAATCTCCCTTATAAAAGCAGATGTAGTCATTTCCATAGAAAACATACGAATCAAAATCCTGAATCTTGTATACCTTTTGTTTGGCGACATGCATTTCCTTCACATCAAAAAAGTGCTTCAGTTTCTCAACTCCCTGGTTCAACTTTGTACTATCATTCAGTTCTGCAAGAATACCGAATTCTCCGTCTTTATTTGCAAAGAAGTACATGGGATTCTGGATGTATATTCCGTACGCTTTGGCCTGGGAGAGGATAAATTCAGGAGACAAGAAGTCGCGGTAAGGTACTTTGTAATAATAGAGCATTCCGCTCACTTCTTTTGCCAGCCGGATGCAATCAGCTGTTGCCATAAAATCGGCATCCGGAAGCCGGTCTTCCAACGACGGTGGTTCCTCCGGCCTGCTCAGGTACGGATTCACAACTAAAAATGCACCGAACAATATTGCAAGTACAAAAATGAACGTCAGTTTGCGCATCATCGGAACAGCCTATTTTGAAATAAGGTAAATACTGTTTACAAAGTCTAAAATATACTTACTGGAATTTTCAAAAGAACCTTCAAACGAATAGATCAAATCAAATTTGGTGTGTTGCTTTGTCGTTTTGCTGGAGGTCAGTTTAATCATTCCTCCTTTTCCACGCATCGCGTCTACAATTTCGTTTTGTTCTCCGGTGAACATGTCTCTCGGAAGGCGGTCGATGGTTTTCCCCCAATCAACTTCAGCATACATGAACCCATTGGACTTAATTTCTTTTGCTTTCTTCCCGGTAATGGCATTCGCACCATATCCATTCGAATGATTAACTGCCAGATCTTCGTCATTCGTAATGATAAACAATCCGTTTTTATTAACGAAATAAAGCGGAGCTGATTCCATTACAGCATCGTAAAACACCCAGTGATCATTTACCTGCTCAATCTGGGAAGTTGCGCGACTCAATCGTTTCAGTATCTTCTCTGCAATGTCAGGTCTGTCTGTTGAAAATCCGAGCGTAAAAATCGGCATGTCCTCTTCCGCCTCGACCTCTTGTTCGGTATATTCCCAGGTTTCTTCATCGTAATCGAAAATGATTTTTTTGGTCTTCACTTTCTTAATACCGTTGAAGGTTCCGAACATACTTCCTTTGTAACTTCCGAACAACGCATCTTTATTGATGTATTCATCCAATAATTCAAGCACCAGCAGGTTCATTGTTACCTGCATACTTTTTTCTTTTTCCAGGATGGGAACAATCACATCGTATGCTTGCTCATACGCTTCCCTCAAATTGATGTTGTAGGTGAAAAATGCAGAATTGTCTTTTTGAATGTACTTCAAAATGTTCTTGTCAAACTTGGAGTCGTTGAGTTTTTGATATACCGATCCCAATTTTTCTCCGTAATTCGAAACCACTTTAAACTGAATGTTTTTTTCATTCAGGAAGATATCGCCCACAATGACATTCCCGGTATACAAGTCTTTCAATTCGGCATACAGTCCGGGAAACATCGTTTTCATGTACCAGAAACTTTGATTCTTTTCCAGGTTCCTGGAGTTGTCAAGATAGAACACACCGTCTGATGTACTTTTTAACTGGTTTGCAAAACGAACATCCGCGTTAATGAGGGATTCATTTCTGAGAAACAACCCGTCTGTGAGTTCTTTCAAATAGGTAATCTGCAATGAAAAAGAGACACTGTCCCGCAATTCCCAATATGTTTTACCAGACACAATGTCTTTGACTTCTTCAAACACATATTCTCCGGGCTCCGTGATGGTATCTTCAAATACGATTTCTTCGTTAATGATCTCCTCTGTTTCGACATCCAGGATGTTTTCTTCCACATTATCAATCATGAACTCATCGTCATAAGCTCCCCAGTAGTAGTCATTTCCACGGGCATACCAGATGGAATCCGCCACATCTGAAATACGATCGTGTAATGGCTCCACGCGAATCAGCAAACCACTGTTCCCTTTGATGATCAACTGGTTGAAATAAGAACTGTACCGCTCCACAGAGGGATAACCGGATTGCTCCTGCTCGAAGTCGTCAAAAACAGTGAATAATTTCTCTTTGTCAGAAATCCCGAATGTAAACCCGGAGATTTCATAATCGTATGTCTTTCCGTAAAACACGTTTAATTTCTGATTGAAATCAATTCCGGCTTCCTTGATCGACTTTCCAGCTGTAGAACCATCAAATAATTCTTGTTGAATGTCAATCATAAAATCATACTGAATCAGTTCATCCAGCGAAACCTTCTGAAAAACAGACATATTATTAATGCTCAATACCGTTACTGCATCTTTAGGAATCAGATCCTGTGACTGTTGTCCGAAAGCAGAATTAAAAATCAGCGTGATGCCAAGTAAAGCCAATTGCTTCATAGAAAGATAAATTATGCTGCAAAGCTAATTAAAAATAACAATACGAGCGTTTTTTCACTTACACGAAAAATACTGTTATTTATTGAGGTTGTATTCTTTAGAATATGTGAAAAATGGTTAAAAAGAATAAATTTGAAAATTTTCAATAAAATTATTTACCATGGTATATTGTTTAATTGTATATTTGCCCCAGTTAAAATTCAAAATTATGAAAAACCTAAATTTATTTTTATTCGCAGCCGGAGCCGCTTTGCTTACGGCATGTGGTGGTTCTGAGGAAGCAGCAACTGAACCGGTAGTAGCTAATTATACACTTGATGCAGCAGCGTCTACATTGGAGTGGAAAGGATACAAAAAAGGGAACGAAACAGGTGAACACGGTGGTGTGATCAGTTTTTCAAAAGGTTCTGTTGAAACAACTGACGATGTAATCACTTCAGGTGCATTGACAGTAGATATGAACTCTATCAAAACAACAGATCAGTTGCCTGCTCCGATGGGAGACACATTGAATGCGCACTTGAAAGGTGGTTTTTTCTTTGATGCAGCTCAATTCCCGACTGCAGAAGTAACTGTTGGAGAGTTGAAAGACGGTAAATTACCAACTACAATCAAAGTTACAGGTGTTGAATTTACACAAGACGTTCCGGTTTCTACGAAAGTGGAAGGAGATAAATTGATCGTTGACGGTACATTTACATTTGATTTTGAAGGAATCAAATCGCAAGGATTTGCTGATCAGGGAGGAACAAGAATCGTCCCTCAGATCGATTACAAATTGCACCTGGAATTGAAAAAATAATTTTCTTTCAATAGTTTACACGGAAGGTCGGTTTTTGCCGGCCTTTTTTATTTTTGTACCATGGAATTAATTAAATTGATCAACACATATGATGTAGTCATCTTCGATTTGGGGGGAGTGGTGATTGACCTGGAATATACAGCTACAACCAGAGCATTTCAGGAGTTAGGATCTGAACAATTCGAAGAATTATATTCTCAGGCATTGCAGACAGATCTGTTTGACCGTTATGAAACAGGGGCTATATCCAGTCTTCACTTTATCAACAAATTAAAAGAGTTTCTGCCGCGCGATTGTTCCCCCAACCAGGTTGTAGCGGCATGGAATGCGATGATCAAAGCGTTTCAACCTGAAAAATTAGCGTTCCTGGAACAATTAAAGACCACTCATACGATTGCCTTACTAAGCAACACCAATGATTTACACGAAGACCGTGTCAGAAGAAGCTTGAAAAAGGTAACGGAGCGACCACTTGAAGATTATTTTCATCACACGTTTCTGTCGCATCATCTCCAGTTGCGGAAACCACATCCGGAGACATTTTTAAGTGTCTGTGAAAAGATGTCTGTACGCCCGGAAGGTGTTTTATTCATCGACGACAGTATTCAGCACATTGAAGGGGCAAAAAAAGCAGGGCTGGCAACTTATTTATTCCCTCAGAACGCTGCTTTTCACTAATGTGACTTTCGGATCACCAGTTCACACTTACGCAGGTCGTGTTTCCCGGGTTTATGACTTTCTTTCAATCGGTCGAATAAACGATCAACCGCATGGATTCCGATTTCCACAATCGGTTGGCGAAGCGCAGTAATCGGCGGGTCAACAAATGCGAATGCTTCATCGTCATCAAAACAGATCATTCGTGCCTGGGTTCCCAACTCAATTCCATTGTTTTTTAATCCTGCAAGGATTTTCAATACAACGACATTATTCAACACCAAAAAGGAATCAAATCCTTTTTCAGTCAGCGATTTGATTTTTTTATCCACTTGTTTCGGGTCTGTCGGAAGTTGCACCAGCTCCATTGGAATTCCCAGTTCTTTACATGCTGCTTCCGCTCCCTGAATGCGTTCTTCCAGGGTAATTACCATACTGTTGCTTTTCAGTACAACGGCCAGTTTATTGGGTTGTTTGGAAAAACTATAGACCAGTTTCTTTGCTTCTTTAAAGTTGTCCACACCTACAAAGTCAGCATTTTCATCACCTTGTCTGTCTGCAAATACAACGGGGATATGTGTTTCATGCAAAATAGGAATCAACGAATCAATCCGGTTGCTCGGAGAGATGATCATTCCGTCGACTGAACGCTGAAACAATTCCCGCATGAGTATTTTTTCCAGTTCTTTGTCTTCATCCGTATTTACGATAAAGACATTGTATCCCTTCTTGTGCAGTTCTTCCTGGATGGTTTTACACAATTCTGCATAAAAAGGGTTGGAAATATCCGAAACAACGAGTCCGACGGTTTTTGTTTCCCCCTGCCGCAGGCTTTTGGCGAAGAAATTGGGGACATACAGCATTTCTTTAGCCGTGTCCTGAATCAGTTTTTGTTTTTCCTTGCTGATGTTGAATTCATCCCCCTTTCCATTTAAAACAAATGAAACGGTTGCTTTCGAAACTCCGACTGCTTTTGCGATATCTTCCAGTGAGGTTCGTTTTGTCTTCATTGAGTGTGAAGTATAATTAGGTAAAAAATCTAAGGGAGTTTACTAAGCATTGCTTTGTATTCTGCTGTATAGGATTTATTTCCTGTACAACCTTTTATCGTTTTTTGATTGTGATAATTTTCTATTCTGTTATCCGGGTTCGGATGCGTACTCAAAAACTCAGGTGTTTTAGAACCTCCGGAAGCCTGAATTTTCTGAAAAAATCCCGCACCTCCGTCTGCATTGTAGTCCGTTCCGCACAAATAGTGTACAGAACGTTCATCGGCTTCTGTTTCATGGTTTCTGGAGAATTTCAATCCGATCAGTCCCGAAGTAATTGTTTTAATAGATTCTCTGTTGCCCGCAATGACATCCAGCAAGGTTTGAATTCCATACATCGTTGTCATCTGCCGGGTTGAGTGACGCATATCCGCATGGGCAATTTCGTGTCCGAGAACTCCGGCGAGCTGGTCTTCAGACTCCAGGAATTTTAAAATTCCCGTGTAGACATAAATGTATCCGCCCGGGGTACAGAATGCATTCAGTGTTGCATCATCATGAATCACTTGAATTTTCCAGGAGAAGTCATTTTTCAGGCTCACATTCCCTGAATTTAATATCTTATCTCTTACTTTATAGATGTACTGGTAAACAGACGGGTATTTTGTTGAATCGAGAATCGGGTATGTTTTCGGATCTGCAGCTATTTCAGCTGCTACCTGAGCTCCAAGTTCTTTGTCCTGGCTAACGGTGAATAAGTTAATTCCTTTCCCTGTTCCTTTACTACCGGAACCGCAGCCTGCCAGCATTGATGCAGTAAGCACACCAGCAAAAACGACACTACTTTTCATACGTTTTAATTTAGAAATAAAGAGTAATCATAAAATCCGTAATGAATGTAATAAAAAAACCTGAAATAAATCCAATTATTAATTCACTATTTGTATGTTTCTTCAATGCGATTCTTGAAGCGATTACAAATCCCCCCAAAACACACGCACTACATACCTGCCAAATTCCTATCAAAGATTGTTCCAAGTAATACGAAAATAAGAATCCCAGCAAAATTCCGACCCCGGCAGCATGCAAACTAATCTTGAATTTCAAATTGATAATCAAAAAGATAACAGCGATAAAGACACCTGAAAATGCCAATGAAAAAAGATGTACGGATAATGTTACCTGGCTGTTGAATTTGAACAGTAAGGTCAGGAGCATTGCTGCATAAACACCCGACAACAACAAGGGTGTAAATCGCTGTTTCTGGTTGTCCAGTTCAATTGAATCAATTTGTTTGGTAAGTCGTAAAATCAAAATAGAAACAACGGGAAACATCCATCCGAACAATGCAAATGAATTAAAGAAAAATCGCTTAACCGATGGATCCAGGTAGTAAAGTGCGTTGACCTGTGTATAAAAATCAAGTTCGGTAGGTGTGTACAGAACAATTGTCAATGCAACCAACGGCATTGACAACGGCATAAAAATCCATGAAATAACACGGAAGAATTTTTCCATTTTACAGTTCTTTTCTCAATCGGGCTACAGGTATATTGAGTTGTTCCCGGTATTTTGCGATTGTTCTACGGGCAATATTGTACCCTTTTTCATTCAGCAAATCCGCCAGTTTCTCATCTGTAAGCGGTTTTCTTTTTTCTTCTCCTTCGATCGCATCCGACAGGATTTTCTTTACTTCCCGGGTCGACACTTCCTCTCCCGAATCTGTTGACAATGATTCTGAAAAGAAATACTTGAGCGGGAAAATTCCATAATTGGTTTGTACGTATTTACTGTTGGCAACACGTGAAATCGTTGAAATATCCAATCCTACCGTATCGGCAATATCTTTTAGAATCATGGGGCGCAATTGCGTTTCATCTCCCGTCAGGAAAAATTCGCGCTGGTACTCCATGATGGCAGTCATTGTGAGTAAAAGTGTATTTTGCCGCTGCTTGATTGCATCAATAAACCACTTGGCTCCTTCCAGTTTTTGTTTTACAAACTGCAATGCCTCTTTATCGGATTTACTCGTTTTTGCACCTTCCGAGTAGCTTCTGAGCATATTCTCATATCCTTTGCTCAACCGCAGTTCTGGAGCATTTCGCCCGTTAATTGTCAGTTCCAGCTTCCCTTCAAATTCTGTCACCATAAAATCGGGGATGATCTGCTGCATATTTTTAGCAGCTTCTTTCATTGATCCGCCCGGTTTTGGATTGAGTTTAATGATCTCGTCAATTGCTTCTTTGAGGTCTTCTTCTTCAATCTCCAGTTTTTTCTGAATCTGTGTATAGTGTTTTTTTGTAAATTCTTCGAAGTGGTCTTCCAGGATTTTTTTGGCGGTAAATTTAGTAATATCACCATCCTGCTTCCGGTTGATCTGAAGGATCAGGCACTCCTGTAAATCACGAGCACCGACTCCGGCCGGATCCAACTCCTGGATTACTTTCAACACTGCTTCTACTTCTTCTTCCGTCACCATCACATTCATGGAAAACGCCAGGTCATCCACAATGGCTTCCACTTCCCGGTTCAGGTACCCCGAATCATCCAGGTTTCCGATCAGTACATCTGCGATCAGGAACTGTGTATCGTCCAAATCGACCAATGTCAGCTGATCCATCATCCGTTCCTGGAACGATTGTTCTCCGGACAACGGTATCACCCGCTCCTCGTCATCCCTGGAATGGTTGTTAACCTGTGTTTTATAATCCGGTGTATCGTCATCAAAATAGTCCGAAATATCAAAGTCAACATCATCGTTGCCAAATTCGTCCTCTCCTTCGAAATCGTCCTGTGCATCAAAATCATCCTCTGATTCATCATTCCCTTCTTCCAATGCCGGATTTTCTTCAATTTCCTGTTTAATGCGCTGGTCTAACTCCATAGTGGGTACCTGTAGCAACTTCATTAGCTGAATTTGCTGCGGAGACAACCGTTGCTCCAGCTTTTGTGACAGATGTTGTTTTAATGCCATGCTTTTTAAAAGTAGATAAATCTTTGTTCAAAGATACGGCAAAACTTTTATTTTCATGTTTTGTTGGACAAGTTAGCTGGGAAAACGGGATTTAATTTTCGCAAGTCTCTTGTTTCTATGGTTTCGAATACAAAAAACACGGCGCAAAAAAAGCCATCTGTGTGCTCAGATGGCTTTTATGTTTTCCTTTGGTAAGAAATTAATTCAGGTGAATTAATATTTTCTGTTTTTTGACCGTTTTTACATCCAGTGATTTACTGTAGTTAAAAATGGTATTCAAAACTGATTGACTTGGTCCGTTTTTTTTCTCCTTTTTTACAGGAGCAATTGAGGGTAAACTATTTAACATAGGCGTTCATTTATTTTGGTTCCTATTGAAAGAAACGAAACAAATTTATGTTTATTGTTTAACTCCTTTATTTAATTATGCAAAAATAATGATTTTCTGTTAATCATGAGACCCATCCGTTTAGTAATATCCATTAAAAAAAATCAAAAATCTAATTATCAATAAGTTATTGTTGAATTATTTTCCGGGGAACAATTCTTTTGATTGGTGTTTAAATCCGGACTTCCGTTGATGATTATGCGAGAAACAGCAGAACAAGTAAACCTACTTTCAGCAACTCCAGCAACACGTAACCAATATGGTAACGGGACGGCTCTATCGGAATATTATTGAGCAACATGGCCGCACGCCTGTCCATTGCAGGAAGCATCCAAAAAGTCTGTACAACCAGCACAATCAATAACCCCGTCATTGCGGTCATCCCCTGTTGTTCAAGCAAATTGACATTGACAATAAAAAGTAGCGTTATCAACAGAAAGCAACACCATTCCACCCGGTTTAATGCTTTGAACACCAACCGTCCGATTCCCACTCCCAATGATCGGTTGATCCCGGGCGCCTTAAATTTCAACCACGATTCCATGAAACTGATTGCACCGACAAACCCCAACCAGATACCTGTCAGTAAAGCAACAATTAATGACCCGGATACCATACTTTAAATTAATTGATGTGCTTTCAGGTAAGCAATTTTAGATTGAAAGATAGAAGCCATCCGTTCTCCCTGTTTTTTCGCCTTCTCTGCACGCTCCCCCTCAAACAGCGAGTCTACTGTACGATGAAAAATCCCGATCCATCTGGAAAAGTGTGTTGTATCAACAGGCATCTGAGCATGTGGAGGAAACGGAGCCCCATAATAGGTATGCTCATCCAACAAGATCGTTTGCCAGAACCGATACATTTTTTCCAGGTGTTCTTCCCACCGGTCTTGAATAATCCCTTCAAAAACGGGACTTAAAAGACCATCTCTCCGCACATTTCCGTAAAATTCATCAACCAATAGCCGGATGTCTTCTATTTTTTCAATATCCTGTTTCATCATTCCATGAAAATATTGGCTACAATTACTGCAGCGTTTAAAACCAGGCCAACATAAAAAAAGATCAGGCACAGTTTTGCAGGAATCTGGGCGATAAACGCCGCATTAGAAGCCATTGTAACAATTGCGCATACAACCAACCCCAGGTAAAAATGGTTCTCTATCGAATACATTGCCCCAATGGAACCAAAGCAACTTAAAAATGTCATCATCAATGTCATTGCACCAAAACGAGACACTTCAAACCAACTTGCCTGCCGTTCAAACCAACTTACATTTTCCATATTTATTGAATTTAAGATAAAAAAGTCGTAAATAAGTATATCACTTAGTAATTTCTCATTTCTTTCATTTTATGCCTGTCTGATCAATCGCGTAACTCCTTCCTGCAAACCAACTGTAAGATCATAAACACTTGTTTCCTGCAGTACTTTTTTCAGATTCGACCGAATCTCGACAAACTTATCATGCAACGGGCAAGGTTCCAGGTGACTGCATGACTTTAAGCCAAGTGCACACCCCTCAAACAATTCGTCCCCGTCAATCGCTGTAACAATATCGCTTACGCGAATTGCGTCCATCCGGTGCTTTTCTATATAGAATCCACCATTTGGGCCTGTCTGAGACTGTACGATGTTCCGTTTTACCAACGCTCCCAAGACTTTAGCTGTAAATGCTACCGGAGAATCTGTGTTTTTTGCAATATCTCCGATTTTTACACGGTTGTCATTCAATGATTGGGTCGCAATATAGATAATCGCTTTAATCCCATACTCACATGCTTTTGAGAACATCCTACTTTCTGTTTTATGAAACAAAAATAAACATATTTTTTATTTAAGACAAAAACATCTTAAATAAAAACCGGTATTGCCTCAAAAATGTGTGTAATCGCTTTTATACCGACTGTGTCACCTGAAAGAGACATTGCACCGGGAAAAAAAAGCACACACACTACCGTCAAAGGATTTAAACGAAAAAAGGACAGCTTTCGCCATCCTTTCTCCTGTTATTTTATTGTGAGATTACAATCCTGCAATCGCTGCGTTCAGAGTCGCACTTGGTCGCATTGCTTTTGCAGCCAACTCATCATTTGGGAAATAATACCCGCCGATGTTTTCTGCCTTCCCTTGCGCGCTGATCAGTTCGTCATTGATTGTTGCTTCATTGTCCGTCAGTGTTTTTGCCAAAACAGCAAACTGGTTTGCCAGTTCCGCATCTTTCGTCTGGTTTGCCAATGCCTGTGCCCAGTACAGTGCCAGGTAAAAATGGGATCCACGGTTATCGATTTGTCCCACTTTACGTGCAGGAGATTTATCATTCGCCAGGAATTTCTCCGTTGCTTCATCCAATGTTTCCGCCAGCACCAATGCTTTCGGGTTGTTTTGTGTTTGCGACAAATGCTCAAAAGAAGCTCCCAGAGCAAGGAATTCACCCAGCGAATCCCAACGCAGGTATCCTTCTTCCAAAAATTGCTCTACGTGCTTCGGTGCAGAACCTCCCGCTCCTGTTTCAAACAGCCCTCCTCCGTTCATCAACGGAACGATGGACAACATTTTGGCAGATGTTCCCAACTCCAGAATCGGAAACAGATCCGTCAGGTAATCACGCAATACATTTCCGGTCACGGAAATCGTGTCCTCTCCTTTTCGGATGCGTTCCAATGAGAATTTCGTTGCATCTACCGGATTCATGATACGGATATCCAGTCCTGTTGTATCAAAATTCGGTAAGTATTTATTGACTTTTTTAATGATTTCTCTATCGTGTGCTCTGTTTTCATCCAACCAGAATACAGCCGGAGTAGCAGATAAACGCGCTCTGTTAACAGCCAACTTTACCCAATCCTGGATCGGTGCGTCTTTTGTCTGGCACATTCTGAAAATATCCCCGGATTCTACAGCCTGGTTAAAGAATACATTTCCTGCAGCATCCACCACACGGATTGTTCCATCTGCTTCTGCCTGGAATGTTTTGTCGTGTGATCCGTACTCTTCTGCTTTTTGCGCCATTAATCCGACATTCGGAACTGAACCGATTGTTTTTGGATCCAATGCCCCGTGTTTTTTACAGTCTTCAATTGTTGCAACGTACACACCGGCGTAAGAACGATCCGGGATAATCGCAAATGTATCCTGCTGCTTTCCTGCTGCATCCCACATCTGTCCGGAAGTACGGATCATTGCAGGCATAGAAGCGTCTACAATCACATCCGAAGGGACGTGCAGGTTGGTGATACCTTTATCTGAATTCACCATTGCCAGCGCAGGTCCGTTGGCAATTGCAGCATCGATCGCCGCTTTTACTTCTGCTTCTTTTGCATTCCCTGCAATTTTAGCATACACCTCTCCTAATCCATTGTTTTTGTTAATTCCCAACTCTTTGAACAGGTCGGCATATTTGGTAAATACGTCCTTGAAATATACTTCTACAATCGCTCCGAAAATAATCGGGTCGGAAACTTTCATCATTGTTGCCTTCAGGTGGGCTGAAAGTAAAACACCTGCTACCTTCGCCTCTTCAATTGTCTGAGCAACAAATGCTTTCAATGCATTGATATTCATCACAGAAGAATCAATTACTTCTCCTGCTTTCAATGGAGACAATCCCTTTAATTCTTTTACTGCTCCGTCTTTTCCTACAAATTCAATTTTGAACTGTGTATCATGGTCAACCGTTAGTGACTGCTCCGTTCCATAAAAATCACCGTTTGTCATGTGCGCCACTTTCGTTTTGGAATCTGCCGACCACGCTCCCATTGAATGCGGGTTCGCTTTTGCATAATTCTTAACTGCTTTCGGAGCACGGCGGTCTGAATTTCCTTCGCGCAACACAGGATTCACAGCCGAACCGAGTATTTTGGCATATGTCGCTTTGATTGCTTTTTCTTCATCTGTTGTTGCCTCATCCGGATAGTTGGGAATAGCGTAACCTGCTTTTTGCAATTCAGCAATTGCACCTTTCAACTGTGGGACAGATGCAGAAATATTTGGTAATTTGATAATGTTTGCTTCAGGACTCAGCGTCAGTTTTCCTAATTCTGACAGGGCATCGGGATAGTCTGTAAAACTTGATAGAATTCTTCCTGCCAACGAGATATCTCTCAATTCAACATCAATATTTGCTTTATTTGCAAATGCCTGCACTATTGGTAAGAATGAATAGGTTGCCAATAACGGTGCTTCATCTGTCTTTGTGTAAAAAATCGTCGATTTGCTCATTTTTGAATGTGTTTTAGTAAAACTGTGATTTTGCAGTATCTATAAAATTGTACGCGCGACAAATTTAATGGAACAAAACAGATATACAAGGTATTTTTAGTCAAAAGTGTGCTAAAATTTGAAAAAAAATGCGTTCCCATAACACTGAAAACGCCTGTGTTTTAACAATTCGATTTCCTCCGTTAAATTTAAATCTTTTACCTTTGCCGTTCATTAAACTTGTATCTATGATTCTAAAAAAGATCAATCACTGGATATTACTATTATTCACTCTCTTTCTTTTTCTCTTCGATTCGTTTTCCTGCACCATTGATGTCGTTATCAATCAAGGAAATTCCGTTTCACTTTGTCCCGGAACTCCGGACGGATTGACAGCCACTGTCGGATATGTCAATTATACCTGGAGCGGAGTCGCTGCGGGAACAGGAAATACAGCAACTGCAACAGGTAATGGATGGGTGTATATAGATGCAGAAGACAATGTTGGCTGCATTTCCAGGGATTCCATTCTTGTTTCCCTCTATCCCGATCCGAATCCTGTCATCTCTTCGAGTGAAGGTCTGAACATCTGCCCTGCCATTAGCGGTTCAACATTGAGTCTGAATCAGTCGTTCACAAATTATACATGGAATGACGGATCAACCAGTCCTACTTTATTCATCACCGAATCCGGATCATATGAAGTTGTTGTAACAGATGCCAACGGATGTAAAGACTCGGCCGAAGCAACCATCAATTTTGTTGAATTCAGTCTGGAAGCCATTGGAGGCACAACCGTTTGCTCCGGTTCTTATTTGCTATTGGAAGCTGGTGGCGGTGATGTGTATGCCTGGTCAACAGGTGAATTTTCTGAGGCAATTGTCGTTGCACCACAGCAACCTTCCACGTATTCCGTCACGATCTATAAAGGTGCATGCTTTCAAACATTGTCCCTGGCAATTGATATTGCAGAACTACCTGAATTTTCAATGCCCGATACGATCTTTGTACTTCCGGGACAAACCGAATATGCCTACGGACCTGCAAATTTTGATACTTATTTATGGTCACCTGCGGAAAACATTACCGCTACAACGGGATCAAGCACCGGGTACACGGGAACTACATCCGGCAATGTTACGTTGGTCGCTACCAGCAACACATTGGGGTGTTCGATGACACACACCACCCATTTCAAATTAATTGACTTAACCATTCCACAGGGATTTTCTCCCAACGGAGACGGTATTAACGATGTATTTGAAATACCTGAAATATATGAATTCACAGCGGAGCTGAAAGTCTGGAACCGATGGGGTGACGTCGTGTTTGAATCGGACAGGTACCTGAACAACTGGGACGGTACGTGCAGAACCAGCTTGTGCATGGGAGGCGATACATTACCGGAAGGAACTTATTTTTATACATTAACAATAGACGGACACCGATTTGACGGCTACCTTACGCTAAAACAATAAGAAAATGAGACGATTTTTACTCGCAATCATCTGTATCTCCGGATCTGTAGCGTTTGGTCAGACCAATGCGCGCTTTTCTCAATTCAATGTTGCAAAAGGATTGCTAAACCCGGGAGCAATCGGTGTAGAAGCACGAATTTCTGCGGAATTAATCTACCGGACGCAATGGACCGGACAGGAAGGTGCCCCTTCCACCGTTGGGTTTATCGGTGCCTATGAAATTAATTCATCGCATGCTGTGGGAATTTCAGCAATCAATGACCGTGTGGGGATCGCCAAATCAACAGGAATCAATGCCGGGTACGCCTATCGGATTTATATCAATGACGAGCAATATTTCGCGTTGGGCGCAAGTGTCGGTGTACAGAATGTCAACAATGATTATTCCCGTTTGTTCCTGATCAATCAAAACGATCCTGCTTTTATGCAGAGTTTCAATCAATGGCGATTCAATGCCGGGTTTGGTGTGTATTACAACGGACCGAAAATGTACATCGGTTATTCGATTCCATCGTTGATGAACAATATTCACACAGGACCAAATAACGGATTCAAAGTAAATAGGTGGCATCATTACCTGGCAACCGGATTCTACCTGTCGAACAGCAGCGGAAGTTATATTTTCAATCCGTGTATCCAGGTTAAATTCGTTCCCAACTCTCCGCTACAAGGAGATTTGATGCTTCGCAATATCTTTCACGGAAGAATGGCATTCACAGTCGGTTACCGGTCTGAAAATGCGCTTGCCGCAGGGTTTGACATCATGATCTCCAACGTTGCGCGGATCGGATACAATTTCAATTACAACCTTGGTCGTTATTCACAATTCATGGCAACTTCCCACGAAGTCTACCTGGGAATGGGATTACCGTTCTATTATGAGACCAATCGATTCGGTAAACGACAGTACACAAACAAGAAGCAAAGTTTCTCCAACGATTACAAAAAAAGAGCACGTAAGCTAAACAAGAGAAGGTAGGTAGCTGATCACCACTTTAATTTTAATCGAATGAAATAATTTTTTCTATTTTTATTCGTTGTAAGTCAAAAATATAAAACTATGCGTAGACTATTCTTCTCTTTTACTTGTGCGTTACTTGCATTCCAGGGAATTGCCCAAAAAGATAATCATTCGAAATTTGCGATCAAATATTCTCCCACGCAATTAATCATGGGGGAATTACATTTTGCGTATGAACAGCGGATCGCCCGGCAGTCAAGTATTGAGATTGGTCTGGGACCTACTGTGTCTGAAATTGGGTTGACTCCTGTAATTTTTGAAAACATGTTTGGATCCTATATGGGGTGGGGAAAGGAAAGTGGTCTTGGATTTTTCGGGTCATTGGCATTCCGTTACTATCCGATTTCAGGATTGGCAACAGCTCCGCGAGGATTGTACATTGGTCCGGAATTAAAATATAGATTGTACAATACCAAGTATGTCGATCAGATGTATGGATTGGGGGAACGGATTGGAGCTACAACACAACTCTCATTTAAGTTCTACACCGGTTTCCAATTCTGGTTGGGAAATAAATTCTCCATGGACGTGTTTACTGCTGTAGGAGTTGGTAACACAAGTCTGACCAGTCATTACGGAAATGTCGTTTACAATCAGGATACCGGAATGAATGAGTATTTCTGGGACTCGAATACACGTTCGCGCGTATTCTTTACAGGTGCATTCGGGTTTAAATTCGGGATCGGAGGGACACGTAAAGATCAGTAAGGAATCAGTCATTATACTGTTAGGTCGCCTCAAAAGGGCGACTTTTTTCATTTATAACACACTCAAAAACAACTCCTACTGATTTTTATTTAAAAAAATATGCATTTCCATGTCACTTTTCCTCTTTTCAATACACTTACCTTTGTGAGCAGACTTTTATGAGTAATAAGAAGAAAAAAGAATTCATGTCCCTGTACAAACCTATTCATGCTCGTTTTGAAAGGTTTTGTAAAGCGCGCGTATACGGGGAAATGGATTTTAAAGACTTAATGCAGGAAACAGTAGTCGTTGCCTTTGAAAAATTCGAGGGGATCAACAACAAAGATGCTTTTCTTCACTTTCTATTTGGAATCAGTATTCGGATATTGTCCAATTCCACTAAGAAGATCCGGGAAGAGAAATGGTCTGATAGTTTTGAGAATCGCTCACACGGTTATTCGGAAGCAGAACGACAACTGGAAATAGAAGACTTGTACAAAGCATTGGGGAAGCTCCCTGAACTGCAACGGGAAGCATTGATTCTCTTTGAAATTTCGGGATTCTCCATCAAGGAAGTAGCAGTAATTCAGGAAGCAAGTGAAGATGCTGTAAAAAAACGATTAACGCGCGGAAGACAAGAATTGGCCAAACTATTGACAGAACAACCTGTTATTGCATAAAAAGAAAGGTATGTCGAGAGAAGAAAAAATAATGGATAACCTGTTTGAACAGGCTCGGAACAAGAAAGTTGAAACACCTGTCAACGAGATTCAGAGGTGGATCGGGTTGATTACAATCGGAATGTTACTTACCGGTTTGCTCACAAAAATGAAATTAGTATTTACGAAATCAGTAGTAGTCATGTATTCAACAGCAATTTTAACCGTAGGAATCGGGTTGGGAACCTATTTTCTATATGGAACGGAAAAACAACCTGAACAAAGAAAACGACCGATGGATATCGGTGTAAGTAAAATGGAGGATACCAACGAAATCAAACTGGAAAATGAACTCCCGCCACCGGCGCCGTTACTTATCAGATCAATGCCTCCTGTCGCTCCGAAAGCACCTGAGGCACCTGAAACGCCTGTATCCGCAATGGATTTTCAGGAGCAAACACTACCTCCGTTTCAGCTTCCTGTCCAGTTTCCGTTTCAGTATGAAACAAAGCGAAACAGAACGATCGTTCCTGTTTTCGACAGTGAAAAAGATTATGGAACCTTCCATTCACTTAAGTTGTCCGGAGCGGTAGATCATATTTACATTTCGCAAGGTACCAAAGAATCCGTAAAAGTAGAGGCTGACGAAAATGGAAGAGAGGCTCTGGAAATCAGCAACACCAATAAAACACTTGAAATCACAACCGCCAATAAGAAAAAAGGAAACGATTTTGTCATCACTATTTACCTGACAGTTGTGGATCTGAAATCCATTGAGTGTTTCGGCGCGGTGAACCTTTCCTCAAAAACCAACCTGAAATTTGACAACCTGAAGTTAACAGTCATGGGAGCTACCGATGTAGAACTGGATTTAACCGTTCCCGACATTGATCTGGATTTATCCGGCGCCAGTGACGTGAAGCTCAATCTTTCTTCCAATAAGGTAAAAGGATTAATAACAGGTGCCAGTGATGTAAAATTATCCGGATCGGCTGCGATGATGGATATGATGAGCACAGGTGCATGTGAATTAAAGGCAGAATTATTCAAAGTCAAAACCGCAAAAATGCAATGTTCCGGCGCCAGTTCCTCAAAAATCCATGTGACGGATACCCTGGAAATAGATGCATCGGGTGCCAGCGACTTAAAATACAGAGGCACTCCTAAAATCAGCTCCAAATTAGTAACAGGAGCATCCCAAGTTCGGCAATTTTAACGAAAGTTGTATTCATAAGTAAGTCGGAAAGAGGTGTTTTAATCGACACCTCTTTTTTATTTGATTTGCATTCTAAAAAAAATGCTACATTTGCTACGTCTTGTTGAACAACAGACAATTGTTATGCTATTAATCTAAAACGTTATAATTCAAAAAAATGAGTATACCGGCAAACTTGAAGTACACAAAAGACCACGAGTGGGTACGTGTTGAAGGCGACACTGCTGTTGTGGGAATTACAGATTTCGCTCAGGGAGAATTGGGGGATATTGTTTATGTTGAAGTAGAAACTGAAGGTGAAACTTTGGATCAACATGAGGTGTTCGGAACAGTAGAAGCTGTGAAGACAGTTTCTGATTTATTCCTGCCTGTTTCAGGTGAGATCGTTGAATTCAACACCAACCTGGAAGGAAATCCTGAATTGGTTAACTCTGATCCGTATGGAGAAGGATGGATTATTAAAATTAAATTTTCTGACGCGTCTGAGTTAGACGGGTTGTTGGACGCGGATGGTTACAAAGCTGTGATCGGATAGTCCTGAAAAAATAAATCATTGTAAAACGGGGTGCTTTCAAGTATCCCGTTTTTTAGTTAGATTACTCCTGCCCCACTCATTATCTCCCCGCTTTTTTCAACAGTGCATTCGGTTGCGGATAACTCCCTTCCCGGATCATTGATTTTGTTTTTTCGTACAGCACAATTCGCTCTGTCAGGATGTCTCCTTCAAAAAAAGCATCCAGTACGTAATAGTTTTTGTCCTTAAATAAAATGTGATAACTTCCTTTTTTATGCAATTTCCCGATTGTAACAGCAATGGCATTTTCCGATACCTGTACCTCAATCGGTGTCGCGTCGATTGTAAACAAAGACGTATCACTGCTGTATATGTACGACGGAATTTCTCCTTTGTAAACTCCGTAGTTCTTTTTCTTCAGTTCGGTTACAATGGTCTGTGCTTCCGAAAAAAACGGAACGATGAGGCATATAACGAGTATCAATCGGGTAAGTTTCATATAACGTTGTTCAATGTTTTCATGACCGAAAGTAATCAAAATCAATCGGTTTTATGGTGAAGCAACCCATCATTTTTTTTCAATCAGTGCTTTCAGTTGTTGAAAGGCCTGTTGATTCAATTCGCTGTAAAACGCTTGTTTGATTTTGTTTTTTTCCTGTGTACTCAAGTGCCAGGACAGCGAAATCTGATCGTTTACCTTTTCCCGCAGATTAAAGTTCACCACATCCACCGGAAATGTCAGTTCTGCAACTCCCAGTTTGAACAACTGGTCCTGGTCAAAATCCTGGGTTTTCGGGAAATTGGAGTACATATTTGCGAACGGGAGCATCAGTTTATTGATCAACGACACCTGCCGGTAGGTTGTATTGTCCAGTATTTTCTTTGTGTCCCGCAACTGAAGAATGATCACCCCCGAAGTATTCTCTTTGATCCATTCCTGCAGGTGAAACAAGATTTCCATGGTTATTTTCCCCCCGTAATTGTCCCGGATTCCTGCATCCATCAACTGTACTTCAGGGGTCGTGGGAAGTGTCACCATTGGTGTCACAAAAGGGAACGTAGCACTGGAACGCAACACGGTCGAAAAACGGATATTCTGGGGATCCAGGTCTTTAAAAAATGTTTGGTAATCAATGTTTTCATACGTTTTTGAAAGAAAATGTCCCGTGTTGGACGGGGCAGTAAGAAATCCCAACGACTGGGAACTGATCAGCAATCTTCGTCCATCATTCACAATCGTCGGTGTCACAATCATCAACGGGATTTGTGCTTTCTGCTCATATTCGGCATAATACCCCAGTGTATGATCCATTACATAATCCGTATTGGCATGCAATTGATCTTCAAATGCCTGCCCCCGGTCTTTGGGATATTCATAGCCTCCGTATTCAAAATTCTGGATCCGCAGGAATAAATCGCGGGTTGAAGCCGAAAAAGCCAACTTATTGAGCATATCCTTTCCCAGCTTTTCACTGTATTCCTTGGAATAAATGGATTGAATTTCTCCCTTCTCCGCTCTCAGGCATAACTCTCTGAAATAGTTGGCACCGATCATTCCTCCTGAAGCTCCTGTGTACAGGTGAATATTTTTTTTCAACTTCCCGTTAAATTCCTGATCCAGCTTTTGCAATACGCCAAATGTCCACAGCGTGCTTCTCAATCCACCTCCCGACGAATTAACAATAATCAGCTTCGGTCTGGCTTCGCCCGTCTGCTCTTTCCAATTCTCCAGCAACCGGATGTAATTGCGGTACGATTCGGAAGTAGATTTATCGGTCTCCTGCTGCGCGCACTGCTCAATCATCGGCAGTGAATAAGCCGGTTTTTTGGACGAATCATAATTCAACCCGTACGCATAATTCCGGTAGGAGAAATACTGGGTATTCGTGCTCAGGTAATTCATTGCCAGTATCACACATCCAAACAGGAAAGGAGTCCATTTTCTGAACCAGGTCTGTAAAACGGAATACAACATAAAAATAAGTGTAACCAGCAATACGATGCTCATAGAAGCAGGAAGCTCAAAAATACTGTAATCGGGAAACAGGCTGATACCGATAAACAACAATACCGTCAACAATTCAAACAGTGAGGTGTTGATGCGGTTTCTGGCGAGTACTTTCTGGACAATTGTATCATCAATGTGGTCTATCGGCCGGCTCAGGTACATTTTAAACCCGCGCCCGAAGTACAGGTACCGGCGGTCCGTTTTTGCAAAAATCCGGCTGTACCACTTCCCTTCCTGCTTCCGGTAGACTGCCTGAAACGGATAACTTCCATCGTCATCTGTTACGAGGTTAATCAAGCGAAAACGGTTAAAAATCGGAAAAAAATAAGACAGTGAGAACGCAACAAACAGGACAATTCCCCCGATAAATGAAAGGCTGTAGAAAAATACTTTCCAGGCAGAGGCATATTCTTCCGTCCATTGATAATTGATCATATTGATCAGGTAAAATGAGAAGAAAACAACCGGAATGATCGCATTGTTTTTACAAAACCGCAGAAACGGGCGTTTCACAAAGATTAAAAAGGGAAACCGCTTTCCCAACTTACTGTACGAATACGTATTGAACGCCATCGTGAGTCCGCCAAAACCAAATCCCAGCAATCCGAATGACCAGTAGGAAACTTTTCCCAGGTATTCCGGAGAAAAAAACAAAATCGGCAATCCGAACCGGCCTCCCAACCGGCCTGAAATAATCAGGAAAAAAAGCAACCATGTCACGATTCCCAACAGGTTGTGTTTCAGATGGGCAACAATCAACTGGAACGGGAAAAAGGAACGAAAAAAGTCTATAATATTAACACGAAAAACTTCCATAGGACATAGTACCCATTAAAAGTAACCAAAATGCCCTAACAATCATACTTCTTAGTTTAATTTTTTTCGGACGACCAGGAAAAAGAAACCTACAAACAGGATTGAAGCTCCAATGTAAAATGGCCACCGGTTGCTTTCGCTCACAAACCCGCTTTTCCGGATTTTATCACTCTCCCGCAGTTCACTGGCCAATACATCATCAATTTTTTGCTGATCGTGGTCAAAATAGGTTTGTAGTTTCTGTGCTAATTCAATATCGTGATCCAATTCCTCTATTTTCTTGGGGTCATATGTGGCGTATAATTCCTTCAGTGCTTCCAGAAATTCAATTTCATTCGTGTATTTCTTATGCTTTCTGGCCAGGTTCAATCCTGTCTCATAATTTTCAATTGCCGCTTCGTTTTTCCCGCGTTCGTATAAAATCCCTCCGTAGTTGAGGTATGCATCACAGGTCATGGCGACATTTCTCACTTGTTTTCTGAATTCCAGCGCCTCTTTGAAGTAACGCTCACTCTCATCCATATCCCCTTCGAGGTATTTCGCAATCCCGATGTTGGTAAATGCATGTCCTTGCCCCGAGTTATCTCCTGCACGGACAGCAAACTTGTAACATTGCTCAAAATAGTAAATTGCCTGCTTATTTTTCCCCTGGTTTAATTCAATGGAACCCAAAACAGCAAATGCATTGGAAGAACTTTTCAATGACCCCAGTTTCAGTACCCAATCCCGATACTGTTCCGCCTGCTCTTTCGCCTGTTCGTATTTTTCAAGGTGATTGTACGCCTGAGCCAGGTTGATCCGTGCCGCATGCATGACATATTCGTCGGATGCGAATTCTCCGTATTTCAGCGATTGTTCATACCATTTACACGATTCCTCATGTTTGCCAAGGTATTGGTACGCATTTCCTATTTCATTGAGAATGGAAGTAACGAGGTTGTAGTTTTCAATGCTCAGGTAATAATTTTTCGCCTGGCGGAGTAATTCCATTCCCTCCTGTTCTTTCGCTGTGCGTGTGAGGTAGTTCCCAATCACATAATACGACATATTGATCCCTTTCTTACTCTGCAGTTTATTGGAAAATTTCAATAAACTCTCCCCCATCATCCGCAATGAATCCAGGTCAGAGACGACATATTCCAGGGACAATTCTTCCGCTATGCCGCATTTCGTATCAATATCATCTGATTCGATAAATTGTTTAAATGTCTGTCCGTAAGAAGTAAATCCTGTTGAAAATAGTATCAATAATACACGGAAAGCATATTTGAGAAATGGTTTCAAGCCCATCTTAATAGTTAATAATTGCAAGAATAAGGAACAATGATTACTTTTGCAAGAAAAAAATATGGCAAATGCATTCTTTAATGTCCCGGTACCTGTGAATGAACCGGTAAGAGCATACGCTCCGGGAACAGCAGAACATAAAAATCTGATTGACAAATACAAAGAGCTGTACAACCAGCCTCAAATTGACATTCCGATGTACATCGGAGGAAAGGAAGTGAGAACGGAAAAAAAGCGTCCGATGGCACCTCCGCACGACCACCAGAAACTGTTGGGTCATTACAACCAGGGAAGTGCTGTTCATGTAGAACAGGCAATTGAAGCGGCAATGAACGCGCGGGAAGCTTGGGCCAATACACCATGGGAACAACGTGCAGCTGTATTCCTGAGAGCAGCAGAATTACTGGCAGGTCCGTTCAGAGACAAAATGAATGCTGCAACGATGTTGGCACAGTCAAAGAATGTATTCCAGGCGGAAATTGATGCTGCTTGTGAAATGATTGATTTCTTCCGATTCAATGTACAATACCTGACAACGATTTACAAAGATCAACCCATTTCATCTCCGGGCGTATGGAACCGTGTAGAATACAGACCACTGGAAGGGTTTATTTATGCAATTACTCCGTTTAACTTTACATCTATTTGTGCCAATTTGTGCGCATCTCCCGCTTTGATGGGGAATGTAGTTGTGTGGAAACCGGCTGCTTCGCAAGTGTATTCCGCTGCTGTGATTATGGAACTGTTCCAGGCAGCAGGATTACCAGACGGAGTGATCAACATGGTCACCATTGATGGTCCTACGGCAGGTGAAGTGATTTTCAAACACAGAGATTTTGGAGGTATCCACTTTACAGGATCAACGGAAGTATTCCGGGGGTTGTGGAAAAACATCGGTGAGAACCTGGATAAATACAAGTCATACCCACGAATTGTAGGAGAAACAGGAGGAAAAGATTTCGTCATGGTACACCGTTCGGCAAAAGCAGCCGAAGTAGCAACAGCATTGTCACGAGGAGCATTCGAATACCAGGGACAAAAATGTTCTGCAGCTTCCAGAGCATACATTCCATCCAATATCTGGGCGGATGTTAAATCCATTTTGGTGAGTCAGGTTTCTTCCATGAAAATGGGATCTCCGGAAGATACATCCAACTTCATCAACGCAGTGATCGATAAAAAAGCATTTACAAAGATTTCTGAATACATTGATTATGCAAAAGCAGCTTCAGATGCAGAAATCATCGTCGGAGGAAATTACGACGGAAGCAAAGGGTATTTTATTGAACCAACTGTTATCGTTACAACGAATCCGAAATTTAAGACAATGGAAGAAGAAATCTTCGGACCGGTTTTGACAATTCACGTATACGATGAGTACAAATACGAAGAAACGCTTCACATTGTTGATTCAACTTCCGAATACGCATTGACTGGATCCATTATGGCAACAGATCGTTACGCGATTACACAAGCAACGGATGCACTGCGCAATGCGGCCGGAAATTTCTATATCAATGATAAACCGACAGGAGCTGTCGTTGGTCAACAACCATTCGGAGGAGCAAGAGGTTCGGGAACAAATGATAAAGCAGGTGCTGCAATGAACCTGATGCGTTGGGTATCTGTTCGCACAATTAAGGAGACATTTGTCTCTCCGACGGATTACCGTTACCCGTTTTTAGGTTAAGAAATTCAACCGATTAATATGAAAATCCTGCCTCAAATTGAGACAGGATTTTTTGTTTTCTAACTTTTTATGTATTACATTTATAGACTATTATCGCTTTTTAACAATTAAAACTAACACACATGCTACATTTGCTATTCGCTTTTGCTACGTTCCTGACTTTGGGTGTTTATGGTCAGCAACAGTATTCCTACTCTTTTTCCGGAACGATTGAAAACAGTGTCGATCTGGAAACTAAAATTCAACAGATCGAAGGAATCAATTCATGTAAAATTAAGTACAAAGAAGAACTTTCTGCCGGAGAAATTCTTCTGGATATCAAACCTTATACGAAACAAAAAGAAGGTGAAAACCCGGATTTGCTCATTCAACTGAAAAAATTAATCACTGATAGCGGGTTAATTCCCGTAGAACTTATCGAAATAAAACACTGATTCACATGCTACGAATTTCTCTCTTACTGTTAACAGGATGCATTGCATTCCTGAATCACATACATGCGCAGGCAGATGGATGTTCTGCTGCTACATTACTGACAATTGACGCCACCTGCTCCTCTCCCACAAACGGAACCACGATCGGAGCAACGGAAACAATCCCGGGATGCACAGGAAATGCGGACGACGATGTCTGGTACCAGTTTGTCGCAACAAGCACTTCTCACAGCATTATTGTTACACCATCTGCCGGTATGGATGCTGTTGTACAGTTGTTTTCCGGCGTCTGCTCTTCATTGACGTCATTGGTTTGCCGCGATAATTTTTTTAGTGGCGGAACAGAAACAATTAACTATTCAGGTTTAACCATTGGTGCAACCTATCGCATCAGAATCTACCACTACGGGACCGGTTCAGGAACAGGTACCTTTTCAATTTGTGTAACAGGAACACCAAGTCCGCCTTCCAATGATCATTGTTCCGGAGCAACTCCGCTTGCTGTAAATTCCGGTTGTACTCCTACAAACGGCACCTTGAACGGCGCAACACAATCCCTTCCGGGGTGTTCGGGGACTGCCGATGAAGATGTCTGGTATTCGTTCACAGCAACGAATTCCGTACAAACAGTTACTGTTACACCGCAAAGTTCGCTGGACCTGGTTTTTGCAATATATTCCGGATCGTGTGGTTCTTTGACAACGTTAAATTGTGTGGACAATACTTTCACCGGATCAGCAGAATCCATTCAGTTAGTTGGATTAACCGTAGGAGCAACCTATTATGTCCGTGTATACGACTATGCGATCGGCAATACCGGGAACTTCCAGATTTGTATTTCAGGAACTCCAACACCGGTTCCGACAAACGACCAGCCTTGTAACGCGATTCAGATTCCACCGGTTACCTCAACCTGTCAATACCTGGAATTTTCCAATGTAGGAGCAACAGCAACACTGTCCGCACCTACACCTGCTACATGTGCGGGAGGAAGTGCTCCCCAGATCGGAGGATTTAATGCATCTACTGCCGATGTGTGGTTCTCAATTACCGTTCCTGCATCCGGAAGCATTAACATTACCAATAAACCGAACATGGGACCGGGCAGTATCAATGATGGTGTTATGGCACTCTATTCCGGACCCTGTGGTTCACTCACTCAGATTGCCTGCTCGGATGATTACAATTACCCGGGAAGTACCAATGACATGAAGCCCATGTTAAATGTCTCAGGTTTGACACCAGGATCAACAGTATATTTACGTTATTGGGGATTCAATACCAGTACGGGAACATTTGGTTTCTGTGTAACAACGGCAACCAACGATGCTTGTGCCAATGCACTCTACATTTGTGACATCAACGGTTACAGTGCTTCGACCTCAGCAGCATTTACCCCCGACAGACCTGGCAACATGCACGGAAACAATGAAACAGCAGCCGGAATAAACCTGGTGGATGGTACAAATTCAGGCGGACCTTTCGGTTACTACCCTCCGAGCAACGTCCCCGGACCTTATTCTTCTCCTGCAATCGATGTAAACATTGAGAATAATTCATGGATCCGCTTTACAGCAGCGGCAACGACAGCAACACTGACGGTTTCAATCTCCGATTGTTTTGTCGGGAACTATCCCAACGGAGGAATACAAATGCAAATTTTCAGTTCCAACGGATGCACCAATTTCGTTCCGATTTCCAATTTTGAAGAAAACTCCACGCAATTTGTAATTACAGCAAATGGGCTAACAGTCGGCGACGACTACATTTTAATGGTAGATGGATATGCGGGTGACATTTGTAATTATACCATTTCTGCCAATTCGGGGGTTCAATTTCCGGATATCCCTGACGTTCCTCCTATTTGCATAGGAGAGTCCGTTATTTTGACAGCGCCTCCCGGAGCTGACAGTTATTTATGGGCCCATGACGGTAGCACCACACAATCTGTGACGGTGAGTCCCGGAACAACCCAAACATTCTACTGTGAAGTAACAGGGTTGTGTGAATACAAACAAACATTGGATGTGCAGGTCGTTGTAAAACCTTCTCCGATCATTGAGTTCAATGTAACAAACCCGGTTATCTGTTCCGGAGAATCCATCACATTGACCGCTACAGGTGCTGATACCTATTCCTGGAATACGGGACAAAGCACATCAACAATTACGGTTTCTCCGACAACACAAACAACTTACACTGTAACCGGAGAGGTTGATGATTGTACGGGTTCAAATACTATCACTGTTTCTGTAAATCCTACTCCGACAGTAGCGATTACTCCGTCCGGCACCAACCCGATCTGTAACGGCCAAAGCATCACACTCACAGCCAGCGGAGCCAGTTCATATTTGTGGAGCAATGGGGCAACGACAGCATCCATCACCGTATCTCCGTCTACAACCTCCACTTTTTCTGTGACAGGAACAACCAACGGATGTGATGCCAGTACTTCTTTCCAGGTCATGGTGACTCCGCTGCCTACTGTTTTCATCACTCCGGATGTCACAGGAGCTATTTGTAACGGCGAAAGCGTTACACTAACTGCAAACGGGGCCAATTCATACAATTGGAGCACCGGATCTACGCAAACCAGCATTACAGTGACACCTGCAACAACAACGAATTATAGTGTAACAGGAATCTCAAACGGATGTTCTTCGACAGCCAATTATTCGGTTATGGTCAATCAACCTCCTGTAATTTCAGGGACAGCCAATGCAACACCATCTGACTGCGGAGCAGCAACAGGAAGTATTTCAGGGCTGGTTGTATCCTCTCCTGTTTCAACTACTGTGCAGTGGACCAATGCGGCAAATACGGTTGTGGGAACCACTCCTGACGTCAGCAATATTCCTGCAGGTTCCTATACGTTGACAGTTACGGATGCCAATAGTTGTTCGGCTACTTACGGACCAGTTACCATTATCAATCCGAACGCACCGGCAACTCCTGTAGTTTCGGCAAGTGACAACAGCATCTGTAGCGGTGGTTCTGTTTCATTCTCTGCTTCCATTCCATCAGGAGCAACCATTGAGTGGACAGGTCCGCAAGGAGTTATAGCCAGCACTACTCCATTTTCCATTGATGATTTCACAGCTGCCGATGCAGGAAATTATTGTGCTACGGTTACCGTTGCCGGCTGCGTGAGTCAGCCGGGGTGTACAGCCGTTACGATCAATCCTCCCACAAACATTATCGTATCACAGGCAGGAACGACGACCTTAATTTGTGAGGGAGGAACAGCGATTTTAACTGCCAGCGGAGGGAACAGTTACTCATGGAGTGGTCCGAATGCATATACAGCTACCGGAAATTCGGTTCAGGTACAGCCTTTCACTGCTGTCAGTGAAGGTTATTACTACGTAACCGGAACTGATGGAAACGGTTGTACAGGTGAAGATTCTGTTTTGATAGCAATGGCCGACAATCCCAATCTTTCCATTACGACAGATGTAGCATCAGGAATTTATTGTAATCATGCTTCCGCGGTACTAACCGTGGACGGGGCATTAACTTACACCTGGATCAGACCTGACAATACAAGTGCTCAGGGAACGACAATTACAATCAACGATCTGAACAATACAACTTCCGGTTGGTATGTTGTCACAGGAACTGATGCTAATAATTGCAGTACTACAGATAGTATCGAGCTTACGATATCCATGCCGAACGTAAATGTGCAGCCGGACAATGACAGTATTGTATGTCCGGGTGAATCTGTCAACTTTACCTCATCTTCCGGCGGAACGACTTATAGCTGGAGCGGACCTCAGGGGCACATTACTTCCAATCAAAATTTTGTATTGACGAATGCTGCTCCGGCAAACTCAGGCTGGTATTTTATTACAGTAACGGATTCAAATAATTGTACAGCAACCGATTCTACATATCTGAGCGTGGAACCCAAAGCGGAATGTCTTAAAATTCCCGACCTGGTAACACCTGACGGAGACAACCTCAACGATACATGGACAATTCCGGGTATCCAAAATTTCCCGAATAATTCCGTGGAAATATATAACCGGTGGGGAAATCTTATCTACAAAACGAATGGATATCAGAATGACTGGTACGGAGAAGTAAATCACGGTGCAACAATCGGGTCCAGCGGTAAAGTTCCGGTCGGAACGTACTTTTATATTCTGATTCTCAATGACCCGGACAATACTCCTCCTTATAAAGGTTATATTGAAATTCAATACTAAAGCCACCACTTATGAAAAAACTGATTCTTCTTCTCTTAATTACATTCTGTTACCTCGCTGATGCACATGCTCAACAGGATGAACAGATGTCTATTTACATGTACAATCCTCTTTACTTTAATCCTGCTTATGCCGGAAGTAAAGATGCCATCAGTGCTGTCGCCGTCGGACGGTTTCAATGGGTCAATTACAGCGGTGCGCCCCGTTCACAGTGGTTCAGCGTTCATGCGCCACTATTGTTCAAATCATTGGGAGTTGGTGGGCACATGGTCAATGACCGGATAGGGAAACGCAACCGGACGGCTGTTTTTGCAGATATCAGCGGGAGCATCCAACTGAGTAAAACCAATCAAAGCAGAATAGCAGCAGGTTTATCCGTCGGGGTTGATGTGCTCGGCTTCGATTTTACCAATGCCACGGTGAATGATGTCAATGATCCGTTTTACGGAATGCAGGTTTCTGCAACCAAACCGAATGTCGGGGCGGGAATTTACTATTATGGAAACCGCCATTATATCGGTATCTCCTCTCCCCGACTGTTGGAGGCGGTGATCAGAAATGCCCAGGATCTGGAAAAACAAGTCAACGCGCGACACTTTTTCATTGCCGCAGGGTATGTGTTTGATTTGAATTCTGTTCTGAAGTTAAAACCGTCAACGCTGATCAAATACACGCCGAAAGCACCGCTCACGTTTGATGTCAATCTGAGTTTACTCTCTTACGAACGCCTTTGGACAGGACTGATGTATCGGTTCAATGAGTCAATGGGAGCAAATATCGCTGTTATCATTAAGGATTTTACCATTGGCTATGTGTATGATTTCCCCATCAACGGCTTGAGAAAGTACCAGAGCGGATCACATGAAATCTTCCTGCAATTTGACATCCGAACGAAAAAAATTCCTTACACTTCACCCAGATATTTTTAACATGAAACAACTCACAATACTCTGCTTTTTAGTCATCAATGGTGTTCTTTTCGGTCAGCTAAAGCAAAAAATGGCGGATGAACTCTTTATCCGCATGGAATATTATGAATGTGTTGAAATGTTCAACGAACTTGCTCACAAAACCATGAAGGGAAAAGGAGTCGAAAACCTGGAAAATGTCCGACGCGCTGCGATTGCCAATTTCAAGTTGTTCAAAATGGAAGAAGCAATTTCTTATTTTGAATTTCTGGATAAACAATCCAATTTGAGTGAGCAGGACAGGGAATCCTACATTCAATCATTACGGTTTATCGGAAAATACAAGGAAGCGGAACAATTGATCGGTATTTCCCAAAGTCTTTATCCGAAGAATACCTATTTCAGTCAATTGAAACAAGAATTGAAAAATTTCAATGCTTTATTTGCAGATTCTGCCTATACAACCATCAAAAAAACAGGAATTTCTTCCGTTTACGGGGATTTTTCTCCTACTTTTTATCAAAACGGGTTAGTGTATGCTACCAAATCACTCAATACGGAAACAATCAACGGTCGGTATAAATGGGACAATAGTTTTTATGTGAGTTTGCTCCAAAGTGAATTGCAACCGGATTCGACGATTGGAAATGGGAAACTGCTTCGTCACCAATTTCTTGACAAGGCACATGACGGACCTGTTGCATTTACAAGAGACGAGCAAAAAATGGTCATCACTAAAAATAAATTTGGGAAAAAGAAGGGAAAAGATGTGATTGTCTTAGCACTTTATTTTTCGGAAATAAAAGAAGGAAAATGGACCGAATTGGTTCCGTTTGAATATAACAATGATGCGTACAATGTAGGACACGGCTGCTTTTCAGACGATGGCAAAACGTTGTATTTCATCTCAGACATGGACGGAGGAATGGGACAAACAGACATTTACCGGTCATTACTGGTAGATGGAAAATGGTCGAAACCGGAAAACCTGGGGGCAACTTACAATACAAATCTGCAGGAATTATTCCCATACGTCATTGGTGATCATCTGTATTTCGCTTCTACCGGTCATTTCGGACTGGGTGGTCTGGATGTGTTTGAAGCAAACCTTGAAAAGAATGAGCGTCCGCGCAATATGGGATTCCCCATCAACACATCAGCAGATGACTTTGCATTGATTTGTGATGCAGAAGGAATGAACGGGTATTTCTCTTCCAACCGGGAAAAAACAATCGACGGGATTTATGCATTTGAACGGGAAAACATCCAGATTGAAGTGATTGTAAATGTCTTTGAGAAATACGATGTTAATGAAATTGTTCCACATCATCCTGTTTACCTTCAGAATATAACAACAGGTGTAGAAGAGGAGTTTTTTACAAACAATGAAGGAATTTTGCACCTGTCTATCCGCCAACATGAAGATTACCTGTTGTCAACCGCAAAAGAAGAATTTCTTTTATTGAAAGAAGAAACGATTTCTTCCGTTGGTGTAGCCAAAGATTCTATCCTTCGAGCCGATTTATTTCTGTTACCAACAAAAATTACCATTGCGCTGCGAATCATTGCCAAAGACACCAAATTGCCTTTGAATGAAGCAACAGCTGCAATTTCACATGCTGCAATCGGATGGGACACGACATTGATCACCAATGAATACGGTTTGGTAACACTAACTGTTGACAGAAACAAAAACTTTTGGGCACATGGGTCAAAAAAAGGATACATCGATGCAGAGCGGGGGTTTAGTACTTCCAACGAAGATGGAAAAATCATTGAGCTGGAACTGGAATTGACACCGATCAAAAAAGGAGAAAAATTCAAGTTGGAAAATATCTTCTACGACCTGAACAAATCTACTTTGCGACCTGAGAGTATGTCCTCACTGGATAAATTAGCTGATTTCATCATTAAAAATGATCTGAAAATCGAGTTGAGTGCACACACGGATTCACGGGGAAGTGCTGCATATAATCAGAAATTATCACAGGCACGTGCTCAAAGTTGTGTCGATTATTTGCTGACAAAAGGGGTAAAAACCAACCAGATCAATGCAAAAGGATATGGAGAATCTCAGCTTGTTAATCACTGTAAAGATGGTGTCAAATGTACGGAAGAAGAGCACCAGGAAAACCGGAGAACCGAAGTTAAAATTCTGGACTATTGATTTTAACCGTGATTGCTATTTGAGACTGTTTAATGTCCTGTTGAGCGGTGTATTTAGATTTTTTAAGAAAAACATCCGGTAAAAACGGTTACATTTGCTGCTTGTTTATCAATTAAATCGCTTAGCAGTGTTTGGAATTATTCTCGGTTTTTTAACGTATTTCACCACCAGGAGTTTTATTGCTGCGTTTTTTGCATTTCTTATCGGTAGCTACATTGACAACCTGCAACGCGTCCGTAACACTCAGAATAAACAAGGAGGCGGACAACACGGACGAAGATCAGCGGAAGATATTTACAATTATTACCAATCCCGGTCCGCACGGGCAACAGACGTCCCAACCACCTTGATGGCATTGTCTGCCGCGGTGATGAAGGCTGACGGAAAAGTCTTGAAAGTAGAATTGAGCTACGTCAAAGCCTTTTTCAATCAACAGTTCGGGCATCAATTCAGTACAGAGCATCTGCAAAGTCTGAAAAATTACCTCAACAACGATATTCCCATTACGCAAATTTGTGCGGATGTGCGCATTCATTTACGACCGGAATCCAGATTACAATTGATTCATTACTTGTTTGGTATTGCCCGGGTCGACGGAGATGTTTCTGCGAGTGAATTGAATGTCATTTCCAATATCGCGTCCATGATGGGAATTCCCCAAGCTGATTTTGAATCCGTCAAGAATATGTTCTATCGCAACGTTGACTCGGATTACAAGATTTTAGGCATCGAAGAAAGTGCTACGGATGAGGAAGTTAAACGCGCTTATCGCAAGATGGCGGTGAAATTTCACCCGGATAAAGTCGCCCAGATGGGAGAAGAATTCCAGAAAGGAGCAAAAGAAAAATTCCAGAAAATTCAGGAGGCTTACGAAGCAATCAAGAAACGAAGGGGAATGAAATAAGTGGAAAGTGGAAAATTAAGATAACTCTCCACTTTCAACTAATTACTTCTTAGGAGCAAACCACATGATTCCGAATGTTGCCACCGCGACAATGGTTATCGAGCTCAACGGCATGATGATCGCTGCGACAATTGGTTCCAGTTGACCACTCAATGCGAAACTTAACCCGGCGGTATTGTACAAGAGGGAAAAGCCGAAGCAAACGCGCAATATTGTTTTAGAAAAAGCTGCAATTTTTAATAAAACCGGCAACTGGTTGAGCTTATTGGCTTCCAGAATCGCATCAGAGGAGGGAGTAAACTGGAAAACATCTTCCGTAATGGAAATTCCTACGTGTGCTTCCTTCAATGCTCCGGAGTCATTCAGTCCGTCTCCGATCATCAACACCTTTGCACCTTTGTTTTTCAACTCCAGGATATAATCCCGCTTTGACTGAGGGGTCTGGTGAAACCGAATGCTGACGTTTCCGGGAAACAACTCTTCCAGCATGAATTTATCTTTTTCAGAATCTCCGGAAAGAACATGTAAGCGGTACCTACTCAATTGACTGATCATCGGCTCTAACCCCTTTCGCAAGTGTGAACTGAAAATAAAACGCCCCATGACAATCCCCGCTATTCTGACATATACAGAAGAACGATTGTCTTCGATATCAACTCCCACAAATGCGGCAGAACCCAATTCATAATCTTTCCCCTGGTATACCGCTTTCATCCCTTTCCCTTTCACTTCTTCAAACTGATCCAACTCCACAGTCATTTCGACATTCATACTGTCATATAGCTCTTTTTTCAATGCCATGGCATAGGGATGCCCAGACGAATGTGCCATCGAAAAAATAGCTGCTTTCTGCGCCGGAGATAATTCTACTCCTTCATAATGAACCACATTACTGACTTCTGTCAGTGTACCGGTTTTATCGAAGACAATATCGGTGATACTTTCCAGGTCTTTTACAACTGTCACATGCTTCAGGTACAATCCTTTTCTTCCCAGCAAGCGCATATTGTTTCCATACGTAAACGGTGCAGAGAGTGCCAATGCACACGGACAGGCAACGATCAAAATGGCGACAACCACTTCCACGATCCTTCCCGCATCAATAAACCACCAGGCAATAGCGGCAATTGCTGAAATGATCAGTACAGCGACCAGAAACCATTTGGAAAGTGTATCGGAGAATAACTTCGTGGTTTCCTTTACAGAAGAGTTATTCCACAAGCTGGTCAGGTGACTTCTGTTCGTCGCTTCTTTGACTTCCAGCCGGACACTTTTTCCCAGTATCTTTCCACCCGCAAAAATTTGTTCGCCTTGTTTTTTTGTCAATAATTCAGACTCCCCGGTAACAAAACTATAATCCATCGTTGCTTCATCAGTGAGCAAAATGGCATCACATGGTACAATTTCTTCGTTCCGGATGAGAATGGTATCCCCTTTCTGCAACTTTTCAATGGCAATGGTTTCCTGGCAGGAATCAGCATTTATTTTAGTTACCGCAATCGGGAAGTAAGACGTGTAATCACGTTCGAAACTCAGGGATTGATAGGTCTTACTCTGAAACCATTTACCAATCAGTAAAAAGAAGATAAAACCAGCGAAAGAATCCATATAACCGGCTCCCTGACCGGAGAAAATAGCATAAGCACTTTGGAAATACAATGCAAAAATTCCGATTGTTATCGGCACATCAAGGTTGATCGCCTTTGCCCGTAAAGCTTTCCAGGCAGAAATAATAAATTCATTGGCAGAATAGAACAGTACGGGAATTGAAACTCCGAATGATAAGTAGGACATAAATTTTCGGAATTCCGGATTGACTTCATCAATTCCCAGGTACTCCGGAAAGCTCCACAACATGATGCTTCCGAAAGCAAACCCCGCGACTCCAAGTTTGATCAGGAATTGCTTATCGATTAGTTTTTGTGTTTTCTTCCGGTTTCCAAAGTTCGGCGCATAACCGATCCGATGCAGCAAAGTTGCCAGTTCAGACAATTTTAATTGCGATGCGTCAAATGTGATGGCGGCTTCCCGCGCTGTAAAATTCACCAGGCACTGAGAAACCGCAGGTTCTATTTTTGACAGGTTTTCCAGCAAGTAAATACAGGAAGAGCAATGAATGGCCGGAAGGTACAACAATACTTTGCTGTAGTTTCCTTCTTCAAACAAAATAATTTTCTCACGAATGTCCGGCAGTTCCAGAAAATCGTACTTGCCTTCACTCAACTTGTCCGGTTTCGTTCCCGGAACAGCCTCGAACTTATAGAAACTATCCAGGTGATTGTCTACCAGAATCGTATACACCATTTTACAACCGGTACAACAAAATTCCTTTTCGTTGAACACCAGTGGCCTGCCGACAATCTGATCTCCACAGTGGTAACATCCTTTCTCCATACCTTCAAACCATATATAACGGGAATTATCCCTCAAACCGTACGGCAAAATTACTCCGTATCTATCGCTGAAAAAATGACTTGCATCAGCTTTGCATGTAAAAATGTATTAACTTTGTAGTGTCATTTTACGGTATATGCTTATTCACTCTCACAAGCACCTCACATGCGAGAATTGCAGGTCGCGCAAGGATTCGTTGTTCAGTCATTTCAACTGTGAAGAGACTGCATGTCTGAATAGTGCCAAATCCTGTAATTTCTACAAAAAGAAACAGCCGATTTTCCTGGCCGGAAGCCTTCCACGTGGAGTATACTGCCTCAGTGAAGGGAAAGTCAAGGTATTTTCGATTGGTGAGCAGGGGAAAGAACAAATCGTTCACATTGCAAAAGATGGTGAAATCATCGGATTCAGAGCCATGTTGAGTGGTGACCCCTACCAGGTTTCAGCTGAGACACTGGAAGATTGTAACATTTGCTTCATCGCCAAAGATGAATTCTTAAACATGATTGACACCAACCCGACCTTACGGGATAATGTCATGAAGGAGCTCTCAAAAGAGTTGAATACCCGCACAAAACTGCTGACCAATATGGCCCAAAAATCGGTTCGCGAACGGTTGGCTTTTTCATTGGTTTACCTCGATAAAGTCTATAGTGAAGAGTCCATTAATCTGTCACGGGAGGACCTGGCAAACTTCATCGGAACGGCAACAGAAACATTGATTCGTTTGCTAAAAGATTTCAAGGAGGAAGGATTGATTGAAATTCACACCCGTAAACTGACCTTATTGAATCGTCCGGGCCTACTTCGCATCGCGGGAGATTAATTTTTTATACCTTTGTATACGGTTATCGTAAATAACCATCAGAAAAAAATGGATCAGGTCAAAGAAATCGGAGAATCAAAAGTTCGCATCAAAAAACCAAGCTGGTTGCGTGTGAAATTGCCCACGGGAGAAAATTACCGGATGGTACGCTCACTGGTTGACGAACATAAATTGCACACCATTTGCGAAAGCGGAAACTGTCCGAACATGGGCGAATGTTGGGGAGAAGGTACTGCTACATTCATGATTCTTGGGAACATCTGTACGCGTTCCTGTGGATTTTGTGCTGTTGCAACCGGGCGTCCGGATGCTGTTGATGAATTTGAACCGGGACGTGTAGCTCACAGTGTAAAAACCATGCGTGTAAAACATGCTGTGATTACTTCCGTAGACCGGGATGATCTGAAAGACGGAGGATCATTGATTTGGGCTCAAACGGTTCGTGCCATCCGGAATCAATCTCCGGGTACAACCCTCGAAACACTGATCCCTGACTTCGCAGGAAAATGGGAAAACCTGCAAAACGTCATTGATGTAGCTCCTGAAATTGTATCACACAACCTGGAAACTGTCAGACGACTCACCAAAGAAGTACGTATCCAAGCAAAATATGACCGCAGTCTGGAAGTTCTTTTTCGTTTAAAAAAAGGAGGAATGCGCACTAAATCCGGTATTATGCTCGGACTGGGAGAAACCCATGAGGAAATCATTGAAACATTGGAAGACCTCAGTGCTGTAAATGTGGATATTGTCACACTGGGACAGTATTTACAACCAACCCCTAAACACCTTCCGATTGCGGAATTTGTAACTCCTGAACGATTTGCAGAATACAAAGAATACGCACTAAAGCTGGGATTCCGTTACGTAGAAAGCGGTCCGCTCGTTCGTTCTTCTTACCACGCAGAAAAACATCTGTTTTAAGTCTTTGTTTTTATATTTAACCCGAGATCGGGATAAGAAAAGTCAGATCGCTTGTAACCTATGGGGTACGAGTACTCATTTATAAAACACCCATTTGTTCCGTTGTTTGTATTCGCTGCTACGACAAACAATAAGTCTCTTGAATGTGAATCCAAATCGATTTTTTATGGAATCTTCCATTTTAAATCATCTGATAGAAAAAAGTCTTTATGGAACGATTTATTCTATTCTTATTCGTATGCTGCTCACAGCTATTAAATGCTCAGACAGGAAGTTTGCAGATTGAGTGTTTACAGCAATCTAATCTGGAAGCAATTGCCGATTTGGTTATTGAGGTTCACAGTGATTCGTTATGCCTTGAAGGAACTACAAATCAGGATGGTAAATCCATGTTCAAAGGAATTCCTTCGGGTGAGGTTTCACTTTGGTTTTTGGCAAATAATCAATTGAGAACATCCAAAGTCTACATTCAGGAAAATCAATTATTACAATGCTCTTTTTTATTAGACAGTATATTCAAAGTCAAAGTAGTTGATTTTGGAAGAGATTTCGTTCGAGATCCAAATGGGATGCAAAAAGAGAATATACTAATCGACAGAAGTCCAATTCGCATGGCAGATGGAGATTTGCCAGTTTCACAAATTAAAGAAATAGAATGTCTTACAATTACAGCATATCGTGTTCCGCTGATTGATCATTACAGTAGTGCATCAGGTGCTGTCGTAACTCGTGAAGACGCTAATCATCTTCCTGTTAGAAGTGTTAACGGAGTTGCTTCAACTGTCGGAGGTATGAATAGCATAGAAGGAGCAGATGAATTACATATTCGTGGAGGAAGGTCAAATGCCAATGCTTATTATATTGACGGAATGCGGGTGTCGTCCATTCAAAATATACCAAAAGCATTCATTTCAGATGTGACCGTAATTACTGGAGGAATTCCTGCCAATTATGGAGACCTTACGGGTGGTGTCATCGCGATACAATCGAGGTCATCCATTCAACAATCAAGTAATTATCCCTCAAAGAAACAGCGAAATAACACTACAATTGGCCAGTCATTCAGTGAGCCTGAACCAATGCTTCCTCAAATGAATTATGATCAATTTTTACCCATTTATGAAAATGAATTTTTGTCTTCCATCAGTCATCCAAATTCAACATTTGGAATAGATGTGGATCGAGCATCATGGACCTATATCAAACGAATGATTGAAGGAAATCAGCATGTGCAAAAAGATGCTGTGAAATTGGAAGAAATGATCAACTCCTATCATTATGTTGATGTGGAACAAAAGAATTTGATCAATCTTGCGATGCGTCGAATTGTGTGTCCATGGAATTCAGAAAACGAATTAATCGCGATTCATCTCAAGGCGAAAGATTTGCCAAAAGATTTACCACGTAAAAAACACAACCTCGTGTTTTTAATTGATGTTTCTGGTTCCATGACAAGCTCAGATAAATTACCCTTACTTGTTAAAGGATTCAAAGACCTTGTATACTCACTCAATGAAGATGATTTTGTTTCAATTGTAACGTATGCCGGAGCAAGTGGAGTCGCACTTGAACCAACTTCGTGTGCTCAAAAAGACAAAATAATTGAGGTGTTAAATCGACTATCTTCGGGTGGGGCTACAAACGGAATCGGAGGAATTCAAACAGCTTACGATTTAGCGGAACAACATTTTGATGCAGAAAAAAATAATCGAATTATTTTATGTACGGACGGTGATTTTAATGTGGGAATAAATACTCCCGGAGATTTAGAATACTATATTTCGTCAAAACGAGGAAAAGGAATTTACCTTACTGCACTTGGTTTTGGAATGGGGAATTATCATAGTTCAACCTTAGAGACGATTGCAAACAAAGGAGATGGCAATCACTTCTACATCAACAATTTGGCTGAATGTAAAAAAGTGCTGATCGATGATTTGGGAAATATTTTAAACATTGCCCGCGATGTAAAATTAAATGTGGAATTCAATCCGGATGAAGTCAAAGAATACCGATTGATCGGATATGAAAACAGATTGCTAAAACCAAGAGATTTTGTAGATGACACAAAAGATGCGGGAGAAATTGGATATGGACATGAAGTGACTGCTGTGTATGAAATCGTTTTGGGAAAAGCCGAAACGGATAAGAATCATTTTACAAAATCGAAAGAAAAAACAGGAAACAATAGCGAATTGGCATTTGTAAAATTGCGCTATAAACCTTTTGAAGATTCAGTGAGTATTGAGGAGCAATTTTCTTTACCGAAAGCACAAAAACCGGAAGAAGACTCTTTTCTCACGACATTGATTGCATTTGGACTAGAACTGAGAAATTCTGCCTTCAAAGGCAGAATCAACACGAATTATTTAACTGAAATTAGTTCCAATCTTAACGAATCAAAAACGGATGAAAATGAACTAAAACAGTTGATAGAAAAGTATACTAAACACGTGATGTTACATTAACCTGAGTTCAGCTTAAGCAGATTGTGTAACCGGAATTAGATGAATCTGTTCTTAGAACGGATATCCGATACCGAAGTGTAATACCGGGATAAATGGTTTGGGTACTGTTGACATATCCAGTCCCGGTGTGTTTTCCAGTTCCTGGTGGAACGCATCGCGGGATTGGAAAATCCACTGTGACCCCTTCGGAAGAGAAGGGTTTGAAAGCGGAATACCTAAATCCAGTCGCACAACAAAGAAATCCAGGTCAATCCGCAAACCGATTCCTCCGGAAACAGCCAACTGTTTGTACCAATCTTTTGAGAATTGTGATCCGGGTCGGTTGACGTCTTCATTCCATGTCCAAATATTTCCGATATCAGAAAAGATGGCTGCTTTAAAAATTCCCCCCATCGAAAAACGGAATTCGGCAAAGCCGGCAATCCGGATATCTCCGATTTGTGTAACGGTTCTGTTTTGATCCAGGTAATATTTATATACTCCCGGTCCTAATGTACGTGAGCGCCATCCACGGTTGTCATTGGCTCCTCCCCCAAAGAAACCATAGTCATACGGCAGGGAAGTTGTCGTGTTTCCGTACGGCATCCCGACACCTGCCAGAAAACGCATGTTCAGACTATGTTTCTTCCCAATCGGTTGGGCATAAATGATCTCATTATCCAGGCGCAAAAACTGGGAATAGCCCAACCCAAAGATCGTCCGTTGACCGATGGAATTGGTGTCCTGGTATTTTTTGAACAACGAGAGGAAATTCCCCGCCGGGTCAAAAGAAGTCTTGAAGTAAATATTGGCATTTGATTTCTTGTTCTTCTTCTCGGTTGTGTTGTATTCATAGGTAATCTTCCAATCCTGCCAGATAAACTGGTCACTGTATGTATTACGCAAGAACATATCGTTCAACTGGTTGAGTTTATCCTGAAAATTACCCTTCGGATTAAACAGCACATATTTTATGACAGAGCTTGTCGGGAGACCAATCTGGAAAATCTGTGTTTCCGCGCCATAGAATCGCCATAAGTAGCCAAACTGGAAGCTTCGTCGGTCAAAATCTTCCCGGTTCTGGTAGTTAAAGGAAGCCGTAAGAATTGTTCTTGCACGCTGGCGTTTGGCCATGTAAACAGCTCTTCTCAACGGGAGTAATCCCGGTAAATCCAGTTTAACTCCTGGTTCGAGTTCAAACGTATTGAAACTTCTCCCTGATTTCTTTACTTTCTCCCCATTGACCGATTCATCAAAAATAGCCGGTTGCGATTCGAAACCGCCACTGAGGGAAAATGTCAGTTTTTCCGCTCCCCGGAATAAATTCCTGTTGCTGTAATTCAACGATGCCGACACCCCTAAAAACCCGTTGGAGTTCGTTGCCTTCGGTTCGAAACTGAAATGTTGCTTTTCCGATGGAACCAGGTAATAATGAACTTCTACCTTGTTGGAGTCGGGAATCTCCACTAATTTTGGTTTCACCACAGAAAAAATATCCAGTTGCAGTAATCGCGTATAAGAACGTTCCAGGTAATACTCTTTGTAATAATTTTCATTTTCCAGGTAATTCTGCAACTCGATAATACCCGGTCGGACAAACATCCGTTCATTGTAATAGAAATTCGCAATCCGCTGAATATTCAGGGTATCCAAATCTTTTGGAATCCCTCTTTTCTTTTTTTCATTTTTATTAAAATAAACATCTTTGAATACCAACGTGTCAATGGTTGTCAGATTTCCGTCAGTCATCATCGGCAAACTCAATTCCTTCAGACGTTCTTTGAACGAACCTTTCATTGTGAGTGTATCCAGGATATGGAAATGCACATCTTTCACCAGGAAGGTCCGGTAAGGGATCGTAATAACGCTGTCGGCATAGTCAGGTGACTGGATCATCCGCTCTGCGAAACGAATTCCCAGCGTTACTTTGTAATCTCCTTTTGCCGTATCTGCCACGTAATCGATACTGGAATAACTAAATCCGAAATATGCTTCATCACGCATTAAACCGGCCACAGTGTTCCGGTGATCATTCAACAAATCCGTGTCGAAGGGTTTTTTCAGCAGCGATTCGACCTTTCCTTTTTGAATGAATTTCTCGTAGGAATTTTTAATGGATGAATTAGGCCCTGTCAGGTAAACAGAATCAATGTAATACCTCTTTCCGGGGTGAACATAGTATTTCGCAATTGCTTTTTTATTGTTTTTATAGACGACCTCTCCATTGACAGAACCGTAGTAATACCCTTTCTTCTTCAGGTAGACATTCAATTGCTCGATTGATTTGTCAAAATAGATCGTATCGTAAATAACCGGTGGTTCTCCGAACTTGTATTTCAACCATTCACGGAAAAACATTTTGGGATCAACTGTATCCTTTACCGGTAAAACGCGTTTGGTGTACCATTCTTTTCCTTTCCGCCTGGCACGCGCAATTCGCTTCTCATTAATCCGTTTTTCTTTCGATCTTATTTTCTGATTCTTTACCTTCAGTTGTTCGTTTTTCCGAATACGTTTTTCAGCAACTTTAGCAGAGTCAATTGCGTTATAAGCCGCCAGTTTTATTTTCATTCCAAGCGTCTTGTAGTTTGGCTGCTGACGAATAACCCCTGCCAGGTCATCATCATTCAATTCACTTTTATCCACTTCAATGGTGTTCTTTTTCAACAGGTATTTACCTTCCGGAACATACTTTGTCTGTTTACACCCAATTAAAAGTGTAACAATTGTCATAAAAAGGACAGCTATGCCAGCAAACCGATGCAAAATTTCTTTAATTTCGAAACAAAAATAATATAAAAGAGAACGTGAACGCTTTATCACAAAACAAGATAAAACAAATTCGTTGCTTACAGCAAAAAAAATGCCGTGATGAACACGATTTATTTGTTGTAGAAGGGGAAAAAATGGTAGCGGAAGTTTTAATGACTGCTTCAGAACACGTTGAATTTTGTGTATCTACTGCTGACTTTTATTCTGAATACGCGAAAGGTGTGGAATGGTATCAATGTGATGAGGAAACTTTAAAACGTTGTTCTTCACTCAAAACACCCAATAAAGTCATAGCCGTTGTTAGAAAAATGGCTTTTCCGGACACACGCACTTCTTTCTTACTGGCATTAGACGAAGTGCAGGATCCCGGAAATATGGGCACGATCATGCGCCTGGCAGATTGGTTTGGTGTCAAAAAAATTATCTGTTCCCGGACAACTGTTGATGTATACAATCCGAAAGTAATTCAGGCCTCGATGGGGGCATTTTTAAGAGTTCAGGTAGAATACACCGATTTGAAACCCTATTTTCAGAAGACACAATTACCTGTATTCGGAGCCTTACTGGAAGGGGAAAACATCTACAAAACGACGGTACAACCTGAGGGAATTTTACTCATGGGAAATGAAGGAAACGGAATATCCGAAGAATTAAGGTCATTCATCAGCCATCCTGTTTCCATTCCAAAACGTGGAGGTGCCGAATCACTCAATGTTTCCATTGCAACGGGAATCTTACTTTCTGAGTTTTTCAGAAATGCGTAATGGTTATTGCTTGTTGAGTTCAACTTCCATCACCAGAAAGGCTTTGTTGGAAGGTAAATCATAAATACGGTACTGTAAGTCTTCAGAGGATTTGATTCGCATGGTAACAATTCCCAACCCTGCTCCTCCTTTTTGGGATAAATACCCGTCTTTCAGAATACTGAGATACAATTGTTTTAATTCCTCGTCACTGTGATTATTAATATTTCCCAGGTACGTTTTTACCGATGACCGATCTTCCGGCTCTACGATGTTGCCAAAGAGCACTTTGTACCCCAGGTTATTGTGCGTAACAATCAGAAAAGCTGTTTGTTGACCATTGTCATCCAAACCTCCGTGCAAATGAATATTCTGCAGCCCCTCAACGAGAATACTAAACATTCGTTTGATCACGTGACGCTTATCTCCCAGTTTGATCATGATCTCTTCTACGCCATCGGCAAAACTCCGGATCAGGTTTACAGAAAACTCACCATAATATTTCAACAGCACATGAAACCCCAGGTCTTTCTCGTACAGAGAAAGATAGGATTGGTAAATCGTATCTATTGAGACATTTATATGTTTCTGTATATCAATCATCGCAGTGAATTACTGTACAAATGAAAACTAATTTTATTAATGTGTATGCACTACATGAACAAATCCATGTTTCTGATTACCATCGGGCAACGTTATCGCGTATGTATATACTCCCTCAACAACCATGTTTCCTGACATATCCCGTCCATTCCATGTATTGTCATAGTTATCATTGGTATAGATCAGGTTTCCCCATCTGTTCACAATCAGTAATTTTGTATCAGGGAGCAATCCTTTGAGAATAAACAAGTCATTGATTCCGTCTCCGTTCGCAGTAATAATATTCGGAGCCTCCAACTCAGAAATCACTTCAATAGTTATGGTTACTGAATCAACACAACCATTCGCATCGGTCACTGTCAGTGTTACATTGTAAAATCCGTCCTGGGTAAATACATAGTTCGCATGCTGTGTTACAGCAAATGTAGTCGTATCCAATTCCCAGTTCCATGAAACAATATTGCCTGTCGATTCATCGTGGAATTGAATCGGTTCATTCATAGACGCAGGATTCGGAGAATAACTGAACCGGGCATCCACAAACACATCCTCAGCTACCGTGATCGGAGTCCCTGTTACTGAACATCCGTTTGCATCTGTTACTGTTAGTGTGTATGTACCAACTTGTAGATTAAAGATATCCAACGTTGTGTATACACCACCATTCCAGGAGTACGTATAAGGACCTGTTCCGCCGGTTACCGTTACCCCCGTAATACTACCTCCCTGCATACAATCAGCATTATCGACAACAGGTTGCCCTGCAATTGCCGGAGCAGCAGGTGCTGTAATTGTATACGGAGCACTTGTCGCTGTACAACCATTTGCATCTTCTACTACCAATGTATAGGTTCCCGGTTGTAAATCTGAAACATCAGCTGTCGGGTTTACATCTCCGTTCCACTCATAAACATACGGACCTACTCCACCCGTCACAGACAACCCTGAAATAGATCCTCCGGTTTGACAGGTCGCGGAAACAACATTAGCTGTTCCGGTTATCGAAGGAACTCCCTGGCTATTGATCACATGTGGGCCACTGGTAATCTGACAACCATTGTCATCTGTTACAACAAGTGTGTATGAACCTGCTGACACGTTCAACAAATCAATTTGAGCTGTCACATTGGTATTCCACGCATAAACATATGGCTGTGCGCCTCCGGAAACAGTAATTCCCGTAATACTTCCACCTTGCGTACATGTTGCATCAGTAATGGTTGCTGTTCCACCGAAAACAGGTGGTGCCACCTGGGTAATGGTATACGGTCCGCTTTGAACGACACATCCCGCGTTATCTGTAACTGTTAATGTATATTGTCCCGCTGCTGCGCCTGTAAGATCAGTTGTCGCTGAAATCGTTGTATTCCACGCAAACGTATACGGTTGCGTTCCTCCGGAAACGGTTAATCCTGTGACAGAACCCTGCGTAGTACATGTAGCATTTGTTACAACTGCTGTTCCGTTAATTACCGGAGCTCCGACCATATTAATTGTAATCGTCGCACTCGTGTCCGTACACCCATTCGCGTCTGTCACGACAAAAACATAAGGGCCCGCAGGTACATTTGCCAGGTCGATTGTAGCTGACGGGTTACTATTCCATTGATAGGTAAGTGTTCCTGTTCCACCAGTCACCGTCAGTCCGGAAATTGCCCCCTGGCTTGTACATGTTGCATTTGTTACGGCAGGCGTACCTCCAATAACAGGAGCGGTATCTTCATCAACCTGGTAAGGTCCCGACTGTACCTGACAACCATTGTCATCAGTTACTGTAAGTGTATAACTTCCGGCAGCAGCTCCCGTAAGATCTGCTGTTGTTGTTACCGTTCCACTCCAGTCAAACTGGTATGGAGTTCCCCCACCGGTCACTGCCAACCCTGTAATTGCTCCACCAGTATTACAATTCTCATTTGTAATAGCCGCTGTTCCTGAAATCACAGGTGCAGCAGTCATTGGTATTACATAGGGTCCGCTTTGTGCTGTACATCCGTTTGCATCTGTCACGGTTAAGGTATATGAACCTTGTGCAGCAGACAAATCCTGGTTTGGTGTCGTAGTCCCGTTCCAGTCATAATTTGTGATGGCAACAGACGCATTCACTACCAATCCTGTAATGGTACCGTTCGCTGAACATGTTGCAGCTGTAATCACAGGTGTTCCACTGATTGTAGGTCCTCCTACTCCGCTGATTGTATGTGGACCGCTTTGTGCCGTACATCCATTCTCATCTGTTACAGTGAGTGTATAATTACCCGCTGATGCATTTGACAAATTCGTTCCCGGAGTACTTGTCCCATTCCAGTTGTATGTCAATGTACCTGTTCCACCGGAAGCATTTAAACCGGAAATTGAACCTCCTGCGGTACAAGTTGCATTGGTAATCACCACTGTACCTGTAATCGACGGACTTGCCCCGACAACTACTCTAACCGGTTTTCTGAATGTTCCCGGGCATGTTCCTACATAGTAGGTCGTTGTTGTTGTCAGAACGGGGGTATTAAATGTTAATCCTGTTGCAACAGGAGCTCCTCCGAATTGTGACGTGTACCATCCAATAGTTGCACCGCCCGGAAGTGTTCCGGTAACTGTTGCCGTCAGTGTTGTTGACTGGCTTCCGCAAATCGTATCATTGCCGGCAGTAATATCATAGATTGATGTACCCGTATTGGTAAGTCCCACACCACCAGACGTTGCTCCGTTCATGGGGAAAGAAGCAGACCAGGGGTTTTGACTTCCGTTACTTGTCGTACCACCCGGTGCTCCGCCTGCAACAGATAACACAGGGGTTCCTGAAGTATAGGTAATTCCACCTCCTGCTCCGCCTGCACCCGGTCCGCACAGTTCATGAGTTCCGCCTCCAAGTGATGAAAACACCAGGCTATGCGATCCTCCGCCACCGCCATTTGCAGTAAGGTTGACTGTTGCCGGGATCGGGTTACTGTTTTTCACGTAGATATAACCGCCACCGCCACCACCGCCGGCTCCGTCATTTCCTCTACGTTGCCCCACTCCGGCTGTTTGATTGGTTGGATTTGAATTTTGTCCGTTTTCCCCGTTGGAAAGAATGCTTCCTGTACCTGTAATCGTTCCGTAAACAGTAAGATGAATAATTCCACCACCACGACCACCGGAACCTCCTTGTCCTGAATCTTGTCCACCGGCACCACCTCCTCCTCCAAGGAAGATTTTAGATGGGTTGTATACCAAGGCATGCCCACCGTAACCACCATTCTCTTTACGGGCGTTTCCTCCCCAGATTGCTCTGTTGGGTCCGTTCACCGCAGGATTCTGATTGGAGTTGGCGTAAGTATATCCACCACGACCTCCACCGGAACTCAACGTTGTTGCCATGTTTGGCTTCTCCAGGTTCCAGATAGCAGCATAGCCAGGTGTCGGAATTCCTTTTCCGGTATGTCCGTTTGTATCTCCTACATTCGCGCCACCGCCACCGCCGGAGTTCTGAGGGCCGCCACCGCCGCCACCATTGGCAAGAGCACCACGTCCGTAACGGGAATAAAGCGTTGTATATTCAGTGGTAAAACCGATGATACTCTCACCGATCGCACCACCCAGTGTAACATTCATCGTTCCCAAACGGGTGTCTCCGTTACCTGCACCTTCCGTGTGTGGTGTATTACCACCCGTTGCACTTGTTCCTTCAACTACACCACCCCGAAATCCTCTTGCAGAAGCATTGATTGCTCCTGCTGTATTTAATGCCAGATTTCCATCAACTTCGATCGCAATTACACCACCTGTTGTTCCATTCCAATCGGGAGAAATAACAGCTCCGGGATTGTTAATTGTTAAATTTCCATAGCGCGGAACACGAATAACCTGTACTTTACCCGCACTCAGGTAATTATTTTCCAACGGGCACGTCAAATTGATCTGTGTAGTTCCACCTACAGAAGCGACTTCCCTCAATTCAAAATTACCCACACTTCCATAGTTAGCAACCCGGCCGTATTTATGTGCATTCTGATACGATTGTCCGTAATTGGAGTTTACTTCAACACCTCCTCCCCAGCTTACTTCCGGATAATTATTGATATTGTAATTCAGACCATCAATATTGTCAAATTGCATTTGGATGATCATGATTAAATCTCCCTGCTGCAGATTTCCTGTAAAACCCGCTCCGTTCAGTTGGTTTGCGGCAACAGTTATCGAAGAATTTCCAATCGTTGCATTGGACGTCAATGTAGTATATGTATTAACAATCGTACCTGCCGTATTGATGGTTGCATTGCCATTTTTCCCTCTTTGAGCAACTAATGAAAAAGAGTGAAGGAGCAGGAGAAAGACGAGTATGAATAGTTGTCTCATAAGTACTCAATATATTATCAAGAATATTTCTACTTCAAAGGTTTGTTTTTAAATAGAACGATTGAACTGATTAAAAAGTTGGCTGAAATTAAAAAGATTTATTGATCTGCAGCAATATATTTGACACAGCGGGACAAATTTCCGCATTCTTTCGGGTCAGATCAAGAATCTGATTTATGTTCTTTCTATCCGTATGCGGATACTCCCGGCAAGCTAAGGGTCTGTTTTCATAGATAATACAGGTATTATCAGCCATCAAAAAATGACATGGAGACTGCTGCAATACATAGTCATTGTCTTCATCTATTTTTAAAAATTTCTTAATAAAATCCGATGCTGTCATTCGCATGTGTGCCGAAATTCGTCTGATGTCAATATCTCTGAAAATCGGGCTGGTTGTTTTACAACAATTGGCACATTTTAAACAGTCTACTTTTCGAAAGACAGCCTGGTGCTCCTTGTGAAACAGCTCATCTAAATTCTTCGGCTTTTTCTTTTTAAAGCCTTTCAACTGCTTCGCAATGTTTTCACTTTTAGCAGCTGCCTGATTCATCCAATCCTGGTATTGTTTGTCCATGAGTGCAAATATAAATCATGAAAACATAACCGGAAAGCAGGTTTATTGTCAAAATAAATTTGTTATTTTTATCGTGAATTACTTAGATATGGACACATTTGATTTGATTATCATCGGTGGCGGTCCTTCCGGATATGCCGCAGCAATGAGAGGAATTGATTACGGAAAGAGAGTTTGTTTAATAGAGCGGGATAAAATTGGCGGGGCCGGAGTGTACGACGGAGCCCTGTCTTCCAAAACCCTTTGGGAAGTCGCCAATCGCGTGGCGAGTATCAATGATGCAATTGTACAGGAAGGAAGAGATCCTTACGAAATTTCATGGGAATCTGTACAAAAAACGGTAAATGAGGCAAAACTGGAACGAAAATTACAGTACTCCATGCACCTTAAATTGCTTCAGGACACAACGACCAATCAATTGTTGTGGGTAGAGCGGGGACAAGCATCCTTTGTTTCGGCCCATGAAGTGAAAATCGTTCATGAAGGAGGTGAAAAAATAATATGGGGAGAACACATTATTTTGGCTACGGGATCAAGGCCACGTCATCTTCCTCACTATGAAATTGATGAACGATCCATTTTAACCAGTGACGGAATCGAACACATCGAGGATTACCCGGAAAGCCTGGTAATTGTCGGTGCAGGAGTCATCGGTTGTGAATATGCAACTATTTTTGCCAACCTGGGAAAAACAAAAGTATACCTCATTGACAGACAAAGTCGTATTCTCCCGGGAGAAGATGAAGATATTTCCGTACTGGTTGCAAAAAACCTGGAGAGCAGAGGAGTAACCATTCACCACAATGCGACACTGGAACGCATGGAAGTTGTTGACGGAGAAGTAGAATATGAATTGAGTTACCCGGACACAACCCGTCAGACGATTCGCGTTAAAAAAGCATTGCTATCAATCGGAAGAGTCCCGAATGTAGAAGGTTTGAACCTGGAAGCCATTGGTGTGACGTTAACAGACAGGGGGTTGATTGAGGTAGACGACACTCAGACAAAAATTCCGCACATCTACGCCGTAGGAGATGTAAGCGGCGGAATTTCGCTGGTTAACATGGGAGAGATTGAAGCCCGCCATGCTGTAGAAAAGATTTTCGGAAATATTCAGAACCGGCTCAACATTGACAATGTTTGTACCATTATGTTCCTGCAACCGGAAGTTGCACTCGTTGGAATGAATGAGCAGCAGTGTGTGGAAAAGAACATTCCGATCAAGGTAGTTAAAATTGATTTTTCATTGATCGCACGGGCTATTGCTATGCGCAAAACGCAGGGATTCTTTAAAATTATCGTTACCAATGATGAGGAGATGCGTATTCTCGGAATGCGGGCATGTGGAGAACACGCTTCAACAGCTATCCAGGGAGTCGGATTATTGATCAAAATGAATCAACCGATTGAAGTGTTATCGGAGTTGATTCATCCGCATCCATCTATTGTTGAAGGAATTCAGGAATGTGTGAGAATGTTGTTGAACAAGTCTATTTTTAAATCCAATGTATTCCGGGATAAATTAGCTTGCTATTCATTGGTTGACGGTGTAAAAACGAACCTGGAAACAGGTATTCAATGTGTTATTTAATTCCGTAAAGAATTTGTTCAAAATCAATTACCGGCGGGAATTCCTGTAAAATTCCGTCCACTTGATTTCGTACTCTTTTCTGTTCTTTTGAACCAATACATCCAGAATCAACCCCGTGAATAAGGAGATAATACCACTCAGGGCGAGAAAAACACTCAGAATAAATGTCGGAAACCGCGGTACAAGTCCGATCTCAATGTATTCAATAAATACAGGAATAAAAAAGAGCACCGCCAAACCGATCAGCAGCACGGATAACCAGCCGAAGAACAATAAGGGCTTGTATTCTTTAAAGAGGGTAACGATTGTTTTAATGACTTTAAATCCGTCAGAAAATGTCCGGAGCTTGGATTCACTTCCTTCGGGACGGTCTTTGTACTGAATGGGAACTTCCACAATGCTCAGTCGTTTATCCAAGGCATGAATCGTCATTTCCGTTTCGATCTCAAAACCGGAAGTCATAACCGGAAATAATTTAACAAATGACTCGGAAAATGCCCGGTACCCACTCATGATGTCCCTCAGTTCTTTCTTCCAGATCGTATTGATTAAGCTCCTGACCAATTTATTTCCGGTGTTGTGAAAAGCCCGTTTATTTTCGGTAAAATAGGTAGAAGACAAACGATCTCCCGTCACCATATCAGCGCGTCCCTCAAGAATCGGCTGAATGATCTTCACGGCTTCTTCTGCAGGATAAGTGTCATCACCATCTATCATTAAATAACAATCTGCTTCAACAGTCCGGAACATGGTGCGAATCACATTTCCTTTTCCCTGCTGATACACACGTTCAACAATTGCTCCCGCATTTGTTGCTATTTCCACAGAATTATCCGTCGAATTGTTGTCAAACACATAAATTGCTGCTTCCGGTAAATGTTGCTGAAAATCCTTTACAACTTTTTCGATGGTAAGTGCTTCATTATAACAGGGAATCAGTACTGCTACTTTTTTCATACATTCACTTTTTTTGCAAAGAACGGGAACTTGATATCACTCCATCGGATCAGGGATACAACTGTTAAAAACAATCCTGAAACAGTTACCCATAGCGACCTGTACGTAAACCAGCTATGAATTTCCGCATGATTTGCTGTTGCGAACAACCACAACAAGGGAATGCATGCAATTGCCAGAAACAGCAGCGCCTTTTGTATGCCTTTTCGATTAAAGTAAATAACCACCAATATGAGTAATCCTATGAGAATAATACTCAGTGGGACAAGATTGAGCATTGTGATATTATCAAGAATAACATCTATTCGTGAACTGTGCCATACCCCTGCACGCTCTTCGATCTTTTCAGCAATTTCCTTAGTAATGGAATAATCTGTAAAAATGAAGATCAGCAACCATTTAAACATCCAGGTAAGCAGGTACCCAAAAAACCAAAGCAGCGAATACCCGACAATGGTTTTGAATTTTTGAAACCAGTCAACAACCGCACCTTGACAAGCCACCCATACCAGCAGCGGAATACCCAATGTAATAACCGGAGCCGTGAGCAGGTCAAAATAACTGGTAAGTGATCCCAGAATCAGGAATAAAACATCTACTCTTTTTTGTTGGTTATTGTTCTTAAGCAGTGTAATCGATCCGATCATTGCAATCAGAAAGACGGGAGTAAACTGCAACGACATCAGAATCAGGTAATAATTGACAAAAACCATCCCGATCAACAGCAAATACATTTCAGGTTTCCTGATATTCCTGCTCAGCGCAGCAACAAAAGCAAAAATGACAACGCTGCATATCAGGAAGTTTATCCATCTTACTCCGGACAGATCTGAAGTAATAAACAGCCAGCGATATGCAAACGAACTCCCATGCCAGTATCTTCCATAAATAAAGTTGGGTTCATGCATTTTTTTCTGTATTCCCAGATTAATGTGGATTGTAGCGTCCAAAGAATTCTCATTTGAATAGTACCATTGCGGGAACAACAAATATTTAAAGGGTTTATGCGGACTGGTATTGTAGATCATATTCATAATCAGGTAATCCGTAAAGTTATCAGCCTGGTGAGCCGGCTCCCTGATCAGGTATTGTGGGTATGCATGTTCGTCATTGTACATTTCCACGGAATGTACAATGTTTTCTTTAATTGATTCATTCGGAAGCAAACAGGAAATGGTTCCGAACACAATAAAACATAATTGTAGTATAAAAAACCATTTCGTGTAGGTAAGTAATTGTTTTCTCATTCTTAACAATCATTTGGTTCACGAAGATATGTAAAATGTTTTTGTTAATCTGTGCTTTGGTGTTTTATCGAATCATTTGCAGCGCAACCGGACGTAAAAACCGGTAAATACTTTGTGTACCAACTGCTGTAAAACGACTGTCGGAAGCGGCTGGATAAGTACCTCCGTGCACCATGGCATCACAAACGGTAACCCCTGTGGGAACACCATTAAAAATAATTCTGCCTGCTTTCTCTTTCGCGCAGTCAATGATTTCTTCATGGGTTCGGAATTCCTCCTCCGATCCGATAAATGTCGTTGTCAGCTGCCCTCCCAGTTTGTGAAGCATTTCCATTAATTCTTCCCGGGACTTGTACAACACAACGATCGCCTGGGGTCCGAAAAATTCTTCATAGAAATTGTAATCGTTCAGGTATTCCCGGGCACTCACTTCCCGCAATACGGGTTGAGAATGATACGGTTGCTTGCATTTAATCCACTCAAATGATTCTTCGACCTGTTCTTTATAATTTTTAAACAAATTCGGATGCAGGTGACATTTCGGCTCGGTTACTGAAAGTTGTTGTTTAAGTTCTGCAACAAACTGCATTCCTTCGGTCGATTGGTTTACAAACAATAATCCTGGTTTTGTACAGAACTGTCCGGCATCATTGGAAATAGACCCTGTAAATTTATCGATCCACAATTCCAGGTTTTTCTCCAGTTCCGATTGAAAAAACACAACAGGATTGATGCTTCCCATTTCAGCAAAAACAGGAATCGGTGCATCGCGTTTTGCAGAAAGGTCCATCAATGCCCTTCCCCCCCGGATTGAACCTGTAAATCCAACCGCTTTGATGTATTCATTTCCAACCAGTTCTTCTCCGATATCGTGCCCATTGTCCAACAGGTGTGAGAAGACACCATCCGGCAATTGATGCTCCTGCGCTACTTTGATGATACATTCCGCTACCAGCCAGCTTGTTCCGGCATGCATCGGATGTGCTTTTACAATTACCGGGCAACCGGCAGCGAGTGCGGAGGCCGTATCTCCACCTGCTGTAGAATAGGCAAAAGGGAAATTACTCGATCCGAAAACAGCAACAGGTCCAATTGCCTGAAGACGGGTTTCTATCTTAAACGGCACCTGTTCCGGCTCACTTACCAGCGGACGGTTCCAGTGTTCATACAATAAATAATGACCATAATTTCTCAATTGAAAGATCGTCCGGTCCAATTCCGAATTCGCTCGTTGGACAGACAAACTGGATTCTTTACAGTACATATTTGTCAGTTCCGAACGTTTCAACTCCAATTCATCTGCAATTCCATTCAAAAAATCAACCCGGACCGAAACTTCGGTATTTTTAAATAGCCGGGCGGCTTTGGATGCCAGAACAGCTGCACGTTGCGCATCTTTTATCGTTACCACACAATATTCTTCTTTATTCACTTCATTTTGAAGGCAATTGAATGTAGAAAACCTGGTTGTAGTATCTTCTGAAAACGTATAGCCAATTCTACTCGTGTACAACATCATGTTTGAAATTACAGTATGAAAAGTGATTAAACTACATATAAAATCCGATACCCGCTATACATTTCTCTCAAAAAATACAGACAAACGATCCAATGCATTTCCGGAAAAAATAAATCGGGTTTTTAAATCATTGAAATACAATCGGTCATATTTCTCCCTGAAACCGGGCTGTTCCATTGCATTCGGGGCAGATAAATCTTATCGTAATTTATCTCTTCCGGATATCATTTAAAACGGAAAATTCCACCTTTATGTCAAATAAAACCATTTTATTGCCCGACTAATCAATAAATTATTATTTTTGAAGTCTACTATTTTGTATTTTTTACACACGAACTATTACAAATTGCTTATGAAAATACACCCGATTCTTAAGGCAACGGTTTTATTCTTATTACCGTTATTCACCTCATCTTTGTACAGCCAGGTCTTTATTGAAAACAAAGGTCAGGTACTGGATTTTTATGAAAACCATCACCCGGAGGTCAGTTATTATTATGCTGATCATGCAGCAGCGGTTTATTTACAAAACGACCGGCTCGTCTACAATTTTAAACAAAGTGAACAACTGGATCTTGCGCGTTTTCAGAATGACCGGGAAGGTTATGAAGAAGCTCTGAGAAATCAGCAGGCCGTTTACCATCGGTTAGACATGGTATTTCAACATGCACAGGCAAATCCCGTCATCTCAACAGGAAAACAAAGCCAGGGGGTGACTCATTATTATCTGAATAAACGAAATGGGATCAGAGATGTACGTTCTTTTGAATCCGTTAAATACGAAAACATCTATCCCAATATTGATGTTGTTTTTTACCACACTCCCAATGGATTAAAATACGACCTTGTATTAAAAGCAGGAGCAAATATCCAGGACATTCATTTGAAGTTTGAGGGAGCAAAAGTCAGTATTGAAAATAAAAAACTGATCATTTCCGTGAACAACCGGGAAATAACAGAGGAAATTCCGCTTTCCTTTATCGATGGAGACCAGGCACGTGCCGTTGAAGTAGAATATATCCTTCACAAAGACGGAACTGTCGGATTCCGGTTAAAAGATCAGGTAACTTATACAACCTTAACCATTGATCCGGTATTGGAATGGGGTTCTTATTTTAACCTGGCATCCGGAACAGATCAATTGTACGGTATTGCGAATCACCTGGACAATGACGGAAATTACTTTACTTACGGGATGGCTCAAAATGCGGCAAGTACTTATCCGGTAGTAAACCCGGGAGGTGCTTATACAACTGCTGCCAACGGATCAGCCGATGGTTATTTCGCGAAATTCAACGCCAACAGGCAACTCGTGTGGAGCACCTACCTCGGAGGTTCGGGGTATGACGAAATCTATGACGGAGAAATCATTACCTCCAGAGGTACTACCCTTCACCTGGTCGGGGAGCGAATCACTACCGGTGCGCCTTTTACAAATGGCGGTGGATTCTTTCAGAATACTGCAGCACGAAATTTCTGGGCCCGTTTCAATAAAAATACCGGAGTACTGGAACACCTCACCAGCTTATCAAGCGGATACAAACCAAGCATTTCAATCAGTAACAGCGGGTTGGTAGCCATTGCAAATGATGCATATGATTTTAATACTTTGCCAATTTTAAACCGTGCAGGAGCTTACAACCAGGGAATCAACGGTGGTACAAAAGACATGGGATTGCTCTTATTCAATGCCTCCTATACACAGATTTGGGGAACATTTATGGGAGGAACGGGTTCGCAAGAAAACTTTATGTGCGCCTTTGACAGCAATGACAACATCTACTTTGTAGGTGAAACCTCCAATAATGCCGGATTGGTCAATTTACCCGGGGCGTATAATCAAAGTACAGTTGGCGGAGGAACGGATGTAATGCTGGGTAAATTCACCAACACAGGACAATTGGTCTGGAGTACCTTGTACGGAGGGAATGGATCAGATGCACGAAGAGGTCAGCAGGGACACGGAGCAAGAATTTTAGTTCATCCGACAACCAATGAACTCATCCTGGCATTTAATACAACCAGTAACAACTTACCGGTAACCAATTTACCGGGAGCATATAACAAAACAGCTCCTACACACATTGATTTCGGTGGATCTTCCGGTTCTTTCTGGAATTATGCCGCCCATTTATGTAAGTTTTCGACAGCAGGAGCATTGAATTATTCCACCTATTATTATAGTGAAACCGGAGGAGGTGATCTCATCGAGAATATTGCGTTCGGAGGATGTAATAAATTCTACATCGGAAGCGCCGGAGAGGCAACCAAGCAATTAACAGGAGCCGGTTCCGGTTATAACTTAACACAAGGAACGGGAGCCGGAAGAAGCGGGTACATTACCATGTTGAGTTCTTCCACTTTCGCATTTGAATGGGACAGTTACATCAATCCGAATATATCAAGTGAGGCAAATGTTGCCGCGAACATCAACCAGGCACCTTTTTATACAGCAACGACTTTATATTATAACAATCTACCTGTCGTTGATCCTGGAAACGGTGCTTATTATAACGGAACATCATCCAATCCTTCAGGTGCCGGAGTGGGAATCTCTCAATTTCACCCTTCATTACCACCTGACGTTACGGATGTATCTCTTTGCTCCGGAGCATCTGTCGGTTTGACTGCCAGCGGGGGAATGGGAGCGCCTTACAATTGGTACAGCTCGCAGAGTTCACCGACAGTACTTCATACAGGGGCGACATATAATGTAAGTCCGACAACGACAACAACATATTATGTGTCATCCGGAACAGGAATGTGTGCCAGTCCACGCGTACCTGTTACCGCAAACGTAACAACTGTAACTACCGGAACAGCAAGCATTAACCCAACATCAGCATGTTCCGGTTCAAGTGCGACATTAACATTAGCAGGTCATTCAGGAACCATTCAGTGGGAAGCTTCAACAAACGGTGGAGCTAACTGGACCACTATTTCCGGGGCAACAACAACTCCTTATGTTGTCAACAACATTACGACTTCGACAAGTTACAGAGCAGTTGTAACCAATGGTTCATGTACCGGAAATTCCAATACCGTTTCCATTACAATTACACCAACAGTAATACCAAATGTCATGATTTCAGGAGCTCCGGGATCGGCGATCTGTTCAGGAACAAGCGTCACATTTACTGCAAATCCGACGAACGGGGGAGCAGCACCAACGTATCAGTGGCAAATCAATGGTGGAGACGTATCCGGAGCGACAAACAGTACATTTACTACCTCCTCACTCAACAACGGAGATGTAGTAACAGTCATCATGACTTCAAATGCACCATGTGCCTCACCGGCAACAGCATCTGCTTCCACTTCTGCAATCTCAGTGATTACTACCGTAACACCGGGCGTAACGATTTCAGGGACTCCGGGAGCAGCAATCTGTTCAGGAACAAGTGTAACATTTACCGCAAATCCGACGAACGGCGGAACCACACCAACCTATCAATGGCAGGTAAACGGTGGAAATGTACCCGGGGCAACCAACAGTACGTTCACAACATCCTCCCTCAACAACGGAGATGTAGTAACGGTAATCATGACTTCAAATGCTACGTGCGCGTCACCGGCAACAGCATCTGCTTCAACAAGCACAATTACTGTAACTCCTACCGTAACGCCAGGTGTAACAATTTCAGGAGCTCCGGGGGCGGCAATCTGCTCGGGTACCAGTGTAACGTTCACAGCAAATCCGACAAACGGCGGGACCACACCGACCTATCAATGGCAGGTAAACGGTGGAAATATAGCAGGGGCGACAAACAACACATTTACACCGACTTCTATCAACAATGGAGATGTAATAACAGTCATCATGACTTCAAATGCACCATGTGCCTCACCAACAACAGCATCTGCTTCCACTTCTGCAATCTCAGTGATTACTACCGTAACACCAGGTGTAACAATTTCAGGAACTCCGGGAGCAGCTATTTGCTCCGGAACAAGTGTAACATTCACCGCAAATCCGACGAACGGCGGCACTTCTCCCGGATATCAATGGCAAATCAACGGTGGAAATGTACCAGGAGCAACCAACAGTACGTTCACAACATCCTCCCTCAACAACGGTGATGTGGTAACGGTAATCTTAACATCGAATGCTCCGTGCGCGTCACCAGTTACAGCATCTGCTTCAACAAGCGCAATTACTGTAACTCCTACCGTAACGCCAGGTGTAACAATTTCAGGGACTCCGGGAGCGGCAATCTGTTCGGGTACCAGTGTGACCTTCACAGCAAATCCGACGAACGGCGGAACCACACCAACCTATCAATGGCAGGTAAACGGTGGAAATGTACCCGGGGCAACCAACAGTACGTTCACAACATCCTCCCTCAACAACGGTGATGTGGTAACGGTCATCATGACTTCAAACGCACCATGCGCCTCACCGGCATCCGGGTCTGCTTCTACAACCGCAATTACTGTAACAACAACGGTTGTTCCTTCAGTCAGTATAACGGGTGATGCTGTTACTGGTTTGTGTGCAGGTTCAACTGTTAACTTAACAGCCAATCCGACGAACGGTGGAACGACACCGACCTATCAATGGCAGATTAACGGCAGCAATGTGTCCGGAGCAACGAACAGTACCTTCAGTACATCCGGATTGAATAACGGCGATGTCATAACGGTCATCATGATGTCAAGTTCCCCGTGTGCATCACCTGCTACAGCATCTGACGACACTCCTGCGGCAGTAATTGTTGCCAATGTCACTCCTTCTGTCACTATCACTGGAACACCATCAGCGATGATTTGTTCAGGAACCAGTGTCACATTTACGGCGAATCCGACAAACGGCGGAACGACACCAACTTATCAATGGCAGGTAAACGGCGCTGATATGCCGGGAGCAACCGGGTCAACTTACACCACTTCCACTCTCAATAACGGAGACGTGGTATCTGTTGTACTCACATCCGATGATCCGTGCGCATCTCCTTTAACGGCAACGGCGACAACAGGAGCCGGAACCATTCAGGTCGGAGATGATCAGGATCCTGTTATTTCCAACTGTCCGGCAAATATTACTGTTTCATCTGTAGGTTCATGTACTGCAACAGTGACCTGGACTGCACCAACAGCAACAGACAATTGTTCTACCCCTTCACTGACTACAAGTCATAACCCGGGAGATATTTTCCCGGCGGGGACAACAGTGGTTACCTACACTGCAACAGATGCGGCAGGAAATGTAGCAACCTGTACATTCAATGTAACCGTTGAGGATGATATTGACCCGGTAATTGTAGATTGCCAGGGAGATACGACACTCCAGATAACTGCTGCTAATTGTGAAACGACACTACCGGATTATACCGGATTGGTTACTGCAACCGATAACTGTACAGGAACAATTACCTACACCCAAAGTCCGGCAGCAGGGACAACGGTTTCTACAACAGACGGATCGATTACTGTAACAATTACAGCCGAAGACGCATCCGGAAACCAGGCGACTTGTTCGTTTGAGGTAACAATTGTTGATAACGTGCCACAATCCAATGCAGGATCTCCGATTTCTTCTGTTCAGTTGTGTTCATCAACAGGAAGTATTGATCTTGTGACACTGCTACCGAATGATGCTGATCCGGGAGGAAGCTGGATCGTTAGCTCATCAGGGCTAAACCCGGGGAATGCACTGAATGGAACGGTATTGACTGTCGAGAACCTGCCGGCAGGTTCATACATCTTTGATTACGTTGTGGGAATCTGTAAATCTGATACACTGGAAGTAATCATAAATGTTTTCACTGACTATAACGTTGATCCGGGAGAAGAAAATCCGGGAACTGCGTTCTGTCCGAAAAATATAAGCCAAATTGATTTGAACACGTTCCTGGCGAATCCGCATCCAAATGGCGTATGGTCAGCGACTGGTGCCGATTCTATTTATTTGAATCCGAATGGTAACCTGAACATTACCAATTTGGAAAACGGCGCTTATACATACGTGTATACGATATCAAAAGGTAGTTGCGGAAATACAAGTGTAACGGTTACCATTATTATCAATTGTAAAGAATTTGATATTCCGAATTACGTGACTGCAAACGGAGACGGTGTTGACGATGTATTTGTGATCCAGGGAATTGAAAATTTCCCTGACAATGAACTAACGATTTACAATCGTTGGGGAAATGTCGTGTATCATACAACCAATTACCAGAATGACTGGGACGGACGCAGTACAAGTAAGCTCAATGTCGGTGGTGATGAATTACCAACGGGGACGTATTACTATGTACTTGATACACAATCCGAACTACACGGAGTAAAAACAGGGTTCATTTACCTGGAACGCTAATCAACACCTTAAAAAACACTGGTTATGAAAAATTTAAAATTCATCTTAATAGTTATCTTGTCAGGTACAGGAATCTATGCAAACGCACAGCAGGATCCACATTTTACACAGTACTTTGACAATACATTGTTTTACAATCCGGCATACGCCGGAAGCAGGGACATGTTGAATGTTACTGCTATACACCGCGAACAGTGGGCTGGTGTTGACGGACGTCCGCGCTCTACAACGTTGAGTATCCACTCCCCGCTTCCTTACGAGTCCGTAGGAGTTGGAATAACAGCAGTGAATGACATGGCAGGACCTATTCGCCAGACAATTATTGCCGCAGACATCAGTTACTCACTTCGTTTTAAAAACAAAACAAAACTTTCATTCGGAGTAAAAGCCGGTGTCAACCTGCTTGGATTCGACAGGGATAAGTTGTACAATGCGGGGAATCCGGTTTCTGCAATGCAACAAATTGAAAACCGGGCGAATCCAAATATCGGGTTTGGTGTATTGTACCACGGGCCAAAATTCTTCTTTGGGGTAAGTACGCCTAAATTGATTCAGAACACATATGACGGCACTGATTTTAACAAAGAGAAACGTCACTATTTTGCTACGTTGGGGTATATTTTCAAACTCCATGAGAAGTGGAAGTTGCGTCCTTCCGCTCAATTCAAAATTACGGAAGGAGCACCGTTCAGCATGGATGCATCCCTGGCGGCAATTTACAACGACAGATTGTGGTTTGGTGCATTGTACCGTCTGGATGCCGCGCTGGGAGCATTTGTCCAGGTGCAGATTTCTCCCCAGTTTAAATTGGGAATCGCATCAGATTTCGGAACACAGAAGTTGAGACAATACAACTCCGGTACATTTGAAGTCTTGTTATCGTATGATTTTAATTTCCTCAAAAAAGGAGTGTACTCACCACGCTATTTCTAAATATAATGCATTCGACGATGAAAAATATATTCGCACTATGCTGTTTTATACTGCTTTCAGGTTTCCTCTCCGCACAGGCAAGGTTAAAAAAAGCAGATGACCTGTACAACCTCAAATCCTACTGGAGCGCTGCTACGCAGTATGAACGGTTGATTGATTCTGATAACGACTCGCCACAAATGAGAATTCGTCTGGCAAACAGCTATTACCACATGGGTAACAATGAAAAGGCAGTTAAATATTATGGTGGTATCAACCTTTCTGACTATCAGAAAGAAGACTTGTACAACTATATCCAGGCGGCAAAAATGCAAGGTGATTTTACCAAAGCAAATGAGTTGCTCAATCATTTTTGTAACAACTTCGGAGATGACCGTTGTAAAGAATACAAGCAGAATCCCAATTACCTGAATGAATTGAAAAGTACGGTTCATTTTACATTAACCGAAACAAAACTCAACACAGATAACAATGAATTCGGGGCGTATCAGTTCAATGGAAATGACCTGTACATTGTTTCCGACAGGGGTTCTTCCGGATTCATTAACCGTAAAAACCTATACAACGGAAGAGGATTCCTGGATATATACCGGGTACAAAAACAAGCAAACAACACCTATTCCAAAGCAAAAAAAGTAAAAGGGAAAGTCAATACAAAACTGAACGAAGGCTCACTGTTTATCACTTCCGATAACAAACGCGTTTATTTTACCCGCAATAACAAAAAGAATACCGACGGACTGTATCATTTGTCCATTTATACAGCCGATATTGACAGCAAAGGAAAATGGAACAATGTCAGAGGCTTATCCATCAATTCAGACAACCATTCTGTCGGTCATCCGGTGTTGACACGGGACGGTAAAAAAATGATTTTTTCTTCGACTATTGAAGGCGGATATGGCGGTGCCGATTTATATATTGCTGATGTAACGGAAAACGGTGATGTGACAAATGTCAAAAACATGGGGAAGATCATCAATACACCACGCAATGAATTTTTTCCGTGGATCAGCACCGATGGCAATATTTACTTCACCTCAGACGGTCATCCGGGACTGGGAGGTTTGGACAATTTTGTAGCAGTAATGGCTGGGTACAATGTTGTTAAAATTGTGAATTGCGGAGCAAATGTAAATTCCTCACAGGATGATTTTGCGTTGACATTATCCGCTGACGGTAAAAACGGTTATGTTTCTTCCAACAGAGTTTTTGGCAATGCTGATGATATCTATGCCATACAGTTGACAAATCCGTTCCCGCGTATGATCACACTCGCAGGGAAAACAACCGATCTGGTGAGCAATCAAACCATCGGGAATGTAACACTTACACTTAAAGATGCAAAAACAGGAGAAGTGTTTAATACCGTTTCTGACGGTCAGGGTGTTTATTCCGTTTATGTTCCGGCCGCATCCGAATTGCAGTTGACGGCAGAAAAAGAAGAATACATCCCAAAAACAGATAAAATCACCACTGCTGACAACGACCTGACAAAGAATATTTCCCTGGAAGAAAACCTGGGTTCTACCTTATTGGTTAACGTATCGGACAAAGCGACAAAAGCTGCGGTTGGGGATGCTAAAATCAGCATCAAAGATAAATCCGGAAAAACGGTTGCTTTTACCGGAAAATCAAATGGAAACGGAGATTTTAAACAACTGCTGGAAGGAACAAAAAAAGGTGACAACCTGAATTACCGCATCAAAATTGAGAAACCCGGTTATATCGCAAAAGAAGTTCCGTTCAGCCATGTCATCGCAATGAGTGGTGAAATCTATTTAGGCGTTGACCTGGATAAGTTAGAAATCGGAAAAGATTTAGCAACGATCATCGCTATTAATCCGATTTATTTTGATCTGAACAGTGCTAAAATACGTGATGATGCGAAACTGGAACTCGATAAGATTGTACAGGTAATGAATGAAAACCCTTCTATGGTAATCGAATTAGGGTCTCACACCGACTGCCGTTCTTCTGCAAAGTACAACCTGTCACTTTCAGACAAACGGGCAAAAGCATCTGCTGATTATATCAAAAAGCACATCACAACTCCTTCGCGCATTTACGGAAAAGGATACGGTGAATCAAAATTATTGAACGATTGTGCATGCGAAGGAAAAGTACAGTCGACCTGTACGGAAGAAGAACATGCATTGAACAGAAGAACCGAATTCAAGATTATTAAATTCTAACACTATTCGGGTTCACCAGATGAGATTCCCGGATGTTATTTGTACCCTTTCATAAATGACACCCGGGATTTTTTATTCGCATAATCGATATTCTGAGTAATAAATTCTGTGAATTGTTAGTAAATAAAATATAGTTCTTCCCCCTTAATCTCCCTCCAAAGGGGGAAATATGCCGACATGGGATCGTATTTCATTCAATCATAAAATCTAATTATTTCTTTACAGAATTATTTTTCACAGCAAATTATCTCCCCCTTTGGAGGGAGATTAAGGGAGCAGACAGAATCATCATATTATCCCGATACAATATGTATATTTGTGCCAATAAACGCGTGTCATTTTCTGACAGTATAGAGAATTTATTTTTATGAAAGCATATGTATTTCCAGGGCAGGGAGCCCAATTTTCAGGAATGGGAAAAGAGTTGTACGACAACTCCCCGAAAGCAAAAGAATTATTTGAAAAAGCAAACCAATTATTGGGTTTTGATATAACGAAGATCATGTTCGAAGGAACGGATGAAGAATTGAAACAAACAAAAGTGACGCAACCCGCAATTTTCCTTCACTCCACAATTCTTGCGGCAGTTCTTGGTGATGATTTCAAACCGGACATGGTTGCCGGTCACTCATTGGGTGAATTATCCGCTTTGGTTGCGAATGGAACATTGAGCTTTGAAGACGGATTGATGCTGGTCTATAAACGTGCATTGGCCATGCAGAAAGCGTGTGAAGCAGAACCTTCTACAATGGCAGCAATCCTCGGGCTGGAAGACGAGGTAGTAGAGCAAATTTGTGCAACCATTGACGGAATTGTTGTTCCGGCTAATTACAATTGCCCGGGACAATTAGTCATCTCAGGAGCAATTCCTGCAGTAGAAGAAGCATGTACAAAACTGACAGAAGCCGGAGCAAAAAGAGCATTGATTTTACAGGTTGGCGGAGCATTCCATTCCCCGTTGATGGAGCCGGCACGTGAAGAACTGGCAGCAGCAATTGAAGCAACAACCTTTAATGTTCCGACATGCCCGGTATATCAAAACGTCAATGCAAAAGGAGTAACAGATCCGGAAGAAATTAAGAAAAACCTGGTTGCGCAATTGACAGCTCCGGTGAAGTGGACGCAAATCATGCAGCAAATGATCGCTGACGGAGCTACGGAAGTTGTAGAAGTCGGTCCCGGGAAAGTATTACAGGGGTTATTCAAAAAAGTAGACCGGGCATTTCCGGTTTCAAGTGCTGAAATTTAAGTAAAAAATGACCATTCCTCCCCCTCTGTCCCCCTCCGAAGGGGGAGGTAATTTCTCCCTCACAATGGATGAAATTGTCATCAGGAAAAGTCGATGGAAACAACTCTTGCTTCTATTCGGCTGTTTGTGCTTTGTCATTCTTGGTTACATCATGATTGTCAGGGATGTCAGCAGTTCAAGATATTCTGTTGAATCAGTACAATTTTACGGAACGATCGGGATTCTTTTGTTCGGATTGGTAGGTTTACTGATCATATATCAAATGATTCAATCTAAACCCGCACTGAAAATAGACAAAAGCGGAATCACCAATTACTCACATGTTGGCAGTGGTTACCTGGTTTATTGGGCGAATATTAAAGGCATAAAAATCATCACACTGCAGAAGCAAAAAATGATTGCTATATACCTGAAAGATGAAACAGAAATTTTTGACCAGGTAAATCGGGCAAGTCGCTTTTTAATGAAATTAAACAGTAAGTTTACGGGGACACCTGCTCTTATTCCTTCAAACACATCCACTCTCAAATTAGAGGACGTGTTGCAAATCATCAAAGAGCAGAAAAACATAAACAGGCAATACAAACAACGATTAAAACTCTACAGACATGAGTAACAAACCAACTGTACTGATGATCTATACCGGTGGAACCATCGGGATGGTGAACGATATACACACGGGCGAATTGAAGGCATTTGACTTCGATCACATCTATACACATGTTCCGGAATTGCAACGGCTCAATGTCCAGCTAACCGCAGAAAGTTTTGAACATCCCATTGATTCTTCTGAGATTAAGATTGAAAACTGGGTACGGATCGGTGAATTAATTGTTGAGAACTACGATCGGTACGATGGGTTTGTTGTTCTTCACGGCTCAGACACCATGGCCTATACAGCGTCTGCATTGAGTTTTATGTTGCAGGGATTAACCAAACCGGTGGTTTTAACAGGTTCTCAATTGCCCATCGGAACCATCCGCACCGACGGGAAAGAAAACCTCATCACAGCCATCGAAATAGCAGCTGCGAAAGATCTGAATAATCAGTCATTGATTCGGGAAGTAGCTGTTTACTTTGAGTATTCCCTGTACAGAGGTAACAGAAGTTCGAAAGTTTCCGCTAATCAATTTGAAGCGTTCAAATCTCCTAATTTCCCGCGTTTGGCAGTTGCCGGTGTGGACATCGATTACAACAACGATGATTTGTACAGAACCTCCAAATCCCACCTGGAATTTCACCCGAATTTTGTGAATGAAGTCGCGCTGTTAAAATTATATCCCGGAATCAATATCAATTACTACCGGCAATTATTCGATTATACACAGGTAAAAGCGCTTGTATTGGAAACCTACGGATCCGGAAATGCACCAAGTGACCCTGTATTTCAACAATTGCTGTCTCAATTTATTCAAGGCGGGGGCGTTGTCCTCAATATCACGCAGTGTAGTTCAGGGAAAGTGGAGCAGGGAAAATATGAAACGAGCAGTTTCTTCCATAAAGCAGGTGTGATTTCAGGTGCCGACATGACAACAGAAGCAGCAATGACAAAATTAATGTACCTGCTGGGATGTAATTTATCTGCTTCCGAACTCAAGCTCCGACTGCAAGAATCAATCGCCGGAGAACTGACAATTTAACTTTCTTTCTTTCTGATTGAAACGCAAATATTGATAAAATCTTCGTGCGTACGGGGAACTAAAAAACCACTATCTTAGTCCCTATGAAACCGGAAGGGCATCACGTGTTAAATGACTGGATTTTGCAACAAAGCGAATTCAGTAAAAACGACTTGCTGGTCACCATCAATGATCACAAAACGATCTCCTATTCCGAAATCATCCCACTGGAGCAAATCACAAAAATTCTTTCTGTTTCGCAAAATTCAATCAAAGAAAGCGGTATAAATCCTTTTTCTGTTGCTACCGGATTATTGAGTTGGGAGTGGAACAACCAACCCGTTCAAACCCCGATCTGGATTACACCCTGCTTCTTTAAGATCGATAAAGTCCGGCAACAGGTGACTTTGATCCCCGACGAAGAAACTGGTTTTGTCAATCCGTTCCTGGCAAAAAAAATGGCAGAAATTTATTCCATTGAACTTGATATTGATGCGCTTGAAACTGTCATCAAACAGCTCCAGCAAGCCGGGTTTGAAACCATTGATCCGACCTTTAAAGCCGTTGGGAATTTTCACCATCACCGGTATGTCTTACTGAAAGAATTACATGACCTGGTGGATTCGCCGCTCCTTTCTCCTTCATTAAAACAATTCTTATCGGGAGAACGGACGAAACACCACCACCTCTCGCTTTCAGACGGAGCATTATTGCCGTATGATACGGATCACCAACGCGTTTTCGAACAGGTGGCCACCGAAAATTGTGTGGTACAGGGCCCGCCCGGAACAGGAAAATCGCAGTTAATGACCAATCTGATCGGGAAATTAGTACTTTCCGGGCATTCACTGGTGTTTATCTCTGAAAAAAGAGCAGCCTTGGAAGTAGTTGACAAACGTCTCCGGTCATGTGGCCTGGGGCACTTTTCAATCGTTGCGACGGATGATTTACCTGTCCGCGATTTTCTTCGGGATCTAAAAGCTACCTGGGAATTTCTCGACCATTATACGCCAACTAAAACTGTTGAGATCTCTACCAGAAAAGAACAGGAAGATAATCTTCAGTTTATACTGGATCTACTGAACCAACCACAATTAATTGGCGGCGTTTCTTTTTCAACCTTTAATGCGCTGAAACAAGAAGCCAACCTGCAAGAACATCCGGATACTATTTTTCTACCCAATCCTCCCCTGCTGGACGATTATGCGAAAACGCTTCCAATCGTGGAACAACTCTATGCAAAACAAATTGCCATGGCCTGTTCCCTGCTCCCCTTTTCAAGATTCAGGGAAGGAAATCTTGCCCGTCTGGCCACTACGATCCGTCAAACGAGCGAACGCGTAGCGCAACTTGAGCAACTGCTTCCGGGAGTGACACCAAACGATTTCGATCAGCTGCATTATTATTCCGTCGTTTATCAATTGTTTCAAAACGAGCTGGCCAAGAAATACGCAGCAATCATTGATCCCGCATCGAAAGCCCGGAAACAATTTTTAAAGTTACACCAGGAATATAAACGGTTACAAAAACAGGTAGAATATCATTCAGAAAGTCAATCCGATTGGAAAATCATTCCTTCGGAACTGGAATTGAATCACCTGCTGGAAGTCAGTCAGCATGCTTCTCTGTTGAGGCGTCTGCGCTTCAAAAAACGGTGGTCACAGGTGAATCAATTACCTGCAAAGGCAGCTACCACATCTATTCAACGGTTATTGGAGTATCAAACGTATAAAAAAGAACAACTGCTGGTAGAAGAAAAATTGGCCCGGCTGGGAATTACAGACATTGCTGATCTCGATGTTCTAAAGGCCGGTCTGCATCTTTTTTCAACTGAAAAATGGGAAATTTACCATTCGTTTTCACCTGAGCAACGGCAGCTATTCAATAAGCTACACACGCAGATTAACCAGTTAAAAGACGATCTGAACATCAATTACAGGTTACAGCCCGGAATTCCTGTTGCAGAACAGTTAAATGCACTGTTACAATCCCTCCCGCAATTCGTTCTCCTGGAAAAAGACCTGGCGGAAATGAATCAGTCAATTTTAGATACGCTTTCTGTTTGCCATTCATTGGAAATGTACAAAAGAAGCGTATCCGGGACACATTTCACCATTTTTCAATCGCGGTATCCTGCTTTGTCTGCTTTTGAACCCGCTATGCTGAAAGAAAAAGTGCTATCGCTGATTGCTGCGATGCAAAAGGAACATTTTCTGACCGCAGAACAGATTTTAAATCGTATAAAAGCGACTTTTGACGGATACAATCAACTCATTACAACCCCACCTGCGAAGCTATCGGACGAACAGAAAAAAATACGTCAGCAATTAAAGAAAGGAAAGTCTATCCTGGTCAGGGAATTTTCCAAAACCCGGCAACACCCGACGATGCGGGAGTTAATGCATTCGGAAGCCGCATGGTGGATTCGCCTGTTAAAACCCGCATGGCTGACCAACCCTACTCAATTGGCAAAGACCTTTCCGCTTCACAACGAATTATTCGATGTATGCATCATGGATGAAGCGAGTCAGATTCCGGTTCAAAACGGAGCAGGGGCCATTCATCGCAGCAAGCGAGTGATTATTGCCGGTGATGAACAACAAATGAATCCAACAGCTTATTTCAGGGCAGGATCAACCGACGTTACAAGTGTCTTGCACCATGCAGGATTTTACTATCCGAAGATTACCCTTACACACCATTACAGAAGTCGTCATCCCCGGCTTATCGCGTTCTCCAATGAACATTTTTACGACAATCAGCTGGTTGTTTATCCTTCTTTTCCTGTAAACCAGGACTGCATTACCCGGCATTTTTGCAGCACAGGGAAATACATTGACAGAAAAAATCATGCAGAAGCAAAAAAAGCAGTTGAACTGATTCAACAACGGTTGACCTCCGGAAAAACGATTGGAATTGTCGCATTTTCTCAGGAACAGGCAGATACAATCCGGAAACTGATTCCACCGGAATTGGCTACGGAAATTCAAAACCGGATCGATCAGAATACCTGTTTTATTAAGCCGTTGGAAAAAGTCCAGGGAGATGAATGTGAACACCTCATTATCAGCCTGGGATATGCACCCGATGAAGATGGTAACTTTCACCTGCGTTTCGGTCCGCTCAACACACATTCCGGAAGCAACAGACTGAATGTATTACTTTCCAGGGCATCCGAAACGATTGATTTCATCTGTTCTGTTGAATCCTCTGCTTTGCAATGGAGCCAGAATGAATCCATCCAATTGCTTCAGAAATGGCTTCGCAGACTGGAACAGCAGACAACAGAACCCGAAATCCGTTTCCCGTTGAACCTGCATCCCGTTATCGATAAACATCACTTATACCTGGCCGATAGTCATGCAATTTTTCCAAACGCATTGGAATTGGTGACAACCTACTCCGTACTTTCCAACAGAGGATGGACCCTCCATTTTTGACATTCTCAGTGAATTAAAATCCTCTTTTCAGCTGCATTAAAATTTTAAATGCCTTATCCACGTCATTTTGGTCTACCAATACCGTAAATTCATTCGCGGTAGAAATGACCTCAATGATATTAATCCCTTCCCAGGCGAGCTGCTTGAGGATGTAATAATAAATTCCGTAGATTTCCACATTGATGTGCGGCAGTTTTACTGTCACCGAAGCCAGATTTTGAGTAGTGGAAATTAATTTCTCACTTTGAAACAAGCGTTCGATGGTTGCTTTGTGTTTATCACTGGTAATGATTGTTGTTTCAGTAACACCTTTGCACAACGCGAAAAACCCGTCAGATTCTGCATCCAGCAAACGAATCAGTTCTGACTGTTTTAATCCCAATGTATCTGAGTTTTGATACGTGAAGTCGGACAAGTTACTTCTCACCAGAAAGTCGCCCAATTCACCCAATACATTTTTAATTTTCACATTGAGTTTGTGGTACAATCCGGGAGACATGCGTTTGATCGCCATAACAATCGCTCCTTCTTTTACTTCTTTTCCCGTTACTTCTTCAATTTCGGGTTGAATTTTTCTGGCTAATGCAGAAACATTGATGAGGCCTTCAGTCATAGATTCCCTTAAAAATGGGCTACGATTGATGATATCCTCGGTTATTTTACCTATAGAATCCATGGTTGACTTATAAATTGTGTAGCGCAAATCTAACAATTTCATTAAAATAATAACACAATGTTTGATTGATGTTATCAATTAATTACAAAATCAAGCAACAGGAAATAAATCGTTTAGTAGCTATTATACTGAGAAAAGCGCGGAAATATTGGAGGAAAATAATTTGACGGCGATTGCCAGCAGGATAATTCCGAATACTTTTTTAACAATTGCAATTCCTCCTTCTCCCAGTAATGATTCTATTTTTTTGGTCAAACGCAGTACAATGTAGATGAAAATGATGTTAATGATGATTCCCATCACAATATTCACTTCAGAAAACTCAGCTTTTAGTGAAATAATCGAAGTCATTGTACCCGCTCCGGCAATAATCGGAAACGCAAGGGGAATGATACTGGCTACTTTTCCGGAGACTTCATCCCGGAACAAATGCCATCCCATGATCATTTCCAGGGCCAGGGCGAAGATTATCAACGATCCCGCCACAGCAAAGGAACGGATATCTACCCCAAAGATATTCAGGATGGATTCTCCCAGAATCAAAAAACAGATCATAATCCCCAGGGAAACCAAACTTGTTCTCAACGGACTGATGTCACCTGTTTTTTCTTTGAGTTTAATGATTAACGGAATGGATCCGAGGATATCAATCACGGCAAACAAAACCATGGTTGTTTTCAAAATCTGAGACCAGCTAAATCCGCTGAAAAATTCTGTCATGATACAATTGTATTTTTAATTACATTAGGAAAATTGGCATGTTCCAGCAGGTGAATCTTATGCTGCAGCGACTCCAGCGTTTCCCCTTCGTCGACAACACATTGAAACTGGGCAATGATTTCTCCTTTGTCAAACTCTGTATTCACAAAGTGAATGGTAATACCGGATACTTTTTCTTTGTTTTCCAATACGGCTTTGTGTACATTCGCTCCATACATTCCTTTCCCTCCGTATTTCGGAAGCAGGGAAGGATGGATATTAATGATCCGGTCAGGATACAAACCAATCAGCTGTTCCGGAATTTTTCTCAGAAAACCTGCCAGAATAATGTAATCGATCGCATTTTCCCGGCACAAATCAACCAGTTTTCCGGCCGCTTCTACCTCCTGGTTGGAGACAACTACCACTTCTACTCCTTGTTCACGGGCAGCGTTAACAATTTTTGCATCTTGCTTATTCGACAACACGAAACCGATCTCTACCACATCAGACGTTTTGAAGTACTGAATGATATTCAGCGCATTACTACCTGTTCCCGAAGCAAAAATTGCCAACCGTATTTTTTTCATGGTGCAAAAGTATGAAAAGAAAAATGTCCTGAAAAATCTATTATAGAAACTTTAACGTTTTCTTTAAAGCAGATCTGCCAAAAAATAACTAACTTGCACCACTTTTTATCATCAGAAAATGAATATACGCTCAATTAAATTCTCTCAGGATCACAATGTAGAATTTTATAAAGAATTAAAAAAAAGAGTCAATACTTATTTCAAGACCAATCAGTTATCAAAATTTGGAAATACCAACATGGTCGTAAAAACGATCTTCATGGTTGCGTTGTATATTGTTCCTTATGTTTTAATCCTGACAATTGCTGAACAAGCCTGGTTTGCACTTTTGCTATGGGCTGTTGCAGGTTTCGGAATGGCGGGAATCGGGTTATCGGTAATGCACGACGCCAATCACGGTTCTTACTCAAAGTATGGTTTTATCAATAAATCGTTGGGGTATCTGGCAAATATGGTCGGCGGAAGTGATTTGAACTGGAGAATCCAACACAATGTATTGCATCACACTTACACCAATGTAGACGGCATGGATGAAGACATCGACGTTGACGGACTAATGCGCTTCTCTCCCAATCAAAAACGATTGAAAGCACACCGTTATCAGCACGTGTATGCCTGGTTTTTATACGGATTACTGACGATTAACTGGTTTTTCAGAAAAGATTACCAGCAAATCAGCCGTTACAAGAAAATGGGATTACTGGCAACGCAAAACATCAGTTTCCGGAGAGCACTTTCTATTATTGTTTTCACAAAATTACTGTACGCATTCCTGATGATTGCACTGCCAATCTGGGTAGCACCATCCGCGTGGTACATTTCATTGATCGGATTTTTCCTGATGCAATTCATCGCAGGTTTTGTATTGTCCGTTATTTTTCAATCCGCGCATGTGGTTCCGTCTTCCAACTTTCCAACACCGAATGAATCGGGAGACATCCATGCAGACTGGGCGGTGAATCAATTGTACAATACAGCTAATTTTGCTCCGAAAGCGCGCATTCTGTCGTGGTACGTCGGTGGATTGAACTTCCAGGTAGAACACCACTTGTTTCCGAATATTTGCCACGTTCACTACAAAGATATCTCCAAGATTGTGAAGCAGACGGCAATTGAGTACAACCTTCCGTATTATAGTTATGCAACGTTCTTCGGTGCGATAAAAGATCATACGAAATTGCTTAAAAATCTGGGCAAGTATGACAATGCTCCGGGGATTCATCATTAATTGATCGCATGTACCTGGAAGAAATCCGTGATTATTGTCTTTCAAAAAAAGGAACGGAGGAAACATTTCCGTTTGATGCAACAACGCTTGTTTTCAAAGTATTTGGTAAAATGTATGCACTCATTGACATCGATGAAGCAAGAAGCATCAACCTGAAATGCGATCCGGAACGTGCGGAAGAGTTGCGAGAGCAATACGATGGCATCATCCCGGGATACCACATGAGTAAAAAACATTGGAATACGGTTTCACTGGATGGAAGTATCAATCGTTCACTCGTAATTGAGTTAATTGATCATTCGTACGATCTTGTTTATGCATCTCTGCCAAAAAAATTGAGAAATGAGCTCGAGAATTGACAAATACCTCTGGTGTGTACGGCTTTCTAAAACGCGTTCAATCGCAACGGAGTTAATTTCAAAGGGAAAAGTAAAGTTAAACGGAGAACTGATCAAACCATCCAGGGAAGTCAAGCCGGGAGACATCATTTCCATTCAGAAAAATACTGCCACATTTTCCTATAAAATCGTGCAGTTACTCCCCAACAGAGTCGGTGCAAAACTGGTCACAGATTACCTGGAAGACATCACAGATCCTGTTGAGATAGAAAAGTACAAAGCATATCAACTCGCCCAAAGTTCATACCGGGAATTCGGCAGCGGAAAACCTTCAAAAAAAGACAGAAGAGACATTTCCGATTTCCTTGAAGACTGGTGATGAACCATCATTTTCAACTTCTTTTTGTTAAAAAATCAAATTTTATCTGATTCTTGATCACCATAGAATAGGATTGATGCTGTAATTTTCATTACATTTGCATTTTGCATTTAAAAATTTAAGAGATGGGGAAATTTGGTGTAACCGAAATATTGTTGATTTTAGCGGTTGTTTTATTGCTTTTCGGAGGGAAAAAAATTCCTGAATTGATGAAAGGATTAGGGAAAGGTATCAAAGAATTTAAGGATGCCTCCAAAGGAGAAGGAGAAAAAGCAGAGGAGAAAAAATAATTTCCGTCTAAAATATGTATCGTACAATTGGTGAGGTAAAAGCGCAGCTTTCTGCCGGAAAGACTGTTGTGTCTATCGTACAGGATTATCTGACAGAAATAGAGAAACAAAAAGAACTGAATGCTTTTCTGGAAGTGTTCACCGAATCTGTTTTGGAGCAAGCTCAGCAAGTTGACGAAAAAATAAAATCGGGTACTGCCGGTAGATTAGCCGGGGTTGTTATCGGAATAAAAGACAACCTGTGCTACAAAGGACACAAAGTAAGTGCATCATCAAACATCCTTCACGGATTTGAATCCCTGTTTACGGGAACAGCTGTGCAACGGCTGATCGATGAAGGTGCAGTTATCATAGGGCGACTGAATTGCGATGAATTCGCGATGGGAAGTTCCAATGAAACATCTGCTTTTGGCACTGTTAAAAACCCACTTGATCCATCAAAAGTGGCCGGAGGCTCATCCGGAGGTTCTGCAGCAGCAGTTGCCGCCGGTTTATGTACTGCTTCATTGGGAAGTGATACCGGAGGATCAATCAGACAACCGGCATCTTTTACGGGAACATACGGACTAAAACCAACATACGGAAGAATCAGCCGACACGGACTGATTGCCTATGCATCTTCATTTGACCAGATTGGTCCGTTTACCAATTCATTGGAAGACACAGCACTTCTTCTGCAAATTATGGCAGGAAAAGATGCGTATGACTCAACGGCTTCTTCGCGTGAAGTTCCCGCTTACATGGACGGGGCACTTCCTTCTAAGATAAAAGTGGCCGTATTAAAAGAAAGTTTTGAAACAAAGGGAATTGATCCGGAAGTTGTCAGTACAACAGAAGCAATCATCGCTGATCTCCGGTCTAAAGGACATGAAGTAGAGCTGGTATCATTTCCATACCTGGACTATGTTGTTCCTGCGTATTACGTATTAACAACAGCCGAGGCTTCTTCCAACTTATCCCGTTTTGACGGCGTACACTTCGGTTACAGAAGTCCGGATGCAAAAGGCGTAGAAGAAACGTACAAAAAATCCAGAAGTGAAGGGTTCGGAAAAGAAGTAAAGCGAAGAATCATGGCAGGAACGTTTGTCCTTTCCCATGGTTACTATGATGCATACTATACAAAAGCACAAAAAGTAAGGAGGGTATTGCAAACAAAAACAGATGAGATTTTCCGTTCGTACGATTTCATCCTGTTGCCAACGACACCTTCCACTGCATTTGAACAAGGTGGAGTAAAAGACCCGATTCAGATGTACTTACAGGATATTTTCACTGTACATGCCAACCTGACCGGACACCCGGCACTCTCCATTCCATTCGGAAACCATTCCAACGGGCTTCCATTCGGTATTCAGATTATCGGGAAACCGTTTGATGAGAATGGACTGTTAAATTTTGCAGCATACCTGGAAAATTAATTTAAGAAAAGATTATGCGATTTGTTGTTCTTCTTGTTTCGTTTATTCTGACCGCATCCCTTGGTTTTGCACAGCCCAAAACAGGAACACCGGTACCTGGCAGTGACCAATTTGTGAATGTTGTAGAGCAATCATTGGCATTCTACTATGCCGAATATGCAGACAAACAAGGAAGTTCGTACGAAGCTGTTATTGACGCACTGAATTATTCAGACGGACAGGTTGTTGAATTTTCGGATGAAGTCTACTGTCAACGGCTCAAAGAAATGAATAAGCTGACGCCTTTCAAACTGGAATGCAATGAAACAACATTGTCAACTATTCGCTTTTTCGCAGCTAAACGAAGGGGATTCGCACGCATTGTACTTGGCCGCTCACACTTGTATTTCGACATGTACGAAGCAAAACTCGCGGAGCATGGATTACCACTGGAATTAAAATACCTCAGCGTCATTGAAAGCGGACTCCGCCCACAAGTGAAGTCACGTGCCGGCGCATTGGGATTGTGGCAGTTCATGTACGGAACGGGAAAAATGTTCGGATTAAAAGACAATTCATACATTGATGAGCGCATGGACCCGGAAAAAGCAACGGAAGCAGCCTGCCGGTACCTGAAGCAATTATACAACATCTACGGCGACTGGAACCTGGCATTGGCAGCTTACAATGCAGGACCCGGAAATGTCAACAAAGCGATTCGTCGCTCCGGAAATAAAACAACGTATTGGGAAGTCCGGCCGTTTTTACCAAAAGAAACACAAGGATACGTTCCGAACTTCATCGCCGCAGCTTATTTACTGACGTATCACGCTGAGCACAATATTATTCCGGCAGAAGCACCGATTCATTATGCTGAGCTGGACACGATCTGCCTGTCCAAAGGAATACACATGTCTACCATCACGAAACTCGTTGGTTGGAGCGAAGAAGAAATCAAATCACTGAACCCGACTTATAAATTGTCGTACATTCCTGAAACCAATCCGAAGCAGTGCATTTACGGTCCGATCAAGTACATCGGCAAACTGGTGAGTCTGGAAGATTCTCTTTACCGTCTGGAAGAATCCATTTACAATCCATCACGTACGCCGGCGGTTGTTGCACCTGTCGTCGATGAAACACCTCTGGTAGGAACAGATTCCACACAAACGGAAACCCCGGGAGCAACACCGGCGGGAAATACGTTCTATCACAAAGTACAATCGGGAGAAACACTGGGCAATATTGCTACAAAATACGGTACAACAATCAACAAGATCATGACGCTGAACGGCATGAGTTCCACCCATATTTATGTGGGACAGCGATTGAAAATCGAATCGACAAAAGCAGTAGACAATACAGATACAACTCCTGTTGCCAAACCCAATACGACGGCAACGCAAGCCAAGTATTACACCGTTAAATCAGGAGATACTTTTGGAAAAATTGCGCAGCGACACGGAAAATCTATCAGCCAGTTGCGCCAGTTGAATCCCGGTATCAATATCGATCGGTTACGATTGGGTCAGAAGCTCCGCGTGAGGTAATCCATTTTTTATCTTTATGAAACTTACTGCAGCAATTATCACCTATAATGAAGAGGGCAATATTGAGCGTTGTATTCGTTCTTTATTACCTGTTGCAGATGAAGTATTTGTGGTTGACTCTTTCTCAACAGACCGGACAAAAGAAATCTGCCTGGAACTTGGTGCCCGGTTTATTGAACATCCATTTCAGGGACACATTCAGCAAAAAAATTACGCCCTGGAAAACGCAGCTTTTGACTGGGTTTTATCACTGGACGCCGATGAAGCGCTGACAGAAGAACTACAGCAATCAATCCTGAAAATAAAAAGTAATCCGCAGTACAACGGATACAGGTTCAACCGCCTGACAAACTATTGCGGACATTGGGTAAAATACTGCGGATGGTACCCGGATACAAAAGTCAGGCTGGTCCGTAAAATCAAAGCTCGTTGGATGGGAACCAATCCACACGACCGACTGGATATGATCAGCGGAGAGGCAACCGGATTCCTGGAAGGTGATTTGCTCCATTATTCTTACAACAGTCGTGACGAACACTACAAACAGATTGAATACTTTGGTGACATTGCAGCAAAAGAATTATTCGAACAAGGAAAAACCACAAGTTATTTCACGATTATTACCAAAGTGACCGCCCAGTTTATTAAAAGCTTTTTCATTAAGAAAGGTTTTCTGGACGGAAGAACAGGTTTCACTATTTCCAGGCTGAGTGCCTATGCTACCTACAGAAAGTACATGAAACTATTGAAATTACAGCGAAACGCATGAATATAGAACGTATTATTATATCACGAACAGACAGCATCGGAGATGTTTTGTTGACTTTACCCATCTGTAACTGGATCAAGCAGCAGTATCCGAATGCCCACATTATTTTTCTGGGTAAAAACTATACATTACCCATTCTAAAAGCCTATACAGCAATCGATGAAGTTTGCGACTGGAGCGCATTTGAGGAACTTCCAACTGTTCAGCGGCTTTCAAAATTCCGCAGCTTGAATGCAGACGCGATTATTCACGTTTTTCCGAATAAAGAGATTGCGAACCTGGCAAAAAAGGTAAAAATTCCTCACCGGATCGGAACATCTCACAGAAGTTTTCATTTGCTGACATGCAATCATAAAGTCAACTTCACCCGTAAACGTTCCGACAAGCATGAATCCCAATTAAACTTTGAATTGCTACGACCATTGGGGTTGAAAGAAATCCCGTCTATGGAAGAAATTGCTGCTTCAACAGCTTTATTCCAGCCAACCGCTCAGCAATTACCCGAAGTCGTGGCGCAATTCATTGAACAACATCCTGATTTTGTTATCCTGCATCCGAAATCACAGGGAAGTGCATTGGAATGGCCAACGGAAAAATACGCAGCACTGTCCAACCTTCTGAATAAAGAAGGGATCGCAGTAGCATTTACAGGAACTGAAAAAGAAGGAGTAGCGTTCAGAGGTTATCTGCCGGGCAGCGAAATGGTGATTGACACCAGTGGATTACTGACATTGGAACAACTCATGACATTGATTGGTAAATCGAGGGGAATTGTTGCCTGCTCAACGGGGCCGTTGCACATCGGAGGCTTTTTAGGTGTAAAAGCTGTTGGTTTATTCTCCAGCAGAAAACCGATTCATCCCGGCAGGTGGCATGCAATCGGGAAAGATACGCATTACCTGGTGAATGACGAAAATTGTCCGAACTGCGCTAAAAAAACGACATGCAAATGTATTGAAAACATTGCCCCTGAACGTGTATCGGATGTATTACTGGGTAAGTCTTCTTAAAAATCAGTCGTTTGTCGTATTTGCTGATTAGCTAAACGGTTATACATTTGTTGCAAATAAAACGTTAAAACTTAAATTAAATACGATGAAAAAATCAATTCTTATCCTTGCCGGAGCTTCTTTGATGTTGGGTGTTATTTCCTGTAAAAAGAAAGGATGTACAGATCCTACCGCTTCGAACTACAACATTGAAGCAACCAAAGATGACGGGTCTTGTGAATACAACACACCGGCTCCTGCACCGACACCGGCTCCTTATACACCGACATTCAACGGAACATTCGGAGCATTGGTAGCATTGAAAACCGTTACAACGACCTCTACACCCATCGGAGAAATGGATACCTATGTAGGTACAGCTGTAGCACTGTTTTCAGAAGATGGCGGATCCAACCTCTTATCTGCAGGGACGGTGAATGTCAATTCCAATCAATTGACAGCACAAAGCAACCTGTCGTATGTATACCAGATCACTACCAGCAACCCGACGGGACTTGATTTTTCCGGAGATGTTACATGGACAGGTTCCGGAAACGTATGGCCTTCATTCAGTGCATCTTCCACTCAAGGATTTTCAACGGTAGGAAAAATCACTTCCGGAAATCCTTCTACTTCAGCTGACTATACACTTGTGACCAATCAAATCAGCAATGCGGACTCTGTTTTGTTCACATTGGTAGGTCAGAACAACAACGTTATCAAAATATTACCGGGAACTGCAACTTCTCACACATTCAGCGCTTCTGAGGTAAGTTCTGCAGGAGCAGGAACGGGAATCGTTCAGGTAGTAGGATTGAAGTACGATCTTCAAAACATCGGTTCAAGAGATTATTACCTGATCAATGAAACGGTTCGTTCTAAAACTGTCACCATCGAATAATACCTCTTCTTATCTATTCACGACAAAGAGACTGCCGCTTTTAACTGGGCAGTCTTTTTTGTTAGGGTAAACGCAGAACTCATTTAAACGTATAGCAAGATAAGAAGGCATAAATAATGCATTTAACCTGTTCTCGCAAAGACGCAAAGGTGCAAAGACGCAATCTGAATAAACCAATACCTTTGCGACTTCGCGGCTTGGCGAGCTATTTCTATACAAATCATTAAGGAAATCAGCGTGAAAATTTTAAATGCGTTTGCTCTGTCTTTTTTGTTACTCTTCTTTGAATTGTTTGCATTTCTATTATTTTTGTCAGAGAACTAAAATTTAAAAAATCAACACATGAAAAATGTTGCGGTGATAGGTGCCGGTACAATGGGGAATGGAATTGCTCACGTATTTGCACAATTCGGATACAATGTATCGCTGATCGATATCTCTCAGGCATCTCTGGACAAAGGAATTGCTACCATTACTAAGAATCTTGACAGACAAGTTGCGAAAGAAAGTATTACAGAAGCAGATAAAACAGCTACGCTGAATAACCTGAAGACGTTTACAAGTATGGAAGAAGGTGTAAAAGGAGTGGATCTGGTGGTGGAAGCAGCAACGGAAAACGTAGATCTGAAACTGAAAATCTTTGCGGATCTGGATCAACTGACTGCTCCAAACGTGATCTTAGCAACAAATACTTCTTCGATTTCCATCACCAAAATCGCGTCGGTGACTTCCCGTCCTGATAAAGTAATTGGAATGCACTTTATGAATCCTGTTCCGGTAATGAAACTGGTAGAAATCATCCGCGGGTATTCTACTTCGGATGACGTAACCAACCTGATCATGGAAACATCCCGCAACCTGAAAAAAGTGCCGGTGGAAGTAAACGATTACCCAGGATTTGTTGCCAACCGCATCTTGATGCCAATGATCAATGAAGCGATTATCACTCTACATGAAGGCGTTGCAGGTGTAGAAGAAATTGATACGGTCATGAAGCTGGGAATGGCGCATCCGATGGGACCGCTTCAATTGGCTGACTTCATCGGATTGGATGTTTGTCTGGCAATCATGGAAGTATTGTTTGAAGGATTCGGAAATCCGAAATACGCGCCTTGTCCGCTGTTGGTAAACATGGTAACTGCCGGTAAAAAAGGTGTGAAATCCGGAGAAGGATTTTATTCATGGACACATGGAACCAAAGACCTGATCGTAGCACCGAATTTTGCTAAGAAATAGGGTTGAGATGCTAGAAGTTAGACATTAGAAACTAGACGTTTGTTTAATTGAATAAATTGGAAAGGGGGATAAAGTAATTTATCTCCTTTTTTATTGGTGTAGAACTCTGTTTCTAATAAAAAATGATTTCATCTGTTATGTATTGATCTGTTTTTCATCATTTAAAATACTGGTATACATATCCATATTAAATTAAAAATTGTTTGGATATTTAGTTTCAAATCATTTATCTTTGCAACTAAGATATTTAGACAATGAGTAAAAAGAATCTTAAAAACAATATTGAACGTTTCCGAATCGCAAGCAGGGCCTATTCCGACGCTTCCATTTTGATGCATGAAGCAATTGCACGAACAGCAGGATTATCCGGCACAGATCACAAGTACCTGGGATTGATATTGCAACATCAGGAATTAACGGCAGGAGATATTTCTAAATTGACAGGGTTATCAACAGGTGCGGTTACAGGTTTCATTGACCGATTGGAAAAAAAGGAATTGCTGGAACGACAATTTACCAAAGATGACAGACGGAAAGTGATTATTGTCCCCAATACTGAGAACATTATGCGGCTTTTACAGCCAATTTTTGATGATTTACAACAAAAAACAACTACCCTTCTTGCCTCATTTTCCGAGGAGCAAATCCAGGTAATTGAACGATATTTTACAGGCGCTACCCGTATTATGCAGGAAACAGCGGCCAATTTAAACATGAATCAATGATCAAAATGGAACTATTGACAACACCCTATATAACAAGAGCTGAATTATGGCTCTGCATCACTACGCTTCTTTATTTTTTAATGAATGGTGCACAAATTTTTGAAACCCTTGTGTTTGTCCCCAAATGGGTAAACTCTCCCCCCGATAATTTCAAACTACTATCGGACGGGACGGGAGTCAGTCTGAAAATTTTCTGGATTGTCCTTCATTCCTTACACGAAATCACCTTCATTCTTGCAATTGTTTTTTGCTGGAAAATAGATCCTGTACGAAACTGGCTGCTGATTTTATTTGCCATTCATATTGCCGTGAGAATCTGGACGCTTTCGTTTTTTGCCCCTAACATCATCGCTTTTCAAAAAATGGCGGAAACTCCATCATTTGCACAAGATCTCATCAACCGGACATCACTCTGGCAGACGCTCAACTACGTAAGAGTAGGTATTTTTATAGCTGTTTCGATTGGACTTGTTCCTTTGTGTATCCGGTTATTTAATCTACGGCATTAAACCGATTCCACGTGGTTTTTAAAATTGTTCAACAACGCCTGCCAACCGTTGAGTTGCACATCGGCATCTTGCTCTTCAACAGCTTCAAACTGCATTTCAATGTGAACCACATCTTCGATTACCGAAAAGACGATTTCTGCTTTTCTGCCATCTGTCATGGTAAAGGCAATAAATTTATTGAGCTCAATTGCTGTATATGTTCCTCCGTAATCAAAATCAACCCCTCCGCTTTTAGCAACCATCCGGTACGCATATCCTCCACCGATTGAAAGGTGATTGTGCGCGTTTTTTATTTCATAATCCGGTGAAGTGAACATCCAGTATTTCATTTGGTTTTCATCGTTCCAGGTGTCCCAGACAACATCCAGTGATTGATTGATATTGATGCTGACATTGAGAATTTCCAACTGATCTTTTTCCATGGTATTTGCATTGCGCGTTTAAGTGGCACTTATCCAAACAAATATAAGTGGTCGGTTTGAAATTTGCAAGTGAAAAAGCAGCTCTTTTTCTACTTCAGATCAAAACGGAACGGGCGCGGAAACGGTCATCCATTCTTTTGTTCCCGGATGTCGGAATATCAATCGTTCCGCATGTAAATGCAAGCGGTCGGCTTTTGTTCCATACAAGTCATCTCCTACGATGGGCATCCCCAATCCCCCCGGATGTGCAGCATGTACACGCAACTGGTGTGTGCGGCCGGTAACCGGGTAAAAATAAACATCCGAACAGCCATTTTTTACCTCCATCAACTCCCACTCAGTCCGGGCATGTTTTCCGTATTCGTAGCACACCAACTGACGGGGCCGGTCATTCAAATCGACACGTAACGGCAGATCAATCACACCTCCGGTTTCTTTTAATTCACCATCTAATCGCGCAACATATCGCTTTTTGATGGTTCTTCGGATAAACTGGTACTGCAGGTACTCGTGAGCCTCTTTGGTTTTCGCGACCAGCAAAATCCCTGAGGTAGACATATCCAGACGATGCACCAGTAACGGACCTGTTGCTTCCGGTAAATAGACCTCCATGCGTTTCAGTACCGAATCTGAAATTGTTTTACCCGGAACAGATAAAAATTCCGCAGGTTTATCGATCACAACTACATAGTCGTCTTCATACAAAATGGTCAGCTCCTTCCCTTCCGCAGGATTTTCTTTCAACGGATTCGGATCTACCTTTAGGCCTTGCAACATGTGTCCCAGGATCGGTTCACATTTCCCCCTGCAAGCCGGGTAAAATTGCCGGTGTTTTCGTATTTCAGATGCCGGCGATGCTCCCCACCAGAATTCAGCCATCGCAATGGGTTTCAACGCATGCAGATAAGCATACTGCAGCAATTTCGGCGCACAACATTCTCCTGCACCGGATGGTGGATTTCCGTTTTCTACGTGTTGAAACAATTCTAAAACAGGTTTGGTTTTCCCGGTCGCATCTAAAAAACGGTATTGGTCAAACAATTGATTTTGGATTTCATTAGAACGTTGTTTGCGTTCGCGTTTTAATTGACTGATCCGATCCAGGTACCGGTCCAGCTCAGCCTGGGCAATCGCACGTTTTTCGCGGTGTTGTTTTGTCAGATCTTTCAGGAAAAATTGCTCCCGCATACTTTGCTTCCGCAATTCTTCCAGTTGTTGATCCCGTTGTTCTTCCGGAAACAATTCCGCCTGTTCCCGCAGTCCTTTTCGTTGTTCCTTCGCCTCTTTCACCTGCTGTTTGAACGACTGCATTTCCGTCTTGCAGAGATGATCCGTGTCGATGACCCGTTGCTTCAAACATGCTAATTCCTCAGAACGTTCCAACTGGTCAATCTCTGCACTCATCTCATAAAGAACACGTTCTCCTTCCCGGTAAAAGCCACCTTCTTTGAGCATGTCAAAAATCGGGGGAACAAAATGTACGTGGTCATTTGCATCGGCCAGCTTTCCGGAAAATGCAGCCAGGTACCCCAACTCTTCTTTCTGGTTTTGAACGACAAGTACACCAAACATTTTTCCGATGACCATTCCTTTCTGACCGGGAATCAATCCGAAATTGTGTTCCCACTCTGTCTGTTGTTCAATGTATTGTTGTAATTCTTCAGCAGCAATGAGACTCAGGGGATGGGGTTCGTAATAAAACGGAAAGGTAAATTTAGCGGGCAAAGAAATTCCTTCAACCGCTTGTTGAAATGCAATGAATTTGGATGGATTATTTTCCATGAATGCGTTTCAATTCTATAATTACTCACTCCAGGCTGCAAATCCTTTCTTCTGGGAATTATTTGGTTCCGCAACAGGTTTTAGTTGCTGTTCCATGTAAAAATTGCGATTCACTTCCGGCAGCACCAGTTCAATCAAACGACCGGATCTGTTAATGGTCATCCGTTTTTCATCCTCATCAAAGTACTTCAACCATTGGTCCAGGTTTCCGTTGATGACAATCCCATTGACTGCTACAATTACATCATCCACCATCATTCCTCCCAAATCTGCAGGTCCGCCGGGATAAAATACTTTCGCAATGGTCTTTTCTCCTTCAACAATACATTTCATTCCCAATCGTGCGTGGCTGTACACCGCTGATGGCTTTTGCACCAATTCCAAACCAATGTATTCCAGTGCATCCACCAGGATTGATTCGTACGGTTTGTTTCCATCTACATAATCCGAGAAATAATCATCAAACGAGCAATTTCCAACTGTTTCCAGTTCCCGTTTGTAATCTTCTTCCGAGACACCTTTTCCCTGCAGGGCATAATTGAAATACAAACGACGCATTACCTCATCTAACCCGTACTTGTTGTTTGTACTTTTCAGAATCATCACGTCGGCAACAAATGCAAGCAGATTTCCTTCTGTGTAAATAGAAACTTTCCGGTTAGGGGCACCTGCTTCGTAGCCATCCAGCCACGTATCGAAGGAAGAAGCCGCAACCGAATAATTAAACCGTCCGTGATTGTCGAAATGAATCTGGAAACGTGCAGTCAACTCAACCAGGTATTGTTCCAACGTAAACACCTTGCTTTTCAGCAGGAATAAATCTCCCATATAAGTGGTGACACCCTCACACAAATACCCCAACCGGGAATAATTTTCTTTTGTGAAATCGTACGGAAATAATTCAATCGGCCGGATCGCTTTGACATTCCAGGTATGATACAATTCGTGTGAACTTACCCCCAGTAATTCTTTATACAACGACTGATACACTTCGTAGGATGGCCCCAGGCAAATCACCGTTGATTTGCAGTGTTCCACTCCATGATAGGCTTTGTATGGCAGGATGTGGAATAAAAAATGGTATTCCGGAACCGGGAATTCCGAGAACTTCTCAATCTGTTTGTCCGTAAATGCTTTAAAATCTTTTATCAACCGTTCCCAATCCGGCTTGGTAATTCCGTTGAACCATACATGGAATTTCGTTTCTCCGGAAGTGTATTCTCCATGCTGCAGATTTGCTGAACAGATCATCGGCGAATCCGCCAGTTCATCAAAATTCTCAGCTGTGTATAACTCACCTTCTTTTGCCAGTGAAGTTGCTACCTGCCAATGAACGGGGATGTGTATTTGCAATGTACATGGCGTATGCTCATCCCCTACCTGGTATACACAACAATTCACCGGGTTAACGTACAGCTGTGTCGCATCCAGGAACGTTGAACCTGCATTCAACGCACTGGCATAATAAGCATATTCGATTTTAAATGTTTCTCCTTCATTCAGCGACAGTTGCCATGCATCTTTTGTGATTTTGTGAAAATCAACACGTTTTCCTGCGGATGTAAACACTTTGAATCCTTTTACGTTTTTTGCAAAATTCCCCAGTTCATAGCGTCCGGGACGCCAGGAAGGTAACTGAATGACAGGATTTGTAGTAACAGCAGTTCCTTCCGCGGAAACATGCACATATTGCTGATTGGGATTATCTGTTCTAAAGTGATAGTTCATCTGATGTATTATGAAATTTCCGTTGTAAAGTTAACGTTTTTAACCGCACAATAAAGTGACTTGAAAAAGAGAACAATTCAACGAATCCTGTTTTCAATCAGGTAATCCGAAGGGCGTTGCCCTAACAATTTGTAAAAGGTATTACTGAATGTAGGCGCACTGCTGTATCCGACCTCGTATGCCACTTCGGTAATGGTGTGTTTTCCTGCAAGTAGCAACTCAATGGCTCGTAACATTTTCTGAATGGTAAAGTACCGGATAAATGACATGCCTGTTTCTTTTTGAAACAACCGGTTGAGTGAACGCTCACTGAAACCGAATGTATGGGACATTTTTTTGTAGGAAATCTGCTCTTCCAGGTGCTCCGTCATATAAAAAATGATTTTTTTCAAGCGTTCATTTTTCGGGGATGGTAATGACAATGGGACAGAACTCTGACAAAGCTCCGGTAAAATGGATTTTACAGCAAGGGCAATTGAATAATTTTTATCCTGTTGATGAAGATCTCCTCTCCACCTGTCTGTATACATAATTAAATTCAGCAACAAATCATTCGCCAGGTAAATTCCTTCCTGTTCATAAAACAGAACATCATTTTTTTCCACAGGAAAATACAGGTTTCTCATAATTGCCTTTTCTGTATTTGTATGAATGCTGTGAACAACCCCTGCCGGAATCCACATAAAATGGCGTGGGGGAATATAATAAACGTGATTGGAGGTGTGGATGTGAACGATTCCCCCCTCTGTATATATCAATTGCGCCTTCTGATGATTGTGGGTCGGAATCAGTAATTCTCCCATGACGTCGTGGTAACAATAAATACTATCCGCGTGAACATCCACTTCTGTGATGTAGTACTTGTCAATAGAGGGGTTTTTAAAATTCATTGTCCGAAATTAATATTTTTTTGACTTTATAGGATATTAAGACTTCTTTATTTTCAATTAATATTGCAATAGGATTATTAACTGACTGTTAATGATCTCTTGAATTGAAAACTAAGTTACGTAGATCGCATGGACAACAATCGCATATATTATTCTTTGTACGAAAGCAAGATCATGACAGCCGAACAGGCCGCACGCTTGATTGAAGACAAGATGATTATCGGTTCGAGCGGCTTCACAAAGGCCGGGGACAGTAAAGCGGTGTTGCCAGCATTTGCGAAACGTGCAGCCAATGAGCAAGTGGGAATCACGCTAATAACCGGTGCATCCCTGGGGCACACAACAGATACAGATCTTGCCAACAACAACGCGCTGTACAAGCGTATGCCGTTTCAGTTAGACTCCAGTTTGCGCGAGAAAATTAATGACGGTTCCATTTTGTTCATCGACCAGCATTTGAGTGAAACAGCTGAACTGCTTTCCAACCGGCATTTGCCCGGAATCGACATCGCCATCATAGAAGCGACATACGTCGATGAAAACGGAAACATTATCCCGACAACATCTGTAGGAAATTCGGCAACGTTTGCACACCTGGCAAAAAAGATCATTATTGAGATCAATACGGCAATTCCATTGGATTTCAAAGGAATTCACGATGTGATCATTCCGCAAGACTATCCTAACCGGCACGTATACAATGTGACACACACAGGAAGCAGAATCGGTCAGGATTTTATTTCCATTGACCCGGAGAAAGTAATCGGGGTTGTTTTCACAGAAATGACAGACAGCCCTGCACGGGAAACAGAATCGGATGAAACTACAACTGCCATCGCTGACCATTTACTGGATTTTTTCAACCGGGAGATCAAGGCAGGGCGTTTGACAAAATCGCTACTTCCGTTGCAGGCCGGAATCGGTAAAGTTGCCAACTCTGTTCTGTCCGGTTTTGCAAAAGGAGACTTTGAACACCTGACCATGTATTCCGAAGTATTGCAAGACAGTACTTTTGAATTGATCGACTCCGGAAAACTGGACGTTGCATCCGCTTCTTCGATCACTGTTACAAAAGCTTGTTACAACACACTTTTAGCCAATTTCGGTCGCTACAAAGACAAAATTGTTTTACGACCACAAAACATAAGTAATTCCCCCGAAATAATCCGACGCTTAGGAGTTATCGCAATTAACACAGCAATCGAATTCGACATTTACGGAAACGTTAATTCTACACACATTACAGGGACAAAAATGATGAATGGAATCGGAGGTTCGGGGGATTTTGCCAGAAACGCTTATCTGAGCATCTTTGTTGCTCCGTCCGTTTCAAAAGGCGATGCTATTTCGCATGTTGTTCCGATGGTTTCACACACTGACCATACCGAGCACGATGTAGACATTCTTGTTACCGAGCAAGGATTAGCGGATTTAAGAGGATTAGCACCGCGAGAACGTGCAAAAATGATCATAGACAATTGTGTCCATCCCGCGTACAAAGAGCAGTTGCAGGATTATTACAACCGCGCGTTGGAAAGAGGAGGACATACCCCCCATATCATTGAAGAAGCTTTGCAATGGCATAGCAGTTTATTACAATTAGGTACAATGAAGCAATTCGTTTTTCAAGAACAAGGATAATGATTTTCCGACACACTAGAAAGCTGAATCAATGATGAAAAAGACTGTCTCCCGAGAGGCAGTCTTTTCTTTTTCACAGGTCATTTCATTTTCGTACATTCGTACTGTACACCTATAAAATTTATGCAACAATGAATCCGGATTACTCCCTGATTGTTTCACAGCAACGGGCATTCTTTAACAGCAATGCCACCAAACCTGTTGCATTCAGAGTTCAACAGTTAAGAAAGCTGAAGGTGACTCTTCAAGCGAACGAACAGGCATTGATGGAGGCCATTGATTCGGATTTTAAAAAATCAGAATTTGATACCTATACCAATGAATTAATGTTGGTGTATAGCGATATCAATGAGGCAATCAGGAATGTAAAAAAATGGACGCGAAAAAAAAGAACCCGTACTAACCTCATCAATTTTCCGGCAAAAAGCTATGTCATTCCGGAGCCGCTGGGTGTTTCACTGATCATTGGTGCGTGGAATTATCCCTATCAGCTTTCTTTTGCACCGATGGTAGCAGCCATTGCTGCCGGGTGTACCGTGATTCTCAAACCAAGTGAACTACCGGCAGCTACCAGCAAAATTATGGCAAAAATTATGTCGGAAACGTTCCCGCAGGAATACATCGCAGTCGTAGAGGGAAGCGTAGCAGAAACAACGGCATTGCTGGAACAAAAATTTGATACGATTTTCTTTACCGGCAGCGTTCCTGTAGGCAGAATTGTTTACCAGGCTGCAGCAAAACAATTAACTCCCGTTACACTGGAACTCGGAGGAAAGAGTCCGGCGTTTGTGACGGAAAACTGCAACTTAAACATGTCGGTTAAACGATTGGTTTGGGCGAAGTTTCTCAACGCCGGACAGACATGCATCGCTCCGGATTATGTACTCGTTCATCAATCGGTTAAACACGCTTTTTTGGACGCGTTGACTGAGGAAATCCGCCAATCAGATTTCAAGATTGAAAACGGAAATTATGTTCAGATTATCAATGAACGCAATGGCGAGCGACTGGCAGCGCTACTCGGTCAGAACACCATACACTTCGGGGGAACTTACAACCGTGAAACACGTTATTTTGAACCGACCGTACTTGCCGATTCGTCGTTCGATGACAGCATCATGCAGGAAGAAATATTCGGACCAATTCTTCCGGTTATTGCATACAACGACCTTTCAGAAGCAATCCGAAACGTGAAGGAACGCCCCAAACCATTGTCTTGTTATATTTTCACTTCTGATTCGCAGATCAAACAACGGATTCTGAGCGAAGTTTCCTTCGGAGGAGGTGCCGTCAACGATGCAATTATGCACGTTTCAAACAGTCATCTGCCCTTTGGAGGAGTGGGTGAAAGCGGGATAGGTTCCTACCACGGAATTGCCGGTTTCAATGCATTTTCTCATTATAAAAGCATCCTGGATAAATCCACCTGGTTTGAGCTTAATCTGAAGTACTCTCCGCATTCACTTAAAAAGCTCAACTTCATCAAAAAAGTATTGAGATAATAATACATTTTGACCATCTTTGCCCTACCTTTATTGAAGAATAAGGCTTAATTTTTTCATAAAAATTATTTTTTTTCTGTAAAACTTTATAATATTTGTTTGGTATTAACCAATTCATTTATTTTTGCTCAAAAATTGACCCGATGAGTTCCGAATATAAACTAGTAGAAAAGGAGGAAGTTCCTAATTTTCATTTTCCAAAAGAAGATGTATTGATTAGCGATGATGAGAAGAAGGTATTAAAAGCACAGCTTGAACGTGCAAATACGTTAGGAAATACAGAACATCATAAGGTAAAAATTTACTTCGAAGATGCCGAAGGGAAGAAAGTCGTATATACAACTATCTGGGGAACGACAGAGTTGTATATTCTGTTGAAGAAAAATGTGTTTATTCCTATACAAAGAATCGTTAAATTAGAAATTTAATTAAAAAGCATGACGACAAAGAGAAGATCGATTATTAGTTACGACAAACTGACCGTTGAACAAAAAAAGAAGTTGGAACATGACTTTCCGGAAGGTTTCCTGGGGAATCTGACGACCATCAAAACTCCGACAGGAGAAGTATTGGACGCGTTGATCTGGGAGACGGAAGAAATCATTTACCTGGTAAAAATCAATAAAGCTTCTTTCCACTCTTCTTTGGATGATGAGGACGATGATTTTGTAGACGACACATTGGGAGCAGATATTCCGGTAGGTGATGACGATGATGAATCAGACGATGACGACGATATCGATGAAGATGCAGAAGAAGATGACGAGGAAGACGAGGATGAGGACGAAGAATAATTCTCCACATCTCTAAAAATAATTCAGCCCGGTATTCCGGGTTTTTTTAATGCAATTTTAAATCGTAACTTTTTTTGGTACAATTAAAATTATAATTATATTTGCATCGATTATTTGTCGCACACATGAACAATTTACGATTTTCAACAGCATTGCACATCCTGGTTTTATTGGATTATTTCGATACGGATTGGTTAAGCTCAGACCTGATTGCCGGTAGCATCGGTGTGAATCCTGTTATTGTACGCAAAGAAATCGGCACCCTCCGTGATGCAGGATTGATTGACTGTAAACGGGGAAAGGTCGGCGGGTATCGGCTTAAAAAAAGTGCCTCCTCCATTTTGTTATCTGAAATATACAATGCTGTTCATCCAAAACACATCGGGAAGTACAACGAAACGAATCCTAAATGTCCGGTAGGAATGCAGATGAACGCGCGACTGGAAGATGTATTCAGTTCAGTAGAATCAGGGATCACAGCTCAATTAGAGGGTCACACACTAAGATCATTCAGAGAATCGTTCTCTTAATTTTTTTAGTTTTAATTGTAACAATTTTAATAACAATAAGAATGAAAAAAGTAGCATTAATTGGAGCAACCGGGTTTGTGGGAACGCAGATTTTGCATGAATTGGTTAACAGAAATGTAGTAGTAAAAGCAATTGCACGCAACACGGAAAAAATAGAACCATCACCATTAGTAGAACCCGTGGCGGTAAACATCAACAATGAAGAAGAACTGCAGCAAGCACTCAGTGGTGTGGATGCCGTGATCAGCGCTTACAACGCAGGATGGACAAATCCGAATATTTACGATGATTTTCTGGCCGGGTCAAAAACGATTGAAAACGCTGTAAAAAACGCAGGTGTGAAACGTTACATTGTCATCGGTGGAGCGGGAAGTCTTTACATCGACGAGCAAACTCAATTGGTAGACACACCTCAGTTTCCTGCTGAAATAAAACCGGGAGCATTGGCTGCACGTGATTACCTGACACACCTCAAAGGAGAAAATGATCTGGAATGGACGTTTTTCAGTCCGGCAATCGAAATGCATCAGGGAACTGCAGGAGTAAGAAGAGGGACATACAGAACGGCATTGGAAAACCCTGTTTTTGATGAAAACAACCGCAGTATTCTCTCGGTAGAGGATGTAGCTGTTGTAATTGCAGATGAATTGGAACACCCGAAACACATTCGTCAGCGTTTTACCGCGGCTTATTAAACTGCAATTGAATTAGTCGGAGAGATCGGTTTCATTTGTCCTCCCCCTTTATCCCTCCAAAGGGGGAGACATACCGACAATTGATGATATTCTTCAACAAGAACAACCTGTTTCGGTTCTTTATGTAGTTTATTTACAACCTAAATCATTGCGCGGATATCTTTGATATTCAATTGCAAACTTTCTTTCCCGTTCCAACGGTTGGACTCCAGCGTGTAAATCATTTCAAACGGAACTCCTGCTGCAACTTCCAGTTCTTTATCTGCCAGATTAAACCCGATTGCATCCAGTACCACATCCGTATCCGGTTGTGTGACCTGTAATTTCAGATGCGCTTCTTTCAGAATCCGAACATTGGTGGAATACACATTCCCAGAATAAAAAACAGGTTGCATATTCCCCGGTCCGTGTGGTTCCATCTGTCTTAAAATGCGTTTTAATTTCGGAATCAAAGTTCGGTTTTCCAATCGCTCATAGATGGAATCAAAATTCAGTTCCAGATCAACAGTTTCGGTCGGAACCTCATCCTCCAACTGCAAAGATGCTTGTACCACTTCATCAAAACGATGACGGAATGCCTCATAATTTTCTTTTTTCAATGTCAATCCTGCTGCATAGGTGTGTCCCCCGAATTGTTCCAGTAAATCTTCACAGGATAAAATCGCATTGTAAATATCGAAATGGTTAATCGTACGTGCAGAGCCCGTTAATTTTCCGTCGTTCTCGGTCAAAACAATGGTTGGTTTAAAATGCCGTTCAATTAACCGGGAAGCGACAATACCAACAACTCCTTTGTGCCATCCTTCATTGAAAACAACAGTCGATTTGGCATGCGTATACCATTCATCAGCGTCCAGAATTTCGAGAGCTTCCTGTGTTGTTTCTGCATCCAATTCCCGACGTTCCTGGTTGTAGTTATCAATTGCGTGCGCCAGTTCTTCAATGAGGCTTGTATCTTCCGACACCATTAATTCTACGGCATGTCGACCGGAATACAGTCTTCCTGCTGAATTGATACGCGGAGCAATCGTGAAGACCACATCGGTCAACGTAACCGGGAAACTTCGTTTAGCCAGTGTGAGCAACCTTTTGAACGAAGTTCTGGGATATTCGTTTAAGAGTCGCATTCCGTGGTGCGCAAGAATTCTGTTTTCCCCTGTCACAGGAACAATATCCGCTCCGATGGCAACGGCAACAAAATCCAACAGTTCATACAAATCCGCCCGTTTCCACCCTTTCCGGATACTCAATCCCTGCAATAGTTTGAATCCGACTCCGCAACCACATAATTCTTTGTAAGGATAGTTACAATCGACCTGCTTGGGGTCCAGGACAAGTGCATCCGGGATTCTTTCTCCCGGTTGGTGATGATCGCACACAATGAAATCCAGCCCCAAACTCTTTCCGTATTCAATTAACTCCACCGATTTGATCCCGCAATCCAGCAAAATAAGCAATGAGCAACCGTTTTCTTTGGCACAATCAATTCCTTTTTTACTCAATCCGTATCCTTCGGTATAACGGTCCGGGATGTAGTAATCCAGGTGTGAGTGGTGTTTGGACAGAAAGGTATACATCAATGCGACTGCTGTTGTCCCATCCACGTCGTAATCGCCGAAGAGTAATATATTTTCTTGCTCATTGATCGCTTTTTCAAGCCGGTGAACAGCTTCCGGCATGTTTTTCATCAAAAACGGATCGTGCAGGTCTTCCAATTTCGGACGAAAAAAATGTTCTGCTTTCTCAAATGTATTGATTCCCCGTTGCAGCAATAATTCTGCAACAACAGGATTTACTTTTAATTCTGAACGAAATGAATCGATGGTTGTACGGTCAACAGATTGTCTGATTATCCACTTTTTCTCCATGTAATTGGCATTATTTTGGAAATATTTGCAAATGAATGGAAATATTTCCGGGTAATTGGCATTGTATTATTAAAGTTCTCTATTTTTAAGTTATGAAAAAAAATCCGTTCAAACCAACATTTTTTACCGCATTTTTAACTTTCTGGTGCATCCAACTCTCTTTATTTTCTCAAAAATCATACGAATTCAGTCTTCCGGTTCCGGTTGAAACGGCACCGGTTTATTCAGTAGAAACCACCTATTTCGGCACCTATATCAGTACAAAAGGACCTCAACTGAGTTATGAACTAAACGAGAAAGGGCTGTTTATCCATACCATCAATATTCAGGCAATTTCCAAAGAAACATTGCGGGAAAACAGCAAATACAGTATCCGGAATGAACACATCTTCGGTGTAGTGGAAGATTCTATTCCATATGTGTTCCAGGATGACAATTATTACTTTGGTGTACGCAATGCGGTGCAACTGGCAGGAGTCGAAAGCTCGAACAAACTGGTTCCAAACGGACCCGGAAGCTATGTATTGAACTTTAAAACAGATAACGGGTATACGCCTGCATTACTGGAACTGAAAAACAATCAACTACACATCTCCTATTTTGATTACAATGAGGAAAGCAAATTGTTTAATAAGATTAAAGAAACACAACCCGTTACTTCGGAAAACGGGTTGACAACAATTGTCCTAACACCTACGTTAAAAGAATGGCAGAAGTTGTTCAAGAAGGAACTATTCGGTGAAGTACAGGTATTTGAGAAGCAGTAGCAACAAAAAAGCTACCCGTCATTGACAGGTAGCTTTTTCCAATTTCTTTTACAACTACTGTTACAAAGCAGCCACATCATCCGCAGGAGCGATTTCTACGCTTCCGTAGGCATCACAATGCCCGCCGCGTGAAGATCCGCAAGAAGATATGATAGCTACCAATCCAAAGCTAACAAGCATTAAGGCCAAAATTTTTTTCATCTGTTGTTGTTTTTAAATATTAAAGGTCTTGATTGAACACCAACAAAAATATAAAAAAATGAATAAGAATTGCAATATTCTTTTCCACATTTAATTATTTATAAAATGAAATAACGTAATTTTCATCCCGTTATTGTGTTCGATGCGTCTTTTTTCACTCCTGATAATACTGCTGTTTCCACTCATTTCAGAGGGACAGAAAAAGTATACGCTTTTATTTATCAACAACGAGTATAAAGTTATAAAGAAGCACCCCGAAACGCGCTTTAAAGACTCCATTACCTTAAAAAACTATCTAAAAGATTTCCAATCGTTTGCTCACAAAAAAGGGTACCTCCTATCCTCATTTGACACCATCGGCAAGACCGGAGAAACCAGTTTTTACGTTCGTTTTTCTGCCGGTGAAAAATTTCAGCATGCTGTATTGAGAACGGCACCCGAAGAGCAACGGTTTTTGCGAAAGAAGGGAAGTATTTCTGAAAAAATGCTGCTCAAAGCACCGCTTACCCCACAGGAATTTATGAGTACGCTCACCACCATTCAGCAAACGTACCTCGATAACGGGTATCCGTTCGTGAATGTTTACCTCGATTCCGTCGTCATTCTGAATAATTCTATTGAGGCAGTTGTGATGGTCGACAAGGGGGAACAATTAAAGTGGAGTAAACTACATGTGAAAGGTGATTCCAGTATTTCCAGAAAGTTTGTCGGCAGTCTGATCGGAATCAAAGAAAAAAGTATTTACAGTGAGTCTGACTTTTACCGGATTTCCCAGAAACTGAAGCAAATCAATTATTTTGAAGAAATCAAACCTGCTGAAATTCTGTTTACGCCTGAAGGTGTTGAATTGTACACTTATTTACGTTCCAAACCCATGAGCTCCGTCAACGGAATCATCGGGTTGCAACCCAATCCGCTCACTTCCAAATTATCCCTTACGGGGGAATTGAGCCTGAAACTTCAGAATATTTTAAAACGCGGGGAATTATTGTACATTGATTGGCGCAGCATTCAGCCGCAGACGCAGTCACTGCGTTCACAGCTGACCTATCCGTATTTCTTCAATACCAATTTCGGATTAGACGGAACATTTGATTTGTACAAACGGGATTCAACCTTCCTTGAAATCAATGCGACGGCAGGGGTCAATTATTACCTGAACGGCGGCAGTTACATCAAGGTTTTTTATCAGAATAACACCTCAAATCTACTTTCCGGCGCGGCAAATTCGACGTTGCAAAACCTGGGGAGTGTCAAAACCAATTCCTACGGGATCGCATTTGTGTACAACAAAGTGGATTATTTGCCCAACCCTTCCCGGGGAATGATCCTCGAAACAAAATTTTCGGCAGGAACGCGGACTGCTCAGATTTCAGACACCAGTTCTGAGGTGAAAAGCACTGTTTACCGGGGTATGATCAATATTACCGGATTTATTCCCCTGGCCAAACGGCATGTATTGATGCTCCGCAACAAAACCAATTTGTACCAGGCTCCCGTTATTTATGCGAACGAAGCGCACCGGTACGGCGGGTTGAGCACACAGCGGGGATTTAATGAGGAGGAATTGTACGCAACAGCCCAGACGACATTCACTGCTGAATACCGGTTTTTGGTAGACCGGAATTCCTATGCGTTTGCTTTTTTTGATCAGAGTTGGTACGAAAACAGTTCTCAGACCTACTACAACGATCAGCCTTCCGGTTTTGGAGTCGGTTTTTCATTTGGAACGAACATCGGTGTCTTTTCAATCTCGTATGCACTCGGAAAACAATTTGACAACCCGGTCATGTTCAGAAACGGTAAAATTCACTTCGGATACATTGCTTATTTTTAGTTATTTTTGAACCATGGTTGAAATCGTATTTGGTAGCATTGTTCTGATTCTCGGGGGAGTCGTTATTGTGTTGTTCCGGCAATTGCAAACAAGCAGAACGGAGAGTGAAGCATTGAAAACACTTCACACGAATACACAGATGGAAAATATCCGTCTGAATACGCAGCTTGGTGCATTGCAAGAACGCATTGAGCAAAATCAATCTAATTTCTCGGCACAGGAAAAGAGTTTGAAAGAACAGCTTGAATTGATGGCCAAATCGTTTGTTCAACAAGGAACCCAGCAGCTAAAAGTTGAAAACGAACAGCATCTGCAGCAATTGCTGAAGCCGTTTCATGAAAAACTGATTTCTTTTCAACAGGAAGTAAAAGAACAGAAAGAAAAAGGCATTGAGCAGTATTCTTCGATGAAAGAAATGATCGGTCACCTGCACAAACAACATACAGAAATGCATTCTACAGCACAAAACCTGGTAGATGCATTGCGCGGAGAGCAAAAAATGCAGGGAGACTGGGGAGAATTCGCATTGGAACGGATTCTGGAAACCAGTGGACTGGAGAAAGGAATTGACTACAAAACACAAGATTCATTTCGAGATGAACACGGGCATCATCAGCGTCCGGACGTAGTGATTTATTTACCCGACAACAAACACATCATCATTGACTCGAAAGTTTCCATGGTTGCTTTTGAACGGTACATCAATGCAGAAGATGAAGCAACAAAACGCGATGAACTCAACAAGCACATTCTGTCGATCAGAAATCACATCCGGCAATTAGGAGATAAAAATTACAGCAGCATCGAAAGCTTGTCTTCTCCTGATTTTGTTTTGCTATTCATTCCCTTGGAATCCTCATTTGCATTAGCGATTAAAGAAGAACCGGCTTTGTACGAACTGGCATTGTCTAAAAAAGTGGTTCTGGTAACTCCTTCTACCCTGCTTGCGACACTGAAAACCGTTTCAAGCATCTGGAAGCACGAAAAACAAACAAAAAACGCAATCGAAATTGCAGAGCAGGCTTCCCGCCTCTACGATAAGTTTGTCGGATTCATTGCTGATATGGAAAAAATCGGAAACAAGCAGCTCGAAGCACAAAAAGCCTATACCGATGCAATGAATAAATTGCATGAAGGCAACGGAAACCTGGTTCGAAGTGCGGAAAAACTCCGGGAACTGGGTGTGAAATCAAAGAAGGAAATCGATAAGAAGTACCTGGAGGATTAACCAGAAATTACTTATTCCAGCAATTCGGCCAATTGCTCATCTGACAATTTTACGGTTGCAATGCGGTCATAACTTCCCATGACCTTGGCCTGTACCAATAGCATCAGTCCTCCGTCTTCTGTTTTTGTGAAATCACAAATCGAATACGGTGTGTTTTGTCCCACATATTTCGTTCCTCTCAATGCTCCTGAATAGGGATCAAAAAATGACAACAATAACTGATTGCTGCGTGTGGATCCTGCCATCACCACGTAATAAACACCTCCGATTGCCATGGAACGGATAACGACCGGTTTTTCAGGATTCAGTTCCGAATATCCGGAAGCACTGATGGACTCAGCAATATCAACCGATGCAGGATTTAATGAAGCATTGGCATTGAAATACTGGTTGTCGTATGAAAATCGTGCAACAGCATATTGCGAATTTCCTTTCGGAAGAATGGCATTCACTCCCCCATTAAAATTAGCTCCGTTGTAAACTCCTGAAAATTGCAGATTGGCATTCATAAACACCAGTGAAAAGCTGTAATTATAAAAACAACTCATTACGATGTAGTCATTTTCCGGAGTAGAACTCACGAAAAAAGGAATGCGCTTTCCATCGTGGGTAATGTGATCTACGATTCTGTCTTCTACGCTTGTCATGATGTTCAATTCTTCCGACTGCGTAATGCTCGTTAAAGAAGGATCCAATTGATGAATCCCTGTTTTGTAACTCAATCGGTCGTAATTCTGGATGTACATCGTCGTTCCGTTGCTGTACGCATACGTCGGATAGATGATCCCTGAAAAGTTCTGGATTTCATTCACATTTCCTGACGCCTCATCCAATTGCAACAGGTATGTAAATAACCCGACGTTGTCCATGCACACAAAATAATAGCTTCCGCCGTGCTTGATCAGGTTTGTCGCATTCACATAATTGGACGGTAGCGTTTTTCTCCACACAACTCCCCCTACTTTATCCGTTTTCATGACATGGATATTCCATCCGCCGTAAGCACTCAAAACAATATATCCCTGATCGGTGGTTTGCTGAATTCCGAGGGGAACGTATTTTTTATTTCCTTCCGAGTCATTGTATATTTTCACAAATGATTCTTCCGGTTGAAAATCATCCTTTTTACATCCTGCAAACACAAGAATGGCGCCGATAAAAAGAATCTGTTGGATGTAGCGTTTCATAACTGTCGTCATTTGTAAAAAATTAGTATTTGCTTCTTCTCAGAATGTTTAACTCTCGGAGGTTGTCAATCGGGAACAGTACTTTCATCTGAAAATTCAGACTGCTCAACTTCAACTGATCCAACACATCCAGGTACTGGGCCGTAAATCCCGTCTGATCTGAATAACGGTTGCGTTCATTCACAACGGATAGTAATCCGTAACGGAAATTACTTTCAATTCCTATCACAACATACTTGGAGAAGTAAGAAATCCCCAATCCACCAACCAATCCGACGTTGAATTTGTTAAAATGATCCGTTGCCATGGCGCTGGAAGTAGAATTGAGCTGATCTTCATTTAGTTCACCATCGATTGTTGCATCATAACTGATCGATTTACTTGCCCGGTGGCGAAAATCGGTGTATATTCCCAGTTGAAGATAGGGAGAAACCCGTCGCACGGTCATGTCCCAACGCACCAGGAGAGGAAGCGAGAAATAAGCAATCTTCTGGTCGTGGTGTAATTCACGTGAAAAGTCCATGTAATTCACCGTATCCCTCCATGAATAAGCTGTCTGGTATTTAAACCGGTTTGTATAATAGGCGGGCTGAAATACCAATGAAAACCGTTTACTCATGCAGTACAAAAAGTACATCCCAAACTGATGTGAACCATTTTCAAATAATTTATTGTAGTCTTTTTCAGATAATCCGTCTGCTGACTGTGGATCTGCTACCAGTACCGAATGCTTTTCCGTTGCATCGGGTAAGGAATAATTTACACCTCCATACACGCCTAAAAAGACTCTGTTTTTCCGGTGAACCGAATACTTTTGAGCCAGTGCAGAGCATGCCAGCATCCACACAGCAATTCCCAGTATGATTTTTTGCTTTACCATCATTATCTGTTTAAAATGACTTTTTGTGTCACTGACGCACTGTCATTAATAATCAATGTGACAATGTACATTCCATTCTTAAATCGGGAGAAATCGTAATTAACCGTATGTTCTCCCTCCCATGATTTTTCCTCTTTGACAACTGCCAATACTCTTCCGTTCAAATCCCTGACTTCAATTTTTATAGCTGCATTGTTGCGGAGGTAATAACTAATCGTTGCGATTCCGGTCGTCGGGTTCGGGTGGCACTTCATCCACAGGTTTTCTTTGAACAATTCCGACAAACCGACCTCTTTACAATTGATATAATCCACCCGGTTGTCGATGAAATTTTCAAATCTGACCGATTCAATGGCTGTCTGTGATGCTCCGAACCAGTCTTTTACAACGGAACTGAACACCTGCCGGTAATCGTGCTGCATCGGAATGTTTCCTCCCTGCAAATTTTGTAGATCAGGATTTGTTCCATACACGCCCGGGTTGAGACATGTTCCGAAAATAAGCATCGGAGCCGCATTCCCGTGATCCGTTCCGTAACTTGCATTGGAAACAACCCTTCTCCCAAACTCGGAAAAGGTCATCGTCAGCACGCGATCTGCTAATCCTAAATTTCTCAAATCGTCATAAAACGCTTTTACCGCGGAAGAAATGTGGTAGAGCAATGCCGCATGTCCACCCATCGTTGTATTGTTATTTACTACCTGGTTGGCATGCGTATCAAATCCTCCGATCCGGCACAGGAAAATTTTTGTTCCGATTCCTCCGCTGATCAATCGTGAAACAATTTTTAACTGTGGCGCAAGCGGATTGTTAATCGCACTGCTTGGCGCAACAAACGGATAGATATCCGGGTAAACTGTTGCCGAATTTGTTCCCGAATTATACACATCCCGCAATCGCTCGGCATAGTTATTGGACTGGCGTTCGATCTGCATAATGTATTCAATTTCATCTCCTGCATGCGTGTCCGGTAATGTAACCGGCAAATCTCCCCCGACGCTGTTGATCAGGTTGTAAAATGCATTCGGATCCTGCACGGAAAGTCCCATCGGAATTCCTTCATTCCTGTGAAATGCCAGCGAAACACCCGTCCCGATTTCAATTGCTAATGGATCCGGTACTTGCGGACTTGGATAACCGGTCGGGTATCCCGGATACAAATGTTCCAGGTAACGTCCCATCCATCCCGAACTAAAGTATTCATTGTAATCACCACCCATGTACCAGATATCCCGGCTTCTGAAGTGCGATCCGTTCATATTTTCGTACGATACATTCTGCACGATTGCCATATTCCCGTCATCATACATTGCTTTTGCCGCCACCATGTCCGGGTGCAATCCTACCTGTCTGTTTCCCGGTAAATTTGGATCCAGTGTAATGTATTTCCGGGAACCACTCTGCGGGATGGCAATGTTCGGCCGGTGATTGTAGTAATGTCCGTATCCGTCTATCGGAATCACCATGTTCAACCCATCATTTCCTCCATGCAATTGAATCAATACAAGAATCCGGTCATTGGTACTCGACTTTGCAATGTCATTCAGGAAATGATTATCCTCCATTGCGTGAAGTTTGATCCCGTTCAGATTTAATAGCAATCCTGAGCCTGCAAGTGAAGTTAAACGTAAAAAATCTTTTCTTTCCATAGCAGACAAGGTTTAATAAAGTTGGTATTCGGGTGACTGCATCATCGCAAGTGCCAGTGCTTCTAATTGTAATCGGACATTCATATCGTTGTTACTCGTCATGTAATTATTCCATTCCACCGACCAGTTAATCGGAGAAAGTTGATCCAGCAATACCGCGTCTCTGAAATAATTAAAGCGATCTGTATCAATTGCCATTGGAAACATCCAGCTGACAAGCTCCTGCACCAATGTTGTCGCATTGGCAGGGTTTGAGCAATTATCCCGGACAAACTGAACTATGTCTAATTGCAACAACACTTGTCCGTTCATCGAAAATCCGGAGATCAGGTATTCAATAAATTTATACCTGTTTGCCAGGTAATTAGACGAAATCCAGTACCGCTGGAAGTCTGGAAACTGAAAATACGGATCATGTCCGGCAACATCGTACGGTTCAAACAACTCCAATCCCTGGTGACTCAACTGATTGATCAATCCTGCATATAATGCATACTGATTTTCCAAATCTGTCGTCTGATCCGGAACCTGTAAATCGAATAAGCGCATAGACCCGATGATCAGGTCCATTGGCGATTTGATAATCGCACCAATGTTATTATCATCTGTCTGAACGGTATCTTCATCATAAAAGTGTTCGCTCTGCAACAATACTTCCAATACACTTTTTATTTCATAATCGTTGGCGACCAAGGTAGCTGCCAGCGGTTCGATGATATCCGTTTCAATTTCAGGAGTAATATCGAAGTAAACAAACTCACGGTAAATCCTTCTGCAGATATTTTTTGCGGCATGGGAAGAATCAAAAATCATATCGATCAATTCATTCAACTCGTCCGCTACTGCCTGAATATCTGCATCGCCACCCACAATTCCCGCTGTCTGAATCTGTGTATTGTTAAAAGCATAGGAAAACTGCTTTGTACTTACGTCGTGTTGAGAAGAGATCGAACCATTGTTTGATTTCACTTTCCCGGAAGGAATTCCCGTTACAGGATCTACTGTCTGGAATGTAGGATCAATTCCCCACCCTGTCAGCACTTTTGTTGCTGCCTGCACATCCTGTTCTGTAAATGTAGTGTAATCCCCTACTCCAACCTCGTCTCCTTTCCCTACAGTGTAAAGCTCTAAAAATTCACGTGCAAAGTTTTCCTGAGGCACTCCTTTCACATTTAGATTACCATCCAAATGTACCAGCATGGCATTATCAATACAAATGGCCCGTGTCAATTCTTTGTAATTGCCCAGTGCATAGTAACGAAGTAACCGCAAGTAATCGATGGAGAATTGCGGTCGCCCTTCGATGCGTGACATGATCATCGGGAAATGGGTATAGTAAAACCAGATCATCCGTTCCGTAAGGTTCATCCCGGATGCGCGTGCGTTTTCCATCCACCAGCTGCAGGTGTAGCGGGAGAGTGTATCATTGAACGTATCGGGATGTTTTGTATTCGGGAACACCCAGTCTGTTCCGTTCAACGGATCTACCGGGAAGGCAGGATCGGAATCAGGCAAAAACAAAGCAGTGACGGCATCTTGAGCGGTCATCGTTGCAAAGGAATTGATACTGGAAATATTTGGTCCAAAAGTAGCTCGCCGTAGTAGATGAGAAGCCCTTTGGATTCCTAATATTCCGGTCGTTGGATTTAAGGAAGCCATGAGTAGTTTCTATTGTTTCGCTCAAATATACGATATTCAACCATTATTTCCACGCGTAAAACTACCCGAATCGTGTTGTTTTTTCATGATTCCGGGGTAATCAACTGGTTTTTAACCTTCAATTTTTTCTACTTTTTTTATTTTTGATCGTTTCTTTATCTACGCGTAATAAATCAGCTTTGAACACCTCTCAGGATATTCATAGGAAAGCCAAAAGAGACGCGGGGTTACCGCCCAACCGCACATGAAAAAAGATTTTATTGACATTTCGTTTGTTAATAAAATTCAATTTACTATCTTTGCACCCCCTTTCCATATTGGGAGGGGAAAATTGTCTTATTATTTAAACGTAAAATTGTGGATACATTAAGTTACAAAACGATTTCCGCTAACAAAGAAACTGCTGATAAAAAGTGGTTCGTAGTGGATGCTGAAGGCCAGACAGTTGGTCGTTTGGCAAGTAAGGTGTCTAAGGTTCTGCGCGGAAAACACAAGCCGAACTATACACCACATGCTGACTGTGGGGATAACGTGATTGTTATCAACGCAGAGAAAGTATCTTTTTCAGGTACTAAGCTGGTTGATAAGGAGTACATCCGTTACACGGGGTACCCGGGAGGGCAACGCATTCTTTCTGCTCAGGAGCAATTAGAAAAAAACCCTAGCCGTCTTATCGAAAAAGCTGTAAAAGGAATGTTGCCTAAAAACACTTTGGGCCGTGCTTTGTACAGAAATTTGAAAGTTTATACTGGAACTGAGCACAAACAAGAGGCTCAAAAACCAGAAGTATTAAACCTTGATACATTCAAATAATCGCATGGAAGTAATTAACACATTAGGAAGAAGAAAAACAGCCGTTGCCCGCGTATACCTGACACCAGGAAAAGGAAACGTAACTGTTAACAAGAAGGACTACAAGGAGTTTTTCCCGGTAGACGTTCTTCAGTATAAAATTGAGCAGCCATTCAAATTGACTGATACAACAGGTCAATACGATGTTACCGTTAACGTAGCAGGTGGTGGAATCAACGGCCAGGCAGAAGCAATCCGTTTAGGGATTTCACGCGCATTGATCGAGGTAAGTGCTGAAAACAAACCATTGTTGAAAGAAGAGGGATTGACTACACGTGACCCACGTATGGTTGAGCGTAAAAAACCGGGACAACCGAAAGCACGCAAGAAATTCCAGTTCTCTAAACGTTAAGAATGGATTCAGTTCTTTTTCGGAACTGATAAAAGAAATAAGTTGTTTAGTATCCAAACCCGAAAGTACCTTTCAAGGATTGAACCCTTTCAGGTTGAATTACTAACGGAAAGTAAACACTAAAAAAGTAAAAAAATGTCAAAAGTAAGTTTTGAAAGTTTATTAGAAGCAGGTGTACATTTCGGACACTTGAAAAGAAAATGGAATCCGGCGATGGCTCAGTATATCTTCGAAGAGAAAAAAGGTATCCACATCATCGACCTTAATAAGACAATTGCTCAATTGGAGATTGCTTCTGCTGCAGCAAAGCAGATTGCTAAGTCGGGGAAAAAGATTCTTTTCGTTGCTACGAAAAAACAAGCAAAAGAAATCGTTGCAGATAAAGTAAGCGCAATCAACATGCCGTACGTTACTGAACGTTGGACTGGTGGTATGTTAACCAACTTCCAGACAACACGTAAGTCTATCCGTAAAATGGCTAACATCGACAAGATGAAGACAGACGGAACATGGACTACATTGAACAAAAGAGAGCGTTTGTTCAAAGACCGTCAGCGTGACAAACTGGAAAAAAACTTCGGATCGATTGCTGATATGACACGTCAGCCGGCAGCTATTTTCGTAGTTGACATCCTGAAAGAGCACATTGCGGTTGCTGAAGCTAAAAAATTGGGTATTCCAATTATTGCGATGGTAGATACGAACTCAAACCCTAAAACGGTTGACTTCCCGATCCCTGCAAACGACGATGCAACAAAATCAATTGCAATTATTCTTGAATCAATCACCGGAGCGATCAAAGAAGGATTGGAAGACAGAAAGACGTTGAAAGACAAAGGAGCTGACGAAGAAGTAAAAGCTGAATCTAAAAAAGTAGAGGAAGTTGCTTCTGAAGAAACAAAAGAAGATTAATAATCGTTATAAAATTTAGACAAAATGGCAATTACAGCAGCTGATGTAAACAAATTACGTCAACAAACTGGAGCAGGAATGATGGACTGCAAAAACGCGTTGGTTGAAGCAAACGGAGATTTTGAAGCAGCAATCGATATTCTGCGTAAAAAAGGTCAGAAAGTAGCCGCTAAAAGAGGTGAGAACGAAACGAAAGAAGGTTTCGTATTGGCTCAGGTTACAGGAGACAACTCTACAGGGATCGTTTTTGCATTGAACTGTGAAACGGATTTCGTTGCGAAAAACGACGGATACAAAACACTTGTTGAGTCCTTAATGAAAGTTGCAATTGACAACCAACCTGCGTCTGCAGAAGATTTGTTGGCATTGAAATACGATGACAAGTTAACGGTAGCTGAGAAAATCACCGAGCAAATCGGTGTGATCGGTGAAAAATTGGAGGTTACAGGATACGGGATTCTGAAAGGTGGGGCTGTTGTTGCATACAACCACCCTGGGAACCAGTTGGCAACTTTGGTTGCAGTAAACAACGGAACAACTGAAGCCATCGAAGCTGGTCGCCAGGTTGCTATGCAGGTTGCTGCAATGAACCCGATTGCTTTGAACAAGGACGGAGTTGACGCGCGTACAATCGAGCGTGAAATCGAAGTTGGAAAAGAATTGGCGATCCAGGAAGGAAAGCCTGCTGATATGGCTGAGAAAATTGCTCAGGGTCGTTTGGCTAAATTCTTTAAAGAAAATACATTGTTGAGCCAGGAATTCATCCGTGATAACAAATTAACGGTTGAGCAATTCTTAGATTCTACAGTGAAAGGTTTGACAGTTTCTGACTTCAAACGTACATCACTTAGTTAATGAAAAAATAAAAAAAGAGAAAGACCAATTGTTTAGACAGTTGGTCTTTTTTTTGCGAATGCAAGTTCATTGAAAAATGAAGGTTGAGAAAAAAAATTAAAATCATATCTTTGCACATATCCAATAACATGAAATACAAACGAATCCTCCTCAAATTAAGCGGTGAATCCCTGATGGGCAATAAACAATTCGGAATTGACAACAACCGGTTAAGCGATTATGCCACTGAAATCAAAGAAATTTGCGATTTAGGTATCGAAGTAGCCATTGTCATCGGGGGAGGAAATATTTTCCGCGGTGTTCAGGCAGAAGAAGGAGGAATGGACCGCACACACGGCGATTACATGGGGATGCTTGCCACAATGATCAACTCGATGGCATTGCAAGCCGCATTAGAAGCCAAAGGACTGGAAACACGTTTGCAATCGGCCATTGAAATGAAGGAAATTGCAGAACCGTACATCCGCAGAAGAGCTGTGCGTCACCTGGAACGAGGACGTGTGGTGATTTTCGGAGCGGGAACAGGAAATCCGTATTTTACAACCGATTCTGCAGCTTCGCTGAGAGCAATTGAAATTGAAGCGGATGTTATTCTAAAAGGAACGCGCGTCGATGGCATTTACACGGCTGATCCCGAAAAGGACCCGACAGCAACGAAATACGATGAAATTACATTCGAAGATGCTTATTCCAAAGGGCTGAAGGTAATGGACATGACAGCATTTACACTGTGTATGGAAAATGATCTTCCGATTATTGTATTTGACATGGATACGGTAGGTAACCTGAAAAAACTGATCTCCGGAGAAAAAGTGGGGACGATTGTTCGGAATTAGGAAGAAGTGGAGAGTGAATAGTTGAGAGTGAATTAGTGGGGTAATTAATTATCAATGTTCAATTATCAAGATTTTGTGAAGATATTGAATACTGAATGTTGAATGAGGTAGTAGTTTGAAATCAAACGGTCATAAAGTCAAATGATCAAGACTTCGTAAGAAAAAAATTAGTGTCAGCATTTGATCATTGATAATTGAACATTCATAATTGAAAGTGAATTAGTGGAGAGTTGAAAGTGGGTAATTGATAATTCACAATTTATAACATATATTTGCACAGCAATAAAAAAACGATGACTGAGGAATTAAATGAGATTTATAGTGAGTTAAGAAATTCGAACAATAAAACATTGACTCACCTTGAAAACGAATTAGTAAAAGTTCGTGCAGGAAAAGCAACTCCATCTATGTTACACGGTGTTCTGGTTGATTATTACGGTTCTCCTACTCCGATACAGCAAGTTGCAAATATCGGAACAATTGATGCCCGTACAATATCTGTTCAACCATGGGAAAAAGCAATGTTGAACGAAATCGCTAAAGGAATCATCAATTCAAATTTAGGGCTGAATCCTCAAAACAACGGAGAAACCATTTTGATCAATGTTCCTGCATTGACAGAAGAGCGTCGTCGAGAGCTTGTGAAAAAGGCAAAAGCTGAAGGTGAGCATGCGAAAGTGGGTATTCGCAACAACCGTAAAGATGCACTGGATTTTGTAAAAGAGTTGAAAAATGACGGTTTGTCAGAGGACTTTGCAAAAGACGCTGAAACGCAAATTCAATCGATTACTGATAGCTACGTTAAGAAAGTAGACGAGCAATTGGATCTGAAAGAAAAAGATATCATGACGATCTGATCTCAATCCAGCTAAAAATAATGAATGAAAACCCGTTTTACAGCGGGTTTTGTCGTTTTTATAGGCTTGCTTCTGAAATCGGAAGAACAATGCGCATTTATTCTGTTTATTCAACTGCATTGCAGTTGATTTGTCTTAATTTAACCGCGGAGGGAAAAACAGATCAAATTGGGGAATAACCACCTGAAAGTTTTCTCCGGTCAACAGGTTTCTGAATGTATAAAACCCTTTCATGTAACCAATCTCACTGTACAGTTCACATCCGCTCATATAGGTATAGGTATCCTGGGATTTTAACGTCGGTTGTTCTCCGATAACCCCTTCTCCACTCACAACGCTGGCATCATTCATCGAATCAAAGATGTACCAGTTCCGGTACAGCAGCTGAACGGGAAACGAATTGTGGTTTTCCATAAAAACCTCGTAATTAAAAAAGAATGAATCGTTTTCAACTTGTGATAGATCAGGTCGGAAGATTACATTGACCCGGATTTCTACTCCTTCTGTTATTGCCACGTTCATAATCAAGCGGATTTACGTTAGGGTAAATATACTTTTTTTAAATTGGAATAACTACAATTTATCTGTTTTTTAACACCGTGGACGGTCACTCCTGTATCGTCCGGATGTTCCGGATCAACCCGCTGTACTTGGTCCGCTTTACAGCACTGTTCCTGAACAATTCGCGAAACACTTCTTCCGTCAGCTCCTTCCAGTCTGTTTTACGCATACCCAGCAATTGCCCGTTCGGCATGAATGCAGGTTCCTGGTGCGCTTTTGCAAACCGGTTCCAGGGACACACATCCTGACACACGTCACAGCCAAAAATCCAGTTGTCCATTTTGTCGTGAAATGCTCCCGGGATCAACGCATCTTTCAATTCAATCGTCAGGTAGGAAATACATTTGGAGCCATCCACAACGTATGGTTCGACAATTGCTTCCGTCGGGCAGGCATCAATACACCGGGTACATCTGCCACAATAATCTTTGATCGGACCGTCTTCTTGCAGTTCAAGATCGAGGATCAGTTCCGCTATAAAGAAAAATGAACCTTCTTTCGGGTGAATGAGGTTGGAATTTTTACCAATCCATCCCAGTCCGCTTTTTTTTGCCCAGGCTTTGTCCATGACCGGTGCGGAGTCGACAAACATTCTACCTCCTACTTCTCCGATTTCAGTTTGGATAAATTGATACAGTTCTTTGAGCTTGTCTTTGATTACATTGTGATAATCTGCCCCGTAAGCGTACTTCGACACCTTAAATGAGTCATCCGACTGCTGTTCTTCCGGAAAGTAATTTAAGAGCAAAGAAACGACTGATTTGGCATCATCGACAAGCAATGTCGGATTCAACCGTTTGTCAAAATGGTTTTCCATGTATCCCATCTTTCCGTTCCGGTTGTCCTTCAGCCATTGTTCCAACCGTGGAGCTTCTTCTTCTAAAAATCCGGCTTTGGAAATCCCGCAATACATAAAACCAAGATCGTATGCCTTGGATTTTATGAGTTGGGAATAGCGTTCTCGGTTCATTGCTTTATTTTTTATTTTTGCTCCAATGCCTGAATGCATCGCTCACGAATCGACCATACTTCATCCAACGTCATTTCCAATTGACATTCTTCCAGCCATTTTGCTATAAACTGACGGTGCCATGTAATTTTATTTTCAATGACATCCGCAGGAGTTATTTCCCTGGTAGCTAAAATGGCATTGGAATAGACGGAAAAATCAGAAGTTGTCTTTGTAATATCTAACACCTCATTGTGTACCGTTAAGTAACAATGTGCTTCGGGAATGAATGGCAGGGAATATGCTTCTAATATGTTTCCTACTCCGGGAGTATTTTGTCCGTCCATTTTGTAAAAACCAAGAATCAGTTTTACATCCGGAATGTTATTTAATTCCGAAATGTGTTTTAAAAATGCATGTTTGCTGCTACAGGTCCCTTTCCGTTCTTTCCAGACTAATGCCAGATCACATCTATTTGCGTTTCGTGCATAATGAAAATTTTGAACTGACCGGACCAGGTCATTCCAGGTTACGATTCCTGCCTCAATAATCTGAGTCGTCAGCTCGTCATCACTTTTTAAAAAAAATTGATTCATGTTCAACCACTAAAACAATCCTCCTTGTGACCAGCCTTTATCCTTCCCGAGGTGTGTATATGCGCGTTCCGTTACCTGTCGTCCACGTGGCGTACGCATCAGAAATCCTTCCTGGATCAGGAATGGTTCGTACACTTCTTCCAATGTTCCGGCATTTTCTCCGATGGCTGTTGCAATGGTGGTCAGTCCGACCGGACCTCCTTTAAATTTATCAATAATGGTCAACAAGATTTTATTATCCATTTCATCCAACCCGCACTGATCCACGTTCAATGCGTCCAATGCGAATTTGGTAATTTCGTTTTCAATCGTTCCATCTCCTTTGATCTGAGCAAAATCGCGTACACGACGTAACAGGGCATTCGCAATACGAGGTGTTCCACGGCTTCGACTGGCAATCTGGTATGCAGCTTCTTCCGTGATCGGGATTCCAAGCAATCCTGCAGAACGTTCAACAATCAGTGTTAATGTTTTCGCATCATAGTATTCCAGTCGCAGGTTGATCCCGAAACGTGCACGCAACGGTGATGTCAGCAATCCGGAGCGGGTTGTAGCACCAATCAGCGTAAACGGGTTCAATGAAATCTGAACGGTTCTGGCATTCGGTCCCGAATCGATCATGATATCGATGTGGTAATCTTCCATTGCCGAGTACAGGTATTCTTCTACCACAGGGCTCAGGCGGTGAATTTCATCAATGAAAAGCACGTCTCCGGTATCCAGGTTTGTCAGCAGTCCGGCTAAATCACCCGGTTTGTCAAGTACCGGTCCGGAAGTAACTTTGAATCCCACTTCCAATTCATTCGCGATGATATTTGAAAGGGTCGTTTTCCCTAATCCGGGAGGTCCGTGCAACAACACGTGATCCAGTGGTTCATTTCGCAACTTAGCCGCTTTGACAAAAATGGATAAATTCTCAACAACCTTTGGCTGACCGGTAAAATCAGTCAGGGCTTTTGGCCGGAGTACCTTGTCGTAATCCAGGTCCTGCTTCTCAGCTTCGTCTCTGTAATCGAATGAATCTTCCACTTCTGTCTACTATTTGCCAAAGATACAAATGAAATTCAATTTTTTGGTTTCCGGGCTTTGATTCCCCAGGTAAAAACAAATTCTGCGACCAATTCTCCCTGTTCATCATAGGCATTCGTTACACACCTGATTTCTTCGGGTTCAAAGGTCTGTACTGTCCGGGTAATTTTTTCAGCAATCTCTTTTCCCTGTTCGCATCTGAATGTTGTTTTCCCCAATGCCCGTTTCACAAATTTGGCTTCACATCCGGTTACAAATGTTGAAACACTTGGTTTGAGTTTGTGTGTATACATCAACAACAATAATCCGCTTGCCATCTCAGCAGACATACCCAAAACAGCCCAATACGTCGTTTTAAACGGATTTTTATTCAAAAACTTATACGGAACTGTCAATTCGCATTTTTCTTCGTTCAGCTGCTTTAATTTCACACCGATCACCGACGCTAAGGGCAGGTCTTTCATCAAACCGATTTTAAACAAGAACGGGTTCCCAACACGCTTTTGGTATTCCCGAATATTGGATGGATTGAAAATGGAATTAGTCATACCATAAAAATAGGAATAATTTGAATTCGTGCATCTTCATGCTAAAACTGTACTAAAACAAAAAACCCCTCTTTTCGGAGGGGTTCTTACTATAAAGGTCTTTACTAATGTTCTTCTTCACCTTCTTTCAGCGGTGTAGTCTGAGGAACAAAATCCTCTTCCCATCCTGGCTTAGAGAAATCGTATGGCCAACGGTGAACTACCGGAAGTGCTCCCGGCCAGTTTCCGTGGATGTGCTCTACAGGAGTTGTCCATTCCAATGTAGAAGAGTTCCATGGGTTTTGAGGTGCTTTCGGTCCTCTGAAGATACTGTAGAAGAAGTTGAACAAGAAGATCAACTGTCCTGTTGCTGCAATGATTGCAAAGATCGTAATCACCAGGTTCAGGTTTTCAAACTTAAGGAACGTTTCTCCGTCAAATACTTCGTACACTGAATAATCGTAGTAACGACGTGGTGCTCCTGAAATCCCGATGAAGTGCATTGGGATAAATACTCCGTATGCTCCTACAATTGTTACCCAGAAATGCGCGTATCCCAATCGTGTGTTCAACATTCTTCCGAACATTTTAGGGAACCAGTGGTATACCCCGGCAAACATTCCGAATACTGCTGAAAGTCCCATTACGACGTGGAAGTGGGCTACAACGAAATATGTATCGTGAACCGTGATGTCCAACGCAGAGTCAGCAAGGATAATCCCTGTGATACCCCCTGTGATGAATGCAGATACTAATCCGATCGAGAACAACATTGCCGGTGTGTATACAATTGTACCTTTCCACAATGTTGTCAGGTAGTTAAATACTTTTACTGCTGACGGAATCGCAATCAACAATGTCGTAAATACGAATACTGAACCTAAGAACGGACTCATACCTGTTACGAACATGTGATGCGCCCATACGATGAATGATAAGAAACCGATGGCCAATGTAGAACCGATCATCGCACGGTAACCAAAGATTGGTTTTCTTGAATTCGTAGAAATGATTTCAGAAGACAATCCCAATGAAGGCAACAATACGATGTATACCTCCGGGTGGCCTAAGAACCAGAACAAGTGTTGGTACAATAACGGTGATCCTCCGTGGTTCGTCAACATTTCAGAGCCAGCGATGATATCCGACAAGTAAAAAGATGTTCCCATTGTTCTGTCCATGATCAACAACAACGCTGCTGACAAAAGAACCGGGAAAGATAATAATCCTAAGATTGCTGTAACAAAGAACGTCCATACTGTCAACGGCATTCTTGTCATCGTCATTCCTTTTGTTCTCAGGTTAAGAACGGTAACGATGTAGTTCAATGATCCCATCAATGATGAAGCGATGAAGATCGCCATGGAGATCAACCACAAGTCCATTCCCAATCCTGAACCGGAAACAGCCTGAGGCAATGCAGAAAGCGGAGGATAAACCGTCCATCCTGACATCGCAGGTCCTGTTTCAACGAACAGAGAAATAAACATGATCACACTTGAAATGAAAAACAACCAGTAAGAAATCATGTTCATGAATCCGGAAGCCATATCTCTTGCTCCCAGCTGGAATGGAATCAACAAGTTGGAGAATGTTCCCGAGAGACCTCCTGTCAACAAGAAGAAAACCATGATTGTACCGTGGATGGTTACTAACCCCAGGTACATGTCCTCACTCAATACACCGTTTGGTGCCCACGTATCTCCCAGGAAGAATGAAAGGAAATCAGCACTTTCACCCGGCCACGCCAATTGGATACGGAATAAGATAGATAACAACATACCTACAAATCCCATGAATACTGCAGTAATTAAATACTGCTTAGCAATCATTTTGTGGTCCTGGCTGAAAATGTACTTCGATACGAAATGTTCTTCGTGGTGAGCATGCTCATCGTGGTGGTGAGAATCATGGTGACCGTGTGCTTCGTGTGCTAATACAGACATCTTTTATCTATTTAAATTTTATTTCCTTACTACTTAATTATTTTCCTGGAACTGCTGCAACTTGAGCCGTATCAGCAGGAGCAACCATTCCTTCCGCACCTTCAACCACAGGAGCTACCGCTGGAGCAGGTGCACCTTTGAACAAGGTTTCAAAACGGTGAGCTGCCGGTAGCGCATCTCCGAATTTCTTTTTCAGAATAGTCAATTCCTTTTCTGTCAATTGATCATCTTTCGGACGCGTCGCATTGTCACTTCCCAAATCGATTGCTTTCATTACAGCATTGTACTCATCTCTCTCCAATACTTCGATCAACATGTACATTTTGTAGTGAGAACCACCACAGATTTTGTTACACAACAATGAATAATCAAATTTCGGATCATTCTTTATTTTTCGCATTTCTGCCGTTGTCTTGTTCGGTGTGAATTTGAAACGAGTTGTCTGTCCCGGAACCGTGTTCATTTGTGCCCTGAAGTTCGGGAAGAAAGCGGAGTGAATAACGTCTTTCGAACGGAAGTTAAATTCATATTCCTGGTCAACACACAAGTATAATTTCTCAGCAGGACCTGCAACGATGATATCATCCCATGATTGCGCATCCAACGACTTATCGTGGCGGTTTTTCAATTGTACCAACAAGCGATAGATTTCTTCATTACGGTGCAATGTAGTCATCATTTTTTCACGCTCTTCCACGCTGTAAATTTTGTTTTTGTTGTTCAGGTTGCGCTCCATTGCATCAATTCCCAACAACGTATCGTTTTTCAACTTGTCGATCGCATAGTCCAATGTTTCAGAGTTAACGATTCCCAACAGGTTTTTATCAGAAGTTACTTTGTAATCGAATTTTCCAAGTGTATTGTCTTTTCCTGAGTAGCGTGCTGTCCAGTCAAACTGTTTGGAGTACAATTCAACTACAATTGCATCTTCTTTTGCTTTTGATGTAGCGTTGTCCCACTCGATCAACCCCAACACGATGATTACCAACAGGGCCATTGCAGGAACAATTGTCCAGATCAACTCCAGTTTTGTACTGTGTGGGAAATAAAGCGCTCTTACCCCCGGTTTTTTAACATATTTGAATGCAAACAGGAACAATAAGAAATTGGTAGAGAAAAATACAACCAGAACGATTATCATGTTCAGGCTCATCAACCAATCCAGTCTTTCACCATGTTCAGTTGCTGCGACACCTCTTCCTGTCCAACCGTAATTTACCATCAAATAAATCATCGATCCGAAGAAGACAAACATAAATGCAAGCATCAACTTCGCATTTAAGCGGTTGTCACGGTTACTGATTTCGTGCTCCCCTCTTTTTCTCAATTTAGAAGAAAGTTCGTACAATCGAACCAGCTGCGCAATTGCAACTACTCCTAAAACGACAACGATCAAAAAGATTAATTTACTTCCCATTAGTTCTGATAATCTATGTTATATATTCTGTTCTGTATTATATTTCGTGGTGAATACTTTCGTCCAAATACGGGTGATTCACCGGTGTCAACGGAGCTTTGCTCAGGTTCAACAGGATAACTCTTATAAAGAATCCCAGGATCAATAACGGCATTCCCAGTTCCAGCAAGCCGAAATGTGATGTCGGTCCCATAGAACCTACTGTTACCATCAGGTAAACGTCCATCCAGTGACCTGCCAGGATAATCAATCCGACAAATGAAAGGATTCCGGCATTTCTTTTTGCATCTCTTGACATCAAAATCAACATCGGGAACGCGAAGTTTACAATAAACATTCCGAAGTACATCAATTTATAATCTTCAATACGTGCGATGTAGTACGTTACCTCTTCCGGCATGTTTGCGTACCAGATCAACATGAATTGTGAGAACCACATGTATGACCACAAGAACGAAGTAGCAAAAATCCATTTACCGATATCGTGGATGTGTGAATCATTTACGCGCGGCAGGTAACCCAATCTTTTCAGATACAATGTTACCAGGATAATCACCACCATTGCAGAACACCACATTCCGGCAAATACATACCATCCGAACAATGTAGAGAACCAGTGAACGTCAATTGACATGATCCAGTCCCACGTTTGTGTGGAGGAGAATACCGCAAAGAATACTAAGAATGTAGCTCCTTTTTTGTAGTTTTTAAAGTGGATTGCTGTTCCACCTACTCTGTCTTCTTCTAATGAACGTTTTCTGAATCCTAAGTAGAACAAGTAATAAGTTGCCAGGTATGCAACTGTTCTGATCCAGAAAAATCCTTTGTTCAAATAAGCAGATTTACCATCAATGATTGCATCGTAATGATGACTTGACGGGTTGGTATACTCAGGATCCATCCAGATGTAGATGTGTGCACCGTCGTACAATGTAATTACACCAAGTGTGATGATCAAAAACAAAATACCATACGGTAAATATCCTGCAACTGCTTCGATCATCCGTTTAACAGATACATACCATGCTGTTTCTGTTGCGTACTGAAGCGCGAGGAAAAACAATGCTAACAGTCCGATAGCGAAAAAGAAAAAACTGTTGGTTAAGCTACTCGCCAAAAAGCGTTGCAACCCATGTTCTTCCATTGTGAAAGCTCCGATTAACGTAAACAAAGCTCCGACAACGATTAAGCTGAGAGTAACAAGCTTTGCTCTATTTGAGATTTTGAATTCCATTTTTCTCTGTTTTCAATTTCTGTTTGTCAATTATTTTTTCTCTGCAGTAGCAACTGTTGCCGAATCAGCAACAACCGCTGCTTCACCGAACTTGCCATAATTTGCATCCTGAAACTTACGGATGTAGTGAATCAATGTCCAGATTTCCTTTTTATTCAAAATAGAAGCATGTGATCCCATTGCTCCTTTTCCATAATAAATCGAATAGAAAATCTGTCCGTTGCTCAAGTCTTTCTTATCAGCATAATCAGGTACTCCTGAGAAAATTCCGCTGACAGACATAGGTCCTTTTCCGTCCCCTTTCTCACCGTGGCATTGTGCACAGTTTGCGTTGAACAGTTTTTTACCGTCTGCAAAAATCTTATCTGCATTTTGTTCTGTCAGTGTATATGGATTGTTTGAATATCCGGCAGCCAGCAAATACGTATCATCTGCAGAGAAATCAAATCCTCTTAAGTCATGCGTTTGCTTAAATGCAACATTCGGCAAATACGGGAACGGTAACCTGATTGCAACTTCCGCGGAGTCTGTTCCATAGTAAGGAATTGTTCCGAACGGGGGAACTTTTGCAGACATTTTCATAGCCAACTCCGGATTTACACGTTCTTTGATCTGACCATAATCAACGTATGGTTCGATTGCCGCAGAACGGTACATATCAGGCGTGTATTCTAATCCCGGGCTATCAGGAACGGCTGTACATGCACTCAGTACGACTGCTGTAATTGCCCAACTTGCTATTGCCTTAACATTCATTTTCATCTCTCTATTTTTTTAGCTTCGGAAATCAATCTGTCCGAAAAAACCGGCAAAATTATTTAATTTCTTTTTGATCCAATTCTACAATTCCTGTTTCTTTCAACAACGCTTCCAATTCTGCAGCAGAAAAGTGTGTATTGTCGCTCGTTCTGATTTCCATTACAAAACGGTCATCCGTTGTTCTCGGGTCCGGGTTTTGTGCAGGGATTCCAGGCAAGGTTTTGTTTCTCAGGAAGTATGTCAATGCCATTCCGTGTGCTGCACACAATACAGTAAACTCAAACGAGATCGGAATGAATGCCAACATATTCTCCAGGTACGAAAAGCTTGGTTTACCTCCGATGTTCATCGGCCAGTCAACAATCATGAAGTAACGCATACCAATTGTTGCCAACGTCAAACCAGTCAAACCGTAAAGAAATGCCATGATTCCAAGACGTGTATTCTTCACTCCGATGATCGGGTCGATTCCGTGGATCGGGAACGGAGAAAATACTTCCGCTACTTTAACTCCTTTTGCAACCAACTTCTTCGCGCCATCCTTCAGGACATCGTCATCATCGTACATTGCATAAATTACTTGATCAGCCATTTTGTCAACTATTTAATACTATTATTTTTCTTCTGAATCAGTTGTTCCTTCCTCAGACTTATTTTCTTCATTTGATTCGTCAGAAGACGGTGCCTCTGATGTGTGTTCCTCCGCTTTCGGTGCCGCCGGAGCAGTGTGCTTCTCTTCAGCATGTGCGTGGTGTCCGTGACCATGATCATCGTGTCCGTGGTGATGATCAGGAGCATTCTTATACGATTCCCCTGAAATTTTCAGGATTGTTTTCAATTCTGCAATCGGCAGTACCGGGAAGAATCGGGCAAACAATAAGAAGAATACAAAGAACAATCCGATTGTACCAACATAGATACCGATGTCAATGTTAGACGGGTAGTGCATACTCCATGCAGACGGCAAGTAGTCACGGTGCAATGAAGTAACGATAATTACATAACGCTCGAACCACATCCCGATGTTTACAACAATTGAAATGATAAATGTAAACAACAAGCTTCTTCTCAATTTTCTGAACCACATCAACTGCGGGGAGATCACGTTACATGTCATCATCGACCAGTAAGCCCACCAGTATGGTCCTGTAGCACGGTTGAAGAAAGCGTATCCTTCGTATTCAACTCCTGAGTACCAGGAGATGAATAACTCCGTGATATAAGCGGTACCTACGATGGATCCCGTTACCATGATTACGATGTTCATGTATTCTACGTGACGTGTATGAATGTATGCCTCCAGGTTCATTGCCTTCCGCATGATCAACATCAATGTTTGTACCATCGCAAATCCGGAGAACACGGCTCCCGCAACGAAGTACGGAGGGAAGATCGTGGTATGCCATCCGGGGATTACAGATGTGGCAAAGTCAAAGGATACAATCGAGTGAACCGAGAATACGAGTGGTGTCGCCAAACCTGCCAATACCAATGAAACCAATTCAAATCTGTTCCAGTGTTTTGCTCTTCCTGACCATCCGAATGAAAGGATGGAATACATTTTCTTGGAAACCGGTTTTTTCGCTCTGTCGCGCAATGTTGCAAAGTCAGGAATCAAACCGATGTACCAGAATACAAAACCTACAGATAAATACGTTGAAATTGCGAATACGTCCCACAACAACGGAGAGTTAAAGTTAACCCACAACGAACCGAACTGGTTTGGCAACGGGAACACAAAATACCCCATCCACAAACGTCCCATGTGAATCAGCGGGAAGATACCTGCCATGAATACGGCAAAGATCGTCATCGCCTCAGCGGAACGGTTGATCGCCATTCTCCATCGTTGACGGAACAATAACAATACGGCAGAGATCAAGGTTCCGGCGTGTCCGATACCTACCCACCATACGAAGTTGGTAATATCCCATGCCCAGTTAACTGTTTTGTTCAATCCCCAGACTCCGATCCCCGTTCCGAGTAAGTACAAAATACAACCTACTCCGTAAAGTCCAATGATCAATGCGATACTGAAAAGTATGTACCACATTCTTGGCGCTTTGTCCTCGATCGGGCGACAAATGTCTTCCGTGATGTCGTGATAGGTCTTGTGACCTAAAATGAGGGGTTCTCTAATTGCTGCTTCCTTATGCATTACAATCGTTTTTTATCTTAGTTAGTGACTTGCTTTATGTTCTGTTGTGTGGTGTGATTTCTCTTCACCGTGGTGTTCTGCTTTTTTCGCACGTTTTCCCTGAATCGTTGACAACAGGTCATTTTGTTCATTACGTACTTTCACTTTGTAGAACACGTTCGGACGTACACCCACTTCTTCCAATGCCTGGTATGAACGGTCTTCATCCGCGCTCTTACGAACTGCTGAATGAATGTCATTCCAGTCACCGAATGTGATTGCTCCCGCAGGACAAGAATCACCACAAGCTGAAGTGATATCTCCGTCAACTACCGGTCTTCCTTCCACTTTCGCTTTCAGTTTACCTTCCTGGATGTTTTGCACACACATTGAACATTTTTCCATTACTCCTCGTGTACGAACAGTAACATCCGGGTTCAATACCATACGTCCTAAATCGTCCTGTGCAGGGTTGATTTCAGCAAATTTCTTGTATGACGGATAATTAAACCAGTTGAATCGACGTACTTTATAAGGACAGTTGTTCGCACAGTAACGTGTACCGATACATCTGTTGTATGTCATTTGGTTCAGACCTTCGTTGCTGTGAGTTGTCGCAGAAACAGGACAAACCGTTTCACAAGGTGCGTGATTACAGTGTTGACACATCATTGGCATGTGGACCACTTTCGGGTTCAACTCTGCCACTTCTGCCTCATGGTAATCATATGTATCCGGATCTTTTCGTGTACCGATTGTTGCTTCCACATCTGAAGAGAAGTAACGATCCAAACGCAACCAGTGCATTTCACGTCCTTTTCTGACCTCGTGTTTACCAACTACAGGAACGTTGTTTTCAGCTTGACAAGCGATCAAACATGCTCCACATCCGAAACACTGGTTCAGGTCGATTGTCATTACCCAACGGTGTCCTACGTTGTTTACCGGATGTTCTTCCCACAGGTTGAACTCAGAGATCGGTAAGGAAACGTGGTGTCCGTTCTCATCGATTTTTTGCAATACGTGAGCCGGGTTATATGCTTCTTTTACTCCTTTTTTATAAACATCCAGTGTCGTTTCTCTGACAATGGACTGACGAGCCATTACAGTATGGTGAATCTGCGTAGCCGCGATTAAATACTCACCCTGCTCTTTGTTCAGCGTACCTGCTGTCTCGTATGCGTATGTTCCGTTCTGAACATTTACCAGTTTAAATGCATTGGCACCAATTGGCTTCAGATTTCCATTTTCATCTTTTGAAAGACCTCCGAATTCTTCTACCTGGTAAGCACCTTTACCGATGTTTTCACCATTTGCTCCTCTTCCGTATCCCAATGCGACACCGATTGTACCAGGTGCTTGTCCCGGAAGCGGGTAAACAGGTAATGTCATTTTTACTCCTCCTACTGTCAATGTAGCCAGGCTCAACCCGTGCTCCTGATCGTATGTCTTATTGTAGTTATAAGCCTTATCGATCGGGTTCATCGTGAAGTAGTTATCCCAGGTTACTTTTGTCATCGGATCCGGCATCTCCTGCAACCACGGGTTCGCAGCTTGTGTTCCGATACCGATACCTGCTTTCTGATACAGGATGACTTCGGTAACACCACTCACTTTCGGCAACTGAGCTGCAACATTCAACGATGCTGTAAACGCAGGTGCTGTAGGAGCCGGAATCGGGAACTCATCTGTTGAGTTGTGTACCACGATGTTCCAGTAATCCTCCGGAGTAGTGTATTTCGTTTGAGAAGTAAATCCGTGTGTTTGCCAGTTCGACTTGATGTAGTCGTAAGCCACCTTGGAATCTTTTCCTCCGCGGTTTGCTTTTCCTGCCCATACCAGGAACGATTCGATCGGAGAAGACGTGTTAGCTCCTAACGGACGAATCGTAGGCTGTGCAGTTGCATAATGTGCCGCTGTCGGATTGTAATCATTCCATGCTTCCAACGCGTGTAAGGCAGGAACAATGTATTTTGCTTTTGAAGCTGTTTCGTCAGCGAACTGAGAGATAGCAACAGAAGTTTTAATTTTTGAAATTGCTTTTCCGAATTCTTCACCGTTTGGCAGTGAATAAACCGGGTTTGTATCTAAGAAGATAACTACATCGCTTGCTTTTCCGGCAATAACATCGCCAACAAACTTCTGTACTTTCGCGTCTTCTGAGCGGTAAAGATTTATCGGGTTGTTTACATTGATTGTTTTCGTGTAAGCTCCCAGTACTTCATTTAGTTTGTTTGTCAGGATCTGAACAGCTTTGTTGTTCGAACCTGCAACAACCAATGAATTTGCTTTTGATTTTTTCAATTCCGCAATTGCACGGTCAGCTACTTTTTTCGCTGCGTCAGGCAATGCCGTACTAACGTCTGTTGCAACACCAAATGCTTTCAGGATATACGCCAACACACTTGCTTGTTCAGACGGCTTGATCAACCCTCTGTAATCGGCATTGGAACCTGTAATAGACATTGCTGATTCAAACATAAAGAAGGTAGACATCCATTCTCCGTCCGGGTTTCTTGTTTCTCCGAACTGACGGGAGAACTGTGTCGGCAATAACCAGGAGTTCAGGAAATCAGCTCCGATGGAAACAATCGTTTTTGCTTGTGAGAAGTCGTAATCAGGAATAATTCCGTCGTTCTCCGCAACTCCGCCGATTGTCAATCCGAATGATTCTTTGTTCGCTGCACGCATTCCCGCGTATGAAACAGCGTCGTACTGAATATGTTCAAATTTACCTTCTCCCAACCCTGTTGCAAATTCAGCAACAGCTCCCTGCAAAGACGGGCTGATAATTGTATTGGAGAAAAGGGTTACTTTATTAGCAGCTTTCAATGCGCTGATGATTTCACTATCAACTGTAGCCAATCCTTTTGCGGCTCCGTTTATAGAAGCATCTGTCAATCGCGCTGATTCGTACAAACCAAGAACAGAAGCAATAATCTGAGCATTTACAACTCCTTTATTGATTCCCTGATCTCTGTTTCCTTTGATAAAGATCGGACGACCTTCACGCGTTTTAACCAAGATACTTCCATATGAACTACCATCATAATATGTTGTTGCATACCACGTCGGCATACCTGGAGTCACATCTTCAGGTTTCACTACGTAAGGAATTGCTTTTGTTACAGGTGCCTCACATGCAGCAACTGTAGCAGCAGCGACACTAAATCCTAAAAATTTAAGGAAATCTCTACGATTTGTCGTTGTCTCTCCCAGTTTTTCGTCGCTCAAAAATTCTTCAATTTTTTGTTGAGCCGGAAATTCTTGTTCTTTCGATTGGAGGAATTCTGGTGTCTCGTTTAACTCTTCAAGACCTTTCCAATATTTTCTTGTCGTTCCCATGATTACTTCGACTTCTTCAATTCGTTAATTAATAGTGACACTTAGCACATTCCCAACCACCTAATTCTTTCACGGAAACTTTTCCGTCTTTCAGGTATTCCTGGTACAATTTAGGGTCATTGTTAAGTAAACGTCTGTGGATCTCTGCATAATAACCGTCTCCTTTTGTATCAAGAGGACCTTCAGAAATTCCTTTTTGATCGTGACATTCGATACACCATCCCATTGTCAGTGTCGGCTTTGTCAACTTAACATTCCCTTCTAATTTATTCAATTCGGAAACCGGCTGTACTTTCGCTGTTTCTTTCATTGTTTTCATATCACCGTGACACTGGATACAATCTACCCCACCTGCCACTACGTGCTGAGAGTGGTTGAAGTATACGTGATCAGGAAGAACGTGTACTTTGTTCCAGATAATTTCTTTTGTCTGACCTGTGTACACACTTCCGTCCCATCCTGCAGCTTCGTAAATCTTTTTGATTTTTTCCTGTTGTTCCGGAGTTGTTCCTGTTACTTGTTTGTGACAGTTCATACACACGTTTACAGATGGCAAACCTGCCGTTCTTGACTCTGTAACAGAATTGTGACAGTACTTACAATCAATCCCGTTAATTCCTGCGTGAACCGAGTGCGGGAAATCGATTGGCTGAGACGGCTGATATCCTTCTCTTACGTCAATACTATATAATGCAAGAAACAATGAAACCACCAACGAAATCACAATCACCAGCGAAGCCATTCCTACATATTTTCTATTTTTCCAAGCCCATGCTTTGAATTCAGCACCATACGACGGAGCATCTTCAACATCTTTCCCTTCCTGCTCTGCGTTCGCGATTGTCAATTGACGACGAACACCTCCAACAGAAAGAATGATTGTTACGAAAACGATTCCAAGAATGATCCAGATCCAACCAATAGAGGACTCCTCTTCAACAACTGCACCTCCTGAACCACCGTCTACAGCAGCAGTTGCAGCTACAGGCTCTTCTTGTGCGTCAACGTAGTTAAAAATCGCATCAATCTCTTCATCCGTCAACGCCGGGAATTTATCCATGTTTGTCGGCTTCACTTTTGCCACAGAAGCAGCGTACGGATCAGCCGCAGCAGCAGCCTCCCAGTTACGCACCCATTGATTGATTGAACCTTCTTTTGCTCCTCCGTCAGCCCACTTCGCTCTAACATCTTTCAGCTTCGGACCTGTCCCGTCTTTAAACGGGCTGTGACAGGTAGCACACTTTTTAAATAAAGTAGCTCCGTCAGGCTGAGCTTTTGCGTTGAATGTGCCGGTCATCAACACTACTGTCAATGCACCTACGCACCATTTGTTAATTTTTCTAAACATTTGAGTATTAGATAATTTCATGTCAAAAATGCCTATTTACAGCCAATTATATAGCAATCAGCGGTAGCAAATTTAGAATATAAACCCATTTTGATGACAGTTTGATGACATTTTTCCTCGCAAAAACGTTAATTTAAAACCATTCTAAATAAAAGTTAAAATTTGTCTCAAATCAAATAACTGCGCGGATGATTCACCGAAAATTTGAAACTCAAGAAAATAGAAGTCTTCTAAGAAAAATCCCCATTGGCACAATGATTGTTATCAAAAGAGAAAAAGCAGAAATTTATGGAAATCATAATTATTTTTACTTTTGTATCATCGAATTGTAATTACCGGAAATGAAAAAAACGATTTTGTTGTTCTGTTTATGGATTCTTTCACCTGGAAACACTGTTGTTTACAGCCAGGGGAACATTGAAGTGGTAAAAGATCCTCGTATTAATGAGTTGATTAAAAAGCAAGGAGAAGTAATTCCTCCTGCCACATCAGTACAGATCAACGGTTACCGCCTGCAACTGTTCTTCGATTCTGAACGATCAAAAGTTGATCAGGCGCGTATGCAATTTGCCAAATCATTTCCGAAAATTGAAACGTACGTTACCTATAGTGCGCCCAATTATTTTCTCCGGGTTGGTGATTTCAGAACACAACTGGAAGCAGATCGACTGAAAGCCGAAGTAGGCACAACCTATCCGACAAGTTTTATTGTACAGGAAAAAGTAAACCTTCCCCGAATCGACTGATTAGTAATTATTCTGTTAAAAAAATTGAGCCGTCTTTTCACCACGAATGCATGAATTTATAATTTGTTCGTCTGTTTGCTCGTGAAATTTCACAGATTTTTGAGTTCAGGATCACCGAAAATTTGGGGCAACAGTCCAATCATATTACAGCCCCTTACCACTTTCGTAATAAATCATAATTTCAAAACAGACTGAGCCGCCATGTATCCCGAGGCAAAACACGCCTGCAGTAAATAGCCGCCTGTAGGAGCATCCCAGTCCAACATTTCACCGATGCAGTAGTGTTTTTCGCTGTTGATTAATTGAAAAGAAGCATCCACTTCATTCATCGAAAGTCCTCCGACCGTAGAAATAGCTTCGTCCACCGGTCGCAATTCTTCAACGGGCAAAACAAGGTGATGAATTGCCCGGAGAAAACGCTTATCATCTGTAAACTCTTCCTTTGAAAGCACATGTTTTATGAGTTTCACTCCCGGTTTTGATACTTTAATTGCGCTCAAAAAATCTGTTTTAGAACCACTGAACGCAGCGTATTTTTCGGCCAGTCGTCCAGGAGTCCATACCGGTTTCAGATTCAGCACTAATTCGGTTGCTCCTTCCCGTATCTTTTTGCTCAATGCATATACCGGAGCTCCTTCCAATCCATAATCTGTCAGTTCTATTTCTCCAAATTGTTTTGCTCCGTCAATGGTGATTTCTGTGTTTTTCAGCACTCCACCGCCCAATCCGGCATCCCAACCGGCAAGTACAATTCCTGCATTACTTGCCTGAAACGGGATGATCTCCCGGTTTTTCCTGATGAATAACTCTGTCCACTCTCCTGTGGATCCTGTTTTTTTCCAGGAAGCTCCTCCAAAAGCAGTAATAAGGTAATCATATTCAACAGCTACTCGTTTTCCTTCGTGTTGAAAAACGGCAGTTCCTTCCGTGAAATCGATCAGTTGATGTTCTGTATGAATGGTGACGCCGTTTTTTTCCAGGTACCCGATCCATTTGGTAAGCACTTGTATGGGTTTGATTCCTTTTTCGGGGAAAATTTTTCCGCTGGATCCGACAAATGTGTTAACACCAATTTCCGAAAGCCATTGTATGGTTTGTTCATTGGAAAAATGCCGCACAGCATTTTGAATAAACGGATGCGTATATTTCTCAATAAATGCATCAGTCGCTTCTGCATTCGTCAGGTTAAAGCCTCCATGTCCGGCAACCAGGAACTTCCGTGCTATTGCTTTATTCGCGTCAAAGACCTGTACCCGAAATGTGTCATTCTGTGACAAAACGTGTGCTGCCATCAACCCTGCCGGCCCTCCTCCTGCAATTACTACATGCTTCATAACAGGTAATTACCTCAGACAGAATCCCAATACAGCATCAATAAACGCATCGGGTTGTTCGGCATGTACCCAGTGTCCGGCATCGGGAATAGTAATGAATTCGCTATCCGGAAACGCATCCTCTAACCCGGGAATATCTTCATCCAGGATATAATTCGACAAGCCTCCCCGTATAAACAGGGTCTGTACAAAACACTCTTTCGGTTCCAAAGCTGAAAGAATGTTCTCCATTTCCCGCTCCAGCACAGGTGTATTCATTCTCCATGCCATCTTTCCTTTTTCAATCCAGTAGATGTTTTTCAACAAGAATTGTTTAACACCATCGGAGTCAATGTATTTCGATAAGTGTTGTTCTGCCTGCGAACGGTTATCAATGGTTGATAAATCCAATGTATTCAATGCTTCTAATATGTGCTGGTGATGCGGCGGATACGATTTGATCCCCATATCTACAACAATCAGTTTCTCCAATAATTCAGGGTATTTCTGGGCAAATAGCATTGCCGCTTTCCCCCCCATGGAGTGTCCCAACAGGATTACTTCTTCCAACTTCAGGTCATCAAAGAGTTCTTTGAGATCTCCAGCCATCAGTTCATACGAAAATTCATCGCTCCAACCGGAATGTCCGTGGTTTCTCAAGTCAACCATGATGACACGGTAATATTCTGACAATCGTTTTCCATGTGTTTGCCAGTTGTCTGAATTGCCGAATAATCCGTGTAAAATGACAAAGGGTTTTCCTTCTCCGGTTTCTCTGTAATGGAGCTTCATCGCTGTATTTTTTTGCAAAGTTAGGAAAATGTTGCAAGGAAGCAAAGCACTGGTATCCGATCAGAAGTAGATCCGGTAAAGCCCCATCGGAAGAATTCCGTTCTGATACAGTGTTTCAACGGAACCGGTATTCGGATTGTATTGCTGCATGTATATATTTCTGCGATTGGTCAGGTTTTGTGCTTCAAATGCCGCTTCCTGTGTGATTTTTTTTCCTTCAAATTTGAACCCTAACCGGAAATCCATCCGGAAGAAGTCGGGAAGGCGGTGTTCGTATGCCTGTGTATAGTCGTAAACCGCTTCATTGCTTGCTATGGATTGTTGTTCGAGCAATGGAATGTATCTGTTTCCTTTCATGTAATTGAGTTTCACATCCAGCAATAATTTAAATTTCGGTCTCAGAATGAATTCTTTCCCGGCCAGTGCATTCGTTACCAGATTGCTATTGAAACGTGTATTCCGCCAGGCATTATCAACGGATTTATAACGGGAGTTAAACACACTTGCGGTCACCAAAAAATAGAATCCTTTCGATAAGAATTGTTCAACAGTCAACTCAATCCCATAATTTTCTCCCTTTCCGTTATTTCCAAGGATCGTTGGCATGGATTCAAAGGAAAAAGAAAATTCATTCAGCGACGTATAAACGTTATTTGCCGAAGTGCTATCTGTCGCTGTATTTGCTGTAATAACATCGTACAAACGTTGATAATAGACTTCTGTTTTTATGTGTAATTTAGGAGTAATGAAGAAATCATATCCCAGCACGGAATGAAAACTTTTCATGTAATCCAGTCCCGTATTGTGACGCGTAGAAGATGCTATTGTTCCGTCCGGTGCATAAACAACATCTACTACATTGACATGAATGAGTGAAGGTGCCTTGGAATACAATCCCGTACCCAGGCTGAACGCTCCGCGGCTTCCTGTTTTAAAACTCGCACTGATCTTCGGTTCTGCAACCTGCCGCTTTGTCAATGTAAGGTATTTGTATGCCACCCCGGAAACCAGTTCGATCCGGTCATTGAATTTATGGAGGTAATTGAGGTATACATTCGTCTGTACATAATTACCCGAATAATCAATACCGCGCACCCAATACTTGGAAGTTCCCGGAATTTTATTGAGAAAGACGTCTTGCGTGTAGTTTCCCATGAAATAATCAATGTAAAATCCTGCCTTGAAATAATTCTTACTATTTGTTTTGATATGGGTGTAATGGTTAAGTTCAAGCTTACTGTCCAGGAATTTATTATTCGCAAACGGTTCTCTTACCAGGTCAGAACTCACCGGGTCAATCCAGGTATTGTCAATCGTTGTTTTGGAAAGGACTCCCGAAGCCATCAGGGAAGTATTGAAGGTATACTTCGCCGTGTGTGAAATTTGGTGGGAAACACCAATTACTCCGGTGTTACTACCACTTTTCAGGTCTTCATACGTGTAATTATTCTGCTTGTCTTCTTCCGGGGTGAAGTGAATATTGCTCGTTCCACCCATCGCAATGAAGGAAAAGGTTCCCGCTTTTTGTGTCGGCGCGTTTATTTTGAAGAAAAAATCCTGGTATTTCGGAACGGCAGTTCCTGTGCCGAATTGCATAAACAGGGACAAGAATTCTAACAATGATTTGCGGTAATTGAACAAATAACTCGTTCGCGACTTGCGATGAACCGGTCCTTCGGCTCCGGCTTCCAGTCCGTTGAATCCCAATTGAAAAAGAAATTCGTGTTTGTTGTAATTTCCGTTTCGTGTCCGCAGGTCAAATACACCTGAAAACGCATCATACTCTGCGGCAAACGCTCCTGTAATAAAATCCGAATTTCGGAGCACGTTATTATTGAGCATACTTACCGTTCCTCCCGCAGATCCGGGCATGGACCAGTGATTGGGGTTGGGGATGTTCATTCCATCGAGTCGAAACAGCATTCCGGAAGGTGTATTACCCCGGACAATGATGTCATTGACCTGGTCATTTGCGGTTGTAATTCCTGCAAAACTACTGGCCATCCGCTGGATGTCATTCAAACTTCCTGCATACCGTTTACTTTCTTCGATGGAAAATTGTCTCCGGCTGACTTTGATCATTTCATTGAAACTGTATTGTTTGTCATCCGACACAATCGTCACCTCTTCCAACGATGTAATCTCCTCGGTCAGTTCAATTGTCAGCACCAATTGTTTCCCTGTCAATAGCTCCAGGTTGGATAAGTATGCCGATTTATAACCTGTTGCAGAAATCTGCAGGTTGATTCTTCCGACAGGCACTTGTTTCAGCTCAAAGTATCCTGCTTCATCCGAAACCGTCCGGTATTCTGTTCCTGCCACTTGTACTTTTGCAAACGGAACGGGCTGGAGTGTAAATTGTTCAGTAATGGTACCGCTAATCACCTGGGTATTCTGCGAAAAGGAACTGGTAATTCCAAGGATAAACAGCAAAATCAATACATATGTTTTCATGAAGCCATTTTTTACAAAGCTATTTCATGTTCAATCCGGTAATTTTTCCAACAGTTCCAGGTACGGCGGATGTGGGTGGTGAATGAATATCCGGGCAGGATCATTCGGATACTTTTTGTAATATTCTTCATCCGGCAACAGGACAATCGTATTTCCTGTCCGCACGTAGTGATTGCTTTTATAAAATTCCGGTGTTACATACCCTTTTATTGTTTCACCAATCATTTTCGAAGTCATTTTCCCTAAGTACCGCTCGTATTTCCTTTGTGCTTTACGGGTTGGTTTTTCCAGTTGGTTGTAGACATGACGCAGTATCATGTTTTTCGGGAACTTTTGCTGTTTGATTGCATTTTTCGCGTTGACAAACGGGTTAACTTCACTGAAATCATGTAGTGTTTGAATTGACATAGGTGTTTCCGGAACCCAATCGGCTGCATTGACCACGTTGAACGCCCAACCTCCATACGTCATTGCCTCGTATTCGTAAGCAAAATGTAAATTCCCCGGTTTGGGTGCCGCACTGCAATACGTTTTGAAGCGAATGTCCGTAGGCAATTCATTGTTGCGCTGTAACCCATACAGGTGAGCGGTCAATAAGAACGAAATAGCACCTCCCTGACTATGCCCGGTGATGATAATATCTTTGAATCCCTGCGCATAGTATTCTTTGATTCTCGGAACAATTTCTTCTGACAGGTAGGCTGTACTCAGCAACCATCCGACATGAACCGCTGCGTCGGGAGAACGGGCAAGCTCATAAGTGAACACCTTATTTTCAGGTAATTGCAATTTTCCTTTTGCGGGAACCATGGCCGCATAAAAGTTGGCCAGCCAGCTTTCCGATTTTGATGTTGTTCCCCGTATACTGATAACTGCCCGCTTGTCTTCAGAAACCCAGAAATCCCATAAATTATCCAACCCGATCGGCTGTGACTGATAAACCATTTTAAAATCAGCTGGTTCCGGAAACTTATTGTAGTAATCGGGGCTTGCAGTGGTACGTGTTGATACGTACATCAGTTCCCTGTATTCTTCTTTACTGAATCCCGGTTGTAAAACCTGTGAAAAGGTTGCACAGGAAATCTTTAGCAGGAGCATTAGTATCAGGTATTTCATAGCAGCTGTTTTTAAGTAAAAGCCCGGGCAGCATCCATCATCAGATCATTGCTCTGATCTCTGTGATGATTTTTTCTGCCAGTTGATTTGCTTTTGCCTCGTTTTCACTTTCCGAATATATCCGGATGATTGGTTCCGTATTGCTTTTGCGCAGGTGCACCCATTCTTTCCCGACATAGATTTTCACTCCATCCGTTGTATCAACTTCCTCTGAAGCGTATTTTTCAGCCATTCCGTGTAAGATGGCATCTACATCGATTTCGGGTGTCAGTTCAATCTTATTTTTCGAGATCGTATATTTCGGATAACTGTCGCGCAGTTGAGAGACGGTCATCTTCTTATGTGCCAGATGGCTCAGAAACAATGCGATTCCTACTAATGCATCACGTCCGTAGTGCGATTCCGGGTAAATGACTCCACCGTTTCCTTCTCCTCCGATCACAGCATTGGAATCTTTCATTGCTTTCACAACGTTTACTTCCCCTACTGCAGCGGCGGTGTACAACAATCCTCTCGCTTCCGTTACATCGCGCAGCGCACGTGTAGAAGACAAATTGGAAACCGTTGCACCCGGTGTATGGGTCAGTACGTAATCGGCAACGGCAACCAGGGTATATTCTTCTCCGAACATACTTCCGTCTTCGCATACCATTGCCAGACGATCTACATCCGGATCAACTGTAATTCCAAGGTCGGCACTTACTTCTTTGATCTTTTCGGCCAAATCTGTCAAATGTTCCGGAAGCGGTTCCGGGTTGTGTGGAAAGTGTCCGGTCGGTTCACAATACAATCGGGTAATTTTTTTCACTCCTAACGTTTCCAATAATGCAGGAACGAAAATTCCTCCGGTCGAGTTAACTGCATCTACGACAACAGAGAAATTTGCGGCTTCAATGGCTTTTTTGTCTACCAGCGGCAGTGCCAGCACTGCATCAATGTGCTTTTGCAAATAGGTCGCATCGTTGGTAACGCTTCCCAGGTCATCTACTTCTGCAAATGAAAATGCATCCGCTTCCGCAATCTCGAGTACACGTGCTCCTTCTTCTCCGGAAATAAACTCTCCTTTGCTGTTCAGCAATTTCAAGGCGTTCCATTGTTTCGGGTTGTGGCTTGCCGTAAGGATAATTCCTCCGTGCGCATTTTCCATCGGAACAGCCACTTCCACTGTTGGTGTGGTAGAAAGATTCAAATTGACAACATCAATTCCCAATCCGACCAACGTCGAGATAACCAGATCAGCGATCATTTGACCAGAGATACGGGCATCCCGTCCGATGACTACTTTTAATCTCCCGGAATTATTTTCTTTTAACCAGGTTCCGTAAGCAGCAGCAAAACGGACAGCATCAACCGGTGTAAGTGCTTCTCCTACATTTCCCCCGATTGTTCCTCTGATTCCTGAAATGGATTTGATGAGTGTCATAGTCCGTTTATTTTCTGAATGAACGGTACAGGTCAATCATTTTCATGCAAGCAATGGCACAATCCACGCCTTTATTTCCATATCTTCCACCTGAACGGTCAATTGATTGTTGAATATTATTATCTGTCAATACACAGTAGCTTACCGGCTTGTTGTATTTTAGCATTACGTCTTTGATTCCCGATGTTGCTCCTTCGCACACAAAATCAAAATGACGGGTTTCTCCCTGGATGACCACACCGATGGCAATTACACCATCCACGTTTGTCATTTCACAGAAGAACTGTGAGCCGAGGGGCAATTCAAATGTTCCGGGAACAAACCGAATAACAATGTGCTCTTCTAACACCCCATTGTCCAATAGTGCTTTTTTAGCTCCTTCCAGCAAGTTAAGCGTGATGGATTCATTCCATTCAGAAACAACAATGCCGATTTTATAATCGGCACCATTTGGAACAAAGTCCTTGTTGTATTCTGACAAGTTGCGATTAGCTGTTGCCATAACAAATTATTTTTTCAAGTTCGATACTCTCGCGATGTATTTATCAATTGCTTTATTGTTCGCAAATGTTGTATAATCGTTTTTGATTTCTTCGTACAATTTCAGTGCTGATTCGAAATCCTGCAATTCTTCTGCGCACAATCCTGCTTTGAACAAGTACATTGGCGTGGTCCATTCATTGATACTTTCCTTTGCTGCATCTTTGTACTTCGCTGCCGCTTCTTTGTATTTTTTCAATTCGCTGTAGCAATCCCCCTGTAATCCCAATGTCATGGAAGAAAGGTATGTATCGCTTACTTTCACTTTCTCCAATGTTTCGAGAGCTTTGTTAAACTCTCCTTTTTCCATGTATTGGCGTCCCAATACGAACTGAGCGTTTTCACCGCCTTTATATCCGTCGTATTTTTTCACCTGAGCAGTCAGCTCTTCAATTGCCATATCCGTAGAATCTTTGGATGCCAGGTTCAATCCGTTCCAGTATGCATCTTCTGATTTTTTGTTTTTCGGAACGCTCACAAATTGATAATATACTAAATAACCTACGATTAGGACCAGCGCCCCACCCACTGCAAATGTGATGAGTCTTAATCGCTTATTAGACTTAAACTGTCTTTTAATTTCTTCTGAAGTAACGTTTTCTAACATTGAGTATCAATTTTTCGAAATGCAAAAATAATATTTTTTTTATTCAAAGGGCGTTCTATTTGAATTATCCTTGGGATGAAATCAATATTTCAGCACCTTAGCTTATCATTGCGTCTATGCAACGGGAATCAACTGCTTGATTTTTTCAGCTAATTCTGTTCTTTTTTTCCAGAATTTGCCAATGTCCATTTTCTTCATTGCTCCTTTAATTTTAAAGGCTTTGAAGTTGCGGAACCACATGTAAGCTGCTAATCCGAACAACCCGATACTGAGGTAATAGGCAAATGCCAGCCAATAACTCGGATAAACAAATTTGTAAAACAGAAAAATAAACGGGATGTTTAACAATCCCATGGAAATTTTTCCTGTCAACAATTTCACAGATCCCCAGAATACTTTTCTACGGAATGTTTTTTCAACAAATCGTTTGCAAAGCATGTAGGGAATACCACAATGAATCAATCCCAGGATTGCAAACGGCCACATGGTCAGCATGAATAACAATTCTTTGGTCCGGGAGCCATTTTTTGTCTGGTATTCGTACACATATTTTTCATCCAGACGAAACTTTCGCAGCAATGAAAAATAGGACTCTAAGTCTTTTTTCAATGCCATCAGTTCTTCGTTCTCCGGAGTAACATGTTCATTAAACCAGTTGGCCAGCTGTTGTGAATATTTCCATCTTTTTTCCAGGGGAATCGATGTATCAGAGCAACGGGCATTCATTCCTTTTCGTGTAATCTTCATTACATTTTCATGAAAAGGAGCCATTTCCTTGTTGTCAACATGCGTGATCTGCTCGCGCATGAGTACTTCTATTCTGCGTGTTAGCTCTGTAATGACTTTATTCGGATTCTCTTCGTATTCCTGCTTGTAATCATTCAGGCAGATTTTGTCTGATGTTGCAATCAACAGGTCGCTTCTCATTTCGTTTGGCTCGGAATAATTACAGCCCACTGCCGCGATATAGATCTTTTTTTGCCACTTCAGTTCCTCCAGTGCGGAAAAACCGATACGTACAGCCCCTTTTTTAACCGGCTTCAATCTTCTGATAAAGACATCATCGGTAAATCCTTCTCCAAAGATCAGCAAATTTCTCCCGAAAGAAAGGACTTTGGCGCATTTCCTGAACACTTCTGCATTTTTTCCTTTTGTATCTTCCCCATCGTGCTCACGGTATATCGGGAGCATGTGCGCGGCCCACAAAATGGGTTTTGTAACCGGTGTAAATACATCTGAGCGGGTCATAAAAAAGACAATAGGCCTTCTCAGTCCTGCTACCACCAACGGATCCATAAAAGATGCAGTATGGTTACTTACATAGATCGTTCTTCCGAATCGTTCTTTTGGCTCATTGATAATTTTTTGCCTTGGATAGTACATCCTTGTCGTATAAGGCAATGTGATTTTAAGCATGAAGTAAAAAAACCGCATCATGATTTTTCTCTGTTTATACGTCTGTTTGTTGACTGATTATAACTGTTCCAATATCTTAATCCGTTTTTCAATCGGAGGGTGTGTCGCAAAGATATTTGAAATAGCAGAAAAGAAACTATTGGACTTGTCATCACCGTTGTCGATGAATAACTCCCTTACTTCATCGTTACTTGTTTCCAGCTTTGAATTTCCGGATACTTTTCGCAACGCATTTGCCATTGCAGACGCATTTTTGGTCATTTCAACCGCACCTGCATCCGCCATGTACTCACGACTACGAGAAAGGGCAAATTTGAAGATCATGGAAAGGAAGTACAATACTACCGCCACTAATAAAATAATCAGCATGGCTGCACCGCTGTTATCTTTATCATTTTTTCTACGTGTGTTTCCGCTGTATAAAAACGAACGGAATGCGACATCGACAATCAATCCGAAAATCCCGACAAATACAATTGTCACGATCAGCAAGCGCACATCTTTGTTGCGAATGTGTGTGAGTTCGTGCGCAATCACACCTTCGAGTTCTTCATCTGTTAACGCATCAATAATTCCCCGGGTTAAGGTCACCGCATACGTCTTTTCATTGATTCCTGAAGCGTAGGCGTTTAACGCTCCGGATTCAATGATAAACAGTTTTGGCATTTTCATCCCGACTGACATGCACAGATTTTCCGTAAGGTTGTATACGCGCATGTTGTCTTTCCGTTCCAGGGGAACAGAATGGGTTGCCATCTGAATCAGTTTGGTATGAAAAAAGAAAGCAATGACAAACCAAATTGCTACTGCTGCGAGTACAATCGGAAAAACAACCAGAAACTGTTGATTAATCAGATCAAAATCACCTTTCCCGAGAAAATACAGGACTGCATACACTCCCACCAGAATCAGTGCAGGAAAAGCGACCAGTAATAGGAATGATTTTCGGTTGTTTCTCCCGATCTGGGTATGTAAACCTACATATTTCATGCGGGTACTTAGAATTTAATTTCCGGTGCTTTGTCTATTTGTTGGCGTTGCTCGTGTCCTAAATCAAAGAACGGCTGAACGGTCATTTTTTTGAATCCGGCAACAATATTGGACGGAATGGACTCAATTGCCGTATTTAATTCTTTCGTTGCTGAATTGAAATATCTTCTCACTGCCGCAAGTTTGTTCTCGATGTCGGAAACTTCGTTTTGCAACTGCAGGAAGTTGGTGTTTGCTTTCAGGTCCGGGTATGCTTCCACCTGGATATTGAATGCTCCCATTGCTGCACCCAATTCTTTTTCCGCCTCGATCTTGGAATTCACATCATTTGCACTCATTGCCTTTGAACGTGCCTCCGTAATGCGTGTCAAGACAGAACTTTCGTGGTCCATGTATCCTTTTACGGCTCCAACCAGCTGAGGGATTAAATCGTGTCGCTGCTTCAATTGAACATCAATGTCAGCAAACGCATTTTCACGATTGTTTTTCAATGCTACTAATTTATTGTTTGTTGCTATGTACCATATAACAAGTATAACAACCACTCCCAATGCAATCAATAATCCAGTCATTTTATAATCGTTTAAAATTTCAGTAGTAAAAATACTATTAATCGGTGAAATAGTTTCGGAGATCGTTCTAAAAAGTCTTAAAAAAAGAAAAAGCCCCGTTCAGGAGCTTTTCTTTTTTGTAGTCTAAGTGAATGCTAAGCGTTTTTAATCCGCTCGGCCAGGCTTTCCATTTCTGCTTTTTCCACCTGGAGTTTCGGGTTTGAAAAATTGATATCCCCGATTCCGTCAATCGGAACGAGATGAATGTGTGCATGCGGTACTTCCAGACCAATAACAGCAACCCCTATGCGTTTACACGGAACTATTTTTTTGATTTTAACCGCAACACTTTTTGCAAACACCATCATTTCTCCCAACAATTCATCTTCCACGTCAAAGATGTAATCGATCTCTTCCTTAGGAATGACCAACACATGTCCTTTTTTTAAAGGCATAATGTCTAAAAACGCCAGGAACCGATCGTTTTCCGCAACGATGTATGCCGGAAGTTCTTTATTGATAATTTTGGTGAAGATAGAAGCCATTACCGGGAGATTTCAACGATTTCAAACTTAACAATTCCGTTCGGTGTCTGGATGTCCGCAATTTCTCCGACAGCTTTCCCCAGCAATCCTTTACCAATTGGTGATTCAACTGAAATTTTCTTTTCTTTCAGATCTGCTTCATTTTCTGCAACAAGCAGGTATTCCATCGCCATTCCGTTGGCAACATTCTTAATTTTCACTTTGGAAAGGATGTATACTTTAGATGTATCGATATTGGAATCATCTATGATTCGTGCATTACTGATAATTTCTTCCAGCTTGGCAATTTTCATTTCCAATATCCCTTGTGCCTCTTTGGCCGCATCGTATTCTGCATTTTCTGAAAGATCTCCTTTATCCCGCGCCTCAGCAATCTGATTTGAAATGGAAGGGCGTTGCACCGTTTTCATTTCATGCAATTCATCTTTCAATTTTTGTAATCCCTCTTCTGTGTAATAATTAATTTGTGCCATAACAGTACGTTTTAACATAAAAACAAGAGAGTCCGAATCGAACTCTCTTGTCATACAAATATAGTAATTATTTTATTTACTTCAAGCTGATCGTTGCTCCAACTGTGTGAATAATTCCAAAAGGACCTGCAAATCGAGCTGCGTACTCAATTCCCAACGCGCTTTTCTTTTCACCTAACAATGCATCAACAGAGAATCCTGCTGTTGGTCCGATCAGGGCGTTTGCTCTGTTCTCAGCATTGAAGATTCCCTTTTCGTATACATATCCACCTCTCAGGTTGAATGCAACTTTTTCGGAAGAAAACCCATAATCCAAACCAATTCTGAATTGGTCATAGGAGAACGAGTTAGCTGTAAAACCAAGTCCAAGGATCAAACGGTTTTTCTCGTTGAAGATGAAGTCGTATGAACCTCCGATGGACAATAAAGACGGCATTTCAAATGTTGCAGTACGTTGCTCCAATGATCCAATGAAGCTGGAAGTCAGGTATTGTACCTGCGTGTTCAATCCATCTCCTTTGTACTTCATTGTCGGTCCTACGTTTTTCAACGCGATACCAAACTTCAATTGCTCCTGTTCACCTGATACGTAACGAATTCCGGCATCGATTGCAACTCCTGTAGATTTCAGGTTAGAAATATTTTCAGAAATTACTTTCACGTTAATCCCTCCTGAGATAGAAGCTGAAAACGTGTGGGCATATCCTACATTGAATACATTTGCCCGCGGGGAGAATGTACCGATATTTCCTTCCGGGTTCTGAACTGTAGTGATCATGATATCTCCATAGTTCAGTGACTGAATGCTCACTGCTATCACAGAAGAACCTCCTAATCGCTGAGCAATACCTGCACTATTCAGGGACACACCTGTCATTGACCCCATCCAGTTTGTATAATTAAACTTGATTTGCGTCTTATTTGTAGATGCCAACCCGGCAATGTTCGTAAAAGTAGCTTCCAATCCATTGGTAAACGAGATACCTACATCACCCAAAGCAGAACTTCTGGCCCATGGGTTAATCAATAAGTGAGCAGCACCTGCCTGACCTACCCTGTCCTCATTTCCGGCGTTTACTGTGAAGCCACCTATCATGGCTCCACAGATTAACAACGCTTTAATATTTAAAATTGAACTTTTCATTTTCTTCAATTAAGTCTTAATAGATGATTAAATTCCTTGTAAGTCAACCTGACGTACTCCAATGAAAGCCTTTAATACTCTCTCTCCGACATCCGGAACATCCACATGTATCAGGTACATACCAGACGCTACAGGAATTCTTTGGTGGTTGTTCAAATCCCAATCTATAGATGTTACCGGGCTATCCTTTTTAAAGGTACGGATCAATTTACCATTCGATGTGTAAATTTTCACTGTACACTGATCCGGCAGGTTTGTGATTTTCACACGTGTATCCAATCTGCTCTTCTCATACTCAGAGTATGCCAGGTAAGGATTCGGAACAACGTTAATCATATCCAGAATTTCAGAAAGTGCGTCACGGCTACCTGTTGTCGTTGCGATTTCATCCATGTTCCATGAATACATCGGACGTCCCTGGTTTTCATTCGTTGCCACATAATTCTTGTACTCTTTGTTCACACGTAACTTAATTGTTACATCTGTTGCCAACAATTGTTGTCCCGGAGCAAGTAACGGATAGGCAATCCAAGCCAGGTTACCGTATACAACTCTCGCCAACTCGTTCAGGTTTCCTGTACTTGTCTCAATGTTTCTCAATTGATTTGCCAAGAAGTTATTTGATTCGTTCAGCGGATTGTATGGTTCCATATCTCTCAAGTGGTTTGTCAATCCGTTAATCGTTCTTGACTTCACACCAAATACCCAGATCGGATGTACACCTCCCATTACGTAATTACCGTTTTGGTCAATCATACGAGACGTAGGATTCCAGATCATATCTCGTCCTCCGTCATAAGACATATACGAGTTTTCTCCAAATGCCATGTGCAGACGAACACCTGTTTCCAGATCAATCGCATAACCAGGGAACCATCCCATACCTGTTCCTGTTCCGTCCGGGTTACCATTCTTGTCAACGCTTGCACTCTTTCTCATCTCTCCTGCTCTGGCACCTCCAAATGTCAGGTTCGCATCACGTCCCATTTCAATTACAGGTACACGTGTCCATTTACTCTTATCAGAAGTGATAATGATGTCGACACTTGGCAAGTAAGAGATTGAAGCCAATCCTTTTGAGTATGCCGGGTTCGTAATGTTTGGAGAGTATGCCATCGGCATGAATTCAACATTGTGTCCGGTAACTCTGTGCGGAGCAACAGTACCATTCAGTAATTTCTCATACAATTGGTTGTCATCCGCGCCAATTTCATCCCCATAGTTCAACGGATTTCTCCAAGGAACTGCTATCGGATCATCAGTACCTGCGGCATTTGTTCCCGAACGAATCCAGTTCGTTGGCTCATAGATATCATTATCCTGAACACCTGCCAACCATCTTTTCGAACTATCTGCAAAGAAAAGTGATGCAGAGATCGGGTTTGCAAAGTTGGTAGAGGCATTTCCTGAACCAGGAGTGTACTTGTTTTGAGTAATCTGAACAGATATTCCCCACTCTGGGATTAATTGCTCATTATTTACAATAATGCGTCGCTCACTGCTTACAGATTCCAGGAACTGGCCTCCTTCGCTTGTGTAACGGTTGATAATCCAATGGGCTGTATCAGCAGAGTTTGTAATGTTATCCGGAGTATAATCTCTGAATAAGATTTCATAATAACCACCTGCTACATTCAGCGGATCCACTACTTTCACTTTGATCGGTCCGCCTCCAAAGTCATATTTCACTTTATCGAGTGAACCATTTCTCAAAATCGTATTGTGCGATTCCGCAGTCAACTCAAGTCCGTTATTACCATTACCATGACCGTCAATTCTTGTAATTCTCGGCATTGTACCATATTCCACATATTGGTATGTTCCTCCCAATTCCGGTTTCGGATTGTGCGGTACTGCCGGAACGGATCTGATGTTGTTACCGTCATATGACAAACGTGAAGACACGTAAGGAATTTTCTGACCTGTCAACTTTGTAGGGTCGTTTTGATCATACGGAGCAAATTCATTGTGTGCGTATGCTACAGCAACATAATAATATGTCTTGTGGTTGATCAATCGGTTATCACCAATCGCAAATGCATCTGTTGTCAATTTAAATGAATGCTGGATTCCTTTATTTGCTGCCTGAACCATTCTTCTTCCCTGAAGGAATCCGTATTGTTCATTTAACGTATAATTGTACAAATCCTTGATGTCATTCTCCAGGTCACACTGAGCAACCAATCGTGCTTTTGACTCATCCTGCAAATCGGCTACGGAAGCAGATGCATCAACCAACTGGTAAATTTGATATCCTTCAAAGTTATATGTTCTGTCTACTGCATTGATCGGAATATTGATATCATCCACTTGCTCATACGTCTCTCCTTTGTTATTCGACGTTGAAGGGTTTGAGATCATTAGGATCAATTCATTTTCCAACTCCTGGATCTCCAATTTCGGAGCCATCGGCGGATCCAGAATTCTAAAACATGCATCGAACAACGCTTGTGCCTTGGTATCTGCGATTTTCATTACTTCCACAGAAGCCATCAGATCACCACCTGCAGCACGTCCGTAAACGATACCAACCGTAATGTTGTTCATTGCTCCCGGAACAAGTGTAAATGGTCCTGCAGATTGCACGAAACGTCTGTCTCCAGGGGCATTACCTGCCTGTGCTTCTGTCCACGGTTGTGAGTTTCCAGGGTCAATTCCTGCAGTTCCCCAATGTAACGGATCAGAATCTCCGGGGAATACATAATCTGTCAGGATGGATCCATTGGCACCGGTACCTCCGAATGTGATATTCGAACCGTCTGCCCAGAATCCGGACATGAAGTTGTAATATTGGTTTGCTACAGAAGGGTCAATGTATGGGTAAATTGCTCCCGGAGGGTTCGTAAAGTATGTGAATCGTCTCATACCAAAACGCTCGTTATCAACAATAGAATCACCGTATCCTGTTCCGATACCTCTGTACACGATACCAGTATCTGCAAGCGCTTCCGCAACATTTGGTGTTGTCCACGTTTGTGTGTTTTCATCATATACAGGACCTACGTTGTCTCTTCCATCCGGATCCTGGTAAGGCCCTTCAAAGAAATCCACTCCAATTGCAGGAGGGTTTGCCTGGTAACCGATTTGAGAACCGTTCGTCTCATCGAACGCATCTCCGTTGTATGCATAACCAAGTCCTCTTGATACGTCACACCCTACATAGTCATCCGCAGAGTATCCTAAATCCGGGTCAACATATTGTGAGAAGAACGTATTTGTCAATGTTTGTGTCGAACGGTTGATCAGTTCATAGTTGTAGAATGTCATTCGGTTGATTTCGTCAGAAGTTGCGAATGCAAAAGCCTGCGCTCTGATTTCCATTCCGATTGGTTCTCCCTGAGATTCCGTATGCACGTTTCCTTTATCGTTGAAGACAAACCATACTGTCTGGTCACCAAATAGTGTTACGCGACGGTCAACGCCACATTGTACATCATCTCGTCCCAAAATATCGTCATACCAAGGGTAATCTCCATCCTGCATCGGATCATATACTCTATCCTCGTCTCTGTCATAGAAAGGAGCTAAATAGTAGTCCTGAAACAGCGATTCATCACCGTGTGCCGGCCATTCCGTAATTGCTGCCAATTCCTCATTTGTAGGAAGAGATTCTTCTTCAATTTGTTCACATGATCCAGCAGGAGCATTCGGGTCGATACAAGCTTCCCACCACAAGCTGAAACGAACAACCGCTGCTTTATTGATCGGGAAGAATTTATCGTATTTAGCACATTCCGTTGCCGAAATATTTCCATCCCCATACGGTCTGATTGTATTGTCACCTACCGGTAGCAACGGATCGTAGTTAACATTTGGAAGATGAGGAATCGATACTGTTAACGGACCTCCCCAAAAGTCATTTCCAACCTGACGGAAGCGAACCGCCGCTAATTTCAACTGCCCGTTTTCATCGGTACCTCCCATCCACAAAGCTGCGGCAAAGATTGCTCTGGCACCACCTCCTTTCGGAACTTCATAGGCAGCAACACCCTTTTGACGGTCTTCAAATAATACCCCTCCCATTTCGAGCAAGGCAGACACATCATTGAAATCCAAAATGTATTTTCTTACAGCCGGAGTACATCCTGCACTCTTAGGTCCTCCCGTATTGGCTGAGGCACCATTCGGCTTGTTACCCTGTTGTCCAATATTACTACCTCCTGTGTATAGGTACGCCAGGGACATATTTGCGAGCAAGGTAAACGCTCCAATTATGCAGGTAGTTTTAATATAATTTTTCATACTTTTTATATTAGAATGAATTAAAAGTCAAACTTAACCCCTAAACGAATTGTTCTAGGTGCACTGATGTTAAAAGGGTTTTGAATTTTCATCAAATAATAGTCTCTGAACGATTGTTCATCCTGTTGATTCTGGATAGACGCCTGGCTGTTTGCTGCCTCCAGGTATCCGTCATCATTCCAGTTACCCGTTGCACGGTAAACGCTCAAGACATTCTTTTGATTGAACAAGTTTGTAACACGTAAGTATACATTCAGGAATGTTACACGCTTTTTATCGTCTGTTTTTCCGATCTCGATATCAAACGTTCTGTCCAACTGCATATCCAATCGGTAAGACCATGGTAATCTTGACCCGTTTGTGGTACCATCCAAACCGGAAGCGATTTGTGTAAACATTCCTTCATTCACGATATCCAGTTTCTTAGAATACGGATTTCCTGAATAGATGTTTGTCATGATGTTCAAACCAGTATTTGCAAGTACCTGGAAGTCTTTAATTCTCGGACCATTGTAATCTGCTCCTTTTCCATATCTGTAGTCAAACGAGATAGCGAATGCGTGACGTTGGTCAAATGAATACGGGAAGATTGCACGTAAGTTTGGCAAACCTGCGTTGATCAAACCTGCCATGGATGTTGCATCAGATCCTGTACCATCCGCGAACTGCAATGTATATGCTGCAGTCATACGGATGTTTCCTGTTCTTCTCAAGTCATAAGCAACTGTCAATCCTTTTACCGTACCGAAGTCTCTGTTACCAAATGTTCTGTATGTTGCCGGGTATGCTTCAACCACGTTGATCAACTGAACGTTATCTCTTTGTTCGCGGTAGAATGCTGAGATTTTGATGGATGACGTTCTTGTCAATACTTGTTGGAATCCTAATTCATAGTCAATCGTTTTTTCAGGTTTCAGGTTAGAATTGTTAATCGCCTGTCCTCTTGTTTGAATAAACTGGTATTCATACGGGTCAAAGCGCACACCTGTTGTCGGACGTTTTGTCAAGATATCATAGTGAGCAAAGAATGAAGACTCTTCAGAAACCGGGAATGAGAATGCGATACGCGGCATCACGCTCACCTGCGCTTTGTAATCTTCAAATGCATCACTGCTGATTGATTTTTGATTCGGGTTTTGCAACCAAGGAGCAATTCCTCCTGCACCTCTCAATACCGCAGGATCCTCTATCTGGTCACCGTTTGCATTGTACCATGTATCTCCGCTTCTGAATCCGTTAATTCTGGTAGGAGCTGCAACATCGTCCACATATACGGTATAATCATCACCGATAGACTGAGGAACAACAACCCAATCATAGTCTTGTCCGCCTGTATTTGCACGTTCACGTGCTTCACCCGCAGTAAGTGCATTGTAGAACAAGTATTTGTCTTTCAATACCGGTTGGTTCGCATCGAATACGTCTACACGTACCCCTACGTTGAATACTAAGTCACGGAATGCAAATTTATCCATGATGTATCCGGAAATATACGTTGGTTGGAATGCACCTACAAAACGTTTGTAGTTTCCGTTCTCATCAAATTCAGTAAAGTATTTGTCGATGTCTGTACGACCTTTTACTCTGTTTCCTGCGTGGTCGTATCCGTAATATGTCACATATGAATTCCCATTGTTTAATAATTCATCCGGAGAGAACATAGAAAAATTGTACATACCCGGATCATATGAGTCGATATCTACGTAATCATTTCCTCCAGGGTTCAACCCTAATTCTTTTCTTACATTGTAGTCAAAGAACGACTGATAATCAACTTGTCCTCCTGTCGCACCACTTTGCGCACCACCATATACACCACCATTTGAAGCGGCATAACCGGTATTCAAACGGTCGTAATAAATTTTTCTGTATGCACCTTCCTGGATGATGGTAGGATTATTTACATCAATTTCAGAAATGTGGCTGTTCATCAACAAACGGGCATGTGACCAGATTCCAAGTGGTCCGTTATCTCCGGCACCCCATCCGCGGTCAGTTCTTTGTTCGTACTCAAATCCTAAAGATAATGAGTGACCACCGATATTGATCGATCCGGAACCTGTTACACGGAACTGGTTGTTTTCAACAATTCCGAAACCGTTGTACGGAGTCCCCAGGTTATTCCAGATTTGATAAACAGAAATAGGAGCATCACCATTTAACAATGCGTTTCTGTTTCTCAACATATCAAAGTCTGTTGCACTTCCGAATAAATCATAGTATTGATTTGTCAATGCAGACAATCCAGGGTTTGTTTCAGAAGTTTCAAACGTAACGCCATTTTGGAATGGTACCGCTTGTTGGACGTATGCGTTCAGTGAATCTACAAATACTAAACTCGTATCGTAGTTGGAGCGGAATGTACCAACGTGACCATAATTAAATATTTTGAATCCGTGCTTCGGATCGTATGATCGTTGGCGGGATTGTGAATAGTCAACCATCAATGAATAGTTTGCTGACTTTACTTTGGATGCAGACCCTTCTCTGTTGTTTGAGAAACGTTGTGTTAAACGTCCGAACACCCTCCAGTCGAGGTTTTTCGCTGTACCGAAGTTTTGAAAGTTCATCAGGGAGCTGCTTCTGTCGTACAAACTTCTGTCGTAGTAGTTCATGGAACCACCAAACGAAAGGTTTACAGAAGGTCCTGTATTCACATCAATTTTTGCCTGAGCAGAAAGTGTCTGGCTCTTTGCATTCATTCTCCATTTTGTGTTTTCAAAATCTTTTTGTCTCAACAAAGAAGATCTGTAGAATGTTCCGTTACCGGAAGCGTTCAACACCAACGGAGACTCCATTAATGAATCTCTGATCTCTTTTTTAATACGGTAGCTACCACCATTCAACGGACGGTTATCTACTTCATTCAAATAATTGGCAGAAAGCAAGAATCCTAAGATAGGTTTCACTTTCGCTCCTGTTGAATCTTTCTTCATAAACAAAGGCCCGGAAAACATTCCTTCGACCATGTTATATGCGTACTTATCCAATCCGTATACTTTTCCGTCATACCCATCCGGATCTTTTCCTTTAAAGTAAAAACCAGAAGTTACACCTTCCAAACTTCCGAAGAATTTAGAAGAAGGACCTCTCGTTGTTACGGAAATAACCCCTCCGGTAACGTCACCGTAGTTTGCAGGCAAACCTCCGGTAATGACAGAAACCTCTTCAATTGCTGATTTCGGAAGGTTAGAAGATCCACGCACTTTGATACCATCTATATAATAATAGGTCGCATCTGAACGGGAACCACGAACACTGATTGATCCGTCATCCTCATTTGTATTTACCCCTCCGACTGTCTGTGCAACTCCTGCAGCAGAACGAACAGGCAAACGCGAGATGTCTTCACGCGTAACTGTTGCCCCGGACGCTCCACCATCTTTATCGATCAACGGAACTTTGTAGGCAACGATCACCATTTCATCAATCTGCTTTACATCAGAAGGCTTGGAAATTTCGATGTTATCCAGGAAGGTAATTTTTTCAGCGTTCACAACCACACCTGTCAACGCAGTAGGTTGGTAACCATCTCCCTCATTTCTTACTTCAACGTCGTAAGAACCCGGAGAAATGGAATTGATCTGAAATTTCCCTTCATCGTCGGTGTTTGCACCTCCTTTAACCGTTCCATCTTGCAAAAGCAACACTTTTGCAAATGCGATCGGTTCTCTTGTGTCGCCGTCGACAACGGACCCTCTAATCGTTCCTAAACCGGATTGAGAAAAGGAATAAGCCGCTGACAACAATACACTTACAATCAACAAATGTAGATTTCTTAACATAAGTACAGTCTATTTTTTTAACTTATTTTTTGCCAATGAAGCGGTAAATATAGAAATTTTATCTTGGTATTAACTATTTGTTAAAAAAAATAAAATTTGCATTTACTTAACTTTCGTTAACAAATGTAGAAGAAAAGAATGAATAAAAACTAATTTTTAAAGTCATTTTTTCACCCTTTTATACATGTCTAAAAACACCTTAAATTGCAGATTCATACACTTTAAATAAACATTTAAACCAAACAATCAAACAACAATACCGTTAATCAATTTCTAATCATCACATAAAAAGAAAAAATAATTAGTTTTACGAACATGTTTACACTTGAAAATGTTGCTATTGGTGGTAGTATTGTATACATTATTAAATACAATCACTTTCCGATTGAGGATTTTTTTCAGATTCTTCATCCTGTTGAACAGGTGCGATTGCAAACATTTGCCAGTGAAAAACGGAGAACAGAATACATTGCAACACGCATATTAAAGGACACCATTTTCCCGGGAGCACTGATTGATTACAATAAAGAAGGTGCTCCGTTTATTGAACATGCTCCGCATCTATCTGTCAGTCACTGCAAAGGGGCTTCCGCCATTGCAGTATGTCCCGATCACATCGTAGGACTTGATATTGAACCTATGAGTAACAAGGCTCAACGTCTGCACTCCAAGTTTATCAACCCTGAAGAGGCTGGTTTTCTGAACACAGAAGATGTAGTGGAAATGACCCGTGCCTGGTCGTGTAAAGAATCGCTTTTGAAGCTGGCCGGAAGAAAAGGACTCATCTTTAAAAAAGACCTTCTTATTGAGTCTGTTCCGGGAAACGATCAGTTTCTCTGTTCGATACATACCAATTCGGGGAAAAAATACGTAAATTTGACTTCGAAAGTAGTTGATAACATGATTATAACCATTAACCATACTGATCTGTATTCCCGATGAACATTTCCGAACGATTTAAACAACCCAACCAGATTGCAATTCTCATTGATCCGGAAAAATGTCAGTCAGAAGTAGTCATCCGCAACCTGGTGGAGAAAATTCATTTCTCAGGGGTTGATTTTGTATTTGTGGGTGGAAGTACTGTCAGTGAAAAAGAGTTCGAGCAAACAATTGGCTTACTAAAACAACTGATCACCATCCCACTGGTAATCTTCCCGGGATCGGCACACCAGGTTTCAGAGAAAGCGGACGGAATTTTGCTGTTGAACCTGATTTCAGGTCGCAACCCGGATTATCTTATCGGGCATCATGTTCAGGCAGCTCAAAAAATTATTGAAAGTAAAGCAGAAGTGATTTCTACTTCCTATTTGTTAATTGACGGAGGCAGTCATTCATCTGTTGCTTACGTCAGTCAAACCACACCTATTCCGCACAACCAGGTATCCATCGCTTATAATACTGCTCTTGCCGGAAAATTAATCGGTCACCAAGCGCTGTTCCTGGATGCAGGAAGCGGAGCGAAACATGCTGTTTCCGTTTCAATGGTTATAGCAATGAAAGAACTTGGTCAGCCATTAATCATAGGCGGTGGCGTCAAGTCCCTGGAGCAAATCAACACGCTTCACAAAGCAGGTGCAAATGTGGTAGTGATCGGGAATAAAATAGAAGAGGACATTGATTTTTTACTGGATATCCGGAATTATATTGCGGAAAAGACAGACAAGTAGGTATATTCACTAAAAAAGGCTTCGTTTCCAAAGCCTTTTGTTATATATCCGGGTCGATTACACCTTTAAATTCATGCTTATCTACCTGCCATCCATGCACGGTACAAATCAAAGTAACTTTTCGTTTCCACAACCACAACTCCCCCCAGTGTATCACCGTACTTTGCAGGCAAGGCTCCTGTGTAGACCATCATACTTCCGATGGCAGAACTCGGAACGGTTACCACATCATTTGCCTTGATTCCATCTATCATATAGATCATATCTCCTTTTCGTGCTCCGCGAAACACCAGACTTCCGTCATCTGCAATACGCACTTCTGACGACATGGATGTAATGAGTCCTTTCGGGTCGAATTTTGCAACACTTTTTGCTATTTCATCACCTGTTAACTGAGGAATTGGCAAATCACCGTCTATCAGCCGAACACCCGGTGTTATATAAACCGTTCCTAACTGCTGAATTGGTGCCAGTTCGATTTTTCCCAATTGAGTTATTGAATTCATTTTTATCTGTACCGGGTCCACCTTAATTGTATCTCCTTCGTAACGAATCTGTAAGGCATATGTTCCAGCAGGTATGGCACTGATCCGGAACATCCCTTCTTCGTCTGATATCACCTGGTACACTTTATCGAGATCCCGGATGAATACGTGAGTAAGCGGTACCGGCTCTTTCGTCGACTTTTCAACCAAATATCCTTGTATTTCTCCTAATGCTACTTGTGCGGAAGATGAATACCCTGTCATCAATAGAGCCGCAATCATCAATTTTCTCATAATTCGTTATTTTATTGTTTCTATTGGGATGCTGAACAATAAAACATTCCATAAACCTGAATTATAAAAATACGCCTATTTGCGCTAAATCCCAAAATTTCCAACAACAAACAGAACGGAAATTAGCAATTATGTATCTCCGGATGCAGGCACAATTATGTGATAACCATTTTCCATTGTTGATGGACGCCAGTTGGAAAAACAAAATCAGAACTAAATCGCGGAAATACATTTATCGCATCCTCAAATCTGCCCGAAAGCAACTAAAATACACCTTTTTTAAAGAACTATGTTAATTGGATGGGGGTTCGGTTCTAAAAATCGGGTACCATTTTCACTACGAATACATGGATTAAAAAGAAACGATAGATAAAAATAACACAGATGGATAGTGAGCAGGCAATCTATGGTTATGAAACAACGAACCGTACAAAATAGCTTTCGACAATTCAGTCTATATCATCTGAATTTCAAGCCAGATCATTGGTAAAATAAACTGCTTCTATTTTGTCTGCTAACACACTGCTTAGTTTGTAATAGCTTTCATTGGTCCATCCACCTACATGTGGAGATAAAAGCACCTGTTCGCTATTCAGCAGTCGTTGAAAATCGGGCGAAATCTCCTCTGAAAACGCCTGTTCAAAACTGGAACTTTCATATTCCAGTACGTCCAATACTGCACCTTTTACTTTACCTGTTTCAATGGCATCCATCAACGCATTTGTCTGAACAATTTTTCCCCGGGACAGATTAACCAGGTAAAACGGGTGCTTTACCTTCTGAAAGAAAGCCGTGTTTGCCCAATGGATTGTTTCTGCATTTTGCGGAATGTGAAAACTAATGATTTCCGCCTGTTCGTACACTTGCTCTACATACGATTCTTCCACCCATTCATCACCAAAACCTGTACGGTATTTGTCATAGGCAAGAATCCGGCAGTCAAATCCCCGGAGCACTTTTGCAAATGCACTTCCATTGTTACCATAACCGATAATCCCAACTGTCTTTCCCGTCAATTCAATTCCCCTGTTTCCTTCCCGGTCCCAGATTCCTTTTCTGACCTCAGCATCTCCTTTTTTCAGGTTGTTGAACAAGGCCAACAGCATCCCCAGTGCATGTTCACCGACAGCCGTTCTGTTTCCTTCCGGCGCATTGAATAAACGAATGTTTCGCTTCCGGCAATAGTCCTCATCTATGTTTTCCATTCCTGCACCTGAACGCGCAATAAATTTCAAATCCCCGGCAACATCAAGTAATGCGGCATCCATGCGGAAGCGTGAACGAACCACAATACCGTGTACTCCTTTCTGCAACTCGCTTTGGCATTCTTTCATTGAAAACCGGGTTCCGTCGATGCATGTAACTCCTTTTTCTTCCAGTCGTTTTTGCAAAATTTCGTGAACGGTATCTATAAAAAGTACTTTCATGAACTATATGTGGTATAATAACATACCTATGGTAAAGTAGATAAATAGTCCCAATACATCATTCAACGTCGTCACAAACGGACCTGTTGCCAATGCCGGGTCAATTTTATATTTATTCAGGATCAACGGGATCAATGTTCCGAAAATGGAAGCAAATATGATGACTGTGAACAGGGATAAACTTACAACAATCGCAAGTGTGGTTCCTTCGAATAACATTCCGATTCCATACATTAAACTGGACAACAATACTCCATTTGTCAATGCCACCAGGGTTTCCTTCCCGATTTTTTTAAGTACACTCCCAAACAGGTCATTCCCTTTTGCCAGTGACTGCACAACAATTGCAGAGGACTGTACCCCTACGTTTCCGCCCATCGCTGTAATCAATGGAATGAAGAACGCCAGTGTAGGAACAGAAGTAATTTGCGCTTCAAACCCGGAAATTACCTGCGCACCGAGAATCCCTCCCAACATTCCGATGACCAGCCAGGGTAAGCGTGCACGTGAGATTTTCCAGACGGTTGAACTCGATTCAATTTTTTCAGAGATCCCCGATGCCAACTGGAAATCTTTATCCGCTTCTTCTTTAATAAAATCAACCATGTCATCGATGGTAATCCGACCCACCAGTTTATTTTGCAGATCAACTACAGGAAGTGAAACCAGGTCGTATTTCTCCATGATTTTCGCTACTTCTTCCGCATCTTCACTGGTTTTTACGGAAATGATATTTTTCCCATTGAATAAATCCGCTATTTTGGTTTTCGGCTTTGCGAACAGCAATCGTTTCAGTGAAAGCACTCCCACCAGTTTCCCGAGGTCGTCCACTACGTATATCGTAAATACCTGCTCCACATCTTCTGCCTGCCGTCTGAGCTCTACCAACGCCCTGTCAACAGGCCAGTCAACTCTTGCCTTGATAAACTCCTTCTGCATCAAACCACCGGCAGTATCTTCGTCATAATTCAAGAGGTCGACAATGTCACCAATCGCATCATTATCCTGCATTTGGGAGATGACTTCCTGCACCTGCTCATCGGACAATTCCCCTAAGATGTCTGCAGCGTCGTCCGAATCAAGGTTCTCCAGCTGATCGGCAATCTCTTTTGTAGAGAGTGATGCCAGGAAACGATCTCTGACATCTTCATCCAGTTCCATCAATACATCTGCCTGCTGATCTTCATCCATCAGGTAGTAGATGTATTTCGCTTCATCATTGCTCAGCGGTCTTAAAATCTCCGCTACATCAGCAAAGTGCAAATCCAGCACATTAATTTTGAGCCAGTCCGCATCCTGAGAAGCAATTGCATTTCGCGTTTGTTCAATAAACTCTTTGGTTAACTCAAATCTCATGGCTTTTGGATTTTACGGTGCAAATTTAGGGTATTTCATTGTTTTAGAGCAGTTGTTGACGCTGTAAAATAATTTTAAATTGAAATTTAATTATCTGAACTGCCCGTCAGATAATCCCGGCAGATTCCTTATCTTCGCACCAAAACCAAGTCATGGCACGAATATTAACGGGAACACAGAGTACGGGAACTCCGCATTTGGGAAATTTACTGGGAGCAATTATTCCGGCAATCGATATGTCGAACAAAGCGGAAAATGACGCATTTCTTTTCATTGCGGATCTTCATTCATTTACACAGATAAAGGATCCGAACGAACTGAAACAAAACACATTGTCTACCGCTGCGGTGTGGTTGAGCTTCGGAGTAGATACCAGTAAAACGATCTTTTACCGGCAAAGCCAGATTCCGGAGGTAACGGAATTGATGTGGTACTTGTTGTGTCTGTTTCCCTATTCACGCCTGAGTCTGGCACATGGCTTTAAAGACAAAGCAGACCGGTTAAACGATGTCAATGGCGGGCTTTTTACCTATCCGATGCTGATGGCTGCCGACATACTGATCTATGACGCGGAATATGTTCCGGTAGGAAAAGACCAGGAACAACACCTGGAGTTCACACGGGATGTTGCATCGCGCTTTCACGCCCAGTTCGGCGAAACATTTGTGATGCCGGAAGGTCTGTTCAATGAAGAAACGAAAATCATTCCCGGAACGGACGGTCAGAAAATGAGTAAGTCGCGCAACAATTACATCAACATCTTTCTTCCGGACAAGCAAATGCGTAAGCAAATCATGTCGATACAAACAGACAGCAAGGAACTGGAAGATCCGAAAGATCCCGAAACGTGTAATGTTTTTGCCTTGTACCGGTTACTGGCAGATCAGGATGCTGTGGAAACCATGGCCACTCAGTACAGAGCCGGTGGGTACGGATACGGTCATGCAAAGCAGGCATTATTTGAGTTAATTGTCGAAAAATACAAAACACAGCGGGAAAAATACTGGTACCTGATGGAACACCCCGATGAGATTGTTGCTACCCTGGCGATTGGTGAACAGAAGGCGAGAGAATATGCAAAAGTGGTGTTGAGTCGCGTGAGGAATACGATTGGTTATTAAGATTAAGATGCTATAAACTAAATGTTATTATATTTGTAGCCACTTTAATTATCATTGAAAATGAAACTTTCTTATTTATTAGCTCTTATTTCATTAGTTGTATTAGCATCTTGCGGTGAAAAAACAAAGAACTCGACTGAGTTGACGTTGATTAACGGAGGAAGAACATACGGAGGGGAACTGGTATTTTCCTATTCTGAACCGATTACAGAATTATTCCCTCTGGCAGCTGCACATCAGCATGTTATCAACGTTTCTTCCCAGATTTATGAGACCTTATTAAACATTGACCCGAAAACCTTGAAGGTAACTCCGAGTATTGCCTCTTCTTTTACAGTCAATGAAGCTGGTGATGTATATACATTAAAAATTCAGAAAGGTATTTTCTTTCACGATGATGAGTGTTTTGGAGGAAAAGGAAGGGAATTAACTCCCGAAGATGTAAAGTATTCGCTTGACTTTGCTTGTTCCGGCAATGAACTCAATGACGATAACAATGTATTGGTTGACCAGATCAAGGGGGCTTCCGAATACAAAGCTTCTTCTAAAAAATCATTTCCGAAGGGAGGGGTTTCCGGTATTAAAATCAAAGGACAATCCATTGAAATTACGCTCAACCGGCCGTTCATCGGTTTTGAAGCGCTACTTGCCAGAAAAAACATTGTCATTTTTGCGAAAGAAGCCTACGAAAAATACGGGAAGGAAATCACGCATCATCCGATCGGTACGGGTCCGTTCAAATTAGAAAAAATGGATCAGAACGGTTTGCGTTTGGTCCGCAATGAAAATTACTGGCAAAAAGATGCTTTCGGAAATCAGTTGCCATACCTTGCTGCCGTTTCGATGAAATACATCCGCGAGAAGAAAAACGAGATGCTCGCATTCAGAAACAAAGAAATTGACCTGTTGCTGGACATCCCGGCTGACGAAATTGAAAACGTACTGGGAACCTTGCAGGATGCTGTTGCCGGGAAGAATTTAAAGCACAAAGTGGAGTCTTCTTACAGTCTCAGTATTGATTACATCGGGTTTAATACAGCGGAAGGGGTTTTTAAATCAAAAGAGGTGCGGGAAGCATTTTATTTTGCAGTTGATCCTTCCGAATTGATTGAAAATTACATCGGAGGGGATGGTTATCCTCCCTACAACGGGTTTGTTCCTGAAATAGAAGGAGCGAACAATACAATTCAAATCCCGGTCTCCAATCCTGAGAAAGCACGGAAATTACTCGCGCAGGCAGGGTTCCCGAACGGGAAAAACTTCCCTGTGACGACCATTTATGTCAATGGTGTAGAAGGCTCTAAGAACCATGCTCTGGTTCAGGGATTTGTAAAAGCGATTAAGCGGGAATTGAACGTTGACTTAACAATCAAGTTGTGTTCACTTACTGAGCGGGAAGCTGCCATTAACAGCGGTGAAGCAAGTATCTGGCGTTCCGGCTGGGTAGCTGATTATCCGAGCCCGGTTACATTCCTGAATTTGTTTTATTCGAACGGTAAACAATTCAATAAATTCCGCTACAACAACGAGGTGTTCAATTCAAATCTTCAAGCGGCTTTAGTTGAAAAAGATCCCCGAAAAAGAGGGTTTCATTTTATCAAAGCGCAATCCGAAATCATTGAAGATGCTGTTGTAATTCCGCTGTTGATGAACAATATGTTGATTATGGTCAATGCACGCGTAAAAGGAATCACGGCAAATCAATTGGAGGAAATCAGCTTCAAAGAGGTCTTCATTAAAGAACCTCGTGACGAAGAAGACAAAACAGAATAACGGGCAAAGAAATTTCGCCCCGCGATCTATTTGTTACCATAACATTAATAAATCGGAGCTATCAGGCACGAACGCTCAAAAATAAGTACATTTGTACCTGTAATGAAGTGAATGCTGATGGCAAAACAGAAAAAACATCTGTTGGAATTTGAAGTGGAAGCAGACTACGATGTCGTAGGAATCTGCAGCCATCACAATGACTATAGACTGGCCTGGAGCATTAACGCAACACTGGGATTTCACCTGGAACAATCGTCCGATCCTTTTTTTATTACACACACAAAAAAAGGAGTTACCACACATCAATCGCATTCGATGTTTGAGTACTATGAAGACGAAAACAGAGTGACTTATTTTTTAATTAAGAACAAGGAAAATGGAAAATTTCTGATTCCTGAACGGCCAACTATTGATTTTTTCCTGTTTGTTTATAAAAACAATAGCATCGATCTGGACCTGTTATCGGACAAACTAAGAAATGTGAATAGCATCCTGGCAGTTTTTCAATTAGACATTGAATCATTACCTTCAACAGAAAATATTATATTTTAACGTATGAAAAGAACAAAAATAGTAGCAACATTAGGGCCTTCAACAGCAAAAAAGGAAACATTGAAACAAATGTTCCTCGAAGGTTTGAATGTGTGCCGCCTTAACTTTTCCCATGGCGGATATGACGCTCATTTGGAATCGTTGAGAATTATCCGTGAATTGAATGAAGAATTAGCTTTAAACGTTGCTGTCCTGGCAGATTTACAAGGTCCGAAAATTCGTACGCACGAGATGGAGAATAACGGCGTATTACTGGAAAACGATTCGATTGTGACCATTTCAACGCAGGAAGTATTGGGAACATCCACTCATTTCTCGATCAATTACGAACAATTGCCAAAAGACGTTAATCCGGGTGAGCGCATCTTGCTGGATGACGGAAAACTTACCCTGGAGGTGATTGAGACAGATAAACAACATGAATTCAAGGCAAAAGTGATTTATGGTGGAATTCTTTCCTCAAAGAAAGGAGTGAATTTCCCGAATACGGCGATATCCATGCCTTCGCTGACAGAAAAGGACCGAAAAGATCTGGACTTTGCAATCGAGCAGGGGGTTGACTGGATCGGTTTATCCTTTGTGCGAAGTCCGCAGGATATAAAAGAGCTGAAAAATATCATTGCACACAGAGGTGCGAAAGCGAAAGTAATAGCCAAAATTGAAAAACCGGAAGCTGTTGCCTCAATTGAAGAAATCATTAAGGAAGCGGATGCATTAATGGTAGCCCGCGGAGACCTGGGAGTAGAAGTTCCCTACCAGAATGTACCATTGATTCAGAAAATGATTATCAACAGGGCGCGTTTAAATGCGAAGCCGGTGATCGTTGCAACGCAAATGATGGAATCCATGATCTCCAACATGATGCCGACACGTGCAGAAGTAAACGACGTAGCAAATGCGGTACTGGATGGTGCTGATGCGGTAATGTTATCGGGAGAAACTTCTGTTGGTGCTCATCCGATTGAGGTAATCAAAACAATGTCCAACATTGTAAAGGAAATGGAAACATTCGACGGTATTTACAACAAAGAGGAGATCCCTGAAAAAAACCAGGCGCGCTTCATTACAGACTCGATCTGTTTTAATGCGGTACGGTTATCTCAACGAACAGAAGCTGATGCGATTCTGACGATGTCTTTTTCAGGATATACCGCATACAAGCTGGCTTCTCAGCGTCCGAAAGCACCGATTTATGTATTTACGAGCAACCGCAGTATTCTTACCCAAATTAACCTGATCTGGGGCGTAAAAGGGTTCTATTACGATAAACGCATCTCAACAGACCATACCATTTCAGATATCAAGAACATCCTGAAAGGAGAAGGGTTACTGAAAGACGGTGAATTGGTTGTCAACATTGCCTCCATTCCTCTGGAAGAACTCGGAAAATCCAATATGATCAAATTAAGTTACGTAGATTAATACACAATAGATTGAGCAGAAGGTTCCGTATTCCGGAACCTTTTTTATTCCTGCTACAAACGAATACTTACCCCGATTCCTGCTCCAAACAGTGGGTTTCTCTTGCTCGTCACATCCCATCTCAACTGTTGACAGATGGCCTGGTTAACAGTTCCGTAAGCAATCAAACGCCATCTTCCGATCGGGTAATGCAACTCCGGTCTGACCCAAATATTCCAGCCAAACGGTCGAAACACCGGGCGGTTGAAATCCGGTTGTAATTGTACATTATTCAACCAGCCGTACGAGAACTCTGTCCCTGCAGAACACCTTAGCACAAATGAACGTCCTACGCTCAGTGAACCGGCAATACCGATGGGCATTATCACTGAATTTACCCGGAAAATCTGTTGTCCCTGATCTTCCCGGGCAAAATAGGTATAAGACGTAGGAACAGATGTTGCTATATCCCCATATTCGGGGATGCTGTCGCGCACATAACGTGTCGCCTGTTGCTGTACTTCCGTAGAACGGAATCCCAAGCCGGCAATGAGATCCAACCCCGAAGTTAATTCGTAATTTAACTCAACTTTTCCGTACAAAGAGGAAGAACGAATACCGGCAAACTCTTTTCCGACATTTGAAAGTTCATTGCTATTCAGGGATTCAACCGGTTTGGCCCGCTCCCCTTCCCATCCGGCGAGACCAGTTACATTCCACCGACTACCGGTTCCGTTTTTTTCCGGGGCTTTCAACAATTCCCCCTCTGCAGGTAGTGATTCCGGAGTTTTCACGTTTGAAGTATCAGGTATTGAATCGGTAGCCACATGCATAGCCATATCTTCGCTTTCTGTCTTTTCAGTGGGTGATGAATCGCCCGTTTTATGTGTTCCGGACACAGCAACTATTTGCCCGGAAAATTCATGCCCCATCTCTTTATCGCTCTTTTCGACTAAACGAAATGATGTTTTATGTTGCAATTCAACTCCCGGGCTTTTTTTCCTGTTACCGGATCGTTTTAATTCCTTTTCAGCACTACTGTTTACGGTTAAGGAATATGTGTCTGCAGATGTTGTATGCACATACACTGCTTCCGTCTTAACTGATCTGGTACTCGTACGGGAAAAACCGGTTGATGTCCCTGAAGGGCCGTATAACATTCCGATGGCTAATACCGTCATTGAAAGACCAAGCAATGGAAAGAAAATCAATAAAAATCGTCGTCTCCGTTTTCCGGAAGCGATTGAACGATCGATTTTTTCCTTCACGGACGGATCAGGGATTACCTCAAACCCATCAAATGTCTCCCGGAACAAGTGATCTATTTCATCCAGCTCTTTCATCTTTTCTTACATTTTCAAGTTTGTTCTTTATCCAGTTCTTTGCTTTTGCCAGTTGCGATTTGGATGTTCCTTCCGTTATATTGAGGTATTCGGCTATTTCTTTGTGTGTCAGATTATCCACTACAAACAGGTTAAATACAACGCGGTATCCTTCCGGCATTTCTCCCAACAATTCCAGCAACCGGGTTTTCATATCCTTTTCACCATCTTCCGAATCTGTCCATTCAGGTACGGGTTCAAAAAAGGATTCATTTTCTGTGAGAACCATCCTTTTGTTTGCTTTCAGGAAATTTATTGCTGTGTGAATGGTAATTGTCTTAATCCATGGACCAAGCGGACGTTTGGGATCTGCTTTTTCCCGTTGTTCATATATCCGGATAAATGCTTGCTGCAACATTTCCTCCGCATCATCTTTACAAGCTGCGTAGCGCATGCAAATACCGAACATGGAAGGAGCGTACTGTTCGTACACCCGATCAAACGCTTTTTTATTTCCGTTGATGAATTCTTCCGTATTCTCCTCCATTCCTGTATCTGATCGCCAACAATGTATATCGCCTACATCATCTGACACTCATTTTTAATTAAGACGAAAACATACACCAATCAGGGGGCTGTTTTAATTAGTTTTTCCGAATAGCGGTTTCCGTCCTTGTCGGTTATTATTAAAAAATAAGCTCCGTTTCGAAGACCAGAGAGATCAATCGGTTGACCTGCAGTATATTCCTCATGAAGCACAGTTTTTTCTCCAAGAACAGAAATAATCTCAATGCGGTCAATCACCAAATGTGTTGCAATGAAAACTTCTTCATAAAACGGATTCGGATACATACTGATTCCTGAATCACCAGGTGGTACATGAATGCTCAATGGCTGATCAACCGGTATTATAGTCGATTCAGAATCTTCCAGCGTTTGTTCACCGGTAAGTCCTGTTTCCACATACAGGTTTATCTCCAGTGGATGCTTTCCTTTTTCGAGATACCCGATTGTCACTGTATCTGTACTATGGCAGATATACGCAGCTGCCCCGATGGTATACACTAAATCCAGCACAATGATTCCATTTTGTACATCTATTGCATGATTGGTCAGGTCACAATCACCATAGGGAAATGTTGCATAGACAATCACTTTGACCTCATCACCGGCAACAGGATTTTCAGGAATAACGGTGAAGCTGTCAATGGCCGGAATTTGACCGAATACCTGTTGTGTTGCCAGCAATAGCATCATCGGTAGTATCATTTGTTTTAGTTTTCTCATTTTTGTCGTTTTTATAAGTTATCCCCCTTATTACAAAACTGAAAAGTAAAAGGTTGCCCAGCCTTAAAAATTTTGAAAAAAATAATTACTGATAAACCGCATAGATACATAGACAGGTATTATGTACGAAAGGGTGGCACATAGCAGCCAACTACGTTAGCTGAATTACATATCTTTTACAATTTTATCGTACGAGGCTTTCAATCCCCTGATAAGCGAGGAACTGAAGCCCTGGTGTTCCATTTCATTCAATCCGGCAATTGTACATCCTTTTGGCGTGGTAACTTTATCAATTTCCTGCTCCGGGTGCGTCTTATTCTCCAGCAACAAAGACGCTGCTCCTTTAACTGTCTGCGCGGCAATCAGCGTAGCTGTGTTTGCGTCAAACCCGATTTCAATTCCTCCCTGAATATTGGCACGGATATAGCGCAGGGCAAATGCAGTACCACATGCTCCCAGCACGGTAGCTGCATCCATTAACTGTTCGTTGATCATCACTACCTCTCCAACTGTTTCAAAGAGGCTTGTCACAAACGAGAGTTCTTCCTGTGTCGCATTGCAGTGTGCTACCGTTGTCATACTTTCACCAATTGCGGCAGCGGTATTCGGCATTGCTCTGAATAAGACTGCTTCGTCGGAAAATAGGGTTTTCAGATCTTCCAGCCACACGCCGGTAATGACACTGATGAGTACTTGTTTCGTGTAATCCACATGAGGAGCGATTTCTTCCGCAATTTCACGAATCTGGAAGGGTTTCACAGCTAAAATGATGTAGTCTGCTTCCGATATTGCTTTCACGTTGTCTGAAGTAATCTTTGCACCCTGTTCTTCAAATCTATGCAGTGTAGCGGTATTGCGTTTGGCAAGAGTTACATTACTGACCTTGCAAAATTGATTGCGGATCAGTCCTTCCGCGATTGCTGTTCCGATATTTCCTACGCCGATGATGGTTATTTTTTGTGTATTCATTCTATCTGTTCATTTTATTGGTACATAAAAAAATCCGGTTCTGAAAACAGAACCGGATTTATTCATTTCTTGTCGTTAAGGATACTTATTTCCAAACACCCATTTTACTGAATTTCTTGATTCTGTTATCAATACGCTTATCGGGGTCGACCTTTTTCAAATCTTTCAAGTACTTTGAGATGTGTTTTTTCACTGTTTCAAAGATTGCTTCATGATTGCGGTGCGCCCCGTTGATGGGTTCAGGGATTACGTCATCTACCAGACCGTTTTTCTTCATATCCGAAGAAGTTAGCTTCAATGCATCCGCTGCACGCTCTTTGTACTCCCAGCTTCTCCACAAAATAGATGAGCACGATTCAGGTGAAATAACTGAATACCATGTGTTTTCGAGCATTACCACTTTATCTCCCACACCAATTCCGAGTGCTCCTCCGGAGGCTCCTTCACCGATGATAATACAGATAACTGGTACCTTCAATCGCATCATTTCATAGATGTTGCGTGCAATGGCTTCTCCTTGTCCGCGTTCTTCCGCTTCCAATCCCGGAAATGCTCCCGGAGTATCAATAAATGTTACAATCGGCTTATTGAACTTTTCAGCCAGTTTCATCAAACGCAACGCTTTGCGGTATCCTTCCGGATTCGGCATTCCAAAGTTACGGTACTGACGCATCTTTGTATTGACTCCTTTTTGCTGTCCGATGAACATCACGGTCTCACCATCCAGCAATCCGAATCCACCTACCATTGCTTTGTCGTCTTTTACGCCACGGTCTCCGTGAATTTCCTGAAACGTATCTCCTGCAATTGCTTTGATGTACGCCAGGGTATAAGGTCTGTCAGGGTGTCTTGATAATTGTACACGCTGCCATGGGCTCAATCCGGAGAAAATTTCTTTTGTTGTCGCAACTAATTTTTTCTCCAATTCGCCAACCTTATCGGCCATATCAACGCCCGTATTTTCCCCTATTTCTTTCGTGTTGGCAATTTGTTCTTCCAACTCTCTTATCGGCTCTTCGAAATCTAAATATGTTGTCATTTTACAAAATTTCAAGCGACCAAATTACAAAAAATGTTGCTTGTTTTTTGAATTTTAGTGAATATTTTGCCCCACGACCCGGAATATCCGGTCAATGCCTTTCATTTTCTTACCTGTCGTGGTGGATAGAGTACGGTATTTACAGCAACTCATTTGCCAGGTTCGCCAGTTCGGAACGTTCTCCTTTTTCCAATTTCACATGCGCAAACAATTCCTGTCCTTTCAAACGGTCAATGAGGTATGCCAGCCCGTTGCTGTTCTCGTCCAGATAAGGTGTATCGATTTGGTTAACATCTCCTGTAAATACAATCTTTGTATTTTCTCCTGCCCGTGTGATGATGGTTTTCACTTCATGCGGAGTCAGGTTCTGCGCTTCATCGATGATGAACATGATATTTGAAAAACTTCTTCCCCGGATGAAGGCAAGCGGTGTAATCACAATCTTTCCCTGCTCTTCCATTTCCAGGATGGATTTATGTTTTTTTTCGTTTTCACCGAACTGCGCTTTGATGAATTTCAGGTTATCCCACAATGGCTCCATGTAGGGTCCCACCTTATCGTTGGCGTCTCCGGGTAAAAACCCGATGTCTTTGTTGGAAAGCGGTACAATCGGCCGGGCTAAAATAATCTGGTGGTAGTGTTTGTTCTGTTCCAGAGCGGAAGCCAATGCCAGTAATGTTTTTCCGGTTCCTGCTACTCCCTGTAGTGCAACCAGTTTTATTTTTTCGTTCATCAGGGCATTGAGCGCGAATGCCTGTTCTGCATTTTTAGGCTTGATACCGTATACAAATTCTTTCTCGATGCGCTCAATCTGGTCTGTCCATTGGTTATAGACCGCCAACGACGATGATTTCCCGTTTTTCAGGATGTAATACCCGTTATTTGTCTTTTTATTTCCCAGAATCCCCTCTTCATCTATTTTACCTTTTGTAAAAATGTGTCGGATCACCTCAGAATCAATGTGCTCAATTGTATTGGAGCTCGGTTCATCTGCATCCGTATTCACTACTTTTCCTGTTTCGTAGTCTTCAGACAAGATTCCCAATGCTTTTGCTTTGATCCGCAGGTTGATGTCTTTGGTTACCAAAACCACTTCTGCTTTGGGATCTTTCTCCTTTACACACAGTGCTGCATTGATGATTTTGTGATCATTCTTCCCCGGAGAATAAACAATCTCAGCATCCAGTTCACGCGGGTGGTTTTCAAGAATAATACAGAAATTTCCCAACTTGCTTCCCAGTGAGATCCAGTTTTGCAAACCACCGTTTCCGGAAAGTTTATCAATGAACCGAATGACTTCACGTGCGCAAAAATTCTTCGTGTCATTTCCGATTTTGAACTTATCCAGTTCTTCTAAAACGGTAATGGGGATCGCAACGTTATTAGCTCCGAAGTTAGTGATCGATTGGTGGTCATGTAAGAGTACAGACGTGTCCAATACGAAGGTTTTTTTCTTTTTGGCCATGTGTAGGAGTTTTTCTTTAAAGTTAACGGGAAAATGAGATGATAGTGTTAAATGCGGGAATTACTTATTTACAATCGGTTGTTAGTTTAATTTACACAATCAGGTAGTAATGGCATTGGATACATCTTCCGGAAATTTACCATACATTTATCCACATGAAAGCAATTAGTTATCTGATTATTATCCTCAGCACAGCACTCAGCTACGGTCAAAAAACATTTACGATTCAATCTGCCATTGGTGACGGATTTCCAGTAGAAATAAACGGAAGAACATATCGTATTAACAGTACGGAAATACATATAAGCACCAACTACCCAAATTTTGACACGCTGGCATTTTTGAACGAAGGACCGGATCAATTCATGAAGGTGCTTTGTAACTTCAAACCGGATTCCAATTATTCTTTAACTGTTGCCTGTTGTGGAAGTATGGACATTGTACCGACTCATAAGCTTCAAACCGATAAATTACTTTTTTGGGATAACGAGGAAGATCATGAAGAAGCACAGGCATTATTGATGGACAAACCACACATCTCTTTACAGCTTACCCAAGCATCAGAGCAACCTGTTTATGGTTGGTATGCGGATATGGCCTGTTTCACCCGGTACAAGCAACTAACGACAACCAAATGGGAATATGGAACACCTGAAAAGTGCTTTTACTGGAATAACGTCAGTACATTCCTGTTTTTTGAAAGTGAAAATACTTGTCCGGACGGCTGGAATGAACAAGGAGAATGTGAAGCATATCCGGATGAAGCGATAACGGTATTGGGATCTGTTACCTACCGGTTGTTTGACAACGAACGGGTCGTTATCTCGTATGACCCTGTTTCAAAAAAAATATCGTTGGCATATGCGCATTAAAAAACCCCACTCGCATTGAATGGGGTTCGTTCGTTGATCGTATTTTTTCTTAATGTTTGTGATTCGGATCGCTGTGATCGTGTCCGTGGTGGTCATCCTGAGCAACAGGAGCTTTTACATCAACAATCTCGATATCAAATACCAGATCAGCGTATGGCGGAATGGCTCCCGGACGTCCATTTGGTCCGTATGCCTGGTAATAAGGAATAATCAGTTTTGCCTTTCCTCCTTTTTTCAATAGTGCAATTCCTTCTTCAAATCCCGGGATCATACGATTCACCTGGTATTGGAAATCCATCGGCTGACCTCTGTCGTATGAAGAATCAAATTTATCGCCATCTCTCCTGAACGTTCCTGAATAGTGCAGGGAAACCGGTGCTCCTTTTTCAATTGCCAGTCCTTCTCCTTCATTCTCGATCACATATACCAATCCGGAAGTACTTTGTTTCGCATTCGGGTACTTTTTCAACACTTCCTGGTACATGAAATTGCGGTATTCTTCCTGAGACATTTTCGCAATGCGCTCAATTTCTTCCGCTTCTTTTTTGTATTCTTCGGAAATGCGGCTATATTCGGCATTGAATACTTTTGTTGCATCAAATTTCTTCGCATTTTTTCCTACACGAATGATTTTCACTGTTTCCATGACATCATCCTGTGCAATTTTGTCTACTACTTCCTGACCGGAAATTACCTGTCCGAACACAGTATGTTTTCCATCTAACCACGGAGTTTCCTTGTGCGTGATAAAGAACTGGCTTCCATTTGTTGCAGGACCTGAATTAGCCATAGACAAAATTCCCGGCTTGTCATGTCTCAGATCAGGACGGGTTTCATCGTAAAATTTATATCCCGGCCCACCCATTCCTGTTCCTTCCGGATCACCTCCCTGGATCATGAAATTAGCAATCACGCGGTGAAATTTCAATCCGTCGTAATACGGTTTGGTAATCTTAATGGAATCCTGAAACGTAAAATTTCCTTCGATTAACCCAACAAAGTTGGCAACAGTCATCGGTGTTTTTTCGTCCTCCAACTTCAGTGTGATTGTTCCTTTTTTTGTTGTGAATTCAGCATAGATTCCGTCTTCCAGTTTCGGTGCTGCATTTTTTTGGGCATACAATGCTGTTCCGATTGTCATCACAGACATCAACAACCCTATTGTTCTTAGTTTTCTCATTTTTGTTTGTTTTATAGCTTTATTTAGTTATTTCTCCTGTCTATTCCCCATAACATTTTATTGCGGATCGTATCCAGAAAATTATGTCCTTCCAGTTTGATCATATTGATCATAAAATCAGCTTTTCTGATCACGACCTCTTCCCGTTGTTTAATGTTGACCGAATTACCATCCAAGCTCAACAAATAATTCCTGCTTCTCCCTTCCACACTCAACGTAATTGTTGTACTGTCCGGAACAACAATCGGCCGCACATTCAGATTGTGTGGTGCAATTGGTGTTACGACGTGCAACTGGCACTGCGGATCAATAATCGGGCCACCACAGGCGAGGTTGTAAGCTGTAGATCCTGTCGGCGTAGAAATGATCAATCCGTCCGCCCAGTACGAGTTCATGTATTCATTGTCCAGTGAAGCATGAACAGTGAGCATGGCGGAACTGTCTTTCCGGGAAACCGTCACCTCATTCAAGGCCACATTGGCATCACCAAAGTGATTGGATGCCGTTTCTACCCGTAATAACGATCGTTTTTGATAATCAAATTGTTTGCGCTGCAATTTTTCAAATGCGTCATTGATTGATTCTTTCGAAACATTTGCCAAAAAACCCAGGCGACCAGTATTGATGCCAATAATCGGAACCTGCGAATCGCGGATGTAGTTGACACTTTGGATAAATGTTCCGTCACCTCCCAAACTGATAACCATGTCAATTCCACTGACGAAATCCTTGTGTGATGTGAATTCCAGCGTGGAATTATCCATCCCGATTTTTTTAACCAGTTGTTTTTTGAATTCTTTTTCCAGCACCGGTTTCCAACCCATTCGTTTGAACTGGTTTAACAACTCTACAATGTAGGGCAGGTTTGTTTTACTTACTTTCCGGCTGTAGAGCGCTACTTGCATATTATAAATTCATAAAATTCATCAGTGCATCGAATCGGTTGCGGAGGTCATCCTCAAACTCGCTTTTGTGATACGATGCCTTTACTGTATAATCATACCGTGCAAAGGTACGCAAAATTCGCTCCAGATCAATTTCGTTGATTTTCAATGTCACTTCGATTTTTGTGGAATCAGGAAGTGATAACACATATGAACTGAGGATCTTCGCATTGTTTCCTTCTACAATCTGGGAAATCTGCGCCAGTGAATAATCCACTTTATTCATTTCCAGCACAATGATTCCTCCCTGCTCCTTGATTCCTCCGGTATTACTGATAAGTTGAATCAACCGGTGAATGCTCGTGCATCCCAGGTATTTTTCATTTCTGTCAAGAATCGGGACAACGGAAATTTTAAATTCCCCGACTTTCGCGATGACTTCATAAATGTGATCGGTTTCCCACACAAACGGGCGCGGCAAATGATCAAACAACACATCCAGGGTCTGTCGCTCATCCATTTTATCAAGCACATCATTTTCAGACAGTACTCCTACAAAGTTTCCGTTCTTTAAGACAGGAAGATGCGAAACTTTGAACTCTTCCATCCATATCAGGGCCTTTTCTCCGGTATCAAGATGGGTCAACGGAGGTATTTCTTCAGTAATCAGTTCAATTGCCATCATAACGCCACCAAAGTAACTAAATACTTTGAACCGAACCGATGAAATGGGAAAAATTTTAATTTTTATTCACATCTGATCTGCATCCAACCGATGGTATTCACTGCAACAAAAAACAACAGGAATAAAACCACAGGGCAAACAGATTAACTTTTGATTGTGTAGGGTTTATACTTTTAGATGCGTTTAACTTATTCTCGCAAAGGCGCAATCAGATACCCCCTACCTTGGCGACTTAGCAGCTTGGAGAGCTATTTATATGTAAATTATTATAGAACCCGGAGAGCGTGATCGAAAAAGAAACCTGTGAAAAATTTTAAATGCGTTTGCCCTGAATAAAACCAGCCTATCCCATAGCCGTTCGGAGCAAAATAATTAATTTAGCTGTTTGAATACAGGAAGTCATACAACAAGGAAAAACAGCCATGAATTTTAATGCCCCTTTAGCAGAGAGAATGCGTCCGAAATCACTCGATGACTATATTGGTCAGCAGCATTTGCTCAAGAAAGACGCGTCGCTCCGGCTCGCATTGGATTCCGGTGTCATTCCTTCGATGATCTTCTGGGGACCTCCGGGTGTCGGAAAAACAACGCTGGCCAACCTCATTGCCAATCACCTCAACCGTCCTTTTCATACCTTATCGGCTATTTCTTCCGGGGTTAAGGATGTGCGGGAAATCATCCAGGGTGTTGAGCGACAGGGGATGTTCAACCAGAAAGGAACCATCCTGTTCATTGATGAAATTCATCGTTTTTCCAAAGCACAACAGGATTCATTGCTCGGTGCCGTAGAGAAAGGCATCGTTACACTGATCGGTGCAACCACTGAGAATCCTTCTTTTGAGGTCATTTCTGCATTGCTTTCACGGTGTCAGGTGTATGTACTGGAAAGTCATACCAAAGATGATTTGCAACAATTACTTGAAAAAGCAATCCGGGAAGACAGTGTTCTGAAGGAGAAAAAAATCGTCCTGGAAGAGACAAGTTCACTGCTTGCCATTTCAGGTGGTGATGCCCGCAAATTACTGAATGTATTTGAGATCATTATCGGTACGTTCCGGACACAACAGGAAATTGTGATCAACAACAGGGTCATTGAATCGGTCGCGCAACAAAGTCTGGCCCGCTACGACAAAGACGGAGAGCAACACTACGATATTATTTCGGCGTTTATCAAATCCATTCGCGGAAGTGATCCGGACGCTGCGGTTTACTGGCTGGCACGCATGGTAGAGGGCGGTGAAGATCCTAAATTCATTGCACGGAGACTGATTATCAGTGCTTCCGAAGACATCGGGCTGGCCAATCCGAATGCATTACTGATGGCCAATAACTGTTTTCAGGCAGTTCAAACCATCGGATGGCCGGAATCGAGAATTATTTTGGCACAATGTACCATTTATCTGGCGAGTTCACCCAAAGGAAACGGAGCCTACATGGCAATTAACAAGGCACAGGAAGAAGTCCGTAGATCCGGGAATTTACCTGTTCCGCTACCTCTCAGAAATGCACCAACCAAGTTGATGAAGGAATTGGGGTACGGAGAAGAATACAGGTATTCCCACGATTACCCGGGGAATTTTGTCCAGCAAAACTTCTTTCCCGAAGAACTCAAAAACGCCGTGTTTTTCAATGCAGGCAGTAGCAACAAGGAGCAGGAAATTGCTGCGATCATTAAAAAGCTATGGAACCGGTAATGGGAGCAAAACTGGCATATTACCTCCTCGTTTTCCCGATCTCCAAACTCCCGTTTTGGGGAATTTACCTGTTATCGGACTTATTGTACGGAGTATTCCGGATCTTCCCCTACCGGAAAAAGGTAATTGAGGGAAATATCCGTCGTTCGTTTCCTGAAAAAACAGACCGGGAAATCAATGCATTGGTTCGGCAATTTTACCGTCATTTTACCGATATTCTGGCAGAGGGGATCAAAAATCTGAGTATTTCCAAAGAGGAACTTCAACGGCGTTACACGGTAAAAAATCCCAAGGTAATGGAAGAGCTATACCAGCGTCAAAAGAGTGTGTTGCTTGTTTCGGGGCATTACAACAACTGGGAATGGCTGATCACTTCCCAGAATTTCCAGTTTCCGCACCAGGCGATGGGAATCGGGATGCCGTTGACTTCCAAATTTTGGGATAAAAAAGTGAACGAACGCCGGGAACGCTATGGAATGATTGTGGTACACGCAAAAAATTTCCGGGAAAAATTTCGCGAGCAGGAAGGGAATCCGATCGCCATTCTCACCCTTTCCGATCAATCTCCGGGAGACGCCCGTAAAAGTTACTGGATGGAGTTTTTAAACCAACAGACTGCGGTTTTGTTCGGGGCGGAGCAACTGGCACATGAATATGGTTTCTCCGTTGTTTTTTACCATACCCGAAAGGTCAAACGCGGTTATTATGAACTGGAATTGCAACTCATTACCGATACACCGGAAACCATGCAATGGGGCGAAATCACAGAAGCACATACACATTTACTCGAAAAAGCCATTCTGGAACAACCGGCTTATTGGTTGTGGTCACACAAACGCTGGAAGCGAACAATTCCGGAAGATCTGGAAGAATTGAAACGCGAGCAAAAACAAAAGTTTGAGGAACGGTTTCCTTCTGTAACCGGAACAAACAACATTTAAGGAATCTGTGGTCGCTTGTATCATCGCACAACTTATATTCTTTCGTTATTTTTAAACCACATAGGACTAAAGGAACATAGAGCTATGCATAAAGTAGTCATAGTGACACATAGCAGCTCACTTTGTTCGCTGTTCGCAGATTACTTTACTTTTCTTGGTTTGTTTGACATATAAAATACCAATTCTCCTCCTTCAATCAGATCAAAATGATTGAGTTCAAAACCGGAAATCAGTTTTCCGTTCCATTCTATTTTATCGACATATACGTTCGCTGTGCTTTGATTTTTTGTTCGAATGGTCAATGTTCGACCGTTTTCAAATGTTATTACGGCATTTCTTACCGAAGGGCTACCGATTGCGTATGTTGGTGATCCTGGTAGTACCGGATAAAATCCCAACGAACTAAAAATGTACCAGGCACTCATTTGACCTGCGTCATCATTCCCGCATAAGCCATCTTCCTTGTCAGAATACATGGTTTTTACAATCATTCTTACACGCTCTTGTGTTTTCCATGGTGTATTTGTCCAATTATACAAATAGGGAATGTGATGCCCCGGTTCGTTTCCGTGCACGTAATTACCGATGATTCCATCCCGTGTAATATCTTCATTTTTTTCGATGTATTTATCTTCAATGGGGGTTGTAAAAATCTGATCCAAAAACTGGCTGAATGTAGCTTTACCGCCCATTAAATCTACCATCTTCGGAATGTTCTGAGGCACATACAAACCATAATTCCATGCATTTCCTTCAATAAAACCCTGACCATGCGTATCCATTGGATTGAACTCCTGCCGGAATTGACCAGTACTCAACTTCGGACGCATGGAACGAATCGACGGGTCAAATACATGTACATAATTCTCGGATCTTTTTACATATTCGTTTGTTAACGCTGAATTTTCACAATTGCGCGCAATCTGTGCAATACACCAATCATCGTATGCGTACTCCAATGTTTTAGAAACAGATGAGGAACTTAAATCCTCAGCGACGTATCCGTTTTTCAGATAAAAATCCAATCCGTCGTAATAACTCAGATTGGAAGAATTAACACATGCTTCCAGTGCTCTGTTTTGATTTACATTGGTTGTTTTCTTTGCAATTGCATCGGCAATAACAGATACCGAATGATACCCGATCATACACCAGTTTTCGTTATTGTAATGGCTCCAGATCGGTAATGCATGATGAACACTTTGGTCGTAATGAGCTAACATGGAATGAACCATATCGTTGTTGCGTGTTGGTTGGATCAGGTTATAAAGCGGATGTAGCGCCCGATAGGTATCCCACAATGAAAAGATGGAATAATTTTCAAATCCGTCGGATTGATGAATGTTTTGATCCAACCCGCGATAACTCCCGTCCACATCTTCGTAAATAACCGGACTCAGCATCGTGTGATACAATGCCGTATAGAATGTTGTTTTTTGCGCTTCTGTTTCTGTTCCGATTTGAATTTTAGATAACTCATGTTCCCATTTCTGCTGTGCTTCCTGTTTTGTTTTGTCAAAATCCCAATGATTTACTTCGGTATTTAAGTTATTTAAAGCCCCAGCTGTACTTACATTTGACAAGGCAAACTTGACGAGCAATTCTTCTCCTTCTTCCACGTCAAAATCAAAATATGCCCGAATATTTTTACCGGCCATTTCAGGGAAGTTTTTTGTCTCGTCAAATTTTCGGTAGAATCCGTTGTATTGAATGTGATCGTACTTTTTATGTCCGTAACTACTAATGGGTTTCGAAAATTTCATAACAAAATAAACGGTGCGGGTGCGGGCCCAACCATTTGTTTGCCGGTAGCCGGAAATGGTCGAATCATTTTCAACACGCAAAAAGGTCCATACGTTTTTATCCTCATAATTGTAAATCGAGTGTATGAGATCTAAGACAATGTGTGCTTTCTCTTTTTTAGCGAAGGTATATTTATGAAATCCGACACGTTCCGTCGCTGTCAATTCGGCTTGTATTTGATAGTCATCCAGCAATACCTTGTAGTAACCTGCTTCGGCCTGTTCATTCAGGTGTGAAAACTGAGAATGGAATCCACTCTTGGGTGAACCTGCCGAACCTGGCTCCAGTTTTAATTCTCCGGTTGTGGGCATAAGTAAAAAATCACCTAAATCCGAATGTCCGGTACCGCTAAAGTGTGTATGACTAAATCCAAAGATGGTGTTATCATCGTATTGGTATCCGGAGCAGTATTTATAGGTTTCCGGGTTGTATTTCCCGTTTTCAAACATGGGCTCCTGATTGGTTTCGGGACTTAACTGAACCATCCCGAACGGTACTGTCGCTCCCGGAAATGTATGCCCCATGTTCTTAGTACCAATCATCGGATTTACATAGTTCACAAACCAAAATTCATTGTAATCATCATTCACATTAGCTGTGGCAGTTGTTTTTTGTGCAGAAAGTGTGAGGATCTTAAATGTAAGTATAAAAAAACAGACGATTCCGGATCTATAATTTTGAATGCGACACATACTAACGTTTTTGTTGAAATTATCGGAGATATTTTTATCGCAAGATAATAATTTTTATGGAGTTAGGCCGTTCAATTCTGCAGAATCGGAGTCGAAATACTTTAAACCACATAGTACACATAGATACATAGTTGCTATGCATGGTCAATCTAGTGACACATAGCAGCTCATTTCATTTGCTGTTCGATTACTATTGGTTTCGTTGATTTAAAACTGGAAGTACACAAAGGTCTTCGATTCACCTGTCATGGCCTGGTACATCAGGAAAATAATGCAGGTTACAGCAATTAACTGAAGGGGAACAGGAAGTTTGATGAACAAATTCTTGTATGCATCTTTCCACGAAGTGGGTAACCAATGTACAATAAATCCGGCAAGCATGATCCAGAAAACTGATTGATAAGTTTGAAGCACCAACACAAATGTATCCCATGTAAATCCAAAGTGATTCCAGATCTGATCTAACATAACTGCGGGCATACCGTCATCTTCCAGTCGAAACCAGATACGTGTAAAGGTAATGAAGTTGAATGTCAGGAAAATCTTCCAGAAACGCACCAACAGATTGGTTTTGTTCTCATAAGGTGAAATCTTTTTCCAGTAGTTGAAAATCACCAGGGCAACACCGTTCATGGCTCCCCAGATCACAAAGTTTTCACTTGCTCCGTGCCACAAACCACCTACAACCATTGTGATCAATAGGTTTAAATCCCGGTACACATTCGTGCGGGCAGACGGGACAAAACGTACAACCACGAGGTAAATGATCATCAATGCGCCATATACATAGAGCAACTCGTACCATTGGGTAATGAAGATCAGGAAGATAAGAATCAGGAATGTCGCAATAAAGGTTCCGATTCCTCCACTCCTGTTTCCTCCCAGTGGAATGTACAGGTAATCCCGCAACCAGGACCCCAGAGATTTGTGCCAGCGTCTCCAGAAGTCAGCTACGTTGATTGCTTTGTAAGGCGAATTAAAGTTCTCCAGCAAGCGGAATCCCATCAACAAGGACAAGCCGATCGCAATATCGGTATATCCCGAAAAGTCACCGTAAATCTGAAGGGAATATCCCCACATGGCCAACACGCTCACAAATCCGGGATAGGTTTCCGGTGCATCCGCAATTTTGTCAATGAAGTGAATCGCAATGTAATCGGCAAGGACTATTTTTTTCAGTAATCCTGTCACAATGATAATCACCGCAATGCTGTATTCCTTTTTTGTCAGGTGAAACGGTTGGTGAATCTGCGGAATAAAATCCCTTGCCCGGATGATCGGACCTGCCACCAATGCAGGAAAGAACGTCACAAAGAACGCATAATCAAAGATGTTGTGGAGGGGTGCAATCTCTTTTCGGTAAATATCAATGATGTAACTGATTGTTTTAAAGGTAAAGAAAGAAACTCCTACAGGTAGGAAAATATCGGTTACAAAGGTTGGTTTCCCCAGTAACCAGTTCGCCCATTCGGCAAACATATTGGTGGGCACAAATTCCGTCCCGAACATGGTATTGAACGCATCGGTGAAGAAATATGTGTATTTAAAGTATCCCAGAATCAATACATTCAGCGTGACTGCAAACGCTACGATCCATTTCTTCGCAGTCTGACTTCCAGCTGCAAAAACCCATTTTCCCAATCCATAATTGAGAAATACCGATACAATCAACAGGAAAACAAACTTATCGGATGATTTGTAGTAGAAATACAAGCTGACAGCCGATAGGAAAATAGCCCGGATAAGTGTCTTTTGTTTGAAGTAGGAAAGAATAAAAATAACAGCCAGAAACAGCAGCCAGATATCAACCGGACGCACCGTAAAATAGATATCAAAGTAGGTAACTTTGAACCAGAAATAGTAGATAACAATTGTATTGAGTACCAGTAAGGAGAATACCCATCCCCATTTTTTCTGTGCTTTGAACAGGGCATGTAAGAACGCATAATTGAGGATACACAACCCTCCAAAGACAATCAAATCACCATTTTGGAAGAACCAACTGGTCAGCAAGGCAACAATTGACAGGGTTGTCGTACGAACAAATACGGAAGATTCCAGCAATACATATGCAAGCAGAACGGCAAAAAAGAAAATCCAGAACTCAGCTCCCGTATAGAGGAACGCCGTTTCCGGATTGAATTGAAATGAGAACACTTCAACGATTCTACTAAAATCCAATGTATTTATCATAACCTTTTACTTCCGCTGAAATTAGAGCAGGTGCGAAATTAGATAAAAATCTGAATACACTATTTGTTCATCGATAATTCTATGTGATGTTCCATCAATCGGAGATTCTTTTTGCCACAGATGTACGGATTGATCGTATTGTTATTGGCGTCGGCATCAGAAAATCTATTTCGAAATAAAAAGTCACCCTCCTTTTCCTTCAACAAATCTGAATCCCTGTTGTACAAACTCCTCTTTCGCATTCGGGTTGATAAAATACTTTGTTTCCACCTGGTGGCGACTGTCATTAAAGCCCGGAATGGTATCCATCGTAAAAAAAATCCCCCATAAACCACCTATTACGACATCCTCCGGATTCTCCTTGTAGTATTCATTTACACGCTTACAAAATCGTTCGATCCGCTCCCCTTTTGTCCGGAACGTGGAAGCAGGAATTTCTTTCCCATACAAGTAATTCCACTGGTATTGAACAAAGTTATCGGTTATAAAAACAGCTTTTGCCCCGCTTTCATGAACTGTTTTATGAAATCCTTCAAATGCGTTGATTTCGTTTACTCCGGCGTCATACCAATGCTGTTTCATTTTAGAGCCGGAAAAAACTCCCGCGACAGAAATCAAACACAAAAAACTGATCGTAAGGATCGAAGTTTTCGCTGATCTGGTCGTACATACAGCAACAATCAACCAGAATAGTAATCCGGTAAATAAACCAATCCAATAACGGGGAGATGCGGTGCCGATTGTTGAAATGAGAATCAGGTACGCCGCAATACTGAGGAAAATCAGTAGATACTGTTTCCTTTCTGTTGATTTTGAATAAAAAAAGTGCCAAATCAGGTAAATTCCGCTTACAATCAGGAACAATTTAAGTAAAATGTCCCACCAAAAAGGTCGGGGAATGTTCATTTCAAAATGGGAAAAACTGCTAAACCCGGCAACTAAACCATGCATTTGTAGTTGTAAATTTTCAATCTGGCTGTTCCAACCCCAGGTTGACTGTGTCCCTCCCCAATTGGCTTCGTCCAGGTAACCGAACCATCTGAATAATACGACCGTCAGAACAAACCCGGTGAGAATGGTAGCTGATTTTACCAGGATTCCTTCCTGTTGCCATAACCACCAGGCAATTAATGTGGAAAACGGAAGTAAAATCAACACATGCGATTCAAACGCGATCCCCGAGCAAATTCCGATTAAGAATAATTGACCTGCTGACGTCCTCATTCGGAACAGGCAATAGAAAATAATACATACAAATAAAAATGCCGTTACGTAGCCTCCTCTAACCATGCTTCCCCACAAATACCAGGTTGGAAAGGTTACCAATAACAGGAGGATTGCGGTAAACAGCCACCGTGGCAATGGATAAGATTGAACGGTTCGCAAAACGAAGGTAACGCCTAAACTAAACAGCAGTAATCCTCCCAGACGCAATGCCCAGATACCTGGTCCCAATAGCAGTTCAAAAATGGCGGTGGAAAATACTTCAAATGTTGAAAGTCCGTAATTTTGTCCGGAGAAGTAAAAAGGGAAATTGCTGCCCGCTAACAGGTCTTGCGCCATAATCCCAATGATTGCTTCATCTCCGTCAAACCAAAAGTTTTTTGACAGAAAATGCGGCAAACGAACGAGAATACTCAATAAAAATATGAATCCCCACCAGAGGAAAAACTTCCGTATTGACTTGTCCGGTTGGGTGACCGTTGTAAACAAATATGCCTTCAGCTTTTTCATCCCGTGAACGAACGTATTCTATCGTACGATCAATCGCTCAGACAAACCGTGGATCTACTTCCATCATGTGCCCGCATGCTTTGCATGTACGCAGGTCTTCAGAAGCGTAAAACTCTCTGAATCGCGGTAAGAAATCCCGTTCGATGTTTTCTAACGGGAACCGGTATTCGTGCAGTTTGTGGTTGCATTTGTCGCAGAACCACATCAGTCCGTCACTCAAATCAGTGTTCTTCCGAACCCGTTCGATTACCAGCCCGACCGTATTTTCTCCCCGCATAGGGCTGTGCGGAATATTTGACGGCAGCAGAAACATGTCTCCTTCTTTGATGTGGATGTCTTTTGCCTTTCCTTCGTGTTGAATCCTTACCGTAATGTCTCCTTCAATCTGGTAGAACAGTTCTTCACTTTCATTGAAGTGATAATCTTTCCGCGCATTCGGTCCTCCGACAATCATCACAATGAAATCACCTGCATCAACATACAGGTTTTTATTGCTGACAGGGGGTTTTAACAAATCGCGGTTATCGTTGATCCACTGCTGTAAATTAAAGGGCATTAACATGGTTCAAAAAATTAAGAATGAGGAGTAAAAATAACGAATCTTTTTGATTTGCATGCATTTCTTTGACCTGATTCTGACAAAATTCATATTCTGAAAACAAGGTATAACTATAGAAAAAAACCTGCATCTTTTCTAATGCAGGTTTTTCTTCCGTAAATCATTGTTGTTCCAATCACTTACTCATACCACCCGGCTGGCAACATGTCGGCAATGCTTTTTGGGAACTTGCATTTGCAGGAACATCGTCTGCATCGTACCCGGTATCAGAAATAATTTTCCGGATTTCTTCCGCACTGATTTTTTTCGTTGTGTATGAAACCGTCAGTTTTTTTGTTGCTACGTCCAGTTCCGCATAGCGGATACCTTTGGTATAATTCAGCTTGTCTTCTAAGGTTTTCTTACACGTTCCACATTCTGCAGATGTAGCGATTTCAATCGTTTGTGTCTTTTTTTCTTCCTGTGCAAATCCGTTGCCGATGAACAGAAGTGCAAAAATTACCACTATATTTTTCATGTTATTTTGTTTTATCGTGCAGGATGCTCTTCCTGCGCGGGTTTTTATTATTCTTGTTTTTTGTGTGCAATTACATACCGAAATCCGGCATACACATTGATCCCCATGACAGGTGCCCAGATTCTTGTCGCATCAAAATATGTTCCAAACGGGTTCTCCGCATCAATGATCGGGTGATTCTGACGGTAGTTGGTCAGGTTTTCCCCTCCGATATAGAAGTCCCATTTTTTGTGTTTGTACGTGATCTGCGCACTCAACTGCGGATATACTTTGGAATGATTATCCGTTGTGAATGTTACGGAATCCAGCTGTGCCACCGGAAGACGGGAAGTTCCGAACACAGAAGCAGTGACATCAAATTCCCATTTATTGTTGCGGGTGTGATAGGCTACATTGATGAATCCGCGGTGCTTCGGTACCATTACTTTTTGTTGCAACTGACCTCCATATTCCGCACGGACATCCAGGAACTTATATGCCAGTCGGATATCAAATCGGCTGAACGGAGTAAAAGAGAATTCCGTTTGGAAACTGTTGGAAAAGGACTTGCTCGTCATATTTCTAAAAATAATCTGGTGCACATTTTCATCCCGGTCCACGATCAGCTGACGCTCAAACAATGTATGGTAGTAATCGACAACAACAGAGGCTTGATTGCCAAACAATTTAAACGACTGTACCAACGACCCTCCGAAATTCCAGGAGATTTCAGGTAATGTTTCTGTCGGAGCAATCCATTGACGAGATGTTGCCAGCAACGAAATATTATCGATCATGTAATTGGGTACACGCCATCCTTTCCCTGCTGTCACGCGTAAATCGGTGAATTCCGTAATCGCATATTTTGCATGAACGCGCGGCGAAAACTGGAAGTTGTACAGGTTGTGGTAATCTCCCCTTGCTCCGATTACCGTTGTCAAACGCGGTCCGGTATAGGTATATTCGGCAAATGCACCCGGTACAATTTCAACCCGGTTATCTGTCAGGGAATCCATTTGCTGGTCCATATCGATGAATACACCACTCAAACCCACCTTATATTTGTGCATGGTATTCCCGATGATGCTTTCAAACACACCGTTTACGTAGCCGCGCTTTTCAACTCCTCTGAATTGACGGACACCAAACAAAGCATCATTTTCCTGGTATTTCAAATTGTAGATCACACCGATCGAATTGTACGGTTTTTTCATGAAAAACCCGGTTTTTGCATACACATCGAGGTGTTTTGCATCCGTTTCCATTCCATACAGCCCGTTATTAGCACCTTTCCGATAACCGACTTCTCCTCCGTATTTAGATTCCAGGTAGGAATTTACCCCGATCTGTGCTTCCATTTTTTCACCCTGATAATGCCAGCGGTTATTAAATGAAAATAAGGTTCCCATCGGTGCATCCATGAAGTTATCATGGTTGTGATTGTTTTCTGCAAACATCCCCGATCCGTGTGCAAACAATGCTGTACTCCATTTTTTACTAACGTGCATGCTCCCGTGCGCATTTAATTCTGCCCGGCCGTAGATATTTCCATACCCGTTCAAAAAAAACGCGTCCATGTCCTGTGGCTTAAACATTTCAATATTGACCAATCCTGCCATGGATTCATACCCGTTGACGACATTTCCCGTCCCCTTTGTAATTTGAATGGAATTGATCCACGTACCCGGAAAAGACGACAATCCGAATGGTTGTTCCAGCCCCCGGAGGTAGGGAATGTTTTCAAACTGAATTTGCGTATACACACCTTCCAGTCCCATCATTTGAATGGTTCTCGCTCCGGAAACAGCATCTGTAAAATTGACATCCACCGATACATTCGTTTCAAAGGATTCTGAAAGGTTACAACAAGCTGCTTTTCTCAATTCTCCCAGTGAAATTTCTTCCACGGCCAGTACTTTCAGTTTGGATATTGTTTTGGTGTTTTTTCTGTACTCGACAATGATTTCAGGCAATACTTCATCTGCAAACAAGACGACTTTCATGTTGATGAACCGGTCTTCTTTGGTCACCACAACAGTGTCTGAAATATATCCAAGTGCGGAGAAAACCAATGTATCCGGCAATGTTCGGGGGAGAATGAGTTCAAAATTTCCTGCATCACAGGTGATGTCTCCCGTTTTCGCATTTAACAAGTATACTTTTGCTCCTTCAATCGGTTCTTGTACGCTCCCATTTGACCCCAATACGGTTCCTTTTAATTGTGCCATTGCTCCAAAGGAAATAAAAGCAAAGGCGATTGCTATACTATTTTTCATATATGATATTCATGTTAGATTCGACAATTAAGTATGGACTTAAATGAAATCGAACATCATATCAAATATACCTGGTGAATGCTTTGGAAATCCCGTCCCTGGTATTTAGGAGGAGGGAGGTTGCAATGTTCCGGAATTTGCCGGGAAGTAAGACTGATTTCCGGAGAAAAATAAACAACCGGACTGAGTGTTGACGGGTCTATCCAAACAGGTGACCACACGAACTGGATATGATTGTTATCAATCCGTGTATCAATGTCAAGGGCTACGTAATCCGTATCTGTTGAACAGCACGATTTTTCAATATGTGCCTGATCTTCTGCTTCGGTTTCTGCTGTTTCTTTTGCACAACAGGATTTTTTCTGTTGAGTCGGTTCTTCATGATCACCACCACCACACGGATCTGCATAACTCAGGAACAGGGATTTTTCAGTACCGGAAATCGAACAGGTATGCGTGTAAACAGCCATTCCGACATTGGCCGTAATGAATACTGCCAGTGACAGGTATATCACCAGTTTTTGCACGCTATTTTTGTTCTTTGTCAACGACATGGAGACAAATGTAAGCAAGCAGAGGCAAAAAACCGTAAAAAAACAGTTAAAAATTAACGATTTACGGAAAGATGTAAAAAAATCACAAGAAAGTGTAAATCCGGATTTACTTCAGAATCACATCAATTTTTACTGGTAAGTGGTCTGAATATCCGTCCAGGTATTTGTCTCCTGCATAATTCCGTTTGGGAACCAGGTTTCCTTTGTACTCCTCAATAATGAAGTCATTGGACAAAATAGTTCCCGAATTATTCACCATGCGGAATTTACCTTTGAATGCATTCGGAGAAACCATGATGTGATCCAGGACATCCCATTCGTTTCTGTAATTGTAGCTTCCTCCAAATTTCCCTGACGCTTTTGTAATCATCGGGGTCAACCGCTCGGCAATCATCTGCACAGACTTATTGGTCGGATAATCGTTCAAATCTCCCATGAAAACAATCCTGGATGCCGGCGATGCTTTCATAACAGAATCAATGAATGCAGCCGCCATTTGTGCCGCTTTGATCCGGTTGGGCTCACTTTCATCCTGTCCTCCTCTTCTTGAAGGCCAGTGGTTGATCATCGCAAATAAGGTATCTTTCTTGTGGACAAATTTCCCCCAGACAATGTCCCGTGTATTCGGAGCTTCATCGTTCTGAATCTGAAAACGGATAAATCCCGACTGTACAAATTTCAGCACAGAAGGATCGTAAATCATCCCTACGTCAATTCCTCTCGCATCTGCACTTTCATGGTGTACGATTCCAAAATTCTTACGGGAAGAAGAGGCATTATTCAAATCCTTCAACACTTGTTCATTTTCAATCTCACACATTCCCAGCAACACGATTTTCCCCATGGAATCAAGCACCTGGTTTGTTTTTTTCAGTTTCTCCAGGTAACGCGGTCCCGTCCACTTGTTTTTTCCGTTTGGAAGAAATTCTTCATCATTATGTGATTGGTTGATGGTATCGAACAGGTTTTCTACGTTGTAAAAACCGATTACATGTGTTCCTTTCTGAGTCAACCCATTGCAGCTGAACAATAACAACGTGCAAGCAAAAAACAGTTTATTCATCATTTAGTTATTCATTACGTCTCTGCCCGATATGAGCAAAAACCGTGTCAAAAGTAATCACTGTACGAACAGTAAGTTGATTTTGTGTGTTAAGATTGAATTATTTTCTCAGGTCCCAAAGTGATTCTGTTCGTTCCATTGCCGCCACAGCAAACGAGCAAACCGGTGTCACTTTCAAATCTTGCCTGCGGACTTCATTCATTACTTCCAGAAACAATCGGTAGCCCAATCCGTTTCCACGCAGGTCAGAACGGACTTCTACATAGTCGATGGAAATGTGCCGGTCATCTTTCCATGTATAACTTACACTTCCGATACGTTCATCATTCCGGGAAACTACAAATTTTCCGCTTTTTCCATTGTCTAATTGTTTTACTTCCATACGCAAGTAATTTAGTTAATCGTCCCGGTGCCTTCCCTTTTTCTTTTCCTCAGGGGTAAATGGCAACGGATTCGCAAAAATCTCTTTGTGTACCAGGTTGTTCCGGTAGATATCCATTGCCAGGTATATCGCGCTTCTCATGGAAGATTCCGATGCTTTGTTCTGTCCGACAATGTCAAATGCCGTTCCATGATCGGGAGAAGTGCGGACAACGGGTAATCCTGCCGTAAAGTTTACACCATCCTCAAACGCGAGCGCTTTAAAGGCCGCCAATCCCTGGTCGTGGTACATGGCCAGTACGGCATCGAACTGATTCCGGGCATTCGATCCGAAGAATCCATCCGCGGGATACGGTCCAAACGCCAGGTGTCCTTTCGAATTTGCCTGTCTGATGGCCGGAACAATGATGTCGTTTTCCTCGGAGCCCATCTTGCCGTTTTCTCCTGCATGCGGATTTAACCCAAACACTGCAATCTTTGGTTTCTGGATACCAAAATCACGCCGCAAACTTTTGTCCAGTTCTGCAATTTTGGCAACAATTCGTTCTTTTGTCAGCATGGAACTTACTTCTTTGATCGCAACATGTGTTGTGACCAACGCTACTCTCAGATCATCCGCTACCATCAGCATCAATGCATCTTCCTGTCCTGCCAGGTTGGCCAAATATTCTGTATGTCCCGGAAATTGAAACCCGGAAAGTGCCATTGCTTCTTTGGAGATCGGAGCTGTTACGAGTACATCTATCTTACCGGAAGCCAGATCCTGTGTAGCTGCTTCCAGTGATTTAAACGCATACTTCCCTCCTAACTGAGTCGGTTGCCCCAATTCAAATTTTATTTCTTCGTCCCACAAGTTGATGACATTCACTTTTTTATGTACCGCATCGTCTGCAGACTTACACGATTGATAGGAAAAATCCTGGTTTTCGATTAATTTCTTGTGGTAAGCCAACACTTTATTGGAAGCGTAGATGACCGGTGTACAATCCAGCAGCAAGCGATTATCACTCAATGCTTTGATCACTACTTCCGGCCCGATTCCATTGATATCTCCGATTGATATTCCAACACGTACAGGAAATTCTCTCCCTGTTTCTTTTTCTTTTTCTCTTTCTTTTTCCATTTAAAACGGATCGATTTTATTTACAAAAATAAGGAAGCTTTTGAGTTATATGAAAATATCTCCGAAGAATTCCCCGATCGGGGCATTTACGTGTAGTTTTTATATCGTTACTAAACGTCAATTTTAGAAATGGAGGATTGTTTTTACCACATAGTACCAACTGCTTTCGGAACATCGGCACATCGGTTCTGTTTGTAAATGCCGAGTGACACATAGCAGCTTACTTTATTTGCTGTTGAAGTACAATAATTCGTGCATTTGTAGTTACGGCGCAATGGGTACAAGACTTATTTTATTTCACCACAGATGCACGGATGAAAGAGTTTAACCATCATCTGGCTTCCGGATACTTTCGAAAGAAAAGTATAACTAAAACTTTATACCTTCGTAATCTACGGTCGGTTATTTCAGATTTCCTTTGCAACGATAAGAACAAAGCCTATGCGTGAAAAAGTCCTTTTTCTCAAAAATTTTTTCCGGAATCCCTTGCGAAATGCATCGGTTATTCCCAGTTCAAAAGCATCCTCAAAAGCCATGTTGAAGGGAATCGATTTCAACCGGGTTTCTGTTGTTGTAGAACTTGGTCCCGGAAATGGTGTTTTCACCCGGGAAATCATCAAGACGGTCACTGCTGATACAAAGATCATTGTTTTTGAATTAGAACCGACGTACATCAACTTACTGCAGAATAAATTCGGAGACCGCATCACTCTGGTGAATAAGAGTGCTCATCTACTTTCTGAAACACTGGAAGAGTTGGGGATTGATAAAGTAGATGTGATTATTTCGGGGCTACCGTTTCTGAAAGGTGATATCAAGCAAAAAACCGACGAAGCGATTTGTCAGCTGACGAGACGGGGAACGATTTACCGTTTCTTTACATACATGCCAGGTATCATGAAGAATGTCTACAAAGAGTTGCCGATTGAAAAGAAATACTTTGAACTGCGAAACATTCCCCCACTGTGGGTATACGGAATCAATTGATTCATCTGTTTGCTGTTTAAATAACTATCCGTTTAGTCGGAGTATAATTCATACACTAAATAAATAACAACTTACTTTGCGTCTTCGCGCCTTTGCGAGCAATCAAATAAAAAAAGCGGAGATTACTCCCCGCTTTCATTGCTTATTTTAATTTGTCAGCCTCCTCCCGTGCCTTGTTCATAATTCCATCGGCTCGTTTATTGGCTTCGTCTTCTGTTTGTGTCGCCTTTTTGTATGCTTCATCTTTTGCTTTCTGAGCAATCGTCTCCGCTGCTTTCTTCTTTAACGGATTCGACCCTGCCGCAGCAACAGCATCTGTATACGCTTTATCGGCTTCCGAACGGATTCTATCTGCTGCTTTCTTCCCTTCCGCTTTTGCATTGTCAGCTTGTTTCTGTGCCGCATTGATTATTTCGGTTTTCTTTTTATCCAGCTCTTCTTTTCCTTTGTCGACTGCATTATTTACAACCGCTTTTACTGAATCTTTTGTCTTGTCTACAACTTCTTTCGCTTTGTCTTTAGCAGCATCTACCAGGGCATCCTTCATATTTCCGGATGCTTCCATCAGTTTTTCTTTGAAGTTGGTAGATACTTTCGGATCCGTCACCGTACCCAGTACGTTTACATTGATCGGAATTTCGTTCGGAATGACATTCAGGTTCAACTTCGGAGCCAGTGAATTTACCTTTGCTGCCGCCTGCTCTACCAATTTTACCATTTCCTGCGGGATTTTATCCTTCGGAATGTTCATTTTTAAATCGTAATTGATGGATTGATCCAGGCTGGTTGTCCCGGATACATTTGTTTTGATTCCTCCCAATACGATATCAAACGGGTTCAGGGCTACTTTACCATCTTCCACTTTGAATTTTGCTTTCAGGTTTTTGATCGTCTGGTTATTCAGGTTTTTCAGTTTTGTGACGTCTGCAATTTTATCCAGTGCTTTTACTCCTGAAACATTTAACGAAGAACTCAGTAAATCTCCCAATCCGTTCACCGAAGACAAAATCGGATCCAGATTGGAGGTCAGGTCTGTTGACAAGTTAAAATTGGACGAAATTTTACCAGACAAGTGCTTGGCAATCGGTGCCAGTTTTTCTACGGTAACAAAATTATTGACCAATTGCTGAATATCCAGTTCTTTCAGGTTGTAACCAAAGGATGCTTTCGGTCGCTCCGGATTTTGTGTGTTGTACTGTCCCGTTAACCCAATAGCACCTCCCATCGCGTTCAGGTTCAGGTTATTCAAGGTTGCCACTTTATCTTTCAGCGTAACAGCTCCATTGACATCGCTGGCATTCATCCCGTTGAATTTCACTTTATTGATTTTTGTGTTTACTGCAAAATCAATGTTGCCCGGAATTTCAACTCCGCTGCTTTCTCCCGTTGCTGCAGGTTGCTGTGCCGGAGCTGTTTCAGTTGTTTCCGTAGCCGGAACAATGTTCATCAGTTCATCCAGATCCATGTAGTTACTGTTGAGTGTGAATTTTCCCTTCAACAGTTCATCACGGAACATATATCCCATGTAATTATCGATCGTTCCATTCATTGCAAAGTCAGAATTACCTGTTTTTGCTTCCAGCTTTTCCAATGCCAGGTATTGCGGCGCAAATCGGAACACCATTTCTTTCACATCTACCTCTTGCGACAACTCCGGTGAAACATAGTTGAAATCTTTTAGGTTCAATGTTCCCAATGCTTTGAATTGTTCATATTGCTCCTTTTCAATGTGGCTCATCCGCCCATCCAGGCTGATATCCGCATCTAGTTTTCCATTGTATTTCTCTCCTTCTGCCAATGGGACAACTTTCCCCAATGAAGCTAAATCTACTTTTGCCAGAATGGTTGATTTCAACGCAGGATCTGTCATTACATTTCGCAATTTTAATGTCGCATCCAAAACGTTTCCGACAAAATCCGCATGGAATTTATCCACATCTACCGTCAGATTGTCCAGGTTACTTCCTCCGGCGAATTTAGAACCGGCAACCACTGCAATGTTCTGGATTGTTCCGGGTAAATCCGGGTATTTAATCGATGCGTTGGATACTTTAATTCCCGCATCCCATCCCGGCAGGTTTTTCTCATCCAGGATTCCTTTCACTTTTGCATTGAGGGCAAGCGAACCGGAAGCAACCATGCTTTCGTAACCTGTTTTGTAAAACGCCGGAATCAATGAGATAAACTCTTTGAATGTTGCTTTATCAGCGTTTAATTTCAGGTCAATGTTATCATTTTTCTCCAGCATTTCATAAAACCCGTCCACACCAAACTTCAGTGCGTTTAACTGGAATGTATTTTCTTTCAATGTAAATTTGGATGTTTTCTCGGAAAATTCCATCAACAGGTTGGCAACAATATCGGTTTTCACTTTTGAAAGGTACGTCAATCCACCCATTTCAAACGTCAGCTCATCCGTTGTTGTTTTCGTTTCAAAATCGATCACATCTGCTGTCAAATCCCCTGTTCCTTCATGGTTCAGGTTCACAATTTTTGCATATAATCCTCCCGGTTTATCATCGTAGCGAATCTGTGCATTCTCAATGGAGTACTTTTTCAATTTCAAGGCAAAATTGGACGGTTCTTCCAATTCTTCTTTTGTTTTCAATGAATCCGGCTTTACGATATCATAGTTCGCTTTTCCATCGTATAATACACGTACATCTATTTTCGGCTCATACAGGTGTACTGCATCAATGGAAATGGTTTCTCCTTTGATTACGTCCCACAAACCAACATCTGCGCGTACGGTTTTGACATCCGCCAGTGTCACTCCTTCAAAATCTCCCAGACCTTTCAAACGTGTTCCGTGCAGCTGAACAGAGAGATTGGGGAATGTACTCAATAACGTCAGATCGAAATCATCCAGTTCTAATTTGGCTGTAAGGGTTTTGTTGACTTCATCAATTACCAATTGCTTTAGTTTATCTTTGAAAAGGATTGGAATCAGAATGATTGCAATCAGTAAGAGTAAGAATGTGATGCCCGACCATTTTAAGATTCTTCTGAACAAACTCTTCTTTTTTTTAGTTGTAGATTTCATATGTGACGTTTTTTTTCGATATTTTTGAAAATCATATGTGAATATACAAGATTTCATGAAACGAATTGTAATACTGATTGTTTTTATTAACATTTTAACAACTTTTGGATTTGGACAAATCCAGATCGGTGGAGATCAGCCGAAGGCAAAAAAAGAGAAGAAAGAAAAGGTCAAAAAAGACCCGAACGATAGTACAGAATATAGTTTGCGATTGTTTGCAGGAACGACTGTTGCCGGCACATACAGAACACTGGAACCGAACAAAAATGAACTGTTCGCAGACAGTATCGGACTTCGGGCAGATGAAAAAAGCCTCACCCGCTGGTCGTTTCAATTGGGATTTACGAGTGACATCAATAAGAGTCTGATGTGGGAAGCAGGAGTAGCATTTATGCAAAATGGTGAACAGTACAGTTTTTCCGCAACAGATACAAGTCACAATTATACTTCCAGATATTCCTGGTTGGGGGTTCCGTTAAAATTGTATTACAAATACGACTTCAACAAACTCCGGTTACAGATCGGAGCAGGTGTGATTCCGCAAATGCAGATGAAATTCAGAAGAGAAGATACATTCGTTAACCGGGAAGGAACCAATTCAACCGTTGAAACCAAAACGATCAACGGGATGAATACGTTCACTGTTGCTGCGGTCGGAAACATCGGTTTGCATTACAGCATTACGAACCGGTTCGGGGTATTTGTACAGTTTGAATACCGTCATCAATTGATGTCCAGTTATCTGAAAACATATCCGTACATTCACAAAGGGACATCCATCGGTGCCAATTTCGGTTTGACCTTCGGACTTTAAGAATGGCTTAATTATCAATGATTGTTGTGAATGAGATTTACGGGGTTTGATAATTGATAATTCAGACATAATTACTTAGGATCAATCATTCTTACTGAGTGGTTTGAGTTGCTCTCCCATCTGCATCATGTATTTCAGGAATCCGTCGATGAACAGAGAGCCTTTGAGGTGATAACCGGCAGCAGTAAAATGCACCAGATCCGGTTGCATCAACCCGCTTCGCTGCCACAATTTGGAAGCCCCCAGTTCCCCCATCACACCATACATGTCCCAAACGGCCATTTTGTATTCTTTCGCCAGTTCGATGATAACCTCCCGCTCACGCGCAATGTTGCGATTGAGGTAGCGTCTGCGGTAGTAGGCATCATTCGGAACAGTCAGCAGCAATGCACAATTCGGATTGGCACGCAAAGCCATCTTCATCATTTTTTCCAGGTTGCGCTTGTACACCTGGGGATCAAATTTTTCGTACGGAACGTTGGCATCATTCGTTCCTACGGAATACGCAAAAAAGTCAGGAGGATAGGTTTTCAGCTGTTCCTCAAACCGTGCACAATCCAGGTAGGAATAAAGCCCTGCTCCGTTGATTCCAATCGAATTGTACGAGATTCCGGGGTCGTCGTTCATGAACTGGAAGCCATAGATTTCCAACTCTGTATATTGATTCGTTTTTCGTGAAAACTGAAGGTCCAGTGAATCCAGTTCATCCGTAAACTCAATTTCCGTGTACCCTATTTCCGGGTTTTGCTTCACCGATTCGATGAGAATTTCATCACTTCCGAAATTGAGCTCATACGGCAATTCTCCTTTGTTGTGAAATACCCGGAGTTTGCAGAATCCCGGCTTAGAAACCGTATTCTTGTGTTGAAATGAAAACAGGACAATCGAATCGCTGCTGATGATCGTTGCCCCCAGCACACCAAAATCAATGGTATTGTCTTTATTGGCGACCACCCGGTACCCTCTGAAATTTGAGGGAGACGAAAAGCGGTAATTTCCCGGGTTGTTGGTTCCTGCAAGATTAAATGGGAAGACCATTCCGCGTTCTCCCGTCAATTTAGGATAATTGGTTTGCAAAAACATCCGAACATCATTGGTATAAATATCTGCCTGGATGTGTGACCCTCCGATGTGGTAGAAATTCAGTTTGCGGTCCTGGAAACGGATCATGGAATCGAGTTGGTGGTACAGGTACTCGAAATTGGGGCTCGTTTTGGTGTAAAATTTATAATTGTTCTTAGAAAAATCAATGAACGGGTAGGTTGTCCTTGTGGATGTATCTATGCGAACGAAATCCGGGAAATTGTAGGCTGAAAGGGAATCTTTTTGCTGGGAATATGCCAACACTGAAATCCCGGTCAGAATACCGGTGAGCCAATACTTAAACTGTCGTCGATAAATAACAATCATTTACTATTCCCCTTTTCCGCTCCATTTGACGTACTCTGCAATTAGCGCATCATAAAACAACTGGGCCGCCACCCGGGCTCCTCCGTTACTAAAATGGATGTAATCATTTCCTGCCAGTCCTTTGTTCACCCATGCCGGCATTGAATTTTTCCCTCCCATAGCACCATAGAGATCCCAATATCCGGCTCCGGCTTCCATGCTCACTTTTTTCATCTGTTCAACGCAGTATGGCAAAAACGGATATGTTTCATAAATTCCGTCTACCATTCGCGACATATCACTCGGTCCGATGACCACAATAGCTGCTGAAGGACGCATTGATTTCAGGGAATTCAACTGCCCTTTGAAATAACTGGCGTAGTTGCGAACAGACGCGCTGTCTTTAAAAAACGGAACCGAGTTTCCACCGTATTGCATGATGATTAATTCTACTCCCAAATCGTTCATTGCTTCTGCAACAACCCCTCTGTCCATCGAACCAAAAATCGTACCACTGGAGCCTCTCATCCCGATGTTGGACATCTGCACTCCGTAATCTCCTTCCAGGGTAAAATTACTGATGGTCGGACTAATGGCTGTTGAGAATTCAAATTTCAATTTCCCCGGAGTTCCCGGGAATGTCAGTTTAAAAATATGGGATTTCCCGTCCGCTTTCAAACTATCCTGGTGAATCAGCGCACCGTTTTCATATACGTTAATCGCACACGGCTTGATACAACTGTTGTAATACATTTTCACTGTACTGAAACTTCTGGAGCGTCCGAATGCGCTTCCCGATGCCGCCAATTCAATCCAGCCGGTTTTAATGCTTGTTTCATTGGCTATTTCCGCGCTGTCTTTGTATTCCCTGGTAAAACGCGCTGCGGAACCCATCACACCGTACTTGCGGGAGTTGAGTTTATCTCCTCCGAAGCAGGTATAGCGCTTAAAATTGGGTGAATAGGTTTGTACGAATGCGAAGGTATTGTACACATTGTTTGCCGGAACCAATCCCGGTCCGTTTCCTCCGAACTGGTTTTGAAGGCGTTCCCGGATAAATCCGGTCATCCGGTCACCTTCAATCTGGGAATCTCCATAGTGGAGAATGTGTACTTTCTTTTTGGCTGTAGCGGCGGAGCTCAATTTCTCAAAAAAATTGTGAAGATTGACCAATCCGGCATCATTCAGGTGAATAATCGTTGAGTTCTTAACACTCAACTCTCCGGCATTCGGCGCTCCCATGTCCCCGTTGCTTCCATTCTGATGTTGTAACAACGGATCTGCAAATGTTGTATCGACATCCACAATAATGTTGTCAATTTCTGCCGTTTCTTGCTTTTTGGGATGCATCAACCGTCCGATGGTCGGGAATTTTAAATTCATTCCAAACACCCTGATTCCTTCTTCGGGAATGAAGAGGCTAATGGTAAGTAAAATGGCAATCAAGCCCAATAACGCAAGAAATACCTGGTATAATTTAATGTTTTTCACTTCTCAAAAGAAAAGCACAAATTTAGCGAAGGGAATCGATATTCGCCTAACTATACCGACGGTTTTTTACACTTTTTAAGCTTTTTACCTTATCTCAGTATACTCACATGTCCGTTGAACGTATATTTCTTGTCATTGAACAAATCGCGGGCAGAGATCGTCCATGTATAGGAACCTGACTGAACAATTTTCCCATTGAACGTACCGTCCCATCCGAAATCCCGGTCGTACGACTCAAATATCAGCTCTCCCCACCTGTTATAGATTTGTAAATGGAAGGAATAATCATCTATTCCCTGAATGTAAACTTTCCATGTCTGGTTAAATTCATCTCCATCCGGAGTGAATGTATTGGGAGCAAACAGCATGACATCATTGACCACTTCCACATTTTTCGTAATTGAATCGGTACAGCCGTATTCCGTCATTACATACAAGGTGATCGGATAGACCCCCGTTTCTCCCTGAGGATACGTAATCTTCGGTGATTGAAGTGAAGAATAAGACGGATTGGCACCTGGCATTACCCACTGGTACTGGTCGATGTTCCCTGTTGAAATATCTGTCAGATGCACCGTCGGATCAAACATGCTTACAGGTGTCGGAGAAGCGTTAAAGTTTGCATCCGGCACAGGATATACCGTGATAAAATCAGTAAAAGTATTGCTGTAATAACATCCCAGAGATGAAATCACTTCCATTTCAACGGTATACAATCCATGTGACTGGTAGGTATGACCGAACGACCCGTTTCCAAGAATAACAGTGTCTTTTGTCCCGTCTCCAAAAGAAATGAAGACCGAATCAATATTTCCATTCGACAAATTATCAAAAATGACACTGTGTGCTTCACACCCTTCAGGGAAATCAGGCAGTAACGCAGGTATGATCTCTTCCTCAATAAATACATTCGTACATGCCGTTGCGGTTGGTGAACCACATGCCTCAGATAATGTGACGCAGTAATTGTGAGATCCTGCTCCCGGAGATACCGTGATCGTCTGAGTATTTCCAACGGTCACCCCGTTTAACGTCCATGAATACGAATAGGCACTGCTTCCTCCTTCACCTGTTGCTGTTAATGTTGCTGCGCCTTCCCGACAGATCAGCGTATCAGGAGAAATAAATGGAATCACCAATGGATCAGGTTCTTCAACGGTGAACGTTAACTGGTCAGTACATCCTCCTACTGAATACACATCCAACACGTAATCTCCTGCAAATAAACTGTCAATTGTGAATGGAGACATAGCATTGACCTGGGGGCCTCCGTTCAGGGTGTAATAATCAATTGCTGTTCCTGTAACGGTAATGGAACCGTTTGGCTTGCTGTTACAATCGGAATCAATAATGACATGATTCGTAATTTCAGTATCGGTTACATCTACCACAACAACTGACTGATCCTGGCAATCAGCCGCCCCGATCGTGTAAGTATAATTTCCGGAAGGCATCACAGCCGGATCGAAAGGCATAGTAATCACCTGTCCCTGCGGATTTTTCCAGACACCACCTGTCTGAGGGTTGTTGGATAACAATGTAAACAGGTCTACCGGGGCGTCTTGAGAACAGACCACCAGAGAACTGTCCTCACCTGCATACGGTGGAGGAATTACGGTAATGGCAATGCTGTCTGAACTTGCACAAAGCGGATGTCCGACCGGATTAATGATCAGCGTAATTGTTTCATCTCCTTGTGGTGACCAGACCGGATTTAAAATACTTCCGTCCGAAAGGTTGGTTCCCGGCGTCCACGTATATTCATACGCAGGGACGCAGTTTGACGTAAATGTCATATTATGTCCGGATAAATTCCCGGAAGACTGGTAAACAACAGTTCCATCTTCATCCAGAATACGGTAAGAACATTCACTTATAGAAAAACCAGTTGCGTTGAATGTAGTTGTATATGTTTGTCCGTTATTTACTGCAAAAGGAATGGAATTTTCAGATCCTCCTGGCGGAACGGTATAATTAGACATGTTGCCATTCACGTTGAGGGTCATGGTGTTACCCTCCCATCCGTCTCCCCACGAATCGATCAGTACCAATGTATAATTACAAGGAGTTGGCGGCCAGACAACAGACGGATCCAGCTGGAAGCTGTTTCCTTCACAAACCAACGTGTCATTACCTGCATTGACAACTGCCAGTTCATTGACATTCACCAATACATCGTGGGTGTTTTCGCAACCAAAGTCATCAATGGCATGAAAGGTAATCACGTATTGTCCGGGAGTATCCGGAGTTACTGTTATTGTACTGTTCTGGTTCGAAAGCGCATAAGGAATCGAAGTACTTGTACTCCAGAAAGAAGAATCAGCAGTGTGTCCGATTTCAGGTTTAAATGAAATATCATCCGGGTAGAAGTCGGGATTTAAGTTCAATGAGAACGAAAACACCGTTCCATCATCCGCTGCCCACAAATCTGTCACATTCAGCGACCAGGTACCATTGGTCGGACAACCGACTAAATTGCTTAGTGAACCGATAGGAGCATAATCTCCTGCGGGAAGAATATTTCCGACAGCCGCGCCTGCATTAACAGCCTGTACCCAGGTCTGGTTAGCAACCGGGGTAAAGCAATAGGAAAAGGGTGTTCCCATCGTTTCCGGAATACTGCAATCGACGTTATCCGCCTGCACTGCTACTCCCAGATTTACGCCACCACCACCCTGCTGGTGCAAAATGACATTCTGCCCGGTCGGACAGGTCAGCGTGATCAGAAGGTCTCCGATGAATGAATGTTCCATTTCCATGCATATACTTATAATATCTGAAGCACTTGTGATCTGTGTTCCGGACTCAAAACCAGTCTGCAATAAAGGAATAGATTGCTGTACTCCGAGCAAGTCATCTGTGATACATCCGTCATCAACGGTTGTCGAGCCCGGAAATCCCTGCCATTCCACTTCATAGTCATCCGGATAGGCTGTAATGGAATAGGATTCGCCGATACACACATCAATTTCTGTCGGAAGTGGTGAAAAATCCGGTTCTGTTGCAACCAGTACTCTCAACTCCGTTAAGTTGGTATTGTAACAGGCAGTGTCTGTATTGTTATCTTTTACTGTCAATTGTACGATGTACATACCCGGATTATCAAAGCTATGGGAGGCCTGAGGACCTACCGCTGTTGTTCCGTCCATGAAATCCCATGCATAGCTTTCAATGGCAAATCCAGGTTGTCCGTATGACCCGTTATCTGTAAATGAGACTACATCACCGATACAAACTCTGATGGAATCCGGGGTAATCCCGCCTATGATGGCTCCTACCGCCATTGGATTCGAACAAGGTGTTTTGCAGGTTACCGCAGCAGCGAAATTCCCTGTTCCTGCACTATTAGAGCGAAAACGAAAGGTAAGACAGCCTGTTGTATTCAATTCTGTCGGCTGGATGATCACACCTGAAAGCTGGGTTCCGGAATAAGTCCCCATGTGTGTGGATGTAGTGGAGGTTCCATCGTATACATCCATGTAATCAAGATTCGTAACATTTGGCGCAGGATTGTCGTCAACGGTACTGAGATTAAACAAGTTGAATACAACACTTACAATATCACCCGGGTTATCAGGGCAAACCGTTATGACAACGTCTTCATTATTGGAATAACCGGATCCTCCTTGCCCTCCTGAGTCTATGATAAATCCATTACATGTACTAAATGTTTGGTTGTTACTACCCGGTCCAAAAGAAATAGTTGTCTGCTGGGAATATGCGATTGATGCAATTAATGAAATTAATATCGCTGTTGTTAATCTGATCATTTAAAATAAACTTTTACATCATAGAGACGTAAATTTATTCCAAACAGTGGCTCCGAAATTTTAATTTTTTTTAATTTTTTGATTAAACCTGCTTAATTTTTAACATTAAACTATTCATTACCACACTCACTGAGCTGAATGCCATTGCCGCTCCCGCCCACATAGGATCCAGTAAAAAACCGTTGAACGGGTATAAAATTCCTGCAGCAACCGGAATTCCGATCAGGTTGTAAATAAACGCCCAGAATAAATTTTGTCTGATCGCAGTACTTGTTTGCTTCGAAAGCCGAATCGCCTCGGAAATTTTCAGCAAATCGGATGAAATAATCGTCATCTTCGCCACATCCATTGCGATATCGCTCCCTTTTCCCATCGCGATGCTGACATCTGCTTGTGCCAGGGCATTACTGTCGTTGATTCCGTCTCCCACCATTGCAACAACTTCGCCTTTTTCCTGCAATTCCCGCACATAGTTTGCTTTTTCAGCGGGAAGTACATTCGCATGGTACACATCAATTCCCAGTTCTTCTGCAACTGCTTTCGCTGTCTGGGGATTGTCTCCGGTCAGCATGACGACTTTGATTCCTTTCCGGTGCAGTTCATGAATGGCAGCTGCGGACGTCTCTTTTACCTGATCGGCAATAGCAAGCGCTCCCAATAACCGGGCATCCTCAGCAAACAAAACAACGGTTTGTGCTTTTTCCAATCGCTGACTGATCCACGCCTTCTGTTCTTCAGAAAAAACAATGTCTTTTTGTTGCATCAGACGTTCATTTCCCAGGAAGTATTCTTTCCCGTTTACCCGTCCTGTAATTCCCTGTCCGGAATTATTTTCCACTTCAACCCCTTCCAGAAACTTACTTGTTTCTTTCAGACGGGCAACAATTGCATCTGCCAACGGGTGTTCGGAAGATTGCTCAATACTGAATAAAATATCCTGTTGTTCCTGCGAAAAATTACCGAACCATTCCAAATCCGTTACAACAGGTTTTCCCTCCGTGATGGTTCCGGTTTTATCTAAAATAACCGAATTCATTTTTTGTGCCAGTTCAAGGCTTTCCGCATCTTTGATTAAAATCCCTCTTTCTGCTGCTTTTCCCACGCCCACCATAATCGCTGTGGGAGTTGCCAAACCAAGCGCGCACGGACAGGCGATCACCAAAACGGTAACTGCAGCAATCAAACCACGTTCAAACCCGTATTCTCCACCTAAAATCATCCAGGTAATAAAACTCAGCACAGCGATTCCGATCACAACAGGAACAAATACAGCTGCAATTTTATCCACCAGTTTTTGTACAGGAGCTTTACTTCCCTGCGCTTCCTCCACCATTTTAATAATCTGTGCCAGTAATGTTTCTCCTCCTACTTTTTCCGCGCGAAACCGGAAAGCACCTTTCTGATTCATCGTTCCGGCAAAAACCGTGTCGCCCGCTTGTTTTGCAACAGGGATCGGCTCTCCGTTGATCGTACTTTCATCTACGTACGAACTTCCGGCGATAACTTCTCCGTCCACTGCAATCCGTTCGCCCGGTTTAACCAATACGATTGTATTTTTTGTCAATGTACTGACTGCTTGTTCCGCTTGTTCACCATTTTCCAGGATGACAGTAACGGTCTTAGGTTGCAATCCCATCAATTTTTTAATGGCGGCACTCGTATTCCCTTTTGCCCGTTCCTCTAACAGTTTTCCCAGCAGAATAAAGGCAATGACAATTCCGGCTGCTTCAAAATACACATGCGGATGAATTCCCCTGGAATGCCAAAAATGAGGATTTAAGGTATTAAAAACACTAAACAGGTAGGCAATTCCGGTACTCATCGCTACGAGTGTATCCATGTTTGCCGAACGATGCTTCAATTGCTTCCAGGCTCCCACAAAAAACTGCTGTCCGAAATAAAACAGCATCGGAGTCGACAATGCCCACATGATGTAATTTGCATAGGGCATCTCCATGAAGAACATACCAATGACAAACAATGGAACAGCCAGAATGATTGCTCCAATCACCCGTCTTTTCAATTTCCGGTATTCGTTTTCTTTTCCCTGAATAACCTGTTGTTTTCCTGCTTCCGAATCTGTAGCTACGAGGTCATAACCAATCGACTGCACCGCTGATTTAAGTGCATCAAAACTGGTCACTTCGCTGTATTCAATCACTGCCTTTTCGTTGGCAAAATTGACTGAAGCACTGCTAACTCCTTCCTGGTTATTCAGAAACCGCTCAACACTTCCTGCACACGCAGCACAGGTCATGTTGGTTACTGTTACTGTTTTCTTTTCCATGTTTTTTTATTCTGTTCTTTTTGCATCAACGGGATAAACGATTCGTATCTTTTACATTTTCTGGCCATGCGCTATAAATCCGTAGCTATAAAACAATGGAATGTAGAAGATGTACTATTGTTGTATATACTTCAACTCATATTTTCAACTCATACCCCAACTGTTCCAATGCGACTTTCAATTTTAACGGCGTTGTTTTATTCTGCAAATAATAAATCTTTGCTGATTTTGTCGGGAACTTTACGGAAGCTGTCACCACCCCGGGTTGGTTGTTTAACAATCGTTCCGCACTTGCCGCGCAACCTCCGCACGTCAGCTTTTCTACAGGAAAATCTGATTCTATTACAGATAGTTTCGCATCAAAACCGTTGATTTGATTTAAAACTTGCGAAATAACATCATTTTCATCCTTCTCTGCAATCACCACCAACTGGCCATCGCCTGTTACACTTACTTCTGTTACACCTTCGATTTGCCGGATTTGCTTCAACTGCTCCGCAGTGATGTCGATGGTTAAAGGAATTTTTATCGTTGTCATATTAACTACTATTTTGAATTACAAAATTACAGCGGAGGGAGGGAAAATCTATTACATGATTTTGTAGAATCGTTACATGATTTGAAGCTGAAAAATAATTTGTATTTTTGAGAAAATCTAAAACAAAATGGCGGCAAAACTTTTTACACTATCACTCGCGATGACTTCAATTACCTGTTATTCTCAACATACGTATCCGACCACCAAAAAGGTAGAGCATTCGGATGACTATTTTGGTGTTACTGTTTCGGATCCTTATCGTTGGCTGGAAGATGACCGGTCGGAAGATACCAAAGACTGGGTAGAGCGGGAAGTAACATTTACGAACGATTACCTGGGTAAAATACCATTCCGTGAAGAAATCCGCAATCAATTGCGCGACAAATGGAATTATGAAAAGATCAGTGCTCCGTTTGAGGAAGGAGATTATGTCTATTATTACAAAAACAACGGTTTGCAGGCACAATCTGTTTTGTACCGGAAAGATAAAACCGGCAAGGAAGAGGTGTTCCTGGATCCGAATAAATTCTCTGCACAGGGAACAACTTCGTTGAGCAACCTGTCTTTCAATAAAAAAGGGACACTTGCGGCATATGCCATTTCCGAAGGGGGCAGTGACTGGAATAAAATTATCATCATCGACGCGGTGACAAAGCAGCAAATCGGTGACACACTTGTTGATATCAAATTTTCAGGAATCGCTTGGCAGGGTGATGAAGGATTCTATTATTCGAGCTACGACAAACCTCAGGGGAGTGAGCTTTCTGCAAAAACAGACACCCATAAAGTGTATTTCCACAAATTGGGAACAAAACAAAAGGAAGACCAGCTGATTATCGGTGGAGATGATTTCAAAAGACGTTATTTAGGAGCATATCTCTCCGATGATGAGCGTTTTCTTATTGTTTCCGCGTCCAATACTACCTATGGAAATGAATTGTACATCAAAGATTTGAAAAACAAAACGGATTTCATTACCATTCAGAAAGGGTACGATTGCAGTTCGGGAGTTATTGATACAAAAGGAGATTTCATCTATGTACTGACTGATAAAAACGCACCGAACAACAAACTCCAGAAGTTTGATATCAATCAGCCCGAAAAATGGATCGATGTGATTTCCGAGACAGAAAACGTACTGACGGTTTCCACCGGTGGCGGGTATATTTTTGCCAAATACATGAAAGATGCCTTGTCATATGTACGGCAACTGGATTACAACGGTGCACTGATCCGTACGATTGAGCTACCGGGCAACGGAACTGCAGGTGGGTTCGGGGGTAAACTCAAACAAAAAGATTTGTATTACTCTTTTACCAATTACATTACTCCGGGGACGATTTACAAATTCAATGTGGAAACCGGAAAATCGGAGGTGTATCAGCAACCGAATGTGAAATTCAATCCGGCAGATTATGTTTCGGAACAAGTATTTTACACATCAAAAGACGGAACAAAGATCCCGATGATGATCAGCTACAAGAAAGGCATCAAGCTGGACGGTAAAAACCCGACGATTCTCTATTCATACGGAGGATTTAACATCAGTTTGCAACCATCATTCTCCGTTGTCAATGCGATCTGGATGGAAAATGGCGGTATTTATGCGGTTCCCAACATCCGCGGAGGGGGTGAATACGGGAAAAAATGGCACGATGCAGGAACAAAAATGGAAAAGAAAAACGTATTTGAAGACTTCATCGCAGCAGGGGAATACTTACAGAAAAAAGGATATACTTCCAAAGAATACATGGCAATTTCCGGCCGTTCAAACGGTGGATTGCTTGTCGGAGCGACAATGACCATGCGCCCCGATCTTGCGAAAGTTGCATTCCCGGGTGTAGGTGTGCTGGATATGCTGCGTTACAACAAATTTACAGCCGGTGCAGGATGGGCATACGATTACGGAACAGCAGAAGACAGCAGGGAAATGTTCGAATACCTGAAGTCTTATTCTCCGGTGCACAATGTAAAAAAAGGAACGTGTTACCCGTCCACGATGATCATCACCAGTGATCACGACGATCGTGTAGTTCCGGCACACTCATTCAAATTCGGAGCAGAATTACAGGATAAGCAAGGATGCAATAACCCGATTTTAGTAAGAATTGAAGTCAATGCAGGACACGGAGCAGGTCGTTCAACAGAGCAGGTAATCGGTGAGAATGCCGATTTGATCAGTTTTGCGCTGTACGAAATAGGAATCAGGAAGTTGAAGTAATTAGTAGTTATCAATGATTTAATTATCAAGTGACGTTTTAATAATCAACCTTTGATAATTGATAACTGATCATTCAACCATTTATAACTCAAACAAAAACACGATGAGCACAAGTACATTTAAACACATGGATGACGGTAAAGAAGGACGTTTTATTGTAGAAGTGGACGGTAAGGAGGCCGGTTACATCAAATACAAATGGTTGGAAAACGGCAACATTAATGCGAACGGTACACTGGTACATGACGAATACCGGGATCATCGTTTGGGAATGCCCTTATTTGACAAACTGATTGAATTTGCAACCGAAAAAGGAATCAAAATTTATCCGACCTGTCCGTTTGTAGTGAAAGTATTTTCTCGAAGACCGGATTTGCATCATCTGCTGACAGACGATTACGTTCGTCCGGCTTAATGGTTAATACAATGAATGTAAGGCATTAAGGCGTACTGCATTTTTCACAGTACAGTTCTTTAATCTGCTCGATGTCCATCACCTGAAAATTGAGTTTCGGGGAATTAAACAATGTGCAGAACTCTTCCTTTTTCCATTCCGCAACCTGCACAAACAGGTTGACATATTGCTTTTCAGAAAGTCCCATATTGCTATCATTCATTATTTTCAGGTATGTTACAATGTCTTCTATGGATGAGTGTTCGGAAATCCCCCGCCTTAACAATGATTTGACCTCCGGATAATACCCAAAATAATAGAAGTATTGTGCCGTATAAATCATTTCATCCGGCGTTAACCCCGCTTTTTTGTATACGGGGAGGATGTGTTGATGCAGGTAGTCATCCTGTTTTGCTCCTCCATACCACAGCATTATTTCATCGTGTCTGGACGCCAAAGACAGTAACATACGGGCTTTGAGCACGGCATTTATATTTTTTTGTTCTGTCAAATTCTCAAAAATATCCCGGATTGTTCCCGGATCGTAAGCTGTCATCGCCTGATGATACAACAACCAATAATAATACGATTTGACTTCAGGCTGCCGTTCATCGAGGAGTACAAGTTGGTATAGCTCACCCATGAATTTTTCGTCCCACCACACTTGTGCCGATGTATCTGTTTGAACAGTCAGCAATAATTTTTGAAACTGCTGATAAGTAAATTCTTTTATCTGCGGAAGCTCAAAGAATGCCAGTTGACTGGGATCCAACATCCCTTTTTGTATAGCATGCAGCACATTGTTGAACACCAATCCCGCCTGTTTAAAATCGGATTGTTGAATCGACTGGTCAAACAGCTGTTTCAACCGATCCGGGTCCATTCCAATTGTATCGTTCCACTGAAGCCGGAGGGTTAATTCAGCATACCGGTGATGTTTCAGAATCGGTTCCAGTGAATCGCTCCATTTCTCAGTAACAGCTTGTTTTAATTCTTCATCATCCAGTGTGTCCAGGAACTCAAACCGGGTTCCCTTGATATCCTTCCGGAATCCTGCGATATTTTCTGCTGAACTCACCTGTATAGCGGCACTGTCAATGTGGTGTCCACGAAGAACAGTTGCCAGGTTTTCAGCACGTTTCAAATACAGTTTTTCATTGATTTCACGTGAACCTTCAATACTTGAAAAACCCCTGATAAGTACCCGGGAGCGGTTATTCATCTTTTCCGTATATGGCAACAGCAATCGGTTGAATGATTCCGGGTCAAAAGAAGTATCCGACTTTTCATATGGTACACGAATAGTAATCGTATCCCGCATGATTTCATATAATTCGGTAAAGGGAACATCAACAATGGGCTGAATATCCAGATCCAATTTGAATGCAAGTGGAATGACATCAAATTTATGATTCGTAAACGTCCTTTTTTTCTTGACAATTGTCAGGTTCACTTCATACGCTTCATCGATCCAGTCAGGAACCTTTCCCAGGTAAATGTATACATTCTCTTTCCGGAACATGTTATCTCCTTTCCTGAATGATTTTCTGAACACCGGATTCATCGGAATTCCCCGTACTCCACGTTTTCCGTTGAATGCATTGGTTGTTGCGCAAATGTATTGGCTTTTTAACACGATATCTGCAGCAATTCCCGATCTCCAGGGATTTCGCACATTCTTTTTAAATTTTTTTTTTGAATGCGATGAAAAGTAAATGCTTTTGTCTTCCAATACATGAACGGTTCCCCTTAATTGTAATGAATCATTCTTTCGGGGAATCAACTTCCGATTGTCCGGTTTGTACCTGAAATTTAAAGCATCGTCTTTTTTCGGGTGGTTGAACGGTTCGTTGGCCAACAATTGGCAGGCATAAACAGCACCATTACTCCCGACACGAATTGCTGTCAGTGTCCCTGAATAATCCGCACGAATCATGTTTGCAAAGTGCGGAGGAGAATTTTTCCAGTTCAACACCAGTATTTTTGCCATTAATTCATAGCTATTAATAGTTTGTGGCTCTCCTTTCTTTCGGAATTGTTTCGGAATGCTATTCAGCGTTAGCACCTGCACATTTTCACCGACTGTTGCAAACTGTTCTCCATAAAAATCAACCCGGTTTTTCGGTGTTTTCTTTTGCTTGTTTTTCTGGTGATGGGTCAGTACATTTTTTTCGAGCATATATGTAGCATGGTCCTGAGCCGCATTTAGTAACAACGGCTGATAGTGAAGTGTATCTACTCTTGCTTTTCTTCGAAGTTTATTGACTTCAATCGTAATGTATTCATTCAGTTGATCTGCATCATAATTGTTCCAGTCCACTTCTGACTGGGCAAGTGAAAGCGAACTCACAACAAGAAAAAGATATAGAATCAAATAATGCATCGTGTGTTTAGAAAGAATGTAAAACGAACTGAAAAGTAACAACTGGTATATTAAGAAAAAAGCGGCATAAGCCGCTTTCTGTTTCCTTATTTCAATTTACTTCGACTGATCCAGTTTCTTCACCATCGTCAGAATCGTAGCAATTCCTACTGTTTCTCCGGTCTCATCGTAGATGTCCACTAAAAACTTAACGATTCCTTTTGCGATATCCTCCTCGCTTCGTTTTTCCTGGTCCACTTTTTCTTTCACTGTAAAACGCACACCGATTGTTGCTCCCGGGTACACAGGTTTTGTAAAACGTGCTTCATCGATTCCGTAATTCAGCAGGACTGGTCCTTTTTTCGGATCTACAAACAATCCCGCAGCTTTGGACAGGATGAAGTATCCATGCGCCACACGGCGTTCAAAGATGGTTCCTTCCAATGATGTTTCGTCCATGTGTGCATAGAAATTATCTCCCGAAACATTCGCAAAGTTTACGATGTCTGTTTCCGTAACCGTATGCTTGTGTGTAAATACCGTTTCACCGACCACCAATTCTTCAAAATGTTTTCTGAATACGTGTGGATTTGCTTCCGGCATGGCTGCACCCACCTGGAATTGTTCCGTAATTGCTGTAATGGTTGTCGGATGTCCCTGAATTGCTGTTCGTTGCAGGTAATGCAATACTCCGCGTTTTCCACCCATTTCTTCACCACCTCCGGCACGTCCGGGACCCCCATGTGTCAACAACGGCATTGGTGAACCGTGTCCTGTACTTTCTTTCGCACAACTTTCATTCAGCACCAAAATACGTCCGTGCATACTCGCTGCTCCGATGACATATTCTTTTGCTTCTTTATCACATGGCGTCACGATCGAAGAAACCAATGACCCTTTCCCCATTTTTGCCAGCTCCACCGCGTCCGCTATTTCTTTATACGGCATGATGGTAGAAACCGGTCCGAATGCCTCAATGTTATGTACATCCGTGTTTACAAACGGATCATCATTTCTGAATAGAATCGGAGAGAAAAACGCTCCTTTTTGTCTGTCGGCACCTGTTACTTCAAAGTGATCCAGATCTCCGTATACGATCTGCTGTGAACGTGTCAGCAATTCAACACTTTCGCGCACTGCCTGTACCTGTCCCTTTGATGCCAGTGATCCCATACGAACACCTTCTGTTGCAGGGTCTCCGATCACCACCGACGACAAGCGGGCTGCGATGGCTTTTTGAACATCATCAATCAATTCTTCCGGAACGAAAATACGGCGCACCGCTGTACATTTTTGTCCTGCTTTGACGGTAATTTCTTTTACTGCTTCCTTGACAAACAAGTCAAATTCAACTGTTCCAGGAACTGCTTTTTTTCCCAGAATTGTCGCATTCAATGAATCTGCTTCCAGGTTAAACGGAACATTATTCCGGGCAATCACCGGGTTGGACTTCAGTTTCAATCCGGTATCGGCACTTCCTGTAAAGGTAACCACATCGGAAGAGTTTACATGCTCAATCAAATCTCTTGCCGAGCCTAAAATCAGCTGCAGGGAGCCTTCCGGTAAAATTCCGGATGCCACAATGTCTTCTACCACCACCTGCGTCAAAAATCCCGTTACACTTGATGGTTTTACCACCGCAGGAACTCCCGCCATAAAGTTCACGGCAATTTTCTCCAGCATCCCCCATACCGGGAAGTTGAATGCATTTACGTGAATGGCAACCCCTTCTTTCGGCACCATAATGTGATGCCCAATGAACGAACCATTTTTAGACAGCGGTGCTGCACTTCCATCCACGTAATACGGTAAATCCGGGAATTGTCTTCTCAATGAAGCATTGGCAAACAAGTTCCCGATTCCTCCTTCGATATCAATCCATGAATCCACATGGGTTGCTCCGGTCCAGGCACTTACCTGGTAATATTTTTCTTTGCGTTCCAACAGGTACAGGGCCAACGCTTTCAGCATACGCCCACGCTCCTGAAACGTCATTTTTCTCAACACTTTGCCTCCGGTCGTACGCCCGTAATTTAAAATTGCGGCATAGTCAAATCCTTTACTTGACAGTTCTCCGATCTGTTCTCCGGTAATGGCATTAAACAAACTGGTTTCCACACCTTCTCCGTCAATCCACTGACCGAGCGCATAGCTTTTATATCGTTGCATTTGTTTGATTTTTTAATTCTACGGGTTTAAAGATAGTGGTTTTGGAAGAAATGGAAAATCATTGTATGAATTTGTTCTCATTTGTTTACAATTCTTAATAACTCTTGAAAAATACTCTGTTTTTTGATTTTTAGAACTGGAGAATAAAAGTTAGTTTTGTGCTCTATAAGTATCGAACAAAAACGATTTAGCAGAATATGGAAAACAGCGAATTGAAACGAATTGCTTCTCAGGTACGCAGAGATATTGTACGTATGGTTGCCGCAGTTAGTTCAGGACACCCGGGTGGGTCTTTGGGATGTGCAGACTTTTTTACACTCATGTATTTTGAAGTGTTGAAACAGGATCCGAAAAAGTTTGACATGAATGGAAAAAATGAAGATTTATTTTTCTTATCCAATGGTCACATCAGTCCCGTATGGTACAGTGTATTGGCAAGAAGTGGTTATTTTCCTGTAGCTGAATTGAGTACATTCCGAAAAATTTCTTCCCGTTTGCAGGGGCATCCGTCTCCGGCAAAAGGATTAGAAGGAATTCGCATGGCTTCCGGTTCATTGGGACAAGGATTGTCAAACGCCATCGGCGCCGCACAAGTAAAACGACTGAATGTGGATGATGCCCTTGTATATACACTTCACGGTGACGGAGAATTACAGGAAGGACAAATCTGGGAAGCGGCGATGTATGCAGCTGCTCACAAAGTAGACAATTTGATTGCAACAATCGATTACAACGGACGTCAGATCGACGGAGATGTAGACGATGTGATTACGTTGGGGAATCTGAAAGAAAAATGGCAAGCTTTTGGTTGGTACGTATTGGAAATGAATGGTCATGATTTTGACGATATGCGCAAAACATTAGCTGAAGCAAAAGCAAAAACAGGTCACGGAAAACCAATCGTCATCCTGATGACAACAGAAATGGGTCAGGGAGTTGACTACATGATGGGAACCCACAAGTGGCATGGTTCAGCACCAAATGCGGAACAATTGGAGAGTGCGTTGAATCAATTGGAAGAAACGTTAGGAGATTACTAATCGGTTGAGAAAATACGTTGTCATAGCATGCTTATTGTTTTGTCTGCCATCATTCGGACAGGAACAGCTGACACGCATCCTTTTTATCCTGGATGCTTCCAACAGCATGAACGGAACATGGGGATCGAGAACCCGTATTGATGCAGCAAAGGAATTGCTTGCAAAATCGGTGACAGAACTCGAAGGGGTTGAAAACCTGGAAGTCGCGCTGCGCGTATACGGACACCAATCCGAAATCACAGCAACCTATCAGGATTGTAACGATACCAAACTGGAAGTTCCGTTCGGCAGCAACAATCACAGTCAGATTAAAAGTAGGATCAGAACCATACAGGCAAAAGGAACGACACCTATTGCCCGGTCACTGGAAGCAGCGGCAGGAGATTTCCCGGATGCCAAATCCCGCAATGTGATCATTCTTATCACAGACGGTTTGGAAGCATGTGACAACGACCCATGTGTCATCGCAAAAAAGCTAAAAGACAAGGGAGTTAATGTAAAACCCTTTGTGATCGGTGTGGGAATGGACTTATCGTACCTGGAAAAATTCCGTTGTATCGGTGAATATGCCGACGCAGAAACACCGGAAAGCTTTGAAAAAGTTCTGAACAATGTGGTCAACAAAGCGTTGGTCAATACAACCGTTCAGATCAACCTCAACACCAACTCCGGGGAGCCGAAAGAAACCAATGTGACCTTATTCCTGTACAAGGCGGGCACAAAAGAGTTGAAATATACGTTCACACACACGATGAATCAAAACAATGTACCGGATACAGTGATCATGGACCCTGCATTGGAATACGACATGGTGGTCAACACCTTGCCGAAACGGGAATTGAAAGGAATCAAACTGAAACGCAACACGCACAATATCATTTCCATTGACGTTCCCCAGGGATATATTCAAACACGCGTGCTGAACGGAACAAAAAGTTATGTAATTCCTTCCCGGATTATGGAAACAGGAAATCCGGCAACGCTGAATGTACAGCAAAACGGCGAAACGGATAAATACATTATCGGGAAGTACGACCTGGAGATATTGACGCTGCCAAGGACCTACCTGACAGTTGACGTAACTCAAAGCAGTGTCAGTAAAGTGGATATTACAGCACCCGGCTTATTTACTTACAAAGCCACCAGTGCAATTACCGGACAGGTATTTACTGTGAATGGTGACGGTACTTTTACCTGGGTATGCAATCTGGACGATCAGCCGGTGCAGGGCTCCTGGCAGTTACAACCGGGAAATTATAAAGTTGTATACCGTTTTAGAAAGGTCAAAAGCACCATTTACACAACAGAAAAAGAATTTAGAATCTATTCGAATAAAACAACCTCATTAAACTTTTAAAAGATGATTGAAATCGAAGTTTTTGGAAAAAAAGATACCCGTTCGGGATTTGGTGAAGGGCTTTTGGAATTGGGGCGGAACAATCCTGATGTACTGGCTTTGTGCGCCGATCTCACAGGTTCATTGAAAATGGACGCGTTCCAAAAAGAATTCCCGGAACGTTTCTTCCAGGTAGGAATTGCGGAGGCGAACATGATCAGCATCGCTGCAGGAATGACCATTGGAGGGAAAATCCCGTTCACCGGAACGTTTGCCAACTTCTCTACCGGGCGTGTGTACGACCAAATCCGCCAATCGGTCGCTTATTCCAACAAAAATGTAAAAATCGCTGCTTCACATGCCGGGTTAACATTGGGTGAAGACGGTGCAACACACCAGATTCTGGAAGACATCGGGATGATGAAAATGCTGCCGAATATGACTGTGATTGTACCTGCAGATTTCAACCAGACAAAACAGGCTACAATTGCTTGCGCAGCTCATGAAGGTCCTGTTTACCTGCGTTTCGGACGTCCGAGTGTTCCGATTTTTGTAAAGCCGGATGCTAAATTTATCATCGGGAAAGCAGACACAATTATCGAAGGAACAGACGTAACGATCATCGCCTGTGGCCATTTGGTATGGAAGTCCATCGAAGCGGCTCAGGAGCTGGAGAAACAAGGGATTTCTGCGGAAGTAATAAATATGCACACCATTAAACCTTTGGACGAGCAAGCTGTCTTACAATCCGTAGCGAAGACAAAGTGTGTAGTAACAGCAGAAGAACACATGTACAACGGAGGTTTGGGAGATTCAATTGCACAGTTACTGGCGAGAACCAACCCATTACCACAGGAATACGTAGCTGTAAATGATACCTTCGGAGAATCGGGAACACCGGATGATCTGATGAAAAAGTATCACATCGACACACCGGATGTTGTTGCCGCGGCATTGAAAGTGATCAGCAGAAAATAAAATCAATACCTATTGAAGCACTCTGACGACGACATATTAACATTGGCAAAGCAGAGTGCTTCTTCTTACAACGAAGCCTTCACGATTATTGTCACCCAATTCGGTCCGCGGTTGTTTCCGCAAATCCAGCGTTTGACCAAAAACCGTCAGTGGACGGAAGATTGCCTGCAAAACGTTTTTATTAAAGTATTTCAGAGCCTGAAAGATTTCCGGGGCGATTCCAGTATTTATTCCTGGTTGTACCGCATTGCTAATAACGAAGCGCTGAATTACATCAAAAAAGAAAAAATCCGGTTCACATCCGATTTGGGCGAAACGAGCATTGAAGTCATTGCGCAGGATTTCGGGTTCAACAACATTTCTACGGAAGTCATCGAATGGCACCTGATGGCTGCTATCGAAACACTCCCGCAAAAACAAGCAGAAGTGTTTGAATTAAAGTTTTTTCAGGATCTGAAATTCTCCGAAATTTCCAAATTAACGGGTGTTTCCGAAGGCGGATTAAAAGCCAATTATCACCATGCTGTGAAGAAAATTGAGGAGTATTTGAGGTTATGTGACACTTATAGTTCAAATCTCTAACAAAAAATTCACGCTATCTTGTTTTTAATTTCCCCATAATTTTTCTTCTTTCCAATCGCCAGGAAATCCCAGTGCTTTAATATCTACATTGCTATACTCACTTAGTAGCTTATTCAGCCTTTCACTGAAAGAGTTTTTTGGATTAATTGTTTGTAAAAAATAAAGTAGCATACTCAAAATAAAATAAGTACGATTAGTAGAAACAGATGGATTCTTCAACCATGTTTTATGTGGATTTCTGGGCATTTGAGGCCGAATACTCATTGCACGATTCCATAAACGGGTATGATGCGCACATACATTTCTCAAATATACAATGCTATGCAACCATGTTTCAAAAACAGAATCAGACAATCCAAAATGATGTGCAATTGCTCTTTTTTCTTTACCCGGTTTAATGTTTTTATATAACATAGACAATGTTCCAAAAGAAGTAATTTCCATTGTTATCCATCCGGGAGGTAGCTCGTCAGAATATTTATCTTTAAATGCCACTATGAATTCTTCATCACTTCGATGAAATTCTTCTCCTATTTTCGAAAGTGAATTTGCATGTTTTATTAGGTTTTTAAATACATTTCCATCCTGAAACCAGAAAGGTCCGTGTTTTTCAGCCATTATAAAAACAATTTTTGCACGAATGGCGACTTCTATTTTTTCAATTTCAGAGAGAACCATTTGCCTTAATTGTCGGTCAAAACAATATAATTTAAAAGCAGTATTGAAAGTCGCATTTTCTTTGAAAAGATGCTGTTTCTTATCTTTTAACAAAGGAAACCAATAACCACTTAGACGATAATAACTAATATGCTGGAGCAGATGTAACGCCTTTGCATCATCTTCGATCAACATACCACGTTGTTTCAATTGAATTAATTGATCTTCATAATTAAGAAATTTTTAGAGTAGGGTATTTTATTTATCATGATTAGAAAATAAAAAAGCTTACCCTAAGCGCGCTGATCAGCGGGAAGCGGGGTAAGCATGTCATTACAAATGTAATATGTTTTTTCGGATTAAGACACGTTTTTAAATTATTTTTCATATTTGATTATGAATCGTTTAAGCGAACAATGCCCTCACTACTTCATCGAGTTTTCCGCATTGGACCAATTCTATCTTAAAATCCTTTTGATTGATTCCTTTGTTGTACTTCGAAATAATGATTTTCTCAAAACCTAATTTCTCCGCCTCATAAATCCGCTGGTCAATGCGATTCACCGGGCGTACTTCACCCGACAAACCTACTTCCGCCGAAAGGCAGATACTTTTATTGATCGCAATATCGGCATTTGACGATAAGACGGAAGCAACTACTGCCAAATCCAATGCAGGATCATCTACTTTGATTCCTCCGGCAATGTTCAGGAATACATCTTTTGCCCCGAGTTTAAACCCGCATCGTTTTTCCATTACTGCCAGCAACATATTCAAGCGCTTGCTGTCGAAACCAGTTGACGAGCGTTGTGGTGTCCCATAAGCTGCCGTGCTCACCAATGCCTGCACTTCGATCAGCATCGGGCGCATTCCCTCCATTGTAGCACCAATCGAAATACCACTCAATGAGCTGTCCGCATTGGTAATTAATATTTCGGAAGGATTTTCTACCTGACGCAGTCCGGAACCAACCATTTCATAAATTCCCAGTTCATTGGTGCTCCCGAAGCGATTTTTTACCGAACGCAGTAAGCGGTACACGTGATTGCGATCTCCTTCAAACTGCAATACCGTATCCACCATATGCTCCAACACCTTGGGGCCTGCCAGGGAACCTTCCTTGGTGATATGCCCGATCAGGAAAACCGGGATATTTGTGGTCTTGGCATAGCGGAGCAATTGTGCTGTACATTCGCGTACCTGGGAAATACTTCCGGGTGAGCTTTCAATGTCGGAACTGTACAGGGTCTGGATGGAATCAATCACTAATAATTGTGGCTGAATCTCTTCCGCCTGCTTGAAAATATTCTGAATATTTGTCTCTGACAAGATAAAACACTTCGGATTCTGAACGCCGATCCGTTCTGCACGCATCTTGATCTGCTGTTCGCTTTCTTCTCCCGAAACGTAGAGTACCTGTAAATTGTTATCGGAAATCGCCAGTTGCAGCATCAGGGTCGATTTTCCGATCCCGGGCTCTCCTCCGAACAGCACTAAAGAACCGAGAACCAGTCCTCCTCCAAGCACACGGTTGATCTCTTTATCAGCCAGAAAATGGCGTTCCTGTTCCACACCTTTGATTTCGAGAATCGCTGTTGGTTTAGACGTTTTACCCGATTTGGAAAATGCGACGATGTTTCCGGGAAGTGTTTTCTCAATCAATTCTTCCACAAACGTGTTCCATTCATTGCAGGACGGGCATTTTCCCAACCATTTCGGGGCTTCATGACCACAATTCTGACAGAAATAAGCTGATTTCAATTTTGCCATACTACGAAAATAAGCATATTGTTGGATTTAAAAAGCGCCATCGGCTACAACATACAATGCCGGACTGATATTCTGCTGTTTTTTTAATTTACTTTCACAATATTTCAGGTTTAATCGAGTTTCTATACGCAAAATGAATTTTTAAAACTAAATTCGCACTTCTTATAAAACTAAAAGTTATCAAATGACTGAAAGCATTGAAAAGTTTGAACAGGATCGTCAAAATCTATTGTTATTTATCTGGAAAAACAGAAAAGTAATCATCCTTGTATCTGCTGTCGGGTTTATCGTTTCATTAATTATTTCACTGTTAATGACACCCATTTTCCGTTCCACTGCAATTGTTTTCCCCACGGCAACCAGTACGGTTTCGTTCTCTGAACAACGAAATGCAAAAGCATCTTCGATGGACTTCGGAGAGGAAGAGCAGGCAGAACAAATGGTTCAAATCCTTCAGTCTTCCAGTATCCGGGATGAAATCGTCCACCAATTTGATTTGTACAAACACTATGAAATCAGTCCGGATGATGTGAACAAGCAGTACAAGCTTGTAAAGGAATTCAACAGCAACTTTAATTTCGCACGTACCCGCTACGGTTCCATTCAAATTGACGTATTGGACAAAGATCCGGTAAAAGCTGCAGCAATGGCCAACAAAGTCGTTGATCTGATTGATACGATGAAAAATGAAATGATCGCCCAGCGTACCGCCGAGGCGTTTAAAGTTGCACAACGGAAGCGCGACATGCTTCAGGAAGATCTCAATAAAATTAGCGTGCAAATCGACAGTCTCGCTAAGTTGGGAGTCATGAATATTGATGCCCGCGCCGGATTGTACCAGGCATTTGTTGATTCAAAAAGCCCTGCTGAAAAGGCCGAAATTAAAGAGAAATTGCTTGTCAATGAGAAAGACGGGCCATTTTATGATGAATTAGAGCACATCCGAAGAGAAAAAATCACTGCATTTGAGTTGTTCATGGCAATATATGAACAAACGGAATCGGATGCCAACGCAAAACTGAACCACAAATTTATTGTAGAAAGAGCGGTTGTTGCCGATAAAAAGGATAAGCCGAAACGAATGGTTGTTGTTCTTTTGGGGACAATGGGAACATTTCTTTTTATTGTCTTCGCATTATTGATTCGTGAAAAAATTGGTGAATTAAAGCGAATCGCTTGATGCAATTTATTCGTCAAAATAGCTGGATTTTATTCTGGAGTACCTGTTACCTGGTTATTGCCGCTTATTTGATGTGGAACAAACAGGAATTCTTAACACTGTTTCCGGTCGGGTTGATTGCCATATTCGCAGCAATCTTTTACTCCCGCATCGCTTTTTTATCCATCGCTTTTCTGACGCCGCTTTCCGTCAATATCGAAAGTTACACGGACAGTTTCGGATTGTTTATCCCGACAGAGCCGTTACTCTTCGGCTTATTGTTACTTTTCTGCATTCAACAATTGTACAGGGGAAGTATTCCGTCCACTGTCTGGAAATCTCCGATTATCTGGACCGTTTGCCTGTACCTTTTCTGGATGCTGATCAGTTCCATCCTGAGTACCATGCCGGTAACATCGTTTAAGTTCTTACTGGCACACCTGTGGTTAATGATTCCGATGTTATTTCTGGGGCCTGTTTTTTTCGCATCCGAACGGAACAGAATCTTGTTTATTTGGTTGTTTTGTATCGGGATGATCATTTCCATTTGCTATACCCTGGTGATCCACGCGCAGTACCGATTCGGTGAACAGGAAGGGCACTGGGTGATGTGGCCGTTTTTCAAAGATCACACCATTTACGGAGCCATTGTCGCATTGATTACGCCGCTGGTAGTCGGGTTGTATTTTTATAAGAAGCATACGGCATTGGTTCAGGCTATTTTGCTCAGCATGATTTTCATTACACTGATCGGGTTGTATTTTTCATATACCCGAGCCGCCTGGTTGAGTATTGTTGCTGCATTCGGTGTGTTCTTATTGATCCATTTCAAGATTAAATTTCAATGGATTGTGACAACCTTACTGATAACCGGAGGAATTTTATGGGTCAGCTGGACACAGATTACGCAGTACCTGGAACGGAACAAGCAGGAACACACAACGGAAAACTTCGGAGAGCGTCTGCAATCGGCAACCAATGTTACAACGGATGCTTCCAACCTGGAACGCCTCAATCGCTGGCAATGTGCACTGGATATGTTTGCTGAAAAACCAGTCACAGGATTTGGTCCGGGAACGTATGCATTTGAATATGCACGCTTTCAGCGGCCTGAAAACCTGACCGTCATTTCTACTAATTTCGGAGATTTGGGAAATGCACACAGCGAGTACCTGGGTTCACTTGCTGAAATGGGGGTTTTCGGATTACTGACCTTCCTGGGCGTCGTTGCCGCTATTTTTTATCAATCCATCACCCTATATGTAAAATGGCCGGCAGAAGATCGCAAAAACCGGGTGTTGATCATGAGTATGATTTTGTCTCTGACGACTTATTTTGTCCATGCATTTCTGAACAATTACTTAGATACCGACAAAGCTTGTGTTCCGATCTGGGGAATGTGTGCCATCTTCATTGCCCTGGAAGCAGAATTAAAGCGCAAGCAACAAATACCACAACAATCCGAACCAAATTAACCGATCAACTGCTCTGTTTGTTTGAGAATTATTTCCTGTTCATCTTCTGAATCAGCAACTCCGAAACGTGCGTAGTCACATTTCTCCAGCAACTTTTGAATCACGGGAACCGATGCATGCTGCTGTATTTTTAGTTCTTCCAGCATTTCACTTCTTCCCATCCCTGTATCTGCGGGTAATTTGAGTTTGACGGCCATAATAACAACCAGTGCTTTTTCAATCGAACTATAAAACTTATCAGCTTGTTTTTCCCGCAGGTAGAAAGAAGCCTGGCTGATTAATTCCCTGGCCTCACTGACAGCTACGGGCTTTTCAATGCTTTTTTGTTTCTGTGAAACAGGTTGCTCCTCTTTTCCTTTTTTAGGTTTTAACATCAAAAACAGTACTATTCCAGCGAGTAACAGCAATCCTCCTGCTCCGTACCACATCCAGCTGTTTTCACCGGAGAAAAATCGGCGTTGCGACGGATCATTCAAATTTTTCTGGTCCGCATTCCGGTTCGTCAGCGCCATTGAATCCGTATCATTCTGCAATTCAAACGCAGGGTCTCCCGTAACAGAGACCGTAATCGCTTTGGGAGCAGATACAGAAACATATTTTTCTTCTTTCGGATTGAAATATGCAATTTTTACCGGTTTGATCGTTTGATCTCCTTCTTTGGTCACCTGTATGTGATAGGTATACGTCACTTTTCCCACCGCTCCCTGGGAATTAAAAATATAGTCTTCTTTTACTTCCGCGTCTCCATAGGTATTCATTCCCTTTGGCAACGGCAGAACAGGGGTTTCGATTGCATGCAGGTTTCCTGTTCCCGAAACAATGACCTCCACCTGGATGATGTCCCCTTGTTTCATTTTTTTAGCTCCGCAATTCTGCTCAACGGAAAACTCTCCTACTGCCCCGATAAACTCTGAAGGAGAATTAGCCGGTAACGGGATGACTTCAACTACCGGAACAGAGGAAACGACATTGTAATCCTGTGTTCCGAAAGGCAAATAGATTTCAAAGGGCTGGATATTGAGTGTTCCGCTTCCTACTGGAAACAATACTTTCTTTTCAAATGCAAACGATTCGTAATTTTTTCGTTTGATGGATACATTTTCCCACATTTCCGTTTGCTGCAACGGATATACGTCACTTACTCCCTCTACTGAAAACGGCCTTCTCAATACCGGTCTTCCATACGTCCGTTCACGTGCATATACCCTTCCCAGCATCACCAACGGTTCTCCCTCGTAAATTTTAGTCGCAGAAACTTCAATGGTTCCGAAGGCCGGCTGACGCAATTGTTGCCTGGAAATATCTTCTCCGGTTCCTTGTGTCGGGCTGCTGACAACGTTCACTTTGACAGAATTGGATGTATACGTTTTATTTCCTGCCTTCACATAAAACGGTCCTATTTTATATTTGCCTACCTTGTTAAACGTTCCTGTAAACACGACAACGTGCTCCTGCACCATTTTCCCTGTATTGACGTCTTGCACATAACGGGAAAGGGATTGAATTCCATATCCCTTCACAAAATTAGAGGGCCAGTTCTCCACAATGTCCCCTTCGACATTTGAATTAATCGTAATGGCCAATGGTTGGTTGATTCCTACTTCTTCGGGCTCAACCGTTAACTGTACTCTCCCCTTCTGGTTGAACGCCCAAAAGGAAAGAATACAAAACCAACTATGTACTATAACTGCTTTCATCACCAATCTTTCCCTGATTTAGAAAATCCGCCGGAATTATTATTCCCTCCCATTCTACGCTTGGTCGCGGATTCTTGTTTCATTAATTCGTCCAATTTTTTCTCTACCGCCTTGTCCTGAAGTTTTGATCCTCCGCCCGGGCTCTTTTGTTGTTGATTTCCTCCCTGACTACCTTGCTGATTCTGTTGATTTTGCTGTCCGTTCTGTCCTTGATTCTGATTTTGCTGCTGTTGATTTCCCTGGTTATTTTTATTTTGTTGATTCTGCTGATTTTGCTGATTCTGTTGTTGTTCTTTCTGATCCTGAGACTGATTTTTATTTTGTTGCTCCTGCTGTTCTTTCTTCAGGCGCATGGCTTCTGATAAATTATGTCGTGTTTTGTCATTGGAAGCATTGTTTCTAAGGGATTGTTTGTATGCTTCAATTGCTTCGTCATACTTTTTTTGTTGCATCAGACTATTTCCCAGGTTGTGGTACGCTTTTGCTTTTTCTGCCGGTACTTTTTCCGCAGAAGCCTGCTGCCGGTAAATCTTCTCTGCATCTTTGTATTGCAGGTTCTTATAAGCTGATTGTCCCATTTCCTTTGACAGGTCGACTCCTTCCGGTGCTTTTTCCTGTGCAGACCGGTAATATTTCAGCGCTTTGCCGTATTCTTGTTTTTGATACGCATCTCTTGCCACAGCCAATGAATCTCTCCATTCCTGTGCAAACCCTGCAAAAGAGCTGATTAGAAACACTATATATACAACGTACTTCATCTGTTTGATCGACTCTTATTTACATACATTCCTGACCATATCAAATATCCTGCAAAACACACCAGTGCAATTGCCAACGGAATCTGATACCGCTGTTCTTCTACTTCAAAATCCATTGACTCGGTCTTTACCCGTTTCATGTGTGTAATTTCTTTCAACATTTTACGCAAATCCGGGTAAGCATCTTCTGTTACAACAGCCAATCCGCCTCCTTTTTCCGCAATTCGTTCAATGAACTGCGGATTTAATTTGGAATGAACGGTTGTTCCAAGCGCGTTCCTTTTGTATCCTTTTTCCGGCATTTCAGGATCAACCGGAACCAAACCTCCTTTTCGCGTTCCGATACCCAATACTGCCAGCTGAATGCCTTCTTCTTTGTATTTCGCCAGGATATCCGAAGGGTCTTCATCGTGGTTTTCTCCATCCGTAACCAGGATAACCGCTTTGCTCATTTTCTTGTTGTCTGAAAAAATGGAGTACGCATTTTCCAACGCGCTTCTGATATTTGTACCCTGGCTGGAGATCATATTGGTTTCAATGTCATTGACATACATTTTGGCGGCATAGTAATCCAATGTCAATGGCAGCTGTGTATACGCATCGCTTGCAAAAATGGAAATCCCGATACGTTCTCCTCCCAGCTTATTGATGAGTTCACTGATCGCCCGCTTAGCAATTCCCAGTCTGGAGATAGCCGGATCCACATCTTTTGTATTCATCGAATTCGATACATCCAGGCAAATGACCAATTCCATACTTTGCACCGTTCCAGCCACTTTTTTCTTTCCGAATGCAGGTTGCGCCATGGCAATGATTAAAAAGACCAGTGCATTGCGAAAGAGCAGGTAACTGATAAATGCTTTTTTAGTCCCAACCGGCTTAAAAACAGTAGAACGAATCTTTTCCCCCGCACTCAGGTATATTTTTTCATTGCGATAGGCATTGTACAGGAAGATTCCCGCAATTATCACTACCATCCATAGCCAGTATAGCTGTTGCGGTTCCTGAAACGAGAAAAAAGTACCTTTTCCTGAATAAAGGAAGTTTCCTGACTTCACAAACACCACGAATACAGCCCAAAAGATCAGCTCCCACACGATTACGAGTGATGCCAGGCGTTTCAGTTGATATGTCATTGCTTCCTGCTTAATCATTTTGTCTGAATAAAAAACGTGGAATACCCCATCCGAGAACAACCAGAATTAATGCTGCATTTAAAAATGACTGTGGCATTGCCGGTGGTTCCGATTGAAAATGACGGTCAATGATTTTCCGTTTTTCCATTTTTTCAATTTCATCGTAGATTCCGCGCAGGCTTTTTTCATCTGTGGCACGAAAATATTTTCCGTCTGTTTTTACCGCAATTCGCTGCAGCGTATTTTCATCCAAATCCGATTCTACCGGTTGTTGAATCACTCCAAACGGTGTATTGATGGTCATTACTCCACCCGATTCTGCTCCCACTCCAATCGTATACACCCGCACATTTTTTGCTTTTGCCAGATCGGCAGCTTCTTCCGGTGAAATGTCCCCCATGTTGTTGCTTCCGTCTGTTAGCAGAATAATCACTTTTGATGGAATACTGTCATTTCTCAAACGGGTTACCGCTGTGCCCAGACCCACACCAATCGCTGTTCCTCCTTCAATATTAGCATAACAGTCCAGCGCGTCAATTTGTTTTTTCAGCACATCGTAATCGGTTGTTGCCGGACAAGCGGTATAAGCCTCCCCTGCATAAGCGACCAACCCGATGCGGTCTCCTTTTCGCCCATCAACAAATTCTTTTGCTACTTTTTTGGCAACTTCAATGCGGTTGGGTTGAAAATCCATTTCCAGCATAGATCCGGAAATATCAATGGTCAGGATAATGTCAATCCCGTTTTTATAATCGTGATTATTGTCTACATGATCATTCCAGTTGTATGGTTTGGACATGGCAAGAATCAGCAGCATCAGTACAATTCCTGCATTGACGATCAATACTTTTCGAATGACATGAATGAATCGCGAACCGTATTTCTTCTGAGTGGTAACTGTACCCGTGTATTTCCATTCTCCCGGCTTCCTCACTTCCGACCGCCACAGAAACCAGAGTAAAAACGGCACGAGCAGCAACAGCCACAACCAGTGCGGAGCAAAGAACTCAAATTCCCAAAACCGTATATTTAAAATTCCACTCACTGTTTAGTCACACTTTATTTCAACTTCTTCTTTCTTCACTCTCGATTTCCAACGGACTTGTTTCTGCTACAATTTGCTTTGCAAGCATGGAAATTTTCAAAATATTCAGTTCGTCAGTGGTTGAATTGGCAAATTTCACCATATCCGCCTGTCGCAGGATGGTCATAAATGTTTCAACCGTATCAGCCGGTAAACCTGTTTGAAGCAGTAATGCTTTTGTTTCAAATGTTGTCCGTTCCAATAAATTAAGACCGTATCGTCCGGATAAATACGAACGCATGATGTGGGACATTTCCGAGTAATGCTGTTTTAGTTTTCCTTCCTGCCACAACTTTTGCTTGTCCAACACATTGATTGCAAACAATGTCCTGTCTTTCAGCGACATCACCGTTTCCATTTTTACAGGTTGTTTGTTTTTTCGTTTGATATACCACCATACGGAGGCGGTAATAAGTACGATTCCTCCCGCTGTGATGTACCAATAGGTTTTCAACCATTGCAACCAGGTCAGCTCATCCGGAACAGTTGCAAATCCTTCTTCGATGTCAAACAATTCATCCTGTACACCGATCGTCTCTGAAATGACTGTAAATGCTGTTTCGTTAAACAGAAAAGTAGAATCGTTGATGATGACCTTCTGGGGCGGTATTACAATCTTCCCCGTATCCCATGCAACAAGTGAATACGATCCGATCCATGTGATTTTGTTACCGGAACGCTTTATCGTATCTTTAAATGCACTTTCTATTTCCAGTACAATCCTGTTCTCACTTACCCGGGAATCTTCTTTTTTACGCAATGCGGGAAATTCCTTTTCATACGGCTCAATTGAAATATCTGAATTCTCGGGAAGCTTTACCACCAATTTCAACACAACCGCTTCTCCCATCTTTACCCGGTCGTGATTCAGGTAAGCAGATAGCTCTTGTCCAAACGCAACGGAAGTACACACACAATAAACGCAAACAAACAGTCGATTTGCACGCAACACATTTCCCTCTTTTGCTCTGCACAGAGAAAAAACTGAACGGACTATGTGAATTGTTTTTGCCATTTACCTGCTCTTAAATAAATTCACCAGCGAAACAATGTGATTTTCACCGGTATTCAAAACAGCATAATCGATTCCGTTTCTGCTGAATTCTTTCAGGGTATGCTGCTTCTGTTCCAGGAAATTCGTTCTGAATTCGTCTCTGGTACGGGCATCGTTGGTATTCACCCAGGTTGTCTCACCTGTTTCGGCGTTATACAATTGTATGAATCCCATTTTAGGTAATTCATATTCAGAAGGATCCTCCAGTTTCAACGCGATCAGGTCGTGTTTTTTGCGTGTTACCTTCATTCCTTCAATGAAATTGTTTTCATCAATAAAATCGCTGATAACAAAACAGATGGTTCGTTTTTTCTGTGTATTTCTGAAAAACTTCAGTCCGTTGCTCAGGTTTGTTTTTTTGCTTTTCGGTTGCAGGGCAATAAATTCACGAAGGATGTACAAAATATGTTTCTTACCTTTTTGAGGGGCAATGTAACGTTCAACATCATCGCTTACAAAAACGGCGCCCACCTTGTCGTTATTTGACAAGGCAGAAAATGCCAGAACAGCCATTGTTTCAAGAATGATATCGCGTTTTGATTTATCTGTCGAACCGAAATTTTCAGATCCGGAGACATCTACAATGAGCATGAGTGTCAGTTCCCGTTCTTCTTCGAATACTTTTACAAACGGGTCATTGAATCGCGCGGTAACATTCCAGTCAATTGTACGGACCTCATCTCCCACCTGGTAGTTGCGTACTTCAGAAAACGCCATACCTCTTCCCTTGAAGGCAGAATGATATTCTCCCGAGAAGATGTGCTTGGTCAGTCCTTTTGCCTTGATTTCCAAGCGGTGTATTTTCTGTAACAACTCTTTGGTTTCCATTTTACTTCCTGTAAAGTGAATCGCGATTTTTCCTGCTGTATGTTCCTGGTTCCTTACGGAACTTCAACTTTATTGATAATTTTATTAATCACGTCTGCGGCAGATAAATTTTCCGCTTCTGCTTCATAACTCAACCCGATCCGGTGACGCATTACGTCCGGAGCGATGGCACGAATATCTTCCGGAATAACAAATGCCCTTCCATTGATAAATGCGTATGCTTTTGCTGCCAGTGCAAGGTTGATGGATGCACGTGGCGAACAACCAAAGGTAATCATCGGTTGCAGGTATTCCAATCCGTAGTGATGTGGTTTTCGTGTGGCATAGACAAGATCAACGATATAACGTTCGATCTTTTCATCCATGTAGACTTCTTTCACCAACATCCTTGCCCGAAGAATGTCATCCGATGTAATCACTTTCTGTGCTTTCGGAAGGCCTTCCGGACGAACAATGGAGCGCACAATCATTCGTTCTTCTTCAATCCCCGGATAATCCAGGTACACTTTCAACATAAAACGATCCACCTGTGCTTCCGGAAGCGGATAGGTTCCTTCCTGTTCAATCGGGTTTTGCGTTGCCAGTACCAGGAATGGTTTCGGCAGCATAAATGTTTCATCCCCGATTGTTACTTGTCGTTCCTGCATGGCTTCCAACAGCGCTGATTGCACTTTTGCGGGTGCTCTGTTGATCTCATCAGCCAATACGAAATTGGCAAAAACCGGTCCTTTTTTAATGGAAAAAGATTCACTTTTCTGATTGTAAATCAATGTTCCCGTCACATCGGCCGGCAGTAAATCCGGAGTAAACTGAATCCGGCTGAAATCGACATCAATTGCTTCCGAAAGTGTTTTTATAGCCAGTGTCTTCGCCAATCCGGGAACACCTTCCAGCAATACGTGTCCGTCAGCCAGTAAGGCAACCAATAATCTGTCAACCATGTATTTCTGGCCAACGATTACTTTTGCCACTTCCTGTCTCAACGTATTAATTCCAGCTACTTCCAGGGCAATTTTCTCACTCAGTTGGCGCAGTGTTTCTGCCGGGCTTAATGGTTGGTTTATATTTTCTGACATAATTTTTTAAAAGATGAAACATACAAAGTTGAGCATATCCGTTGCTGTAGGGCTTGATTATGCTGTTAAATATTGTTAACATTGTGAAATTATAACACTTAGAGATGGAAAAACGAGAATGCCTGGAATGTGGCTCTGTACTCAGGGGTCGGAAAGACCAGAAGTTTTGTTCCGATCAATGTCGAAATACCTACAACAACCGGCTACATGAAGATGCAAACAAGTATGTACGGCGCATCAACAATATTTTACGCAAAAACCGCCGCATTCTGGAACAATTGAATCCCAACGGCAAAAACACCGTAGACGGGATCACACTTGCTGAAGAGGGATTCAACTTTCACTACTTTACCAACGTATACGAAACGAAAAAAGGAGCCATCTACTATTTTTGCTACGAACAAGGATATCTCAAATTAGAAAACGATCAGTACATGTTGGTGGTGAAACAGGATTATGTCCGGTAAAACCCGTTGCATTAAAAACAAAAGGAGCCGTCTCTTAAGACAGCTCCGTTTTCTTACCTAAAAATGCTAACAGTAGAAACTACTTGTTATATATGAAATCTTTCGTTGTTTATTTTACAACTATCGGTTTTGCATGACTAAAGCGTACCATTATATTTCGTATATATCTAAACAACTAGTTAACACAACGAATTTCGGCGTAATAAACCTATTTTACAAGTGAAAAGCATATCCAATTATTGAATAGATTGTATGAATTATTAAATAAACCTTGCCGGTTATTGAATGATTTTTATGTCCCTGTTTTTCATGGGAGGAAACCTGTCTTATGGTTAGCTCCTGCAGTAAATTTACCGCAGGAGACTTACCACTAGTGGCTAGCGTATTATTGACCTAATTATGTGCTATTAAGTAAGTAAATAGTTAATCTTCAACCTAACCATGGAGTAGCAAAAGAGAAAATAAATAAATTCAATCTCCCTAATGCTACTATCAACTACACAATTTATGTTTTAACCTAATTCAACTTTTCCAGCGACAAAGCAAATTTCGATGTAAAAAATCGTTTTACCCTATAAAAAACAAACCAGTTAGTGGGACACCCTTCTGAATGATTGAATGCCTGTTTTGAATTATTGAACAACCCAATCATGATTGTTTTTGCTTACAGGTCAATAAAATCTGCTTCTGAAAGAGACGCTTAACTATTCTTACTATCTGTTAAATAATTTATATTTGTGTTGAACTTTCAAAGTTTCTCCATGGCGAAACAAACGCTATTTATATTCCTTGTCTCTTTGTTTCATTTAACGACACAGCTGTTGTCTCAAAATGTTCCTGTTTTATTTAATCATTATTCGGGGCTTCCCGGAAATTCCGTACATGATTGTGCCGAATCCAATACGGGGAAATTATGGATCGCGACGGATAAAGGGTTGGCTTATTATGATGGTTATACCTTCACAAAGGTAGATTTGCGAGATAACCTGACGACAATGTTCTCCTGGGGTTTTTTCAAAGACCGTAAAGGAAGGCTGTGGTTGAGAAACAGACAAGCACCCATGACCTACATCTACAATGACAGTATCCACCGGGTTAAAAATACAGAACACCTGCACGACATTCATTTCAACTATTTCTCGGAAGATGAGCAGGGAAATATATACATTGGCTCCGTTAACTCTAAACTGACACACAAAATCGGTGTGGACGGACATGTAGCAACAATTGATTCTGTTTTAGTGCTGATTAATTCCCAAAAAAAGCGGGTGTGGACCAAACATCATCCGTATAGTTATCAAAAAGGAGCAGTTGTCGGAGATATCGTTGCATCTTTTCTGATCAACAAAAAGAGTGAAGCATTCATCCAAATCTGGAATACAGTCACTAATAAAAAGGAATTACTCCCTGCGGGCTTCATGGATGGTTTCAGGCACATCTCCAAACTGGATGCCAATCATATCCTGCTCAGTGGGAAAGCCGGGATTTTTAAGTTGAACCTGGCAACAAAGGCAATTACTCCCTACAATTCCTGCTACAATACAACTTATAAAGATGTAGTGATGGTATACAAAGACCGGTATGGAAACAGTTGGTTTTGCGATTATTCCAAAGGCATCTGGTTTGAAAAAGCACTCTCTCCCTCTATCACTTACACAGATTTAGGAAATGTTGACGATATTACCTCCCACAGCAAAACCGCTGATAGCGTTATTACCTTGTCTACAACCTCATCTTATCACTACCTGATCAGAAAAAAGGGAATCACGAAACGTATCGACCGGGTAACCAATGAAGGATTAGAAATTCTTACCTCCACTGATATTGCCGCTTTTTTCCAGGATTGGGACCTGGAATATTATTACAATACAGCTTATCTCATGGCTAAAAAACCCGGACCTATGAAACGGCTTGTATTTGATCAATGGACTTCCTGCTCTTCTGGTGAAAGTTATTGCTTTGATGGCGAATCGTATAAATGCCATTTTGAAACAGACACGTCCTTTCACATCGGGACATCTTCCGGGTTGTATTCCATTCTCTGGAAAAAGGGAAAAATCAAAGCTGTTCACTGGTATACGGGCTATGTTTTTGATGTATGCGCCATTGGTTCCTCTATTTATTCCGTCGGATTGAGCGGATTGCGAAAAACAGATGTTCATACCAAGAAAACAACGCTGTTAATAGATGACATGAACCTTCGAAATGTCTGTGCTACTTCAAAGTATTTACTCGTCCGAAAGGAAGACGGAACTATTCTGATACTGGACATACAAACGCATCAGCTACTGAAAGTATACAACAATTATAAATACCTTCAAAAAATACAGATGGTTGGTAAGGAAATCTGGGGATTGGGGGAGTCAAGCATTGTAAAACTCGACCCTGACGACCTCAGCATCCTGATGGAAATCAATCGTTTTGACGGCATCACTGCTCCTTATAAGCTGGGAATTGAAAAAATAGGTACAGATTACTTCCTCATTTGTAAAAACGGTTTTTATACATTCAATGACGCTTCCATTAAGAAGATTAATTATGAAAAGAATGTCAATTTCAAAATTGAACGCGTCTTTGTCAACGGGAAACAATTATCCGGCGATACGGTATTTTTAAAGGGAGAAAACAACCTGATGCAGGTTAATCTTCAATACATTTATTTCCCTTTTTCTGCCCAATCAGTTGTGTTTTACTACCGCATCAATAAAGGAAAGTGGAACCTGTCCAGTCAACCAACGATTACCATTATCGACCCTCCGTACGGTGCATATGAATTGGAGATCAAGGCAAAATTAGATGACAGGAGTCTGCCATTTGACAAGAAACTAATCTTGTTTATCCACAATCCTCCTCCTTTCCATAAAACCAACTTGTTTCTCTTTCTTGTTATTCTTGCGATTGTCATTGTTGTTTCATCAATCCTGATTGCTCAGCGCAAACGAAAAGTAAAACAGTTACAGCAACGGTTCGATGCCTCCCAAAATCGCATGAAAATGCTGATTATGCAGATGAAGCCTCATTTTTTATCAAATATCTTCAACTCGCTCCAAACCAGCTTTATTGAAAATGACCCAATCAGGAGCAGTCAATTAATTACCAACCTGGACAATTACCTCCGCTTATCTCTTTCGTACAGTAAAAAAGATCTGGTATCGCTGTACGAAGAAATTGGATTGGTCAAAAAGTACTTATTGCTGGAGCAAAACCGGTTGTCTAAACGGGTAGAGTTAGTGATCTCTGACCGGTTGAACAATCATTCGGGAAACATCATGGTCCCTGTGTTTATCCTCCAACCTATTATTGAAAATGCTATCTGGCACGGCATTCAGAAAAGCAATGAACCGGAAGGGAAAATTACAATTGATTATACTGAGGATGGGAACTATTTCATACTTTCGGTAACGGATAACGGAATTGGGATTGGAAATTCCAACCGGGAAGGCAATTCGATTGCTCTGAAGAATATCAATGAGCGATTGTCATTGATTGACGAAAACAAACGGGACAGCTACCTTGTGATGGAGGCTGCACACCCGGGAACCAATGTACATTTATATGTCGCAAAGAAAAGTAAAAATCATTCACATTGAAGATGAGCCTGAAGCCCAGCGCTTGTTAAAAGGAATTATCAGGAAATACATTCCGGAAGCGGAATACTCCGCTTGTGCTTCCAACCTGGAAGAGGGGCTGGTGTTGATCCGGAATTCTGACTTCGACCTGTTATTTCTTGACCTGCAATTATCTGACGGAGACGGCATGTCACTCATTCGAAAACACACGGAACTGGCTTCGAAAACGATTTTGTGTACCGCTGATGATTCCAAAGGAATTGAAGCTGTTAAAAATGGCATTTTCTACTACATTCTGAAACCGATCAATATCCATGAAGTAATTGACGTCATCAAACGGTATCACGCGAAATTGTCAACAGAGGAAAATGACACCGCTGAAGTCAACTTACTGGAAAACAAGCTAATTATTCCGGACATCAACGGATTGGAGATCATCCCCATTCATTCCATTATCCGGATGGAAGCGGAACAAAACTATACACATGTTTACCTGAATACCGGGGAAAAAATATTCGCAAGCAAAACACTGGGTTTCTTTGAAGACATTCTTCAGAAATTTTCCTTTGTCCGAATCCACCGATCCCACCTGATTAATGTTGATTGTATCAAACGGATCAATAAAAATGACGGTGGAAGCGTTGAACTCACTACCGGGGAAGTGTTCAAAGTTTCCGGAAGCGGGAGAAACGCTTTGCGGGAGAAACTGAATCTTTAAAGGGCGGTCAACTTCTGTATACCTTTACTTCATGCGCTTCAATCCTATGCGCTTCCGTGGAGCATCAATCTCCATGACCTGTACTTTTACATGTTCATGCAACGCAATATATTTTGAAGGATCTTCGACATATTCATCGGCCAGCTGTGATTTGTGAATCAATCCGTTTTCCTTGATTCCAATATTGACAAACGCTCCGAATGCAGTTACATTGGTAACAATTCCGTTGAGCTCCATACCGATCTTTACATCCTCAATGGTTCGGATCGCGGCATCAAATTCCAGTACTTTTGCCTGCTTGCGCGGATCGCGGCCCGGTTTTTTGAGTTCGTTGATGATATCGTTGAACGTATAGGTATCAATTTCCGGAAAATCTGTTTGTTTCAACCGGGACAATTGTTCGGAATTCCCGATCAGTTCGACAGTTGTCAACTTTAACTGTTTGGCAATCTTCTCAACATGCTTGTAGCTTTCCGGGTGTAAGGCTGAATTATCCAATGGATTTACTCCTTCTCTGATTCTCAAAAATCCTGCTGCCTGTTCAAACGCTTTATCTCCCAATCGTTTTACTTTTTTCAGGTCATTCCGGGAAGTGAATTTCCCTATTTCCGATCGATGTGCTACAATGTTTTCAGCCAGTTGCATTCCCAATCCGGAAACATAACTCAGCAAATATGGTGAGGCTGTATTCAGGTCTACACCAACTGTATTCACGGCAGAAATGACCACATCATCCAGGGCTTGTTTCAACGCCGTTTGATTCACTTCATGCTGGTATTGGCCGACACCAACGGATTTCGGGTCAATTTTCACCAATTCTGCCAGTGGATCCATTAATCTTCGTCCGATGGAAACGGCACCTCTGACAGTTACATCATAATCCGGGAACTCTTTCCGCGCAATTGCTCCGGCAGAATAGATGGATGCTCCATCCTCCCGGACAGAGAACACCTGGATGTCCCGGTTAAAATGAATGTGCTTGATAAATGCTTCTGTTTCACGACCTGCCGTTCCGTCTCCGATCGCGATTGCATCAATTTTGTATGCTTCTACCAGCTGGGCAATTTTTGCTTTCGCAGGAGCTGTTTCTTTTTGCGGCGGGTGTGGATAAATGGTCGCATTGGTCAACAAATCTCCGTGTTCGTCCACACAGACAACTTTGCAACCTGTCCTGAATCCGGGATCAATCGCCAGTACGCGTTTTTCTCCCAAAGGAGGGGCCAGTAGCAGCTGACGAAGATTGGTACTAAATACTTTAATTGCTTCCAGATCTGCTTTTTCTTTCTGTACCTGGATGGCTTCATTCTGAAGTGACGGTAATAGCAACCGTTTGTAGGATTCGTCGCAAGCTTCTTCAACGACACCTGCGCATTCATCTGTTCCTTTCACAAACTGGCGGTACAGCACCTGTAGTGCTTCTTCTTTCTCAGGTTGAACAGTCAATTTCAACAATCCTTCCCGGTCAGCTCTGTATAATGCGAGAAAACGGTGAGACGCAGCTTTGTATAAGGGTTCTGAAAAGTCAAAATAATCTTTGTATTTCTCCGCTTCTTCTTCTTTCCCCTTCACCAGCTTAGCGGTTAATTTTCCTTTTCTGGCAAATAAGTTTCGTAATTTTGCACGTGCCGTAACCGATTCATTGATCCATTCCGCAATGATGTCTTTTGCTCCCTGAATGGCCTCTTCTTCACTTTCCACTGTTCCTTTCACAAAGCGGGATGCCATTGCCAACACATCTCCTCCGCGCTGTGACATAATCATTTTTGCCAGTGGTTCCAATCCCGCTTTTTTGGCTTTATCACCTTTTGTTTCCCGGCGTTGTTTATAGGGGAGGTAAATATCTTCTAACGCTGCCAGGTCAAATGTTGTACGGATTTTTTCCTCCAGTTCGGGTGTCAGCTTCTCTTGCTGTTCAATACTATTAAGCATCGTCTGCTGACGGGAAATGATGTCATCGTATTTCTTCGCTTCGTCCCGAATGGATGTTATCTCTACCTCATCCAGGTTCCCCGTTTGTTCCTTTCGGTAACGGGCAATAAACGGAACCGTAGCTCCTGATTCCAATAGTTTTAGTGTATTTTCTACCGACCGGTTGCTCAAAGAAGTGAGCTGAATGATATATTGAACTTTTTCCATACAGGCGCTGAATGTACAAAAAAGGAAGAAAACCTGGTGTGTTAAAATAGAAAAACGACGGGCTACTGCTAACCCGCCGCTTTTCACATCGCTACTCTAACTATTACCAAACTAACTAACTACTTACTTGATAATCCACGCGTCAACCAGCCCCTTCTATTGGCTGTTGCAATGGCATAAGGCGTAATCCAGAACAAAGAAAACGCATAAAATACACTATACGGATATGCCCAGAATGACTCCGACACGCTGTGTCGTTTTGCATAAAACAGGGCTTGTACACTTGAGAAAACAAGGATTCCGAGCAATGTCGAACTGATAAATAAGACCGGATGTGTAACAACCAGGAACAGCATCAACAGAATCATCGGGTATGCCAGAGAAATGCGCAACCATTGGTTCAACAACAAGATTCTCGGTCCCAATGTTGATTCCTCGCGGAATTTTCCAAAAGCGAATTTACTCATCATGATGTTTTCGCGCACATTGCTTCTTTCCCAGCGGATAAACATTTTGTACAGGTTTTTGTACTTCTCCGGGATGTTGGTATACACGTATGCATTTCGTTGGAACAACACATGAAATCCTTGTTTCAAAATCATGTTTGTCATCGCACGGTCTTCTCCGATATCTGTCGGTTGCCCCATAAATTTCTGGTTGATCCAGTCAGGAAGACATTCCATCACTGCCTCTCTCCGGTATGCTGCAAGCGCTCCCGGTGTACACAAAACGGAACCCAATGTACTTTGCGCAGAGCGCACAAACTCAAAACTGAATGCAAAGCTGACATTTAGCATTTTTGGAATCAGTGCCTTCCGGGTATTCAGTACCCGCACGTTTCCTGCTACTGCCCCGCATTTTTCATTCACCACAAACGGGCTGGTCATATTGCGGAGTGTATCTTCTTTTACAATGGAATCACTGTCAACCGTAATAAACACTTCTCCTGTTCCCAGGTTAAATCCGCGGTACAACGCATGTCGTTTCCCCCTGTTTTCGGGTTGCTGAAAAATAGCAACTCTGTCACCCAATTCTGCTTTGGCTTTTTGCATCCATTGCCACGTGTCGTCACGGCTTCCGTCATCAATTGAAATTAACTGCAGTTTTTCCTGCGGATAATTACTTTTTGCCAGGCTCATCAATGTTTGGTAGACCAATTCCCCTTCATTGTAAGCAGGTACGATAACGGTCGCTGTGGGGAGCAACTCATCTGAAACGGATTTCACTGATTTGTACCGGATATACAACACAACCAGGTATAACAGGAAGGCTACTTTCAATGCAAGCAGTATAAATCCTGCTGAAATCAGGGTAATTCCCCAAAAAGATTGCATCCGTTCTGTGTGCAATCGTTCAAAGTAGGGTTGTAAAACGATAACCAGAATCAAAGCGCCTATCAGCAGGGACAATGTCCCGATAATGATCAGCGTATCACGGGATGTTAACTTTTCTTTCAATCGACTCCTGTTTATTTTCCTCGTCTGGTGTATCGCTTGCTCTTCATTCGCTTTCGCATCTGAAATGGATAATGTATTCTCTCTGTACATAGTGTCTGTTTTTGTAAAAAGGAAAGACAAACACCATTCCACACGGTTTTTCGGGCAAAAACACCTGTTAATTGTAGAATTTTTCCCCAAGGTGTGGAATCCGGTTCCGAAAAGCTGTGGAACAATGAAACAATCAGACAGAATATCGGACGGCAAAAAACCACCAGGAGATCGTCGAAGCACAACTATTTTTAGATTAAAATGTACTGAATTATGTTTTTATGCATTAAGTTGATTACATTTGCATCGTAAATACATCTGAATTAATCGGTTTAGGTGTAGGTAATTATTTGGAAAAAAGCTTATTAAAAGAAAAGACATGAAGACTGCGGAAGCAAATCAGAAGTTGGATGCAATTGTTGAGAAGGTTGAGAAGAAGGGAATTTCAGCTCCTAACCTGGTGGAGGATTTACGAGAGCTGAGAGAAGTTGCCTTAAAAGAACAAGATCCTTTGGTAACAAAAGTATTACGCTTGACTTACGAATACCTTTCCGCTAATGATGCTTTTGATGTAGAAGCGCAGTACGATGAAGACGAGGACGGTAATGAGTACCCGATTGAGGTAGAAGACAAAGAGAATCTTCTTTACTTACTGAACTTGTTGAAAAACGCAGAGCATAAAATTAACCGTGAAGAGATCAAAGATTACCGTACAGCTTTGAAAGAAGAGTTGTATTAATCAATCATACACACAATAATATTGAAAGAATCCGTCAGAAATGGCGGATTTTTTATTTCCCGGTGGTGCATTCACGGATTGCCTGCAATACACCCTCTACTTCTTTATCCAACGCATAGCGTTCAATCGCTTCCTGTTGAATGGCATCCAGATCCAGTTCTCCGGCATTCAGTTGTTTTCGTACCCGGAAATAGGTAGTTGTAAACGATTGTTCATCATTAAATGTATACAATCCTCCCCGGGTTCCGTGTCCCAGTACCTCAGGTGTGCCACTGGAATTGGTTCCAATGACCGGAGTTTTTGAAAACTGAGCTTCCACGGTGACCATTCCGAATGTTTCTCCTTCACTTGACATCACAAATAAATCAATTGCGCGGTAGAAATTGATAATTTCTTTTGTCGGTGAAGCAAAATGAATGCGTTCTGTTAAGTGATGTTCTTCAATAAACCGGACAATCTCCCGGTGGTAAATAATCGTTTTCGGATCATCGACAGTTGGTGCTCCTACAATCAACAGAGCGACATCTTCTCCGTTATCCAGCAACTGTTTGACCGTCTTCACCAGGAATAACTGCCCTTTTTTTTCATCAATCCGACCGATTACTCCCAGCACAAAGGCATCTGAATGAAACCCGAAGAATTGCTGTGCCTCATAACGTGACGGTTGCTGACTCAGAAAGGGCTCCACTCTCACGCCCAATGGTACAATCCGGATTTTCGATTCCGCCAGGGTTGTTTTCTCTAATACTTCCTGCTTCAGCCACTGCAGAGGGGTCAGCCACACATCCACTGCCTTGAACCGCATGCGTTGAATGTATCCTTTTTTAGGAATACCAATCTGCATCTGCTGCTGGTGAATAATATGGATGTTTCCCGCCTTTCGTTTGGTCCACAACAACAAATCCAGGTCGGGACGAAAAGCTGTGAACACTACACTGATACCGTTTTTCCGAAGGTAGCCGGCAACGCGTGAAGCATTCTTAAAATCAACATATTTTTTCACCTTTTTCAGTCGCAAAACGGACGAAAACAATGGTGTAATCTGCTGATCGAACACAGTATTCTCCTGGCAGGCAAAATGAAGTTCAATACCGTTTTTCTGCAGTTCCCCTGCCAGTTTAACGACATTCATTTCCAATCCGCCCCACCCGGTCGATGTATTTACGATCAGCAGCTTCATATCAGTGTTCTTTTACCTGGAATTTTTCCCGTTTCGACCCTGAATAGATACTGAATTTCCGGTAACTGCATTCCAGGCTTCCATTGAATAATTTAATCTTTGCATCCGGTTTTAAACCGATGGATTTCAACCCCTCTTCACTCGAAGTAATCATCCAGCAGTCAAATCCTTTTAGTTCTGTTTTCATCCAATCACCTATTTTGGAGTACAATTCCGGAATATTAGCGCTGATGCGTTCTCCATACGGAGGATTCGTCACCATCACCCCTTTTTCAAAGCCAAGGTTTTTTACTTCATCGAAGGAAGCTGTTTTGATCTCTACAAAACGGCCGATATTGAATCTTCTCAGGTTTCTTCTCGCTTTCAGTACCATTTCTGAATTGATATCAAATCCTAAAATTTCAACCGGTAATTTTCCTGTTGCTTTCATTTTTTGCTCCGCTTCCCCGTATATCTCTTGCCACAATTTTTCGTCGTAATTGTAGAAATTCTTGAATGCATAATGCTGTCGTTCAATCGTTGACGGAATCCCGGCCGCGTATAATGCCGCTTCAATCAAAATCGTTCCCGAGCCGCAAAACGGATCAATCAACGGTGTCTGTTTGTCCCATTTCGCCAAACGCAACATCCCGGCAGCGAGCACCTCATTCAGAGGAGCCTCCCCTACATCTTCCCGGTATCCCCGCTGATACAATGGCAATCCACTCGTATTCAACGAAATGGTTACCCAATCATTGTTGATGTACAAATCAAACAATACCTGTGGCCGCTTGATGTCTACATCCGGGCGTTTTCCGTATTGATCACGAAATACATCTGCGATTGCATCTTTTACAACCAGGTATGGGAATTGTGTATGATTAAAGAAGTTAGAAATGACCGCTCCTTTTATTGCAAATGTCTTATTAATGTCAAAATAAGCCGTCCAGTCAATTTTTTTCGCCTGCTTGTACAAATCATCTTCGTGTTTGATTCTAAACGCGGCAATCTCCACTAAAATAGAAATCGCACACCTGCAGTGGAGGTTTAAAAAATAAACATCTCTCCATGTTCCCGTGATTTGCGTCGCGCGATTGAGCACTTCTACCTCGTTGTATCCCAGCTCTTCCAACTCCTCTTTTAACACCTGCTCCAACCCGAACAGGGTTTTGAGCGTTATTTTAAATGTGCCGGACACATCCGTTGTTTTGATCTTTGATGATTGTCTGTACTTATCCACGTGGTAACCAATTAATATTTATACTAATTTTGTACAAAAGAAAGAAATTGAAAGCAATATTCCGGTATCTTTTTGCATTTGTTCTGCTTAACCATACATTTCTACTTGTAGCTCAGGAGAAAGTAGGTTTGGTATTAAGTGGCGGTGGTGCAACAGGTCTGGCACATATCGGGGTTTTAAAAGCGCTGGAAGAGCATGGTATCCCGGTTGATTATATCACCGGCACATCTGCAGGAGCATTGATCGGTTCATTGTATGCCGCAGGATATAGTCCCGAAGAAATCGAACTCCTGGCAAGTTCAGAGGCATTTCAGAAAATGTCTACCGGTCAGATTGAAGCGCATCAACGTTTTTCTTACCGGGAACCCGATGAAAATGCTTCCATGTTTAAATTCGGAATCGGGATAGACAGTTCCATTCTCAATTCTATCCCGACACACTACCGATCATCTGCTTACGTCGATTATGTCTTGATGGAATTACTGGCTCCGGCAGGAGAAATTGCCGGAAACAATTTTGACAGTCTGTTTGTTCCATATCGCTGTATTGCTTCAGACATTGCCAACAAAAAATCTGTGACCTTCAACAGGGGGAAACTCAATCAGGCAGTGAGGGCGTCGATGACGTATCCGTTTTATTTTGAAGCCATTGAAATCAACAATACCCTGTATTTTGACGGAGGATTGTACAATAACTTCCCGGCAAACGTGATTTATGAACAATTTCACCCCGACTTCATCATTGGAAGTAATGTCTCGTTTAATGCACAGCTACCGGAAAAAAACAACATCATCAGCCAGTTGACAAACATGCTGGTTTCTTATTCCGATTTTTCCATTCCCTGCCAGGAAGGCATATTAATTGAACCTGAAATTAATTCTTCTACGTTTGACTTCCAGGATGCCGCCCAAATTATCCGCGAGGGGTATGAACAAACATTGCCCTACATTGATTCCATTCTCGCACGGATTGACAGACGTGTGACAAAAGATGAAATTGATATGAAAAGAAAGGCATTCAGGAAAAAGATTATACCGATTACAATCAGCAATATCAATGCTTTTTCACGAAAAAACAAATCATTGAGTTTTGCAAAAAACTCCCTGATCCGGTCTAAAAAGAATGAAGTGATCCCGGAACGTATCCTGGAGCGTCGTTATTTCAGGTTGCGGGCAACGCCGCAAGTAGGATTTATGTTCCCGACCCTCAGCCTGAAATCGGACAGTACCTATAACCTGGACTTGATTGTTAATAAATCCAAAGATTTTAATTTTGAGGTAGGAGGACATTTTTCAACCCGGGCAGTCAATACCGGATATGTCGGTGTCTCCTACGGTCACTTGGGGAAGGTTGCCTCGCGGGCCTACGTCAACTCATATTTCGGAAAATTTTATACGTCTGTAAAAACAGAACTCGGAATGGATATCCCTTCCATCTTTCCGGTCAACCTTTCGGGTTATTTTGTATTGAACCGCTTTGATTACTTTCGCAATTTTGCCACCTTTTTTGCTCCGGAAAAGCCCTCTTTCCTGGTTCAGAATGAGGTTTATACCGGTATTGATTTCAAGCACCCGATCGGAAATTCGACCAAAAGTACTTTTCAGGGACGTTATTTCCTCCTGGAGGATGATTACTACCAAACGAAGAACTTCAGCAATGCAGACACCACTGACTTTACCCAGTTTCAGGGGGTGACATTCAGCTGGGAATTTACACAAAATACACTCAACAGAAAGCAATTTGCTACTTCCGGGCATTATGCTGCGTTCAAGGTACGTTACGTATACGGCCGGGAGCATTCTGTTTCGGGGTCAACGGCTTTGATCCCGTTTGACGAATCCAAGCACCATTCCTGGATCAATATTTCAGGTGATTTTCAAACTTTTCCGCTGGATTTAAAAATCTTTCATTGGGGAATCCACGGAACGGCCGTTTTTAATTCGCAGTCTCTGTTTTCAAATTATACCGCTTCTGTTCTGGCAATGACCGCTTATACTCCTCTTCCGGACATGTCAACGTATTTTATGCCGGAATTCCGAAGTCCTCAATACGTGGGTGTGGGAACCAATTTAATTTTCACTATCCGAAAAAATATTGATATCCGTGCGGACGGGTATTATTATCAGCCGTTTCGATCTATCCTCCTCAATGATGATGGTACATTCGGCTATGCGAAACCTTTCAAAGGAGAGTCTTTTGTTGCTTCCGGATCGGTAATTTATCATTCTCCGGTTGGTCCTGTACGCGCGACCTTCAATTATTTTCCCAAACAATTACAGCCGTTTACATTCCAGATCAGCTTCGGGTATATCCTGTTCAACCAACATGCCATCAGATAAGCTACCAGCTTAAAATGAAATACCACATTGTTAATGTAATAAACGAAACGGGGATTCCGATTCCGACCATCATGTTGCTCAACCGTGGTTTTAAGCCATAAGAAGCTGCAATAATTGACGCTGTAATCATCGGAGCCATGGCTGCTTCCATGATGCAAACATCTATCGCCAATCCTTCCTGCTTCAGAAGAATGACATACAGTACATAAATAAATACCGGTAAAAGCACTAACTGGTAGGCAAGTCCCAGGAACAAAAACCGCCAGTGTTTGCTGCGTTTATTGATTTTCAGTTGAAAACCTACAGACACCAATGCAATAGGTGTAATGGTTGCACTTAATTTGTAAAAAACGTCATCCAGGTAATCCGGGAAACGAATATCCAGGACATTCAAAACAATCCCGATCAGAAAAACTATGAATGGTGGAAATGTAAAGATCTTCTTAAAGATCACGCTGAAATCATTTGTACCTCTGGAATAAATTGTTGCGACCAAAATTCCTAAAGTGGACAACACCACAAAGGTTCCCGGCAGATCAATCATTATCAGTGTTTCCAACCCTTTTTCCCCATACACCGCTTCAATGACGGGAATACCGACAAACGATGTATTTCCCAACCCACCTGTTAAAATCAGACAGCCGATCAATGATTTTGACCATCCGAACAATTTTCCGAGACCTGCAAATAAAATAAATGCCATAGCAAAAGCGATCCAGGGCATCGCAACCGGATAAATGAGGTCGGATGAAAATTCAATTTTAGGCAGGTAAAACAATGCCATTGCAGGCAACGAAATGTGAATAATGAATTGATTAAGTGTTGTGTGAGTATTTGCAGGAAATGCTTTCAGATAACGGATTCCTATCCCAATGAATAAACACAAAAAAAGAAGGATGATACTTGTCATTTTAACGTCTGGAATTTTCAGGCAAAGGTAACGCTCATTTATGAGGTGGAAAATTCACATCATTATTTTTTTGATCTGTTCAACAAAACCCTATGGGGAAACACATTTACTTTTAATTTAAAATGCATTAGGTCTTTTGTTCTCACAAAGGCACGAAGACACAAAGATGCGATCGGAATGAACACCCCCCTTTGCGACTTTGTGGCTTAGCAGCAATTGTTCATGTAAATCATTAAAGAAATATGTGTGGTGGACACTAAAAGCGTGAAAATTTTTAATGCGTTTGCCCTGCGTAGAATCTCCAATCAATTTCGGGACTATCCACTTTTTGCTATCTTTGCAAAAATTCAAATCAAGTCATGAGTCATTCAATTTCTCGTTCCAATTCAGAAAAATTATTCCAAAAGGCAAAAACTTATTTTCCGGGAGGTGTGAACTCTCCTGTAAGAGCATTTAAATCCGTTGATGGAAATCCATTGTTTATCAAACGGGGGGACGGTTATAAAATCTGGGATGAGGACGGAAATGAGTTCATTGATTTTTGTGCCAGTTGGGGACCTTTGATTTTGGGGCACAATCACCCTGCTATCTACCGGAAAGTTGTTGAAGCACTTCAAAACGGAACCAGCTTCGGAGCTCCTACGGCTTTGGAAAATGAATTGGCGGAATTGATCTTGTCGCGCAACCCGTTTATCGATAAAATCCGGTTTGTAAGTTCCGGTACGGAGGCCGTCATGTCGGCGTTAAGACTTGCAAGAGGGTATACCGGGAGAAACAAGGTTGTAAAATTTGAAGGGTGTTACCACGGACATACCGATGCGATGCTGGTAAAAGCGGGAAGTGGTCTGGTTACCTTCGGTGAGTCTTCCAGTGCCGGAGTTCCTGCTGCATTTGTGAATGAAACATTGGTTCTGCCATTGAATGATGAAGCAGCATTAAGAAGTTGTTTCCAGCAACATGGGTTTGATATCGCCTGTGCAATCATTGAGCCGATTCCCGCCAATAACGGGTTATTGCTTCAGGGAGGTGAATTCCTCAAAACCTTAAGAAGTGTTTGCTCGGAATACGGTGCATTGTTGTTTTTTGATGAAGTGATCTCAGGATTCCGTGTTTCTTTCAACGGGGCGGCAGCATATTATGGAATTACACCTGATATTATTACCTATGGTAAAATCATCGGAGGAGGTTTGCCTGTTGGTGCTTACGGCGCACGAGAAGAAATCATGTCGTGCGTTTCACCGGACGGTCCTGTCTATCAAGCCGGAACACTGTCCGGAAACCCGGTAGCAATGGCAGCAGGGATTGCACAATTAACCGTTTGTGCGGAAGAAGGATTTTACCAGGATCAGGAAAAAAGAACAAAAGCATTTGTTGAGAATGTCAATACATATGCAAAGGAAAAAGGATATGATTTTGAATTTGTGACCATCGGGTCCATTTTCTGGTTTAATTTTGACGGGAAGAAAAATATTACCCGTGCGGATCAGATCAACCCCGACATGAGCAAGTTCAAACAACTACACGCATTTCTGTTGAACAACGGAGTCTACATCGGACCGAGCGGTTATGAAGTTGGATTTATATCCAGCGTCCACAACCCGGAAATTCTGAAGAAGGCTGCTGAAGTGATCAAGCAGGGATTGGATCATGTAATGGCTGAATAAAGGAAGAAGAAATTGTAAATGGACACATTAACATACTGTTCATTCATCGTTTTGACCTTTCATCCGGTCATTCAGACCATTCGTGAAGATCTGTTAGGAGATGTTGTTACTCATTTGATACATTAACACATAAATTACTTGATTTTAATTAAAAATTAGTGCCCCTTATGAAATCAAACATTCATCTTATCTATCTCCTTCAATTCATTACTCTCTTTTTTTCATTTCAGGCCTTCACACAAAAACAGTTAATTGTTCTCGATACTGCAGGTCGTGAACCCATGCCGTTTGTAAAAGTATTCCCGGATGTCGGACAACCGTTTTTTACCAACATTGACGGAAAAGCAACATTTTCCAATGATGTGACTTCTTTACAACTGAGTTTTTCCGGTTATGAAGATACAACGGTACTGCTAAACGGACAACAACAGGTAACCGTTCTGATGCGCGTCCTCCCGACGGAATTTGACGAAGTGGTCATTCTTCCGGGTGTAAATCCTGCATTGAGGATCATCAATAAAGTAACTGAAAACCGCAAGAAAAACCATCCCCTGGAAAACGATGCATTTACGTATGAAAGTTACAGTAAATTCATTTTTGACATGGACACGGCATTCACAAAAAAGGTGATGGAGCTCCCGGACGATACTTCCAAATATATGATCGGTCTGATCAAATCGCAACATTTATTCATGATGGAAAGTTCTTCCGAACGCAAATTCATTCCACCCGCAAGAGACCGTGAAAACATTACTGCGTACAAGGTTTCAGGGCTGAACAATCCATTGTTCTCCACCTTTGCACAAAGTATGCAATCCTTCCATTTTTACGATAACCAGTTTGAATTATTGGGAACCAAGTATTTTAATCCGATTGCACTGGGGAGCACCAAACGGTATTATTACCTGATTGAAGATACCACCATTGCAGGAACGGATACGACTTTTATGATTTCCTTTCGTCCCCGCCCGGATGCGGGAATTGAAGGATTGAAAGGGTTGCTGTTTATTAATACGAACGGATTTGCTATTGAGAAAGTCATTGCAGAACCTGCAAAAGCATCCGAAAGTCAAACGTATGTGAAGATCATCCAAGAATACAAGTTGATTGAGGGTAAGAAATGGTTTCCGGTAGATCTGAAAACCAAAGTGGAATTGAAAGGATTCCAGATGTCACTCGACAAAGAATCGGGATACGTCACCGGGCATGGAAATACATACATTTCGAATATCAAGCTGAATCCCGATGATCTCAAAAAGAACGGGTTCGGGAACATTGCCCTCTCTACCAATAAAGATGCAGGAGACAAATCCGAGGAGGAATGGAACCGCTTGCGACGAGATACGCTGAGTAGTAGGGAAACGACAACTTACCGGGTGCTGGACAGCTTCAGCAAGGCAGAAAACTTCGATCGGAAACTAAACGGGTTGATTGCCCTGACAACAGGAAAGCTGCGACTGGGATATGTAAGTCTTCCTTTGGATCGGATCATTGATTTTAACTTTCACGAAGGATACCGTTTGGGTGCCGGGCTGGAAACATCCGACCGCTTGATGCAAAATATTGTTGTGGGAGGTTATTTTGCCTGGGGAACGCGCGACAAAGACTGGAAATATGGCGGATATTCCACATTTCACCTCAACAAACGTCTTGGTATCAGCATTGGATTGCGCTACCAGCAAGATGTACTGACCCGTGGAGCAAATGACATGACAAAAACAAGCTGGGACATCACTTCTCCTACGTTGTTCACCAATTTCTTCCGCAAGTTCATGGATCGTCAGCGATTGGCTGAAATGACCTTTACGATTGCTCCATTGGGGAATTTAACGATGCACGTAACCGGAAACTATCAGCGGCTGGAATTTACCCGCAATTACCGGTTTACGAATGACGAGGGAGCGGTTTTGCAAAAACTGGATCTTGCAGAAACAGCATTTGAAATGAAGTGGAACATCCGTCAACGAATTGTTGTACTGGGAGACATCCGAATGGCTCAATCTACGAATTATCCAAAAATTAAATTGAAAATTGCGAAAGGATGGTCTGGCATTGCGAATGCGCAAACAGATTATGTCCGTTTGTTTCTGGCAGTTGATGAAGATGTAGAAAGCCTGCGTTTCGGTAAACTGAATGTACACCTGGAAGCATCTCAGACATTCGGAGATGTACCAATGGCATTGAAACAATATGCTGTCGGAACGCGACAAGACTGGAATATTGTAACGATCAATGCATTGGAAACGGTATACCCGGGAGAGTTTTATCACGACAGACAGGCATCATTGATTGCGCGTTACTCCTTCCCTGTCATTAAGACCAGGAAGAAATGGTTTGCTCCTGAGTTTATCCTACATCACGGTATCGGGTACGGAGATATGGCCAACCGGACGCAGCACAATATGAAATTCTGGACGATGGACAAAGGAGTTTTCGAAGGAGGATTAATCCTTTCAGGGATTCTGAATATCAACTTCCTGAAACTGGGAATCGGAGCATTCTACCGCTATGGCTATCATTCCGACGCGGATGCGATCAAAAATCTGGTGCCGAAGATCAGCTTGAAATTTGCAGGGTTTAATAATTAAGGGCCCTGTTCTAAAAATCGGGTGCTATTTTCACCACGATACACAGATTAAAAAGGAACGAACAAAGAAAAAAATGACACCGATTAACAGTCAATAGAGAGGTAATTCGTGAATCTGTGGTTATTCAACACGATTTCATCACCCAACTTTAATAAGGGCTTGCTAAGGCACAAAGACGCGGAGGATGATAAGAGAACACTGTTTTGTATCTTATGGAGTGCATTATTGATCATGTTCTTCGGTATTGTTACCAAAAGAAGCAACAATGTAAAAATAGCATTATGACCACCCGGGATAATTGGATTAACGAATCTCTCTAACATGCAAAACCTATACGGTATTGTGACCTTTGTGTCTTAGCGAGATGTTTTATTAAGAATCGAATTATTAAAACGAAGTTTTCCCTGCTTTGACCAATCGTTTCAACAATGGGCTGGGTCTGTAACGATCTTCTCCGTACTCTTCAAATAAATTCTCCAATTGTTCCAGTACCCATGGCAATGATTTTTCTTCTGCCCAGGCCAACAATCCTTTCGGATAATTGACTCCGTTGGTCATTGCCAGGTCAATATCTTCTTTGGAAGCGACATTTAGGAACAATGCGTCAATTGCTTCATTCATCAGCATCACCAGGATGCGATCAACTATCTGTTGTCCGAGTTCCGGATTTTCAGACGGCTCCGGTTGCACAATTCCTTCCGCGTAATTGTAATATCCTCTTCCTGATTTACGGCCTAAATACCCTGCCTCAAAATGTCTTTTTTGTGTAAACGAAGGTTTATAGCGCGGATCGTAGTAAAATGCTGTAAAAACAGATTCTGTAACTGTATAATTGATATCATTTCCGATGTAATCCATCAACGTGAATGGTCCCATACGGAATCCGCCCAGTTTGGTCATCGCCCAGTCAATTGTAGCAAAATCAGCAAGGCCTTCTTCATAGATTCGTAAAGCTTCTCCATAAAACGGACGGGCTACACGATTCACGATGAATCCCGGAGTGTCTTTACACAAAACCGTGATCTTTTTCCAACTGTCGATCAATTGCTTTGCAGCAGTCATAACTTCCTGCGAGGTTTGAACGGCAGGAATGATTTCTACGAGTGGCATTAACGGTGCCGGATTGAAGAAATGGATACCAATGATACGGGACGGATTATTCAACACAGAACCGATGGATGCGATCGGCAAGGAAGAAGTATTGGAAGCCAGGATACATTCTTCCGAGACAATGGACTCCAGCTCCTTGAATACCGTATGTTTCACATTCATATTCTCCACAATTGCTTCGATGACAATCCCGCAGGCTGAAAAGTCAGTGGTGGAAGTTGAATACGTAAATCGCTCGCTGATTTCGGCTGCACCGGCAACTGATACCGTTCCTTTTTCAACAAGGCGATCCAGCACTTTTACAAGGTTACCTTTTGCTTTATCCAACACTTCACGGTTGACATCCACCAACACAACCTGATGTCCTGCCTGTGCGGCTACCTGGGCAATTCCGGCTCCCATTGTACCGGCTCCTAAAACTCCTACTTTCATGTCTGTTTGATAATTTTCTTGTCCAAAACTACTTAAAAAATGAGTAGTATCCATGAAAAAAGCCACTACTTCACAGGAAGCAATGGCTTTCGGTTATTCATCTTGGTAAAAATTATCTTTCCAGCGATACAAATCCCTGCTTATCGATCTCTTCTCCGCCTGAGGTTGTTCCGGTAATCTGGTAAAAGTAAACTCCTTCCATCATATCATTTCCTCCGGCATCTCTTCCATCCCATGTAAAGTTCGGTTGACTGAATGTTTGAACAACATTCCCCCATCGGTTGAGGATCACACAACTCAAGCTTTCAATACCATCCGCGGAAATCAATGAAAACAAATCATTTATACCATCTTTATTCGGTGTAAATACGTTGGGAACAACAATGTCACATGACAACAATACATCAACAAAAAATGAATCTGCCGGGGCAACACACCCCTGGTTTTCAACATAAACAATAATGTATTGATCATCCGTCGCCGTAATGGATTGCGTCGGACCGGTCATTCCACCAAACGTAGTCCAGTAAACAGTACTTGATGAAGGGGTTGCAATAACAGTTGATTGAAATGATTCTCCTTTGCAAATCTGTACATCCTGCGGAGTAACAAATGTAGGAATTTCATTGACAACAACCTGAATGGAATCGGTTACCTGCGGACAATTCTGAAAAGAACCCGTAGCATAGATATAACTTGTTTCCGTCGGAGCAACGGTATATTGATTTCCAATTACCGTTCCTTCCCATTCAAACTGCATCTGAGGAATATTTCCGGAAACCGTCAACTGGGTTGAATCTCCCTGACAAATAGTTGTATTGCCTGCAAACGTTAATGCAAGCGGTGGAATAACATCAATCTGAATGGTGTCATATCCTGAGCACCCTTGTTGATTCGTTACCTGGACAGTATATTGTGTTGAACTTATCGGGGTATCGGATACTTGTTGTGTTGTTGCTGCAATCGGTGTCCAGTTATACGTAAGATTTGACGACGGGGAAGTGGCGGTTAAAAACACCGGGTTCCCCGAACAGACTGGATTTTCTGCTTCTACAATCGTAACGGAAGGAGACGGCTTCACATGTACCAGACGGCTTACCAGGTTAGATACACATCCGTTTGTATCCGTTGCGGTAACTGAATAGAATGTAGATGTAGCCGGTGAAACATTTAATTCAGATGAATTAATATTTCCTGGTGTCCAGTTATACACCAAATCCGTTGAAGTAGAAGAAGCAATGATGGAAGAAAGTTCTCCTGCACAGATGCTATCATTCGGAGTGACGGTAATAACAGGCTTCGGAACACTGGTTACATTGATGGTATCCTGGGCATAACAAATTGTTGCAAATGTTATATCGTCAATCATAAAGTCGTTCCCTGAAACGTTCGTGTTTTGATTGAGGATACAAATCTGAGCCGTTGTATTCGCTCCTGAATTCCATACCTGATAGAATTGTGTCCATGTACATCCTGTAACCGGCGGTGAAAACACAGCACCAATGGTCGCATTGTTAATTGAAAATTGTAATTGTGCTACATTCGCATCATTCAGAGCAGAGGAAACCCACGTTCCGAAATAATAATCCGTATTCGGTGTCACATTTACGGTCTGACACCAGACATTTGTAGGAGTACTTGCTCCGTTTACAACCATCATCTGATTTCCGGGAGCCGGTGTATGATCCGTGCACGAAGTAAAATTCGTATGTGCCAGGCTCGGGGAAGAAGTAATTGTATACCTCCCTTCCTGCGAAAGAATTCCGTAGGTACCTGTAGATGACGTTGTATAAATATATCCTGTTGAAAATCCGGCATTTCCTTGCTCAAAATCTCCGTTGACGATCAGGTTGTTGGTCAGGTCTGTCGTACCGACTTTTACCCAATATGTTCCGGTTTGTGTAACGGCCCGGGTTTGGTTGGTGGAATTATTATCCCACAGATATGAGTCAAACGTTCCCGGGTTCAGAATAACCGACTGCCCCTGGCAGACAAGTGTATCATTCCCCAGATCGGGTACTACAGATCCGCATTGGGCTAATAAACCGTTTGCGCTAAAACCTCCGAGTATCACTAAAGCTGCTGCTAATCTCATTTTTTTTGAATTTAATGTCTTTTTTCAAGTGTGTGTTAGAGTCAGTTTGGGTCTAAAGGGATAAAAGGGAGAGATTGAACTCTCCCTTTTATGGTCATTATTGTATCTGGTATCTTAGATAATCTATTTACCGGATTGCAATTTTGCTGGTTGTTGCAGATCCGTTGCTTGTAACTGTTACGAAGTAAATTCCTTTCTCCCATTGTACTGTATTCACAACTACTTCGTTTGCAAATGATGTTGCATTCAACACGATAGCACCAGTTGTAGAAACCACAGAAACAGTCGCGTCCATAGCATTGCTTAATGACACTTTGAAATTGTCTGTCGCAGGGTTCGGGAAGATTTTCAAATCTGAGAATTGGTTTTCTTCAACTGCCAGGTCTGCATAAGAAGCTGTAATTGTTGTAGATCCGCAATCGTTTGTCAATGTAGCTGTAACTGTAACAGAAGCATCACTTGTATAGGTATGCTGAATCGTTGCAGGCGCATTATTTACGGTCGTACCATCACCAAAATTCCAGTTATAAGAAGCTGCATTTTGTGCATTCAATACCGTGAATGTAAAATTCGGGTAGGATCCTTGTCTGTAAAGTCCGCTTGCTGTCGGTTCTCCATTAACAGCAACATTGATTGTTCCGACACCGAAACATCCGTTCGGAGCTGTTGCATATACGGTGTATGTTCCTGCCGCAGCAACTTCCAGTGTCTGGTTCACATTGTTTGAATTGCTCCACACATAAGATGATCCCGGATTTCCGGCATCCAACACCAACGTTTCTCCTTCACAGATAGTTGTATCAGCACCCAGATCAACAACAGGATTACTATTTGAAATCACAATTGTTTCAATTTGTTTCCCGCATGTTACTGCTTCGTCTTTTGATGCCCATATATAGTATGTTCCCGGTAACAAATCAGAAAATTCAGGAGATGTTTGCCATGCCGTCGGAGTTGCCGTTGCACTTTGTGTAATTCCGTACAACAATGCTCCCGAAGTAATGTTTACATTGTCTACTGCATGACGCAATGCATCACCTCCCGTTCTTGCTGAAAATAAATGGTACCAGTTGGATACATCTGCATTCAGGTAAGCTGCCGGCAATTGAACATCTTCAAAAATTGTTACGCCGTCAACCGTCAGGTTAGCTGTTCCTTCAGATGTTATATTAAATACAACCGGAATGTCTGTTTTTGTTTTCCATAAAGCGATATTCGGCGAATATGCCAGTGTCTGAGAACTGGTTGGACCAAATGCATTGTTTGCTGTCCACCCGTAAACCAGGTAAATTCCCGCAGCATTGTTATTCTCACCGCTGTTCCCTGCTGCATCAAAACATAAACGCAGTTTTGTTCCGTACCCATTGTGTCCGTTACCATTCGCTGTTGAAGTCGCATCGTCTCCGAATGAGTACGTCAAGCCGTCTCCCCCGCCTGTACCATATTGGTCATACGGTTGATCTGCTGTCAGGTCAAACGCAACAGAGAACGAGTTATTTGCTCCGGTTGAAAACCCTGGAATGGATACACGCGCTGTTCCAAGAGCAGACGGTGTATTTGTCGTCAATTGTAATCTGTCCGCAGTTTGTGTTACTGTACCTGTCAATGTCAATGCCGACAAATCACCGGATGCATTAAAGTCATTGGAATAAATTTCCATGATTTCTCTTTGTCCGAACGGGTTTACCAATGTAGCCGAACCTCCCAGGTTGATACAATCGTAGTTTACAATTGTAACATCCTGTGCTCCGAAACCAACAACAACACCGATTTTTACTGAATCAAGCGGGCTTGTACATGCAGAATTTCTCAATTGGTAATAGAAGGTATACACGGAATCCTGTGTAGGAATGAAATTGTACACGTTTGTTGAATTCCATGGTTGAACCTCTGTTGTTCCGTCAACACCCAGGAAGCGGTATTCCCATGTTCCTCCGACAACATCTGCAACTTCTGTGATTGTAATAGATGCCGGTACATTCGGTTCACACAACTCAGTTGGATTCGTTGTTGTTTGTGTAGATACATTACCATATGGTATTACTTTCGCTTGTGCTGTAGCCGTACATCCCTGGCTGTCAGTTCCAGTTACGGTATAAATTGTTGTCGCTGTCGGGTTGGCATTCACTGTTGCAGCATTTGCAACGTTCAATCCGGCAGCAGGAGTCCATGCGTACGTTGCTGCACCACTTGCTGTAATTGCTACAGAAGATGACGGACAAATCACACTCTCTTCAACATCCACAACCACATTCGGAGCGGCGTGAACAGTCAAACTGATCGGTGACAAAACAGTCTCTTGCGCGGAATGCGAACAACCAATAACAACCTGATAATCCGTTGAATTTTCCATTCCGGTGATTGCATGTGTTTTATCCGTTGCTCCTGCAACATCTACCCAGTTCGTTCCGTCAAACTGTTGCCACTGGTACGTAATTCCGTCAAGGAAATAGTGTGTATCATGGTTCTGTAGAGACAAAACGGTGTTTTCTCCCTCACATAAATCTGTCCCTGCACTTGAAAGAATATCTGTAAGCACAGGAGTTCCGGAACATGAAACCGGGTAATCACCTATCAATTGAATGTTATTGACATGTCCTGCTCTTCCTGTAGCCGATGGCGGAGAAGCAGGATTCGGGTTATTGCCATCGGCATAGAAATAAATTCCTCTGTTGGCACCCAGATCTGATTTTCTCCAGTAAGTATTCGATCCGTATCCACTTTGATTTTCATCTACTGCCAGAATAATGTTGCTTACGCCGTCCCAAATAAAGGGAGTAGTAAAAACAATTTCCCACCACGCATTGTCTCCGGCATTGGTAATTGTTCCGGAATAAACTTCCTGCAAGTTTCCAACAGCTTCCCAGTCTGTATTACTGGCGAAAGCTGTTCTTGAGGTATTCCCCATGTAAACGACCCATTGCAATCCGTTTGACATATCTCCGGTTGTTTTGTACAGACGGATGCGTGAAATTTGTGCCTGGCCTGTAATTCCTGCATTGGTTAAATCGGAAGCGGTATAAATCTGCTGCGAATAAGAATACCCATAATAGGCATTTAAAGGAAGATTTGTAGTTGTACCCGTTTGGTTACCGACCTGTACATTGACTGTCTGTGCAACCGAACCTGTGACAATTGCCATTGATGCAGTAAGCCCCAAACACAAGCCCCAAACACTTTTCAATGGTTTGTATAATACATTCATAAAAGTTAGTTATTAAACGTTAATAAAATAATGATGAGTTAACGACGAGTTAATCTTATTGCAAGTCTATGAATAAAAAATCAGTGCATTCGTTTTCAGTACGGGACAATAATGGGACAATGAATAAAACCGGTAACGGGCAACTATTCATCTATTATAACAACTGATTATCAATCGTTTAATTAAGCGATGGATTGAATCAATTTTTGCAAGTCTTTTTGTTCGGTAATGTCCAGTCGCTTGCGAAGTCTCAGGTTGGTTTTTCGAACGGAATCAGGACCGATTCCCAGCGTTTTCGAAATCTCAAGGTTTTCCAGGTTCAACTTCAATAAAGCGGCAAGTCGCAACTCGGCATTGGTAATATCTTCGTAGTTGGTATAGAAAAAGTCAAAGAAGCCCGGATAGCGTTTTTCGAACAGGTGTTTGAATTGCAACCAGTCTTCATCTGTCAGTAAAGTAAACGACTGTAATTTGTCTGTGAGATGTTTGTGTTCTTCTTCTGTCCGGTCCATTTTCAGGAAGAGCAATTCCAGTTCTTCATTCATTTTAGCAATGGTCTCGTTTTTCTCCATCAAACTTTTCAGAACAGACTGCATTTCCTGTTCCGTTTTTTCCAGGTTTTCCTTTACCCGTTTGTTTTTCAGTTCCAGTAATTCTTTTTCTTTTTTCTTCCGTTTCAAAATCTGGAGAATGATGATGTAGGCACCGATGGCAATAATCACCACCAGGATGATCAACCCGATCATGATTCGTTTACTGGTTCTTGATTGCTCTTGTAAAACCTGTATTTTAGCCTGACGGTGCTCAAAATCAATCTGGAACTCTGTGTTGTTGGCATTTACAATATTGCGCAACCGGTTGATCGAGTCGTTGATTCGTTGTTCCACTTTATACAGTTCCAGTGCTTTTTCATAATCGCGTGTGTATTCGTACCACAGTGCTTTGGACCTGTAATAACTCATATTACGCTGCATTTTAGGGTAAACAGCAACCAGGGAATCAATGGTTTGGATTTTCTTTTGAACACCACTCGAATTTTTAAATACAATGTCAATCTCGATCAACTGGGTCATTGCCGACAATGCACTCTCTACTTCGCCTGCAGCCTTGCTGGTATTAAAATCAATCGTCAAAAACTTCCGGGCCAGCTCATATTGGTTTTTATTGTAATAAAGAACCCCCAGATTACCGGATAACACTCCCACCCAGACGGTATTGTTGGTTTTTTTAGCCAGATCAATTGCATCGGTGTAATAATTTTCTGATTTTTCCGGATCTGAAGTGCTGTATATCAGTCCGAGCGTGTTTAAGATATTTATTTTAGCATGTTCTGTTGTGTTGCTGCAATTCAGCGATTTATTCAGGTAAACCTTGGATTGCTCATACCGTTTGAAAAAAAAGTAAGACAATCCCATCAATTCATAAAATTCGCATTCAAATTCGTACGATTTCCCCGGAGTCATCAACAACTCAATTTTGTACAGGTAGGGAAAGGCATCCTGGTTTTGTTTGGACAATTGGAACCTTCTTCCCAGAAAAAATAACACATCCAGGTAATTATCCTGTGATTCGTTGAAAAACGTGTCGACTTCGTGCAGGAATACATTGTAATGGCTATCGTCAATAAACGCTTTTTCCTGGTTGGCCGTTAAAAAGTTCAGAACGTTCTTATTGACATTTTTTGCAGGTGACTGATTGGCAATTGTACGAAGCTGCTCGATCCCTTTCGTGGCACTTAATTTTTGCGCGGACAAATGAAATCCGTGGAAAAGGCAAAGGAATATCAAAAGTCGTTTCAACAATTTAGCATTTTTTTTGTAAAAGTAGGAAGATTTATAATTACTTGTTGCGTTATCGTATTGTACTGACACTTGAACCGGTGAATTAAATTTTGCACAAAGAAGACGAATAATTCACAATAATAGTTGTTTTTGCACGCTAATAAACCGATTAAGTACACCATCAAAAGCATTAAAATATTAATAATCAAATGTAAAAACAAGTTGCTTTTTCTGTCTTTCTGTATTCTGAAAGCCGTTACACGTAGCTGTTGAATCGTTATTTATGGACCAGTATCTATGCTCTTGTCAATTTGTTTTCATGGTGAAGGAGCACAATGGAAGGAAGCCGTTGAATTGAACATTTTGGATTTTTTTCGTATAATTAACACCTGTTCCTTACCGAATATTTATATTTTCGCAGAGATTAATAATTTGGTGTAGTGTGTTTTTTTCATTCTATCCAACGTAAACATGTATTATGAACTACAGAAAACTTAATGTTTTATTGGGCTGGTTGGTTTTTCTAATCGCTACAACTGTTTATTTTATCACGCTTGAAGATACAGTCAGTCTCTGGGACTGCGGGGAGTACATCATGGCTGCTTACAAACTGGAAGTAGGCCACCCTCCGGGAGCTCCGTTGTTTATGTTACTGGGACGTCTGTTCACATTTTTCGCACTTGAGACAGACGTTGCGTTGTGGATCAACAGAATGTCAGCTCTTTCAAGTTCATTTACTATTTTGTTCATGTTTTGGTCCATCACATCACTGGTTCGCAAGATGGTATTGCAACGCAAACCGGAACTTTCAAAGGGAGATTTGATTGCAATTATGGGAAGTGGAATCGTCGGTTCATTGGCGTACACTTTTTCCGAAACTTTTTGGTTTTCAGCAGTTGAAGGTGAGGTATATGCCATGTCATCTTTATTTACTGCGATTGTTTTCTGGGCAATCCTGAAATGGGACGAAGAAATGATTTTACTGCAAAGCGGAAAGTTGGGGGTGGATGCTGCTCCAAATCGTTGGTTGTTGCTGATTATGTTCTTAATCGGTCTGGCAATCGGGGTCCACTTACTGGGAATCTTACTTGTACCTGCGATCGGGTATGTTATTTATTTCCGTTTGTGGGGAGAAGTGAAACCAAAAACATTCATTCTTACAGGACTTCTTTCGTTGATTATCCTTGCTGTAATTCAGGAAGGTGTCATTCCGGGAACCATCTCCATGGCTTCTTCCTTTGAAATTACCTTCAGAAATTCATTTGGTCTGCCATTCTTCGCAGGAACGATTTTCTTCTTCACAGTATTGGTTGGTGCCTTAATTTACGGTGCGAGATATGCACGTAAAAAAGGAAAAACAGTTTTGTACAACAGTCTTTTCGGATTGATTTTCCTGTTGATCGGTTACGGTTCCTTTTCTGTGATTGTGATTCGTTCGAATGCAGATACTCCGATGGACCAAAATAACCCGGAAAACCTGGTAAATCTTCACTCCTACCTGAAGCGGGATCAGTATGGAAAAGCACCGTTGCTCAGTGGACCACACTGGAATTCAAAAGAGCTGGGAGGTCGCTTTGACTCAGACGGAAGCTGGAATCCGTATGCAGACCGGTCCGGATGGAAGGACAGAGAAGCGGTTTATGCCCGTCGTTTTATTGTACACAAGAACGATGTTGTCTTGAAGACATTCCTGAAACAAGCAGATGCTGAGAAGTTTGCAAAGGAGAACAAAGCGGAATCCAAAGAAGAATTTTACGAGGTAAACGAAGGATCAAGAGAACAGGCAGAACCTGCATACGAGCAAACAACCTTCTTCCCGCGTATGTATAGTGCCGAAGATCCGAGAAAAATAGACGGTTACAAAATGTGGTCCGGGTATGATGCTTCCCGCAAGGAAGGAGAAATGGGGAAAGATCAGTTGCCATTACCTAGTTTCGGTGAAAATCTGGATTATTTTTTCAGCTACCAGGTTAACTGGATGTACATCCGTTACTTTATGTGGAACTTTGCAGGTCGTCAAAATGATATTCAGGGAGACGGAAATCAAATCAACGGAAACTGGAAATCGGGGTTCTCATTCATCGATACACCACGCTTGGGTGACCAGGAAAATGCACCTTATTACACAACCAATAACAAAGCAAACAATAGTTTCTTTTTCATTCCGTTGGTACTTGGTTTAATCGGGTTCTTTTTCCACGCCTATCGTTCACCGAAAGACGCGTTTGTGGTTCTGCTGGGATTCTTGCTGACAGGATTGGCAATTGTCGTATACCTGAATCAGAAAGTATATGAGCCACGTGAACGGGATTATGCCTATGCAGGATCATTCTACTTCTTCACCATGTGGATCGGTATCGGGGTGTACGCACTCTACCATGCATTTACATCGTTCGGAAAAGAACATTTTAAGAAATTTGGAATCATCGCAGCTGTAGGATTAGCACTCTTCTTCATTCTCGATATGGGAAGCGAATCTTCTCTGCCGAATACCTTATCCTGGCTGACTATTTCCGTGATGGCGTTCCTGTTACTCGGTGGAATGAAGCTGGTCGGAAAAGTGACACGAAGCGAAACAGCCGGCGCCACTTTGGCAACTCTTCTCGGGTTAATTGCTCCTGTTATTATGGGACTGCAAGGTTGGGATGATCACGACAGAAGTAACAAGACAACGGCTCACGATGTTGCCTACAACTATATGAGCGCGGTTTCTCCGAACGGAATCATCTTTACAAACGGGGACAATGATACCTTCCCGTTGTGGTACATCCAGGAAGTGGAGGGATTCCGGTCAGACGTACGTGTTTGTAACCTTTCGTTGATGCAAACCGACTGGTACACCGCACAAATGATGCGCAAAACGTATGATTCAGATCCGTTGCCGATCAAATTCTCTCCGGATCAGATCCTGATGTATACCGGAAATACGGACCAGATTCAGTTTGTGAATCTGTCAGATTTGTACCTGGGCAATAATGCTTCTGCCGAAATTTTGAAGAAAATCATTGATTTACGTGTAAAAGTAAACACGACCAACGCCATTAAAGCTGTTGAAACATTCGCCGGTTCCATGACGGGAGTGATGAGTGGATTTGAAATCGCGCAACCGGCAGTTCAGCAACGCGTAGGTCAGTTGAGAGAAGTATTGACACGTCCCGCGCAGGTAAATGACCTGACCAACGATATTCACATGCGTTTTTCCGGAATGAGAGAGTTGTTCGGTGCTTTGCAAAACCAGGCAATCACTCCTACCGAAAATACGATCAAGGGATTCCAGGAGGCATACCAGCAATTGAGTCAGGGATGGGAATCTATGGACCTGGCAGATGCAATGGCATTCCTGCGTGATGACAACAATATGCTGACTACAAAAGCGGGCAGCGCACGTTTCTTCCCGACAAATGTGTTTGTATTGAAAGTAAACAAAGACAATGTTTTGAAATCAGGTACAATTCCTTCCAATACGGATAAGTCGAAAATCATGGATGAAGTGATCTTCAAAATGGAGGTAAACTCACTGACACGTGAAGAAATCATGATGATGGACATCCTGGCAAACAACGAATGGAAGCGCGGAATTTATTTCTCCAGTCCATATGGAAGTAAAGTTTCACGTGCCTTGTTGAATGCAGGCGCTTTGAAACAAACCGGTTCAACATACGAAGTAAACCCGATCAGACAGGACGCTCCGATTGATGTGGAAGAAATGTACGAAAGCTTAATGAAAAAGCAGCATTTCGGGAAAATGAACGATCCGAAGGTATTGACCGATTACTATGCCAGACGTCATGTGATTCAGTACCGAAGCCAGTTTGCTTCGCTTGTACGCTATTACCTGCACACAATTGATCAGGCGGAACGGGTAAAAGCATATCCTGATTCGTACATCGATATGATTAAGAACCAACCGGTAATTCAGCCTGCGGAAGCAGAAGTATTGGAATTGAGAAAGAACGCAGATCAGGTGATTGCTGAGGGCAAGAAACGCGTGAGCGCATTGCTGGACAGAGCACAGGAAGTTATGCCGGTAGAAATTGTTCTGGACGGCGGAGAGCCGAATCCGGCAGGTTCGTTCAAGTACCAGGGAGCAAATTACCCGAGGTATTCCGATGGAATTGCAGTAGATTATGTACAAATGTACTACGATGCTGATAACAATGCGAAAGCGGAACAATTAGGAACGGAATTAGCGAAGCAATACAAGCAAAGCATTGAGTTTTTCCTGAACAGCCCTTCTCACATTGTATTGTCTTCTCAAAACCAGCCGCACTTCCTGGTTGCACTGGATTCTTACCTGCAACTGTTTGCTGCCTCCAACGAGGCAAAAGGCAATCCAAACGGGGCCTTTGCAAAACAAACGGAGCAATATGTGATGGAATTGTTTGAGAAAAAATTACCGGCACTGTACAAACGCATTGAAGCGGAATTGGCAGATGCGAACGAAAATGTACGTGCAATCAGAACAATTGACCTGTTGTCGTTGAAAGATTACATTGAAGCATTGAGCGCTGAATACGGATTTGCGCAAAATAGCAATCAACCGATTCAAAACAATGCTCCTGAAATGGATTTTAATCAATTGATCCAGGAGCAAATGAAACAAGATTCAGTTTTAGAATAATCAAACAACTGATTGATGCATCGATCCCCCAAACTCCTGCATAAATTATTTCCTGCACGGATTTGGGGGATTTCTGTTTCCGACAAGTCCGTCTTTCTCACATTTGATGACGGCCCCCATCCCGAGATCACTTCCTGGGTTCTGGACTTTCTGAAAGAAAAGAATATCCGGGCAACGTTTTTCTGTGTGGGAGAAAATGTAGAGCGGTTTCCGGATTTGTACCGGCGGTTGCTGGATGAAGGGCACCGGACAGGCAATCATACGATGAAACACCTCAATGGAATGAAAACAGATAAGAAAACCTATTTGCATTCCATCCTGGAAACAGAAAAACAAGTGAAATCAAACCTTTTCAGACCTCCTTACGGCCGATTAAACCGGAAAATGGACAAACTCCTCACACAGCGCTTTAAAATCATTATGTGGACCTGGCTTTCCAAAGATTATGATGCATCCATACCGGTTGATTCCATCATTAAGGCAGCGGAAAGTATCCAACCCGGAGACATATTGGTTTTTCACGATAATCTGAAGTCCAAAGAACGGTTGCAGAAACTCCTGCCACCCATTGTTGAGCGGTTATTGGCAGAAAATTACTTGTTCCGGGTAATTGATTAACGTCGCTCCACCAACGCAACACTTTTCAGAATTTGCATGATGTATCCTTGTCCGTCGATGTATTTTTCAAATTGAATGGACAGTTCTTTGCCCAAAGCATTTTTACCTTCTTTTCGCAGGTACCTCAATGTCGGGCTGTCTTCCTGAATAGATAATGATGCTGTGTATCCGTTGGCGGGCACATTTTCTCCGACAATCAGGAAATGATAGGGTCCGCTTTCCACAAATCCCTGGAATGTTGTCGCGTAAGGTCCTTCCTGTCTCAAGACTTTCATGACGTCCTCTTTTGAATGTTCCACAGCCGCTATTTCCCTGTATTCTTCATTGCTGATGTATTCTTCAAAATCTGCGGTCCGCTCTTTTGACGTTGTCACTTTTCCTTCCGGGGAATAAAACGAAATTTCTTCCGAAAAATAAGCTGTTTTATCTTTGATTTTTTCACTGGCTTTTTTCGTGGCAAACAACACTCCGCCGTTGGAATAATACGAATATTTCGCACTGGTACGCGTTTTCCCGTCGATGCGTTCTTCTTCAATCTTCGTAATTACCTCGTTTTGATCCAGGTAAGCCACCGCTGAGACAGACGAACCATCCTCCCTGGAGTAGATCAGGCTTTCAATGCGTGACATATTCGGAAGTTCGGCATCAATCCGTTCCATCAATGCATCAAATTCACTTGCTTCGACAACCGGCGTTTGTTTTTCTTCTTGTACAACAAGCTCTTCCGGCGTGTTTTTGGAACCGTTACATGCAACTAAACCAATCAAAAGCGGGATAAAAACGAGAAACTTCATATCTTTTTTAGAGTTAAATGCCTATGAAGACAAAAGTAACAAAATAAATACGAATCAATAAAAAAGGCAACGAGGAATCCCTCATTGCCTTCGGTATGTGTAACAGTACCTCTTAATTTCTCAGAATCTTCCCTGTTTTTACCAAACTTTGCAGGCGTTCGAGCGTTTTCCGCTCTGCACACAGTTCCAGGAATGCTTTTCTTTCCACATCCAACAGGTACTGCTCGGATACAACCGTATTTTCAGATAAATCACCTCCGCAAAGCACATATCCCAGTTTTTCAGAGATTACTTTGTCGTGTTCTGACATGTAATTTCCGGAAAGCATGGAATTGGCTCCTACATATACAATTCCAAGTCCTTCCTGACCTACCACTGTAATATTTTTCTCACGTTTCGGAGCAATGTATCCCTTATCCGACAATTCAATTGCTGCTGCTTTCGCACGCGCCAACTGATGATCGCGGCTGATCACCACCTCATCCGTTCCTTCCCGGAGGTATCCCAGATCAAATGCTTCATAAGCTGATGTCGATACCTTTGCCTGACCGATTGTCAGGAAACGCTCTCTCAAACGGTTGATTTTGATGTCCCCATCCTTTAATTCTTCCGATAAACGTTTCGCAAATTCCTTGGAACCTCCTCCTCCCGGGATCAATCCGACACCAAATTCAACAAGCCCCATGTACAACTCCGCATGTGCGACCACTTTATCGGCATGCATCGACAACTCACATCCTCCTCCTAAAGCAAGGTTGTGTGGTGCAACAATCACCGGGATATTGGAATAACGCACCCGCATCATGGTGTCCTGGAATGCTTTAACCGAAAAGTTCAATTCATCAAAATCCTGCTCTGCTGCCATCATGAAGATCATACCTACATTGGCGCCGGCAGAAAAGTTTTGTCCGGTATTGGAAATCACCAATCCTTTGTAGCTTTCTTCCGCCAGGTCAATCGCTTTGTTGATTCCCTCTATCACTCCACCGCCAATTGTATTCATTTTTGTGTGGAATTCCAGGTTCAGGATACCATCTCCCAGGTCAACAATTGTTGTGTCGGAATTACCCCATACTTTTTTCTCTGCACGCAATGCCTCCAGGATGATCAGGTTTTCTGTTCCCGGAATGATTTTATATGATTTGGAGGAACGGTCATAGAAATAGCGGTTTCCTGCTTCTGTTTTATAGAAAGAAGTTATTCCCGCCGCTTTCATGTCTTTCACCCATTGCGCAGCTTCTTTTTTCTCATCTGCGATGAGTTTCAGTCCCTGGTCGAATCCGAGGATATCCCATGTTTCAAACGGACCTAATTCCCATCCGAATCCGGCCTTGATGGCATCGTCAATTTTATAAAGATCATCTGCAATTTCCGGAATTCGGTTTGTGACGTACGCAAACAGCCCTCCGAAAAGTTTACGGTACAATTTCCCTGCATCGTCCATTCCCATGAAGAGCATTTTTGTCCGTTGCTTCAGATCTTCTACCGGTTTGGTCATTTCCAGGGTTGCAAACTTCACTTTCTCCTGGGAACGGTATTCGAGTGTATTCAAATCCAGCACGAGAATCTCGCTGCTACCATCCGGATGTTTTACTTTTTTGTAGAATCCCTGTCCGGATTTGGAACCGATCCAATTGTTTTCTACCATTTTGGAAATATAGTCTGGCAGTTCGAATAATGCACGTTCCTCATCATTCGGGCAATTGTCTTTCAACCCGTTTGCAACGTGCACCAATGTATCCAGTCCTACGACATCACATGTTCTGAACGTCGCTGATTTAGGACGTCCCAGTACAGGTCCCGTTAATTTGTCTACCTGTTCTACCGTCAACCCCATTTCCTTCACCGTATGAAAGACTCCCATAATGGAGTAAACACCTACTCTGTTGGCAATAAATGCCGGCGTATCTTTACACAAAACCGTCTTTTTACCAAGAAAACGGCTTCCGAAGTCCATCAGGAAATCGACAATTTCCGGTTGTGTTTCCGGAGTCGGGATAATTTCAAGCAATTGCAGGTAGCGCGGCGGGTTAAAGAAATGCGTTCCCAGGAAATGTGCTTTGAAGTCTTCACTTCTTCCGGCCAGCATCAGGTGAATCGGGATTCCTGAAGTATTGGAAGAAATAATGGTTCCAGCCGTGCGGAATTGTTCTACTTTTTCAAAAATCTTTTGTTTAATATCCAGGCGTTCTACGACCACTTCAATGATCCAGTCACACGATGCGATTTGTTGCATGTCGTCATCAAAATTCCCTGTTTTGATGCGCTGAGCAAATGATTTCCGGTAAATCGGTGACGGATTCGAGCTCAATGCAAATTGCAATGAGTTATTCACAATCCTGTTGCGAACAGCTTTATTTTCTAATGTCAATCCCTTTGCCTTCTCAGCATCGTCTGTCTCTCGCGGCACAATATCCAGCAATACAACTTCACATCCAATATTCGCAAAGTGGCACGCGATTCTCGACCCCATTACACCGGATCCGAGTACTGCGACTTTTTTGATTGTTCTGCTCATACCTTAATTTTTTGTTTATTAATCAATTCTTTTAATTCCAGTTCTTTATCTATTGTATTTTCAATCTTTTCGATCACTTCAAGAAACGCTTTGATCTTTGAAGGCGGCATCTTTTCAAACACTTTGGTATTGAAATCAATCAAGAAATCACGCACTTCCCTTCGCTTTTCAATTCCTTCATCTGTCAGGAAAATCAATACTTTCCGTTTATCGACTCCCTCTCCCTGTCTTCTGATCAATCCACGTGTTTCCATCGTTTTCAATGTCCTGGAAAGTGACGTTGGCTCCATTCCCATCCGCGGTCCCAATTGTGTGCTGGGAGTTCCTTCTTTGTCAATATTCATCAGAATAAACCCGATGGACATTGTCATATCGTGCTCAGCTGCTTTTTGGTTGTACATCCTTGAAAGCCTGAACCACGCTGTGCGTATGGAAGAATCTATCAAAATAGAAGAATTATCAGCCATTAAAATGAATTTGAAATCGGTTAAAGATAAAAAAATATTTTATGCGAGCATAGTATTTTTAATTAAAATTAAGAAATCTCAATTGCTAAATAATTTTTCACTACTAAAAATGAATGCGCTTGTTTTTTTGCTAAAAAATACGTCATGCCAGTGTCTCGCGGATAATATCCAGAGACTTGCTTACATCAAAGCGTGGGATGTGCAGTTGGTAGTAGTCCAGAATTGTTTCAAAAGCCTGTTTCCTGAAAGCCGGAGCAATTGTATTGGACTCAAACAAGCCGTACAAGTGGCGTACCTGTTCTCCCTCGATGCACCATTCACCAGGTCTGTAATCGCTGTGAAATTCTCCTTCTTTCAAATTGAAATAAAGGGCTTCATCATCACACAAACTGGGCTGAATGCCAATAAAAGGAGCAAAATTGACAAGAAAAAACAAAGGAAACAACACCAGGTCATCTGCATCGTTTAGTTCGCAGATCGCTTCACGGAGAAACTCGAATACGGTTGTTTCTTTCTCATTTGTCTGCAGTGATTGCCGGATCACATCGGCCATGAAAAAGGCAATGATACTTTTGACGGGATTGATCACAATAGAATCCAGTACCACCGCTGTGTCTGCCTGCGTTAATTTTCCTAATTCCGAATCCGGACGCCTGTAAAAATTAAGTTCACAAATATTGAGCGGAAAAAGTGTATTGTTTTTCTTCTTTGCTCCCTGGAAAATAAACTTCTGAATCCCTTGATTCCGGGTATAAAATGTGGCAATAACACTTGACTCGGAAAATGATGTTCGGTGCAAAAAAATACCGGTGTCCGTCTGTTTCATGAACGCTGTTAGTTGGCCACAACCACTTTTCCGACAAACCGTCCTTTATTGATATTGGAAGCTGTCCAGATCAGGTATACACCGGAAGCAACTTTCTCACCGGTTGTTGTCTTTCCGTCCCAGGTTGCAGTCCCCCCATTGGAAGTGGTTCTGTAAACAACATTTCCAGCCACGTCCGTAATTTTCACATCGGAATTGAACCGGATTCCCTGAATGGTAATCAACCCGTCAAAATCGGGACGGGCAGGATTGGGAAATATTTTGACATCTGAATATTCCGCATCTTCATACGTTGCATCTCCTCTGTACGACATCAACCCTTTATCTGTGACAATAAACACTTCTCCCGTTTTGTGATCGATTTCAATATCCAGAATGCTGTTGGAAACCAACGGAGAGTTGTCCATTGTATAGTGCTTTACAATGGAAAGACCGTCATCTGAGAGCAATATCACGCCCGAGTTAGCTGTTCCAAACCATTTTCTGTTCCCTCCGTCTACTTCAATATCCGTGATGGATAAACTTCCGAGAATATAATCCACTTCTCCGTTCACATCAATCTTCGGACGCTGAATATTGTAAGAGCCTGTCGATGCATCGAATGCATTTTCCGAATTGTAGAGTATTCCGAAGCCGCTGTCTGTTCCGATCCACAATTCTTCGTCAAAATCCATTGCAATGGCTGTTACATTGTTCGACGGTAAAGCACCTGTAAATTCCCCGGAATTCAGTAAAACTGTTTTATCATCGGAAGAAGAGGTAGCTGAAGAACCGGAATTGTAACCGATTAATCCTGTATTTGCAACAGACAGCCATAGATTTCCGTTGTAGTCATAAAAGAGTTTTTTCGTTTGCTTGTTGGAAGCAACCGAACCCAGGTTAAATGAATACCACTGGCCGTCAGCGCTCAACATCTTCAGGGGTTGTATGCTGTAGGCATTGGCCACCCAAAGATTTCCGTTATCATCATAGGTCAGTGAACTTAAAAACACACTCCCGTTGATAAACCGGGTAAAAGGGGCGTTGAATGTGCTGAACGTGTCTGTAACAATTGCATTTTCTTTGTCAACAAGTGAAAGCGGAGTTGTTGAGAAACCTCCAAGTGCAACCTGGTTGGTATTTTTCGGGTTAATCGAAACAGATGTTTTATCCCAGGTTCTGACAGCCTTCCACAACGAGTTTTCATACCCGTTGTTGATCCCCGACCATTCTTCGTCTTCAAAATACATAATTCCCGGTCGGAAATACGATTCACTGTTACCGTTCACAGCTCCCGGAACAACAGCCAACACACCTTCATGCCAATCCATGGAAAAAAAGGTATTCCGGGACGGTCCTTTAAAAAGTACCTGTTCAAATGTTCCGTCCTGTCTTCTTCTCATCAGACCTGAACGGGCATCGGCATACCAAAACATATCATCGAACGCAACAAACGCATTCACGGCAACTCCACTACCCGGCGTATATTCCTGAAGAAAAAAGTTAAATGAATAATCGTCATTGAAAATAACCTGGAGTCCATCGCCATTCATCACTAAGTTGTTCCCGTTTAACTGCAGGGAAATCAACTCACCAAAATTCTGCAAGTCTATAATTTGGGCATTTCCTCCTGGCCGGATGACAAAAACGGAGTCATTTCCCCAACTGGTATAATTTTTCTGGTAATAGAGGCTGTCATTCCAGCATTCAATGTCTTTGTATTCAAATTGACTGTCTGAAATAATCGGCAGGCGTGTATCCAAGACCCACTGACTTGAATCGGCAAGTGCGGGATTATTCAGGTTCCCTTTGTACATCCTGGTTTTTGTCAACGCGTAAATACTATCGCCTTTAAATGTAATTTCAATAATTTCTTCCTCGGAGGCGTTGGGATAATAGGTGTCTTTTATCTCGTGCTTAACCGGATCAACCTTTACAATTCCAAGTCCGGTAGCAAAATAGGTATAGCTTCCTTTGGATTTGATGGAGTGGATGCGTTTTGAACCGATCACTGTCGCCAGCTTGATTCCCGGAATATTAATTGCCTGCCCGTTCTGGATCTGGTCAATATTCCCGTTTTCATAACCAATAAATACACTCCCGGAACCTTCGTGTACACCGAGGCTGGTCAGTTTAATATCTGATAATCCATTGGTAACATCCCATGTTGAAAGTTCCTTGTATTCTGCATCGTATTCCAGTAACGCAGCATCAAAGGCAGCATATAATACATTCCCGTTGCTCACAACGTCTTTTGCATCCAGACTTTGAGAATGAATCCGCCACTCCCCGGTTCCGATTTGTCCCATGGAAGCAGTAGTAATACAACAGCAAGACAGTAAAAGTTTTATTTTATTTAACATACATGACCTATAACGTGGATTTTGCAAAAATATTTATTCATTCGGGATTAATCCATAAATATTTTCCCGGGGTTCAGAATATTATTGGGATCAAAGACCTGCTTTATTGCTTTCATCAAACGCAACGAAACATCATCAAATGCAATGTCCATGTATTGTTTTTGTACCAGTCCGATTCCGTGTTCACCCGACAAGGTGCCTCCCATACTCACCACTTTTGTGAACAATTCCCGGATCGCTTTTGTCAGATCATGGTTCCATTGTTCATCTGTCATCTCTCCTTTAATGATATTGATGTGCAGGTTTCCGTCTCCGGCATGTCCGTAACACACCGATTTAAATCCATATGTTTCTCCCAGAGATTTAACGGTCGATAGCAGCTCCGGCAATGCATAACGTGGAACGACGGTATCTTCCTCTTTGTAAATCGATTGCGACTTCACTGCTTCTCCAACCTTTCTTCTCAGAGACCAGAGGGTATTTTTTTGTGCCTGGGATTCTGCAAACAGGATTTCATCGGTTTCAAATTGTTCCAATACACTCAGAATCGATTCACATTCTTCCATGAGTAGTTCCGGGTTAAATCCATCTACTTCTATTAATAAATGTGCTTCATGTGTCGCTTTCACCTCAATGGAGAAATCACCGGTAAATTGCTGTGTCCACAATAAGGCGTCCCGTTCCATAAACTCCAGTCCGCTTGGAATAATTCCTTTGCGGTAAATCGCTGCAACCGCTTCACATGCCTGCTTCGCTGAATAGAATGGAACAAGTAGCAACAAATCAGCTGTGGGATGCGGTAACAGTTTTAGAACAATTTTGGTTACAACTCCCAGCGTTCCTTCAGAACCGACAATTAATTGTGTGAGGTTATACCCGGTCGCATTTTTCAAAACATTCGCTCCGGTCCAGATCACACTCCCATCAGCCAGAACAATCTCCAGGTTCAACACATAATCTTTCGTTACCCCATATTTTACCGCCTTCGGTCCTCCTGAGTTCTCCGAAACATTTCCTCCGATAAAACAACTTCCTTTACTGGCAGGATCCGGCGGATAAAACAGTCCTTTTTCTTTGACAGCTTCCTGGAGCACCTGGGTAATGACTCCCGGTTCAGTCGTTACCTGGTGATTGTTTTCATCAATGGCTAAAATCCGGTTAAATCGTTCCATGGAAAGGGCAACTCCTCCCGGAGCAGGAATTGCTCCGCCGCTCAGTCCCGTTCGCGCACCCATCGGGGTAACCGGTAGCTGATTGGCATTACAATACGCGAGAATCTTACTTACTTCATCCACTGTACCGGGCTTGAGTACACACAATGGCAAAACACGGATGTCCTCTGTTTCATCGTGGCTGTATCCCTGAAGTGTTGCTTCATCTGAAAGGCAATAATTTCCTATAAGTTCTTTAAAGAACCCAATATGTTTGTCCATAGAACAAATGTAATGTTCCATTCTTCATACCATTCAAATTTCATGACTTTTTATTTCTGTCGCTCTTTATTTTTTACTGGTGCAGAATCAGTTGGATTCCTTTCATAAATTGATCAAACAGATGAAAGTACGTTAAAATTATAACGAATTGATGTTGCTTTCGTAATAATATAGTATTATTGTAATGAAAACTGACTTGCTTCATCTATATTCTGTTTCATCGACGGAATGATTTTACATCTTCTGACACACTGAAACAGAATGGTTATAGAATACAACTTCCTGTAATTTATTGAATTGTATACTCAAGTGAGGTTTTATTTTACTACATTAATTTATGAAAAAAACACTGCTATATTTACTACTCTTATCGGGAAATCTGCTAAATGCCCAAAATTTAGTGGTTAATCCCAGTTTTGAAATTACCAATACGAATTGCAGCGGATTCGGGGGTGAAGGATTCCGTCAGGACTTAAATCCTTCGTGGGATAATGCCAATTCAAATATTCCGGGAGACAGTTGTTCATCTCCTGACTTATTTTCGGCATGTAACCCCATTGCAACAGGGATGCCAGATGCAACAGCATTTGGAATAGGATGGCAATATTCCAGAACCGGAACACGCCACGCGGGACTCATTGCCTATTCTGCTCCCTTTGGTTTTGCTGACAACTACCGGGAATACATCCAGGGACACACGACAGCTCCACTTGTTGCCGGACAAACCTATTGTGTTTCTTTCTATATCAGCCTGGCAGACGGAAGTCCCTGGGGTGTTGAGAATATCGGGGTTTACTTTTCCAACAACCAATACCTGAGAAATGCCTGTACACAAGGATCCCGGATAAATGTAACACCTCATCTGACAAATAATTGCGGTATTCTTTTAGATACTGTCAACTGGGTAAGGCTACAATGGGATTATGTTGCTACAGGTGGTGAGCAGTATTTTATCATCGGTAACTTCAACGCCGACGGTGCCACAACAAGAGCTGCGGCAGGAGGATCCGGATTCGGAAATTATTTTGCATACTATTTTATCGACGACGTCAGCATTGTTCAGAATACCTGCTGTTATGCTGAAATTGCTTCTTCCAGTGCCTGTCTTTCGGATGCTCCGTTTAATTTATCCGCTACATCAGGGGTCGGATGCAGTTCAACAATTACGGGAACGTGGAGCGGAACAGGAATTACCAATGCCTCCAGCGGAACATTTTCTCCCGCCGTCGCAGGAGTCGGCACACACACAATTACATTTACCGCCACCTGCGGTTTTGTAACAACGACAACAGTGACCGTCTCTCCCTGTGCGCTACAAGTATGCCAGGAATCAAACGGAAGTCTTACTGCTTCAGGAGGAGTGAACCCGTATACGTGGGCCTATTTCCAACCTGGCGGGACAGTACAAATAACGAATCAAGCTCAATGTACTGCATGCGGATATACCTGGCAGCCATTCCTCAATCAATGTATGAATGGTTTTATGCCCGCAACTTCATGTACAACCGCTGACAGTTGGGTCAATTTCGGAACGGGAAGTAACGTCCCTGCCCCGTCTACCTATCCTATTCAGGTCACAGATGGAAGCGGTGCCACTATCACCATTAACAATGCGTCTTCTTTAACTGCGTGCAGTACTGATCCATGTGCAACAACAACAATCAGTATTGCCATGAACCCGGTGCATGTCACTTGCAGTGCCAACGGATCCGCAACAGCAACACCGTCCGGCGGAGCAACACCTTATACATACAGTTGGAATACCTCGCCGGTACAAACAACTGCAACAGCAACCAATTTGCCGGCTGGAAATTACACCGTAACGGTAACAGATAATGCAGGATGTACTGCCACACAGTCGGTGACGATCAATCCGGCTGCTACCGGCCCGACTGTTACAACAGCATCTACACCTGTCGGATGTGCAGGAAATAATGGTACTGCTACAGCAACCGTATCAGGAGGAACGACTCCATATACCTATAGTTGGAACACGATTCCTGTACAGACAACGGCAACGGCAACCAATTTACCGGCTGGAAACTATACTATAACGGTAACAGACAATGCGGGATGTACTGCTACTGCAAATGTAACTGTGAGTAATGCTGCATCTAATCCAACCGTTACAACTACATCAACCATTGCAGGATGCGCAGGAGCAAATGGTACTGCTACAGCAACCGTATCAGGAGGATCAGCACCATACACCTATAGCTGGAACAGTACCCCGGTACAAACGACAGCGACAGCGACGAATCTGCCTGCAGGAAATTATACCGTAACGGTAACAGATAATGCAGGATGTATTGCTACTGCAAACGTAACCGTTAATCAATCTTCCAATCTCACACTGGCTATTTCAGAGACAGATCCGCTATGTGCAGGAGGTACCGGTTCCGCAACAGTTACAGTGAGCGGAGGAACTCCGGGATATACTTATAACTGGTCTCCTGCGGGAGGAAATGCAGCAACGGCGGGGAACCTCACTGCAGGTTCCTATACTGTAACTGTAACAGACAATGCAGGATGTTCATCACAAGCAAGTATCCAGATCAACGATCCTTCTGCTACAACATTAACGATGTCTTCCACACAAACGCAGTGTACTGTCAATAGTGGAACCGCAACCGTAACAGCATCAGGAGGAACACTGCCTTATACCTACAATTGGAGTACCACTCCTTCTCAGACAACAGCTACAGCCAGTAATCTGGGAGCAGGAAATTACACTGTTACAGTAACCGATGCGAACGGATGCCAGTCGACAAGTTCTGTGATTATCAATGCTGCCAATGCACCAGCATTAACGATTACCAACAGCCAGGATGTTTTCTGTTTCGGAGACACAAATGGAACCGCAACCGTAACAGCATCAGGAGGAACACCGGGATATACGTATTATTGGTTCCCTTCCGGTGAAACTTCAGCTACAGCCAGTAATCTCGAGCCAGGTGATTATACAGTTACCGTAAGGGACAATGCGGGATGTACAGCAATCGAACAAGTGACAATCGGGGAGCCGGATCAACTGGTGGCTACAGCTTCTGTTTCAGATGCTAATTGTGGTGAAGCAGACGGAGAGGTTTCCCTGAATGTAAGCGGAGGAAACGGAAATTATACATATAGCTGGGATCCTGTTGTCAGCACTGGAAACGTGGCGACGGGATTACCGATCGGAACATATACAGTGAATATTGCGGACGCATTGGGATGTACGACTTCCGTAACTGCAACGGTTCTGACATTGGTATCATTCAACCTGGATGCTGCTCCTGCAGTGTCATCGATTGAACCGGGAGATAATGTCGGTTTAACGCTGACGATTGAACCGGGAGTTGTTGCAACGACAATCAGTTGGACACCTCCGACAGGATTAAGCTGCACGGATTGTGATAATCCTGTTGCTTCTCCAACAGTTACTACAACATATCATGTCATGGTTATCAGTGATGAAGGGTGTGTAGCTGTTGACTCTGTTACCGTTATTGTGACGCAGCCGTGTGGAGAATTGTTTGTACCAACTATTTTTTCACCAAACGGTGATGGGTTAAACGACCTGGAATGTGTAATGGGAAGCTGTGTACACTCCATTGATTTTACAATATACAATCGTTGGGGAGAAGCTGTTTTTCATTCAAAAGACCCTTCTCAGTGTTGGGATGGTACTTTTAGAGGGAAGCCTGTGCAAACCGGTGTGTACGTATACAAACTGGAGGCAATGCTGGTAACCGGAGAGACCGTCCGGGAATCCGGAAATATAAATGTAACTCGATAAAAACTTAACAAAAAACCGCAACTATGAAACGCTTATGTATTGGAATGTTCCTGATTTTGCCTTTCACTCACCAGGCACAGGATATTCATTTTTCTCAAATGGCGTATTCGCCGTTAACCTTAAACCCTGCATTGACAGGGGCTAATTATGATTTGCAAGCCAACATCAACTATAGAAATCAATGGAACAGTGTTGCAGAGCCATTTCAAACCATTGCCGCATCAGTTGACACCCGGCTGAACGCAAAGAAGAAAAGAAGGAAAAAGGCACATTTAGCGGCAGGTATTAATTTTTTTAACGACAGGGCAGGATCCGCTCAGGTGATGACCAATAATGTCAACCTTCACTTCGCGACACATGTAATGCTGGGATCCGGACATACGCTGGGGGCAGGTATTTATGGTGGATGGGCACAACGGTCCCTCAATCCCTATGCGGGAAAATGGGGAAGTCAGTACAACGGGCTGGAGTACGATCCGACCCTGCAAAGCGGTGAAGTTTTTACTTCTTCAGCTTTTCATATGTTTGATACAGGGGCAGGTCTGGTGTACACTTTTCAATCCGGTGAATCGAGAATAGCGGAAAATGACACAAAGCTACTGAATGTCGGATTTGCCGCCTATCACCTGAACCGACCGGGGTATTCCTTTATCGACCGGCCGCAGGAACGGATGTATATGCGGTTTTCCGGATTTGTTAACGGTTCATTCGGAATCCGCAACACGCGGATAATACTGGAACCGGGAGTATTCTTTCATCAGCAGGGAAATGCCCGTGAAATTTTCTTCGGAATGTACGGTAGATACATTCTCAAAGGAGAATCACGGATTACAAGCTTTGTTCAACGGACAACCGTTGCATTGGGGTTGTTCTGCAGAAATCAGGATGCATTGGTTGCGAAAGCACACGTAGAATGGAATGGGGTCGGGGTCGGAATTGCTTATGACTTCAATTTATTCAACTCGCTGGTAGCAATGTCCCGTTCACGGGGTGGTTTTGAAATATCCATGCGGTGGATTATTCCGAATCTATATGTCAGATCGAGTAAAATCCGATAATATTTTACCGACATAATACATTCTTAACGGCAAAGCGGGATTTTTTTAATATATTTAGTGGTTGAAACGAAGGATGCAGGTGTATCCTGTCAAACAATCAGAATATGCTTATTGAAGTAAATCCGCACAACATAGACGACCGGATCATCAACCAGATTACCGAAAGTTTAAAGAAAGGAGGTGTCATCATTTTTCCTACGGATACGGTGTATGCCATGGGATGCGACTTGTACAGCAAAAAAGGGCTACAGGAATTGGCAAAACTGAAGGATGTCAAGTTATCAAAGTCTAATTTTTCAATCATCTGTAAAGACTTCAGTGATATTTCCAATTATGTGAAACACATTTCCAGGCCGGTTTTCAAATTGCTCAAACAGCATCTTCCCGGACCTTTTACGTTTATTCTTCAGGCAACCAATGAGGTTCCGAAGTTGTTTGACAGTAACAGGAAAGAAATAGGGATTCGTATTCCGGACAACCGGATTATCATCGAAATAGTTGAAAAGCTGGGAAATCCGGTCGCTGTTACCTCTCTGCACAACGACGAAGATACAATACAGGATTATTTTGCCGATCCATACGCAATTTATGAACGCTATGAAGATAAAGTGGACTATATCATTGACGGTGGATATGGCAACCTGGACGCATCAACAATTGTTGATTGTACCGATGAGGCACCGCAGATTATCCGCCAGGGAATAGGAATACTGGAATTATAACTTTTTACATACATAAAAACGGAGAAAACTTTGTTACTTGCTGACCTTATTTCTATTTTTGTGCCATGCAAGAAATGATATTAATACTGGATTTCGGTTCTCAGTATACACAGCTTATAGCAAGAAGAATCAGAGAACTGAATGTTTATTGTGAAATTCATCCGTGGAACAAGATTCCTGAACTCACTCCGAATATCAAAGGCGTGATTCTTTCAGGAAGTCCGTTTTCTGTACGCGATGAAAACTCCCCCACTCCTGATTTAACACAAATAAAAGGGAAGCTACCGTTGTTGGGTGTTTGTTTCGGAGCACAATACCTCTCCAGTAAGTATGGAGGGGAAGTACTTGCATCAACGATCCGGGAGTATGGAAGAGCCAATCTTTCTTCTGTCAGTCAGAACAACAAATTGACAAAAGGAATGAGCGTTGGTTCCCAGGTGTGGATGTCGCATGGAGACACCATCAAGAAAGTTCCGTCCAATTATACCATTATCGCCAGCACAACTGACGTTGAAATTGCAGGATATGAGATCCAGGGAGAACAAACCTATGGAATTCAGTTCCACCCGGAAGTATATCATTCGCTGGAAGGAGCTATTCTGATTAAGAACTTCGTTGTTGAAATCTGTCAGTGTAAACAATCGTGGACACCGCATTCATTTGTGGAATCTACCGTTGCTGAACTAAAAGAAAAATTAGGCAACGACAAAGTCATTCTTGCATTATCCGGAGGAGTCGATTCTTCTGTTGCAGCTGTATTGTTGCACAAAGCCATCGGAGAAAACCTGTATTGTATTTTTGTTGACAATGGACTGTTGCGCAAGAATGAATTCCAGGATGTACTGGACTCCTATAAACACATGGGGTTGAATGTAAAGGGAGTAAACGCTTCCGAAAAATTTTATACTGCGTTAAAAGGACTGTCTGATCCTGAATTGAAGCGAAAAGCAATCGGTAAAACCTTTATTGACGTCTTCGACGAAGAAGCGAAATTGGTTGAAGGAGCAAAATGGTTGGGTCAGGGAACAATATACCCGGATGTGATTGAATCTGTTTCTGTAAATGGCGGACCTTCTCAAACAATTAAATCGCATCACAATGTCGGCGGACTTCCTGATTATATGAAATTACAGGTTGTAGAACCGCTCCGACTGTTATTCAAAGACGAAGTGAGAAGAGTCGGTAAATCATTGGATATTGACGATGCGATCTTACAACGACACCCTTTCCCTGGTCCGGGATTAGGAATCAGAATTCTGGGGGAAGTAACGGCGGAAAAAGTGCGTATTATCCAGGAAGTGGATCACATTTTTATTTCCAGCCTCAAAGAAGACCGCTTATACGGTGATGTTTGGCAGGCAGGTGCCATTTTCCTTCCGGTACAATCTGTTGGAGTAATGGGAGACGAACGGACATATGAAAATGCTGTTGCATTACGTGCTGTTTCTTCCACTGACGGGATGACGGCAGATTGGGTGCATTTACCGTATGATTTCCTGGCGAAAGTTTCCAATAAAATCATCAACCAGGTGAAAGGAATCAATCGCGTGACCTATGATATTAGTTCTAAACCACCTGCAACAATTGAGTGGGAATAATGTTTTGGCACATAGATTGTAAACCGATATATCAAAAAAACCGTTAGCATGAGACACTTTCTTTTTACTGCTTTACTTATTGTTTTCAGCTTTGTATCGTTTGGTCAACTGGAAGATGTAAAGATTGAGTCCAGAAACGGACAACGCGTATATGTGCATGTTATTCAAAAAGGAAATACCTTATGGGGATTGCACAAATTATACGATGTACCCGTAGAGAAGATTGTTGCGGGTAACCCGGGCGTTGAAAACGGATTACAGGAAGGACAAATTGTTTACATTCCCGTTCCTGTGGTTACGCAGGAAAAAACGCATACGGTTGCGACCGGAGAAACCTTGTATTCAATTTCCAGAAAGTATGATGTGAATGTAAAGGATTTGACCCGGTGGAATCCGGGAAGTGATCAGGGAATCAAGGAAGGGCAGCAGCTCAAAATTTTCAATTCAACGTATGTTACCGGTGAAAAAGCCGAGCCGGCAGCAGCAGAGCAAGCGAAAGAACCAGCAGCAAATCCTGTGAAAATAACGTTCAATGACTCAATTGTAGAGCATACCGTTGCACAGGGAGAGACATTGTACAGTATTTCGAGAAGATACCTGGTTCCATCCGAAAAAATTATCGCATTCAACAACAAGAAAAACAACAATATCAAACCGGGTGAGGTATTAAAAATACCGTTGAAAAAAGAACGCATTGCAAAAGTTGATGTGCGTGAAGTTCCCGACAAAGAAACCGGAAAAAAGGTAGATAATTCATTAATTTTCAAGAAAAAAGATGAATATCATGTAGCGATCATGCTTCCTTTCATGTTGAATAAAGGAGCCGGTTATTCAGAAGCGATCTCGAATATGGCCGCTGAGTTTCTGATGGGAGCCCAAATGGCAATTGACAGTTTAGAAAAAGCAGGATTAAACGCTAAAGTATATGTATACGACACGGAAAACAGTCCTGAAAAGATCCGATCAATCCTGGCAAAACCTGAACTGGCATCGATGGATCTCATCATCGGGCCGCTCAATAAATCCAATGCGCCACTGGTAGCGGATTGGTGCCTGGAACACAAAGTACGCATGGTTTGTCCGGTCAACGTTGATACGAAGATTTTACAGAACAACCCGTACGTATATACAACGATGGGTAGTGACATTACCCTGATGAAGGGGTTGGCAAAATTTATGGCACAGCAGTTCAAAGGAAGTAAAATTGTGTTGATCAAACCGACCACTCCGCAAGATTCTGTATTGTACCAGGCATTCCGATCAGAGTACAACCGTTTGGCAGGCGCAGGCGCAACAAAATTAATTGAAACATCACCGGGTAATTTCTCCGGGTACCTCTCTAATTCGGGAAGAACAGCACTTGTTTTCCCGACGAATGATGTTAAATCAGCAACCAGCTTCATGAATGAATTGAGCCGGTATGCTCACAAGTTCGGAAGTTCGTCTTATGTATTCGGAACAGACGCCTGGTTGGATATGGATGGAATCAATGCATTTTATCGTAACAAATATCGCATCACGGTTCCGACTTCCATGGATCTGAATTATAACTACGAACGAACCAAGATTTACCATCGAAAATACCGTTCCCTGTACCAGTCTGATTTTACAAAAGTAGCGATTCAGGGCTTTGATGTCATGTACAACTTCTGTTCGGAACTTTTATTGGATAAAAAAGCAGGACAATTGATCATGAACGATTTTGAATCCATCCAGATTGGTCCGAATCACGGGTTTGAGAACCAACATACAGAAATCCTGACACACAGCGAATACGAATTAAAAAACATCAGTAATGGCCTTGAATAAGGAACAAATTTCTGAACGTTTTAAAGCGCTTCAGAAATATATCTGCCGGTACCTGGAACACGTGGACGGGACAGCGCAATTTGTTTCTGACAACTGGACGCGTGAAGCCGGAGGCGGCGGAAGGACAAACACACTCACAGAGGGTGCTGTGATTGAAAAGGGAGGTGTGGCTTTTTCAGCTGTCTATGGTCCCGTTTCCGAACAAATGAAAAATGCTTTGCTGGTAGACGGTTCCGAATTTTATGCCACCGGCGTTTCCATTGTCATTCATCCGAAAAGTCCGCATGTTCCGATCATTCATATGAATGTTCGGTATTTTGAATACGACAACGGAAAGAAATATTGGTTCGGGGGAGGAATTGATCTAACACCTCATTATGTGATTCCTGAACAGGCAACAGCCTTTCACACGGAATTAAAAACGATTTGTGACAAATACAATTCTGACTTTTATCCACGTTTCAAAAACTGGGCAGATGACTATTTCTTCCAACCACACCGTAATGAAACCAGGGGAATAGGCGGTATTTTCTACGATCACCTGGATGAAACCTGCGGATTGAGCAAACAACAATTACTTGACTTTGCAGTTGACCTGGGAGAGGCATTCCCACGCTTGTATGAATACCAGGTAAACCTGGGGAAAGATAAAGCCATTCTTCCGGAACACATTCAATGGCGAAACATCCGGAGAGGGCGCTACGTTGAATTTAATTTGCTTCACGACCGCGGAACCAAATTCGGGTTGCACAGCGGAGGCCGAACAGAATCGATCTTAATGAGTCTTCCGAAAGATGCTTCCTGGGAATATATGAAACCTATTCCTGCAGGAAGCATCGAAGAACAAACACAATCGTTGTTGAAAAAAGGGGTTGACTGGGTTCCCTTAACGGATCATTAATTTACCTGTACTTGTTCCTCCGTTCGTCAGATCACGTAATTCATACACGTAAATTCCCTGCATCATTTTTTCTGTATTCACCTGTACGATTGAAGTAGCGTCATGCCGTTGCTGATAGATCATTTTCCCTGTTATATCCGTAATCAACAACTCTGCATCCACACTTGTTTTCAATTCAAAGTATACCACTCCGTCTGTCGGGTTCGGATATACTTTCAGGCCGGACAATTCCAGGTTTTCCAGCGTTAATCCCGATGGGAATTCAATGGTGTTCAGCGCAACGTTGGTTACAATCGGTTCGTTGGTATCAAAATAAATTTCTACTTTATTTTTAATCTCCGTTCCGGGATCTAAATCCTGCTCCATCGCGATTTCGAAGCGAACAAATCCGTGGCTTTCCGGTTCATTGGAAGCACTATCCGGAAGGTTAATATGTGGAAAACGGAACCGGATCGTGTTCTCATTCAGCCATTCAGGGATCATTTGGTGACTTGTTTCAAGAATTCTGAGTGTACGCGGCAGCAGATTTTCCTCCAACGTATCGATTACACTGATATGAATTGCTTCCGCGGTCCCTGTATTTTGAAAATGGATGGTATACGTCAATTTTTCGGTCGTCGGAGGAATAAACCCTTCTGTCCCTTCTCCTTTCGGCGACACTTCTTTGATATTGGGATCGTATGAATTGACAATCGGGACACTGAATGTATAGGAATTATTAGACGGATCAACATCATCGGGGTGTACTTCGGTCATCAGTTCAAATGTCAGTAAATCGCCAATGTTCACAGCCAATGTCGGAGTCAATTCAATTCCTCCGAGGAATAGGTTAAAATATCCCTGATTGTTATTATTTGCCAGGTTATTCAAATTCACATAATTCCAGATCAGTGTATCTCCACTCACAAGATCTGCCGGGTTGCTGCTATTAGACGGATCATACACTACATTCGGATCCAGTTTGAGTTTTAATGTTCCTGAAACAGGTGTACACCCAATATTGTACACCCGCGGATACAGGAAAAACGGAATTGCCGGGCGGGCATTTGTCCAGTATGAATACACTCTTGTATCCAAATCACTACATTGAAGCGGGAAATCAACATTTCCCTGAGGTAGTGAGGTAAATGTATAACTTGACTGGAAACATGAACCCGGAAGAAATGCAAACTGGTAGACGGAAGGGATACTTACCGTATAATCAATTAGCCAACTTTCCTGAATTGTCCGTTGGTACATGCCATTATTATTTCCTCCGCTATTTCCTCCTGACAAAGGTGGATATATATAATTTGCACTTACAGAAGGCAGTAGACCTACAATACTTTCATCTCCCTGTGAATACGCGCAATCATTGTCGTTGTCAACATACATTCTTCCCGATATTGTGTTGTAATTGCATGGATTCGGTACAAAGACATCACTCATCATTACTGAATACAGGTAAAGCGTATCGTCGTCTGAAATAATTTTGTGAATCCCATGATAGACCGGCACATTCGTATGGTTATTAAAAACCATATCGTCTGGTTCACTTGATGACTGTTGGGTAGTATATGCATTCCAATAGGGGTCTCCATAGATATTTATAAACTGGTTGATCAGTTGCCCTTGCTCATCGATCAGTTTAAGCGTGTCATTTACGAATGAATTATTGATGTAGACATTCATTTCTACCATCACATCCGAATAACAATGCTGATCGTCGTGATTTATGAGTGTCCCGAAGTAGTGAACGGTGATATCTCCTTGCTGTTGAGATTGTCCTAACGATTGAAAATAAAGGCAGAAAATAGCCGCAAAAATGATAATTGCTTTCATAGTAAAAATTTTAGTTGTTAGTATTACTGTGAAAACGAAAGAAAGCAAACGCGGTTGCCTTAACCAGGTGTTACTCCCCGGCAAACAAGAATTTATTCGGGGAAACCAAATGTGTCTTAACTGCATACATGACAATACCTGCCGTATTTTTTACCCCTAATTTTGAAAGGATGTTTTTTCGATGTGTATTGATGGTGTGATTGCTCAAAAACAGTTCTTCGGCGATTTGTGCATTCGTCAAACCTTCGGCAATCATTTTGATGATCTGTACTTCCCGCTCTGACAAGGAAATCGGCTCGCAGGTAAATGAATCAAAATCAATATCGTTTACATCAATGGAAGCACGTTGAATGGTTTCCAAAATCTGACCACAAAAGAATTTTTTGCCTTTCGCTGTTTCCTGCACCGCATCCAGAATTTCTCCCAGGTCACAATCTTTCTTCACATAGCTTTGTACCCCTGAACGCAATGCATTGACAAGTGTTTGCGCGCTTTGTTCAGGTGTAATTGCAAGAAAACGAACGTTTGGAGATTTTTGAAGTGCTTTAGGAATGACGTCTATTTCGAAGTTATCGGAAGTATAGTCAATCAATACGACATCCGTAGTAAAACTTTTCAGACATTCCAGTAATTCTTCCGAAGATTTTGCCTCACCAACCACCTTAACGGGTTGTAAAGTATTGAGAATCGTGCGCAAACCGATTCTCATCAAGTTATTACCATCGGCGATGACAACCTTCATAATTTAGAATCATTTTAGATAACAAAAGTATAAAATCTAATTAAATTACCTCGTAAAAAATGAAACTTTATTGAAAAGAAAACGTGAAAAAAAATGAACAATCAAATGTAAATCATTTAATCTTCTTTCGGCGCAGGATCATCTTCCGGTTGTTCTTCACCTGTGGCCAATTTGCTGTTTTTCTGACCATAAGCAAAATAAACAACAACACCCAGTGCCATCCAGATGATTAATCGAATCCAGCTTTCCAACGGCAAAGCATACATCAGATATCCGCACACCAGTACTCCGGCGATCGGAATATATGGAACCAACGGTGTCTTGAACGAACGAGGTGCATCCGGCATTTTCTTACGGAGAACAAGAACGCCGATACAAACCAATGAAAAGGCCAATAACGTACCGATACTTACCATGTGTCCCAGATCAGAAACAGGAACAAAACCTGCGAACAGGCTGACAAAGATCATAAAGAATACGTTTGTTTTCCACGGCGTTGCAAACTTAGGATGTAAATGACTGAAGAAAGAAGGCAATAAACCGTCCTTACTCATGGAAAAAAAGACACGGCTTTGTCCCAGCAACATCACAAGAATCACAGATGTATAACCAGCCAATATCGCAATGATTAACCCCGTTTGTAAAAAGGTATAAGGTGTTTGCGCGAAAGCCGTCGCTGCCGGTTTTGCATCTCCTTTGAACACTTCAAAAGGAACCAGTCCTGTCATAACATGTGAAAATAAAACGTATAAAATCGTACAGATCAATAATGACCCGATGATTCCGATCGGCATCCCTCTTTGGGGATTTTTAGCTTCCTGAGCAGCAGTTGAAACAGCATCAAAACCAATAAAAGCGAAGAATACCGTTGCTGCTCCGGCAGCGATTCCACTCCATCCGAAAACTCCTTTTACTCCTGTATTTTCAGGAATGTATGGTGTATGGTAATCCGGATTGATATAACTCCACCCCAGTACGATAAACAACAATACAACCGCAACTTTAAGCACCACTAAAATATTGTTAATCATCGCCGATTCCCTGGTTCCGCGAATCAGCACCAAAGAAAGTAAACTGACAATAAAAATGGCAGGAAGATTAATGATTCCTCCTTCAAACGGGCCTTTTACCAGACTTTCGGGAATGTGAATATTCATCGTATGAAGCAGTTCCAGCAGATAATGCGACCAGCTGACACCAACCGTCGCTGCACCCAACGCATATTCGAGGATCAAATCCCAACCGATAATCCACGCCATAAACTCCCCCATAGTTGCATAGGAATAAGTGTAAGCACTTCCCGCAACCGGAATCATCGAAGCAAATTCTGCGTAGCACAAACCTGCAAATGCGCACCCCAACGCTGCAAGCACAAATGATATCGTCACTGCCGGACCGGCATGTTCAGCCGCTGCAATACCGGTTAAAGAAAACAATCCTGCGCCGATAATTGCGCCAATTCCAAGCGCAACAAGTGATGTAGAACTTAATGAACGCTTCAAACCATTCGAACTAGATGCTTCACGTTGTAAACTAGCGATTGATTTCCTTTTCCCCCAAGAGTTTGCCATATAACAGTTTTATACTAAGTAAGAGTTTATTCAAGAATGCCAAATCTAATTAAAAATATAGGAAAATCAATAAAACAGTCAATTAGTTTTGCAAAAATTCCATTTAAATATTTTGATATTCAGTCTGTTATTTTTTAAATCGGGAAGGGATATTTGTTAAATTTAGTTTTGATATTCCCAAAGTTTCTTACTTTTGACCCAACAAATAAAATTGTTTTATGAAGAAAATAATTACTATGGCAATGGCAATTACAACAAGTATTGCCGTAAATGCACAAACACAAATTGGTAATTCAGGGTTTGAAAACTGGGAATCAGTATCCGGAGGGTCGGAGCCTGTAAACTGGAATAGCTTTTTAACTGCAAGTGGGGGGTTGGCAACTTTCGCTGCTAACCAGATTGAAGAAACAACAGACGTTCGTCCCGGGTCTGCAGGATCTAAAAGTGCAAGAATATGGTCCAGAAGTGTACTGGGTGTTGTTGCAAACGGAAACGTTACATTGGGTCGAATTAACATGGGATCCTCCAGTCCTTCAGATGCAAGTAACTATAATAAATCAATCATCGGAAACACTACGTTCTCTGAAGCAATGCCACACATTCCGGACTCCATCGTTTTCTGGGTAAAATTCACACCAAACGGGCACAATCAGAATGCGCGTATGAAAGCAACGATTCACGACAATTATGAATACCGCGACCCGGAAGATGCTGCTTCAACAAGTCATGTCGTTGCTTCTGCTATTGTCAACTTTCCGAATACAGGAGGTCAATGGGTTCGAAAATCTGTTCCTTTCAACTATACAGGGCCTGCTACAAGCGTTAATTACCTGTTGGTAACCTTCACTACAAACCAGACACCTGGTGGTGGTGCTTCAAATGATCAATTGTGGATCGATGATGTTGAACTGATTTATAACCCTGCCAACTTTAACACTTCTGCTACAACTGTTTGTACGGGTTCTACCATAACATACACCAACACAACAACGCTTACAAACCCAACTTATGCATGGTCATTTCCGGGTGGAACACCTGCAACCAGCAACGTTGCAAACCCTACAGTAACATACAATACACCAGGAACTTATAATGTAACGTTAACTGTTTCCAACCAATGGGGGAGTAAAACTGTAACGAAAACAAATCACGTTGCTGTTAATGCGATTCCTAATCCGGCATTTAATTACGATCAGGCCACTTATTGTTCAAATCTCGACAATCCTGTACCGACAACATCCGGAACCGGGACGTTCTCATCCTCTCCGGCAGGATTAACGTTTGCCAATACAGCTACAGGTGAAATTAACCTGGCGGCAAGTACAGCAGGAACGTACACGGTTACACATACAACATCCGGAGCATGTTCTTCTACTGCCACAAATACGGTTACAATTTTCCAGGGAGCCGATGCAAGTTTCAGTTACCCGACAAATACAATCTGTATCTTAGGGGGTGACCAAACACCATCGGTGACAGAAGCGGGAGGGACATTTAGTGCAGAACCGACAGGGTTAACATTTGTTAATGCTTCTACAGGTGAAATTGATGTAGACGGAAGTACTCCGGGGACATATGCAGTTTCGTACGTAAGAGGTGGCGGATGTCCGGATACTGTAACTGTAAATATTACATTGACAGACACACCAGATGCAACATTCAGCTACTCTAATGCTGCTTTCTGTCTGAATGCAAATGATGCTTCACCGATTTATGTAGCAGGAGCAAATGCTGGTGTATTCTCATCTACTATTGGATTAAACATCAACAGCAATACAGGAACAATTGACATTTCTGAAAGTACTCCGGGAACGTATACAGTAACAAATGACATTGCTGCAGTAGGAGCATGTCCGGCTGCATCTCATTCATTTGATGTAACGATTAACGACTTACCGGTCGTATCCTTTACATTAGCGGATGATACAATTTGTACAGGTTCACCTGCATTCAGTCTTTCAGGAGGATCTCCTGCCGGAGGAACGTATTCAGGAACAGGAGTTGGAGCAAATATCTTTAACCCTGCAGCTTTCCAGGCCGGAACGGTTACTGTCATTACATACACATATACAAACACATCGACTTCATGTTCTAACTCAGCGACTGACATCATTTCAATTGATGCATGTCTGAGCATTGAAGAAACGGAAGCAATTGAACCTGTTTCAGTATTCCCGAACCCTACAAACGGGTTGTTAAAAGTTGACAACATTCAATCTTCTGCTTTCTATACAGTTATTTCAATTTCAGGTCAGGTAATTGAGAGCGGTGAAATTTCTTCGCATTCCAATACAATTGATATGACACATATGCAGAATGGTGTGTATTTACTCCGCTTACAACAAGGAGAGAACACACAAACAGTGCGTGTGGTAAAACAATAGAATAAATTTTATACTTTTGCAAAGTCCCTTATTTCGAGATAAGAAATGAGGGGCTTTTTTGATTTAAAAATACCATTATGAAGCCTCTGATAGTACTTGTATTTGGAATAGTAGCTAATTCTTTATTTGCCCAAACTGCAAAAATTGTAGGGAAAATTACCGATCAGGATAACGAACCGATATTCGGAGCATCCGTAATTTACCGACAGGATGTAACCATTGGTGCCAATACTGACGAGAACGGAAATTACCTGTTAGAAGTTCCATTGGGAAAAGCCTTGCTAATTTTCCGGTACACGGGTATGACAACAGATACAATCAGCGTTGAGCTTGCCGCAGGGGATTTGAAAAGAGTCGATTTCCAAATGGATCCGATTCATACAAAAATAGAAGGAGTAGAAATCAAAGTCGGAAAATTTGACCGTCCGTTAGAAGAACAAACCGTTTCACTGGAAATCATCCGTCCGGAACTGATTGAAAACAAAAATACCCGAAGCATTGAATCGGCATTGGATCAAACCCCGGGACTTAACATTTTGGACGGTGAACCTCAAATTCGGGGAGGAAGCGGATTCACATTCGGCGTCGGATCAAAAGTCGCTGTTATTGTAGATGATATGCCGATGCTATCCGGAGATGCCGGGCGACCTGAATGGGGGTTCATCCCGGTAGAAAACATTCATCAGATTGAGGTGATTAAAGGAGCTTCTTCCGTTTTATCCGGAAGTTCCGCATTATCAGGAGCCATCCACATCCGTACCGCATATCCGAAATCCGAACCCCTCACAAAAGTGAATCTATACAGTGGGTTTTACTCCGAGCCCAATATTGAAGGAGCAAGATGGTGGAAACAAGCACCGTTGATTTCAGGAGCAAACGTATTGCACTCGCGAATTGCAGGAAATTGGGACATTGTTCTCGGAGCGAATGTGAATTATGACCACGGATATATGGGAGCGCCGGTACAAGATTCTCTTGTTGAAGCATTTTCTCCGGACACCCTGTCTAAATTCACAGAAAAGCAAATGACTTCTAAAAGAGCACGGGTCAATTTTAACATTCGACACAGAAGCAGAAAATTAAGGGGTCTGAACTATGGAATAAACGGAAACTTCATGATTTCTGAATCACCATTGGTTTTTGCCTGGCTGAATGATAGTTCCGGGCTTTACCAGGGATACCCGGGAGCTGTTTTTTTACAGGAACAATTTATTTTTAATGTCGATCCGTTTATCAACTTCATTACTGCTACCGAAGGAAAACATCATTTGCGAACGCGGATTCTTCATGCAGATAATAAGATGACAGCCAATCAATCCAACCGGGCAACGACGCTGTACGCAGACTATATGTTTCAGAAAACGATTGCAAGCCTTCGGGGAGTTGATTTTATCGCAGGAATAACAGGAAAACATACCGATTCTTATGCCAACATGTATGTCGGTTCAGGTTCCCCTAACAATAGATTATTAAACCTCTCAGCGTATACGCAACTTGAAAAAAAGGTAATGAATGTCTTAAACCTGTCTGTGGGAGGGCGCTTGGAATACTTCCAACTGAATGACTCTATAACAGCACTTAAACCAATTTTCCGGGCCGGAGCAAGCTTGAAAATTTTACAGGAAACTTACTTCCGTGCTTCTTATGGACAGGGATATCGCTTTCCGACCATTACAGAACGCTTTATCCGGACAGGAGTCGGAAATTTTGGTGTGTTTGCCAATCCTGAATTAAAACCGGAAAGCAGCTGGAATGCAGAAGTAGGGATCAAGCAAGGGATTAAGCTTGGAGGAATATACGGATACCTGGATATCGCAGGATTCTGGCAGGAATATAAAAATACCATTGAATACTTATTTGGTTTCTGGGGAACATCTTTCACACAGCTCAGCGACGGATTCGGATTCAAATTTTTGAATACAGGAAAGTCCAGAGTTTTGGGAATCGACCTTTCTTTTTCAGGGAAAGCCAACCTTGGTAAAAAAGCAGACATGGTCTTTTTACTGGGATACAACTATATTCTCCCTCAAACATTGACTCCGGAATATGTATATGCTGTAGATACAATGCTGACACAAAAAGAATACAGCTACAATTCGACTTCCCTGGATCCTTCGGGCAGGATATTAAAGTACCGTTTTCTTCACAATGTGAAAGCGGATGTTGAAGTGACTCTATTTAAAAAACTGGCAATCGGAGGAAGTGCTAAGTACTTCAGTAAAATTATCAATATGGATGGTGTAATTCAGGAATTTGAAGATGCAACACAAGGTCCGTTTATTCAAACAATCCGTTACATAGATTATTTTAAAGAGCACCAGCATGGTGTATGGATTTTTGACGCACGTATTTCCTATAACATCAATGAAAAACATAAATTAGCGGTGATCAGTGCCAATTTGCTGAATAAATCGTACTCGCTGCGTCCATTGAAAATCGAACAGCCGCGTACCATCATGCTGCAGTACACTTTTAAACTGGACAAGAACAGTTAATAACGCCTGAGCAGGTTGATCTGCATCAGTCACGACTTATTTGGTAAAAGATGATTGATATAGACTTCTTAATCGCATTGGTACTCATCCTGATCATGTTCGGGATCGGAGTATCGCTCACACTAAGTGAAGTAAAAGAAGTGTTTTCGAAACCGAAAGCTCTTCTTATTTCACTTACCTCACAAATGCTCCTCCTTCCCCTCATTGCATTCTCCATCTGTTATTTTTTTGACTTCCCGCTGTACATAAAAATGGGGTTGATCATCCTCGCAGCCAGTCCCGGGGGAACAACTTCCGGATTTATCACATTCCTGTTTAAAGGAAATACCGCTTTGTCTATTGTACTTACAACCGTCAATTCATTACTTACACTTATTTCTATCCCGTTAATTGTCAATTTTGCACTGCACCACTTTTATGGGACCACTGACGCTTTTCGCCTGCCTGTAGGGGAAACCATGAAAGAAATTTTTGTGTTAACAGCAATTCCCGCCTTTTCAGGAATTATGCTCCGGCAATGGAAACCTGCTATTGCACAAGTTATTGCAAAATATACCAAACCAGTCTCTACCCTATTACTTGGGATCGTTTTTACATTAAAATTCTTTGGCGGGAATGGGGAAAACGGAATTACAAAAGAAGAAGTCTTAGACATTTTTCCATATGCACTGTTGTTAAATGTACTTTGTTTTTTAACCGGGTATATTGTTTCCCGTATCTTTAAACTCGGGCTCAACAACCAGATTACCGTTTCTGTTGAATCGGCAGTACACAACACAACCATTGCTTTCCTTGTCTCCGGAACACTTCTACAAAAACCGGATTTCGGAAAAGTATCCCTTGTTTATGCCATGTTTTCCTTCTGGACTGCCCTGTTGTTCTGCTTTTTACTGACCACTCGTTTTCGTATGAACAACAGCAGTAAATAACCCTTCTCGTGGAAAAACATTCAACTACTGTTAACAATTTATTAATGTAGCGAAGAAAAAATTGCCGTAGCTTTGCAGTGAAATTTCTGTTGTGTTGTCCTTGAAGCACCTGTTTGCTGAAACCACTTCAGAAAAATGATTGCGTAGAAATGAGTAAATAATGTTCTTCATGAAACACCTGCAGGATCTTATATTACAAGATGCCCTGTGTGCCTTTTTTACAAAAGGGAGGCTGTTTCTACGCTTACAATCCTCGTATATTTCTTATCTATCTGTAATAACTTTAAATTCTGTATCATGAAAAAAGTAATACTATCATTAAGTTGTTTTGCAGTAATGGCTTCGGCTTTTGCGCAGGACTGTACAAAAATCTTTATCTCTGAATATGTAGAGGGATGGGGAAACAACAAAGCATTGGAAATCTATAACCCAACGGATCAGCCAGTGAATCTTTCTGAATATTTTGTTGCACGTGTTCGTGATGGACTAGGTCTGTCATCACTCACTGCTCAAAATTGTGTGCAATTAACTGGAGTTCTCCAGCCACATAGTACGCATGTAGGAGTATTAGATAAAAGAAACCCTGCTGGAACAGGGCAAGAGGCCCCCATCTGGGATTCTCTAGAAGTAAAGGCAGATGCTTTTTATTCAGCGGTATACAATAATAATAACACGTGGTACTGGAACGGAAACGATGCTGTAGCTTTATTCAAAGGAAATGCTTCTACACCACTCTCAACAAGTAATGTACTTTATGATATCATGGGAAAACACAATCAGCAAACAGCTGTTGGTTGGTCAACTGTTTCTCCTTATGATGGTACAGCAGGAGGGGCAAATGACATTATTGTCACTGAAGATCATTCATTAATTAGAAAGCCAGGGATAAAAAGAGGTCTTACAATTCAGGAAGCCGCTGCAGTAGGCTATATCTTTAATCCTTTAGAGCAATGGGATTCTATTCCTGCGGTGGTAAACAGATTGGATGAAAACGGAAATCCTATCCTTAATAATCAGGGAAATAATGTTGTAGACGGAAACTGGTCAACATTGAGATGGCATGCATGTGAATGTGACCCTGCATCATTAGGAGTAGATGCAATGAACCTGGATGAGATCAAATTGTATCCAAACCCGACAACAGGAGCATTTACAATCAGCGGATTGGACAAAGTTGCTACAATTGAAGTATACAACTCACTCGGTCAGGAAGTAACGACAATTAGAAACAACACACAAACATCTGTTTCTTTTGACTTAACAGAAAAAACAGGCATTTATATGGTAACCGTAACCGATCATTCCGGTCGTTCGGCTACTCAAAAAGTCATTGTAAAATAATATTGCTTAAAAAATCCCCCTTGGAAATAATCAAAAAGGGGGATTTTTTCTTAAAACTAACAGTATAACTCCATGAAACATTTAGTATTCTTCACGTGGTTTCTTTTAACAAGTGTTGTTACGTTCTCACAAACAGCGACTGTAAAGGGGAAAGTGACAGACGTAGAAACAAATGAAGGTGCAGTCGGCGCTTTGGTTCAATTCTCACCGGAATTAAAAGCAAAAACAGATATTGACGGGTTCTATACCATCGAAAACGTTCCTTACGGAAAATACACCGTTACACTATCAATGGCAACCTATGAAACAAAAACGGTTTCAGTTACCATTGGTGTTGAAAACCAAACTGTAGATTTCGTATTGGGATCCGAAGAAATTTTAGAAGAAGTCAGCGTTGTAGCAAGCCTTGTTCAAGACAGGAAAACACCTGTTGCCGTTTCAACATTGGGCAAAAAAGAAATTACTGAGGAATTGGGTTCGCAAGATCTTCCGATGGTACTGAATTCCAAGCCTGGTGTACATGCAACACAACAAGGAGGTGGAGACGGTGATGCGCGCATCACGATCCGTGGTTTTGACCAACGAAACGTTGGTATGATGATCGACGGTGTCCCTGTAAACGATATGGAAAACGGATGGGTGTACTGGTCCAACTGGTTTGGTCTGGACAACATCACACAACAAATCCAGGTACAAAGAGGTTTGGGTGCGACCAAACTGGCAATGCCTTCTGTAGGAGGTACCATGAACATTATCACTGAGAATGCATTTGGTAAACCGGAAGTAAAAATTCAGCAAGAATATGGTTCCGGAAATTTCTTTCGAACATCGTTATCCTATAAATCAGGGATGTTAAAGAACGGATGGGGAGTTGTTATGTCTGCTTCTTACAAACAAGGTAACGGATGGGTAGACGGATTGTTCACGCAAGGAGGGTTTTACTACCTGAAAATTCAGAAGAAAGTTAAAAATCATGTGATTTCCCTAAGTGGTTTCGGAGCACCTCAACAACATGCGCAACGTTCGTTCAATCAACCTATTTCATATTGGGATGCAAATTATGCGGCCAAATTGGGGATTGATACTGTCGGTGCAAGAAACAATGGGATTCGTTACAACCCCCACTATGGGTACTACACAGACGAGAATGGAAAGCAGAAAATTATGGCTGAACGAAGAAATTATTACCACAAACCTCAGATTACGCTGCGGGATTTCTGGAAAGTCAATGACAAATTATCATGGACAAATACAGCTTATGTTTCCATTGGTAGGGGTGGAGGTGAACGTGCCAGAAACTCTCAAATGCTATATAAAGAAGATAAGACTATCGACTGGGATCAAACCATCAAAAACAATCAAGAAATGGATCTTTTCGGAGTACAAGTTCCAACAATACTCCCTCAATATAGCAACACTGAATTAAACTCTTCTCAGATATTGGCATCAATGGTTAACAACCACATGTGGATTGGTGGGGTTTCTCAAGTTGACTGGAAAATCAATCAATACTTCACTTTTGCAGGTGGTGCAGATTACAGATGGTACAAAGGTGAACACTATACAGAAATTACAAACTTGTTGGGTGGGGATTACTATGTAAATAATCAGAATCAAAACAGCCCTACCGCAATGATGCGAGAAGGAGATAAGATCGGTTGGCAACCTTATCACAACCACAGAGATGCACTGATGCAATGGATCGGTGGATTTGCACAGCTTGAATTTACAAAGGGAAGATGGTCTGCATTCGCAAATTTATCTGTTGTTGCTAACAGCTACAAAGGAATTGACTATTTCATGAAAAAGGAACTACATATAGATGATACAATTATCTATATAGGAGCGAAAGATCCATCTGTGAAATACAATGATAAAATTTATTCCCATTCATCTAAAGAATTAAAATTCAATCAGACTGAAACATTGTGGTTAACAGGTTTTACAGCAAAAGCAGGGGCCAACTTCAACGTAACGGAACGTTCTAATATTTTCCTAAATGTTGGTTACCTGGACAGAACCCCAATGTTTAGCAATGTAATTGATAACAATACCAATAAGTTCTTTGAAGAAATTGTTAATGAAAAAATCTACGCATTTGAAGCTGGGTATGGATTCCGTCACAAGAAAGTATCCGTCAACGCAAACGGATATTACACCGTGTGGAACAACAAACCATTCCCGTTTGGTGTAAATGTACCGGATCCAAACGATCCGACAACATTTATCCGCGCAAATGTTAACGGAATGGATGCATTACACATGGGTGTTGAAGTAGATGTAGCGTATAATATCCTGAGAAACCTTACAATAGAAGGAATGGCCTCTGTCGGAGACTGGACTTGGCAATCATCCGAAACAGTAGATGTTGTTGGTACAAAGTTTGAATTCGATGCAAAAGGTGTGCACGTAGGAGATGCTGCCCAATCAGTTTATGCAGGGTCCATTCGCTGGGAATTTGTTAAACGTGCATACATCAAATTGAAATACACCTATTTTGACCGGTATTATTCCAACTTTGATCCATTCAGCTTAACAGGAGCGAACGGCGGAAAAGAATCATGGAAAATACCTAGTTATGGTCAGTTATCTGCCCATGTAGGATACACATTGAAGTTTGAAAAATCGGCATTGTCATTCAGAGGAAACGTATTCAACGTATTGAATACACTCTACATTTCCGATGCCAGAAATAACCAAAACGGAAGTGGATTTGATGCTGCTTCTGCCGGAGTATTCTTTGGAATGGGGACAACATTTAATGCTTCAATAGCTTACGAATTTTAATATATAGGAACGATGAAAAAATTATTAATCGCAATCAGCATTTTTACGGCATCATCTGCATTTTCACAGGTGATCAGTATTGCAAGTGCAAGAAGTACAAGTCTCGGACAGACAGTTACTGTTTCAGGAGTTGTTACCAACGGATCGGAATTAGGTGCCCTTCGTTATTTACAGGACGGGACAGCAGGAATTGCTGCATACGGAGGGAATGTTAGTGGAATCAACCGCTATGACTCTATTACCGTAACAGGTCCATTGACAGAGTTCAACGGATTACTGGAAATCGGTACAGGACAGTCCGGAGGAAATCCGACATACATCAACCACGGTCCTGCACAAGTTATTCCACAACCGCTGACAGTTCCATTGTCTGCTGTGAATGAAGCAGTAGAAGGGCAATTGGTGGTGATCAACAACGTTACCTTTACGACAAGTGGTTCATTTGCTTCAGGAAATTCAACTGTTCAGGTAACAGATGGTTCCACAACATTGGACATCCGTATCAACGGAACAACAAATATTGATGGTACGAATATTCCTTCAGGAACAGTTTCTATCACAGGTGTAGTAGGACAGTTCAACACGAACTACCAGATCATTCCGAGAGACTTGAATGACATCGTTCCATACGTTGCTCCGCAAAGAGAGATCAACGTACTTGTAAACGGAACAACATACTTGTCAGGAACAACATTTTATTTAGGAACTGCGACAACGGCAAATATTACAGTTGAAAACCTGGGAGTAGGTAATCTGGCAATTAGCGGCGCTTCATTTACAGGAACGCAGGCAGCAGCTTATTCTACATCTATTGTACCGGGAACTGTAGGTCCTGAAACGAATAATGCATATACATTGACGGTAACACCGACAGCAAATGGATCACACAATGCAACATTGACCATCTCATCTGACGATGCAGATGAAAGTTCATATGTGATTAACTTCGAAGCAGCAGGTACAGACGGATTGGCAACACAACCGACTTCCAATGCATCAGCATTGACATTCCCTGTTAATAAAGCATACCGTGTAAGCGGATCATTCAATGCTGGAGCTGGAGCAACAAAATACCTGGTACTTTGGAACAACGGAAGTGCTGTAACAGGTGCACCTGTTGACGGAACAACTTACCAGAGAGGAGATGTGATCGGTAATGCACGTGTGGCATATGTAGGTAGTGCAACGGGTTTTACTCCTCGTGGAGTGATTGCCAATCAAAACTATCATTTCGCTGTTTATGCATTTAACGGCTCAAATGGTATTGAAAATTACCTGACAACCGCTCCAGCAATTGGTTCTGTCACTTCAGGAGGACAAGAAATAGGGAACTATTATTCGAGTATTTCTACAGACCAGTCTACATTTGCCGCAGATTTGAAAGCACTGACAAATCCACATACAATGATCACCTACTACAATTATCTGCAAACGATGTTGAATAATTTTTCTTTGAGGGATACAACAGGCGGTCAAACGTATGTAGAATGTTTGTATTCCGGTCACAAAGAAGTATTCTCCGGAACATTTACATGGACAGATGCTAATTTTTCAAGAGAACACGTATATGCACACTCCTGGATGCCAGGAAATCCATACAACAGTCCTGAGCACCCTGCTTATACAGACCAGCACAACTTGTTCCCCGTTCGTATGCCTAATGTAAATGCCGTTAGAAGTAACTATCCTTTTGGTGAGGTTGTATCTGTTCAAAGTTCATACTTGGATTCAAAGTTCGGAGCAAATGCTGAAGGAAGAACTGTTTATGAACCACGGGATGAAATAAAAGGTGATGTAGCTCGTGCCTTGATGTATATGGCAACAACATACAATGGAACCGGAGGTGGTATTTGGGCATTTCCAGAGCAAATCAGCTTCCTCATTATGTACGGACAAGATCCTGAAGTAATCCGTCAATGGCACTTTGAAGACCTTCCGGACAATTTCGAAATTGCACGTAATGAATACATTTATAGCGTTCAAGGGAACAGAAACCCATTTATTGACTCTGTTGACTATGCATGTTATATTGACTTTGGTTCAATGAACTACAATGGAACAGGATGTGGTCCATTGAGTGTGAAAGAAGTAATTACATCAAATGATGTTTTGATTTTCCCTGTGCCTGCAAGCAACAACTTGTCTGTATTGGTTAACAACACACAAATTTCAGGATATGAACTGATTGATTTGCAAGGACGTGTGATCATCACCGGAAAAGAAGTAAACGCAGTTTCAACAGATATCAACGTAAACGGATTGATTTCAGGAAGCTACTTGCTTCACATCACGACACCAAAAGGTGAAGTAACACAAAAAGTAATTATTAAATAAGTTGATCCATTGAAAAATGAGTAAACTCGTTTATTCGCTATTTTTAATGATTGGAGCAGGTCTGATGGCCTGCTCTTCTCTTTCTGTCAGGCAAGAATCTTATGAATTGATTCCCGTTCAGGGCACGCCGGGCGAACATTCCGTGTTGGAAACAGAAATACAACCCTACCGGGATTCGGTTGAATGGGAAATGAACAAAGTGATTGCTTTTGCAGACACAAATTTTGTCCCGGAACGGCCATGCGGGAACCTTAACAACTGGGCGGCCGATGCATTGCTGACCAACCAGACAAAAAACGTACGTTTAAATGTTCCTATCATGTGTCTGCTGAATACGGGCGGACTACGAACAACCATCAACAAAGGGGATGTAACCATTGGTGACTTGTTCAAAATCATGCCTTTTGACAACCTTACCGTGTGGGTCAGAATGCCTGTCGAAGTGATTCCAGAAATCGCGGCCTATTTGGAAAAGACCGGCGGAGAACCGATTTCCGGAGCCCGGCTTGAAAACGGAAAATTGACTGTAAACGGGGTCGAAGCGACTACCAAAGAATTCATTATCATCACTTCTGACTACCTGTTGAACGGAGGAGATAAAATGTACTTTTTCCAAAAAGCAATTGAAGTCATTGACACCGGGAAGTTAATCCGCGATTGCATCATCACTGAAGCAAAAGAACAAGGAACGTTGATCAGTAACCCTGAAAACCGTATCATCATCCAATGAAAAGAATAGATTTTGTCAGAAATACGTTTGCTGTTGCCGGAGGGCTGATCCTCTCCCCTTCCTTGTTTTCTCAGAAACCGGAAAAAAAACAGATCAAATTAACGATTCTCCATACCAACGACACGCATTCCAACATTGATCCGTTTCCCGCCAATCATGCGAAATTTCCCAACCGCGGGGGCGTGGTGTGGCGCCATGAACTCATTCAGAAAATCCGGTCGGAAGAAGAGCACGTATTGCTGCTGGACTCCGGGGATCTCTTCCAGGGAACACCTTATTTCAACAAGTACAAAGGTGTGCTGGAAATGAAACTAATGTCCGAAATGGGCTACGAAGCATCGACTATGGGAAACCATGAATTTGACCTGGGATTAGAGGGATTTAAAAATGCCAAACGGTATGCTAAATTTCCGTTTATCTGCAGCAATTATGATTTCTCGGACACCATTCTCAACGGTGAAACCATTCCACATCTGATCATTCGAAAAGGAAAATTAAAAATCGGGATTTTAGGACTGGGTGTTGAAATGGAAGGGCTTGTTCCCAAGCTGTGTTACGAAAACAGCAAATACCTCGATCCCATTACTGTTGCCAATGAACAGGCACAACTACTCAAAGACAAAGGCTGCCATTTCATTATCTGTCTTTCACACTTAGGATTTGAATACACCGATTCCAATAAAGTATCCGATCGGATTTTGGCTCGATCTACCAAAAACATTCACCTCATCCTGGGCGGTCATACACACACCTTTCTGGAAAAACCTGTCGAAGAAATCAACCTCGATGGTGAAAAAGTGCTGATCAATCAGGTTGGCTGGGCCGGTGTGAACCTGGGAAGGCTGGATTTCTTTTTTTCGTAGAAATCACTTCATAACGAACCGTTCGTTAAGCTTTCAAATTGAATATACGCCACCCTTCCCGTGTAATCCGGTAGCAATAGTTCAACTTGACCGGTTCGCCGAAATACGCAACTTCCTGTTCGCCTACTTTTTCGGCTCCCAACCGTACAATGGCAATCTGTGAACGTTTGTTTTCCGAACCGATGTGAAAATGGACCGTTTCCACAAACCAGAAAATGTAGTCCAGCATCATGGTTTTTACACCCCGGTTAATGCCTTTCCCCCAACACGATGTCGCGTAAAAGGTGTAACCAATGAAGATGCTGTTTTCTCCTTCGTTGTAATCGTAAAAGCGGGTACTTCCGATGACCTGTGCGGTTGTTTTGTCCACAATTTTAAATGCACCTCCACTTTGAATGGCACCGTCAAAAAATACACGGAACACTTCTTTTTTCCAGCGGTCTTTATTGGGGTGCTGTTCCCAGATGTTCGGGTCTGAGGCAGTTGCGTACAAGGCATCGAAATCTGTGTCCTGCAGGGGAAGCAAGAGAATGGTGTCGTTTTCTAATGGAGATTGAATCGAAAAATGCATTGGTGATTGTATTTGGCTGCGTTTCAAATGTGTTTATTTACCGGTTTTCAGTACTTTCTTCATCAGGAGATCTGTCTGTTCATCCTTTCCGAGTTTGAATACGTGTTTGTCAAATGCAACAAATCCATTCTTTTGGTAAAAGTTAATTGCCCTCGGGTTTTCTTCCCACACCCCCAGCCAAACATAGTCCACGTTTCTTTGTTCAGCCAGTTCCATCGCTTTTTCGTACACTACCTGCCCTACCCGTTTTCCATGGTATGCCCTCAGCACATAAATCCGTTCGATTTCAAGTGCATTACTGTCCTGTAATTCCGTTTGTGCACCACCGAAATTCACTTTCAGATAACCAATCACGCTTCCTCCCAAACGAGCGAAATAAAAGACGGAGTGCTTGTTATTCAACTCTTCGGTCAATTTTTGCACTGAAAATCCCTCCTCGAGGTAATTATCCATGTTTTCTGCCGAATTGTAGGATGAAAACGTTTCTGAAAATGTTGCCCGGCCGATTTCCTGCAACAACGGGAGTTCTTCCAGTGTCACCTGCGTTAATTCAAGTTCTTCCATTTTGATGACTGTTATATTGCTTCACAATAGTACGTTATCTTCTCCGATTCCTCTTAAAAATGGGTCACAAAAAAACGGATGAAGTTCCCTCCACCCGTTTAAATTGTATAATGCTGTTTTCTGAGGTCAGGCTTTCAGCGAAGCCATATCAATGACAAACCGGTATTTGACATCTCCCTTCAATAACCGCTCATATGCATCATTGATATCCTGCATGCGGATCAGTTCAATATCGGATGTAATGTTATGTTTTCCGCAAAAATCAAGCATTTCCTGCGTTTCCGAGATACCTCCAATCATAGAACCTGAAAAACTCTTACGTGCCGGGATCAGGCTGAACGGTGCCACCGGAAGCGGATGTTCAGGCGCTCCGACCAATGTCAGCGAGCCATCCCGTTTCAATAAACGCAAATATGCGTTGATATCGTGTTGTGCCGAAACACAATCCAGCATAAAATGAAAGGTTCCTACATGTGCATTCATTTGCGCTTCATCCGTAGAAAGAATCACTTCGTCCGCACCCAATCGTTTGGCATCTTCCACTTTCGAGGTGGACGTTGTGATCACAACCACATGTGCTCCCATTGCCTTTGCCAGTTTCACTCCCATATGTCCCAAACCACCGATGCCCACTATTCCGACTTTTTTACCCGGACCAACGTTCCAGTGTCTCAACGGTGAATAGGTTGTAATTCCTGCACACAGCAACGGTGCTGTAGCAGCCAGATCAAGGTTTTCAGGCACGTGCAACACAAATGCCTCATCCACTACTACACTTTGAGAATAACCTCCAAAGGTATGTGTTCCCAGGTATTTATCCGGAGAATTATACGTTCCTGTATTTCCTTGCTCACAGTATTGTTCCAACCCTTCTTTACAACTTTCACATTCCCGGCAGCTATCCACCATGCAACCAACGGCAGCCAGGTCACCTGCTTTGAACCTGGTTACACCACTACCGATCTTTATAATGCGCCCTACGATTTCGTGTCCCGGCACATTCGGGTAGATCGTCCCATGCCACTCATTGCGCGCGGTGTGCAAGTCGGAATGACAAACACCGCAGTATAGAATCTCAATTTCCACATCCGTTGCCGTTACTTCCCGGCGTTCAATGTTCATTTCTTTTAAAGCAGCTTCCGGGGCTTCCGTTCCGAATGCTTTTACGGTATATGTATTCATTGCGTTTATTATTTAACATCTGTAGCAAAAATAAGTAATCTCCCTCCTGTCAGGATTACTGACAGGCTCATTTAACATTTCTCCGAGACGCAGCACGCGCTATGAATTATTTCCTAAAACTCGAAAATAAAACCGATCGACGGTACGATTGTTGCCGAACGCTGGTTCAGAATATATGGAATGGCATTGCTTCCATCTGCTGCGACAGGGTTCCCGTCTGTTGTGGCAAATCCCGTATTGTCCTCATTTCTCTGGAATGTAAACCGTGGCAAATAAGGTGTTTTATAGAGAAACACATTTTGAAAATCAACAAACAGCGTCAAACTGGTTTTTTTGAAATTAAATTTCTTATCCACCCGCAAATCGAGTTGATGAAAGAATGGCAAACGCTCACTGTTTAGCTGGGAATAATCATACACCCCTACTCCGCTTGTCAGATAAGTGGCGGTTGATTGCGCCACATTAAATGGTGTATACGGCTGACCTCCAGCGATTCTGTATTTTGCCCCGATTTCCCAGTTTTTCTTGAATTTATACCCCAATGTTGTCGAGACAATGAATCCATAGTCCCATGTAGAAGGACGAAACGCGCCATCAGCCCCTGAAAATTCCGATTTGTAAAGGGTTGCACTCACGACATAAAACAGGTTTTTAATCAGTTTTTGCTGTACGTAGGCCTCCACTCCGTATACCCGTCCTTTCCCGATTGAAGTATACGTATCATTTCCTACAGCAGAAAAATCTGTTCCGATATTCGCCATAGAAATACCATTGGTCAATGATACCGGATACTGTCTGTAATCTTTGTAAAATACTTCAAATGTGAACCGGAAATCACTTCGCGGAACAAATTGTGTCCCCACAGTATAGTGAATTGCCTGAATATAGTCCAGGTCTTTATTCACCAGGGTATTTGAGGAATCTCTGTAACCCAGTGCGGTATAGGGTGCTAATTTATAATAACTTCCCGCTGAAGCAGATACATTCCATTTCGGATTGAACGCATAGGAAACTGAAAACCGCGGAGAAAGTGTTTTCAATGGATTCAAACCCGTTGTTGTAAACGTATTTAGGTCTGTTCTCAATCCTCCGGAAAGCAATAACTTCTCATTAAACAGGTATTTACTGGTATGAACATACGCTCCCATTTTAAAGAATTCAATTGCGGTTTCACTCGCAAAGGTAATTGCAGGACTCACGACATTACCAGCAGAATCCGTTACTTCCTTCGAGATGGTATTGAACAGGGACGCGTCATATTTCACATATTGTCCGCTCACTCCGTAGCTGAATTTCCATCCGTTCACATATTTATTCATATCGAAGCGTAACTTATTTTCCGTTTCATGGCTACCGAGGCTGAACAACTTGTTTCCGGTTGCACTGGCATTGTTTTCATACCGGTCTGCTCCATTAAAAAACATATTCCTACTGAGTGCAACAGTGAAAAATCCATTGTTGACCAATCGTTTAAGCGATGCTCCAACTGTGTAATTCCATTGATTGAGCAACGGGTTTGAACGCAGGATATATTCGTTTTCAGCATCCGACGACTTGGGTGCTACCAGACGAAATTTATCAATGGCACCGATTCCGATAAAATTCAATTCTGTTTTATTGTTGATCTTGTGATTGATTTTGTACTGAAAATCCCAGTAATCCGGGCGGATGGGCAAGTCCAGTAACTGAAATAAAAATTGCAGGTAGGATCTGCGTGCGGAAGCTAAAAACGTTGTTTTCTTGCCCAAAGGACCTTCCAGTGTGGTTGCAAATTCACTCCCTGACAAACGGATGTTGCCACTCAATTTATCGGGGTTCCCTGTACGTTGCTGAATGACAATCGTAGAAGCAAGCGCATTATCGTACCGGCTGTCGAACGCGGAAGATGTCAATTGGACGTCATTGATAAATGAAACATTGAGAATTCCTGTCGCCCCGCCACTTGCTCCCTGTGTCTGAAAATGGTTCAGTACCGGAATTTCTATCCCGTCAAGGTAGTACACATTTTCACTGGGGCCTCCACCGCGAACAATGATGTCATTCCGGTTGGCGGTTGTTCCTCCGGCCACTCCGGGAAGCACCTGGATTACCTTGGAAACATCAAAATTTCCTCCCGGGTTTACTCTAATTTCTTCCGCCGTGAGTTTCTGCGTTGCCAGTGGTGTTGTCATATCGGTAGCTCGCGCTGATTTGGCCAGGCTCACTACCACCTCATCCAATTCCTGCACTCCGGGGTTCATCTCAACCTGTACTACCAGTGCATTTCCCGAATTGACATTTAAATTGTACAATGAAACAGGTTCATAGCCAATAAATGTCGCTTCCAGGTTGTACTTCCCAACGGGAGCTTTCAGGTTAAAGGCACCATTCTCATCCGAAAGCGCATAGATGGTATCCTGGCCGCGAAGCGCCAGTTTCACCCCCATCAATAATTCCTGAGTATTCTTATCTTTGACCGTACCATTTATTGTTCCGATATTCTGGGAAAACAGAAGAAATGGTGCAAAAACGTACAAAAACAGGTGGATTGTTTTCATAAAATGATGTATTTTTGTACAAATCTATACTTTTATTTTTATTTTAGAACAAAAACATACTAAAAAATAACGAATGAATAGTCTTGAGTTAGTAAAGGTGCTGATTGAGAAGCTGGAACAGTACGAAGGCGGTGAGGCAGATAAGGACAATTTGTCATTGGAGGGGTATATCCAATCGCTGGGTCCGGCAATACAACCGGAGGCATATAAAAATTCACTGGTCGGAACGTATGAAAAGCCGGAGGCAGAACGTTCGTTCCACATTGAAAATAATATCGAACGGGTAATTTCCCAGCATGTATTGTTTTTATACCGTTACATTAAATTCTATTCCAAAATTGCTTTTTCGGAAAGCAGGATTAAAACATTGGAAGAGTTTAGTTTTTTAATTACCGTCATGCAACACCAGCGGATTTCCAAGACAGATCTGATCAAGCGAAATGTATTTGAGAAAAGCAGTGGTATTGAGATCATCAACCGGCTGATCAAGGCAAAGATGCTGATGCAGCAGGACAACCCGGAAGACCAGAGAAGTCAGCTTATTTTGTTAACGGACACCGGAAAATTTGAATTGTTCGGTATTTTTGGCAAGATGAATACCCTTGGTAAAATCGCCACCGGGGAGTTGACACAACGCGAAAAGGAGCAGTTGACGATCCTGTTGAAAAAATTGGATACGTTTCATTTCGATAATTATACCAACAAAACCTTTCAAACACTGGAGGATTACCTGCCACAACAATAAGCTTATTCATTTTGTTACCCGGGAAAAAGGCCGAACGTCCTGTTTAAAAAAAATGCTTATATTTGAAAATGAGCTAAATCAGGTATGTGTTCTCATACAATTTTGCCTGTTTCACTAAATCAAAACGTATGTTTTAATTAAACACTTCTACCATGATTTTACGATTATTTTTTTTAAGCATAGCAATGATGGCAAGTACCTCCGGTTTTGCTTCAGACACTACTCTTATATTCCGGCAATTGTCCTATTCCAAACTATTTGATACTGCGAAGGAAGAGAATAAGATTGTGATGTTGTATTTTCATTTTGATGGCTGCGGAGCCTGTTTTCAGATGGAAAAAACGGCTTTCAGTGACCCGGAGGTTGCTCGGTTTTACAATTCAAACTTTATAAATTTTGAAGTCAACACATTAAAAGAAAAGGGGATAGAGGTCAATAAGGTTTATTCCATTAAAATGCACCCTACATACTTATTTCTTGATCAGTCGGGAAATGAACTACACCGGATCGTCGGGGTGTTCTCTCCTGAAGAGTTTTTAGAACAGGCGCGGCATATTATAACAAATGGCAAGGTGCTTTCCGATTACAAAAAACAATACGCCGCGGGTAACCGGGATTCGGATTTCTTATTTGCGTATTGTTACATGTTGAGGGATGCGTTTGAGCTTGATTCAAGTATTGTAATGGATTACTTAAATACAGTAGAACCTCACGATCTTTCTGAAGAAAAAAACCTGAAATTCATCTACGAATTCTGTGTACATAATTCACAAACGTTTATTCCTTTTGACAGTCCGTATTTTTCATTTCTGAAACAAAACAAAGAAAAATTTTATGTGTATTTAGAGAAAGACCAGGTCACTGCACGAATCGCACGGATAATAAACGAAGCTTGTTACATTGCTATAGAGCACAAAGATGAACCTGCTTTTAAAAAAGCAATACAGGCATTGGAGGAATATGACACCGGTGAACCCTATTTGTTCAAAGAAACGGATGGAAGAATAACTGGTATCATGGGTATCCACCTAGTTTTACAGACCTCCCTTGCTTTTTATGATCGGATTGGTGATACTGTTCACTATAACAAAACATTAGAATCGTATATTTCCAAGATTTGGGATGATGAAAACAGCCTGAATTTCTATGCATGGGGAGTAGTAAATTCACAAGCAAATGCGGGTGAAACAAATAAAATAAAAACGGCTATAAAATGCTCGATCCGTTCGATAGAACTGAACAATAACTATGCGAACAATGATACTTACGCCTGGTTGCTCTACAAATCAGGCGATCAGCAGAAAGCCCTTACTCAGGCTGAAAAAACAATTGAAATTGCAAAGAAAAATAACGAAAATTATACAGAAACCCAGAAACTGGTAGACCTCATAAAAACAGGAAAATAAGGAGATTCCGTAGATTGTATACCTCAACGAATAGCTTTTTACCCGTTAGATATCTATGTCCCTGATTACATTCAAAACATTCGACAATGCAGTGGATGCACATCTTCTGAAAATTAAACTGGAGAGTGAAGGAATTACCTGTTTTCTGTTTGATGAACACATTGTATCGATCAATCCGCTTTACTCCAATTCAGTCGGTGGTATCAAGCTTAAAATCAACGAAGAGGATCTTACTCACGCGAAAGAAATTTTGCTGGAACTGGAAGAAACTCCTTATACAACCGATGAGGGAAAAGCCATCCATTGTCCGAAATGTGCATCCACTCACATTCAATCGGGGTATAAATCCATGAAAAACGTCGGTGGAATCCTGGCTGCTATTACATCATTCCTCTTATTTGTTTTTCCTCTGTATAGCAAAGATGTGTACAAATGCCGGGATTGCGGCCAGGAGTTTGAAAAGGGATAATTGAGTGATTGAAGACAATTGGCGCTCAGCAGAGAACCATTTTATCACAATCAATTTGCATCCTCTTGTTTCTTTCTCAAGAGTCCGAAAATTAAAACAATAGCATATGCAAACATGAGCCAGGAAGCAAACGTTTTACTATAGATTTCCGGCATATTGGGGAATAATTTTTCAAAAAACTGCACACATAGTGTATCCAGTAGCATGCCAGGTAGCACCATAATGGCTGCAGATTTTATACTCTCAAGATTACCCAACTTAAATTTATTAAAGACCGCGGTTGAAATAAAACCTAACGCTGGTATCAAAATGATATACAAAGCGACCAGGATTAATACATTGTCAACAATAAAAAAATAGTGTCCTGCGACCCTAAATAATACAGTGGCTGATAGCCACACCAAAAAACCGACAATAAAACTAATCAGCAGGTAATTCTCTTTGTATGTTTTCATTATGAATGAATAAATTGGTTCCTATAATGTTGACCTGAAGTAGTTACGTTGTCATTCTTTAGCAGCCTAAATTTCAATTGCAAGGTTATTGAGCCCAAAGCTACTCATTGCAGGAGATAAAAACAAAAAAAGTACTCTCAAATCATTCTGCCAGATTTTCACCATCATCATACTTGCTATTTGTGTTTTTTATCTGTTCGGTTTTGATCTCATGTAGTGAGTTTTTTAAACAAGAAAAAAGACCTGTAAAACTAACAGGTCTTTTCAATAAATAGTATGTAGTATGAAAGGATCAATGAAGGTGGTATATTTCTACGGTGTCACTTAACCACTATTCTGGAAAGTGTCCGTTCGGGTTGTACTTTTTAAAATCTTTGTCCGTGCAAAGGTATCTCCCTCGGAACGCATTTGCACGACCGTTAATTACGTTTTTCACACGCCGGCTTCCTCTTACGGCAAATAAAGAGCTATTGCTTTATCTTTGTATTCAGTTCAATTGTAATTTACTTGTATTTGATGCGGTTTTTGGTTGCTTTTATTTTTTCGATTCTACATTTAGCGGTGTTTTCGCAGGAGATGTATTTCGAGAACATCAGCAATACTATGAAGTTACCTTCTCAGGAGTGTTATCATATTTTACAGGATACGAAAGGATATATTTGGTTTGCAACTGAACAGGGATTGTGCAGGTATGATGGCGAAGGATTATCTGTTTATAATGAAAAAAACGGCCTTCCTGAAAAAGCAGTTTATGCGCTTGAAATGGACGAATCAGGAAAAATCTGGATCATAACGTCTACTAACAGAATACTTTATATTGACAATGAAAAGCTACAAGAAGCATCATTCAGTAACGCTTTCAGACAGATATCGAAAGGGAGAATAGTAACCTCACTTGTTTTCGTAAATGCCGAAGAGATGTATCTTGACACGTATGTAAGAGGTACCTTTTTGATTAACAAGAAAACAGGTGCATGTACGGAAATCAAACACACACAAAATTACTACGACTACGATGTCAATTTGATCAATAACAAACTCATCGCGTTCAATGGCAGGGCAAATGAGAATGTGCGTCCTAAGCCTCCGATTTCAGAGAAACTCAACTATTTTATCAGTGGGAAATTAAAACAAGTCGTTGTAGTTCCACAAATAAAATTACCTGTTCGCTCCACTTTTTTGTTAACCTGCTCAATGGCGGACAAAAAATATGTGGCATTTGGTCAGAATTTGATCGTTTTAAATCCTGACGGAACACATGAGACTCATCGCTTGCCCGGAGTAGTTCTTTCCATGTATGCCGATGAAGACGGCGGGCTATGGATAGGAACGTTGTTGAAAGGAGTTTTTTACTATAACAGTGCTGATCTGCAATCAAAGCCGATTAATAGTCTAAACAATTATTCCGTAAGTGGAATCATAAAAGACGCAGAGGGTAATATTTGGTGTACTACGTTGGAAAAAGGACTGTTTTTTTGCAGAAATGAAAAAGTATGGAGTTATAGTATTCCGAATATGCAGCAAAATCCTCAGGTTTTAACATACCTGAATGGTAATCTGTTTGTAACGTGGCAGAAAAAAATCTATGTGCTTAACGATTCTGTTTTAAAAGAGGTTTCATTCGATGTAACAAGTCCGGATTACATTACAGATATAAGTTTTTTTAATCATAAATATTACATCAGTTCTCATGGATTTTTAGTCCTTACTGACGAAAATTTTACACGTATTCATCCTGTCAGGAAGCAAAACTGGCCTTATAATTGTGCTGCCAAACAACTGAAAAGCGCTAACGGAAAACTGTACACGCTGGGAAGTTCATTGATCGGCGAAATTAAAGGTCTTGTTTGCAACTACAGAAAGTCAGTACCTGCCATGCCATTAGGGACTTGTTTCGAACCTTTGGACAATGACTGCTTTTTGGTAGGTACGAGAGATGGTTTGTGGAAGGTTACCTGGATGGGAGATCGTAGTAGCATAATACGAATACCGGGTATTACACAGCCTGTTTCAGATATATTGAAAGATAAAAAGGGTCGTATTTTTATTGCTACAAAAGGTGAGGGATTGTTTCTGTATAAGGACGAAAAACTACTTGCTGTCAATCGTTGGTTTGCTATTCCTGCGCGCATTCTTTTTGAAATTGTTCAGGATGTAAATGAAAACTACTGGATTTCTTCCAACGAGGGCTTGTATTGTTGCACCATGCAGGGAAGCCGGGTTTCTACAAGAGTTTACACCCAATCAGATGGTTTACCGGCTGATGAAGTCCGGGAGTTGGCTGCCACACCTGACCGGATTTTCTTTTCCAGTGTTTTTGGCATTTCTTCTTTGCCTTTGGATTCAGAGGAAAAACGAGGAAATCCCAGAATTTACCTGAGTAATTTACAGATCAACAATAAACATATAAATACCGGGCACTTACCTCACCAACTGAAATACAGTCAAAACACATTCAGGTTTCATTTTGACATCCTCTCATTCAAAGACTTTTCTCCTCACATTGCTTATCAGTTGAAAGGTCGGGATAAGGTGTTCTCTCATAGCAACTCCACCGAACTGGTTTTGGAAAATCTTTCCCCCGGGAAATACAAACTGATTGTGTATGGTGAAAATAGCAAGGGAATCAGAAGTACACAACCTTTTGTGTATACATTCTATATCTCTAAACCCTTCTGGCAAACATGGTGGTTTATTGCATTGGAGCTGGTAACAATGGTACTGATTTTCATCTTCGTACTTCGTGTATTGATCCGACGTGCCCAAAAGAAGTCAGAAGAAAAAAACAGAATAAACGCCTTACTTGCCGAAAGCCAGTTGACTGCGCTTCAGGCACAAATGAATCCGCATTTTGTATTCAATGCCATTAATTCTATTCAGAATTACATACTTAAAAATCAAAAAGAAGAAGCGTACAATTACCTGGCAAAATTCAGTCACCTCATTCGCATGATCTTATACAATTCCCAGAAAAAAATAGTGGTATTGGCCAAGGAACTCGAAATCCTCTCACTGTATGTGGAACTCGAACAAATGCGGTGCAAACAGTCTTTTGATTTTGAAGTTGATCTAAACGAAACGATTGACGAAAACGAAGTTTTGTTACCACCAACACTCATACAGCCACTACTGGAGAATGCGATCTGGCATGGTTTGATACCACTCAAAAACCGTAGAGGAAAGTTACGGCTTTTATTTGCCATTGAGAATAACTTGCTTAAAGTAGTGATTGAAGATAATGGGATTGGCCGGAATCAATCGAAAAGGGAAAAACCAGGCATTGACCACCATTCAATGGCGTTAAATTTGGTAAACGATCGTATTCAGATGACCGGACAACTGTATGATGCAATGGAAGATGCTTCCATTCAAATCGTGGACTTGTACGATGAAACAAACAATCCCCAGGGCACACGAGTTGAAATCTATTTACCGCTTTTATAAACTAAAACCGAAAAGACATGTTACGTGCATTTTTAATAGATGATGAAACTGACAGCATAGAAGTGATGATAAGTTTACTGACTTCTTATTTTCGGGATGAAGTCACTGTTGTTGGTACGGCAACATCTGCACAAGAAGCTTTTGAAACAGTGCCGCAAATCAAACCCGACGTGATCTTTCTGGATATACAAATGCCCGGAGAAAACGGCTTCGCATTTTTGAAAAAAATGACCGTTATCGATTTTGAAGTCATCTTTGTTACCAGCCATGACGAATTTGCACTCAAAGCAATAAAGTTCAGCGCACTTGACTATTTGCTTAAGCCTGTAATAATAAACGACTTAAAACAAGCGATTGATAAAGCAAAACGGGTAGTTGATCAAAAGGTGTTCAGGCATTCACAGGTACTCAATCTTATTGCAAATATTGAATCCAACGAAGATTCACAAAAGATCGCTGTACATTATGGAGATGAAGTCAGATTCTTGAAGCTAATTGACATCATCTACTTTGAAGCACATGGTCGATATACAACTATTTATCCCATATCGGGTGAGAAGTATATTGTAGCAAATCATCTTAAAATGCTGGAAGAAACGCTGGAAGAATTGGCCTTATTTGTGCGTGTAAATAAAAGTTGCCTCGTCAATATTGAATACATTACCGCTTATTCCAAAAAGGAGCCTTATTACCTGAGACTCAACAACGGAAAGGAATTTGATATATCGCGCAGAAAAAGACAAGAAGTAATGGATAAGTTGAAAGAAAGAAAAATATAACAACCAGCCTTCTTCTCTGTCTTCACAGGGTTCTGCCGCTCCATCTCCCGACTTAGCTCTCAGCAATGTTGGCTTAAATAGAATTGACCTCCCTTCAAAAAACGAGGTCATTTAAAACCAGAGAATTTCGGGCATCAAAAGCGTAAACAATTTAAATTGATACAACGAAAAAGTCAAAATTTAGTGACGCTCAGATCATTTTTGCACTCAAGCAAGTAAAAACACATTAATCAATTGAAATTAAAGCCCATTTTTTGGAAATAACGTTTTGGGGGTTGCGTTCGGGCGGATTTCGGAGCACAAAGTTTCAATGTATTACTAAAGTTTATTGGAAGCACAAATTTCCAAGTTTGCATGTCACCCCGCCTGACGCAAAACCCGTGTTAACGGTTCGTTGTTATTTCCGTTTTATTTTCCAATTATTTTCTTTCTGTGGTTTTGTCCCCAATCACGCAACGCTTTCATTACGTCAAACAATGTTTCTGCGTGTTCTGTTATTTCATATTCAACTGTCGGTGGAAACGTGTCGTAAACTGTCCGTTTCACAAGATGATTGGCTTCCAAGTCTTTCAATTCTTTGCTAAGCATTTTGTCGCTGATGCCGTCAACTTCTCTTGTAATTTCTTTGAAACGTTTTGCACCGCCCGACAACGAAAACAAAATCGGAAGTTTCCAATTTCCGCTTAGCGTTTCCATTGCATCTTTTATGGCACGAATGCCTGTTGAATCGCATTTAATTGTCTTTGCCATTGTCTAAAATCTCATTACTAACCCAAAAGTAATCGCTAACTGTCGGGTTAGTGCTTACCAATGGTTAGCAAATGTAAATAATTTTGCAACGTCAAACGAAATAAATTTTAGAACAATGAATAAAGAGAAAAAAATCTATTGGACAGCAACCATTATCGCAATGGTTTTAATTGTGTTACCCTCGTATTTCGCACCACGTGAATACTTAATTGAAACCATTCGCAGAATGGAATTTCCAAGTTATTTTGGATTAGAGTTAGATATTCTGAAAATTGTTGGTGCAATAATAATTCTAGTTCCTGCAATTCCAACAATGTTCAAAGAATGGTCGTATGTAGGTTTCGGAATACTTTTGTTGTCAGCAAGTTTAGCACATTGGCTTGTTGACGGACCTGTAAAAGGTATTGCACCACTTGTTCCTTTTGCAATTCTTTCTGCGTCTTACTACTATTTCAGAAAACTGAATTATGCGAAGTAAAATATTCATTACAATTTTTGCTATGAGTTGTCTAACAGCTTGTGGTCAGCAAGCCGAAAAGCAAGACAGCGTTGAAACAAAAAATATAACAATTGAAAACAAAATGAAAATAGAAATCTGGTCTGATATAATGTGTCCGTTTTGCTATATCGGAAAACGAAATTTTGAAGCGGCTTTGTCGCAGTTTGCAAACAAAGAACAAGTGGATGTGGAATGGAAAAGTTTCCAACTTGACCCAACTATTCCCGAGGTTCCGAAATACCAAGACAATATGTATATGTTTGTAGCTGACCGCAAGGGTTTCAGTTACGAACAGTCAAAGAAAATGCACCAAGATTTAATTCAATATGCTAAAAGTGTAGGGCTTGAATATAATTTTGATAAAGCACTTGTAACAAATTCATTAAAAGGTCATCGTCTAATACAATTTGCCAAAACAAAAGGTTTGGGCGAAAAAGCGGAAGAACGTTTGTTCTATGCGTATTTCACGCAAGGCAAAAATCTTAGTGATGTCGCAACGTTGATTAAGTTGGGAAAAGAAATTAGTTTAACAGAAACCGAAGTCAACGAAGCATTAACTAATTCTTTGTATGTCCAAAAAGTTGAAAGCGATAGTAAAGACGCCCAAACTTTGGGTGCAAGAGGCGTTCCTTTTTTTGTCATAAATCGTAAATACGCAATTGCAGGTGCTCAACAGCCAAACGAAATTTTAAAAACACTTGAAAAAGCATTTTCTGAATGGCAAAAAGAAAATCCCAATGCGTTAGAAATTCAAGATGGTCAAGTCTGTGAGCCGAATGGTAATTGTAAATAAATCTGTCGGTTGGGGTCGCCCTACAATGACCGCTAACGGTTCGGGTATTGCCGAAGGCGGGGTTTTTTAGCACAAAAGTTCAATCGAAGAACGAAAGTTGAACCTTGCACAAATGCCCAATCGAAGCTATTCAGCCCCGCTTTTGGCAATACCATGTTATATGCCGTTTTTATTGTCATTGAGAAATTCGAGAATATATTGAACGGTTTGCCTTTGTTGTTCTTCCAAAGAAATGTCCGAACTATTGTCCATTAAGAGTTTTCCTAAATATCCAAATTGCGAATGATTGCCACCTTTAAGCAAAATTAATTTTGAATTTTTTGGAAGTTTGTTTTTGTTTTCCAATACTTCGGAAACACTTGCAAGGCCGTCTTTTTCGGCATAAATTTTCATTGTCGGAATTAACAATGAAGAAAGGTCAATGTCTCTTGGGTGTGAAGTCCCTAACAAAAAAAGTCCTTTGAATAAAGTCGGATTCTCATAAACAATTTGAGCCGCCATTTTTCCGCCTTGTGAATGTCCACCTATAACATAATTGCCACTATCTAACTTAAAAAGTTTAAGCGTCTTTTTGTAGTCATATTGTGGCATTCGCCAATTCATTTTTATTAAGTGGCAAGTAAATCCGTTTTCTGCAAGTTTTCTACATAGTGGTGCGTATGCTTTTGGGTCGGTCAGACCACCCTGAAAAAAGATAATGTTCAGATTGTCACTTGAAGTGTCTGCCTGAAAGGTTATTAAGTCTTTTGATTTTAATACTGTTACCTTGTTAGAATTTTCAAATGTGTCCTTTGGAAGATTTCTTGATTGAAAAGTTGACCAATTCCAGGCAAAAAAAATTATGACAGCACTAAACCATATGAATTTAAAAATCTTTCGTTTGGTCCACTTTTTCATAACCTGTTTACAAATAGAAAAATTCCTGCCAATAACACCAATAAGGTTATTACTAAAATAACCACAAGTTTTTTCTTGTCTTTTCTTTTTGATAAATGTTCACCTAACATAGTTTTTATTTTTAGTGATAAGTTGCTCTAAAATGGCATACAACTTATAAATATACGCAACAAATAATTACTTGCAATCAATTATTACAATTTTACTCATTGATTTACAATAAATTATATAATTCCTGTTGTGCGTGCACAAAGCTACTAATCCCAATCGAAATTAAAAATACGTATTTATACGCCATTACCATAGGAGATTCAATTAAAAGTGTCAAGGCAAAGACCCAAAAAGGATGTTAACCAAAAATCCCTAAAGTTCTAACTTCTTAAATCGTTTTAAAATATTGAAAAATAGATTAATGAGTAATTAAAAAGCCAACCCTAAACGGATTGGCTTTACTCTGTGATCCCGCTGGGATGAATGCCTGATCCCAATCAGACCGACGTGCAGTGGATAAAAGCATCAGTCGCTACGCGCCTTGACGTACTTTTTTCGTTTACCGCTCACTCGAACACGTTCTGTTCGCTTTAAACGAAAAAAGCACTCGCTTCGCGAATGCTTTTTATCAGAGTGATCCCGCTGGGATTCGAACCCAGGACCCATACATTAAAAGTGTATTGCTCTACCAGCTGAGCTACGGAATCATGTATTTCAAGTGCGCATGAAAAAACTCAATTGCGGGTGCAAAAGTAGTGATTTTATTTCGTTATGCAAATTTTAATGTGTTTTTCTTCATTTTCATGGTAAAAAACGTGTACGTATACATTGTGGGATAGCAAAAAGTAATATCTTAGATTCTCAAAAACTAATTCTTATATGCCTAGTTCTGTTATCAATCCGCCGACGAATCATAGTCTTTCGCCATATACGGGAGCGTGGACCAATGCGCAAGCAGCTCATTTGCTCCGACGGTCACTTTTCGGACCGTCCTTTCAACAGATCAACCAGGTGACATCCGACGGGTTGGATGCAGCCATTGCACAATTGATGATCATTCCGGCAATCGGGCAACCGCTGACCTACGATCCGGCAGAAACAATTGCTACTTTCGGACAACCCTGGCAGAATTCACCCTACCCGACAGATGTTGAAGCGGCACAGGAATGTGATACGGCACGGGCAAAATCACTGGGAGCATGGCTGATGCAACGGATCAATAACGAAGGAATGAGCATCGCTGAAAAAATGTGCTTCTTCTGGCACAACCATTTCGCGGCCATCCTTTCGTTTGACCAGCGTTCCTCGTATAATTACTTTGACCTGATCCGACAGCATGCACTGGGGAATTTCAAAACATTGATCAAAGAAATGACCAACAATACCAACATGCTGGAATTTCTCAACGGGGCAACCAATACCTTCTATTCACCGAATGAAAATTACGCCCGGGAGTTCCTGGAACTGTACACCATTGGGAAGGGCATCCAGATCGGACCGGGAGATTACTCCAATTACACGGAAGAAGATGTAGCGGCGGGAGCAAAGATTTTTACCGGTTATACGGTAGAAGGACTCCGAAGTAGTACGTACACCTCCGTGAACACGATATACGTACCGCTGTATCACGATAATTCAACCAAGCAATTGTCCTATCATTTCAACAGCGAAGTGATCGCGAGTGCCGGGCCGGTAGAATACTCCAACTACATTGATGTGGTTTTTCAACAGAATGAAGTGGCCTATTTCATTTCCCGGAAACTCTACCGCTTTTTTGTCAACCACGAGTTGACAGAAGAAGTAGAACAGAACATCATTCCGGCAATGGCTGCAATTATGATTGCAAATGATTATGAAATTCAGCCGGTTGTTGAAGCCTTGTTAAAATCACAGCATTTTTATGATGCCAACCTGATCGGGTCCGCCATCAGAAGCCCGCTTGAAATGTTGTTTTCCATGTTTAATTGTACGGGAACAACGATCAACTTTGACCTGGCAACGACCTCCGATATGTACATTTCGTTGTATTACCTCGGAGATACCATGGGACAGGGATACGGAACTCCACCTTCTGTTTCAGGGTGGCCCGCTTACTACCAGGCGCCCAATTTTACAAAGCTGTGGGTCAATGGTACACACCTGAAAAACAGAACATGGCTGGCCTATTACTTTACACTGGCAACCGGGTTGGATGTCAACGGAGAAATTCTTAAAATTCAAACCATTCCATTCTTAAACGGTCTGTCAAATCCTGCAAATGCCAACAATGTAATCGATGATATCATTCGTGTGTTCCTGCCGAAACCAATTTCAGCGGCACAGCGGCAAATCCTGAAGTTCATCCTGTTGGGAGGACAGCCGGATTTTGAGTGGACCATTCAATACAATGAATACCTGGCAGCACCGACCGATCCGACGTATTACCTGCCGATTCAGCAAAAAGTGGAATTAACATTGTTTCAATTATTTCAAATGCCGGAATACCATACGGTATAATTAGAACTACTTATGATTAAGAGAAGAACATTCGTAAAAAATGTAGGTATTGCGGTGGCAGGAATGCCGATCGTTTTGAATAATATTAAGTATCAGCCGATTCAGAAGAAATTATTCAACTACAATAAAAGCGCTGAGGATCGTGTATTGGTAATCGTTCGTCTGAACGGGGGAAATGACGGGTTAAATACGGTCATTCCACTTGATCAGTACGACAACCTGGTCATTCAGCGGCAGAATATCCTCATTCCTGAAAACCAGTTGCTGGATCTGAATCAAAACAACCTTGCTCTTCACCCGAGTATGACCGGGATGAAAAACATGTTTGAAGGCGGGCAGCTGGGCATCATTCAGAATGTCGGCTACCCCGATCAAAACCGTTCACATTTCCGTTCCATGGATATCTGGAGTACGGGAAAAATGGATCCCTTTGAACATTCCGGTTGGTTGGGGCGTCATTTTGATGAAAAATACCCCGGGTACCCGGACGATTATCCGAATGAAGACTACCCGGATCCCTTTGCGATCAGTATGGGATATAGTGTTTCGGAAACCTGTCAGGGCTTGCTTTCCAACTTCTCACATGCCGTATCCAATCCGTTTGATGCCTATAACCTGACGGAAAATCAGGGGTTGGACGACGGAACGTATTTTGGCTCGCACATGGCCTATCTGAGTAACCTGATCATGCAGTCCAATGCCTACGGAAGTCAGATCAATGCTGCTGCCAATGCCGGAAATACCTTGTCATCCCTGTACGACGCCAACAACCCGATCGCGGTGCAATTGCGGTATGTGGCGCAAATGATCTCCGGCGGATTGAAAACAAAAGTATACATCCTGAACCTGGATGGATTTGACACACACAACGCACAGGTATCTTCCACAAGTGTATTGACCGGAAGACATGCTGATCTGATGAAAACACTTTCGGATGCACTTGCGGCATTCCAGGACGATTTGAATTTATTAGGGCTTTCTCACCGTGTGGCCGGGTTCACATTTTCAGAATTCGGACGTCAGGTTGCTTCTAACGCATCGCGGGGAACTGACCATGGAGACGCTGCTCCGATGTTCTTATTCGGCGAGTGCATCAGTTCACAGATCATCGGTCCCAACCCGGTTATTTCCGATACCATCCAAAACCAGGAAGCCGTTCCGATGCAGATCGATTTCAGAGATGTATACGCTTCCCTGCTAAAAGACTGGTTCCTCGTTCCGGAATCTGACATCGAGCCACTGTTTGAACATACCGTTCAATACATCAACCTCCTGGGTGCTTGTAACCTCGGTGTGGATGACCTGGCGAAAAACAAAGACGGATTGACGCTGTTTCCGAATCCTGCAACTGACAGAACCAACCTGCGGTTTGAAGCAGATGGTGATTCGTATACACTACAGGTAATCGATATGAACGGCAGAACCGTACTTGAACCATTCTCCGGAAGGACGCTCAGTGGTGAACAAACCATTCCGCTTGAGACCTATGACCTGAAAGCAGGGTTTTATACCGTTCGTCTCTATTCACGTAAAGCCGTGAAAGCTGTAAAATTGATCATCGCTGACTAATTTTAGCACCGCATCGATTTACCAATCTGCAAGAATCAACTATCTTTGCAGGTATGGAAAATGTAAACTGGTTTGAATCCTGGTTCGACACAAGTTATTATCATACCCTTTATAAAAACAGGGACAACAAAGAAGCGGAACGGTTTATCAGCAACCTGGTTGACTACATTCAGCTGCCTCCGCACAGCCGTGTGCTGGATTTAGCCTGTGGCAAAGGACGCCATTCGATTACCTTGTTTACACATGGTTATGAAGTGTTGGGTGTCGACTTGTCTCCTCACAGCATCGATCATGCGGAATATTTCAGCAACGAACACCTGCAATTCCGGGTACACGATATGCGTGAAGTCATTCCTGGAGAACAATTTGATGGTGTATTCAATCTGTTTACCAGCTTCGGTTACTTTGACTCTTCGGACGACAATAAAAAAGTACTGCATGCTGTTCATGAGATGCTCAATCCGCAGGGAATTTTGCTGATCGATTTCATGAACGCGTCCAAAGTGATTGCCAACCTGGTGAGAGAAGAAACAAAAGTTGTAGATGGTATTACATTTCACATTACCCGCAACTACGATGGTCAACACATTTTCAAATACATTCGTTTTGAAGCGGAAGGAACAGAACACAATTACATGGAACGTGTTCAGGCATTGCAGTCCGCCGATTTTGAATTCCTGCTCGACACCTGCGGATTTGATTTAATTCGTACCTTTGGCAACTTCGATCTGGGTAGTTTCGACGAAACGACATCCGATCGGTTAATTCTTTTAGCACGAAAACGTTGATGGAAATTAGTCTAACCATTTTAGCATTGTTGGGATCTGTATTCTCCGGGGCGATTCTTGTTGCCGTACTGGAACATGCCAACAAGCAAAAAATCATCAAGATGTTGCTTGCTTTCAGCGGGGGATTCTTGTTGTCCATTGCCTTTATTCATTTTCTCCCGGAATTGTACCACCACACGTTTCACAACATCGGCTTGTACATCCTGCTGGGTTTCCTGATCCAATTATTGCTGGAGTTTTTCTCCGGAGGAATTGAGCACGGACACATTCACCACCACCACGAAGGAAAAATTCCGTGGGGAATCCTGATTGCTCTGGGGATCCACTCATTCCTGGAAGGAATTCCACTGGCGGCTCCGTTCACGGGGTATGAACTGGCGACAACACACCATCACGAAACCGGAAATACCTTACTGATGGGGATTATTTTTCACCAGATTCCTGTTTCCATTGCACTGATGACCTTATTGGTGGCATCAAAGATCAAAAAAAGTACGATCTGGCTGCTCATGGTTGTGTTTGCCATCACAACACCTCTGGGATTAATTACCGGACTGCTTTCCGAATCGTTGGTGGCATCACTTAACTTTGACATCATCCTGGCCATTGTGGTCGGAATGTTCCTGCACATTTCCACGACGATCATTTTCGAAACGAGTGAGAATCATAAGTTTAATTTTATTAAGCTCATCAGTATTCTGGTTGGATTTGTCGTTGCCGTATTTGTGCATTGACGTACGTATCACTCCTTCACCAATTTTACCGTACTTTTTTCACCTTTTTCGGTCACAAATTCTACAAAATACATCCCTGAAGGAAGCTCCGCTACCGAAAACTGCTTTTCTGCCGGGTTGAATGTACGAATGCGTTTCCCCAGTTGGTCTGTGAGATACATTTCCGACAGCAGTGCTTCTGTTTCAATAGAAACGGTCTCTTTTGCCGGATTGGGATACACCGAAATCGTTGCTTCTAATTTCGGCTGTTTTACTGAAAGCCACGCCGGAAGCGTGTTTAATTCCAGTACGTGAATGTAATTGTAATTCACCATCCACACATTGCCCAGGTTATCCAGTTCGATGCTGCAATAGGTGTCAAAATTCAGGTTGGCATTAGTCGCATCATAATACGCATCCCAGTTTTTGGTAATCTGGTTGTAATGCGCGATGGATGTGGGTGTTTGTGCATCCGAACCAAACAATGCCCAAATGTTGTCATTAGCATCAAACTCAAAATCGAGGATGACTCCCGGAGGCATGTTGGTGGTATTATCCGGCGCAATGCTGTCAAAAAACGCGAGGTTGTGCAACAGGGACAATCCTTTGTTACCTGCAACGTAGAGTGTGTCATGGTTCGGTGAGAATTTGAAGTCATAATTGCCATTGTCCATCATTAGGGAACTCCCTACTGTATAAGTAGTATATGTCCCTGAATCATTGTATTCACCTAAGCCTGGGGCTCCAACACCATTTGCAATCCAGAATCGATTATATTTTGCGACGATTCTTCTTGCTGTTCCTGAGTTGTATAAAACTTGATAAGCCCCGTCAAACCATTTTACAAAGGATTGATTTTTTCTCAAAATATACAAACTATCTCTATCTATGGTCATTCCTGGAGTGAAAACAGATGTACCATATGCGTTGGACCAAGTATCGTTTTCATAGGCAAATAAACCATAATATTCATCCAATGCATACACTTTACCGGGCAAAAACTCAAATGTGGTCCATTCAGAAGAGGATTGAAACAAAGAGGTATTAAACAAATCGAAAGAAGTTGCTGTTCCATCCATCGAAAGGGTGTGAATCGTATATCTTCGTGCCATCCACAAGGAATTGTCATAGGGATTGATCCGAAAATGTCTACCTGTTCCATAATCTTCCCAGGTTAAAGCAAACGAAAATCCCAGATCGCTCAAATGATACTTTCTCCATTCCTGCGTCTGAGCAGTAAGCGAATAAAAAATGATTAAAATAGTAATGATTGTTTTCATAACTTGATCCATTTTTTTGTGAGTACTTTATTGTTGTCTAATTGAACATTGATCATGTAGATTCCTGTTTGCAATGCTTCGGTATCAATACGAACAGAATTTTCGTGTTGAATGTTTTTTTCTAAAATCACCCTTCCGGAGAGATCGGTTATCTGCAAGTGATCCATTAAATTGGTTGAATTGGTTGCTACCGTTACTTGATAAGTGCCGGGATTAGGAAAGATAGATAAAGCATTTTCCTGATCCAGTGAGGCTACTGAAACAGATTCATTTACCTCACTGCTTATTCCTTCACCAATTTTACTGTACTTTTTTCTCCTTTTTCAGTCACAAATTCTACAAAATACATCCCTGCAGGAAACTCCGCTACCGAAAACTGCTTTTCTGCCGGGTTGAATGTACGAATGCGTTTCCCCAGTTGGTCTGTGAGATACATTTCCGACAGCAGTGCTTCTGTTTCAATAGAAACGGTCTCTTTTGCCGGATTGGGATACACCGAAATCATTGCTTCCAATTTCGGCTGTTTTGCCGAAAGCCACGCCGGAAGCGTGTTTAATTCCAGTACGTGAATGTAAGTTTGATTGACCATCCACAGGTTTCCCAGGTTATCCAGTTCGATGCTGCAATAGGTGTCAAAATTCAGGTTGGCATTAGTCGCATCATAATACGCATCCCAGTTTTTGGTAACCTGGTTGTAATGCGCGATGGATGTTGGTGTTTGCGCATCCGAACCGAACAATGCCCAAATGTTGTCGTCGGCATCAAATTCAAAATCGAGGATGACTCCCGGTGGCATGTTGGTGGTATTATCCGGTGCAATGCTGTCAAAAAACGCGAGGTTGTGCAACAGGGACAATCCTTTGTTACCCGCAACGTAGAGTGTGTCATGGTGCGGTGAGAATTTGAAATCGAAATTACCATTATCCATTCTTAACGAAGTATCATAAGTGATAGGGTTTCCCATTTCATCACGCATATATAAGCCAAGGCTACCAAGATTGTTACCTAACCAAAAAGTATTATTTTTTGCTACGATTCTTTTTCGAGTTCCAGCATTAAAAGAATAAGAAAAATTTTCAGATGTCCACTTTAGTAGAGGGTCATTGTTTTGAATAATGTATATGGTATCTTTATCTCTTGCCATTCCATTAGAAAAACTTACGGGATTATGAGGATTTTCCCATATTCCGTTTTCATAAATAAAAACACCGTATGATTCATCCAACGCGATGACTTTATTTGACAAAAATTCAAAAGTGATCCACTCAGCAGTTGATTGAAATAGAGGGTCATTGGTCATGTTGAAAAAAGCTACATCTCCTGTAGCAGAAATAGTTTGAATAGTAAAATCATTTCCCATCCACAAGGAATTGTCATAGGGATTGATCCGGAAATGACGACCTGTAACAAGATAATCGGGACGAATCAGTGAATAAGAAAGCCCCAAATCATTACGATGATACCGATGCCACTCTTGTGCATTTGATGTTAGAGTGAAAAGGATTATAAATGCTGCTAAAAATAATGTTTTCATAATTTGATCCATTTTTTTGTCAATATTTTTCCGTTATCAAGTGAAATGACAACGATATAACTACCTATCTGTAACTGATCCGTAGCAATGTGAATGGTGTTGGTTTGTTTTCCTACAATTGTTGCTGTAACTCTTCCGGAAACGTCAAGAACCTGTACCTGTTCGATAAATTGATTTGCCTGCAATTGAATTGTTAATTGATTGTTACCTGGATTCGGATGTATAAGACAAAATGATTCCTCTTCCAATACATTGACTGAAACAGCTTCGTCTACTAATGGATTGTCAGCGTAGCAGGGAAAATCAATTCCTGTTGCCAAACTGTCGTACAAATAAATACTGTATGCCATTTTCGGAACTTGTAGGTTGGGGTTGATGGGATACCAAATATTTGTTTCAATTGATTCATTGTTAAAGCCACCATGATCATCATCATAATACAATAAGAATTGATAATAAAACCCTCTCAGTGTGATTGTTCCTGCCACCGGATCCAACTGAATGATTTGTGCATCTGGTTCCAGTTGAAAGGTGTCAATAATTAATGGTATCTGATCGACAGTATCTTGCAACCCTCTCAGTGAATTAGTCTGACTGTGTCGCACCCACACATCCAGTAATTCAACAGATGATGAACTTAGTGGAAATTGCAGGTATTCTGAAAAATTGTAGGTTATTTGATATGTTCGTTTCTCAACCCTATATGTTTTATTAAGTTCGAGTAAAAAGTTACTGCCTATAGGACCTCCCCAATTTGCATATATCGGGTCATCCAAATAAATGTGAATGGTATCGTGTTCAACAAGTTCAATCTGCGTCGGTGCCGATTGCGGGTGAATGA
>NZ_JACVEL010000010.1 GCF_014518315.1 Taishania pollutisoli
ATCTCACAGACCAACTGGGGAAACGCATTCGTACATTCAACCCGGCAGAAAAGCAGTTTTCGGTAGCGGAGCTTCCTGCAGGGATGTATTTTGTAGAATTTGTGACCGAAAAAGGTGAAAAAAGTACGGTAAAATTGGTGAAGGAATAGTGGTGAAGAATCCGGAGAAGTTCCCGGATCACAAACAGGTACTTCTCTTCAAAAATTGCTATCTTTGGTTCAAAGTATACGATCATGAAATTTTCGGTTTGCCTGTTTCTTTTACTGAATTATTATTCCTTTTCACAGCATTCGTATACGGATTCCGTTCAAAATTTACGCAATGAGCACGTTGCTGAATTACTGGATCCTTCGAATCAGATTTTAACTGAAACGGAGATTGCTCAAATTCGTTCACTGGCTTACTTCCCCGTTGATGAACACAAAAAAGTGAACGCAGTTTTTACGGAGGAGAAAGGAAAGAAATTTCAATTACCCACCTCATCCGGGGTAACAAAAACCTACTTGAAATACGGGTTTGTTACCTTTACATGGAAAAATGAAACGGTACGATTGAATGTCTACCAGGATGTCAATCTCGCTAAAAAAGCGGGGTATGAAGATTACCTGCTGATCCCGTTCAAAGATGCTACGAGCGGAAAGGAAACATACGGAGGAGGCCGCTACCTCGACCTGCGAATTCCGAAAACAACCGGTATACAGTTGGACTTCAACCTTGCCTACAACCCGTATTGCGCCTATTCACACCGGTATTCCTGCCCCATTCCGCCATCGGAAAACCACTTAACAATTTCCATGGATGCAGGAGAAAAAACACCGGAAGAACATTAAAATATTCGTGAATATCGTTACCTTTGGAGCATGAGATTTGTCTATCCTGAATTCCTTTGGGCTTTATCGTTACTAAGCGTACCGGTTCTCATTCACTTATTCAGTTTCAGACGTTACAAAACCCTTTATTTTTCAAGCCTGGAATTTGTGCAGCACGTTGAGCAGCAAAACAAATCTGCTCAAAAACTCAAAAACCTGCTGATTCTGATCTGTCGCCTGTTGATGCTCGCCCTGATCATTCTGGCATTTGCACAACCTTATTTCCCTTCGTCGGCGAAAGTTCAAACAGGGTCTGCTCCTGTTTTGAGCATTCACATTGACAATTCCTTTTCCATGACGATGAAAGGTGTAGAAGGTGAATTGCTCTCGGAAGCCACGGAGGCTGCCCGTCAATTGATTCAAAAAGCACCACTCAATACGAGAATCCTGTTGTCGACCAATGCATTGGATGGTGTAGAAGCACGGATTTCGACAAAAGTACAGGCACTCGAACGGTTGGACCAAGTAAAGCCGTCTCCGATGGTAAGAAGTTTTGACGAGGTAATCAAGTGGCAGAAAGATAACCTCAAAAAGAACATACAGGTGGAGAATTTCGGCCAGACACAATTTGTTTACCTCTCCGATTTCCAGAAAAACACGACTCATTTTCAACAATTAGAAGCAGATACTACGGGGAAGTACATTCCCATCCGGTTAGTTTCCCAGGAGCAGGAAAACCTGAGTGTGGACTCTGTGTGGTTTGATTCTCCGTTGCACAAGGCCGGAATCAATACCGAGCTGTCGGTCAAAGTTTCCAATCACGGGCAGACAGACTTGCAGAATGTCCAATTGCAATTTGAATCGGAAGGGCTCAAACGGGATTTGTTTGTTGACATCCCCAAGCATGGTTCTGCTGTTGCAAACGTGTCATTTGCCCCGAAAAAAACAGGTATACAAACAGGAATTGTTCGCGTTGCAGATAAGCAGTTCTTTGCTGATGATGAATTTTTCTTCACTTATACAGTCGCTGAAAAATCATCCGTACTGATTCTGAATGGAACGGATGCCAACAGGAATGTTGCTTCCATCTACCGGCTGGACAATTTTTACGCGGTTACAGAAATCGAGCAGGGAGCATTTACACAGGGAATGCTCCAGGAAATGAACCTCGTTGTGCTCAACGGTGTGAATGAAGTTCCTTCCGGTCTGAGCTCCAACCTGACCGATTACTCAAAAAACGGGGGAACCATTGCCGTTTTTCCGGGTAAATCGATTGATAAGACCTCGTTCAATGCGTTTCTCTCTCAATTGGGAATGCCGTTGATTGCAAAGGAAGTTACTCAATCAACACGAATCAGTAAAATCAATTACAAAGATCCGTTCTTTAAAGGTGTTTTTGAAAAAGAAAAGGAGAATCTGAGTCTTCCGGGGGTGACGAAATTTTACCTCACCAACGAATCCGGTGGTACTGCTGCAATCGGAATTATTCAACTCCAGAACGGAAAACCGTTGTTGTACAGAAATACGTACGACAAACAGGTCTTTTTGTTTACCAGCGTGTTGGCTCCTGATTACGGATCTTTTACTTCTGATATTCTCTTTACGACCGTCTTGTTGAGAATCGGGGAATTGTCGCTAATGAATCCTCCACTTTTTGTGACCATCGGGAAAACGGCGAATTACCCGATCTATCATCCGGTAGAATCCACCACTCCCGTATTTATCAAGGGAGAGCAATTGGAATTCATTCCACCGAAACGGACATCCGGAAACGTCACGTACCTTGACCTGAGCGGAGCGATTGTCACATCCAACCTCACATCAGGGATTTTCAACCTGGATAGCGGTGGGAAAACGCTTGGAAAAATTGCAGTCAACTACGATCGGAGTGAGTCCGTTATCGACACGTGGAGTGAGGGGGAAATAAAAGCCGCTCTTGAACAGGCGGGTATTCTTCACACCACCATTATGAATGTGGACAAAGGAGTCAGTTCTGTTAATTTAAACATTGAGAAACCGTACCCGTATTGGAAGTTTTTTGCTTCTTTTGCGCTGCTGTTTCTGATCGCTGAATTGCTGATACTGAAATTGTGGAAAAATAAAACAGGAAACTGATGAAATTACTGATTAAAAACGTCAAAATTGCAGATCCGTCATCGACCCATTTTAATAAAATTGCAGATGTTTTAATTGAAAACGATACCATCACACGCATTGCTCCTTCTATCCAGGATGATGCAGCGACTGTTGTTGAACATGAACACCTGCACATCTCCCAGGGATGGGTTGACCTAAAAGCACATTTCTGTGATCCGGGGGAAGAACATAAAGAAACCGTTTCCAGCGGACTAAACGCTGCCAGTTTCGGAGGATATACACATGTTGCTGTTCTTCCGGGAACACATCCACCGGTAGATGGTAAAACACAGGTTGAATACCTGCTTCGAAAAGGAGAAAATCATGTGACACAACTGCATCCGATCGGTGCGATTACAGAAGGAATCAAAGGGGAAGGACTTGCAGAAATGTATGACATGTATCAATCCGGTGTTCGTTTGTACTCGGATGACCTCCACCCTGTTTCTTCGGGCATCATGTATCGCGCACTGTTGTACGCTAAAAATTTTGGCGGAAAGATCATTGGTTTTTCCCGTGATTATTCACTGGCCGGAAAAGGGATGGTCAACGAAGGAATCGCCAGCACACGAACAGGATTGAAAGCTGATCCGGCCGTTTCCGAGGTCATTCAAACAGAACGCAATATCCGTTTGCTGGAATATACAGAAGGAATTCTTCATTTAACCGGAATTTCCTGTGCGGAAAGTGTGGAATTAATCCGAAAAGCAAAAAAAGCAGGACTCTCCGTTACTGCGGATGTACATCTGGCCAACCTGTTATACAACGAAGAAGCGGTCCTGGGGTTCGATTCCAATTTTAAATTCATGCCGGTGCTCCGCACAGAAGCGGATCGCATTGCATTGTGGAACGGATTAAAGGACGGAACCATTGACACGGTTGTCTCGGACCACCGTCCGCACGATCAGGAAGAAAAAGATGTAGAGTTCGACCATGCTTCTTTCGGAAATATCCAACTGCAATCTGTATTCGGTGCACTGGGAACGTCCGAAGCATTTGACCTGGCAACAATAATTGATGCTGTCAGTCGCCGTTCACGCAACATCCTGTCGATTGCTGAAACACCTGTTGAAGTTGGAAACAAAGCCGATCTGACCTTGTTTATTCCCGGAAAAAAATGGACCTTTGAAAAGGACCAGGTGATCTCCAAAACCTACAATTCCGACCTGATTGGAAAAGAATTGACCGGATATGTTGCAGGAGTCGTGAATAATGGTAAATTCGCACTAAAAGAGTAGACACGAATGTCTGAAAAGAAAAACTTTCGAAAACAATTCTGGAAAGAGAAAAAAACGGTTGGCGCCATGGCTCCCAGTTCTCGCTTCCTCACCGAAAAAATGTTGCAACACATTGATTTCAAATCCGCTAAAGTAATCATTGAGTTAGGCCCCGGAACCGGTGTCTTCACGGATGAAATCATTTCCCGGATGCGAAACGACGCCACATTGCTGGTCTTTGAAGTCAATGATTCCTTCTTTGAAAACCTGCACAAAAAGGTCAGAGACAAGCGCGTACACCTGATACACGATTCGGCAGAGAAGATTGAAGAATACCTGCAGAAATACGGTTTTGAAAAAGCAGATGTCGTTGTTTCCTCTCTTCCACTGGCGGTGTTCACCCCACAATTGAGAAATAACATCCTGACGGCTTCCGAAAATGCGTTGACAACTTCCGGAAAATACATCCAGTTTCAGTACAGCCTCCAGGCAAAATCATTGCTAAAAAAGCTTTTTAAAGATGTAAAAATAGCTTTTACCCCCTTCAATTTACCTCCTGCATTTGTGTATACGTGTACAAAAAAGAATCCGTTACATTGACAAGTAACCGATTGAATTTCATGTATTCTTTTTTTATGCAAATGATAACTTATTGTCATTTTTTGTATATTTGTTTATTCTTCTTAAAGCTAGAAAATGGAACTTTTGTGTAATGCTGCCGGAAAATCCTTGGTAAAGATTACCAGGTTTTCTTTTCTGTTAGTACTTGTATTACTCTTTTCCTGCAACAGTGAAAAAGAGGGAAACATTGTTATTCCCGATGAGTTAGAAGAATACTATGAATTTCAAGGAGTTGATCTGACAAAATACGACATTCCTGCCACCATTATGCTTCCGGACGAAACAGCGAACATCGGGGCCTCGACCACTCCCGAAGTACAACACCTGGAAAGCGATTTTTACTGGAATATTCACGTAGGACAAAATTTTCATTTGTACATTGAAGATTACGGAGACAATACCAACCTGGTACAAGCCCAAAAGGAAAAACTGGCCAACACACAATTTTACCAGGTAAAGTATTTGGTAGACGAACCTAATTTGATTGTATACGAAGTGACATTAAAAGTTCGGGGGCATGAAAAGGCTTCCAAAAGTGTCGGTGTAAAACACGTTTCTTATCACGTGTACGGTGAACAGGTCATTGACGGTATTCATTACGAACTCAGAAGTCGTGACGAGGGATTCGAACGTCCGATTATCGATCTGATGGCAAAATCCATCCGTTCGTTCAAAGAAAAAACAACCTGATTTTCATCTTAATCTCTTTTTTGCATCGATGTGATTCAAGATGCACACACAAAAGCTATATAGAGAAATAGACGATAAGTATTAGTGGTAAAGAGCATAGCAGCTCACTTCATGAATTGATTAAGTGGTGTACCGTTTATGTACATCCCGGTGTATTTCAATTACCAGGTTTCCTGAGCGATGTGTACAATTCCTTTGAACAGGGAAATGGTTTTATGTTCCTGATTGGTAACCGTTACTTCATAAATTCCCGTTGTCTTGCCCCTGTGTTTTTCAACAGCGACAGCTGTCAGGATGTCTCCTTCTTTTGTCGGGCGAACATGTGAAATAGAGGTTTCGATGCTCACGCATTTATATCCCCTGGAATTGGATGCGAACGCAAGTGCTGAATCGGAAAAAGAATAGCTGATTCCTCCGTGCGTAATGAAAAAACCATTCAACATGTCCGGTTGTACCCGCATCTGAAGTGTACACGTACCTTCGGCAACAGCAACCACCTCAATCTTCATCCATTTACTGAACGCATCATTGTGCATCATTAAATCGACAATTTCACGAGGTGATTTCATAGCTGCTGGTGTGTTATTATGCGTTGATTGAATTAGACAACAATGTAATGACAGCCAGGGTCACAATAAATAATTGCGTTGCCGTCTCATCGTCCAATTCCGTACCGTCGACATCCGGAGTAGAAATTTCCATCGCCATGAACTGTACCAGGTGTGGTTGGTCGGTGTATTCTTCCAGTTCTTCCATATTGTCTGTCTGGAAAAAACTGTCCAACGCGTCAAAAAACGGTTCTTCAAACTCATCCACATCTGTCTCTTTGATTTCTTTCAGCTGTACTCCTTCCTGGTTGAATGCTTCGATCAACAGGCAGAAATAATAAATCAACAATCCCTGAAGGTTGTCGTTTTCGTACTCTTCAGCTGCAGACATCGCATACCCCAACAATACCGGTTGAGAAAGTGCAAAGGTTTCGGCTGTGCGCTCTAATCCGTCTTCATCTAAATTATCTATTTTGCCGATTGCTTTCTCAATACTTGCTAAGGAAATGTGTTTCATGATCTTTTAATTTTCGGCAAAGCTACGGAATTTAATTGAGAAGATTTGAAGATTGAAGTGTTGACATTTTGTCATTTGTTTTGCAATCGCACTTCCAATTCCTCCAATTGAGCCAAAAGCGGACGTTCATCATTGTAAATGATAAAATCAGCATAACGGGCTTTGTCTTCGTCATCCCATTGCTTGGCCATTCTTGCCAACACTTCTTCCCGGGTGCTGTCATCCCGCTGCATGGTTCGTTGAATCCGGGTTTCCTTATCCGCAGTAACCAACACGGTGTAATCAAGTGTTTTATAAGAGCCTGTTTCAATCAAAATAGCTGCTTCATTGAATACAAAGGGAGTCTGTTGTTTATCTGCCCATTGTTTAAAATCAGCTCTCACAACCGGATGTATGATCTGATTGACTTGTTCCCTGATTGTATCATCGGAAAAAATCCGGGATGCCAGCAGGCTTTTATTCAATTCGTTTCCATCAAAGATTTTGTCCCCCAGTAAATCAATCAACCCGCGACGAATATCGGGGTTGGTAGCCGTCAGTCGTTTGGATGCCTGATCGGAATAATATACCGGGTAGCCCATTTTTTCCAGGACACCGCAGACGTATGATTTCCCGGAACCGATTCCTCCTGTTATTCCAACTTTCAGCGGCATTTCAAATCTCCTCTACTTCGATCATGGAGAACGGAAGCTCGACGATTGCCTGGTAATCCTCTCCGGCTTCTTCCATGTCTTCATCATCGGTTTCATAATACCACTGAACCGTCACTTTCGAATTGGCCCGATTGAGTTTTTCAAATTTACGAAACAAGTCCAGGATGCACTTGGAAGAAGAGGTATTAAAATATTCAAGGCGGATTTGTACGGTTGTTTCTTGCTGCGGATGCTCACAGTATTGATCCACCCAATTGTTAATCGGCTGAAAAAAATCAATTGAATTTTCAGGAATGGACCTCCCCCTCAATAAAAGAACACCTGTATTCCCATCAAATTCAACTTCAGGTGTTTTAGCCGAACCTTCAACGACATACTTCTCAAATCCAATCATGATATACCTGCTAATAACTGTTAGACTTTTCGAACGAATATACGGAATTTCCGAAACATTTTAACATTTTTTGACATTTTTCTGGCGGAAGAGAATCAATCCACCAGCTTCATTTTCCGGAGCAGGAACGACGCGTTCATATTTTTACAAACCCCGTCGCGGATTTTGTAGTCGAAATACAATTCTTCTCCTTCAATTGTCGAGTCAAAATATACATTTCTGAATGCTGCGTTTTGACCAGCCAGATCCGTCAGTGAAAGATCATGGGTAGCAATGATTCCCTTTGCACCGATTTTGTTGAGTTTCTGTAAAAAACCTGCCGATCCGATTTCTTTATCTTTACTGTTCGTTCCTTTCAGAATTTCATCCAGAATCACAAACACCTGTTTACCGGATTCAATGGCGTCCATGATAAACCGCAAGCGGGTCAACTCGGCATGAAAGTAAGAGCTTTCAACGGTCAGGTCATCGCTGGTACGCATACTCGAATAGAGCTGCATGTCCGGAATCTTACACGTTTTAGCCAGAACGGGAAAGCCGGCATTCGCTGAAATAATCGCCAGTCCGACACTGCGGAGATATGTACTTTTCCCTGCCATGTTCGGTCCTGTAATAATCAAGAATGCTTCCTCCCGGCGGAGTGTGAAATCGTTGCAAATTTGTTTTTCTGCCGCCACAAAAGGATGTCCCAATGAGTTGATTGCGAAATCCCCGTCCGTATCTTGTTCTGAAAAGCAGGTTGTTCCCCGGTTAAAGCGATAAATAGCGCCGGAGATCCACACTTCGATTTCAGCCATGTATGCTTCCCATACCTCCAGTTCAGTCGCATACTTATCATGCCATTTTTTTGACTTCACCAACAAATGGAAATCCCAGGCGAACAAGTAGTTCAGTAATACTCCCACCAATACATTCATCCGGTATTCAGCACGTTTTCGGATGGTAATCAATTCCTGCAATCCTTGATACATTCCTGTTTTACCAAACAGTAGTTCTTTGTATTTTTTTCCTTCGTCGGACGATAAATCCAGTTGTTGAAATAATTCCAGCTGTTTGTACAACGCATTTATTTTTTCTGAACGGTTGCCAACCAGGTGCATCCATTTATTGGTTTGTTTGAGTCTTGTCCCTACGATTCCCAAAACCAGAAGACCAGTCAGCATCAGTTGAGAAGAAGCCATGAGATTCAGATTGTACAGCACGATGGAAGTGATTGCAATTGCGGGAAGAATCCACCGCAGTATATTAACGGAATTCCCTCCGAACTCAGCGGTTGTCAACGCTTGTAATGTTTGCTGACGTTCTTCATGTTTCAGAAAAACTTTTGATTCCACCACAAATTGCTGTGACCAGGTCATATTGTCTGATAATTCACGCATCATCTGCTGGTTCATCTGCTTGTCTTTTGCTCCGATCGCCAGTGTTTCGGCCAGTCGTTTTGTTCCTGTGGGGAGCACTGTCCGGTTGATGTACTGGAAAACGCTCTTCGGCCCGAACAAATCCATGTCATTCGCGTACGGATGCTGAGCGGACTTAAATTCGCTTCCGTCCGGGAAATCGGACCAATTTCCTTTCAGTAATTTCAATTCGCTTTCATTGAGCGCGATGTACAATTCTTCTTTTTCCTTTTCCAGTTTCGCGTCCAGCCATTTGTTGACCAGGTAAATAAACAATGCTGTTTCTGCCGTCACAACAGCCAGCAACACCGTTCCCCAACCGATCAGGTACCAGCTAAGAACAATCAGTAAGAACGAAAACAGGCGTGCAAACGTATAGAATCGGTGTTTTCGTTTTGCCTGCTCCAAACGCCCGGTGTGCAGTTCAATTTGTTTCGTATAAAAATCTGCCTGATTTCCTGTCATATCAGCGTTGTGTCATTTGCGCAAAATCTTTTGCAAAATAAGTCAGAATACCATCTGCACCTGCCCGTTTGATGCTCAGTAATGTTTCGTATACTGCCGCTTCGTAATTCAGCCATCCGTTTTTCGCCGCAGCATGGATCATCGCACACTCACCACTAACGTTGTAGGCCGTTACCGGAACCGGGAATGTTTCTTTCAGTAAATGAATCACATCCAGGTAACACATGGCCGGTTTTACCATAATCATGTCTGCTCCTTCATTGATATCCAGCTCTGCTTCAATCAACGCTTCCCGTTTATTTGCCGGGTTCATCTGGTATGTTTTTTTATCTCCCGATTTCGGAGCGGAATTCAATGCATCTCTGAACGGTCCGTAAAAAGCACTCGCATACTTCGCCGTATAGGACATAATGGAAACTTCTGTATACCCGTTTGCGTCGAGGTGTTCACGAATGCTTGCGATACGTCCGTCCATCATATCCGACGGTCCGATGATATCAATTCCCGCTTGTGCCTGTGCCAATGACATATTGTTGAGCAGCGGCAAGGTTTCATCGTTAAGAATTTTCCCGTTTTCTACCAACCCGTCATGTCCGTCGGATGAATATGGATCCAATGCCACATCACTCATGAGCATCACTTCCGGAAACCGTTCTTTGATGGCACGAATGGCATGCAGGTAAAAATTATCCGACGACCAGCTATACGTTCCTGTTTTATCTTTCAATGATTCATCAACCGCCGGAAACAGATCGAAAGATCGTACACCGAGTTCAACACACGTTTCAATTTCAGGAAGTAGTTTGTCAACAGACCACCTGTAATTTCCGGGCATCGAAGCGACTTCTTCTTTTATGTTTTTTCCATCTTTCAGGAATACGGGATAAATCAGATTTTCCACACCTAATTTTGTTTCTTCAACCATTGCCCGGATAACGGCAGATTTTCGGTTTCTTCTGGGACGAATATTCATTGTACTTATTTTAGACTACAAAATTAACAACAATTTGTGTTGATAAAAAAAAGACCTGGCATTTTGGTACTGTTCATTTAAAAAACACTACATTAGCCAATAGCATATGAAAACGATATCTTTATGAAAATTACCCACTACTTATGCGGAATTGGTTTATTGACCGGTACATTACTATCCTGTTCCTCAGACCCTCCCAAAAAAGATCACATTACAGTTGAACAGGACGAGAGTGAAAATTCGTTGACCACTAATTTTGATGGAAAAATATTTAGTATTCCATCTCCGATTCTCACCATGTTATTGCTCAAAAAGGTAAACCCGGTATTTCAATCAGAACTTCTGAATCCGTCTTCAAAAGTGGATCGTTATCAAACAGAGCACAAACGTGCGCTGTTATTGGGTGTGTATGGTGCCGATTTAGGATATGCTTCTATTTACAAAGATAAAAAGAACATTCTGGACTACCTGGTTGTCGTAGAGAAATTGACCAATTCATTGGGTCTGGATGCTTCGTTTGACCAACGGTTTATTGACCGGTATCAAAAAAACACAAACAATAGCGACTCGATGTTGTACATTGTATCCGACGCATTTAAAAATGCCGATTTATTTTTGAAAAACGGGCAACGCAAGTCTGTTTCCGCTCTAATTTTGGCAGGGGGGTGGACCGAATCCATGCATTTCGCGACCGCTCTGGCTGAAAAAAAACCTCAGAATCAAGAATTGCTGGAACGGATCGGTGATCAAAAACAAACCCTTGCTACATTGATCGCCTTATTGGAAGAAAATAACAAAGCCTCCTCCAATGATGAATTGATCCGGTACTACAAAGAACTCAGTGTCATTTTTCAGGCGATTAAAGTCAATTATGAATACAATCAACCGGAAACCGATGCAGAGAAGAAAACAACCACGTTGAAACATACCGTTTCATTTGAAATAAACACGGAGACATTAAAAGCCATCACAGAAAAAATAACGGCGATTCGTCAACACATAATTGGTTAATCACAATGAAAAATCGATATCTAACACTTATTTTCACACTATTTGCAGGAATGCTTGCATTTGGTCAGAGCTGCGAAGAAATCGTGCGCAACTGCGAAAAATTATTCCGCGATGAAAAAGGGAAGCAGGTATTCATCTCCGACGGGCAGGTCTATACGGCATTTTTAGATCGCCAGGAAGCAGAGTTTGATTTGACATTCTACGGTGGTACAACCTATCGGATTGCTGTCAGTGCCGGCGACCGGGATGACTATGTTATTTTCACCCTGCGGGATGAAAAGGGGAATGTATTATTTACCAACAAAGATCATAAAAATGCCCGTTACTGGGATTTCAAGGTCCCCAAAACACTATCTGTAAAAATTGAAACAGAACTGGATACCGAGCGGAAAGTGACGGGTTGTGCAGTGATGCTCATCGGCTTCAAGCAATAATCAACTATGAGTGAGCGCATTCTCAACATCCTGATGCAATTATTTGCAATCATTGTAAAGATTAACGGTCATAGTGAGAATGGTTCTTCAGGTGTCAGGAACGCCCACCAGATCATTCGTTCCTTTTTAAAAATCGAGCTGGCCTCCGGAAAAATTGAACACTACATTGTTCTTTTCGATCAATACTCCGAAGCTCTTCGCCCTCCGCGGAAGTCTAAATACAGCGAAGGGAAACGCAATTCCGTTAATTCCGTAAAAGTACTCCGCATCTGCAACGAAATCAACAAAGAACTGACCATTCGTCAGAAATTCATTGTACTCATGCGGATCATGGAGTTAATCCTGCTGGATGAAAATTGTACGGAGCTGGAACTGGCTTTTTTACGCACTGTTGCCGAAACATTCAAGATTGAACCGGAAGAATATTTATTGATCTTTTCGTTGCTGAAAAATGAGATTTCAACCGATCAACCACCTGAAAATTGTTTTATCATTACAGGGGAAGATACCACGGAAGATCGAAAATTCAAACTCAACGGGCTTGATCAACCCATCGTTTGTATCCGGATTCACAACAACAATCTATTGTTTTTTAAGTATTTTGGAAATGATGACGTTTATTTAAACGGCGAATTACTCGATAACAGAAAAGCTTTTTTACTCAACCCGGGAGATTCCATCAACACATCAAAAAGCGATCGCATTTACCAGGCCGATTTACTCAATCGCTTTTTGTCCACCTCCACAACGCAGCGTTTTTTATATAAGGCAACCAACCTCTCGTATCGCTTTCCTTTTGGTGCCGTTGGATTGCAACTTTTTTCCACCACCATCTATTCCGGGCAATTGGTTGGAATTATGGGTGGATCCGGGACGGGAAAATCAACACTGGTTGATTTACTTTCCGGAGCAAAACGTCCACAGACAGGAACCGTCACAATCAATGGGATTGATATTCATCGTTCTCCCAGGGAAATAGAAGGACTGATCGGATACGTTCCACAAGAAGATTTGCTGATAGAGGAACTCACTGTTTTTGAGAACTTATATTACAGTGCACGTTTGGTGTTTGGAGACTTGTCTGAAACTGAAATCCGACGTAAAGTGATTCAAGTATTGGATGATTTGAATCTCTCTTCCGTAAAGCATTTAAAAGTAGGTAGTCCACTCAAAAAAGTCATTTCAGGAGGACAACGTAAACGATTGAACATCGCGTTGGAACTGATTCGAAATCCATCCATCTTGTTTGTGGATGAACCAACCTCGGGGCTTTCTTCCATTGGTTCCCTCAAAATTATGAACATTCTGAAAAACCTTTCGTTGAAAGGAACACTTGTTTTTGTAGTAATTCACCAACCTTCATCTGATGTATTCAAGCTTCTGAACAGGTTAATTCTGCTTGACTATGGCGGTTATCAAATCTTTGATGGCGTTCCTTCCACTGCACTGACCCATTTCAAGAAAGCATTGGAATACGCAAATGCGGATAGTGAAGGGTGTTCTGTCTGCGGAAATGTAAATCCCGATCAAATTTTCGAAATTGTAGAGGCGCAAACAGTCAACGAATTCGGCGTCCCGACAAGGGAACGGAAGCATACTCCGAAGCAATGGCATGAATTGTTTCTCAGGCAAAAACAGGAAGAGGCCAGTGGTGCGGAAGAGCTAAACACAACTAAAAAGGAGCTCCCCGCTCCGCTCAAACTTCCTGGATTAATTCAGCAATTCAGCGTATTTTTTTCACGGGATTTCAAAAGCAAGATTTCCAGTTTTCAATATGTCTTATTGGTACTCGCGGAGGCTCCTGTTCTGGCCCTTATTCTGTCCTCTTTTCTAAAATCATACATTGAAACCGAAGGCTCTTCTTCCTATCTGTATTATTACAATGAAAATATCCCGGTTTATTTATTTGTAAGTATGCTGGTGTCCATTTTTTTAGGGATGACCGTAGCGGCGGAAGAAATAAACAAAGACAAAAAGAACCTCAAGCGGGAACGTTTCCTCAATTTGAACTGGGGAAGTTACTTATATGGAAAAATGGCATTGCTCCTGCTTATTTCCGCCATTCAATCATTCCTGTTTGTTTTGGTGGGGAGCCTTGTATTGCAGATCACCGAGCTTTGGTTTGAAAACTGGCTAATGTTATTTTCCGTCTCCTTTTGGTCCAATTTATTGGGATTGAATGTTTCCCTGCTTTTCAGACAAACCAAATTGATCTACATTGCCATTCCCATTCTGATTATCCCTCAGATTATTTTTAGCGGACTGATTGTCCGATACGACCGCATGAATCCCGTGTTTAGTCACCCGCATAAAGTTCCATGGATAGGAAATCTAATGATCTCCCGATGGGCTTATGAAGGGCTTGCTGTTGAATTTGCATCCGAAAACTCATTCGCTGCAATCACTTTTGACTTGCAACAAAAAGGAAGTGAACTACAATGGAAAAAAGATTACTGGATTCCAAAAATCAGGGAATTAGTAGAACATAAAAAAAATGGAACACTTATTAAAAATGAACTTTCAAAAGAAGAAAACAACTGGGATAACCTCACCTGTGCAAATTGTTTTCAAGGAGATACCCCCAACTCTAAAAACATTGATAAGTTCCTGTCTGTGCTTCATTTGCAGTACACCAATAATTACAACGCGACCATTGATTCGATTGAGATAGTCAAAAAGCGGTTTGGCTTAAAACGCTATGCTGCTTATAGAGAAAAATACGATAATGAAGGATTGGAACGGTTGGTTACAGGACGAGATCGGATTGAAAAAATATATGTTGACCACTCAGACAATCGAATTTATCAACTGGAAGACCCTCTTTATCAATCGAGTGACGGGCTCGGTTTTTTCAATGCTCCTTATTTTATTAAAGAGAAATCGATTGGATCCTATCGAATAGATACCTTCTACGCCAACCTCATCGTCATTTGGCTATTTTCGATGATCTTATATCATTGGTTACATAGTCAGGAGACGAAGAAACGAATACGATTATACATCTATGAAACACTCATGGAATTTCAATTAAGACGGAAGCGTTCCTCCGGACGTAAACGGCTTCGGTAAACAATTATATCCACATTTTTTTGATCAGGCAAGCTATTTATTGCTTCTACTTTCAGGCACTCCGGCTTCATTCTTGTTTCCAACTCCGTTCGGTTCTATTTTTTCTGTGTTAATTTATAAGTCAGAATATTGTCTAAACCAAATCAAAAATGTAAATTTGAACGATTTTTAATTACGGATTTTATTTAAAACTGCAAATATGAGCGTATTGGTTAACAAAAACTCTAAAGTAATTGTTCAAGGATTTACGGGAAGTGAAGGAACATTCCATGCCGGGCAAATGATTGAATACGGAACAAACGTTGTTGGGGGTGTTACTCCGGGAAAAGGAGGTCAAATGCACCTGGATCGACCGGTATTCAACACTGTAAAAGACGCTGTTGAAAAAACAGGGGCTGATGTTTCCATCATTTTTGTTCCACCTGCATTTGCTGCAGATGCGATCATGGAAGCGGCTAACGCGGGAATTAAAGTGATTGTATGTATTACCGAAGGAATTCCTGTTAACGATATGGTGCAGGCAAAAGAATATATCAAAGGATACGATTGCAGACTGATCGGACCAAACTGTCCGGGAGTGATTACCGCAGGTGAAGCGAAAGTCGGAATTATGCCCGGATTCGTTTTCAAAAAAGGAAAAATCGGTATTGTTTCCAAATCAGGAACATTGACATACGAAGCTGCTGACCAGGTAGCGAAAGCAGGATTGGGAATTACAACCGCAATCGGTATCGGTGGTGACCCGATCATCGGGACAACGACACGTGAGGCCGTTGAATTACTGATGAATGATCCTGAAACAGAAGGGATCGTTATGATCGGGGAGATCGGAGGAAACCTGGAAGCAATCGCTGCACGTTGGATCAAAGAAAACGGAACAAAACCTGTCGTTGGATTCATCGCAGGAGAAACTGCTCCGAAAGGACGAACAATGGGGCATGCCGGAGCAATCGTTGGTGGTGCTGACGATACAGCTGAAGCGAAAAAACGCATCATGAGAGAGTGCGGAATCCACGTAGTTGATTCACCTGCTCACATTGGCAAGAAAATGGCTGAAGTAATGGGCGTAACAGCTTAATTCATTCAATAAAAACACTTTTGAAAATGCCCGTCAGTTGTTTGGCGGGCTTTTTTATTATCCGACACCACATGAACGACCTGGTATACCTCAACATGTTTCGGGATGCTGCTATGAGGCCGATGGTCTTGCAATATTTTATGGAACGAAAGTACGGTGTGGAAACGCTGCTCAAATACGCTGCGTCGAAGGAAGCTTATCCCCTTCCTGATTACGCATCCTGGGTGATTACACACCTCGTAAAAAATTTCCCGGGCCAAATGGGCGACTATCAGCCGCAACTCATCGACGCTTTTTTGATTTCGGACAACCAGACTGTGCTCCGAAATCTCGCTGTGGGATTCATTCTGCTTCCCTTAATTGATTACCGTGAAGGCGAATTATACGACGCACTGATTCGTCACCTGATGACACCCGATGACAAAGTGGCTTTGCATGTAAACTGCATTTATAAATTGATTCAGTTTGCTCAGAAATACCCGGAATTAATCCACGAAATACAACCTGTTATCGAAATCCGGACAGAGCAAAACAAACAGGCATCGCTGTCCGCTGCAGGTAAAAAATTCAGTAAGGCGATTAACAGAATAAACCGGGTTAAATAGCTTCCTGTGCCTGGTTTACTTCACGCACTACCTTTTCGTACAATTCTTCGTACATTGGCAGTATTGCAGAAAGTTCAAATTCTTCCGAACGTTTCTTCGCATTTAACTTGAATTGTGCCAGTATTTCATCCGATTCCAGCATGGAAATGGCATTTTTCGCCATGTCCTCCACATCCCCTACATTGGAAAGGTATCCACTAAACCCATGTTGATTGACCTCCGGAATCCCGCCTGTATTGGATGAAATAACCGGTACACCAACGGCCATTGCTTCCAGGGCCGCCAATCCGAAACTTTCTGTTTCAGAAGGCAATAAAAATGCGTCGCACATCTCCAGCACTCGTTCCGTCCCGACAATTTTCCCTGTAAAAATAACCCGGTCTTCAATTCCCAAGGCACGACAAGTCCGTTCCGCTAATAAACGATCCGGGCCGTCTCCAACTAATAACAGCTTAGAAGGAACTTTTTCGTTAACCAGTTGGAACACTTTTACCACATCCTCAACCCGTTTTACAGGGCGGAAATTAGAAATATGACACAATATTTTTTCTTGCTGTGTCGCATATTTACTGCGCTGGCACGGAGATAAGTATTCTTTATTCGCCGGTGGAACAAAATTCGGAATCACATGAATTTCGCGGTTGGTATTGAAATGTTCATAGGTTGATTTTTTCAAGCTTTCAGAAACAGCTGTGACTGCATTTGATTCATTCAGGCAGAACGTAATAACAGGTTCAAATGAAGGATCTTTTCCAACCAATGTAATATCTGTTCCGTGCAATGTGGTAATGAACGGAATTTCTATGCCTTGTGATTTTAATATCTGTGTTGCCATGAAAGCAGCGGACGCATGCGGTATGGCATAATGAACATGCAACAAATCCAGCTTTTCGTGTTTTACGACATCTACGATTTTACTTGCCAATTGAATTTCATACGGCTGGTAATCAAATAACGGATAGTCACTCAGGGCAACTTCGTGGTAAAAAATATTCTCACGAAAACTTCCCAGGCGGACAGGTTGTGCATACGTAATGAAATGAATCTCGTGTCCTTTCTGTGCCAGGGCTTTTCCCAACTCTGTTGCAACTACCCCACTCCCGCCAAATGTGGGATATAAAACCATTCCTACCTTCATGAACAACCGTTTTTTTGTTTAATAATGACCGAACAAAGTTAACGAAACATATCCATTCCCGGTTTCAATAGCGATCGTATTCTTGTTATCTTGATGTTAAAAAAAACTCCTTTTAAGCAGGTTTTTGCCCTCTGACCATCCGGTCTTTTTCTTGTAAATCCTGTTTCAGTTCTACCTGTTCAAACCCATATTTTTTGAGCAATTCAACCATTTCAGCTCCGTATTGTTCATTGATTTCGAAGTACAACCATCCTCCCGGTTTCAATGCGCGGGAGGCAAAAGAAGTAATCGTATCGTAGAAAATCAACGGGGAATCATCACTGACGAACAAGGCGATATGAGGTTCGTGTTCCAGCACATGTTCTTGTATTCCTGTCTTCTCATTCTCTTTCACATACGGAGGATTGGAAACAATAATATCCATGGTGTTTTCTTCTGTTTCCGGATCCCGCGACAAAATATCCCATTGTTCAAAACGGACATCTAACTGATTCAATGCCGCATTCTCAACCGACAAGGAAAGGGCCGCCTGCGATACATCTATCCCTGTAACAGCTGCCTGTGGAAATTGCTGCTTTAATGCAAGGGCAATGCAACCGCTCCCGGAGCACACATCTACAATTTTTTGCATATCGGCATATTGCGATTTAACGATCCAATCCACCAACTCCTCTGTCTCCGGGCGCGGGATCAGCGCACGTGCATCTGTTTTAAGAATCAAACCGTAAAACTCAGTCTCCCCGTGTATGTATTGAAATGGTTCGTGATTGAGCAATCGCTTTACAACTGACCGGAAAAACAACAAGTCAGACTCACTCATGCGAATCTGATCCGACAACAGCAAATCTGCCGGGGTTATATGGAGTCGTTTTTCAGCACACAACTGAAACATCATTCTGATCTCACGATCTGAAAAAACGGGTTTTAACCGGTCATTGAAATAATGCTTAACCGATTTTAAGGAGTTATCCGCAACAAACATTTTTAGTTCTTTCTACCAAAATAATAGGTATATCCGAGTCCAAAGGTAATGATTTGTGATGATTTTGAATATTCCTTCGGCTCCCACCCCCCGCTCATTTGCGTCCCCAATTGGTGTGGTGTGAATATGAACCCCTGGAAAGTATACCCGATGGTCAGACGATAGGAAGAATGTTCTGTTGCACTCAAAATAAATCCGACTGTAGGCTCTACAAATCCGGAATCAAAACGGTAGGCTCCACCGCGGATTTTGTCGTTCAGGTCGGTATCGAGAATGTGCCAGTTATATCCCACTTTCACGGAAAAATCCATGGCAAAACGCGTTGTATAAAATTTTTCGTACCCGAATTTCAGAAAGCCACCCAGGGAATGCATCACCCCATCCAACGGTTCCGGTGTTCTGAATTCATTGACGGCATAATGGATGTAGCGGAATCCTGCTCCGAACACAATTGAATTGGGCAGGGAATACTGGTAATACGGATTCACATCTACAATTCCCCGCATGATGCTCTCAAACGGTTTGTTAACGGTTGCGTTCGGCAAACCCGCGACCAGGTTGAAGGTATGCTTCGGTGTAATTTCACCCACAGGTTCATACGAATTGTCTACAATGATCCCGACTCCTTCATCCTGGGAAAAAGCGCACTGACAAGTTAGTGCTCCCGCTATTAACATATTTCTGAACATCTTCATATCGCTAATCTATAAAAAAAACGTTATAAACAAAGAAAAGTTGTGTCTCATCCGTATGTTTTACCTTCAAAATTGTCACCTGCATTTCACAATTTGTAATTATTTTTGCACCATGGCAAAGCAATCATACATTGAGATCAAAGGTGCACGTGTTCACAACCTCAAAAACCTAAATGTAAACATCCCACACGGGAAATTTACCGTTATTACCGGGCTGTCCGGATCGGGGAAATCGTCACTGGCATTTGACACATTGTATGCAGAAGGCCAACGCCGGTACATTGAAAGTTTATCTTCTTATGCCCGCCAGTTTTTGGGAAAACTGGATAAGCCGGAAACGGATTACATCAAAGGGATCGCTCCGGCAATTGCGATTGAACAAAAAGTCATTTCCAACAACCCGCGTTCAACAGTCGGGACGACAACGGAAATCTACGATTACCTCAAATTATTATTCGCACGGGTCGGAAAAACCTATTCTCCTGTCAGCGGAAAGGAAGTAAAACGGCATTCAGTAACGGACGTAATTAATTTCCTGAAGGAATTACCGGATAATGAACGCATCCTGATTCTTTGCCCGATTCCGAACATGCAGACTTACGGTATTCAGGAACAATTTAAAATACTGATACAACAGGGATTTTCCCGCATTTTTCTGAACGGAGAATTGCTGGAGATCGCTGAAATTGCGGATGCACCACCTGCCGGAAGTGAATCAGCCCGATTAATCATTGACAGGGCTACTGCCGACACGTCAAGTGAAGAAGCGACCGGACGTCTGGGAGATTCTGTACACCTGGCCTTTACAGAAGGAAACGGTGAATGCAGTATCTATACGATGAGTGACAAGAAGGAACATCCGTTCTCTATCCGTTTTGAATTAGACGGAATGGAGTTCCAGGTTCCCAACGAGCATTTCTTTACATTCAACAACCCGTTCGGTGCGTGTAAAACGTGCGAAGGATACGGGCAAATCATCGGAATTGATGAAGATTTGGTGATTCCGAATAAAAACCTGAGTGTGTACGATGGTGCCATTTTACCGTGGAAAGGAGAAACCATGAGTGAATACGCAAATCAACTGATTTACAGCGCATCGAAGTTTGACTTCCCGGTTCACCGGCCAGTCAAAGATCTGACTCCCGAGCAATATAAGTTACTGTGGAAAGGAAACAAGCACTTCATGGGGCTGGACGAGTTTTTCAACTTCCTGGAAACGCAAACCTATAAGATTCAATACCGGGTGATGCTGTCGCGTTACCGCGGAAAAACATACTGCCCGGAATGTCATGGCACACGCTTGCGCGGGGATGCCAACTATGTAAAAGTAAACGGAAAATCCATTACGGATATCGTGCTGACTCCTATTGACCAGGTATTGCCGTTTTTTCAGCAACTGGATTTAGGAGAATATGATAAACAGGTTTCCAAGCGGATTTTACCTGAGATTACCAATCGGTTAGACTTCCTGTGTAATGTCGGCCTGGGATATCTGACATTGAATCGCCAGTCGAATTCACTATCGGGTGGAGAGTCGCAACGCATCAACCTGGCCACTTCTCTGGGAAGTAGTCTTGTCGGATCAATGTACATCCTTGACGAGCCTTCGATCGGGCTCCATCCAAGGGATACAGAGCGATTGATCACCGTATTGCACCGTCTGCGCGATTTAGGAAATACCGTAATCGTGGTGGAACACGAAGAAGACATCATGCGTGCCGCGGATGAAATTCTGGATATTGGCCCGATGGCAGGTGTGTACGGCGGTGAAGTTGTTTTCCAGGGTACACACGACGACTTAGTGAAAGCGAACAGCATCACTGCTGATTACCTGACAGGAAAACGCCGGATTCCGGTTCCGCAACTGCGCAGAAAACAAAAAAACATATTGAAATTTTCCGGGGTACGGAAGCATAACCTGCATGACGTGGAAGTAACAATTCCGCTGAATAATCTGGTATGTATTACCGGGGTGAGCGGATCCGGAAAATCGACACTGATTAAGGACATCGTTTACCCGGCTGTTCGCAATAAGCTGGGAGAAATTTCATTGGCCACCCAGCAATTTGAAACGGAGGGTGACTGGAAAATGATCAAAGCGGTGGAATTGGTGGACCAGAATCCGATCGGAAAGTCATCGCGGAGCAACCCGGTCACTTATGTGAAAGCGTTTGATGAAATCCGTGAGTTATTTGCCAGTCAGCCGCTTGCGAAAACAAGGGGTTACAAACCCGGTTTTTTTAGCTTCAATGTGGAAGGTGGACGCTGTGAAATGTGTGAAGGAGAGGGTAAAATTACCGTCGGAATGCAATTCATGGCCGATATTCACCTGACGTGTGAAGCGTGTAACGGAACCCGCTACAAAGCGGAAACGCTGGAAGTCGAATACCGTGGAGTCAACATTTCCCAGCTACTGGAAATGGACATTGAGAATGCATTGGTATTTTTCAAAGAAAAGAACGGAAAGCTGGAAGAAAAAATCGTTGAGAAAATTCAACCGTTGTTTGATGTTGGTCTGGGGTATTTGAAACTGGGACAATCATCCAGTACGATGAGCGGCGGAGAAGCACAACGCATCAAACTCGCTTCATTCTTATCAAAAGGCAGTAAAGTACCATCTACCTTGTTTATTTTTGATGAACCGACAACCGGATTGCATTTTCACGATATCGATAAGTTGATTATCGCATTCAATCGCCTGGTAGATGCGGGACACTCCATTATCGTAATCGAACACAACGGGGAAGTGATCAAGTGTGCGGACTGGGTGATCGACCTGGGACCGGAAGGTGGTGTCAACGGAGGGCAAGTTGTGTTTACAGGTACTCCGGAAGAGTTGGTTCAATGTAAGCAAAGTTATACGGGGCAGCATTTGCGCTTGTAAGTTGCGGAATTTGCATAAGTGATTGAAAAAATGTTGGGATTCCTTCTTATTTTCTTTTGGCTTTGATCCAAAAGAAACAAAAGATCAAGGTAAAAAAATGCTACCCTCCACTCTCTGACCGACTCTTGAAATTTAGTTGGAGTAATTCTTCTTGCAGAAGAAAACGATAAACGCCTTCAACAAATTTACTACGTGTCGGCCATTTACGCCATCGCTTCCCGCTTTTTTACCTCCCAAACACGCTTTTCTAATTCGTCTTTGAGGATGTTGTTTTTCTATCCATGATTAAACTGTCATTAGTTAGGGATAAAGTAAGTATACTTGTAATGCAGTTGTAAGTTGTGGGGATTGTGTAAGTGATGGAAACTGCATAAAATGTTGGGATTTATTTGTATTTTTCTTTTGGCTTGATCCAAAAGAAACAAAAGATCAAGGTAAAAAAATGCTACCCTCCACTCTCTGACCGACTCTTGAAATTTAGTTGGAGTAATTCTTCTTGCAGAAGAAAACGATAAACGCCTTCAACAAATTTACTACGTGTCGGCCATTTACGCCATCGCTTCCCGCTTTTTTACCTCCCAAACACGCTTTTCTAATTCGTCTTTGAGGATGTTTCTTTATATAACCTATTAAAAACAAGCGCTTAAACTCAAAATAGCATCTTTATTTAATGCGTGGGATTTGCGTGAGTGATGGAAGCGGCATCCTCCGGATTTGTCCGGAGATACAGCGGACAGCACGACCCGAAGCAATGAGGGACACGCCCTGAAACACTTGTTCCGTGAGATTTTACTTATTTTCGTAGAAATTCTTCTTTCATGTTGCGCATTCTTCTGTTGCTGTTGGTACCACTGACAGGTTTTTCACAATTTACATTCGAGGATACTTTAAAAGGTAGTATGACACCTGAGCGTTCCTGGTGGGACGTACAGCATTACGCCATTGTTTTACGCGATGTGAACGCTGTTACGAAATCCATCAAAGGAACGGTTACCATTGATTTTAAAGTCGTGGAAGCAGGAAAGCACATTCTACAGATCGATCTCCAACATCCCCTGGTCATTGACAGCGCGACAACCAACAGAAACGGAACGGATGAACAATTATCATTCAAACGCATCACATCCAACGTTTACCATCTTGCATTTCCTGTGGATATTGATCCAATGACTTATGGCAACGTAACGATTCACTACAGCGGAACGCCTGTAGAAGCGAAAAATGCTCCCTGGGACGGTGGAGTTGTATGGACAACCGATAAAAGCGGCAATCCGTTCATCGTAACTGCTTGTCAGGGAATCGGAGCCAGTGCCTGGTGGCCGTGTAAAGATCATGGAGCGGACGAACCGGATGCCGGAGCCCTGATTTCTGTTACAACACCGTCCCAATTGATGAACATTTCCAATGGTCAGTTGATTGAGAACAGGTTGAAGAACGACACACGCACAACTGTATGGGAGGTGAAAAATCCGATTAATATTTACGGGATTAACTTCAATATCGGGAATTATACCTCCTGGGATTCTATTTACATAGGAGAAAAAGGAGAACTGAACATGCAATTTTATGTGTTGCGGGAAAACCTTGCGAAGTCTAAACTGCAATTCCGGGACGCATTTCGCATGATGAAAGCATTTGAATACTGGTTTGGCCCGTATCCGTTTTACGAGGACGGTTACAAACTTGTGGAAGTTCCTTATTTGGGTATGGAACACCAAAGTTCTGTAACATACGGAAATGGATACAAGAACGGGTATAAAGGAACTGATTTGTCAGCTACCGGATGGGGGTTGAAATGGGATTTTATCATTGTACATGAAAGCGGCCACGAATGGTTTGCAAATAATATCACTTGCGAAGACAATGCGGATATGTGGATTCACGAAAGCTTCACCACGTATTCAGAGGGACTTTTTACAGAATTTTATTACGGAAAAGATGCCGGAGCCAACTACCTTCGGGGAATCAGGAAGAATATTCTCAATGACCGTCCGATTATCGGAGAATATGGTGTCAATCATCCCGGATCGTACGATATGTACTACAAAGGAGCCAATATGCTCCATACACTTCGCCAGGTGGTAAACAATGATGAACAATGGCGGCAGTTGCTGCGGGAACTAAACGTGGATTTTTATCATCAGACAGTTACTACAGCTGACGTGGAACGTTACATCGGTTCATTTTTAAAAATGGATCTCTCTGCTTTCTTTGATCAGTACCTGCGTACCACAAAGGTTCCGCAACTGGAAACAATTAGAAAAGGGAATAAGATTCGGTATCGTTGGAGCAACTGTGTAGAAGGATTCCGCATGCCCGTAGATGTGAATACAGAAAAAGGGCGGATTCGTCTGTATCCGACCAAAGTCACGCAAATTATCAAGGTGAAGAACATCCTGATAGATGAAAACTACTATGTTAAACAAGTTCAACAGTAGTTTTTAAAACAGTTCTTTTTTAATCGGTTGGTATTTCTACCACAGATGCACGAATAAAAAAGGACGAACAACGGAAAGAATGACACGAATGAACTGTCAATAGGTAATCGGTGTATCTGTGGTTATGGAACAAAAGACAACTCGTCCTAAAACAGTTTCAACAGACTTAAACATTTGTGTAAACTCATTCAATACTATTTAATCATCCAACTTTCAGAACCGTGCCTTTTAAAATTATTCAATTTCTTGGTATTCACTTTACCATTTCCGGTTGTTGAACCGAAAATTTGTATATTAGCCGGGATGTAGTCATTGCATGTGCAAGCTACACGAACTGTATGTGTGTGAATTTTAATACTGAATCAGATCTATGAATTTTAACTCCTTGTTTCGCAGAAAAAATATTAATGACATTCTGGCTAACGCCGCATCGGAATCCGCACACGGTTCTCTGGCACGGCATTTAGGAGTAAAAGATCTGACCTCTTTGGGAATTGCAGCCATTATCGGGGCAGGAATTTTCACAACCATCGGACAGGCAAGTGCCGACGGCGGGCCTGCGGTTGTTTTTCTGTTTTTGTTTACAGCACTGGCCTGTGGATTTGCCGCTTTCGCATATGCGGAATTTGCAAGTGTTGTTCCGGTATCCGGAAGTGCTTACACCTATAGTTATGTTGCATTTGGAGAACTCTTCGCCTGGATTATCGGTTGGGCGCTGATTATGGAATACGCCATCGGGAATATTACGGTCGCCATCGGCTGGAGTGGTTATTTTACAGAATTGCTTACCCGGATGAACATTCACCTGCCCGCCTGGTCGACCATTGACTATATTTCTGCATCAAACGGATTTAAGGAGGCGCAACAACTCATCGCGGACGGTACAGTATTGAATAAATTATCGCATGGTTTACAGGAGGCTTACCTGGCCTGGGAGCATGCGCCAACTGTTTTCGGTTTTCGCATCATTGCGGATTTTCCTGCTTTGCTTATCACATTTTTGATCACGTGGTTGGTCTACCGGGGAATTAAAGAATCTAAAAATGCCAGCAACGCGATGGTGATTATCAAGATTGCCGTTGTTTTACTGGTGATTGCTGTTGGCGCGTTCTATGTAGATACCAATAACTGGGACCCGTTTGCCCCGAACGGACTGGGCGGTGTGTTGAAAGGTGTGTCCGCTGTCTTCTTTGCTTATATCGGGTTTGACGCGATCAGTACGACTGCTGAAGAGTGTAAGAATCCGCAACGCGATTTGCCCCGTGGAATGATGTGGGCCATCATTATCTGTACGATTCTATATATCTTGATTGCGCTCGTTCTGACGGGAATGGTACATTACAGTGAATTGGCTGTGAACGATCCTCTGGCCTTTGTTTTTACAAAAGTCTCCGACCTGAAATGGTTGTCCGGCATTATCGCTGTGAGTGCCGTAATTGCGATGGCCAGCGTATTGCTGGTATTCCAGATTGGTCAGCCGCGTATCTGGATGAGCATGAGCCGCGACGGTCTGTTGCCGAAACGGTTTGCTAAAATTCACCCGAAGTTCAACACTCCTTCATTTTCAACCATTGTCACCGGTCTGATTGTCGGAGGTGGCGCGTTGTTTCTGAATATGTCAACGGTAACAGATCTCTGTAGTATCGGAACCTTGTTTGCATTTGTACTGGTCTGTGCCGGGGTGTTGCGCCTGGAGAGCATGGGAGTAGAGCGCAAGTTCAAAACACCGTACATCAATTCGCAGTGGATTGCTCCAATCGGGGTGATTCTTGCTATCTTTCTTACCCATCGCTACAACTACGATGGTTTCATGCATTTTCTGACTTCTACCCCTGCACCCGGTAGTGATATGAGTTCGATGAGTGTTTTTCTTCACAATATTCCAATGTGGATTTTTGTCATCATCACACTTACTTTGACAGGGCTTTGTATTGTGAAGAAATATTCGCTTATTCCGGTTCTGGGCTTGGTCAGCTGCCTGTATATGATGTCACAAATAGAACTGAAAAACTGGGTTGGTTTCATGGTTTGGCTGGCAATCGGGTTGGCACTCTACTTCAGCTACGGTTATAAAAACAGTAAATTGGCAAAACAGTCTGCAGATTCATAACTTTTCTTTGTATCTTGTCCGGCATTTTATCATAAAAATAAAACAACTACACACATGAAATTTTTATTTATCGCCTTAGCTACCTCATTGACTATGCTAAGCAGTTGTAATTTGACTTCCACGAATGATGCCATGGATTTGAATGAAAAAGGATTGGCATTGTCGCAACAGAGAGAGTATCAACAAGCAATCGCTCTTTTTATTAAAGCAGCTGATACCAAAGGTATTTCAAATAGCAACAAGTCGGAATTTTTGCGTAATGCAGCCATTGCCTATGCTGAAAGTATGGTCGCTGATTCTGCCCGCTATTATTACATGAAAGCGGCCACCGCAAATCCCAAAGATGTTTATCAGTACAATGTAAACATGGCAGACGTTCACATCATTGATGAAAAGTACGCTGACGCCTTAACGTGCCTGGAGAAAGCATGGGCGGTCAATTCCAATGAAGTTGCCGTAAATAATTCACTTGGGTTATTGTACCTGGGGGAATATGATCCGGAAATTTTTGATCCGGCGAAAGCATTGAAATACAATCTGAAAGCACACCAGATTAATAATGACCGGAGCACCAAGTACGTACTTGCAAAAAATTACTACCAAATGGCCGATTTTGATAATTGTGAACGGTTATTTGATGAATTACACCGGGATTTTCCGGACGATTCGGAGTATTTGATGTCACTGATTGTTGTGTCAGAAGAAAAAGGAGAACTTGATAAAGCAGATGCATACCTGAAACAATTACAGGTGAACCATCCGGAAGATTATAAATTCTTTATGGAAGAGGAATGATTTCCTTTTTCGTGATAAAACAAAAGCCCTCGTCAATTGACGGGGGCTTTTTTCATATTCTTTTGGTCGAAACCGATTAATCAATTTTAATGCATCCGTTTTGAATCGTGATTTTCGCGCCGTCTTTTACTTTCACCCAACCACACTCTGTTTTAATCTCCACTTCCGAAGCACTTGTCTGAACAGAAGAAGAACCTGTTGTAGAAGATGTAAACTCAATTTTTTGAGTAGATCCGTTGGAACGCACTTCCATTGTGTGGTTCTTGGAATCTTTGTTGTAGTAACGGATTGTAAATGCGCTTGCAATGTTCATTGTAAACAATGTCACAAGTGTCAAAATAACTGTTTTCATGTGTATAATTTTTTAAGTTTCGGTAAATGTAATTAATAAATCAATTATCAGTGTCACTTGGGTGATTTATTAATGTAAAAGAAAAGTTGGTGGAAATGAAACAACTTAAAAACAATTAAATAATTGATTTTCAAATAAAAAAAGCGTCATATCCTGTCCACTCCAAAGGGGCAGGGGGAGGATAGATCAAATAACATCAATAGTTTATTTCTCATTCAATATAAATCTCTACAATTTCTTTCGGACAGTTATAACGTATCGGAAAAGTATCTCCCAATCCTCGGCTTACAATCAATCTTGTATCCCCGATTTGTTTACTGTCGACACAATATTTGTACACGAAGCTTCCCGGATACAAATGCCCTGCTCCGGATTTCCAGAATACAAATTGCCCCCCGTGGAGATGTCCTCCGAGAATAAGGTGTACATGCTGCATATTTTTCTTTTTTATTTTTTCAGGATTGTGAATCAATGCAATGTTAACAGAAGAACTACTTCGTATCTGGTTGACCAGTTCCCAGGGATGCAATTCATAACAATATCCGTTCGGAGAAATAAACTGATACGTTATTCCATCTAACAAAGTACAATTATCCACCTCATTGAGTTGTTCTATCCACCTGCGTCCATACAACCGATCATGGTTGCCGGCAATAAATACGACAGGAGCAATTTGTGCAACTGATCGGAATAGATTTCTCACAATCCGATATCCCATAAGGGAATCAAAATAATCTCCCGTTAATACAATCAGATCCGGTCGACTTTCTGTTATGTAGTTGATGATCATTGTTGCAACATTTTTCCGGTAGAAAAAATGTAAATCACTCAGATGAATCAGTTTCAATCGTTCATTCCCGTCACGGAGTCTTATTCTTTCTGTTCGAATTTGTATGCTCATAATCAGCTATTTCCTAAAAAGAGAATAAGTACGCCAATAGAGGCCAGAACCGGTTGGATGTTGCATGACTCCATTTCTACCTGCTTGCTTCTGCAAAATAGCTGTGCCATCATAAAAAAAGCCAACATTGTATAAACGTCTAGTAAATCAAATGTTCCGTCTGTTAATTTTAAAAATTGAAACAATTCGATCAACAATCCCAGTTTAAGTGGAATCGAACGCAATGAAAAATGGTAAGAAGACCCGTTAATATAACTATTTTTCAATAGAATGGTCAATGTAAACACCCACAAACCGGAAGGAAGATTATACACTAAAAAATCATTTAAAGGAAATCGCTGTATAATGGTCTCTTTTACAAGTAACAGATCCGGAAAAGCGGAAAACAAGTGCTGGTTGATCATGATGTTTTCTGGTCTGTAAAACAGATAAATTAGTAAACAGGTCGCCCCCAAAAGAGAAAAAGCAGTATAGTTCACAACATGTTTATAGCTCACTTTCATTCTCTTCATACTTCTTCATTTGTTGTCATTTCATCTTCACTACGCGTTCTTATGATTTTAAAAGACCAATACAGCACACAAAGAAACAATCCCATGAAAATAGTGACTCCCCAGGTTCGGGGATGTCCCAACGGATCAATGACACGTTCGGCAATGTCTTCAATAATGTGAAAAGGTTTATGTAGCACATCCCAGCTATTCCAGCGAAGAAATCTTCCGATGTAGATACCAAAACCCGAAAGGAAAAACAGAAAAATGATCAAACCTGCTCTGTACTGTTTTTTGATAACTCCGGATAGCATGCGTTCCAAATCCCACAAGCTCATGAAGCCCGCCAATAATCCTGTCCACGCATATGTAAGAATTAACATCAAATCGAACCAGGCGGGCATGGAAGACCTGTCTTTCAAATGAAATAAATCTGTCAAAATATAGGGTGCATTTGGAAAGAACAGTAGCCAACATGCCATCAATGGAATGACACTGATCGTTGATTGTTTCAAAACAGGATGAATACTAATTAAGCTGGTCAACAGCCACGGAACAAATGCCAGAAACAGATTCCAGTTCAGAAAAAGAAAATGAAAGGTGTCCGTGTAGGTATACCTGAAAATGGAAAGGCTGACACAAAAAAGCGTAAGTATCCCAAGAAACAGGCTCTCTTTAAACCTGTTTGTCTCTTTAAGCAATTTCAACATAATTCAATGAATTTTGGTAAAAAAATAAGCATTCCAACAACCATTGCTGTAATGGAACTAATTAGTACCCCGGCAGCCGCCAGATCTTTTATTTTTTTGATCGTGGCATGTTTTTCCGGGGAAATAAAATCGGATATATTTTCAAGTACTGTATTCATAATTTCTGTTGTAATAACACCACCGATTGCCAATACAAGGATCATCCATTCTGATGTTGACAGGTTAAAGATGTACCCCGCAACAAGTACACTTATTGCAATGAACAGATGAATTCTAGCATTGTGCTCTTCTTTCAGCAAAAGCCGTAATCCGTTACATGCATGTCGGAAGCTTTTTAGTCGATCGGTAAGTGAAAATTGTTGTGATTTCATCATACGTGTTACTTTATTTCCGTCTCCTTTATTTCTCTGTAAATCCGGTCATCTTCCAGGTTCCACGACTGCCATTTTTTCTGATGATACTTCTTCAAAAAGTGCTTCTTTTTCTTTATTAATTCCTCTTTAAATGACCAATCTGCCCAACCATATCTATCTGTTGGCAATCGTTCCCAGTTATTTAATAAAAACGGAAGGCTTGTCTGTGGCAAATTTTCAAGGTAATAATCTCGCTCAATGGAAGATTGATACGTTGTATTGTGGTGAAGAATGATCCGATTCCAGTTGAACAACGAACTAACTACCAACACACTAAAAACTGACCAGATATTTGTTCTCAATAAGTAAGTATTGCTTTTCATCCTGGTAATTTTAATCCATGTCAACGTCAGACCAATCAATGTTATCAACAAGTAGAAATAAACCCCAATTCGCTTCTGAGTTAGTCCGAATGCATCAATGTAACTGTAGTTTTTATGAATACACGTGAACAGCAATAGAATGTTTTGTCCAATCCAGATCAATGCCCATCTTTTCAGCGTTTTGTTTTTTGAGTAAAAATTGAGGTTACCGCGAAAAAAATAAAGTGTTACAAGAATAGCTACAATGACGGAAAAAATAGAACTGTTGATTCCCTGGTGAATGTAATCGGAATATAAGTGAATGTCCTTTTCTGCAAACAGAATGTATTGAAGATCCAGCCCATTAACCAGCAACAATAAACCGTTGAGTAATATAAACATCAGCACCCCGGAACTGTATTCGGTATCAATGGATCGGAACAACGAGATTTCTTTTTCATTGATACGCTCTAAAAAATTGAGATCCATTCGATCTTTATTTACCAACGGAGCATGCGAGTATTGATTGAAAAAAAAGTAAAGGAGAAATCCTCCAACCAGTAAAAATCTTATGAAATCCCCTGAAATATTGATTTCAAACTGATTGATAAAGTTGGAAAACACCGGATTAGAAGCCTTGTACACAAAAAAGAAAAACAAGAGTATGACAGTGGGAATCAAAAACTTCAGAACGGTTCCAACTGTCATATTAAATACCCTGGACTCTTTATCTGATACATCTGTGAGTTTGTCTACGCCTTTTACCAGCAAAATCAGTGGAGAGACAATGTAACTGAATCCTGTCTGAATCAAGGCATAGAACAATGAAGCCTCTTTCTCCCTACTCAGATTTGCCAACAACAACAAAGCAATGACATTCCCGACACACGCCAATACACTTCCATACAAGAATGCTCCGGTGGCTGTCATCAATGCACTTGCAGCTACCAGACACCAATTTTTTTGCTTCAACAAAGAAGTATCCAGCATCCCTAGACAAATGATTACAACTCCGTTAAAAATGAGCACATTTACCCCTATCGACTGCTGATAGAACAGGCAACAGTAAACAATCAGGCTGATCAGTAAAAAAATAGTTTTCTTTTTCATGTTATTTAGTTTAAATTTAAAAAGTACTTTGAATTTCAAAGTAAAAAATTAAAAAAATAGTTTATCGTTTCAGAAGTTGTTCCAACGCATTCAGGTGCTCATTAAACGCACGTCTTCCTTCTGGAGTAACCGAGTAACTGGTATTCGTTTTTTTTCCTATAAATTTCTTCTCCACTGCCAAATACCCGGCTTTTTCCAGTGCCGAAATGTGACTGGCAATGTTACCGTCACTGGCATCCAGCATTTCTTTCAACGTCAGAAAATCGACGGTATCATTGACCATCAACATGGACATGATTCCAAGCCGGATCCGACTTTCAAATGCTTTATTCAACTGTGTTATAAACGATTTCATTTTTTCCGGTCGTATTTATAATACATGGAGATTCCGTACAATATGTGGAGTACTCCAAAACCAATGACCCAAAAGTACAAACCATATCCGTAAAAGAACAAAGCAATTAATCCTAAAGTAATTTCAAGCAATCCCAGATAACGGATATCATTCAAGGTATATTTGCTGCTATTCACCAACGCCAATCCATAAAAGATCAACATCCCGGGAGCAATCAATCCGACCAATCGGTGGTAATACATGGCAATACAAAATACCCCTCCTGCAACCAATGGAATAAACAAATTGGTCAAGAGTTGACGGGATGCTTTTGTCCAAATTTTTTGTCCCTGCTTTTTTGCTTTTCTGGCAGTAAAATACCATCCTCCCAATAGTGCAATAATCAAGACGGATAGCGCAATGATCGTCAGGTTGATAAATAAATTGTTATAATCAGATGAATAACTTTGATCAACATAAGAAGTATCTACTTCGTAAAAAAACTGCTTTACTTTCCAATGGGCAATCCCCGCTCCTGTTAATGCAACAATACCAACAAAGACACCTGACAATCCGCTTAATGAAATGAAACGTGTGGATCGTTCCATCATGGAACGGATATCTGTCAAATCCTGTAAATAATCTTTCTCCTGATTCATAAAAAGCACTTTGAAAAACAAAGTAAATAAATCTTTTTTAATTGATAAACGACTATTGGGAAATTTTAACGAAAGAGATTGTGATTTATAAATGATACTATCTACAAAATTACGAGGTTGTTATTTGCCCTTTGGAGAAGGCAGGGGGAAGATAGCAACATACATGAAAGAACATACCTCATCTACGTTTTTCATTAGAAGTATAAAAAAGAGGTTGCCGAAATGACAACCTCTTCCGTATTTTTAGGAGGGTGTATATTACAACTTCCCTTCGATCAATTCATCCACTACATTCGGATCCAGCAAGGTACTGGTATCTCCCAGATTGGATACTTCACCTTCGGCAATTTTACGCAGAATACGACGCATGATTTTACCGGAGCGTGTTTTCGGTAATCCGCTTACAAATTGAATTTTTTCCGGAATGGCAATTTTTCCGATCTCAGCAACTACTGATTCAACGATTTCACCACGCGCATGAACTTCATCTTCCGGTGCTTTTTCACACACCACAAATGCATAAATAGACTGTCCTTTCACCGGATGCGGAAACCCGACAACAGCAGATTCCACCACATTGTCATTGGTATTGATCGCATTTTCGATTTCTGCCGTACCAAACCGGTGTCCGGACACATTGATTACGTCATCCACACGCCCGATGATGCGGTACATACCATTCTGATCACGTTTTGCTCCGTCTCCCGTAAAATAATAACCGTCGTATGTTGAGAAATACGTCACACGGCAACGCTCATGGTCTCCATATGTTGTGCGCAACATCGAAGGCCACGGTGATTTGATGCACAGGTATCCTTCTACGTCTGCTTCCTGGATTTCTTTTCCTTCCTGGTCTAATAAAACCGGATTGACACCCGGCAACGGATATCCTGCAAAGGTTGGTTTCATCGGTGAAATGTTCCCGATTCCGGAAATCATGATCGCTCCAGTCTCCGTCTGCCACCAGTTGTCCACGATCGGACAGCGTTCTTTGCCAACGTGCAAATGGTACCATTTCCAGGCTTCGTCGTTGATTGGCTCTCCGACCGATCCCAAAATTTTTAAGGAATCCAGGCTGTACGACAGTACGTGATCTTCTCCATGTGCCATCAAGGAACGAATGGCAGTCGGTGCTGTCAGGAACTGGTTGACGCTGTGCTTATCAATTATCTGCCAGAAACGCCCCGGATCCGGGTATGTCGGGATTCCCTCGAACATGACACTTGTGGTGCCGGAAATCAACGGTCCGTAAACAATGTATGTATGTCCCGTGATCCAGCCCACATCTGCCGTACACCAGTAAACATCCGATTCATCGCATTGGTACACATTCTGGAAGGTGTATGCTGCCCCTACCATGTAACCTCCGCAGGTGTGGACAACACCTTTTGGTTTTCCGGTTGATCCGGATGTATAGAGGATGAACAATACATCTTCCGCATCCATGGGTTCCGGCGCGCACGACTTTGGCTGTCCGGCTACGACTTCGTGCCACCAGTAATCACGTCCTTCTTCCATATTCGGTCCCCATCCCAGGCAATCGTATACGATGACTGTTTCAACAGATGCACACGACTCCAACGCTTCGTCCACCACGCGTTTAACGGGAATTTGTTTCGCCCCGCGGTTCAACCCGTCGGAAGTAATCACAGCTTTTGCCTCGGCATCATTGATCCGGTCGGCTAACGCGGAGGAGGAGAATCCGGCAAATACAACAGAGTGAATTGCACCGATACGGGCACATGCCAATACGGCAACTGCCAGTTCGGGAATCATCGGCATGTAAATACAAACACGGTCTCCTTTTTTGATCCCTTTTTCTTTCAATGCATTTGCAAATTGACAAACGTGTTCGTACAATTCACGATAGGTATAGCGAACAAACCGTTGTTTCGGATCATTCGGTTCCCAAATGATAGCCAGTTTATTTCCACGTGTTTCCAAATGCCTGTCCAATGCATTTTCCGTAATGTTCAATTTTGCTCCCTTGAACCATTCTACTTTCGGTTCCTGAAAGTTCCACTCCAGGACTTTGTCCCATTTTTTTATCCACTGAAATTCTTCAGCGACATCTCCCCAAAATTTTTCAGGATTCTCAATGCTCAGTGCATATTTCTCTTTGTACTCTTCGAACGATTTAATTTGCAATTTGTTTGTCATCTTGTTTGTTTTTGAGTTAATATTAGTTATTGCAATAAATTCATAACTTCCTGCATAATTTGTTTGGTATTGAAAGGCTTGGTCAGGTATTTATCCGCCCCCACACTCATTCCTTTTTCAATTGCTTCTTTGCCTGATTTAGCAGATAAAAATATAATTTTTGTTGACTGTGTCAATGGGTTTGATTTCAATTTTTCACATACTTCGTATCCGTCCATTCCGGGCATCATGATATCAAGAATCACCAGTTCAGGAATCTCACTCTCCGCGATTGTCAATGCTTCTTCCCCATTTCGTGCGATGAATGGTTTGAATCCATTCTTTCGCATCAGGTAATCCAGGGAAAGTACAATACTCGGCTCATCATCCACTATCAAAATCTTCTTCTCACTCATGCCACAATGAATTTATTTTGTTCAAACGGTAACGTAAATATAAACTTTGCCCCGAAGATTTCATCCTTTTCCACCCAGATTTTTCCTTCGTGCAACTGTATAATCTTCTTGGAAATTGCCAATCCCAATCCGCTTCCTTTACTTTTTTTCGTGCCTTTGCTATCTGCCTGAAAGAATTTTTCAAAGATTACCTGCTCCATTCCCTGCTCTACTCCTTCTCCGTTATCGGTAATTTCTACAACAACTGTATTGTTCAATTTCCGTGTTCCGATATGAATCGCTCCTTTTGTAGTATTGCAATGATTGGACGCGTTGGTGAGCAGGTTAATGACCACTTGCGTAATCCTGTCATAATCCAATTCCATGACCGGTAGTGCATCGTCAAGTGCAATGTGCAGGGAAATATTTTTTTTCCTGAAACTTTCATCCATTGTATTGGTGCAATACACGATCAATTCATTGATGTCTGCATGTGTAATCCGCAGTTGGTGCTTCCCTGATTCAAAATTTTCGAGGTCGAGTACCTGGGAAATAAGTCGTGTCATCCGGTTGGTTTCTTTGAGAATGGTCTGCAGGAACTCCTTTCGGATATCTTCCGGCATTCCTTCATCATCCGTCAATAATTCACTCAATGCCTTGATACTTGTGAGCGGGGTTCTCAATTCATGTGTTACTGTATACAGGAATTCATCTTTCAGCAAATCATTTTTCTTCAGTTTCTGATTGGTCAGTTTCAAGGCATCCGACAAGCGCTTTAACTCCTGTGATGTCTGATTCAATTCTTTGTTGAGTACCATCAGTTTTTGCGACTCTTCAAGGATATCTACCACATCTTCCATCGAAATCTGGTCTTCTTTTGTTACAGAAGCAACGAGAATTCGTGCCGATGCGGAACCGATCATGTTGCTGAGGAGTTTTTCTACATGACGCACCACCCTGGAATCCAATTCTTCGCTTTCATCCAACTGAATGTTATTTTTTTCGGTAAATGTCCGCAATTCATAATTGGCACGCTGTTCCCCCAGGAAACGCGACAACAAAGACTGTACATCCGGGAAAAAGGCTTTTCCTTTCCAGACAACTGACGATTCAACGGATTCAGAATAATTGTAAATGTTAACAAACAACTCTGCCTGGCTTCGCTCCAGGTTGCTTTGTTTGGAAATGAGCGACACAAATACATACAAACTTGTATTGACAAACATGGACCAGAAAAAGACCGTTGTAATGATTGCTCCGTGATTGTTTTCAATGGATTCTGTAACTAAGGTTATGTAGTTTTTATTCATGTCGCCTCCAAAAAGCGTGGGAATCACCAGGAAAATAAACCAGATAACAAAACCACTGATAATTCCGGCGAAAGCGCCTTTTACATTCCCGTGTTTCCAGAAAATTCCTCCAAGAATAGCCGGAGCAAACTGAGAGACGGCAATGAATGAAACCAATCCGATGGAAATGAGTGAATATTCTACGGCAACCAATTTATAGTAAAAATAGGCCAGCAGCAACACGATCAAGATACTGATCCGGCGGAATAACACAGGGATTTTATGATCTTTTCCCTTGAAGCGGTTAATGAAAAACGGACGGTCAATGAACGACGGTAAAAGGATTGAGTTAGCAACCATTTTACTGATGGCATGCGTTGCAACGATGATCATTCCACTCGCCGCAGAAAATCCGCCCAACAGCACAAAGATCGCCATCCATTTGTGCCCGTTCAACAGTGGTAATGCCAACATGTAAGTGTCTTTATCGACATCTGTTTCTGCAAAAAAATGGTTCCCCGCAATTGCAATCGGAACAACGAATAAATTAATCAAAATCAAATAAACCGGGAACATCCAGATAGCTTTTTTCAACTGTTTCTCATTGCTCGCGGCAAATACCCCTACTTCAAACTGCCGGGGAAGAAACAAAAAAGCCAGTCCGGATAAAACAATCATTCCGAACCATTGGGAAAAGCTGTTGGACGTATTTAATTTCAGTTCTCCATCGGGAATAAGGGCATATACCTGGCTTTGATCATCAAAAATGTAGTAACAGACATAAATTCCGAATACGACAAATACCACCAGTTTTACAATGGATTCAAATGCAATGGCTCCCATCATTCCCTGGTTTTGCGATTTGTCCTGCAGTTTCCGTGTTGTAAAGGCAATCAGGAACAAGCCCAATCCTACCGTTACGACAAAAGCCATGTCGATGAATCCGAAGAATGAGAAATCGGTCCGGGACTTATCTCCCCAGGAAATAACCGTCTCCAATCCGCGCTCGATACCTGTAATCTGTAATGCAATGTACGGAATGATACCAACCACCAGCAGGATTGTTACCAGACGGTTTAACGCGATGCTTTTATTGTAACGTGAAGAAATAAAATCCGACATCGAAGTAATCCCCTGCGCTTTTGAGATCCGGATAAATTTCCGGTAGATAATCCACAATAATGGGGCGACAATGAGTGGTCCGATGTAAATGGTTAAAAATTCAATGCTGTACGTAGACGCGGCTCCGACACTTCCGAAAAAGGTCCAGGCAGAACAATAAACCGCCAGAGTAAGTGCGTAAACGGTCGGATTCCCGGTGATTCGCTTCCGCCATTTTTTTGACAAATCAATCCGGTAAGCGATGCCAAACAGCAGCGCCAGGTATAAGATCAATGTGAAAAAAATGGAACTTCCAACCATTTACCGATTCTTTTTTTCCAGGATAAAACCAATCAGACTGACAATCATTCCGACAAGCAACAGGTAGATTAATATGGCAGGAGTTTTTCCTGTTCTCATCTCCAGTATGTAATCAATAATCGGGTAATTGACCAATACCAGGGTCAAAAAACCGATAAAGATGTAGAATGATTGTAGTTTTCGTTTATTCATGTCTATTCCGAGCAAAAACCCACGGCATCCGATACCGCAGGTTTTCAAATGTACAAAATTTATTATTGTTGATTCACAACCGATATTCCTGCATACAGTTGCATTTTTTAATCCGAATGCCCTGTTTTCGGAAGCACGGTTCTCCCCTTTTTACCGGGGAAAACCAGTGTGCATTCTAAATTTAAAAAAACTAAACTATGTAACCGGAAACGGTTGAAAATAGCCGGTTGTTAATCATTGTCTTCATAAGAATCAATGTCATCGTATTCTCCTCTCAGCGAATACAACCCGAAAATCAGCAGTCCGATTGCAACCGGGATGAAGATGAACAAGATGATTCCCCATTGCAGCGATGTATTCAGCCGATCAATCCCCGATCCTGCCAGCGATATCTTTTCCACCATTTGAATAATCATGAAGATCAGTGATGCAGGAGCCAGTAAAATCCAGACGATTCCCAGTAATCTCTTTAAGGTTTTCATATCTTTTAGTTTAATGATTAACGTTTGTGTGTATTGTTACTTAAATAAATTGTTCCGATGATGAAACAGATGGCTGCAATTCCGATCGGATACCACAATCCTGACAAGGGAGTCGATCCCGGGTAACTGATAATCAGCGTGGCAATAAACGGCACCAACCCACCGAATACCCCGTTCCCGATGTGGTACGGCAATGACATGGATGTGTAACGGATTTTGGTCGGGAACAGTTCCACCAGGAATGCCGCGATTGGTCCGTATACCATTGTCACCAACAGTACCTGGAAGAATACCAGCATGACGAATTTCCAGAATGTTCCGTTGTCCAGTGTCTTCTCTTTCAGAAGTACTTTTTCAACAGCAGGAGAAGAATCAGCGAAGATTGTTTGTGTTTTGATCTCTTTGTACGTGGCACCGCTGTTAAGCGTTTTTAATGTAGTAGTGGTAATGGTTGAGTCTTTCCCGTTATCTGCTAATTGACTCACTACTACAGGTGTCCCCGCTGATTTCAATTCTGTTTTTTCAAATGTTGCATAATCCGTGCTATCCAGGAAATTCTGATAGATCGGCCGGTAGAACAAGACTCCCAGCAACATCCCTGTGAGCATGATCCATTTCCTCCCGATTTTATCACTCAGCGCACCGAACACGACAAAGAAGGGTGTTCCGAAGGCAATGGCCCACAACAGGATGTACCGCGAATCGTTGAAATCGACCATACAGGTATTCTCGATGAATGATTGTGCGTAAAACTGGCCGGTATACCAGATCACCCCTTGTCCCATCGCTGCTCCGAACAATGCCAGCAATACCATTTTGAAGTTTTCTTTTTTACTGAAACTTTCTTTCAACGGATTTTTCGATACTTTTCCTTCTGACTTCAAACGTGAAAACTCAGGTGATTCGTGCATTTTCATACGGATGTAGATCGACACTACGACCAACAGGATTGATAACAGGAAGGGAACACGCCATCCCCAATCTGCAAAAACATCGTTTCCAAGCATATTTTTTGTCATGACAATCACACCAAGTGAGATAAACAAGCCCAGCGTTGCGGTTGTCTGAATCCAACTGGTAAAAAAGCCTCGTTTTCCTTTGGGCGCATGTTCAGCCACATAAGTTGCAGCTCCACCGTATTCCCCCCCGAGTGCCAATCCCTGGACCAAACGGAGAATCAGTACAAGAATCGGCGCGGCATAGCCAATCGATTCATAGGAAGGAATCAAGCCGATCAGAAAAGTAGAACCTCCCATTAGAACCAATGTCAGCAGGAATGTATATTTACGTCCGATCAAGTCGCCCAATCGTCCGAATACCAACGCTCCGAACGGGCGCACGATGAATCCGGCAGCAAAAATCGCCAGGGTATTGATCAATGCAGACGCCCCTGCGTCCGATGGAAATAATTTTGATCCGATAATCGTTGCCAAACTTCCGAAGATGTAAAAGTCATACCACTCGATGAGGGTCCCCAGCGACGAGGCTCCAATTACCTTGACAACACTGTTTTTGTTTTCTGCATTCATAATTTGAGTTTTTGTTTGTGTTTGATTTTATAGATAGACCATCAATTGCAAGGTCAATTCATTTCTGTTTTCCAGGTTATTGACATTGGTAAAATCAGGTCGTAATCGGTAGTTGACTGTCCATTTCGCATGATGTCCCGCCATGTATACGTTCAACCCCGCATCCAGCAAATTCACCGGAACAATTTCATTGTTTGCATTTCTTAATCCTTTGAATCGTGCATGTGAATACGCAACATACGGCTGCAGCCGCAGTTTATCGGAGAAGTCAGGCACCAAGTACCCCAATTGTCCGTAGAGAATTGAGCCCGTTCCAACAGTCGGAACCGCATTTCCCCTCAATGCACCTCCTCCGTCGGAAGGATTCAGAATCCCGATATGCCGCACATAATTTGATCCCATGTCGTAGTTGTAGTATACCCCGTAAAATGTAATTGCATCCTTGTGTTTTTTGCTCAACGGCATGTCCAGGAAAACATCTGCACCGAACATCATCTGATCTTGTGTGATTGTATCTCCCACCTGGTTTCTCAACCACATTGCATGTTTTTGATGCTGAAATCCGACACCAACGTTCAGCACCTTTTTTGCACCCAGATACGTCCCTACAAGGTAGGGTAATAAATTGCTTTCTTCTTCAAAAAACTGGTAAAATACATATCCCGCTGTGTTCCATTTTGCATGTGGGTTATATTCCGCAACATCTGTGAAAATCGCTTTCGCGTCATTTGCCTGGAACGCGTCATTGACCGCCAGGCGGTAATCAAACTTCTTAATTTTTCCTTTCAGATAAATTCCGAGGTAACGGGCAAACTGTTCATTTTTATCAATGTTCGGCCAGTTAAAAATTGTCGCATCGATTGCCATAAAATTCAGTGTACTCGCGCTTGACATCCTGGAAACCCCATTCCAATAATGCAATCCCGCCCCAATGGAAACATAATTCTTCCAGATTTTGTGTTCCGCGTATGCGTCGTGAAAGAATAGTTGCGGCTTTTTTCCTCCCATTCCCGGAGCGCCTCCACTGAATGTATTCTGATTGTTAATTCCAAAATGCGTTACGATAATGAATTTGTCGCTTAGCTGAGCATATGTGAGCAATCGTATGCGGCGCAATGCCAGATCAACTGCTGTACTTTCCGGTTCTCCCGCAAGGGTACTTCCCGTGTTGTTTTCATTGTACTTTAACCAGATTTGATTCCATGTCAATAACCGGAAGTAACGCGATCCCGATTCATTGATTTTCACCTTCAAACCGGATTCATAATCCGGGTAACCTTGCGCATTTACATGTGTCGTATATGTAATGATCAGAAAAATGAGTAGCATGTAATTTTTTGTCTTCATTGTAGTCCGTTTTGCTTTCGGCTAAGTGAAGAAAAAGTAAGGAAAGTAAAAAATAGTTTGTATTTTTTTGATAATAGTATAGTTATTTTAAAAGAAATCAATCCTTAAACCGATCCCATTTAATGAGCATAAACTTATCTCCTACTTCGGTTATGATCATTCCCTTCCCTTTTACATTTTCACGATTTTCAAAGTACTCATGCAACTCTTTTTCTGACAAAATCTTATATGTCGGGTGATAGGTAGTATTTACCGGGCGTTGAATATTGTACCGCTTCACCCAGTTGGAAATCGTGACGTGACTAATCCCCAAAATCCGTTCAGACTCCCGGAAACTCACTCCTTCCAGGTACAGCTGAAGTGCTTTCACAACAAAATAATTATCAATCTCTTTCCCGATTTTATCAACCGTAAAAAAATACAAACATTCTTTACACTTATACCGTTGTTTACCTTTGATTACTCCACTTTTTATAATGGAAAATGAATTACATTTGGGGCATTTTTTAGCAACATCCATGAGTTAATATATTTATTTTGCATAAATATAGTAATTTAGCAAATATAATTCGCTTTACAGAAATTAGATTCACAAAAAACAATTACTTTTGAGTATCAGTCACTACAGACGATCCAATTCACATATTTTAAAATGATTAACACCCGATTGTACTATGAATTACTCCGATTTTTACACGAAAAGCATCGAACGCCCTGAAGTTTTTTGGAACGAACAAGCGCACGGCATTGACTGGTTTAAGCATCCGTCTGTTATTTTATCACACAACCAATTCGGTTATCCGCAGTGGTTTGAAGACGGCGAATTAAATGCCTGTTACCTGGCAATCGACAAACACATCCAGGACGGACACGGTGATGCTGTTGCGATTATCTATGATTCTCCTGTAACCCAAACGGTAAAAAAATACACCTACCGGGAAGTAAAAACCGAAGTTGCTAAACTTGCCGGCGGGCTTCAATCATTGGGGCTCAACAAAGGGGACACCGCCATTGTATACATGCCGATGATCCCGCAAGCATTGTTTTCCATGCTCGCATGCGCACGACTGGGAGTAACGCATTCTGTGGTATTCGGTGGATTTGCACCCAACGAATTGGCCATTCGTATTGACGATTGTCAACCGAAGGTCATTCTCACTGCTTCTTCCGGCATCGAAGTAAACAGGTTGATTGCTTACAAACCATTGGTCGACGAAGCCATTGAAATTGCAACACACAAACCTGACCGGGTCATTGTTTTTAACCGCAAACTGGGCGCAAAAATACCGGCACAACACTATGATATTGATTATGGAAGCCTGGTCTACGATGCACCCGAAGCGGAATGCGTTCCGGTCTTATCAACGCATCCGTTATATGTTTTATACACATCCGGCACAACAGGGAAACCAAAAGGCATTGTGCGCGATACCGGGGGATATGTGACTGCACTGAAATTTTCCATGAAATACGTCTACGGAATGAAACCTGACGAAGTGTTCTGGGCAGCCTCCGATGTCGGCTGGGTTGTCGGACACAGCTACATCACTTACGGACCATTGATCAACAGAAATACAACCGTTGTTTATGAAGGGAAACCGGTACGAACTCCGGATGCTTCCAGTTTTTGGCGGGTGATCGAAGAGCATAAGGTACGTACAATGTTTGTCGCACCGACAGCTATCCGTGCGATTAAACAAGATGATCCGGAAGGTCTATTTATCAAACAATACGATTTGTCGCACTTCCGCGCGTTGTTTGTAGCAGGAGAACGTTGTGACATTGCGACGATTAACTGGGTTCAGCAACACATTCCGATTCCCGCAATTGATCATTTCTGGCAAACGGAAACGGGTTGGCCGATGGCAGCGGTGATGGTCGGTGTTGAACAACTCCCGATGGTTCCCGGATCTGTCGGAAGGCCGGTCTGTGGGTACAATATTCAAATTCTCAACGAAGAAGGGACTGAAGTCAAAGCCGGTCAGGAAGGTTATGTCGCCACCCGATTACCACTTCCTCCGGGAACGCTGATGGATCTGTGGAATGATCACGATCGCTTTGTGGATGGATATCTTTCGCAATACGAAGGATATTATTTCACCGGGGACGGTGGTTACAAAGACGAACACGGAAATGTATTTATCACCGGTCGTGTGGATGATGTAATCAATGTTGCCGGGCACCGCCTGTCTACTGCAGATATGGAGGAAAACATTGCCTCGCACGAAGCGGTAGCGGAATGTGCTGTTGTCGGAATTTACGACGAACTGAAGGGACAGGTTCCACTGGCTTTGGTGGTAAAAAAGAAAAATGCTGACATTGAAAATTTTCAGTTGGAACATGAATTGGTGCAACTCATCCGGGAGCGCATCGGTGCAGTTACGTCGTTTAAAAAGGTGATTCCGGTAGACCGCTTACCCAAAACACGCTCCGGAAAGATTCTCCGGAAAATGATCCGAAACATCTACGACGGATCTGATTACCAGATTCCTTCTACAATCGAAGACGCATCTGTGGTGGATGAGTTGGTTGCTGTTTTTAATGATTTTAAATAGTTTTTGTAAAAAAAGCTTGCAAATCAAAAAAAAGCACGTATCTTTGCAGTCGCTAATTCAATCGAGGATTATAGAAAAAAGTAAGTTAACAACCAAAGATATATTGCGGGGTGGAGCAGTTGGTAGCTCGTCGGGCTCATAACCCGAAGGCCGCACGTTCGAGTCGTGTCCCCGCTACTAAAGAAAGGATTGTCAGTTTGGCAATCCTTTTTTGTTTAAAAAAAATCACTTTTACATTTATTCCTTTACAATCAATTTATATCGATTACACTTCTTATCTCATTAATCACTTTAAATCCCATAATGAATCAGTAACAAAAGGGTATATTATTAATTCAGGTACTGAATTGTTGTACGTGTAGAATTTTTGAATCGAAAACGGAAGCCATGAAAAGGGAAAAGAAGTTCAATTTTTTGAGAAGAAGAAATCTTATCCGAAACACCACCTCAACCCCAACAAATTTTCAATAACTCGAGACACGTTCGAACCATGCCATCGTTATTAAAACAAAGGTCTGAATGTGAAAGTGTTTACATGTTTTTTCTCTCAATTTTCATCCTTGCACGCATTCTGAAATCTGAAGCACTTTTCTTTCAGTGTAAGAATTGAGATATGGATTCATGCTCAAAACCGGGATTAAATTTTCTCTTTTGGAAAAGGATAGCAAACGTGATTTTACCAAAAGTCCTTGATTTCATCCTGTTTCCCAACTATTAGGAACGACTCGAAGATAGCTGGGGAAATCCGGTTAATATTATTTTATAATATTCACGTGTCCGTATTTTTCAACCGTTTCAGAAGAATCAACATCTGGTCGGTATGTAACTTTCCAATTATACAATCCAAAAGGACAAATTACACCATTATACGTCCCATCCCATAAATAATTAATGTCCTGTGATTCAAATATTAGATCCCCCCAACGATTAAAAATCATTAATTGAAAATACGATAAATTGCAATCTGAAATCACTTGAAATGAATTATTGAATTCATTTCCATCCGGAGTAAAAGAATTCGGGATAAAAAGTAAACATTCACAATCCTTATATGTAAGCTGAATCGTGTCTATAATCGCTTCGCAAACACTACTGACTTCATAAATGATACTTGTCGGATGGCTTGTCGGAACAGTATAGGAATTCCCCGATGAAGCTGAATTCCAGGCAACTTGATACCATTCACTGTCAATAATCGATAGCACATTTGTTTTGTCCAAACACAATACTGAATCAGACAATAATACAGTCTCTACAGATGGTATCAAAGAGACATTAATCGTATCAGAGTTTGTACAACCTCCAACATTTACTTCAACAGCGTAAATACCAGGTAAGCCAACAACAATTATTGGACTCGTTTCCCCAGTAGACCAACTATAACTACCAACCATTCCTTCAGGTGACAAACTGATTGTAGAGCCATTACAAATACTTGTGTCACTTCCTAATGACACGTCAATTTTCGGATAAAAGTTAACAACAATAGTGTCACTTGCAAAACAGGCACCAGAGGTAACGGTTACCCAATATTCCCCACTACTGGAAATTGAATAATCAACTGAATTTGAAGCATCACTCCATTCGATAGAAGAATAATTCCCAATTAACGAAATTGGTAATGATTCTCCGTAACAAAGAGTGGTATCATTTCCAATGTTAACATCTATTGTTGGGGAAATTATTATCTCAACAGAATCAACAAAGCTAAAACACTCATTAATTTCCTGAGCAAAATAATAGTAGAAAGTCCCTGAATTTGATGTAGATGGAATTGGATTTCCGCTCAATTCATTCGTCATCATAGAGTCTGAATACCAATGAATGATGCCTCCGGCAGCCGGAGTAAGTTGCAAAGGATCTGCATTGTCATTTTGACAATAAATCTGTGGCTCAGGGGCAGGAACATTGCTGGCAGAAGAACTTGTTACCAATATGGTCGTATCAATAGAACAACCTTGATTATCCGTAATGATAAGGTTATAAGTTCCGGCAGTTAAATGCTGTACAAAATGATCATTTTCATTTAATGAAGGCCATTGGAATGAATAATTGTTAGGAACTAATGGTACACTTACATCTATTGAACCATCATTGTTTCCACAATTTTCATTAGTAACGATTGTGTTTAGAGAAAAAGGTTGATTTGTTTCTGACTGATAATTGCCATAAAAATCACAACAAATAACTTCAACGAAATTAGAGTTTGTTCCATTTAGGGAAAAACCGATAAAAAATCCTGACTGATTATTTCCTGAATTATCAATCAAAGCATTAATTGCCGTATTATTTCCGCCTGCAATACCTTGGTTAAAATTGTAATATGCCAATAAACCGGTCTCGGTTCCTATTAATTCTTGATTCATCAATCCGTGAATCTCTTCTTGCGATTTTGCAAAATTCCAAATACGAAGATCATCAATTGAACCTTTATAAAACTGAGAGAGTGTACCCATGGGTTCATCAAATTCTTGTCCCAAACTATACCTGTCTGTACTTACTAATGAGAATGACAAATTAAGAGAGCCTTGGAAAATTCCATCTATAAACAACGTATTAATACCGTTATTATACGTATAAGCAACATGATGGCAAGCATTGTCCAAGACATTAATTGATCCACAGACAACATTATTCGTAGTACCCACAGGAATATTAATTGCGACACTGTTTAACGGTCCACCGTCTCCGGGGCCAGACATTCTGAAAACCAAAGTATTCTGATACCCTGTTATTGGATTTATTGCAAATAGAACCCCCCATAGTTCTTCTTGTATTGGATTTGCTTTAATCCAAAACTCAACAGTAAAACTATTTTCATTTGTTAAAGCAGGAGCAACTGAATTTAAATTTACATAATCATTTATACCATCAAAATCCAGTGAATTATTGAATTGCGCTTTCACAGAAATAACAAAACAAAAGGTGAGTAGGAAGAATATCAGACGCATAAATAGATGGCTTATTTTTTTGCAAAGTTAACACAAGATTCTGAATTGTAATATACCCCATCAATATAGAAGGAAATTATTGCAAGTATAACAGCCTGTTTCATTATTTATCATTTTAATTGTTCCATTCTGATTATTGAATGCTATCGGGTAAATACCAGAAACCTCCATTTAATCCTCTTTGAATCTCTGTATTTAGTACTAAAGCAATTTATGTTGTTTATGTCTTCAGCTCACTCTCTGTTCGACAACGGTAGTGTCCCCGCTACTAAAGAAAGGATTGTCAGTTTGGCAATCCTTTTTTGTTTAAAAAAATCACTTTTACATTTCTACGCACTCCGAATGTTTGATTTTTACTTTTATCTTTATCGTTCAATCAATAACAGATGCTGTCTTTTATTCCCTACACCTCATCGCATTTTGTACCGCTCAGTTACCGGTTGAATGAAGAACAATCTCAGTTCACGACAAGTATTGATCAATGCATCAATCAACGGAAAGACCTGAAAGATCCGGATAAATTGATCATCACCATTTTAGCAGACGAAACTCCCATCGGATTTTTTATCCTCGACAAGGGTGCAGACCGTCTGGAACTGACAGAAAATCCAGCTTCTTTATTGATCCGATCATACTCTATCAATCCTGAATATCAAGGGAAAGGATATGGAAAACACGTCATGGAATCGGTAGAAGATTATGTTCGAAAACACTACGATGGGATCAACGAATTGGTATTGTCCGTTAACATTCAAAATGAACATGCTTACCGCATTTATCTGAAAGCGGGATTTGAAGATACCGGCCGGCAAATTACAGGAATCCGGGGAGCGCAGTATGTTTTATCAAAACACATTTAACCAATCTCCCTGAAATGATGCAATACTCCATTCAATTTATCCAATTTCTTCTGGTCGCATTTAGTTTTACCGTATCATCCTGCGGAAATAAAACAACAACAGCTAAAAAAGAGCGCGCAGCTTCCGGTGAACAACAAAAGATGTCAGGAAGTAACCCCACTAATCTTCCGAAACAAATAAAACCGGTCACCGCTGTTTTCGAATTTGTTTCTTACAACGACAATGGCGATTACATGTTGTTAAATGCAAAAAAAGAAAATCAACTGTACGGCTTTATCAATGACAACAATGACGACAGAAGCTTGTTGCGGGGAGATGTGTGTGAAATTCAGTGGAAAGAAGACACCATTTATATCGCCGGAGACGGTGAACGTCCGGAACTTGCCGACTGGGTGATTTCCATTCGAAAAATAAAAGACGGAAAGAGTTCCGCATTCCGGAAAACCTACAAAAAAGAGCTCCTTTATCACTACCGGAGCGATGAAACGGATTACTCGGAAAGTTACCTGGATGAACTCTATCTACTTGTCGAATATTATATTGCCAACTCCACAAACACATTGATCCGATCAGCGGTTGAAAACAGAGAACAACTGGAATACTCTATTGAAGAACAGGTAAAAAATAACAGAAGTTACACCGTTTTCGGAATCGGCAGCACATCAGAACATTCGTTCCATCCGGTTCAATGGCTGTATTATGACAATGAGAAAGATCTACTTTATGAGTACGATTTGCCAGCAGATAAACTGGTTAAATTTCACTACTGATTCATTGCAAGTGATAAAACAAGCGGTCTGGTCATTCAAACAGGAACAACCAAACCGCATCAGCACATCCCTTAATAATTCACAGAAAACCCAAGTCCGACACCCATATCACTGTCGTAATGCGCCCGGATCCCCATGTTTTTATGGATAATGTACTTCAATTCCACCATGTACTCCAGGTCGGTGTTGATCATGAATCCGGCTCTGAATCTCCGGGAAATCGGAATGTCTTCCCGCGCTAACTGCAAGCGGACAATTCCATCGTGATAGACTTCCGCCTGAATCGTAATCAGTAAAGGCAATGTGTACACAACACCGAGACTAAACGCACTCCGGCTATCTTTTTTATTGATTTGTCCAAACAGGTTTTTCTCATGTTCATCCACCCCCATCCGGCGGTATCTCCAGTCAAAACCGACAAAAGGCATCAACCATTGCATTTTCCCGATGTACCTTCCAACATGTGTTTCCACCTCGTATCCGTGTCTGTTGTTATACCCAAGACGCCATTCCGTACCTAAGCTCCAACGCGCATTCTGCAACATCGCTTCTCCGTCGTTTCCATTTGTTGCAAAATCATTCTGCGCCATGAAGTGCAACATATTACTTTCCCGTTGCAGGTGTTTGTACGCCTTTGCTTTATCCGGCAACAGAGGATTTTGATAATTTCCTACCTCAAATACACGGTTCATTCCCGCCATCATGTGATACAGAATATGGCAATGAAAAAACCAGTCTCCTTCAGTATTTGCTTCAAACTCGATTACATTGGTTTCCATCGGCATAATATCCATCACATTTTTGAGCGGCGCATATTCTCCCTTCTTATTAAGTAACCGGAAATCAAATCCGTGCAAGTGCATCGGGTGACGCATCATCGAATTGTTGTACAAAGTAATCCGGAGAATTTCTCCTTTTTTGACCGGGATTTTATCCGATTCGGAAAGCACTTTATTGTCCATACTCCAGACATACCTGTTCATATTTCCTGTCAATTCAAAACGCAATTCTCTCACAGGAGATTCCGGGTTCAATGTCGTTTTTTGCGGAGCTTGTAACATGCCGTAGTTGAGTGTCACAAGCTCTCCGGTTGTTGTTACATGCCCTTCATGATTCATTTCACCTGCCGGTATCTGTGCCGACAATTCAGGATACATCACAGCATTCATGTCCATTCGCTGTAAGCTCATATCCATTCCCATATCGTGCATATCGCCGTTCATTTTCATCATGTCGTTCATCATTTGCATCCCCTCGAAATATTCCAACCGGGGAAGTCTGGAAGCAAGCTGCCGGATCCCTTCTCCCACAAAAACAGATGCTGAACCGGATCTGTCTTCGGGAGTCGCCAGTAATTCATACGAAATTCCACTCTCAGGGATCGTCACGACCACATCGTACGTTTCAGACACACCGATAATCAACCGGTTAACCTCTACCGGTACCACATCATTCCCGTCATTTCCAACCACCGTTATCTTCCCGCCTGCATATGTCAGCCAAAAATAAGAAGAGCCTCCGGCATTTGAAATACGGAAACGAACACGATCTCCTGCCCGAAATCCGGAAAGCTGACCTTCTTCCTGCCCGTTGATCAGGAACTTATCATAGTAAACATCACTTACGTCCATTGCCTCCATCCGCTTCCATTCATTGACAAATTTTGTTTTAAAGTGCCTCTTGCGGATTGCTTCCCAATAACTCTGAACTGTATTTTTCCGGATCGCCCCCCAATCATTACCGGTCGCCAGCATTCGCTGCACCTGGTGCGGATGTGTATTCGTCCATTCACTCAGAGTAAGAGAAACCGCAGGCAAGTCATCAATTCCCGGCCGGAAAGTCAGATCACCTGGTCGTTTCAGAAATACAATTGAACCATACATCCCGATCTGTTCCTGGAATCCCGAATGGCTGTGATACCAATAGGCCCCGTTTTGTTTGACAGGAAAACGATACGTATGGGTTTCTCCTGGTTGAACAGGCTGTTGTGTCAGCATGGGGACACCATCCTCTTTATTGGGTAATTGTACTCCATGCCAGTGCAACGAAGTATTCTCATGCAATACATTGTGTAACACAATTTCAGCTGTATCTCCTTCCGTAAATGTAAGGGTAGGCATCGGAATTTGCCCGTTGACAGCAATTGCATGTTTTTCCTTTCCGGCATACGTCACAACCGTATCTTTCGCATACAAGTCATACCGGACAACCTTTTGTGCCTGCAATGAACATCCCACACACAGAAATACACTTACCGGCAACAGTTTTCTGTAAAAAAAATCGCGTAAATTCATCCTGTCAGTTTCACTCGTTAGCAGATGATTCAATTTTCTCCGTCGTACTGCCACAACCTAGCATTTTTGAACCGTAATATGGATTTTTAATCACACTGTCTTTACTCAGCCAATCGGCACCTTTACCATCGTTAAACATCGGACAATGCTGGTAATAAATAGTCGTTTTGTGTTCCGATACCTTCACCAGCTTGTACATCTCATCAGAAAATAATGCAAACGCTTCCCGTTGCCGGGAAAGATCCTTCGATTGAGCAATCCCCTCCACATGTGTTGTTAACGATTTCAACACCTGCATCCAAACAGCATGCTCTTCTGTTGACAACTGATTCATCTCCACTGTTTTTATAGTCGCGGCTAATTCCATTGCTTTTGCTGACGCTACCACAGCATCTGATTGCACCAGTGCATCTTTCAAATGAAAATAGCGATCAACAACTGCCTGCAATTGTGATTCCTTTTGCGGTAGTGAAGATTCCTGTAAATTTACCTGAGCATGGCGTGCATGTGACTCCTCTACCTCCATTTCCGAACCATTCTTTTTCGCTGCAGGGTTCAACGTTCTTTCATACTGGCAACAAACGTGTAATTTTGCATAAACCTCATCCGGTGTCAGGTATTTCTCATTGTCATACCCGGCAAGAGCTATTCGCTTGAGTATTTCGTCTGCATTGGTCTTTTCCGGGTTATAAACCAACGTTGCCTGCAGCGCCTTGTCATCCCATTTTACCTCAGCAATTCTCTTACTGCTCCCGGCCTCCTCAATTGTTTTTTTACACATGCCGCAATTACCGGATACATGTACCGTTTCTGTTATGGCATTTTTGATTTGTGCAAAACTATTTATATTGGATAGTAGTACTGCAACTACCATCATGATGTTTGATTGTGATTTCATGCTAATTGTATTTAAATACGTAAAAAAATAAACTTCTGCGAAAGCATTCATTTTGCTTTCGAAAAGGCATAAATATGGCTGTAAACCGTCCTTTTCAACTTATTTCAGGTGGCTGCCAAATGGAATAAAATCCGATGGATATATCCGTCCGCGGGGATCCGAAATTTTGTTTGTTTTCCGGATCAATAAACAGTTGTAAGTTAAAACATACCGGAGAAGGTAATTCAATGACAAAGGCAGAAAAGACAGCACAGCAGCAACATTCGTCTTTACAGGGATCGGCACAATTAGCATGCGGTTCGTTCTTCCCGCAAGTATCTTTTTGACTGCATCTATTTTGCAAATGGGTAGCGCCTGTTTCAAAAGTATAACCACTTTGTGCCGTACGTACAGAATTCCCCGTACACGCATAGCCATTCACTTGCATCAACGTGATCATCAAAAATGACAATACCGTTAAACTTATATGTGTTTTCACATCTTTCACACCCAAAGTTATGAATCCGTTTATGATGAACTAATCAACTGATTACATGACATTTCAAAGTTGAGAAATAATCCGGACTCCTCTGTTACAGAATTTCTTAATTAATTTATAAAATTCGTGGCCCTTCACCAACAAGCATCGCTTTTCTTTTTCAGGTATTTTTAGTTTTTATTCATCGTTCTCTCTCCTATTTTCCTTACCTTTGCAAATTATTTTCGTTGAAATGGCGCATAAATCAGGTTTTGTAAATATTGTCGGAAGTCCGAATGTCGGGAAATCTACCTTGATGAATCAATTGGTGGGAGAGAAATTGTCTATCGTTACATCGAAAGCACAGACAACGCGTCACCGGATTCTTGGAATTGTCAATGACGAGAATTATCAGATCGTTTTCTCCGATACTCCGGGAGTAGTCAATGCAGCGTATAAACTGCACGAGCAAATGATGGGATATGTCAATACGTCCATCCAGGATGCCGATGTTTTGTTATTCATCACCGACATGCATGAAAATGAGATGAACCACAAAGAGACATTGGAGCGTATTGCAAAATTGCAAATTCCGGTCTTATGCCTGATCAATAAAGTAGACCTGGGAGATCAGCAAAAGGTGATCGAACGGGTGGAATACTGGCAACAAAAACTTCCGAACGCTATTGTTTTCCCGATTTCAGCACTGCACAAATTCAATGTGGACGCCGTTTGGGAGAAAATTCTGGAACTGGTACCCGAGTCACCTGCTTATTTTGACAAAGAAGCAATTTCTGACAGACCAATGCGTTTTTTCGTATCGGAGATTATCCGGGAGAAAATCTTCATTCACTGCCAAAAAGAAGTTCCGTACTCGTGCCAGGTAGAAATCGAAGAATACCTCGAAGAAGAAAACATAACCCGAATCCGGGCATTGATTATTGTCGAACGGGATTCTCAAAAAGGAATCATTATCGGGAAAGGAGGAATCATGTTGAAACGTCTGGGAAGAGAAGCCCGGCTCGAAATTGAAAAGTTCATCGAGGGGAAAGTATTCCTGGAAACATTTGTAAAAGTAGACAAGGACTGGAGAGGTTCTGACCAGAAGCTAAAAAAATACGGCTATTAATCCGTGGAATAGGCTCACATACTGTGAGTAAAGTAATAAATCTTGTTGGGAAACAACACAAATAACAAAAGAAAATGAGCAATATTGTTGCAATTGTCGGAAGACCAAACGTAGGGAAATCAACCTTGTTCAACCGTTTAACGGAATCGAGACAAGCGATTGTGAAAGAAATCAGCGGTGTCACCCGTGACCGCCTATACGGCCGTGGTGAATGGAACGGTATTGAATTTTCTGTCATCGACACAGGAGGATACGTTCACGGATCCGATGATATTTTCGAAGGTGAAATCCGCAAACAAGTGGAAATTGCCATTCAGGAAGCAACAGTCATCATCTTTGTTGTAGATGTAATGACCGGTATTGTTGACCTGGATGAGACGGTTGTGAAAATTCTTCGCAAAACAAAAAAACCGATCTTCATTGTTGCCAATAAAGTCGACAATACAGAACGGGTTGGTCTCTCTTCTGAATTCTATTCATTCGGAATCGGCGACGTGTATGACATTTCCGCAACAAACGGGAGCGGGACCGGAGATTTGCTGGATGACCTGGTCAAACACTTCGACATCAACGACAAAACCGTCAATGAAAAAGACGATCTTCCGCGCTTTGCGATTGTCGGGAAACCAAACGTAGGAAAATCTTCTCTCGTAAATGCATTGACAGGAGAGGAACGCAATATTGTTACTGATATTTCCGGAACAACACGAGACTCAATCGATACGCGCTACAAAGCCTTCGGATTTGATTTCATGCTCGTAGACACAGCCGGAATCCGAAAGAAAGCAAAGGTTACAGAAGATATTGAATATTATTCCGTGCTTCGTTCTGTCCGGTCCATTGAAGATTCAGATGTCTGTATTTTTATGATTGACGCCACAGAAGGACTGCAAAAACAGGACTTACATATTTATTACATCATTGAGAAAAACTCAAAGGGAGTTGTAGTACTTGTCAACAAATGGGATCTGGTAGAAAAGGATCACACGACGATGAAACAATACGAAGAGAAGATCCGGGAACAACTGGCTCCGTTCAACGATGTTCCGATTTTGTTCACCTCAACCATTACCAAACAACGGATCCATAAAACACTGGAAACGGCAATGGAAGTGTATGAAAACCGTACACGTAAAATTTCCACATCCGAATTGAATGAAGTAATGTTAGACATTATTCAGGCAACTCCGCCCCCTGCAGTAAAAGGGAAATACATCCGTATCAAATATGTTCAACAGTTACCGACTCATTCACCGGCCTTTGCATTTTTCTGCAACCTGCCGCAATATGTTGGTGATTCCTATAAACGATTCCTTGAGAACCGTCTGAGAGAACGTTATAATTTCACTGGAATTCCACTTAAAATTTTCTTCAGAAAGAAATAAGTTGGGAACCATTCGTACATATTTGTATCGCAACGAATTCCTGATCCTTAATGGGTTAATATCAATTATATCTATACTTGATTCGGTTATTGACGTTTTAAGAAAAAAATGCCTGCACAACGACAGGAGTTAACAATGAGATTAAGAACACATTACATTACACTTACTTCCGGAATTTCATTTGATCAGGTGAACAGGCACGTCATCTTTGCCATTCATTTGTGGATAACTTTATACTCTTCACTGCTCAATCGTTGTATAAATAGTAATTTTGCACTTGTACTTTTTCAACAACTGAAAGGTTTATCAAAATGAAATTCGGAGCAATTGATATCGGAACAAATGCAGCGCGTCTTCTGATCGGAGAAGTGATTCAGGAGGATGGAAAAAAGTTTGTAAACAAAGTTTCTTACACCCGCATTCCCCTGCGATTAGGTGAAAGTGTTTTTGAAAGCGGGAGAATCAATAAAAAGAAGTCCGAACAGTTTGTAAAAACAATGCGCGCCTTTCAACTTATTTCAGAATTATTTGAAGTGAAAGAGTTGCGTGCCTGTGCCACTTCTGCGATGCGGGAAGCAAAAAACGGAAAAAAAATCAAGCATAAGATTTTCCAGGAAACGGGAATTGAAGTGGAAACCATCTCCGGAAATGAAGAAGCAAATCTGATTTTCGGGACTTTTTTCCTGATGGACATTGACAAGACGAAACCGTTCATGGTAGTTGACGTAGGTGGAGGTAGCACCGAAATCAGTGTTTTCTCAAACGGAAGCAGGGAAATTTCCCAATCATTTGAAATCGGAACGCTACGCTTGCTAAAAGGGAAGACAAAAGAAACGGTTTGGCAGGAAATTTACCAATGGCTGGACGAACATGCGCCTGCTGATGACTTTACATTTTATGCAACGGGAGGAAACATCAATAAAGCACACAAATTGGTCGGGGGAGTCAACATTGAACCGGTTGAACTGGAGAAATTGAAAAAACTGAAAAATGACCTGAGCGCGTTAAAATTACGACAACGAATGGAACAATACCAACTAAAACCGGACAGAGCTGATGTACTTGTTCCCGCATTGGAAATTTATTGCAACATCATGGAAAAATTACATTGCCATCAGGTAGTTGTTCCCAAAATAGGGCTTTCTGACGGAATTATCTATGATTTACACAAAAAGCACCGGAAGAGGAAACAACAAGCGGATTGAACCAAACTGCTCTGCTAAACACCCATACCGGCACATCGCAATATCCCGATATGCCTCTATCCATCCCATTGCCCCCGGTAAAAAAACGAAAAAATAAACTACGAAAAAAAACGTATTTCATTGCATTAGTTTGAAGGCGTATTTCTATATCTCCGGATATTTTCCTTACATTTGCCCCCATTATTTGAATCCTTATTTTGAAACACCTGACATCAACATTGGAAATTCCTGTACGCTTCAGTGAGACTGACGCGATGGGCGTTGTATGGCATGGAAATTACCTCAAGTTTTTCGAAGACGCACGTGAACACTTCGGAAAAATATACGGTCTCGATAATCTACAAATCCACGATGCCGGTTTTTTCATTCCCATCGTTCATTCCGAATTGCACCACAAAGCTCCGATCCATTATGGCGAAATCGCCGTCGTGACAGCAAAGTTGATCTACCGCGAGTCGGCCAAAATCATTTTTGAGTTTGAAATTATCAATAAACACACAGGGATGCTGGCTGCAAAGGGCACAACAACACAGGTATTTTTAAATGCGGAAACAAGAGAACTGGAATTGATGAAACCCGATTTTATTGCCGAATGGGAAGCACAGCAAAACTGGATCGATGGAAAATAAGGTATTCTTATCATACGGAACGTTGGTTACACCGATCGGAATTGGGATCGATGCAAATTTTCATTCCCTGAAGAATGGCATTTCAGGAATACAGCAACGGGAACACTCCGGATTCAAACAGGAAAACTGGTTCTTATCAACCTTGGATGATTTGTCAGAAAACCGGTTTGATGCGCTCCTGGAAAAAGCGTTAAGTGATCTGAAAAAATCATATTCCGAAACAGTATTAAGTGCGCCTGAAACGCGTTTCATACTGAGCTCCACTAAAGGTAATATTGACAACTTACCAGGTGATGTATTTTCATCCGCACGAGGGATCATTCACCGTCAAACCAACAATCCGAATGATGTAATTGTGATTTCAAATGCATGTATTTCAGGTGTCATTGCCATCAATACTGCAGCAGATTACCTTCGGTATTCCGATTGTGACAACGTTATTGTCATCGGGATAGATATTGTGTCAGACTTTGTGCTTTTCGGCTTTCAATCATTATTTGCGTTGAGTGATGAACCTGCACGTCCATTTGACAAGAACAGGAAGGGTATTTCACTCGGAGAAGCGTGTGGAATCATTGTTGCTTCCAGGGAAAAAACACATACATCTGCTGTTGAATACCTTGCCGGGGCTTCTTCCAACGATGCCAATCACATTTCCGGACCTTCCCGAACAGGCGAAGGCTTATTCCGCGTTGTAAATAAAACCATTGAACGAGCGGGGATTCATCGTTCAGACATTGATTTTATTTCAGCTCATGGCACCGGAACACTTTACAATGACGAAATGGAAAGCATGGCATTTACACGGTGTGAACTGCAAAACACACCTGTGAACAGCCTGAAAGGATTTTTCGGACATACATTAGGTGCTGCAGGAGTTATTGAAGTAATTGTCTGTATGTTGTCACTGGAGCACCAACTTCTCTTTGAGAGCAAAGGATTTGAAGAAACAGGTACAACACAGGAAATGAATATTATTCAACAAACACATGCTGCTCCCGTTCACACGGTACTGAAGACAGCATCCGGTTTCGGAGGAGGTAATGCCGCCTTGTTAATCAGAAAATGATATGAAAATTACAACGAGCAGTTACATATCAGCAGCAGGAGCATTTCTAAACGGACAACAGAAGTTTACCTTCCGGGAAACAAACTGGCAGAAAGAATGTTATCAGCAACTGGGATTGGATTACCCGAAATTTCATAAAATGGATCACCTCTCAAAAATGACGGTACTGGCAACAGAACTAATATACTCTGAGGGTCATTTGAATGCATTGATGGATGATGAACCTGAATTATTGTTTGCCAATGCCAATGCGAGTCAACATACAGACATGAAATTCATTGAGTCATATACACAACAAGGTAACCCAAGCCCCTCATTGTTTGTTTATACACTCCCGAATATCCTGACAGGAGAATTAGCAATCCGACATAAATGGTATGGAGAAAATACATTTTTTATTACTCCCCAGTTTGATAGCAGCTTATTTGCAGAACGGCTGTATCATGCGGCACGAAAGGGTGGAAACTGGTGTTTGTGCGGATGGGTTGAGTCAAAAGTTGATGAAAAAAATAAAGTAACAGAAGAATGTTTCCTATTTTTAGTGGCGCTAACTGACAATACTGCCGATCGTTCTTCATTTGCAGCTGCATTAGACGAGCTATTAACGAACTACCGGAACGGAAATTCCGGAAATTTGAACAGATAATTGATATACGAATAACATGAGTGAATTAAAAGAAAACCTAAAAGCTCAGATCATCGAGCAACTTTCATTGGAAGACCTGACTCCTGCGGACATTAAAGATGATGCTCCTTTGTTTGGTGACGAAGGATTGGGGCTTGACTCCATCGACGCGCTGGAATTTATTGTACTTCTGGAATCCAACTACGGAATTAAAATCGCAGATCCAAGCAAGGGACGTGAGATTTTTCACTCTGTGAATTCATTGGCTGCATTTATTGAAAGCAATCAGTAATGGAAATTTTTGTCACGGGAATAGGAGCCATCAGCTGCATTGGTAACAATGTACAGGAACATTTTGATACCCTGATCGCCGAACGATCGGGAATTAAAAAGGGTTCACATCCGCATTCTGAACGGTTCCTGGTTGGAGAAGTTCCGTTGACAAATGAGGAATTAATTGACCGTTTTCAATTAAAAATAAATGGTTCCAGAACGGGATTATTGGGTTGTGTCGCTGCAAAAGAAGCATTTTCCGGTCACCTGCTGCGCGAGGACATTCGCACAGGGGTTATCTCAGGAACGTCTGTGGGGGGAATGGATGTCAGTGAAATTCAGTACCGCAGCTACATGAACAACGGCACCCATGACATTTCAAAGTACAAAGAGCATTCCAGTGGAAATTCCAGTGAAGAAATTGCATTGGAACTGGGAATTGACGGGTTTGTCAACACCATTTCCACCGCCTGCTCATCAGCTGCCAATGCCATTATGATGGGTGCCCGAATGATTCGTTCCGGCGCACTGGACAGGGTGATCGTAGGAGGAACAGATGCCCTGAGTGAATTTACCATCAGCGGGTTTCGCTCATTAATGATCTTTGACGAAGAATGGTGCCGGCCGTTTGATGAGTCCAGAAAAGGGCTCAATCTCGGTGAAGGTGCCGGATTTATTGTCATCGAATCCGCTGCCAGCATTGAAAAATCAGGTAGTACATCTCTGGCCCGATTAAAAGGATGGAGCAACGCGTCAGATGCCTACCACCAGACCGCATCATCTCCTGACGGATACGGCGCTACCTTATCCATTTCAGAAGCAATGAAAGTGGCCAATCTGAAACCGGAAGACATTGATTACATCAATGCCCATGGAACAGCAACCCCCAACAATGACTTATCCGAATCCAAAGCCATCATGCAGGTGTTCGGAGAACAGATCCCCCCGTTCAGCTCTACAAAAGCTTTTACCGGTCATACGCTGGCTGCTGCAGGAGGACTCGAAGCCGTATTCAGTGTTTTAGCGATTCAACATGGTTACCTCTTTGCAAACCTCAACCACCGAAACGCAATTGAGGAAACGAAACTGGTACCGGTAACACGGACCACAAAAGTTGAGACAATACGAAATGTCCTTTCCAACTCGTTCGGATTCGGAGGAAACAATTCAACAATAATTCTTGGTGAGCTATGAGCGCAGTAATTACATCCATCGTATCAATTGGTCATCAGGATAGTTTTGGAAAAGAAAATATCTGGGAAACGTTGCAACCGCTGGGAACTCAATCGGAAGTTGTCGCACCGGATTACAAAACATACATCTCTCCCGCTTCTCTGCGTAGATTCAGTCCTGTATTGAGAATGGCACTGACTGCCGCGCAGGTATGTCAGAACGAAACAGTGCTTCCTTTTGATGCTATTTCAGTCGGAACCTCATTGGGTTGTTTAAAAGATACCGAACGTTTTCTGCAAACATTTATCACGGCAACAGGAGATACGCTCTCCCCTACTGCATTTATCCAATCAACACACAATACGATCGCAGGAGCTATATCGATGGCACTTGGAAATCATTCCTACAACATGACGCATACCCAAAACAGTCTTTCCTTTGAAACAGCATTGATCGATGGTTTATTGTGCATACAGGAAGGGAAAAAAAGTGTACTGGTAGGTGCTGCTGACGAAGCAATTGAATTCCTGGAATTACTGAAACCTCAGGTTATTCAGTCAGCGTTTCCGTTCACATCGGGAGCAACATTCTTATCGCTGCAACCGGAAGGTAACGGGACGAAAAAGGCCGTGATGGATTGTTCGGTACATTTCAATAACACCAATACAGAAGAAGCGATTGCAACGTTCCTGAAGAACAATCAGGTTGACTCAGATACAATTGAACTGGTTTTATTTGCCGGAGAAATCCCGAGAACAATCGGAGCAAAACAAGTCAATTACGAACAGTATACCGGATTGTATTATTCATCGGCTGCTTTTGCTTGCCACCTGGCAACTGATTATGCACTTTCCAAAGAAAAATACATACTGATTGTGAATCATCAGGTCAATGGAAAACTGGGGCTGACACTGATCAGGTGATTTTCGTAATTTATTCCGGAGTTTGAGGAGGAGGATTAACAGGCCTTTTAGGTAGGACATCAATTCGTTCCTGCTTTTTTATTTGTTTTTCCAGTGCTTCGGTATCAATAGACGATTTTACTTTAGTAGAAGATCCTTTTTTATAAATAATACGGGTTATAGTTTTATTGAATTGCTCATTCATAAAGGGGCTAACATAACATAGATTTTTAGACTTGTTGTTGACATCAAAACTTATAAAAAAACGAAGACCATAGTAGTCTTCATTTAGTTTTTGTTTCACGATATAAGCGTTCAATTTTTTTGAAAATAAATCATTCAATTCTTGAATTTCATTTTCTGACAATTGGTGAGAAAACATTAATGAACCATTCCCATTATGAATATTAACAACACCATTACTGTCAATAGTAGTAATATTAAAAAATTGAATCTGATCGGGAGGACAATCATACTCTACAAGCTTAAAGTTCTCAAATTTAACTTTTTGAGCAATCAGATTCGTGCCAAGTAGCAATGAAATGACAACAACCAAGTTTTTCATTATTTGAATCTCTTTTCGTTAGACAGTAATTTTTCATCAAATATAAGTAAACTTATATGAGCAATGAATCCATGAAGATCCTGTAATTTTCATTACTTTTGGATCAAATTTATATGACACGACATCATTTAAATATCATTGGCTTTATCATCAACTGTACGTGGATTTCCATCTTTTTCAGCGGAACTCCGATGATGTGGATTCTGATGGGAATTGCTTCGCTGCTGTTTCTGATTTTTTTGTCTTTGGGAATCCTACTGCCCAACAGGAATTACTTCCTGACCAATACAACCCGGTTGAATAGTGACAGCGTATTACTGACATTTGACGATGGACCACACGAACAATTGACACCTCAAGTTCTCGAAACACTCAGACGGCACAACATCGGCGCGCTCTTTTTTGTCATCGGAAAACAGGCGGAAGAACATCCGGAGATCATTCAGCAAATACTGGAAGCCGGCCACCTGATTGGAAATCACACCCAGACGCACCCGTTGATGTTTGCTGCATTGCGCCAGGACAGTGTTGAAAAGGAAATCGGTTTGTGTGACAATACCTTGATTGCACAGGGCATTCACCCCGGAACGTATTTTCGTCCGCCAATCGGATACACCAACCCGCGAATTGCACGTGCTGTAAAAAAATTCAAAAAACGGGTAATCGGCTGGAGTCTTCGCTCATTTGATTCAGTTCTGAAAGAAGAGCCAAAGCTGTTGGAACGGGTATCTTCCAGAATAAAACCGGGTGATATTGTCTTGTTTCACGATAATTTACCGCAAACAGAAGCAATTTTAGAACGCTTCATCACCCAGGCGAAAAAAAATGGTATCAAATTTGCCCAACCCAAGGATTTAAAAACAATTTTCAGATGAAACATAACATTCTGCTGCTTGTTGCAGCTTTCTTCTCACTGAACGTCATTGCTCAGGATTTTAAAAGCGTTTCAGATAAAAATGCCGTCAAAGCAGCCATTGAAAAAAAACACGAGGAGACAACCAGCATTACCGCAGATTTTTCTGAAAAAGTTTACTCGGACATGTTCAAAGAAGCACAGTCGGGAAACGGAAAATTTTACTTCAAAAAAAGCAATAAAGTACGCTGGGATCACACCAGTGACAATCAGTTGATCCTCATCAGCGGAGAAAGTGTAAAATTGTATGAAAACGGAAAGTTAGTGAACAATCCGGCGAGCCAAAAAGTGGTGAAACAAATCCAGGGCATGATGATTTCCATGCTCTCAGGAGATTTTTTGAACGAAAAGGATTTTTCAATCGGCTACCAGGAAAATACAAAGTCGTATAAACTGACATTGACACCAAAAAACCCACGCATGGCGAAATACATGAGTAAAATAGAGTTATTATTCAGTAAAAAAAGTCTCTTACTGGATGAAATGACCATGACAGAGTCTAAAAATCAAAAAATCGTCTATACATTTACCAATCTGAAAACCAATCAATCCATCGCGGATTCCAAATTTACAAGCATCTGATGATTCTAAAAGATAAATTCTATCAACTGAATAACCTGCAACAAGAAGCCGGTCAACTGGTGGCTGACATCGTTTTAAATGCTGCTGATTCAATTTTTGAAGGACATTTCCCGGGAAACCCCGTTACTCCGGGTGTCGCGCAACTGGAAATTGTGAAAGAATTACTGAGCCTTCACTACAAGCGTCCCATTCAGTTAAAAAGTATTTCCAACTGTAAATACCTGGCCATTATGAATCCGGTTGAAACGCCGGAAATAATGGTCAAACTCTCCGTCACAGAGCAGGAGGATGAATTGAAAGTAAATGTGGTCTTTACAGGAGGAGAAACTATTTTCACAAAGGTTTCGGGCGTTTATTATTGATTCCGGAACGTTAATCGAAATACTCATAATCACCAAAACGGATGACCATCAGGAAATTGGTACTGACATCCCGTATAATCACTGCCGTCATGAGCTTTGTCTGTTCATTGTAGACAATCTGGGTATCTGTTGTAAAGACACCACCTTTGTACCAATGTTTTTCCGTTATATTCCCGTATTGGTCATATTTAAACTTATTCTCCTCAACGGGTGTGGAATGTCCTTTCTGGTATACAGCAATTGATGAAAGCAGGCCTTTTTCATTATACGAATACAAGGTTTTATTGAAATTAGATGTGCGCGAAAAACGCTCTTCCTGTTCCAGCAGATACCCGTTTTCATCGTAAAACGACAACTCCGTTTTATAGGGTAATCCGTAACTGTTCATTACTGTCTTCTTGTGCTGCAGACCGAAATCTTCGTATGACATTGCCTCTGAGTTCATCAGTATCACTGCTTTTTTCCCGGTCGAATCAATGGTTTCAGTGAGGTATTCTTCTGAAATCACCCGCTTTTTATCATCCAAATGATAAACGGTACTGGATTTGCTTGTCGAATTTCCTTGTTTGTGTTCGATCAGGCTGCCATCCATATCATAGATGTATTCATTCCACGTTGTATCTGCCGTTCCATCATCTTTTCGCGTTTCAAACGAACTGATCAACTGTCCCTGCCTGTTGAAGTTATATGCATAAAAATATTCTGTCGGGTACATCGCCTGCCCTGATTTCTTATAATTAAAACGGCCTTTGATCGATTTAATGTTGTTCTTAGCAACGAATGTTTTATTAAAAAACGGTTTATTGGTAAACGCATCTCCCCTGGAATTATCCAGTACCTGCGCAAAACCAACAGATGTAAAAAATAGTATAATGAATAGATATCTCACGGTACAAAAATCGAAAAATAGCCTGTTTTATTGTGAGGTAGAAAAAGATAGTTAGTAACAAGGAATTATTAATAACCGAAAAACACAATAAAAACACTGATAATCAATCATAAATAGCGCTTCACAAATAGTGTTAAGAGAACAGCTCCTGTATTCATTCACAGGTTGATTTCATGAAATATTCGGCCATTCATCTGCTTGTTTTTTGGTATTGATCGAAAATAATCAGCTTCTCATCCCGGAACTTAAACCGTTCATCCGATTATAGCTTTGAGATATATAATGTTATGACTACATTTGCTAGCCAAAAATAAAAAAGAACTGTTATGCATAAAATTAAATTAGGTTTACTGACGTTTCTTGTCAGCTTCACAAGCCTTTACTCACGTGCTGATGAAGGTATGTGGCTTCCGTTTCTACTGGGAAGAAACTATGAAGACATGAAAAAATACGGTCTGAATCTGACCGCGGATGAGATCTATTCCATCAACAATTCTTCGCTGAAAGATGCCATCATTTCTTTCAACGGATACTGTACAGGTGAAGTAATTTCCAAAAACGGATTGATTCTGACCAACCACCACTGTGGTTATGAAGCGATTGCTGAAGCATCTTCCTCTGCACACAATTACCTGGACAATGGATTCTGGGCCAAAAACCACAGTGAAGAAATCAAAACAAATTTGTTTGCAACGTTTGTCATCCGCATTGAAGATGTAACGGAAAAGGTAGCGAAGGAACTGCGTGACGGAATGACTGAAGCAGAACGAGCGGCTAAAATTCAGGAAATCGGAAACATCCTGTCGAAAGAAGCTGTTAACGGAACGCATTACGAAGCATTTGTAAGAGACTTTTTTGACGGAAATGAATTCTATTTATTTGTTACCGAAAAGTTTTTGGACATCCGCCTGGTGGGGACACCACCTCAATCAGCAGGGAAATACGGAGGCGATACGGACAACTGGATGTGGCCACGCCATACGGCAGATTTCTCTATGTTCCGGATTTACAGTGGGAAAGACAACAAGCCGGCTCCTTATGCGGCAGATAATGTTCCGATGACACCACGTCACCACTTGCCGGTTTCATTGAAAGGTGTGAAAGAAAATGATTTTGCAATGATCATGGGATTCCCGGGAAGAACAGACCGTTACCTGACTTCTTACGGAGTAGAACAAACCGTTACGTTGGAAAAACCAAAACGGGTTGAATTACGCGCCATCAAAATGGACGTAATGAAAAAATACATGGATCAGGATGTAACTGTTCGTTTAAAATATTCGTCCAACTACGCGCAGGTTGCCAACTACTGGAAAAACTTCCAGGGAGAAATTCTACAGGTAAAAAACAATAAAGTTGTCGCAAAAAAGCAAGAACTGGAGAATCAATTCAAAACATTTGCGGCAAATAAAAGTGAATACAGTGACGTCCTTTCTTCGTTTGAGAAAAGCTTCAAAACACTGGAAAGTGTGGTATTAATCAAAGTATACCAATCCGAATTCATCATGACTGTTGATGCATCTGTTTTGGCTTACCGCTACAAGATGTACAAAGATGCGTTGAATGCAGGTCAAACGGATCGTGCAAATATGATTCTGAACTTCTGTAATAATGCGGCACAGGAGTATTTTGCAAACGCGAACATGAACATTGAGTCCGACATCGTAGGTGAGTTGTTCAAAATGTACATCAAAGACATTCCTGCAGCTCAGCAAGGAGAATTGACAAAGAGAATCGGTGCGAAAGGCGAAAAAGGAATCGCTGCATATATTGCGTCCATCAAGTCAAAATCTATTTTCTTCAACAAGGAGAAGTTTGACAAGTTTGCAAGCAACCCTTCCGTTAAAGTATTGAACAAAGATCCGTTCTTCCTGATCATTGAAGATGCGGCAAAAGCATACGAAAACGCACTGACAGCTACTGACATCCAGGAAGCGACAGACGCATTAAAAGTGGCGAACAGAAAATTCACGAAAGGAATCCGCGAAATGCAACCGAACAAGAAGTTTTATCCGAACGCCAACTCTACAATGAGGATGACATACGGACAGGTACTTCCTTATTCTCCAAAAGATGCGGTAAGTTATGATTACGTAACCAGCCTGGAAGGAATGTTCCAAAAAGAAGACCCGTCCAACCCGGAATTCCACGTTGACCCGAAAATCACGGAAACATGGAAGAAAAAAGACTGGGGGCAATACGCAGACAAAGAAAGAGGCTTCGTGGTATGTAATTTCCTCTCCAATAACGACATTACAGGTGGTAACTCCGGTTCTCCTGTTATCAACGCAGACGGACACCTGATTGGTACAGCATTTGACGGTAACTGGGAAGCCATGTCCGGAAACATCTTCTTTGAAGACAAGGTACAACGTACCATTTCATGTGACATCCGTTACATTCTGTGGTTGGTTGACCGCGTGTACGGTGCACAAAACATTATTGATGAGCTGACATTGGTGAAATAAACAAGAAAGCTAAAATAACGATTCAAACGCCCCGGGATTTTCCGGGGCGTTTTTTGTTTTTCCGGATAAGCCAGCATCAATTGGAACAGTTGATGAAAAAACCACAGTCTTTTTTACAAAATCTTTACACCTGATTGGCTATTTTTGTACAAATAATCAGCAGAACGATTTGAAGGTATTCGGCATAAAAACAACGGCCTCTCTGAGGCAATACATCATCAGCACGCTGACCGTTTTGGTGGTCGCGTTGATCTGTTTTTTCACGGATCAGTTCATCAGCTATAAGATGTCCGCTCTTTTACTCCTGATGACGGTTTCCTTTCTTGCAATGATCCTCGATATTATTCCGGTATTACTCGCTGCCGTTTTGAGTGCGGTAATCTGGAATTTCTTCTTTATCCCCCCGATTTGCAATTTTCAGATCAGCAATGCTGAAGACTGGTTGATGTTCCTGCTGTACTTTATCATTGCCCTGGTCAATGCCGTTTTAACGTTTAAAATCCGAAAAGCAGAGAAAGAAGCGCGGGACAAAAAAGAAAAGGAAAACACAATCAAACTCTATAATACTCTTCTAAACTCACTTTCACACGAATTCAGAACTCCTATTTCAACCATCCTCGGAGCGGTTGATACGCTGCAGGAAAACAAGGATAAACTCTCAGTTGAAAACCAGGATGAATTACTTTCAGAAATAGATAATGCAGCCATCCGGCTCGACAGGCAAGTAGAAAACCTGTTAAACATCAGCCGGTTGGAAAGCGGAACCCTGCAACCAAAATACGATTGGTGTGATGTCCATGATTTAGTCAATTCTGTGATTCAGAAATTACCGGAACAAAATACCCATACCATCAGTTTTAATGCTCCGGATAATTTACCCCTCTTTAAAATAGATGCAGGTTTTACGGAACAAATCCTGTACAACCTGTTGCACAACGCTGTTCAATACACACCTGAACACACACACATTGATGTGCAGGTTGAGCACCTTTCCGATAATTGTGTGATTACCATTTCCGATAACGGAACCGGTTTCCCGGAAGATAACATCGCATTTGTATTTGACAAGTTTTACAGACTTCCCAATACAAAAACAGGAGGAAACGGTTTGGGACTTTCCATTGTAAAGGGATTTGTAGAAGCACAGAAGGGGACTATTGCATTGAAGAACAATGAAAAAGGAGGCGCAACGTTCACGATCGCATTCCCGGCAAAAACAACCTATATCAATCATTTGAAAAATGAATAAACAGGAAATTTTAATCATCGACGACGAACCACAGATCCGAAAATTGCTGGAAATCACATTGGAAAGCCATGACTATAAAGTAATCCAGGCAGAAACAGGAAAGCAGGGTTTGCTGATGGCGGCGAATCATCCACCGGAACTGATTCTGCTGGATCTGGGACTTCCGGATAGCAGCGGACATGAAATACTGAAGGAACTCCGTCAGTGGTACAACAAGGCAATTATTATTCTTTCCGTACAAAACAGTGAACACGACATTGTGACAGCATTAGACAACGGCGCGACCGATTACTTATCCAAGCCCTTCCGAACGGCTGAATTATTAGCCCGTATGCGGTCTGCCATTCGTCAGAACCAATCGAGCAATACCGTCAGCTGTATTGAAATCGGCGACTTACATATTGACTGGACGGCCAGAAGCATTCGAAAAAATGACGAATTACTGAAACTCACCGCAACGGAGTACAACCTGCTGTCTTTGTTTGCAAAAAACGAAGGCCGGGTACTGACCCATCAATACATCCTGAAAGAAATCTGGGGAGTCGGGTACCAGACCGAAACACAATACCTACGGGTATTTGTTGCCCAGCTGAGAAAAAAGATCGAAGACAATCCCAATCAGCCCCGGCACATTATTACTGAAAGTGGTGTAGGATATCGCTTCCAGTAATGCAGTTTTACCATCTTAATAAAATCTTTATACCTTCCTTATTCTTCTTTATACCCCGCTTATAGATTCACCGCCATTTTTGTACCGTCATAAAATACATACAAAATGGATCACAAACACTTTAACTCAAACGTTACATTTGCATCTCTTTTAATTGCATTAGGTATTATCTACGGGGATATCGGAACAAGTCCGCTGTACACCTTCAAAGCCATCATCGGTGCAAAAGAAATCAGTGAAGTACTCGTACTGGGTGGTGTTTCCTGTGTGTTCTGGACGCTGATGCTTCAAACAACTGTTAAATATGTCTGGTTGACACTCAAAGCGGATAACGACGGGGAAGGTGGTATTTTTTCCTTATATTCATTGGTCAGACGATACGGAAAGAAGATGATTATTCCAACCATGATCGGCGCGGCGGCATTGTTGGCTGACGGGATCATTACACCTGCTGTTTCCGTTACATCCGCAATCGAAGGACTCGAAATGATCGAAGGGTTAAAAGGGCATATTTCCGTTGTACCGATCGTCATTGCGATTATTTCACTTGTCTTTTTCCTCCAACGATTCGGTACACATAGTGTTGGTAAAGCATTTGGTCCTGTTATGGCGATCTGGTTCCTGTTACTGTTGGTCATGGGAGTGGGTCAGATTGTTCACTACCCGGGTGTTTTTAAAGCACTTAATCCCTATTACGCGTATGAACTATTGACAAATTACCCGCAAGGATTCTGGATTTTAGGGGCCGTTTTTCTCTGTACAACAGGGGCGGAAGCACTTTATTCGGACCTGGGTCACTGTGGAAGAAAAAACATCCGTTTCACCTGGGGATTTGTAAAAATATGTTTGGTTATCAATTACCTGGGGCAGGCAGCATGGTTGTTAAATCAACCGGATCCATTGCTGGCCGGGAGAAACCCGTTTTTTGAAATCATCCCGGAATGGTTTCTGTTCCCTTCTATCCTGATCGCCACGCTGGCTGCAATTGTTGCGTCTCAGGCATTGATCAGCGGATCATTTACGTTGATCAACGAAGCAATCAACCTGAATTTCTGGCAGCGTGTAGCCGTAAAACAACCAACGGAAACCAAAGGACAGATTTATATTCCGAGTGTCAACAATATTCTATGGATCGGATGTGTACTGATTATTCTTTACTTTCAAACGTCATCCCGGATGGAAGCGGCATACGGTCTGGCCATTACCCTCGCCATGATGATGACCACTTTCTTGCTTTCTTATTTTCTCGTCTTCAAACTCAAATGGAATAAATTGCTGGTCCTCGGATTACTGCTCACTTTCATCATCATTGAAATTTCTTTTTTCGTTGCCAACATTATCAAATTCCGGGAAGGAGGATACATTACCGTCTTTGTGGGAGGCTTGTTCTTCGCGATGATGTATGTGAGTTATTTCGGAAGAAAAATCAACAACCGTTATACAAAGTTTGTAGACCTGGGGAAATATTCCGGGGCGATCACCAAACTGAGCGACGACGAAACCATACCTAAATTTGTGACCCATTTGATTTACCTTACAAAAGCAGATCGGAGAGACCACATTGAAGAACGGATCATTCAATCTATTTTCGCACGGAAACCAAAACGTGCGGATGTATACTGGTTTTTTCACATCAATCGCACCAACAATCCGTATACACTGAATTATCAAATGACTGAACTGGTAGATGATAAGGTCATCAAAATTGTCCTCAACATTGGGTTTCGCATCCAACCGAGAACGGAATTGTTTTTCACTCAGATCATCGATGACCTGATTGCCAATAAAGAGCTGAATCTCCACCTGAAAAATCATGGGTCTACCGAATACAACCCATCGATCGATTTTAAGTTCATTATAATGGAAAAATACCTTTCCGTAGATAATGAATTCGCGATCAAAGAGGGGGTGATTCTCAATGCTTATTTCATGCTCAAACGCATGGGGCAAAAGGAACAAGCCGCATTCGGAATCGATAAAAGTGACTTGCTGATTGAACACATCCCGTTAGTATACAGTCCGGTCAGCAACATCATCCTTCACCGGGAAAAATAATCGGTTTATAGTCCATTACAGAATGCCAATAAATATGCTATCATACTGTGTAGCATGGTCGTGCTGTGTGCCTTAACGCGCAAGGACTTTCTCTTGAAAAACACCAGAGTATCGTTGAACGCAAAATGTGAAACACGGATCGTCGTTGCCATGTTATTCAGGCTCTAATCGGATAAAAACGCAGAAAGGTCAACCGGATTTCTATAAAAAAGTGTACATTCACCCCATGCTTCGTTGTGCTATTTTATCCGGTGTGATCTTCCTGTTTTCCGGAACCGCATTTTCCCAGGAGAAAAAAACAGCGACAACCATTCCCGATTCACTGATCCGGAAGTTTCCGCTGGATGATCAACTAAAGGAAACATCCGGACTGGTATACTGGAACAAACTCCTTTGGACACACAACGACGACAGTGACAACAACATTTACGGAATTGATCCGGCCACAGGAAAAACAGAACAGATCATTCAATTCAAAGCATTAAAGGTAACCGATTGGGAAGAATTGCAGCAGGATAGCGATTATTTTTACATCGGGGATGTCGGGAACAATGCAACAGGCACACGGACAAACCTGCGTTTCTTTAAAATTCATAAAACGTCATTGCACATCGACACCATTCGTTTTTCCTATCCGGAACAAACAGATTTCACGGCAAAGAAATCCAATGCGACCGATTTTGATTGCGAAGCCTTCCTGGTAACTGATTCGATGATTTATGTGTTTACCAAAGAATGGAATTCTCAAAAAACAACATTGTATAAAATTCCAAACAAAAAGGGAATACATAAAGCGACGTTCATGCAATCATTCCAGGTAAACGGTTTGATAACAGGCGCTGCGATTTCTCCAAACAGAAAACAAATCGTTCTGACGGGTTATACCAAAACAGTGGCACCATTTCTATACCTGCTCAGTGACTTCAACACCGATGATTTTCTGGGAGGAAAGAAGAAAAAATTAAAATTCGGAGGGCATTTCCTACAGGTTGAAAGTGTTGCATTTACAGGAAATACAACAGTCGCAGTTACCAATGAACAATTCATGCATTCACTGATTAAAAGCCCTCAACAGCTATTCCTGATCGATTTGAAATTGTTTATCAGTAAGTAATCGTTTTTTATTACTTTAGTCCGGGTAGAAACAAATGATAAGGAGGACGTTACCGGTACCTCTTTCAACAACTAAACAACAAAAGATGAATACTACGAATAAGAAAAACACTAAAATAGGAATTGGCGCAGGGTTAATTGTTTCCGCTATCATTTTGGGAATCGCTGCAGTGCCCCTGTACAGAACTTTTTTCGGGACACATTCCATTTATGATGAACCAAACAAGGAAAATACAAAAATCATCCCCATGCTGGATGAACAAATCGAGCGGGCATTGAACGATCATACGCAAAGCACCATGCATCCGGGGTTTCGTTCCGAAAGTCGTGAAAACACTGCCGCATTCCTGTCAACCATCCGAAGCATTCAAAGTTATGCCAGGTATGGTGTGGAATCAACGCAGGCACGCAATAACCTGGAGCTGAAAATTACATTCACCAACGGAAAAACCGTGGACAAAGTTTACACCGGGCAAACCGTTTCCGGGTTTATGGGCCCCGCATTGCTGATGAAAGTATACCTGAAAGACGGAAAAACAGAAAAGGTGTTGACCAACGGGATGGAAAAAACCGGTTCTCCCGACTGGATTATCAATGATTTGTACCTGTTGATCGACAGCGCCATCGGATATGACATCTCTGTCAATGAACACCGGTACTTCCCTCCCCGGAAAACGCAAAAAGACTTTGAGAAAGAATGGGAAGAAAAATAAAAACGCCTTCCGGTCAGAAAGCGTTTTTACAATGTTGTGTTATGTAGAGGTGGTTAAACCAACTCTTTTAATGCAATTTCAAAGGCCTTCTTCGCTATTCCTGTTTTCCCGGAATGTACTGCGTGTACGTTCTTCAAAGCCTGTTCGATGGTCGAACTGACATCTTCAAAAATAGCAGTATCAGAAATCTGTGACAGGTCATTTGACATCAGATAGGCGAACACACGCGCCATTCCACAGTTGGAAATGAAATCCGGAACTACCGACAGTTGGTTGTCAGTATAATCGGCAATCGGTCCGAAAAAAATTTCTTTGTCAGCAAACGGAACGTTCGCACCACAGGCAATCACTTCCATTCCTGCAGCGGCCATTCGTTCTACCTGGTCTTGTTGCACAATCCGCGAAGCAGCGCACGGAATAAAAACTTCAGCAGGGACATCCCACAATTTTGCATTCACCTCTTCAAATGAAAGCATCGAAGGATGTGCCAGTTCATTGCCATTTTTATTCAGGTACAGGTGTTTAATTTCATCATAGGAAAAGCCTTCTTCGTTGATCAATCCTCCTACACGGTCAATGATTCCAACGATTTTAGCCCCCTGTTGTGCCAGGAAAAACGCAGCTGCAGAAGCCACATTCCCCCATCCCTGAACGATCACCCGTTTTCCTGAAACAGCTCCACCCCAGATAGTATAATAATGTTTTACTGACTCAGCCACACCATAACCGGTGATCATATCAGAAACATTGTATTTCTTACTCAGATCAGGTGTATACGCTTCGTTTTCGATCACCTTCGTTACACCATCTGTCAATTGCCCGATGCGCTGTTGCTTTTGTTGATCATTCGGGGAAAAGTGTCCGGTGAAGACTCCTTCCTGTGGATGCAATACCCCTACTTCCCGGCAGATCGGAATGACTTCGTGCACTTCATCTACATTCATGTCTCCGCCTGTTCCGTAATAATTTTTCAACAAGGGAGCAACCGCTTTATACCAACGGCGCAACACTTCTTTCTTGCGCGGATCTTTCGGATCGAAATCAATTCCGGATTTAGCACCTCCGATGGCAGGGCCAGCTACTGTAAATTTCACTTCCATTGTTTTTGCAAGTGATTCTACTTCCCGTTTGTCCACTCCTGCACGCATGCGTGTTCCTCCTCCGGCAGCTCCTCCTCTCAACGAATTGATGACCACCCATCCTTTCGCTTCTGTTTCAGAATCATGCCATTCAAATACAATTTCCGGTTGTTTATTCTCAAACTTCTCCAATAAATCCTTCATCTCTGTCTTATTTACGCTTCGTTTTTATGAGCCACGCAAATGTAGTGAAAGAATCCAACAAACACCTCTCAACCCAATCACAAAACACCTCTATTTTGTTATTTTTTTAACAGTTGTTTTTTTCAATGAAAGCACCTACTTTTACGAAACATTAGTAGAAATTATGAAATCAATAACGGTACAAGAGCTAAAGTCAATGATTGACAATCATGTAGAACACATTTTAATTGATGTGCGCGAGCAGAGTGAATATGACATGGCAAACATCAACGGTATTTTAATTCCGACCAGTGAATTTGCCAACCGCTATTCAGAAGTTCCGAAAGAAGGTAAAGTAATCGTTCAGTGTCGTTCGGGGCAGAGAAGTGCCAATGTGATCGCATGGCTGGAACAAAATCACGGGTATGAAAACCTGTATAACCTTCAGGGAGGAATCATTGCATGGGCGCATGAAATTGACCCTGATTTAACTGTAGGATAGCTATATGAATACATTCGGACGCTTATTCAGAGTGCATATTTTTGGAGAATCACACGGGGAATCCGTTGGAGTTGTAATCGACGGATGTCCTGCGGGATTGACAGTGGATGAAACACTGCTGTTACCGGATTTGGAGCGTCGTAAAGGAGGAATTCAAAAAGGAACAACCCCGAGAAAAGAAGCCGACTTTCCTTTGTTTAAAAGTGGGATTTTTAACGGAAAAACGACCGGCGCACCCATTGCCATTTTCTTTGAAAATCAGAATACCCGTTCGGAAGATTATACATCACAACGAAGTATTCCAAGACCCGGACATGCCGATTTTGTGGCGAACAAAAAATTTGGCGGGTACGAAGACTATCGCGGGGGCGGACATTTTAGTGCCCGTCTGACAACGGGATTGGTTGCCGCAGGCAGCATCGCAAAAAAGGTAATCGGCCCATCTTCAATTGAAGCACAGGTCATTGAAATAGGTGGTGAATCGGATCCGGAAAAAGGGTTGCAAAAAGCAATTAATGCAAAAGATTCTGTCGGCGGAATCATTGAATGCCGTGTAAAACAGGTCCCAATCGGGCTTGGCGAACCGTTTTTCGATTCCGTTGAATCCTTGTTAGCCCACGCATTGTTTTCCATTCCTGCCGTAAAAGGAGTCGAATTTGGTTCCGGATTTGATGCTGCACGCATGTTCGGATCAGAAAACAACGATTCGATCATTGATCCAAACGGAACAACGAAAAGCAATCATGCAGGCGGAATCAATGGCGGAATCACCAACGGAAATGACCTGGTATTCAGAATCGCTATCAAACCGGCTTCTTCTACACCAAAAGAGCAGGAAAGTCTGAACTGGGATACAAATACGATCGAATCATTTTCCATAAAGGGAAGACATGATTTGTGTGTAGCGCTGAGAGCACCTGTCATTGTAGAGGCATTAACGGCAATTGTACTTGCTGATTTATTCTTATTGGATCAACAGGCACAACGCAGACACACTGACTGACGATTAGAAAACCCGAACCTTATCCAAGAAAAAAGCAGGATCCTGCATAGAAAAGAAATTCATTGACAAGAAAGTAAAATAGGATTGGTTATCCTATATGCTCAGAAAAAACAAACGGGGAATCGCTATAGTACGATTCCCCGTTTTCTGTTAGCATTTTCAGATTCTTTAATGTACAACATGTATAAATCCTTGTTTGGTGACTTCTTCCCCACCTTCATAAGTTGCCTGAATTGTGTAAAAATACACTCCCTCAGACACCACTGTTCCTCCCATATCTCTTCCATCCCAGTGTCCGTTTACATCATTAAATTCGTAAATCAGGTTCCCCCATCTGTTGACAATCACACACCGGAAATCAGCTACCCCCTTCTTATCTACAAACCAGGTGTTGTTTCCTGAACTGGATGATAACGAAATAACATTTGGTGCTTCAATTTCACACTTCTCATAAGCAACAACTGCAGTATCACTGTATGCATAACAGTCATTTGTTATGGTTACAATATATGCTCCCGGCTGCGTAACGGTAATGGATGTCCCTGTAGAGCCTGTATTCCAGGAATAATCAACATTGTAAGGGCTTTCATACGCATTTAATTCATATTGCACTCCTTCGCAAAGCGTTGTATCATTTATTTCGGTCCAGATATACGGCAGGAAATTTAAGGTAATAGTTGTATCCGGACAGATATCGTTCGAATGGAAGTACATGTAATATACGCCATGTTCCGGTACTGTTACCCCTGTGATCTGCGGTCCACCCGTAAGCGTATCTCCATAGAGGAAAGACACGGTTGTATCCTGCACGTACGGTTGAGTTGTATTTTCAATGGCATACCAGACTCCTCCGTTGTGAGATACCGTTGAAATGTCTAATTCTGTCAGAACACATGAATAAGGCGGAACTGAGACAACCGGTCTTCTGATCATACTCACCCGACCTGTTGCTGTATATCCACATTCATCTGTAAAGACCAAATTATAATTTGTTACGCCATTCACTCCTGTAAAAACAGGATCTGTTAAAGTCGGATTGTTGAAGGATCCATATCCGTATTGTTCTGTCCATGTTACGTTTCCGTTTGCTACAATACTGTCCAGGGGAACCCGGAATGTGCTGCCGCAAATGACTGTATCTGAAAACGTAGAAGGTGTAACAGAAGGTATTTCACTTACCTGAACCTGCGCTGTACTTGTACAGTTATTGGAAGGGTCTGTTACAGTAAGTACATATGTTCCCGGATCATTTACAACAGCTGTCAATGTTGTTCCTCCCGAAACAACTCCCGGACCTGTCCAGGAAGCAGTGGCTCCAGAAACGGATGTTCCTTGTAATTGAATAGTTGGGTGCAAACAATCCAATTGGGAGGGATTTGCAATAGAAACAGCAGGAGGGTTTGTATTCCCGGTAACCGTATATGTTGCTGAATTCACACAACTATTCACCGGATTTGTAACTGTTACAGCATACGTTCCCGCTGTATTAGCCGTAATTGTTCCTGAATTTTGCCCGGAGGCAATCCCCGGTCCCGTCCATACATAACTGACACCTGCAACAGATGATGTTCCATTGATTGAGACAGTAGGATTGTTACAGGAAATAACATAAGAAGACGGAGTTGTATTGACATCCGGCAAGTTTGTATTACCCGACACCACAGCACTTGCGGCATTCGTACACCCATTCGAACCTGTTGCCACAATCTGGTACGTACCTGCCTGGTTTACCGTAGGAGTCAATGTGGTTCCCCCGGAGATAATCCCCGGATTAGATGTCCATGCAAATGTAGCGCCAGGTGTGGGTGAATTGGCAGACAATGTCACTGTCGGGTTACTACATGTAATCGTTGCAGGGTTCGCAATTGAAACATCCGGTTCATTTCCGTCTCCGATAACGGAGGTACTTGCAGAATTGGAACATCCGGTTGCAGGATTTGTCACCGTCAATGTATAAACTCCGGTAGCATTTACAGTCGCCGTCGCAGTTGTTGCTCCCGAAACAATACCATTTCCTGTCCAGGAATATGTCACTCCCGGAGTACTGGAATTACCGTTTAACTGAACAGTCGGTGAGACCAGACACTCATACAGCACTCCTGCTCCCGGCACGCTGACATTCGGCAAATCATTGATTGTTACGCTCATTGTTGCAGGAACGGCACATCCTCCGGGGTTTGGCGTAAATGTATAGTTTGTTACCCCTACCGTATTTGTATTAATGACTGCAGGCGACCATGTTCCCGAAATTCCATTATTGGAAGTCGCCGGCAAAGGTGGCGGACTGCTTCCCAAACATGCACTGATTGGTGTGAAGGTCGGCACAACAACTGTTGGTGCTGTAATTGTTTCCAGTATATCGCATGTATTATCAGCAGAGAAAACCGCTTTTACAATACATGAACTTCCATCAGCCGTCAATCCGAAAATTGAATAATTAGTCGGAGATGTGAATGGCGCGTTAAATAATTGGCTTCCTCCGCATGACGTGGTAATCTCCAGGGTTCCTGTTGTAGGAGGGTTCGAAAAAGATACCGACCCGCTCACTGAATATGTTCCGTTCGGTTGACACGCCCCAACTGTTGTTGTAAGATCAAGCATAGTACATCCCTGGCAGACAGGAGCAGTATAATTTAAGATGTGAGAACAACTGGAGTTTGTAAAATAAGCATGGATATCACACGCCGCTCCGTTCGGGTTTAATCCCGATAAGTTGAAAGGATAACTCCCTACACTAAACGGGGCTGAAGCGACAACCACCTGCTGTCCGTCGCAGTTTTCGACAATTAATTGTCCGGAAGAAGGCGGATTAGAAACTCCTACCATACCGGAAACACTATAAACGCCACCCGATTGGCAGTTGGATACATTCATCCCTGAAATGGCAACAGATCCTACTGTCACCTGCGTTGATGCTGTTGAATTACATGGTGAAAATCCAATTGCATAATTAATTGTATGCGTTCCCACACCAGCTACTGCCGGGTTGAACATTCCTGCCGGTGAAACCCCCGGTCCTGACCAGGTTCCTCCCATACTTGCTGCAACCAGCTGTGTTGGTCCGTCCGTTGTACAATAGGGGCCTGAAGAAGTAATTGTTGCATCCGGAGGCCCTGTCTGTGCACTTCCCGGAGTTGTTCCCAGTTCAAGTGTAAATGAAGTACTCGTACCAGCGGTATAACTTTGCGCCACAATCATGATTTCATCACCTGCATTCACATACGGTGCAGGCACGGATGAAGAACACGGAAACGACGTTCCGAATTGTACACATCCACCGGCTGTAGATGCATAATTACACCCGATCGCATTCGAACCGCTTTGAATGGCTGTACACGGAGCGACTCCGTTGGGAACGTTAAAAATAGCAACGTCAATAAACCCGGAGGAAGCATTTCCGTTAATCAATACATTCAGGTATCCTGACTGTGTAATGTATAAGGTAATGAATCCGTAATGGTGCTGTCCTGCCGCACCGGTGGAACATCCTGCATTGGCAAACGCACCTCCGGCGTAAGAGCCGCTTGTTGCAACAAAATTAAACGGGCCGGCAACTCCCGGCTGGCAAATACTTGCCTGTATATTACATTGGGAGGCTCCCTGAAAAGGAGACATAAAACTGCACAAAATCCCCAATAGTAGAACGTAGTAATTTAATTTCATCATGTTTGTTTTTGATGGAGTTAGTAGTCTTTTTTAATTGAGTTGGTACCCTGAATAACCGTGGAGTACAACAAATCCTCTGATTAAATTATCGAGGTCATTGCCCTTTACTTTTTCAGGATTCACAGTGAATTTTATACGTCCCGCACTGTATTCGTATTTAATCGTGCTGCCGGTAATTTGTTCTAACCGGCTAACATGCTGACGAACATTCCCTTCATTGTAATCTGTCAACGGTGTAAATGAATAATCGGATAGTCCGTTTTTTTTCACCGACAGCGTAACACTTGCTCCGGGATGTTGATCTGCGGCACCAGCCTCCTGAGAGAATGTACAGAAAGTACCCAGTAGAAAAAACGTTATTCCAATCCACAGAGAGTTTAATTTAATAGTTTTCATATCGTATAATCTTCATTAAGTATGTAGTTGTAGTATCCGGCGAAAATAACTTTCCGTAGAAAGTATCATTATTCATCACGCGACAGATAAATTCAAAACTACTAAAAAACAAAAACAACCGCTTCTTCTCCCTTCTTTTTTTAGCATACAGGGTCTCTCATCTCAAATTTTGTGTATTTCAATGAACAAAAAGTGTAATTTTGCAAGAATATGAGCTTAGAACATGCAACATTCGGAGCCGGATGCTTTTGGTGCATCGAGGCTTGTTTTTTAGACATCAAAGGGATTGAGTCTGTAAAACCGGGATATGCCGGGGGGCATCTGAAAAATCCTACATACAAACAGGTTTGTGAAGGTACAACGGGACATGCCGAGGTAGCACGCATTGTATTTGATCCTGCCATTATCTCGTATGATGAATTGCTGGAAATGTTCTGGTTTGTACACGACCCCACGCAACTGAACCGGCAAGGAAACGACATCGGAACACAGTACCGCTCCGTGATTTTTTATCACACCCAGGAACAAAAAGAAACAGCGGAAGGTTATAAAAAACGGCTGGAGGAAGCAAACGTATGGGATCGTCCGATTGTAACGGAAATTATTGAAATCAACAATTATTACGAAGCGGAAGCATACCATCACAATTATTTTGAGTTAAATCCTCAGAATCAATACTGCCAATCGGTTGTTCGCCCGAAGGTTGAAAAATTCAAAAAAGTATTTGCCGAAAAGAAGAAATAAAAAAAGGTGCGTTTTCCCGCACCTTTCGATTTTTCTTTCACTTATTTTTTTAAGCCACTTTCAGTTTGGCCATTTTTGATTTTTCAAATTTCGCCTTCGCATATTCCAGCGTTACCTTGAATTCTTTTTCAGTACTTGTCGGTAATTCAAACATCGCTTCATTTAAAATTGCTTCACAAATGGAGCGCAATCCACGTGCTCCCAATTTAAATTCAATGGCCTTATCAACAATAAAATCAAGTGTTTTAGCATCAAAACTCAATTTAATTCCATCCAACGCAAACAATTTGATGTATTGTTTCACCAATGCATTTTTAGGTTCCACCAGGATTCGTTTCAATGCTTCCGCATCCAATGGCTCCAGGTATGTCAGTACCGGGAAGCGACCAATTAATTCAGGAATCAATCCGAACGTCTTGATGTCTGTCGGATTCACATACCGCAGCAAATGTTCTCCGTCTACCCGATCTTCCTCCAATGAAGAAAATCCGATTGTCTGACGATTCACCCGGTTGGCAATCATTTTTTCAATCCCGTCGAATGCACCTCCGCAAACGAACAAAATGTTTTTGGTATCTACCTGGATCATTTTCTGTTCCGGGTGTTTTCTTCCTCCCTGTGGCGGAACATTTACAATAGATCCTTCGAGCAATTTCAACAATGCCTGTTGTACTCCTTCTCCGGAAACATCTCTTGTAATGGACGGGTTGTCACTTTTTCGGGCAATTTTATCAATCTCGTCGATAAAAACAATCCCTCTTTCTGCCGCCTGCACATCATAATCCGCAGCCTGAAGCAATCTGGAAAGAATTGATTCCACGTCCTCCCCCACATAACCTGCTTCCGTCAGAATGGTTGCATCAGCGATACAAAACGGAACATTCAGCATTTTCGCAATTGTCTTTGCCAGTAATGTTTTTCCCGTTCCTGTTCTTCCCACCAGGATAACGTTGGATTTCTCAATTTCCACTTCATCCTTCATATCGGGCTGGTTCAAGCGTTTGTAGTGATTATATACGGCTACCGACAATACTTTTTTCGCATCGTCCTGACCGATTACATATTCATCCAGCCGTTCTTTTATTTCTATCGGCTTCAGAACGTTTAACTCTGTATGAGAAGTGTTTTTCGACTGGGTTCCAAATTCATTCACAACAATCTGGTGTGCCTGTTCAACACAACTCGGACAGATGTGACCGGAAAAACCGGACAGCAATTCCCCCGCCTCTTTTCTTGAACGTCCGCAAAACGAACAAGTTATTTCATTTTTTGCCATTGAATCGATTTTATATGTTCAAGGTAGTAACAGATCTACGAGGTACGAGTTATTCCTCTTCGCCACGCTTCTTCTTCCTCTTTTTCGTACCTCGTATTTCCAGTCTTATTCTTATTTCGGATTGCGGATCAATACCTCATCCACCATTCCGTAAGCTTTTGCTTCTTCTGCTGTCATCCAGTAATCTCTGTCTGAATCTTCCCACACTTTTTCATACGATTGTTTGGAGTGTGTAGCGATGATATCGTACAATTCTTTCTTCAACTTCTGAATTTCACGTGCTGTGATTTCGATATCAGACGCTTGTCCCTGTGCACCTCCTAACGGTTGGTGAATCATTACACGGGCATGTTTCAGTGCAGATCGTTTTCCTTCCGCACCGGCACACATCAATACAGCTCCCATCGAAGCCGCCATCCCTGTACAAATCGTTGCCACATCAGGGCGAATGTACTGCATCGTGTCATAGATCCCAAGACCTGCATATACAGATCCTCCCGGAGAGTTCAGATAAATCTGGATGTCTTTTTTAGGATCTACCGACTCCAGGAATAATAACTGGGCATTGATGATATTCGCCACCTGGTCATTGATTCCCGTTCCCAAAAAGATGATTCTGTCCATCATTAAACGGGAAAACACGTCCATTTGTGTCATATTCAAAGGGCGCTCTTCAATGATGTATGGAGTCAGTGAAGACTCAATGTAATTTGCAACATGCATGGAATTCAATCCCATGTGTTTCGTTGCATACTTTTTAAATTCATTTCCGTCAAACATACTTGTTTCTTTTTACGCGTTTACTTGTTGTTATTATTTTCTGATTGTATTGTCCGTAATATTCCGAAGAACATTGTAAACAAAATTAATAAAAATATGAAGGAAGTTTCATCGTTTGAATCTGCCGTTCATATTAGTGTTCCAGTCCTGACAAATAACGTTCTGCATCCAGTGCAGCCATACAGCCTGTCCCTGCTGCTGTAATTGCCTGCCGGTAATTTTTGTCGGCCGCATCACCTGCTACAAATACTCCCGGCACATTTGTCAGTGAAGTTCCCGGTTTTTCATACATAACGTATCCTGTTTCATCAAGGTTGATGAAATCTTTAAAAATCTCCGTGTTCGGTTGGTGACCAATCGCAACAAAAAAGCCGGTACATGGAATTTCGACTTTCTCTCCCGTTACATTATTAACAGCACGAACACCGGACACAACATTTCCGTCGCCCAATACTTCTTCTGTTTCGGTATTAAATAAGATTTCAATATTCGGTGTATTCTTTACACGATCCGCCATGATCTTCGACGCACGGAATTCATCTCTTCGAACCAACATCGTTACTTTTTTGCACAATTTAGATAAGTAATGTGCTTCTTCACAGGCAGAATCTCCTGCTCCGACAATTACGGTATCCTGTCCGCGGTAAAAGAATCCGTCGCACACTGCACAGGCAGAAACACCTCCACCTAATTGCAAATACTTTTGTTCGCTTTCCAATCCCAGGTATTTGGCAGATGCGCCTGTTGAAATGATCACTGTTTTGGCATGCAACTCGTGCCCGGTTTCTGTCCACGCTTTGTGAACCGGTCCTGAGAAATCAACTTTGGTAATAAAGCCGAAACGGATGTCCGCGTCAAAACGCTTTGCCTGCGCTTCTAACTGCACCATCATTTCAGGTCCTGTTACGCCTCCCGGATATCCTGGGAAATTTTCTACTTCGTTGGTGGTTGTCAACTGTCCCCCCGGTTGCATTCCCTGGTACAACACAGGTTTCATATCTGCTCTTGCCGCATAAATAGCCGCTGTATATCCTGCTGGTCCTGACCCTATTATCAGACAATCTAATTGTTCTATTTCCTGACTCATTTTGTAACTAATCTTTGATGTGATAAAAGCTACAAATTTAATCATTAATCACCAGATTTAAGAAGCATATACAGTACTTATTTCTCCTTTTCTTAAATTTTCATTGATTTTATGTATTTGATAACTCAATCACACAATTTGATAATCTTAATATAATTTCCCTATCAAAAATTTGTTAATTGTAATGCACTAAGCAATTAGAAGCCAACTATTTCACTGCCACTAAATGTTCACAACATGAAAAAGAATTACCACCCATTCACGCTTTGCATTTATTTGTTATTTACACTGCATTCATTCTCCTCAATAAGCCAGGCTGCGGGAGAACAGAAAATGCAACCTAAGGTGTATAATTATACAACCTTTACTTCCAAAGCATCGCCCAGCATCACAGATGAGCTCATCAAACTGACACCAAAAGCATTTCAATCTCATCCGGAATTTGGAATCCTGCCATACGATGCCCCTTGTGAAAATTGTTTCGAATTAATACACGAACGAAAAGACTCTTCCCGTATGTTCGTCGAAAAAGGGTCCAATGGAACACATTTTTATTCGCAGTCCATCTATGGTATCTTTCATTACAATGAAAACGGATACAAAATTTCTTACGATCCCCGTTTACGCCCTGTATCCACGAATCTGTACAGAAGTGACCGACAAGAAACACCTGCTGTACTGAACGTCAATGACCGCTACTCCGCTTTTGAAAAGAACGGAGAGTTGTTTAAGTTCAATAACCGGATTGATCTGGTCCTGGTCAAAAACAACGGGACAACGGAAAATTTAGGAGAGGCCAACTGGTCCGATCATACGATTGGTGATGAAGGTATTTATATTACCAACGCATGGCCGGGAATCGACATCTCTATTTCCTATCAACTGGATCGTATCAAATTAAATTATGTGATTCCGCAACAGTTGAATTATTTACAAGGTGTAAAAAACCTGGTTTTTACAGATCATCTGCAGCTTCCCAACGGGTACGCATTAACCCAACAAAACACCAGTGATCTTACTGCTGAAGGCTACCAGGGAAAATACAGCATCAACAATGCTTATAATGAAGAAATATTTACCATTGGAAATGCATTTGGTTTCGACCAAAGTGCAATCAAAGAGAATCACGTATCATTCAATTACCTCTATAACGGAAATGATTTAAGTATCGTCGTTCCGGTATCTTCATGGCTCGCATTACCTTCAATGGTTTACCCGGTTGTCGTTGACCCGTTGGTTAGTTCCAGCGCCACTTATACCTCCGGAGCCAAATCATTTTTATACAACGGAGCCTGGTGCGGTTTATCCGGTTCCTGTAACTACAACCTGAATGTATCACGGCCATTAAATTCCACCATTACAGATGTCCGGTTTAACGCTCAATACATTTCGTCCACTTCACCTTGTTCGTGCTGGAGAAATGAAGCTGCATTTAAAATCTCCGGTCCGTGCGGTGTATCTCCCGCTGCTGCGACTACTTTCTGGAATTGCAACAGTACATCAGCCGGAACCTGCGGAGCAAGCGGCATCAGTATTTTCAGTGAAACAAGCGCATGCCTTACCCCTGTGTGCAGTGCATTACTGACCTATCAGATCCAAAACTCTTACTGTTATTGTTCCACATCCGGATGTGTAGCAAGCTGCCAGTCTATGCCCAATAACACCTGGTCGATTACAGTGGAGGGACACACGGTAGAGACACCTGCACCTGCTTCTCTGAATCCGAACCCGTGTTCGGGAAATGTCACGCTTACAGCAGCTCCGAGTTATGGAGTACCCGGATACACCTATGTCTGGACAACCGGAGAATCCACACCATCCATCAGTGTATCAAGCGCGGGAACCTATTCCGTGGTTGTTACAGACGCATGTGGCGGCACGGCAAATCAACAGTTCACAATTGCCTGTCCGCTAAGCATCAACTTAAAAGATTTCGGCATACTTAAAGTCGGGGAACGTGTCCTGGTCAAGTGGGAAACACTGGACGAAGTCAACAATGATTATTTCACCATTGAACGCATGACCGAACTGCCGGACAAATGGGAAGAAATCGGCACCGTTAAAGGAAGCGGAAATTCTACAGAAACAATTGCTTATACATTCTATGACAACGCACCTTACAAAAGAGGAACATCGTATTATCGCCTCAAGCAAACAGATTTTGATGGTCAGTTCTTTTATTTTGAACCAAAAATGATGAATTTCGGCACTGATACCGACATCCTTATTTTTCCACAACCGGCAACCCATGAAATGGTAATCGAATGGAACGGATATGATGGTGAAATTCAGTTGTATTCAGTACTGGGAGAAAAAATGGAGGTACCTTATCACAAAAAAGGAAGTTCCTATGTATTCAATACTTCTCAACTGTCGTCAGGAATGTACTCTGTTTTGTTTCTGGTCAACGGAGAGATGATCGCTACACAAAAAATAACCATTAAATAATTACCCGATATGGTTAAAGAATGAGCCGTCATCAGGTAATCTGAAGGCGGCTATATTCATCCCTGCTGATTATTATCACAGAAGTCTTTGTATATTTGCAGTTCGTTTTTAGTAAAGCAAATGACACGAACAGCATTAATCGAACAAATCAGAAGTAAGAAATCCTTCCTTTGCGTAGGATTGGACACCGATCTGTCAAAAATTCCCGCTCACCTGCTGGAGACAGAAGATCCGATTTTTGAATTCAACAAAGCGATTATTGATGCAACAAAAGATTTTTGTGTTGCTTACAAGCCCAACAATGCTTTTTATGAATGTTATGGTGTAAAAGGATGGGAGTCCCTTCAAAAAACAGTTGATTACATCCCTGAAAACTGCTTCGTGATTGCTGATGCGAAACGGGGAGACATTGGAAATACTTCCAAATACTATGCGCAGACATTCTTTGAAACCCTTGGTTGTGACGCAGTGACAGTTGCTCCATACATGGGTGAAGACAGCGTAACTCCCTTCTTAGAATACCCGGATAAATGGGTCATTGTACTGGCACTTACCTCCAATGCGGGCGCACTGGATTTTCAATTTACAACCGACGCGAAAGGAGAAGAATTGTACAAAAAAGTGTTGAAGAAAACAGCACAGTGGGGGACTCCTGAAAATACCATGTTCGTGGTCGGCGCGACACGTGCCGAAGGGATTGGTGAAGTACGCAAACTCGTTCCGGATCATTTCTTTTTGGTTCCGGGTGTCGGTGCACAGGGAGGTTCTCTGGAAGATGTTGCAAACTACGGCTGGAACGACGATTGCGGACTGTTGGTCAACTCGTCAAGAGGAATTATTTATGCCTCCAACGGAATTGATTTTGCACAAAAGGCAAGGACAGAAGCGCAAAAAATCCAATTGCAGATGGAACACATTCTGAAAGAAAAGGGCTTTATCGGCTAACCTGACTCAATTTATTTTCCGGACGTGCCCCTTCGTTGTCGGGTCGTGCTGTCCGCTATATCTTTCACCGCCAATACCGGAATCTTTCCGTATCGGCAGAGAAAGGATGCCGCTTCCATCACTCACGCAAACGCACGCGACAGTAAAAATATCAATAAGAAGTAGTTTTTACATATCGTAATATTGCGATATGACAATATCCTCATAACTTCATCAATCTGATTTTTTCATAAGGTACTGTTCTAAAAAACGATTCCGAATTAGTAGCAATCATTTTCGGCGTATTTCAAACCAGTTCGTTACATCACCCTCATAATCAAATGTTTCAATGAATTGAAAACCCAACTTATTCAACACGTGAATGGATTTTTCATTCTCCGGATGCGTAATCGCATAAAGCGACGTTACATTCAACCGGTCAAACCCATAATCAATAATCGCCCGGGACGTTTCGGTAGCATATCCCTTTCCCCAGTGTTTGGTTTTAAAACGGTACCCCAATTCATAAAAATCGACATGTCCGTTTAACGGTGTTCGGAACAATTTCAACCCGGACCAACCGACACATTCCCCGGTTTGTTTGTCAACAACCGCCCAACGTGCAATTCCGTTTTCAGCATATTGACGTTGCAGCATCTGTATTACCTCAACAATCTGTTCTTTTGTCTGTACCGGGTTATTTTCAATGTATAGATGCACTTGAGGATCCGCGTCCATTTCAAACAGATCGTCCACATCCTGAACATCTATTTCACGTAAGTACAACCGTTCAGTTTCAATGATCCAATTCATAGTATTTCTGTCAAATTTGTAATTATCAACTGTACCACTTCGTTCATTTTCTCCGGCATTTCCGGTTCATTCCAAGGTTCAGAAGCTCCAAAAGTATGTCCGGTATTTTCGATGCAATATAAAACTCCTTTAGACCATTCCGCTACTCGTTTTCCTTCTTCCGGCAAAACAGACGTATCTTCTGCCCCGTGGTACACAAAGACAGGTTTCTTTACCGTTCTGCACGCTTGTTCAATATCCAGCAAATCCGTATTCCTTGCAAACTCTTCATATTGGCTATAATAATGCGGCAACTCCTGTCCTGTTCGTCCATTTTTACGGTAATACACCCTCGTTGTTTTCCAGTTTTCCAATTCCTCTCCCTGCGGAAAACGAGACGCAATGGAACAAATCGGAGACAGACAATGTATTTGTTTCACCCGCTTGTCCTTCCCTGCCAGCAAGACAATTCCACCACCCCGTGAATGTCCGACAAGAATAAATTCCCGAAATTGATACTCCTGCTCCAGGTGATTTAAAAACAAAGTAATATCTTCCAGTTCTTTCAGATACCCTCCATTTCCAAACGCCTCCAAATCAGCAAAAACGGTTGGTTCATCCACTGTTGTTCCATTGTGCGTCAGATTCAACTTAGCAATGGAAAAACCAGCCGTTTGAATAGCTTCTGCCATCAGGTTCCATACCCCCCAATCCTTGTAGCCCATGTAGCCGTGGACAAAAACGACTAATGGACATTCACTGCCATTCTCAGCAATAAACAAATCGTATGCGCCTTCACGACCTTCTGAACCATGATACGTGGATGTTGTTTTAACAGTTTTCATTTTTCTACGCGTTTGATTTTTACTTACAAACAAAAAGAGGCCTGATACATCAAGCCTCTATAAATCCATATGGAGATAACTTCTTTACTTGATTACATTCAGTTTCTTTCCGACCTTCACAAACGCATTGATTGCCTTGTCCAAATCTGCTTTTGTATGTGCTGCGGAAATTTGTGTTCTGATGCGCGCCTGGCCTTTTGCTACAACCGGGTAAAAGAATCCGATGGCGTAAACTCCTTCTTTTAGTAATTCGTCTGCAAACTGTTGTGAAAGTGCCGCGTCATACAACATGATGGGAACAATCGGTGAGTCTCCGGGTTTGATATCAAATCCCGCCTCAATGATTGCTTTCTTAAAATACGTCGTGTTGTCTTCCAGACGATCGCGCAATTCTGTTGTTGAACTCAGCAGGTCAAATACTTTATTTGCCGCTCCTACAATCGATGGTGCCAATGAGTTGGAGAACAAGTACGGGCGTGAACGCTGACGCAGCATCTCAATGACTTCTTTTTTACCGGTCGTATAACCGCCCATTGCTCCGCCCAAGGCTTTCCCGAGTGTACCTGTGATGATATCTACACGCCCCATTACATTGTGGTATTCCGGAACACCACGGCCTGTTTTCCCGATAAATCCGGCAGAGTGACATTCGTCTGTCATCACCAATGCATCGTACTTATCTGCCAAGTCACAAATTTCATTCATTTTAGCAATATCTCCGTCCATTGAAAACACTCCGTCTGTAACAATAATCCGGTGGCGCTGTCCCTGCGCTTTTTTCAATTGCTCTTCCAGGTCTGCCATGTCCGAATGTTTGTACCGGTAACGCTGTGCTTTACACAAACGAATTCCGTCAATGATGGACGCATGATTTAATTCATCCGAAATAATCGCATCCTCTTCTCCGAATAACGGTTCAAAAACACCTCCATTTGCATCAAACGCTGCTGCATACAAGATTGTATCTTCCGTTCCGTAGAATTTAGCAATTTTTGCTTCCAATTCTTTGTGAATATCCTGCGTTCCGCAAATAAAACGAACTGACGACATCCCGAATCCGTGAGTATCCAATGCATCTTTCGCCGCCTGGATTACCTCCGGATGAGAAGACAACCCCAGGTAATTGTTCGCACACATGATCACAACCTCTTCTCCTGTATTGATCGTAACATTTGCTCCTTGCGGGCTTGTGATAATGCGTTCTCTTTTGAAAATCCCTCCTTCATTGATTGCTTGTAATTCTGCAGAAAGGTGTTCTTTAATTTTTCCGTACATATTTTAGATATTAGATTTTAGACATTCAGACCGCTTCGCTCCAGTTTAGCATCGTGCTGCGCTCCTTGTCCGACCTTAATAATAGTTATTCTCAACTAAATAATTTTTTACATAGTCTTCTACTCCTTCTTCCAGTGTATGAAACGGAGTAGTATATCCCTGCCCGATCAGTTTAGACATATCAGCCTCCGTAAAATATTGGTATTTGTCCCGAATATCCGCAGGTGTATCGATAAACGAAATGGCTTCTTCTTTTCCCATTGCTTTGAACGTATTTTTTGCCAAATCCAGGAAGGTACGTGCTTTACCGGAACCAAGGTTATAAATACCACTTTGCGGCTTGTGTTCCATCAGGAACAGGCATACATTCACCACATCCTTCACGTACACAAAATCACGTAGCTGTCCGCCGTCAGTATAATCCGGATTATGCGAACGGAACAGTTTCATTTCGCCGGAATTCCCGATTTGGTTGAATGCGTGAAAAATCACACTGGCCATACGTCCTTTGTGGTATTCATTTGGTCCGTATACATTGAAAAACTTCAACCCCGCCCAGAAAGGAGGTTGATTTTCCTGCTTAAGTACCCATTTATCAAAATTATTCTTGGAATCGCCGTAAGGGTTCAGAGGCTTTAACTGCTCTACCACCGCGTGATCATCCTTGTACCCGTATTCACCCAATCCGTACGTTGCCGCAGAACTGGCATACACCAAAGGAATCTGAAATTCCGTACATGTATTCCACACCTCCTGAGAAAAATGTTCGTTCAGTTCATCAAAAATTGCTTTATTGAACTCTGTTGTGTCGGTTCTTGCCCCGATGTGAAATACGAATTCCACTTCTTTTGCGAAATCCCGGAACCATGCATTAAACCCACTTCTTCCGACTTTGGAAATGATTGTTTTTCCTTCCAGGTTGTGTTCTTTCTCTGTTTTTGAAAAATCATCAACCACAACAATATCCGTATAACCGGCCCGGTTTAAATGCCCGACCAGACAACTACCGATAAATCCTGCCGCTCCTGTAACTACTATCATTTGATTCAAATTGAAAAAAGGAAAATTTTCTATCTCCTTTCTTTGTGTCTTATTTCTATTCTTTAAAACAATCCGTGAATTTCCGCATCAATCGCATTGATGATTTTTCCCAAATCCTCCTGATTTTCCGGGAAATTGTTGTTATCAATATCAATGATCAACAGCTTTCCGTTATCGTATGTAGAAATCCATGCTTCGTAACGTTCGTTCAACCGCTTCAGATAATCCAGACGGATGCTTTCTTCGTAATCACGTCCCCGACGTTGAATGTGATTCACCAGTGTCGGAACACTTGCCCGGAGGTAAATCAACAAATCAGGTGCTGAAACAAAAGAATCCATCAGGTTGAACAAGGAGAAATAATTTTCAAAATCACGCGTTGTCATCAACCCCATTGAGTGCAGGTTGGGAGCAAAAATAAATGCATCTTCGTAGATTGTCCGATCCTGGACAACACTCGCTTTTGTATTTTTGATCTCTTGTATTTGGGTAAATCTGGAATTCAGGTAATAAATCTGCAGGTTAAACGACCAACGCTGCATGTCTTCATAAAAATCATTCAGGTACGGGTTTTGTTCCACATCTTCAAAATGTGTTTCCCATCCGTAATGTTTTGCCAACAACTGAGTTAACGTTGTTTTTCCCGATCCAATATTCCCAGCAATAGCAATGTGCATAACTTATATTTTTTGAGAGGATAAATTTACAATATTTGAGAAAACAAACAAGAAGAGTTTCTCTGAATATCTTTTTTTAATTGTTGTTTTGTTTCTTTCTCCGGTTCCGGAACAGTAGAACAGGAAACAGGATCAATGCCGCAAGGTAACTGTATCCGCTGATATATGTATATAAACAGTTCCCATCTTTTACAGAAACAATTCCCTGTATCAGTCCTGTATCACCAAATGCTTTTTTCTCCAACACCTCTCCCTGTCCATTCATAATCACGGAGATCCCGTTATTTGAACTTTTCAGGATGGCACAATTATTCTGGATGGCAATTGCGGTTAAAATGCTGAAATAAATTTCAGACCCTTTTTCACTTGTATTCCAATGTTCATTCCCCATCATTGCAATAAAACCAACATCTCCGGTAGCTTTCGCTGTGTATAAAGGATAACAGATTTCATAACAAAGCAGCGGCAGATAACTTGCTCCTTTCCCCGTATAATGAACGTCTGTATCGTTTTCCAATTGTGTATAGTAATTCGGATTCCCTACAACTGTAATCATTTTTTTGAGAAACGGAAAGGTCCGTACATATGGAATTTCCTCCTGGAAAGGGACAAATATCTCTTTGCTTCGGTACTGAATACCGATCGTATCAAGAGAAAATGCCAGGTTGTGAACGTAATAGTAAAAATTGTGTTCGCTGCTGTAATTCAACTTTTCATCCGTCTTATCCGTTGGCAAGGTATTGGTATTTGCCCCAAAAACAAGTTTAAGATTCGGATAACCTGCTATTTTCTTTTGTAAAGAATCCAGCCCTGCATGTTGATGTAACTCCTGCATCCATCCCAGGTTAGTGATCACCGTTTCGGGCCATACAAGCAATTCCGTTTGACGATCTACTCCCTCTGATAATTTCCACAACGAGTCAATAATCACATCCGGATGCTCCGCATAATAAGGATTCACAGGATTGAAATCGGTATGTAATGCCGCTACACGCACCTTTTCAACCCCTTCATTTTTAAAAACAGACAGCACAACGGATAGCAATAATGGCACAACAACCGTTATCCCCAGGTTGATCACATTCTTTTTTAATTGCACCTTATCTTTCCAAGAGGAAATTGTTTTATAAACAAAAAAGTTCACCAGCAGGATCCACACACTCCCCCCTTCTATCCCAATCCATCTGTAACCTCTGATTATCGACGGGTATTCTCCTAAAGAAGTTCCGAGTATATAAAACGGACTCAGCAAGGCAATACTTTGTTTGAGGTATTCAAACAGAATCCATCCGATCAGCAGAAAATAAATCGCCAGGTTCGTCTTTTTGTTCGCAATAAAATAGACGGAAGGCGTTAGAATTAACACAAACAAAAGGGAATGCGTTAAAACAATTGCAAAAAAAGTATCAAAGGTTACGTCTTTCAGCCAATAAACCTGTCCGGCAACCCACACTACTTTAAACACCAACAGGTACAAAACGGCAATCAATCCGTTCTTTTTGTGACAATCACTAATAGACGAAAGCCCAAGAAAAAACGGGACAAGGGCGATAAATAAAAGGAGAGAAGCCCCACTTATATTCCACGCACACCATCCAATCGACAAGGAGAGCAGCAACAAGCTCAGCGGCTTCATCAGTGTTTGATTTTTTCCCATTGAACAAAGATATGGTTTAGAAATGAATGTAGATTAATTTTATACTTTTGGCTCCGTATTTATCCGATGCAACTATTTAATTGGATCTGTCGTCTGGGATAAGTATATCAACTATTTAGTTATTAACATGCTATTATGAAACAGGTAAAATCAACCACTTTACTCTTGCTGTTCACGTGTTTATTTACAAGCAGCAGTTTATTCTCCCAGGTCCGTCTTCCGATCTCTTCCGGTGATTACAAAGTTGCCACGGACACTTATTATGATCAGGTTAAAATCGAAGGAAATAAGGTCTCAACCTACCAACAAGGAAAGTTAGTAGGAACGTTCATTGTTGTGGAAGAGCGTTTGGGACAATACATCATGGAAATTGTACAACCCGGTGTGGAGTCCGTTGACAACAACCCGAAACGGGACCGAAAATTAATCATTGCCCGAATTGACTTCTTAACTGAAAAAGAATGTAAACTTTCACTCACACAACCAAACGGAAGTGTCGAAAGAATCCTTATTCAAAAATTATAAATGTAACCCTATGAAAGCTATTACTCACCTGTTACTACTTATTTGTAGTATTGCCATTTCATTTATTTCGTTTTCAGGAGGGGGAAGCAGTGGTGTTGTCCCTCCGCCTCCGGGCATGCCTCCGTGTGCAGTGAATCCGCCTCCCGGAGAATCATGCGCCACGGCAACACCGATTTGTAATGTCCATGGATTTTGTGGAACAACATCCGCTTCTTATACTGTAGATACATGGCCTCAGTTAGGTAGTACCAGCGGGGGTGGTGCATTTTGTGGCTCGATTGAAAACAATGCATTTCTATCGTTTACGGCAGAATCAACGACTATTTCGTTTGATGCATATGTTTACAATTGTCCGAGCAGTGAAGGTATTCAGGTATTTATCTTCGATGCCGCTACATGCGGAAGTGGACCTGTAACGGGTTTAGTATGCGTGAATCAGATGTATGCGCAAAACACTCCTTATGATGTCACCGCGACCGGGTTGACTCCTGGTAATCAATATTACATTATGATTGACGGATACGCCGGAAACGTCTGTGATTATACATTTGTCGCCACGGAAGGAGTTGCACTCCCGTTGAGTTTATCAACCGGGGATGAAGTAACAATATGCATGGGTGAAAGTGTGACCACAACGGCCATCGGAGGAGATGGCGTTTATACATGGGATCCTTCTCCTCATCTGAGCGCAATAAACGGAGCTACGGTAACTGTTACCCCTCCACCAACTGTAGGAACCTATACGTATACCGTACATTCATCGGGAGGAGGTGTCCCGGGGTGTCCGACAACCAATGACTATACATTAACCGTTCACGTAGAAGCCTGTTGTTACGTAGAAACAGAAGTTGCGAGTGTTAACTGCAATGTCGGCAACGGAACATATACCGCCAATCTGGAGGTTAACTTTTCCAATCCTCCTACTACCGGAAACCTGGTAATTACGCCATGCAGCGGTTCTACGCAAACAATCCCCGTGTCGTCATTGGGAAGCAGCCCCTACGTCATTTCACTCCCCGGATTGAGTTTAAATACACCAACGTGTACTATCCAGACCTATTTCACCGGATCCAACGATTGTTCGCACATATTGAATTACAATGCACCGGCAACAACAACTCCGACATTTGACCCGATTACGATCTGCCAGGGGGACCAGGCACCTACCTTACCTTCGGCGTCGCTGAACGGTATTCCCGGAACATGGTCACCTGCTACGATAAATAACAGTTCTTCCGGAACATATGTCTTCACTCCGGACCCGACCTATTGTTCTCCGGTAGTTAATTTTAACGTAACTGTGAACCCGAGTCCGGATATTACGGTAACGTCTCCCGTTGTTTTAGACTGTACCAATCCTTCCGGAATTCAGCTCCAGAGCTCCTCAACCACCCCCGGAGCCAACTTTTTATGGACCGATTCCGGTGGAGGAAGCGGGGGAATCGTGGCAGGAGGCACAACTCCTGCTCCAACGGTCAATTCTATTGGAAATTATATTGTCACGGTAACAAATCCGACAACATCCTGTACAAGTACGGCAACAGTAGTCGTGAACGGAAACGGAAGTGAGCCGACTGTAAGTATTGATCCTCCCGGTGATTTAGATTGTATCAATTCCAGTGAAACGTTACAAGGAAATGCAACCAATTCATCCGGAAATCAAAACAACCTGACTTATGACTGGACAACTCCTGACGGAAGCATTGTATCAGGTAACAGCACGACTACTCCGTTGATTGACGGCATCGGTATTTATACATTTACTGTAACAGATCAGTCAAACGGGTGTATTACATCGGTGTCGGTATCGGTAGACGGTGATCTTGACGGTCCTGTTATCGACCCGATTACAGCACCTGTGATTTCCTGTAACGATTCAACCGTTATTTTATCCGGAAATACATCTGTTGCAAATGCCGTCGTTTCATGGAGTACTGCTGACGGAAATATTTTAGGGACTCAGGATCAGCATAGCTTAGTTGATTTAGCCGGAACCTATACATTTACAGCGACAGATCCGGGGAACGGATGTTCTTCGTCTGTTGATGTTATTGTTACAGGAAACACTACTCTTCCAACTGCAAATGCAGGCCCTGATCTGGTCATATGTCCTAATTCCACTGCATATCTGCAGGGACAGGGATCATCCAATACAGGATCATCAGTCACTTACTCATGGGATGCAACAGATGGAAATATTTACTTGTCTGATTTTAGCAATATTCCCAATCCTGAAGTACCGACGACTGCGACATTTATTCTACATGTAACAGATCCTTCTAATAACTGTACTGTTTCAGATACTGCGATTGTTGTTGCACATGTTCCACCTGTATTATTCAATGACACAACGGTCTGCGGCACTTCATTCCAGGTTCCTCAGGGAAGTGTTTCTGTCCAGGGAACATTTACATGGTCAGAAGAAAACGGGAATGGCTCTTTCAATAATAACACTGTTTTAAATCCATTGTTTACAGCATCTTCCGGAATTGTTAATTATTCATTCATTTTAACAGATGCTTGTACTTCAGACACAGTCGACGTGACAATCATGCCACTTCCTACCGTTTCTTCTCCGTCTGACAATTGTGAGACAATTAAAGAACTTGTTGTCAACTCATATGAAGGAGGTGTCTGGAGTGGTACCGGAGTTACGTTCACACCATCACCAACAGTGGCGGGAGGAATCGTAACGACAAATGCGAATGCGAATCCCGGAACATACACGGTAACATTTACCTATGCAAATAATGTCTCAACATCTTGTTTCTTTCAACAAGACCTCACACTGGTCTTCCCTGTTAATGTTACGATATTTAATGACACAGCATTTTGTGGCACTTCCTTCCAGGTACCTGCCGGAAGTGTTACGTCAACCGGAAGCGGACACTGGGAAGTTCTTCCTGCCGGAAGCGGAACATTCAGTCCGTCTGCCAACACATTACATCCGACGTTTACTCCTAACTCAGGAACAATCACTACTGATTTTACCCTGATCTATGTCGATGTGTGTGATGCAGATTCAGCAACAGTTGTTATTGCACCATACCCTACGGTCGTACAGCCTCCTACACATTCATGTAATGACATGTCTGAGATATTGGTAACCAGCTCTCATACCGGAGGAGTATGGACGGTTATCGATAATCCTTCTACTTCATGGCATGAAGACACCGCATTGGTCATTGTTTCAGGAAATCCGACATCCGGAGGAAACATTCCTTCTCAAACATTTGTTTCTTCCCACCCTACGGCAGGAACATACACAATGAGTTTTACAGACAACTTCTGTAATATGACACAAGAGGTAATCCTGAACTTCCTTCCTTATCCATGGACGAATATCAACGATACAACATTGTGTCTGGGGGTTCAATATCCGCTATCTGCCTGGGATGGTCCGGATGGACAGACCTACAGTTGGAATACAGGAGCAACGGGACAATCCATCACTGTCAATCAGCCCGGATTGTATATCGTTACAGCATCCAATGAATGTTATGCGTATTCTGATTCTGCAACCATCCATTTCGAAGCTTGCGATATTTCAGCTCCAAATGTCATTTCATTATCTTCTCAATCAGGAAACAATCTCTGGTTTGTGAACAGCCATGGTGTTGCAGACTTTCACTGCATCATTGTGAATCGCTGGGGGAATTTAATTTACGAATACGACGGTGTTAACGGACACTGGGATGGTCGTGATATGGGAGGAAATATTGTAAGTGAAGGTGTTTATTTTTATAAAATCGATGCGACACTGGAAGGAGGGGAGAAAATTGATAAACATGGATTTATTCAGGTAGTCCATTAACGATCTAAGTCCCGAAGGATCACTAAAAACGAAGGGGGTGTTTTTTAACACTCCCTTTTTATTTTGTTAAAGAAGCAACTATTTTTATAGATTTGTAGTCTACATTTTAAAAGAAAATAAAATCCTATGAAAAGTATTCGTTTTTTAGTGATTGTACTTTTGAGTCAACTTTTTACAATTAATCTATTTTCTCAACAGGAAATAAGAGTAGATTCTCCCGAGTACATCCAAGCCAAAATGGATGGTACACTTGATCAGTACACAATTGTACAAGATTTAAGTTACCAGATTACGGAAGGGACAGCTAAACCTGTTATCGGCCCTTCGATTCAAACAAAATCCAGAGCAACAGATTGCGACTGTTTTGTCCAACCGGACGGAACCTATTCCCTTGCACTGGCACCAAATGATGATGGGTCCAGTTCCTTGATCAATCTTCCGTTCTCATTTAATTTTTATGGGACAACATACAACTCCTTGTATATTAACAATAACGGAAATGTGACATTCGGAACTCCTTTAGCCACGTTTTCATCAACAGCATTTCCTTCTGCAAACAATCGCATTATTGCTCCTTTCTGGGCAGACGTTGATACACGCGGAGGATTCGGGCAGGTATTGTATAAAATTACACCAACTGCGATTTATATCAACTGGCAAAGCGTTGGTTATTACAACACGCAAGGGGATAAACGAAATACATTTCAGTTAATTCTGACAAATGGTGCCGATCCTGCTGTTCCGGATGGAAACAATGTAGCATTCTGTTACCAGGACATGCAATGGACGACGGGTGCTGCATCTTGTAACCCAAGCGGACCTTGCTCTTATAACGGAAGTACCTTTACATGTGGCGGCTCAGGCGGATTCTGTGGAGTACCTGCAACTGCAGGAGCAAACAAAGGAGACAACGTAGGATATTTCTTAATTGGTCGTTTTGATCATCCGGGAAATGACTTTGACGGACCTCTTGGTAATAACGATGGAATTTCGTACCTGGACTATAAAAGCTTTTTCTTTGACATTACAGGGTCTCAAAATATTCCACCAATTGCACAAGGTGTTTCTTCATGCGATACATTTAAAATCTGTTCATACGGAGATACAGCTGACATCATGTTAACCTTTTTATCTCCTGAGTTGAATCAAACAACATCCATTACATACAACAACGGTGGTTTGGCTTCAGTACAGGAAATTGCAAACATCTCGGGCAATACGGCTAACCTGGTTTTACGGGTAGTCGGAACGCCGGCAGATGCAGGAACATATAACATGTCTGTAACTGCAACGGATAACTTCTCTCCTACTCCGGGAGTGACAACCATTTCATTTGTCGTTATAATCGACAATAGCGGCACCAGTTTAAATCCGCAGCTTTCTTACACCACCGCCTGCGACAGTTTCCAGGTAAGTGTATTGAACGGTCCGTATGATGGCTATTTGTGGGACGATCAAAGTACTTATCCCCAAACATACATTGACGAAACGGGTGTATTTGGCGTAACGGTCAATTTGGGGAACTGTTACAAACGCGTTGAAGAATATATCTATGTTCCTGAACCAGCTAACTTTAATTTACAAGGTAATTTATACCTGTGCCCGGGAGAAGACTCTACTCTTCTGACAATCGGAGATTCACTGGCAATTGATTTTATGGACTGGAATACAGGAAGTCCGAACGATGGTGATTTCTCAATGTGGTTAACACCCGGAACATATACCATTTACAACCAGGACAGTACGGGATTGTGTCAAAATGATACAACCTTTACAATCGGTCAGGGAGTACCTTCTATTATCTTCCCGGATGCGATCTCTTGTAACAACCTGAATTACCAGGTGACGGGATCGTTTGCAGGAACAGGAGCTGTTTGGTCCTCTCCTCATCCGGAGATTTCCTTCTCAAGTACAACTGCTTCCAACCCGATTATTACGGCCACAACGTATGGTATCTATACTGTTTACTTAAGTACACCGTGCGCAGGCAACCTGGAAGCCCAAATTATTTATTCGTTCCGTCCGACCATCTTTGAAAATGATACGATTTGTGGCGACACGTATGAAGTTGATCTGGCTTCGGTTACCTCTTTCAACGGTGGAACATGGTCGACATTGGATCCATCTGTGATCACCTTCTCGAATGATACGATTCACAATCCGGTTATCACAACATCTGTATTACCGTACAGCGCCCAGGTAACATTCACGGATAAGTATTGTCCGTCTTTATCTGACAATGCGACAATTTTGTTCGTACCTGCCGGTATACCAAACATTCCGACTCAGGCGTGTAACTTAGGAAGTTTTGACTTATCTGTTGTCAGCTTCCAGGGAGGAACATGGTCTGTATTGGATAATCCGTCAACAACATGGCAAGAAGATACAGCTGCTGTATTTATTTACGGAAACACGGTAGCACAACCAGGAATTACCGTATCTACACCAGGTGTTTATACTGTTCAGTACCATGACGCATTCTGTGATATTTATTATGAAGGAAACATTAACTTCCCTCCGTACATCTATACGGAAGTTAAAGATACCAGTTTGTGTAACGGTGTCGAATATCAATTACATGCATGGGAACCTCCTTATCAAGTAACGTACTCATGGAATACAGGAGCAACAACACCTTCCATTCCTGTTACGGAAGCCGGAAACTATGTTATCACGATCAGTAACCCATGTTATACGTATTCTGACACTGCAACAATTACATACCATGCATGTGACATTGAAGCACCAAACATTATTTCCCTTTCATCTCAGTCAGGAAATAATCAATGGTTCGTTAATTCAGACGGAATTGCTGAGTTCAATTGTATCATTGTCAACCGCTGGGGGAATATTATCTATGAATTCAGTGACGTAAACGGATCATGGGACGGAAGAGACCGTGGTGGAAATATCGTTCCTGAAGGAGTATATTTCTATACGATCAAAGCGAAGATTTTTGGTGGCGACGAACTGACGAAACACGGTTTCATCCAGGTAGTTCACTAAAAAATCTGATATGAATATAAAGAAGAGGTCATCAAATGTGGTGACCTCTTTTCGTTTTTACGTATTTTTGTTAAAAAAGTAGGCATATGAAAATTGTAGGTGTTAATGGTTTTGGAAGAATCGGGCGCTATTTTGTAAGAATGGCACTCATGCAAGATGATCTTCAGGTTGCATTGGTCAATGATTTAGCTGACATAAAGACATTGGCTCATTTATTTAAATATGACAGTATTCATGGACGTAATCCATTGAAATTTGAAATAGATGGCAACGCATTGGTTTTTGAAAACGGGAAGAAAGTTTATTTTCACCAGGAATCCAATCCTGAATTAATTCCCTGGGGGAAATATGGCGTTGAAATCGTCGTTGAATCAACCGGATTATTTACAAAAAAATCACAGGCTGAAAAACACCTGGCAGGAGGTGCCCGGAAGGTAATTATTTCTGCTCCCCCTGCGGACTCAGAGATCAAAACAGTGGTCATGGGAGTCAATACACACATTCTGGACGGGACAGAGCAAGTGATTTCAAACGCTTCCTGTACGACCAATAACATTGCTCCCCTCTTTTATGTGATGAAATCAATCTGTGAAATTGAAAATGCGTTTATTACAACCGTTCACAGCTACACATCCGACCAACGCTTGCATGATGCTCCCCACAAAGACTTGCGAAGAGCCAGAGCGGCAGCAGAATCAATCGTGCCGACATCCACAGGTGCAGCAAAAGCAATCACTAAAATCTTCCCAGAATACGAAGGGAAAATCGGTGGCGGAGCAGTACGCGTACCTGTTCCGAACGGTTCTCTTTCAGATATTACAATGGTGGTCAAAAACCCGATTACGATTGAACAAATCAACCAGGCGATGAAAGCAGCATCTGAAGGTGAGTTAAAAGGAATCCTCGAATATACGGAAGACCCGATTGTTTCAGTCGATATCATCGGCAACCCGACCAGTTGCTTGTACGATGCAGAGTTGACAAGTATCGTAGGAAAAATGGTTAAAATTGTAGGTTGGTATGACAACGAGGCTGGTTACTCGAATCGGTTGATTGACCTTGTTAAATTCATTTAAGAGCCATCATGAAAAGAGGATTATTTCCCGGTTCCTTTGACCCGTTTACAAAAGGACACGAAGTGGTGATAAAGAAAGCATTACACCTGTTCGATGAAATTGTAATCGGAGTTGGGGTCAACAGCACGAAAAATTATTTATTTGATACGGATAAGCGTCTGTTTCATATCCGGTCATTATTCGAAAATAAACCCAAAGTAAAAGTCGAAGTATACAATAAACTGACGGTTGATTTTTGTAAAGATATTGATGCGCAATTTATCATCCGGGGATTACGCGATTCAAAAGATTATGAATACGAACGTTCCATCGCACATATGAATCTATCGATTTCCTCCATTGAAACCGTTATTTTTCTCACGGATCCGGAATATTCTGCAATCAGTTCTACAATCATACGGGAAATACACCGAAACGGAGCTGCGATTGATAAATTTGTAACAAATCCGCATTTACTCGTTTAATAAGTGGTATGATTTCTGATCTGAAGTCAAAAAACAATGAAATGAAACATGTTTTCTTCTCCTTATTTCTTCTTGCTCTGAGTGTAACAGGGTTTGCTCAATCCGGTAAAATCGTAAAAATAGAAGGGTTTGCTCCCGGATATATCGGACAGACGGTACAACTGAATGAAATTGAAGATTATTTCAGTATGAAGGAGTCGACCATGGCTTCTGCAACTGTTAAAAATGATTCTATTTTTTCATTGATTTTCACGGTAGAGGAAGTCCAAAAAGTCATTGTAAGAATCGGTAATAATCGTTCTTTTTTATATGTACAACCAGGAGGAAACTATTCCGTTTATTTTCCTGTAAAAGACAAATATGAACCCTATCGACCGGCAGGAAACCAGGTAGAAGTGACCTTTTATGATCTTGATTCTACAGACATCAATTACCAGATTCTTGGATTCAATCGCTGGCTGGATAATTATTTAGCAATCAACTATTCTGACCACCTGAAAAATCCGGTTGCGTTCAGTAAAAGTATGGATGAATTCAAAGAAGCAGCTCAGAAATATTACGCAAAAGACACCGGTAATTACATCTATGACTACGTTCGGTTTACCATTGCCAATACCATAGACAATATCCAGCAAACGGCTAACAGAAACCGCTACGAGAAGCACGATTTCTACATCAAATATCAACCTGTACGGTATCGAAATGATGCTTATATGGACTATTTTAAAAACTTTTATAAAGGAATGATGCCCACCATTCCCCTGGAGGTAAATAACAGAGTATACCTCGGATTGCTCAAAAGCAGCCCTTCACTGATCATGAATGCACTGGGAATGGAATACACCATGATCAATATGCGGGTACGCGAACTGGCGATGATCGAGCTGCTTTCTGAATTATACTATGCGCCCGATTATCCGCAGACCAACATTATTACAGTACTTGACAGTGTTAAGAATCATGCGTTATTTGAAGCGAACAAAACAATCGCTGCCAATATGATTTCACGACTCACAGAAGCAGCCAGCGGCGGAAGAGCACCTGAATTTGTTGTAAAAACCATCGGTGATCAATCCAAAGGACTTTCTGATTATAAAGGGAAATACCTGTACATTCATTGTTTTGATCCATCTTCAGAGAAGAATAAAATTGAATTGCCATTGTTGACAGCATTGCAGAAAAAATATCAGAAAGAGATTACCTTTCTCACTATTTGTAAAGCATCGGCCGTGAATACGGAAAACAAACAGGTTCTTTCAGGGCTATCATGGGATGTTGCCGTTATTCCGGACAATGCAACGTTCTGGTCGAACTACAAAATAGCAACGTTTCCGTCTTACGTTCTGATTGATCCATATACCTATATTGTTCAGGCACCGGCTTTAGGTCCGCAACCCAACAACCTGTACGAAACAATTGACAAGGTGTTCTTCAATATTCAGAAAGCGTTGAAAGAAGAGCGGGAAAACAGATGATTCTCCATTTTCAAAAAATAAATTGCGTCACTATTCTTACTAATACTTTTTTGAAATTTACAATGTGACGGGGCATATTGTCATATCGCTATATAACGATATCGCAATATGACGATATAGCGATATGGGAATCATGAGAATCGCAAACAAACAATCACACAAACAAACTGATTATCAGCACCAAAATGGTTTGATTTAACTTCAGAACGTTGTGCAACCGTTTGAAAAACAAGATAAGTCCCCTCACCCCACTTGCAACAAAAATTCGTTATTTCTCTTCCGGGCAGATCAATCGATTGCGTACTCCAGGCGAATGGTAATGGAAGCTGTTTTTAATTTAGAAGAAGTATTAAACGATCCACCCCAGCTATAATCTTCCGCAGAATTTTTTGCCGTGATCTGAATCACTCCCATGGATGCATTTCTCAGATTTCCCAACGAACTTCCGGAATTAGATGCGATTTTCTCTGCACGTTCTTTTGCATCTTTGGTTGCGTTTTCAATCATTTTCAACTTCAATTCGGCCAACTTCGTATAATAATAATCCGGTTCCAATGATGTTAATTCGATGTTTTGGTCGATCAACTCAGTAACCTCGCGGGAAACGGTTTCAATTTTATCAACTTCCTTAGATTCGATGCGCAGGTTCTGTGTCAACAGGTACCCGGTAAAATAGGACGACATAAAATTTCCATGTTCATCATAAGAGTTAGAAAACTCTTTGGTAATACTCACAGAGGAAAATACAATATCTTTCTCACTGATTCCTTTCGATGTCAGGTATTTTTTAATTTTTGAACGGTCATTATTCAATTCCGCAGAAATAGCCTTCAAATCCGTACCTCTTTTTGAAAAATTAGCCTGCCAGACAATGAGGTCGGAAGCAAAATTCTCTTCCCCCAATCCGGTTACGCTGATTGTTTGATTTTGCTTGTATTTAGAAGAATATGAACTTCCCAGAATAGCTGCAACAATAATAATGGACAATCCAATGATGAATGTATTCAAATGCTGTTTCATATAGGTTTTAATTGGTTTCTGTAAATTTAGTTTTTTTCGGCACATGCCCACACGAATTTTGTTAAATCTTTTTCCTCGTAACAAACCGACTATATATCTCAATTAATGAAACGTCCACCGAATCCCCAAAAATCCCCTGATTCCCTGATTCGGTCCGTATACATACGACGGATCAAATGTAAGCCCATACGGATTATCCGGTGTCACAACAACCTGTCCGGATCCGTCAAACTGGACTTGTTTATCAAACGGATCTGCAGAGCGGGCAATTAAAAACGGTACTCCTTTTGCAGGTGTCCAGTTCAACAGATTTTTCACACCGCCATACACCTCTATCCCATGTCTGAATGTTTTTGTCAGCTGCATATTCTGAATGCTCCACCACGGAGAATATGTATCTCTCGGGTCTGCAGGCCCCAGTAAAGGTAATCGCATCGGGCTGTATACATTTCCGGTGTAATCAATCGTTAATCCGATTTTCCGAATTGTGTAACCAATGTTCCAGACACCTGTAAACCGTTCTGAAAACAGTTGACGCTCCTTTATTCCTTCTTCCACACTATATACATCCATGAGCGTACCTCCTACCCTGGCTTTTAATCCGTTCTTCAGGGACAGATCCAGGTTAAGTGTCAACCCCTGTGAAACAGCATGCCCATCCAGGTTATCATAAATGATCTGATTTGCATTGGTTTCGTAATCAGGAATAATTTTATTGTTAAAATAGGTATAGAAAATCGTTGCATCCACTCCTAAAAAAGTACCGTTTCCGGTTATGATGTGCTTCACAAAATTCACATTCCCGTTCCAGGATGTTTCCGGTTTCAATTCTGACACAAAAATGACTTCTCTTGCTCCTGTCAAAGCGGCATGATCCTCTGTAAAAACATTTGCCACCCGGTATCCGTTTCCGACACTTACCCGAACAACATTTTTACGATTGTCGGAATTCCATTTGTAGTTTAATCGCGGCGTGAGAATTGTTCCGTGCAACGAATTATAGTCAAAGCGAAGCCCCAATAATAATTTATGATTGGGATGCAATGTCAGTTCATCCTGAACAAAGAACCCGGGTAACTGCATGTGTGAAGGTCGGTTCTTCCCTCCCGTTAATGTATCGAAAGTACTTGTTGCCGGTGTATTATCGTCATAGTAAGTATACCTGTATGTCGCTCCGACCAGCAGATCGTGTCTTCCAATCGTTTTATACCAGGTTAACTGGCCGAAACCGATGTATTGCTGTGCCAGGTAGGGTACATCCCCGTACACACTATTCTGATCGTGTCCGTTTCCACTAAATTGAAACAGAATTTTTTCCTCCAAGGGCAATGCATAGGCTCCGAATAATTCCCATCGGTTGGTGTAAATACTTTCTCCATAAATGCTGTCACCACCCCGGAAAGAACGGTTCCAGCCCATTTCTCCTCCCCAACGATCTTCGTAAATATACCGGGCAGCAATAGAAAACAATCGATTTTCCCTGCGATCAAAGTTCCATTTGTTGAATACCGAAATCCGGTGCTGCAAGGTCACATCTGTAAACCCGTCTTTGTTTTTATCGACAGGAAGCTGGTAATTGAAATAATTGATCCCTACTAAAGACTGTGTTTTCTTGCCTGCTTTAAATTTTCCTGAAATATCTGCATTCAATTCTCCCCAGGAAGTTCCGAAAACATCCGCAGAAAGCAACGGTGCATTGGTTGTCTTTTTGGTAATGATATTGATCAGTCCTCCGACAGCCTCACTCCCGTACAAAGTAGACGCGGGGCCTTTCACCACCTCTACCCGATCGATCAACGCCTGCGGAATACCGCTTAATCCGTAAACAGACGAAAGACCACTGACAATGGGCATTCCGTCAATCAGAATCATGGTATACGGGCCTTCCAATCCATTGATGTGAATGTCACCTGTATTACACACATTGCAATTAACTTGCGGACGGACACCATTAATCTGCTGCAATGCCTCAAAAATAGACGGATTGGGATTGGCTTTAAAAAATTTGTCTGTATACACCTCTACAGGAACCGGGCTATCCAGTTTTGATACTTCTTTCATTGTGCCGGATACCACCACTTCATCGATGCTTTTTTCAGGTTGCTTTAATTCAATATCCAGGTGATATAACTGTTCTTGTTCAATCCGGATCATCCGCGTTGTCTTCTCATAGCCGTAAGCTGACACCATCAACTCATACGCTCCTGAAGGTACCGAAGTAACCTGATAATTCCCGCCTGCATCCGCCTGCACATTGAATGATGTTCCTTTTACAAAAATCAATGCAAAGGGAACGGGTTCTCCTTCACTGGTAATCCTGCCGTGAATAGTAGTACTCTGAGAAAATGAAAATCCCGCCAGAAACAGAAAGAAAAGGATGCCCCAATATGATTTATTCAAAAAAAACATGTCGCCAACTCTATTATTTCATTTGCAAAATTATAAAGTTAGACATATCTAACAAATATTTTTGATAAAAATTTCAAATTTCTGTTCTCATTGACTACTTTTAGGGGTGTGAATTCACTAGCAGAAGAAAATTATTTAAAAGCCTTGTTCAACTTAGCAGGAGAGAGCGGAGTAGTGAACGTCAATGAGTTATCCCGTCACCTGAACATTAAGATGCCAACAGTGACGAGTATGATGAAAAAGCTTTCGGCCAAAAATCTGGTTCACTACGAAAGTTATAAGCCATTAAAATTAACGGAAGAAGGTGAGAAAAGAGCAGCCGCTATTATTCGCAAACATCGGTTAACAGAAATGTTTCTTGTAGAAAAAATGGGATTTGGCTGGGAACAGGTGCATGATATTGCAGAACAGATTGAGCACATTCAGTCGCCTTTATTTTTTGAAAAAATGGATGCGTTGCTCGGTTATCCTAAATTTGATCCGCATGGCTCTCCCATACCGGATAAAGACGGAAAAATGAAGTGGAAAGAATTCCATAAGCTCAGTGATTGTCTGCCGGGGGAAGAAGTTATCCTGGGAGCAGTCATCAACAATTCGAGTGAATTTTTACAATTTCTCAATAGCAGGGATTTACGGTTGGGGCTTTCTATTTCTATTCTTTCCGTTGAATCATTCGATAAAACAATGGTGGTTCATTATGAAAATCATCCTGCCGAAACACTGAGTCATACGGTATGTGAACGACTACTGGTGGACAAACAATAATCTTATTTTACATCATTTTTATGCAATTAAACCAACAACTAAAAGGTGCTGTGCTTGTTTTTCTGGGAGCAATGAGCTATGGTATCTTAGCCACTATTGTCAAATTCGCCAACAACCAGGGGATCCACACCAGTGTACTCACTTTTATGCAATTCGCTGTGGGTGTTTGTTTCCTGATCGTACTGGCGCGATTTCAGCAAAAGCAAAGCAAGGCGAGATTAAAACGCGCTTCCAAAATAAAATTAGTACTGTTCGGAACGACCTTCGGTATGACTAGTATTTTTTATTACATGTCTATTCAGTACATCCCGGTATCTATGGGAATCATTCTCCTGATGCAATCCATCTGGATGAGTGTCGTACTGGAAGCACTGTTAAGTCGTACATTTCCCAATCCGTTAAAAATCATCGGAACGATTACCATCCTCGTTGGTACCGCACTGGCAACAAATGTATTGGTCGAAGTAGCTTCCATTGACTGGAGAGGAATCGGGCTCGGAATGATGGCGGCAAGTTCCTACACTATCTCCCTGTATGCATCCAGCAACATTGAAACCGGACATAAGAATGCCGTGAGAAGTCAATACCTGATTTCAGGTGGACTCCTGTTCGTGCTCGTTTACTGGAATTATGATATCATTACCTATTTCACATCAACAAGCGGATTGTTGTGGGGAGCTTTACTCGCTTTGTTCGGAACCATTATTCCTCCTTTGCTCTTTACAAAAGGAATTCCGTTAGTGGGTATCGGAATCGGTGCCATTATTGCTGCTGTTGAAATTCCGGTATCCATTTTATCCGCGCATATTATTCTGGATGAACGAATTGCCATGCTGCAATGTATCGGAGTATTGGTTATTCTTGTCTCTGTAATCCTGGTTAATAAAAGTTCTGTCAAATAACGATCGGGCAGTATTTACCGGAAACCCGAAACTGAATTTTTTCATAAAAAACTGTTAGATTCTGCTTTTATTTTTATTTTTTTTCTTCTTTTTTAACAATCAGAGGATTAAATACCTATATTTGCACCTCAATTACTATACCCACTTTAACTGGTAATTGATAAAAGCTTTTTAACAACAGACAAAAGATTTTATGAACACTATCACTGAAAAAAGGAAGCACTTACACGTGTTTATTTTATTTTTTTCCATTTTTTTTTCGCTTTCTAACTATTCGTCCGCACAAAAAGACACATTGTTTTGGTTTGCTCCTCCGAATGCATCCAGCGGTTTAGGTGACAGCCCTGTTCACATTCACCTGACAGCATACGCCAATCCAGCGACTGTAACAATGAGTATTCCTGCAAATCCCGGTTTTACTCCGATAACGGTATTGGTTCCTGCCAATACGAACCAGCAGATCGATTTAAGCAGTTTTATTGCAAGTATTGAGTCCTCTGCGGGGAATGTTGTTTCCAATAACGGAATTAAAATCACATCATCGGCACGCATATCAGCCAGCTATTCGATCAACAGCACAAACAATAAAGAATTGTTCAGTCTCAAAGGAGTCAACGCGTTGGGAACAAATTTCTATACACCTTTTCAAAAATACTGGGCCAATTCAACCACAACCCCCGCTTCCTTTTCATCCATTGAGATTGTTGCCACAGAAGATAATACAACTGTTCTGATCACTCCCCGGACAGCAATTACAGGACATATAGCAAATACTTCTTTTTCTGTCGTGTTAAATGCCGGGCAAACATACAGTGCACGAGATATGAACACATCAGCAGCAACTTCTCTTGCAGGATCCATTGTCTCCTCCAACAAACCGGTCGCCGTTACGATTTTTGAAGATGGTCTGGCCAATGCATCTTGTTCCGATGCCATCGGAGAACAGCTGACAAATATCAATCAACTGGGAACAAAACACATTGTCAGAAAAGGACCGGGAAGTACAGACCGGGTTTACGTCCTGGCAACACAAAACGGTACCAATTTAACCATCCATACTTCCACAACTACGACCACTACCATCAGTTGGAGTGAAACGCACGAGATTACTTTAACAGATGACATCGCTTATATTGAATCCAATAAACCCGTGTACGTCTATCATGTCAGTTCAATGGGATGTGAATTGGGGGCATCACAAGTACCCAATGTATTTTGCGCCGGAGACTATGTTACATCGGCCTACAGAAATTCAGCAGATGACTTTGGTGTTGTAGTATACACCCGTACCGGATATGAAGGGCTATTCACTGTTAACGGAACTGCGGGCATCATCAATGCCGGAGATTTTACGAATGTTCCGGGAACAGGTGGTGCGTTTAAAGTTGCCCAAAAGTTCTTTTCCACTTCCGAAATACCTTCCGGATCACTGGCAGTAATTGAAAACTCAGGAGACATTTTCGGACTTGCTGTATTAGAAGGAAACCCTTCGAACGGATACAGTTATGCCTTTTTATCAGATTATATCAGCAAACCATACGTCAACGCAGGTACGGATGATACCGTATGTGCAAATGTCAGTTTTCCTTTGAATGGTGTTGTCGGCGGAGGTACCCTGACGGGAACATGGAGTAGTACCGGATATGGTTCATTTGCTTACGGTCTCAATAATCTGACAAATGAATACATCCCCAGTCATCTGGACGTATTGATCAATCCTGTCAAAATTATCCTGACATCTGATGCATCTTGTCCTTCCAAAAAAGACACACTGTATTTAACGGTCAACCAACAGCCGTTAGTGAACGCGTCTGCAGATCAAACGGTGTGTGCAAATAATGCGCTTACATCGCTCAACGGAACGATTCAGGGAGGAGCATCAACAGGAATCTGGTCGTCCGCAGGAGGAGGAATTTTCTCTCCCGGAGCAACGTCATTGAATGCGACTTACGCACCCTCTCCATCCGAAATCGCGGCGGGAAATGCTACGCTTGTACTGACTTCCACCAATAACGGAAACTGTCTGGCGGAAACAGATACCATGCACATCAATATCACACCCCCACCGGTTGTATCAATTTCAATGGATACCATCATTGTATGTGCCAACAACAACCTTGTATCACTGAACGGATCCGTTTCAGGAGCTTCAACAACAGGTGTATGGAACAGCACGGGAGATGGGGTGTTTTCACCGAATAATATTTCTTTATCAACAACTTATTACCCCGGATTAAATGATATTGCCTTTGAGAACAACTGGATTTATCTCCGTTCCACATCCAACGGAAATTGCCTTCAGGAAAGAGATAGTGTGTATATCATTTATACAGATGCACCCACGATTAATGCAGGAAATAATGACCTGGTTTGTTCAAACGACGCACTGATTACTCTGAACGGAAATATTTCCGGCGGGGCGACAACAGGAATCTGGTCCGGTGGAGCTGGTACATTCTCTCCTTCCAATACCCATCTGAATGCAACCTATACTCCGACAGCTTCTGAAGTTTCATCCGGACAGATTGTACTGACACTCACCTCTACCAACAATGGAAACTGTGTCGCAGTGAATGATGTCGTACAATATGTATTCGTTGCTCCACCTTATGCCAATTTCAGTAGTCAGGATAACTGCCTTGGAGTTGTTGCTCAATTCACTAATTTCTCTCTGGCAGGATACGGAACCATTACCAATACAGATTGGAATTTCGGAGACGGAGGAACTTCAACAGGTACAAATCCTGCTCACCTGTACACACAACCCGGTCAATATGGTATCACCCTCATTGTCACCAATAGTGTCGGTTGTACAGATACAACCAATCAAACGATTGATATTTTTGAACTTCCTGTGGCTGGCTTTTTGTTCAGTGCCAACTGTACCAATAATCAACGGGTGGTTTCCTTTACCGACAATTCAACCTCAACGGATCAGGTCAACTATTGGTATTATGATTTCGGAGGACAGGGAACGGTTCAAACCCGTGATGCAACGTTCACCTTTCCGAATCCCGGAAGTTACGATGTCTCGCACATTATTTCCACTGTCAACGGATGTTCGGACACCATTAATCAACAAGTAGTGATCACCCCTCTGCCTGAAGCCGGTTTTTCATACAACTTCACAAGTGGTGTCAACGTGGGAACAACATTTAACTTTATTGACACATCCCTTTATTCCAGTGCTTATCAGTGGGATTTCGGAAACGGACAAACATCGACGGCACAGCACCCATCAACGATTTACTTTCAGAACGGATTATTTCCGGTTGTTCAGTATGTATATGACAACCTCGGATGTTTTGACAGCACCATTGTCTGGGTGGAAATTGACAATGTAACATCAGAAATCAGCACATTGATTCCCAACGTTATTTCACCGAACGGAGATGGTCTGAATGACGTCTGGAAACTTTCATTTATCGAATTACTCTATCCGAACGCAATTGTAGAAATCTACAATGAGTGGGGACAACAATTATTCCGGTCTGAAGGATACACCGAACCGTGGGATGGTCGTTTCCAGGGAGAAGAAGTTCCTGACGGGAACTATTTCTATATCATCAACCTGAATGAGGACATTGCAAAACCTGTGTACAAAGGGGCACTATTAGTACTGAGAAAAAAGAAATAATAAACCATGAATAAACTGTTCTATTTTATCGCATTGGTGGTTTTAACAACACTACCGGCACGCGCACAGCAGATGGGTATTTACTCCAACTACATGATGAACCGGTTCTATTACAACGCAGCCGTTGCCGGAAGCCAGGAAGTACATGTATTCAATGCCGGATATCGCAATCAGTGGGTTGGTTTTGAGAACGCACCTTCCAACTTCAACTTCAATGTTCACGGTTCTGTCCGCAGTGAGGGAAAAATCGGTTACGGACTCGGTTTGTACAATGAAAATTCCGGTTTGATGAACACAACAGGTGTGCATTTAAATTATGCCCATCATTTTAAGTTATCGGAAACACTAAAACTGGGATTAGGAATTCAACCCGGATTCATTCAATACCGGATTCGTTTGTATGATGCCATCATGGCGGACGAGGGTGATCAGGTACTCACCGGAAGTGTTTATTCTACCAACGCGGTTGATGTAAACATGGGGTTCAACCTCTATTCTTCTAAATTTTTCGTCATGGGATCCGCGCAACGTATGCTGGGAAGAGCAATTCAATTCACAGGATACAATTCTCAGTTACAATTTCATTTCAATCTGATTGCCGGGTACAATTTTGTCTTTGAGAAGAAAAAGATAGAACTCCAGCCAAGTGTATTGATTCGGTATACCAAACCTGTACCTGTGCAAGTGTCCGGTATGTTGAGAGCCATGTATGACAAAAAATACTGGTTGGGGCTGATCTACCGCCACGACGACGCAATTGGAATCAATGCCGGATTTGTATGGAAAGAACGTTTCACGATTGCCTACGGATATGATTTTTCTGTCAACGGCTTGAGAAAGTACAACTCCGGTTCCCACGAAGTAATGCTTTCCATTATCCTGAATAAGAAAAAACCGGTTTCACTGGAAGAAGAGGACGATCAATTGAACAAGAGTATTCTGGAAAACACGAGTACGAAGAGTAACACAAAGAACTAACTGAAAAAACACCTGTATTATGAAAAACAGACTGATATTCATCATCATAACGGCGTTTTTGTCATTTTCAAATGCTGTAAGCGCCCAAATAGATACAACATTTTGGTTTGCTGCTCCCTGGGTCACTCCAAGCCACGCGAATAATGTTCCTGTAGTGTTCCGGCTTTCCTCATTCGAGAACCCGACAACTGTAAGGTTATATCAACCGGCAGGTACATTTGATACAACTGTTGTGGTTCCTCCCAATTCACTGAATTCAGTATTTGTATCGCACATCATTAATACACTCGAAGCCAAACCTGCTAATACAGCGCTTGACTACGGGATAAAAATTGAAGCTGACACGCTGATTACGGTAGTGTATGAAGTTGTCACCAATGTGAACAATCCGGAAACTTATTCATTAAAAGGAAGCAATGGTGTGGGGCTGGAATTTGTAACGCCGTTTCAGACCAGCTGGAACAACGGCTCTTACTCTCCGATTGCACCTAAACAAATGTTCTGTATCGTGGCAACGGAGGATAATACAACCATCTGGATTACACCACGTGCTGCTATTGTCGGACATCCTACCGGTATAACTTACTCCATCACATTGGATAAAGGACAGGTGTATACGGCTGAAAACGTAACACAAGCAACAAGTGTTTCCGGCAATAATCTCAGTGGATCCATCATTGTTGCGGACAAACCCATCGCGGTAACCATTTCCGACGACTCTGTTACCAACAGTGGCGGAGGATGCCGTGACTTAATGGGGGACCAGATCGTACCGGTCGAAGTCGTCGGAACGGAATATATTGTCAATAAAGGAAGCATGTATGTGGCTTCCAATGAAGGAATTTATGTGGTTGCTACTGAAAACTTCACGGAGGTTACCATTACAACCATCAACGGGACAAGTACGCACCTGTTGAATCAGGGAGATACGTGGAATTATGTCATTACGGAAGAATTAAATCACGTCCAGGCGGACAAGCCGGTGTATGTACTACAGGCAAGCGGATTCGGATGTGAATTGGGAGCGGCCTTACTTCCTCCGATTAACTGTGCGGGCTCATCCCAGGTCAGTTTTACCAGAACAAATAACCAATCCTTTTTCCTCAACATTTTATGTCCGACATCAGCTGTAAACAACTTCCTGTTGAACGGAAGCAGTACACTGGTACCGGGATCTGCATTTAATGTCGTACCCGGAACCGGGGGACAATGGAGCGGAACACAAATTTCGTTCAACACAACCGATCTTCCCTCAGGGGCAACCAACCTGATTGAAAACACATCCGACTTTTTCGCGTTGGGAGTTATCAACGGGGGAGCCGGTTCCGGGTGTTACTATCACTACATGTCCTCGTTTATCCGCAGAATCTATACGGATGCAGGTACTGATACGACCCTCTGTAACGGAGCAAGTTCAATTGCATTAAACGGCGACATAAAAGGAGCAACTACAACAGGTATCTGGTCGGTGGTCAACGGAACGGGAACGTTTCAAAACGCAACGAATCTCACCACACTGTACTATCCGACTAACAGCGATTATGCACAAGGTGAATTGACCTTTGTACTAACTTCTACCGGTAATTGTAATGCTGTTACAGATACCATGCGGGTTGATTTTATCCAGGCACCGATCGTTACAGTAGATACTGATCAAACGTTTTGTAAAAACAATATTCCGACGATTACCATTTCGGGAGGAGTGCAATTCGCTACTACCGCAATCTGGTCCGGAGGAAACGGAGGTGCGTTCGGAAATCCGAATGACCTGACAACGACTTATACTCCTTCTCCCCTTGAATTAGCAGCAGACAGTGTTGCGCTGTTTTTAACCTCTGCAGGAAGTTTCTTTGCCTGTGAGAGCGATGTTGATACGATAGTGCTGCATTTCACCCCGGCTCCGGATGTTTTTGCAGGTCCCGACCTGTTTATCTGTTCCGATGAAACCATTTTGAGCCTTTCCGGGACAATCGGCGGTGCCACAACGACAGGAGAATGGACAACAAACGGGAACGGTGCTTTCTCACCGAGTCAGTCGAATCTGACAACCGATTACCTAATTGACCCTGCTGACATTGCTTCCGGGTCATTTGTACTTGTATTGACATCAACCAACAACCAGGATTGTCTTGCTGAAGTGGATACGGTGTACGTAAATGTGACGGCACAACCGACATTGGACATTACTTCTCAGGATTCCATTTGCTCTACCAGTGCACTTATTCCATTATCCGGTGTTATTTCCGGCGGGTTCGGAGCTCAGTGGTCGACGAATGGATTCGGAAACATTTCGGATGTCAACGCGTTAAATACGTACTACAATGTCAGTTCTGTTGATACAACACTCGGATATGTTGATTTTTACCTGACAACAGTCGGTGTTTGTTCCGGTCAAATGGATTCCATCCGCGTTTATTTTGTAAATGCACCTGTTGTAAATGCCGGACCAGATCAACTATTGTGTGAAAATTCAGCCGTTCAACTGACAGGACAAATTTCAGGACCTGCACCGGCAGGAATGTGGTCTTCACTGGGAACAGGTTCATTTGTTCCGGGAAATGCATTTCTTTCAACAATTTATTTTCCTTCCGCCGGAGATATTCTGAATGGTGGTGTGACACTACTACTCGAATCAACCAATAATTATGGTTGTGTCCCTGAAAATGACAGCCTGTTTATCACCTTCAAAGAGGTTCCTGAAGCAACATTCGCGGTTACACCTGTTTGCCAGGGAGCCAATGCTAATTTTATTGATCAGTCTACTTTCTCATCCGGAACGATCACCAATTGGGAATGGAATTTTGGAAACGGGACCACTTCATCGGTAAACAATCCGCAACATGTCTATTCAAACGGTGGAAATTACACCGTTCAGCTGGTCGTAACAGCTGATAACAACTGTACTGATACAATAACACAGAATGTAGTGATTTATCACCTGCCTGTTCCTGCATTTACGAATACGAATGCCTGTGAAATGAACGCCATTTATTTTACGGATCAAAGTACGCTTTCCTCCGGAACAGTAACGGGATGGCATTATGATTTTTACGGAATGGGGAACAGTTATGTCCAGAATCCTGAATTTGTATTCCAGATCCCCGGTGATTATCCTGTTACACTAACAGTTACGTCATCCGATGGCTGTTCGGCATCCATCACACAAAATGTAAGTGTTATTCAAAGTCCGGATGCCAACTTCTCTATGACTCCCAATCCGGCACTTGTCGGTCAGGATGTCTATTTCCAGGACTTATCATCAGGTACGAACCTGACGAACTGGTATTGGGATTTTGGCGACGGAGCAGCTGATAACCAGCAAAATTCCTATCACGATTACTCAATGGGCGGTGTGTATACAGTTGTGCTTACTGTGACGGATGCCAATAATTGTAAGGATATTGTTTCACGCCAGATTTCAATCGAGCTGCTCCCGGTGCTGCCAACAGGTTTCACACCAAACGGAGATGGTGAAAACGATGTCTTTATCATCCGCGGAGGCCCTTTCAGATCTGTTGATTTCAAAGTATACAGTAATTGGGGAACCTTAATTTTCGAGACCAATGACTATACTGTGGGTTGGGATGGGACACACAAAGGAGAAAATGCACCTGTCGGTGTATATACCTGGACATTCGTTGTCGAAATGGGGAATGGTCAAATTGTAAAAAAATCAGGGGATGTTACCCTTATAAGATAGTGAATTATGTATAGATTATTACTTATACCAGTCATTTTATATTCGCTTTCAGTCAAAGCACAAGATGCACATTTATCGATGTATGATGCGGCTCCTTTGTTTCTGAATCCTGCAATGACGGGCGTGGTTGATGCCGATTTCAGGATTCACGCGCAGTACCGCACACAATGGAAATCGGTTAATTTTAAACCGTATACTTCTTACCTGCTGAGTTACGATATGCCTATCAAAAAGTGGAGTTTCGGTGTTCAACTCAACAATTTCAGAGCCGGATACGGAAACTTTAATGTGTTACAGGGGCTGTTATCTACTTCCTATAATACAGGATTGGACAAGAAAAAAAATCACATGCTTTCCTTCGGTGTTCAAGCCGGTCTCGTACAAAAATCTGTTGAATACCAGCTGTTGTCGTTCAACAATCAGTATACCTTAACGGATGGTGGTCATTTTGATCAATCCATTGTTTCTGGTGAAAATTTTGACCGGCAAACGATTTATATTCCTTCGGTCAATGCGGGAATTCTATACTATTACGCGAAGCAGAATGCACGTTTGAATCCGTTTGCAGGTATTTCTGCATTCAACCTGCTCCACTCCAAAGAATCGCTTTACGGCCTGGACAATCGCTTACCGTTACGCTTTTATGTACATGTCGGAACCCGGATCAACATCACGGAAACATTCTACCTGATTCCGAAGGTATTGATCATGCAGCAAAAGAAGTTTCATGAGCAAACCTATGCACTGGAAGCAGGTTATTACATGAAAAACAGTAATTTTTACTTGTTGGGAGGTGTCATTTTCAGAGCAAAAGATGCGCTGATTGCTACCATTGGGGGAAAACTGGATCGCTTTACGCTGAAAGTCGGGTACGATATCAATGTATCCACCCTGTCAACTGTTTCTACCGGAAGAGGAGGTTTTGAAATCTCCCTTACGTATGTGCATAAAAAACGAGAAAATCAGTACGAGAAAATCTGCCCGAGATTATAATATTACTCCGATCATCTAATGAAAAAATTTGTCTTCTTCCTCTTTTGGTTAACTCACATAACCGGGTTTTCACAATCAAAGACCGTGTGGCTAAATACGGCCGATAATTACTTTGCAAAAAAAGATTACCAAAACGCGTTGATTCACTATCAATTGGTACTCAATGATACTATCGCGTTGAATGAACTGATCCTGCCGTACGAAACCCAAATTTCGAACCGGTCCCTGTCCAAAAAAGCAACCGAAAAAGCAGGAAAATCGGTTACACTGGAGGAATATACCAATCACCAGATTGCTTTGTGTTATCAATATACGTTTGATTACAAACGTGCGGAGGAGCAATTGGCAAAAACCTATACTTCCCCGGGGTACCCGGAAGACGCTTTTCTGTATGGAAATGCGTTAAAAAACAACCGAAACTATAGCAAAGCAATCGACATCTACGAAGGGTTTATCCGATCATACACGGGTGGAGATTCTCTGATTGCGCTTGCTAAAATTGCGTTGCAGGGCTGCGTATATGCATTGGACGAAAACCAGGTAAAAACAGAAGTAACCGTTCAATTGGCGACAGATTCAGTATTCAACGAGGGAACTTCTTCCTTCGCTGTTTCGTATTTCGGCGGTGAAGACCGGGTCATGTTTACTTCTGCCCGTCCGCACGGTGTTATTTTGAAACCGGAACAACAATCTGAATTTTTGTGTGATGTATACTGGACGGAAAAAGACGATAACGGAAACTGGAAATCAGCAACGAATTTCGGACGTCCGATGAACAGTGCCCAACACGATGCAGCGTCGGCTGTGAATAACAACAATACTATTTTTTATACCCGCTGGAGTGATGCCAACCGCAAGGAACAAAGCATTTTCCTGGCACGGATGATGAATTTCATGTTCTTTGAAGCATATAAACTGGATGAACGTGTGAACCAACCTGGTTATGTTTCCATGCATCCTTTTATATCAATGGATGGAAAAACACTGTTCTTTTCCAGTAATCGTCCCGGAGGACAGGGAGGAATGGATCTTTGGAAAATTGCATTGGATACACTGGGAAATATTGTGGGAAATGCCGAAAACTTAGGTGCTTCGGTTAACTCTCCTGCCGATGAAATCACACCGTTTTTTCACGAAGCCACCTCTACCCTGTTTTTCAGTTCCAACGGCTACAATTCCATCGGGGGATACGATGTATTCAAATCGAATTATGACGGTCAACAACTTGCTTATACGGCTCCCGTTAACCTGGGAACTCCCGTTAACTCCAGTAATGATGATACTTATATGATCTGGGATACCAAGCTAAAAAAAGGATTTCTGTCTTCCGACAGGGAACCGTGTGAGTTTGGGCATTGCTACAACATCTACGAAGTAGAAAACAGCGCGATTGTCATTACACTGGAAGGATATACGTTTGTAAAAGGAACCGAAACCATTCTTCCCAATGCCACCATTACAATAAAGGATGTAAAAGGCGTCAAAGATCAATACGTGGTCAACTCCAACCAGGACGGATACTACACTGTTCGCATTACCATTGGTGAAGAAATCTTTATGAAGGCACAAAAAGATGGTTATTTCGCGGATGCTGCTGTCATCAATACAGAATTGATAACGGAATCAACGACATTGCGACAGGATTTTTACCTGGAACAAATTCCGCAAAAAGAAATAAAAATAGATGGAATCGAATATGATTTTGATTCGGATAAATTACGTCCGGTATCTATGGAAATTCTGGATAAACTGTATCAATTCCTGGAACTGAATGAAAACCTGATTGTAGAGATCAACTCTCATACGGATTACAAAGGGAGCGATAAATACAATATGAACCTTTCTGTAAAACGTGCGCAATCGTGTGTGAATTACCTGATCGGGAAAGGAATTGATTCCAAACGTCTCGTTGCAAAAGGCTATGGAGAAACACTTCCAACGCATTATGTGACACCAGAAAAAACACCGATATTGGATCAAAACGGAAATGAGCTTATTCTGACAGAAAAATTCATTCTCACTTTATCAAAAGAAGAGCAGGACAGGGCGAATCAGTTGAACAGAAGGACAGCATTTAAAGTTGTCGGTGAGAACTTCAACCTGGAATCGAAATAAACAATACCACGGAATGATGCATTACTGCTGATCGACAGAAGATCAGTAACTTATTTTTTTATTTTTCTGTTGGCTGTTGATTCAGGTAATCTTTTTTGTACGACCTTTGTAGGGTTAACACATTAATCTATTGTTTATGAAACTATTTTTTACACTTTTAGTCGTAGGATTGAGTACCTTTTCATACGCTCAGCAAACGTTCAACATTACCTGGATGATGGGAATTACCCTGGAACAGGCAAGTGTCACAATCAACACGGGAGACATGATTGTATGGACGTTGGGAGACGGCGCTCCACATACTGTTCAGTCAGAAGATCCGGATGCTCCGGGTACATTTGGAAGCGGTCCGATGCAGGGAAGCGGACAGACGTATCAATTTACCTTTAACGATGTCGCTGTTATTGATTACCATTGTGGAGTTCATGGCTCTATGCAAGGTGTAATAACCGTTGTAGAAGCCTTGAGTGTTGAGGAAAAATTCGCAGCCAATCTGAAGTATTACCCGACAATTACCTCTTCAAAATTGACAATCACTTCCTTATTACCGGTAGAGCGTTACGAAATTTACGACGCACAAGTACGCAAAGTGGCTGAAGGAGTGTTCACCAATGTCAATTACTCGATCCTCGATGTGTCAGCACTTTCAACCGGTGTTTATTTTGTAACCGTTGTTTCAAAGGATGAGCTGAAAACAGCTTTCAAAATCGTGAAAGAGTAACTCAGAAAAATGCCCTCACTTCCATTCCTGCGGAGTGGATCATTTTATTGTCTTTCGATTTTCTTCCGTTGTATTGGATGGACAACTGGAGGTTTTTAGAAATTAATCGCTGGTATCCGAGGTTCCAGGTGTAATTGATTCCGGGCTTCAGTGATTCAAGCATTTCAAACCCCAATGCGGAATTCTGGATTCCGCCGTATGTAATCGAAATCATTTTGAATTCAGCCTGCAAACTCCCTTTTTCGGCTTGATTGAATTTTAAATTGGTTCCGATTTCTCCAATGTAGGCAGACTCGCCTCCGAATTCTTCGCTGTTGTGTTTCTCTTCGTACCTTCCCGTCAGCGCAACACGGAATGCGGTACTTGTCTGCAAACTCAGAGTCGGCTTGATGGTATTGTAATCAATACTGAAGTTTCGTCCGGTTGTGTAATCGGCAATGGCTGTCTTATTCCCGATCTGCCCTTTTCCTTCCACTGCAATTTTTTTGGTGATGTTCCACCGGAAGTTCAGTTCATGAAATTCATTTTCCCTGGAGTCAAAACCACTGGCCAGCAAGGTTTTATTCTGGTTTCTCTGATACGTCCAGTCAACGCTCACAATGGACGACGTTCGATTGAAGTACAATGTATTTCTAAAGTCGTATGCCGTGGAAATCAAACTGGTATCCCGTACATTTGTTGCAAACGGGTTGAAGGCATTCGCTCCGTCGAAGAAGTTGGTCTTTCTGTTGATGCGAATCCTGATTTGATCCGATACCCGCGACAGGACTTTCAACACGCCTTTTTTAGTTGCCCAGATACGTTCCGGCCTCCAGAAAACAGACTGATTAAATTCATTGGTATATGTCTTGGTATATTCATTACTTGGGGTGAACACACGCACATAACTCGCCTGATCGACGTATTGCGCAATTTCAAATTCATTCAGATCTTTTACCCCGTCATTGTTGTAGTCAATCCAGGTATAGATTCCCTGTCCGGCGTTTACCTGGATGTACATAAACTCCCGCTTTTGCTCCAATCCCGAACCTACCTCATAAAATGTGTTCCATGTAAATGCAGTTTTCCACAGCCTCAATTCGTAATCGATTCTTCCCAGGATTGAATTCTCGGGCGTCTGGTTAATCAAAGTATTGTCGATGATTTTAAGTTGCCTGTAACTGGTCAGAATATTCAGTGTCTGGTTTTTCATTTCGGTCAGTTTCACCTCCCCTCCGGCTGTCTGCGCTCTTGCAGCGGTTTTCAACTCAAAACTGTCGGAAATCCAGTCGTACCGTTCTCTGTAAAAAACACGGTATTTATTCTTGATGGAATCACCGTTTTCGATGTAAAACTGGTAATCCCAGAACTGGTAGCTGTTTTTTGCCAGGGGCATGGTTTCAGCGGTAAATGTATTGCGTTCATGATCATCCTGGTAACCGATTCGCAACCACTTCAGGTTCTGAGAAAGGTTTGTTTTATGACGAAGAAACTGGCTTTTTTCGGTTGCGGTGCTCTGCAGATAACTGCCATCCCAGGTCGCACGGAATCCTTTTTGCTGCCACCTTCCGTTTAAAGCCGTCCGATATCCTTCATAATTGCTTCCAATCATGAATTGTTGCCCTTCCAGGTTCATGTTTCCGTAGTTTTTGTTAACGAAATTCGCTCCCAGTGTTGTTGCAATCTGATTTCCGGTATATCCTTTACTTCTCGTATTCCAATCCCGGTCAAATTCTACTGCCCGGTACTGTTCAATCGGGGTGAAATTCTTTTCCAGGGCCTCAACATCCAGTTTTGTATCCAGTAACCATTTATTCAGGGAATCTTTGGAGAGGGGAATTTTGCCCGATAATTTTGCCCTGGCAGCGTATCCGTGATCGTCTTTGCTATCGTACCTGGAAAACGTATTGATGTCATTATTGGTATATGAAAGTTCCGTTTCCGCAGATAAGAAACTGGTGATTTTGTACCTTGCTCCTGCCGTAACCATCTGTCGTTTTTTCGGTGTAATCATCAAACGATAGGGTTCAAAATCTCCCTGGGGAATGCCACCTACCGGAGCGACCCACACGTGCACTTTTCCGGTAGCGATGTATTCTTTCAACACGTAATTTCCTTTATTGGGTCCCACATTTACAAATGTAGCCCTGTAGACAGCCAGTTGCGGGTTGACGGAATGTACCAATACGGAATCATACCCTAATGTATCAATCATCCGGTACAATACCTGATTTTCCAGGTATCCGACAGAATCAATACTGGAAATCTGCGCCAGGTTCAGTGTATCTCCGATCTCAGACAACAATTGTTTTTGCCCTGCTGTTAAATCTTGTTGAATTGTTTGGTTTTTGGCATCTTGTTCAGAATAAGCATTTAGCCAGAAATCAAGTTTTTTAGACTGATAACGGTTCGCCGTTTGAATCAACGAACGTGCATAATTTTGGTCCGAATACTGAAATTCAACAACAATCCGTGAATCTTTTGTGATCTGATTTCGGGATGTAAAAATCAATTCCGCAGAATTATAATTGATGATGTAGTCAAATTCCTGTCCCCGTTCCAATAATCGCCCATCAATATATACACGTTCCGTTCCCCCCAAAATAATAATAAACGGTTCATTCTCTGCTCCGACCAGCCGGTATGGTCCCTGGTTGCCTTCTACTCCCTGTACGACCTGCCGTTGAAATTTTCCTTTTGAAAACGCTCCGGAAACTTGCGTGGTCCATCCTTTTCCTTCTTCGTTTTTAAAGTCATACCCGATGGTCAATCCCTGTGCTCTTTTTTTGTAGTTCATGAAATAACCGTGTGGTTTATCAATCCAGAAGTCACCGGCAATCAATTTTAAACGATCATTGTAGACCTGGATAAATACCTTGTCAAATTCTTGTAATTTGTTTGTGTTTCCTTCCGGTTGAATCGGAATGTTATCATCAGAGACGGAAGCCAGTAATTTCAAATTAGGCCCCAAATCCCCGTTCAGTTCAAGATTGAGTGAAGAGTTTACTCCCAGATCCTGGTTGTTTCCAAAAGAAATCCCCCTGGAAATACTCCCTGATTTCTTCAGGCTTGTTCCGCCGAAAACGTCCTGTATCTGAACCGTTGAAGAATGGACATATAAATCCCTGTTTCCTTTTTCCTGGTTGTAAATAAAGGTGGTATCCCGCTTTTGAAAACGGGTAGAAAGATTGTAGGGAAAAACACGATATTCCGCACGTAGTTCTCCGCCACACCTGTTTTTAATAATTAGTTCCGCTTTCGCACCGTTGACCTGATAATCAGACTTATCGATCACTTCTCCGTTACAGAATAGTTGAAATGATTGGGGGTAAATACTCAGCGAATCAAGCCGGATTGTATCCGAGACAGATGAGATGTGCCGTACACGTACATTTGATACCTGCCCCAATGCCTGAAAGCTGAATAGTATCAGAATTACGGTAACTGCCTTTAAAATTCTCATCAACACGAAAATACAACGTAAAAAGAGAAAAAATCGTGTGTTACTATAAATATTCTTCTAATACTTCAAGCCCGATTCCTCTTGAACCTTTCAGTAAAATCAATTTTTTATTCAACGGACTCGTTTTTAAAAATGCAATGACCTCTTGCGTATTTGAAAAATGGTTGGTAATACCATCCGAATGGAAGTAGGAAAATTCACTCCCAACCGTCCACCCTGTGAGTCCCAGGTCATCAATCAGATCAATAATCGCATGGTGTTCTTTATACGATTCTCCCCCCAATTCAAGCATGTCTCCGATGATAACGTATTTGTCTGCATGATCAATTTGCGCAAAGCTTTCCAGTGCGGAACGCATACTTGTCGGATTGGCATTGTAACAATCCAGAATTAGTGTATTACTTTTTGTTTCAGCAACCTGTGATCTTTTATTGGTCGGCTCATACGTCTGAACTGCTTTGTTGATCTTCTCCGGTTCGACTTCAAACAATGCTCCAAATGCAATTGCTGCCAGAAAATTGTAGAAGTTATACTGTCCGACCAGGTGTGTGGCAAAAACCGGCGACTGGTATCCCGCTTTTTTCCACGATAATTCAACAAAGGGGGTAAGACGCTCCAACGTACCGGTAATTTCAGCATTTTTAGTTCCGTAAGACATGAGTAATGTGTTGATCGGAAGGTTCTCCTTTAGCAACGTATCATCCGCGTTATACATTACCAATCCTTCATTTGCTTCGACGGCATCGTACAATTCTTTTTTGGTTTTCAAAACTCCTTCGAAGTTCTTGAAACCTTCCAGGTGAGCTTTCCCGATATTGGTAATGATTCCATGTGTCGGTTCTGCAATATCGCACAATTCTTTGATGTCCCCAAAATGATTGGCTCCCATTTCTATTACTGCGATCTCATGTTGATCATTCAACTGTAATAATGTCAATGGCACTCCGATGTGATTGTTGAGATTCCCTTTTGTTGCCAGGACGGTATATTTCTCCGAAAGCACAGCTGCGATCAGCTCTTTGGTACTTGTTTTCCCATTGCTTCCGGTGATCCCGATGACAGGAATATCGAATTGTCTCCGATGGTAATTGGCGAGTTTTTGAAGAAAGTGAAGGCCGTTTTCAACATAAAAAATATTGTTCGGTACATCTTCAAATTCTTTTTCATCCACTACGGCATATGTGGCTCCGTTCTCGATGGCTTTCCCGGCAAAGGTATTCCCATTGAACGAAGGTCCTTTTAATGCAATAAACATACAACCGGCATGAATATTTCGTGAGTCGATACTAATACCTGTTGATTGCAGAAAATAATTGTACAGTGTTTCCATAGCATAAAAAAAGTCCACCTGTTTGGTGGACTTAAAATTAGTTATTTTTTAGATTACTTCTTTTTCTTTTTCTTTTTACCGTAGTTCATTCCCACAGGGCTTCCCACTCTGTCCATCGCACAACGGAACCCTAAAGTTGCCATTGACTGATCTTCATCCAGGAAGCGTCTGTTACTTGAAACTAACCAGTATGCACGGTCTGCCCATGAACCTCCTTTGTACACTTTTGACTTATCAGAGATCAACGTTGTAGGCCATGCCGTTCTGTTTTCTCCTCCTGGCAAGATTTCACCTCCATCCAGGTCATATTGTTCATACTTGTTTTGGTACATCACCAAATTCGGATCGCGGTTCGCCTGGTTAATTTTTTGTTTGCGGTCATCATTTTTATAGTAAATTGAACTTTCAATATCACCATCCATGTAATCCACATAGTCATCTTTACGGTAATTCAAACGCCCGATGTTTTCTTCTTCCGTCACGTTACGGTACTTCAGTTTACCTGGTGTATCTGTAATAAAATCTGTAAAACCAAGACGCAACATTGAAAGAACTTCAAACGCATACTCTTCTCCATCCGGACCTGTTCTGATTTCATCAGCGAAAATTCCGTCAAACAAACGATCCTGAATCAATGCAGAAGCTTCGATGTCGTGCTTATCATTTTTGTACTTAATCGCAAGATCCAATACTTCATTGATTTGTCTCAACAATCCTAATTCAATTGAATCTTTCACTTTTCCGTGTGATACATAGAATGGATCCGGAGCATATCCTCGTTGAACAGGGTTCGCTGATTCATTGTTTTTAGCCCAACCAACCGGAATAACCGTATCATTTGGATCGTGCTTGTCTGCTGAAATTCGTTGGTAGCGAATACGCTCAAACTCATTCAGGTATTCTTTCATTCCGTGTACATCGTACTCTACCTGTTGGTTTTTGATATCAACCAATCCTTCATTGTTAAGCAATTTTGTTTTGAATACGTTTCCGCGGAAAGGACGAAACTCGTTAAAGTCTTCAGAAGTCAATGGTCGATATGTATCCAATACCCATTCAGAAACGTTTCCTGCCATGTGGTACAGACCATAATCATTCGGCCAGTAAGACTCCACCGGAGTTGTCACATCCCCTGCATCATTCAGGTTTCCTGCAACCCCCATGTAGTCACCGCTTCCTCTTACGAAGTTCGCACGAATCCGACCTGTAAACTCTTTATTGTCCTGACGTACCCAGTGTCCGTTCCATGGATAGAATCTTCTGTCTGTGATATTTTCAGTTCCCGGCTCCAGGTTTCCGATTAATCCAAGTGCTGCATATTCCCATTCAGCTTCAGTCGGGAGGCGGTAACGCGGAAGCATAATTCCGTCTTCCATTCGGACGATTCTCGTCCCTAATTTTTTCCCTTGCTTGTTGGAAGGGTTCATATCCGTTATCCCTCTCATTTCGGCATCTTCATACTGCCCTACATAATAGGCTTCGGTGTTAAATGTCTGGTCATTTCGCTGATCAACATTCCAGGAAAGGATTCCTTCACGAATCATAATGTATTCGTTAACACGGTCCGTTCTCCATTTACAGTAATCATTCGCCTGCAACCAGGAAACTCCTACCACAGGATAATCTCTGTAAGCCGGGTGACGCAGGTAATATTCTACATATTTTTCATTGAACGCCAACGGAGATCTCCAACACAATGTATCCGGCAATGCGTTTCTATATACTAACGGATAAGATTCTCCATAAGCACGGTCAATCCAGTACAAGTATTCCAACCAATGGAAATTGGTTACCTCTGTTTGGTCCATATAAAATGAAGAAACGGTCACACGCGCCGGACGGTTGTTCCAATCGTACATAACATCTTCTTCAGAGCGTCCCATTGTAAAGGTACCACCTTCAACGAGAATCAATCCCGGACCTGTTTCCTGATCGATGAAAGGAACTTTCTGAAACCCTCCCTGCTTCGGATTGTTATAATCCCATCCGGTAGAGTTGGATGCTTCCTTTGAACAAGAGTACATAACCACTGTTCCAAGTCCCAATACGGCGAATAATCTCAAAACACTCATATTTTTTATTTGTTTTTTCATTGTGTTCAATTCACAAATTTATACTTAATAACGTCAGTTCAACATTTCGGTTACATTTTTCTTTCAAAACATTTTAGAAAGAAGGACACGAAATGGTTCTGAACTGCGGAATTTTCTTCTTACAATTCAGGTTCAGTCCCAGTGACACC
>NZ_JACVEL010000011.1 GCF_014518315.1 Taishania pollutisoli
CAGCTGGAATGGAGTGATTACTATCCGTATGGATCGTACCTACCAGGCAGACATGTGGAGAATGGTGAAGGGTATAGATATGGGTTTAATGGTTACGAAAGAGATAATGAAATCAAAGGTAGAGGGAATTCTTATACTACTGAGTTTAGACAGTATGACCCGCGTGTAGGAAGATGGCTAACATTTGATCCTGTTTTTAAGACACATGAGTCTCCTTATGCATCGAATGGAAATAATCCTATTTGGTTCATGGATCCAAATGGGGCTGATTCTGTCGAAGTTGGAGGAGCATGGTTTTGGGAAGTCAAACAAGGAGATACATATTGGAGTATTGGTAAAAGGACGGGAGTTGGTCACGAAGAACTACAGATGCTTAATTCCCAGGAGGCAACAAATTTACAAATTGGTTCTTTACTCCAATTACAAGTTCCTAAAGCCAATATAACTATTGATCAATTGCCTAAAGGCGAGAATATTACCGAATATTCACCTTTATTACCTGTATTTATGTTTCACTTAAGTGGAGGAGCCCGAACTGTAATGACTGGTATTAATGCTTTGATATCAAACGTGTCAGGTAACTATTTAAACACTGACCCAACAACACTGATGTATATGTCTGAATCTGAAAAGCAGATGTTTATGAAAAAAGGAGGGTGGGCTACTTTTAGTATCCTAATGATGGAATTAGTTACTGGAACAGGAGCTCAAAAAAGAAGATTTGATGAAAGTAATTCATTTACACAATATTTGATGAATGGTAATCAATTCAAAAGAGCTTATGCCCAATTTAAGAAAGATTATGAAGCTGGAACTCCACAAGAATCCTATTACGTTGGGTATAGTCCTGATATGAAAGGGGGAGGGTTAACAGCAATGATGAATGCAAATGGGGTTGAGCATATACTAGGAGGAATTACTCTATATTTTCATGTCAGAGGGGGAGTCGTTGATGTTACAGTTTATAATAAATTTAATATAGGGTCTGCAGATTTATTTATGAGAGCATTAAATATGATTAAAGGGCCTATTCCTAATTATGGGGCTTGGGCTGATCATCAAAGAGCATCTAATGGAATAACACCAATGGGTAGGACTGAGCAAATTTTTTATTGGACACAACCGTTTAAATAGAAAGAAAATGTGGAGAATTCTTGTATTATTATTGTTGATGAGTTGCTCAAACTCAAAATCATCTGACTTAATCTTGCATAAAGGTGTGTATATATCCAAATCGATCAATGAAAGTATTGTAATATTATCGGATACTTTAGCAATTCATTTGTATACCTATGATTCAATTCATTATAATGATACACTTCATATTAAATATTTTCCAGATAGTGGATTAGGAACTACTTCAATTACCATCTTTTCAGTATCAGATAAAAGTAAATTATCAAACCTAAATTATGGATTATTAACACCGTCATTAGATAAGCAATTGTTTTATACTTATTTAAATGGAGTTCCTTGTATAATGATTGATCCAGAAACGCATGAACCTTTATTTTTACATAAATAAAAATAGTATTAAAATAACTAATAATGAGAGAAAAAATTGAACTATAAATTTTATTTACTATCACACAAAACATGAGAAACACAACATACATCACAGCACTCCTAATCACAACAACATTCTCCTCCTTCTCCCAAAAAGAAACAACGAAAAAGTATTCAAAGCAGAGCGAGCCAACTGTTATTGAAGCACCAAAAGAAGAAGGATACCAAATGGGGGATCACGATCCTGTCCCACCTTCACCTCCAGTAGAATCAACTTCAAAACAGGAAGATACGTATATGATTGTTGATGAATCACCTTCGTTTGTGGGAGGAATGGTGCAAATGAACCAGTATTTTGCGAAAAACATGAAGTATCCGGAACGTGCAATCAAAGAAGAAATTCAAGGGAAGGTGTACATCAAATTTGTGGTCGAAGAAGACGGGACACCTACACAAGTAAAATTGATGAAGGGAATAACGGATTGCCCGGAATGCGATGTGGAAGCCGTGCGATTGATCAAACAAATGCCGAAATGGGAGCCGGGGAAGATAAATGGAAAAGCCGTTAAATGTTATTATACGATTCCCGTCACATTTAAACTGATGTAAATCAAATCGATGTAAATTTATCGCCTGCCATGAAACTACTCCTACCGACATTTCTGCTTTCAACAATGCAGTTGTCTGCACAGTTAAGCGGGTGTACGGATCCGTTAGCGACGAATTACAATTCTACAGCATTGGTGAATAATGGTAGTTGCACCTATACGAATGTAACACTTGTCCCCGATCCCGGAATCGTGTTGCCGGCAGTCATGAGTGAAACCTCCGGATTAGTGTTGTTCAATGATCAACTCCTGACACACAACGATGATTCCGATACGAACCTGTATTTAATTGATTATTCCGATCCGGTTGATTTTGTGACCTTGCCAATTACCGGTGCCAGTAACATTGATTGGGAAGACGTTGCAGAAGATGAACAGTACATTTACATTGGGGATTTTGGTAACAATGTCAGTGGAAACCGGACCAACCTACGGATTTTTCGCATCCTGAAATCTGAATTGATGAACAATCCTGTCGCTGATACCATTTCATTCAGCTATGAAGCGCAAACCGATTTTACACCTCAGTCATCCAACAGCACCGATTTTGATTGCGAAGCATTCATCGTTACCGCCGGAAAAATACACCTGTTCACCAAAGAATGGGGGACTAAGAAAACATCAGTATACGAACTGGAAAAAACGCCCGGAACGCACGTCGCACTTTATAAAGGGACCTTGAATGTGCAGGGATTGATTACAGGGGCAACACACCTGGAAGAGGAACAGTTGGTCGTTTTGTCCGGCTATTCAGTTATCCTGCAACCGTTTGTGTACCTGTTGTACGACTTTGAAAACGACGATTTTTTCAGTGGAAACAAACGAAAAATCATGCTCAATTTACCCTATCACCAGGTAGAAGGAATCACTTCGGAAGATGGATTGATGTATTACCTTTCCAACGAGGCATTTCCAACGGGAAATATTCAGGTGGATCCGAAAATTATGAAACTGGATTTGTCTTCCTACCTGTCCAATTACCTGGAAGGGAACCCACTGGCGATAAAAGAACCGGTTGCGAATACCTTTGTGCAGGTATTTCCAAATCCGGCAAAAGAAGCAATGGTGATTCAATTGAGCGAGGAACAGATAGGAATCATCACATCTGTTGAATTGATTGACGGGACAGGAAGAACTGTTTTACAACAAGAAATCAATGAACAGCAGACAATTATTTCCCTCAACGATGCTGGAACTGAAAATGAGGTAGTAATTGTTGTGTTCCGAAATGAACAATACGAAGTTGTTTCCACCACAAAATTAAGGTTGAAATAAGTTCATGCATACAAAATCTGAGAAATGGTATGAGATCAACGTTTTTTCTTCTTTATTCCTTTTTAATCGGTGCATCCGTGGTAAAAAGGATCATCCAACTTCTGAACATAACCTGGACCAATTAGGAACAAATTTATAAATCCGCTCTGATGGTTTTTAGGAACCATGGTGAAAACGATTCTTTACTTTTTAGAACAACATCACAAGTAATTTTTACCTCTTGATCCAGTGATTTTTGACTGGATTATTTACCAATAAATATTTTGCGGCAAAACCGTTTTTGCACTCGGAAAAAATAGCTACTTTTGCGCTTTCTTTTTCAGATACAATTCATGAGCGCAACAGTAAAGATCAAATCAGCATTGATTTCAGTTTTTGATAAATCCGGTTTAGAACCGATTGTCAAGCAATTACACAAAGACGGAGTGGTAATTTACTCCACGGGAGGAACACAGGAATTTGTAGAAAGTTTTGGTATTCCGGTAGAGCGGGTAGAAGACCTGACTTCTTATCCTTCTATTTTGGGGGGACGTGTGAAAACACTACATCCGAAAGTTTTTGGTGGAATTCTGAACCGTCGTTCATTGGCGGATGATCAAACACAGATTGCAGAGTATGAAATTCCTGAAATTGACCTGGTGATCGTGGATTTGTACCCGTTTGAGCAGACAGTTGCCTCAGGGGCGTCACACGAAGCGATCATTGAAAAAATTGACATCGGTGGTATCTCATTGATCCGTGCCGCTGCAAAAAATTACCAGGATGTAGTCATTATTCCTTCACAAGCACAATACGCTTCATTTCTGGAAATCATTACAGCATCGGGAAGTACTACAACGGTGAAAGAACGTAAGTCATTCGCTCGAGATGCATTCAACGTTTCTTCGAATTACGATACACACATTTTCAATTACTTCAACAACGGAGAATTGGATGTGTTCAAACAAAGCATTCAAACCTCACAAGTGTTGCGTTACGGAGAAAACCCGCATCAAAAAGGGGTGTTCTACGGAGACATGGATGCAATCTTTGACAAACTGCACGGAAAAGAATTGTCGTACAATAACTTACTGGATGTTGATGCAGCTGTCGCATTGATGGCAGAATTTAAAAACGATGATCCGACATTTGCGATCTTGAAGCACAACAACGCATGTGGTGTTGCTACACGTCCGACAATCAAAGAAGCATACGAAGCAGCATTGGCAGGAGATCCGGTGAGTGCGTTCGGCGGGATTCTGATTTCCAATAAAGTAATTGATCTTCCGACTGCTGAATTGGTCAATGAATTGTTCTGTGAAGTGATCATTGCGCCGGGATACGACGTGGAAGCATTGACGTTGTTGCAAAGCAAGAAAAACAGAATTATCCTGGTTCAGAAAGAGATTGAACTTCCGAAAAAACAATTCCGTACGATTCTTAACGGAGTACTGGAGCAAGACAAAGACCTGTTGACGGAAACAGCAGACGGGTTGGAACCGAAAACAACAGCTCAACCGACAACGGAAGAAATCACGGATCTATTGTTTGCCAACAAATTGGTTAAACATACGAAATCCAACACGATTGTGCTGGCAAAAAACAAAACATTACTGGCGAGCGGAACCGGGCAGACATCACGTGTTGATGCGCTTCAACAAGCCATTCACAAAGCGAAGACATTTAACTTTGATCTGACAGGTGCAGTGATGGCTTCTGATGCATTCTTCCCGTTTCCGGACTGTGTGGAAATTGCACACAATGCAGGGATTACGGCAGTGATCCAGCCGGGAGGATCGATCAAAGATGAGTTGTCAATCGATTACTGTAATGCAAACGGTTTGGCAATGGTTTTCACAGGAAACCGGCACTTTAAACATTAAAAAGTAGGTTTTTATCGAAAAAATGTAACTTTTTGTTCAATTTTTCGAAGAAACTGAGTAACATTATACCTTAAAAACAAAAGGGCGCCAAAAAAATGGGATTATTTAGCTTCTTAACGCAGGAAATTGCAATTGACCTCGGTACAGCCAATACACTGATCATTATGAATGACAAAGTGGTAGTGGATGAACCTTCGATCGTTGCCAAAGATATACAAACAGGAAAAATCGTTGCGATTGGTAAAAAAGCGCAACAGATGCACGGAAAAACACACAAACTCATTGAAACGGTACGCCCGTTACAGGATGGTGTAATTGCTGATTTCCAAAGTGCTGAGCAGATGATTCGCGGGATGATCAAAATGATTAACCCGGGAAAAAGTTTGTTTAATCCTTCCTTGAGAATGGTGATTTGTATCCCTTCGGGAATTACGGAAGTGGAAAAAAGAGCCGTTCGTGACTCCGCAGAACACGCCGGAGCAAAAGAAGTATACCTGATTCACGAACCGATGGCAGCCGCAATTGGTATTGGTATCGACGTGGAAGAACCAATGGGGAACATGATCATTGACATCGGTGGTGGTACTTCTGAAATTGCCGTGATTGCATTGGGAGGGATTGTGTGTGATAAATCAATTCGCGTAGCCGGAGACGACTTCACAGCAGACATTGAAGAATACATGCGCCGTCAACACAACATATTGGTGGGTGAACGTACGGCAGAACAAATTAAAATTGAAGTAGGGGCTGCATTGCCGGAATTAGACAATCCACCGGCAGACTTTGCTGTTCGCGGACGTGACCTGATGACGGGAATTCCGAAGGAAATCATTGTTACTTATTCTGAGATTGCTCACGCATTGGATAAAACAATTTCCAAGGTTGAAGAAGCGATTCTGAGTGCATTGGAAATGACACCGCCGGAACTTTCCGCTGATATCTACAAAACGGGAATTTACCTGGCAGGAGGAGGTTCCATGCTGCGAGGTTTGGACAAACGTATTTCAGCGCGGACAAAACTTCCTGTACACATTGCAGAAGACCCGTTGAGAGCAGTAGCAAGAGGTACGGCAATCGCATTGAAAAACATTGATCGTTACCAATTCCTGATCAGAGACTAATTTTTCCGGAAGTATGAAACAATTAATTCTCCCGGCACTCGTTGTTTTGCTGGCCGCTTGTTCTTCTGACAAGGATGAGCAGTTCTGTGACTGCCTCTCTGTGAGTGAAGAACTCAACGAGGAGGCCGCTAAATACGGTTCCATTGCCCTGGATAAGATTACAGATGAAGATGTTGCTAATTTGAAGCAGTTAACTGCTAAAAAAGACAGCATTTGCGCCCCGTATGAATTGCTCGGTGGTGAAGAATTGAAAAAAAAGAGAGAAGCCTGTAAATAAATTTTACAAAACGACACAACCTTCGATTTAGACATGCGTCTATAGAATAGGTTTTATATTCTTGCAGAGATTACCTGAGAAAGGATTGAAAGTGTAACAGCGGAAAATCGGTTCTCAGGTTTTTTTATGCACCATTTTTGAATTATCAATGGTTTAGTGATTAATTATCAAATGGTGTGATCGAATAATCGTGCATCTTTTGATGATTCAGTAATTTATAATTACTAATTCAATATTCAGAATTCAATACTTACTTAATAATCACACCCTTCGTTCCCAGCTGTGGGATTTCAATCATATTGTCTTCCGAAATAGAACCCGGAACGAACACAAATTTTTTGTCGTACATCACATCTTCTACCCAAAAACTGACCCAGTATTCATTGGCGATGTGAAACACTTCTTCCATGATCGGCTCAATCTTAGCCGCTTCATTTGGCAGCATCACTTCAAGGCAGTGACGCAGTGTCGATGTTTTTATTTTTTCTCCTGTATCCGGGTGTTCACCATATCCTTTGCTGGTGATAATAATCCCTTCCATGATGTCGTCACGTAAATTCAGCAGGTAGACATTGTAAATTGCTTCCTTGTCCTCTCCATCCTCTTTTGCTACTACAATTGCAACGTTTTCTACCTTTGGGCCTAATAAATCTTCTCTCATTTCTTTTCCGCTTCCTTTCTGATTTGTTCGGCAAAATTAATATACTTCAGGAAATCGGATGAATGTCCCACTTTTTTTAATTGCTCGTCAGACTCATCTTTCCCATCCAGTTGGATGCTTTTTGTCCGTTTTTCACCCAGTCGCACAATCACCAGGTCTTCTTCCGGAATGGAAATAATGTATTGTCCCAGGATACCGCGGCAGTAATAAACAGGAGAAGAATAACCCTGGTAGGTCCAGATGTGCAGACCGTATTGATAATTTTTAATCGATTCTTCCGTCGTCATGTAGTCAGGAATGCTCACCATTTCTTCAAAGTACCAGGCAGGAATCAACTGTTCATTACCCCACTTTCCTTTATGGGCAATCAACTTCCCTAATTTTCCGAAATCACGGGCAGTTGCATACAAACAGCAAAATGCTTTTTCATCTCCGTTTTCTTTATCCAGGCTCCAGTAAGCATCCGACTCCATTCCCATTTTCGACCACAATTTGAGCGAGCAGTACTCCGATACATTGTATCCCGTAGCCTTTTTGATGATAAAGCCGAGTAACTGACTGTTTCCGCTTTGGTAGATAAATGTTTTTCCCGGTTCACTGATCCGTTTTTGATGAGTAACCAATCCATACAGATCCGTTCCATAATACGATTCGGCATTGTCTGACAACGGATTTTTACCGCTTTCCGTCCAATCGAGCCCCGAAGCCATCAGTAACAAATCCCGGATGGTAATTACCGAAAGATCCGTCTGCTTAAATTCCGGGATGTAATTTCCGACAGACTCATCCAGGCTTTTAATTTTTCCTTCTTCTACCGCAATCCCGATGAGCAGTGCAACGACTGTTTTCGCCGCTGAAAATGAATTGGACACCGTTGTTGCGTTATGGTGTCCCCAATATTGTTCATACAGGATGGAATCCCCCTGAAAAATCAGGAACGCCGTGGTTTTTAAATTTTTATTGTAAGCTGCAAACCCGTCGACGGAAGTACGGGATAAAAAGTGTGCAGAACGTTCCCATTTAATAGGGGTATTTCCTTTTGCAACCGTTCTTTTCGGGAACTTGTCCAGATCATAAATGGTAGGACCCGATTCCCCGGAAAGATACGTAAGCATAATCCCTCGGTACAGGTATGTTCTCCCCGAGAGCAGAATAAATGCATTGGCAATAATGAATAAAGCCAGTATCGTATACAGGAGGCCGCGAAAGAGTTTTCCGATTTTCGAAACAACGCCGTTTTTTTTCGTATTCATGGGAAGTTCATTAATGCATTTGAGAGGTAAATTACTGTTTTTTGATGAATTATTCAATACATCATGGGAAATATATTTTAAAGGAAGCTACAAAAATTAACGAATGAGTCAGAATCCTTGGAGCGTAGGATGTGGTAGTCTTCTTTTCAACCACACAGGAATACCGGAAACGGAATGTTGATTGATAAACACAACAATCACATTTTTAAACAAAAGATAGTCATCAATCCAGCTAACGCAGTTGGCTGCTATGTGTCCCTATGTCTACTTTACACATAATTCTATGCCCCTATGTTGCCTATGTGGTTAATCCTTTATTGAACCATATAGGAACATAGAAAAAGATACTAATTGATAGATACAACCATCACATTTTAAATAAAATAAAGTAATTCCCAGGCTAACGCAGTTGGCTGCTATGTGTCCCTATGTTTACTTTACATATAACTCTATGTTCTTATGTTGCCTATGTGGTTAATCCTTTTTGAACAATATTGGAAAGAATCTGAACTTCAGAAATAAATGTATCTTTGCTCAGATTGATGCGATGAGAAAAAACACAACCATATTCTTCTATTTTCTGAGTATCTACGTGATTGCGCAGTTCGTTTGGTGGGGCTTTCACATCCTGGATCTTACGGAAGAACTGGTAGGAGACACCCCAAGAGGAAACCGGAGAATGATTATGATCATCGGGGAAGGTATCGTATTCCTGGCGATTCTGATTTTCGGGATTATCCGCATCCGTAAAAGCATCAAACGGGAACTGGAATTTTCACGCAACCAAAACAATTTCCTGTTGTCGGTAACCCATGAATTGAAGACACCTATTGCCAGTACAAAACTGTACCTGCAGACACTCCAGCGAAGAAACATTGATGAAGACAAACGACAAGATATCCTGACCAAAACACTGCAGCAAAATGAGCAACTGGAGCGCCTGATCGACAATATTCTTAACGCAACACGACTGGAAAACAAGAAACTCATTTTACACAAAGAGGAAACCAATGTTTCAGCCTTCCTGAATAGCATTTACGACCGGTATTCCCGGCAATATCCCGGAATTGTATTTCGCAACGAGATTCAACCCGATCTGATGGAGCAAATCGACCCGTTTATTTTTGAGACAATCGTCAATAACCTGCTTGAGAATGCGATTAAATATGCAGGAAACGAAGGGAAAATCACAGTCGTGCTCAGTAAAACCGATCGGATGACCGTACAGGTAAAAGACAACGGACCCGGGATTCCGCTGGCAGATCAGAAAGAAGTATTCAAAAAATTTTACCGTGTAGGAAATGAAGAAACCCGCACGCAAAAAGGTTCCGGGTTGGGATTGTTCATTGCCCGTGAATTAACTCGTCTGCACAAGGGGCAAATCAGATATTACGATAATCAGCCGAAAGGAGCTGTTTTTGAATTCGTTTTGAATGGCTGAGAAGTGTCGGAAAGAAACCGGATCAGGGAAAAAATAATCCTGCAGATCGTTAACAATTCATTCCATACAAACTAAATTCCTATTAAATTTGCACCATGAAAAGTCACTTCGGATTAATTATTTTGGACGGCTGGGGAATCGGTGATCACTCTCAGTCTGACGCCGTTTTCAATGCGAAAACACCCTATATGGACTACCTGACAAAGATGTATCCGAATGCAACGCTGCTGACAAGTGGTGAAAATGTGGGGTTACCTGACGGACAGATGGGAAATTCCGAAGTGGGACATTTGAACATTGGCGCGGGAAGAATTGTGTACCAGGAATTGACACGAATTAACAAATCCATTCGCGAAGGAGAATTGTTTCAAAATCAAACCTTGCTGGATGCATTCAATTATGCAAAACAGCACAATAAAAAAGTACATTTCATCGGTCTGGTATCAAAAGGAGGTGTACACAGTTCACAGGAACACCTGTACGCCTTGTGTGCGATGGCATCTTCCAATGGGTTGAAGGATGTATTCATCCACGCGTTTACAGATGGTCGTGACTGTGATCCGAAAAGCGGACTTCAGTTCGTGATGGAACTGGAAAATAACCTGAAAGATACCGTCGGGCAGGTTGCTTCTGTCATCGGGCGCTATTATGCGATGGACAGAGACAAACGTTGGGAACGTGTCAAAAAAGCATACGATTTACTGGTAAAAGGAGCAGGGACACCGTATGCGCATGTACAGGATGCGATTGCTCAATCCTATGAAAATGGTGTAACGGATGAATTTATCGAACCATCTGTCATGGTTACCAAAGAAGGAAAACCGGTAGCAGTGATCGAAGATGGAGATGTTGTCATCAATTTTAATTTTCGTACAGACCGGCCACGCGAAATATCAATGGTGCTGACCCAGCAGGATTTTCCGGAGCTGGATATGCATCAACTGAAGTTGTACTATGTTACAATGACCAATTACGACGCAACATTTAAAGATGTACACGTCGTATTCGAAAAAGACAACCTGAAAAATACATTGGGCGAGGTACTTTCAAAAATGGACAAGACACAGGTGCGCATCGCCGAAACGGAAAAATACCCGCACGTAACTTTCTTCTTTAACGGTGGAAGAGAAGAGGTGTTTCCCCTGGAAAGCAGAATTCTTGTCAACTCTCCGAAAGTAGCAACCTACGATTTACAGCCGGAGATGAGTGCGATTGAAGTAAAAAATAAAATTTGCAATGCGATTGAACACGATCAGCCGAATTTTATTTGTTTGAATTTTGCGAACCCTGACATGGTCGGACACACCGGAGTATACAGTGCCATTGTTAAAGCAGTGGAAACTGTTGATGCCTGTCTGAAAGAAGTGGTTGAAACAGGATTGAAATACGGGTATGAATTTCTGATCATTGCCGATCATGGAAATGCGGACTATGCACTCAACCCGGACGGATCTCCGAATACGGCACATTCACTGAACCCTGTTCCCGTTGTTTTGGTAACGACTGATGAAGAAGTTGAAATCCGTAATGGAATCCTGGCAGATGTCGCACCTACAATTCTACGGCGAATGAACATTGCTGCCCCGATTGAAATGACCGGTGAGTCGTTGGTGTGATTGGAGTTTTGAAGGATAAATTCCCTTTTCATCGCCGATTCAGCCATCCCCTCTTCCTGAAATAAAAGAGCAAAGCGATTGTAATGGCGATCATCACGCCCCAGGTAATAAAATAACCGTATTTCATCCGCAACTCCGGCATATTGTCGAAATTCATTCCGTAGATTCCGGCCAGAAATGTCAAGGGAATGAAGATGGTACTTACAATCGTAAGGACTTTCATGATTTCATTCATCCGTTGCCCCTGTACGGCATAGTATAAGTTCGTCAAACCTTCCAACGCGTTTTTATTGGACTCAATTTCTTCAATGATACTGATGCAATTCTGTTTCAGATCGGTAAAATAATGCTTGGTACTGCGTTTAAAAAGGGGACTTTCAGAATTTTCCAGGGCAATGGTAATTTCTTTTAACGGCATCACAATTCTTCGCAATTCCATTAGCTTTCGTTTTTGAAACTCGATGCTGGTCAACATCTTGGGATCGGTTGTTTTAGTGATTTTTGCATCGAGTTCTTCAATCGTAGAAGAATTGGCATCCATTACTTCAAAATAGTTATCGATCACAGCATCCAGTAACCTGTAGAGCAGGAAATCCGCTCCTTTGTCCCGGATAATCCCTTTTTTATTCTCCAGCCGGTCGCGTACGGAACTGAAGTAATCAGAAGGTTTGGATTGAAAAGAAATCAGGAAATTTTTTCCCAGGATAAAACTCAATTGTTCCTGATGAATGCGCAGGATACTTCCCCCTGAAGAAGGCATGGCAGTGCGAACGCTGAAAAACAAATAATGCTCATAGTCTTCAAATTGCGGACGGTTGTCCTTTTCACGAATGTTATGAAATACCAATGCATCGTAATTTTCCTTTTTACAAAAGGTTTCAACAGAAGCCAGATCGTCGAGAACATAAAAATTGACCCAGGTTGTCTGATCCTGTGGAAGATTTTGAAATGAAAACTCATTAATGAATGTTTCGGTGTTGAACTTTTCTTTTGTCAGTTCGGTGCCGTTGTATTGATATATTTGTCCGTGCGATGGAATCATACTGTCTCTCACTAAATAACAGTAAAGTTATTGATTTTTTGATAATTTTATCGTGCGAATGAGAATTGCCGAAAAATACCCGAAGGTCATACTGACAGGACTTATCCTGTTTTTTACCTTCTTTTTCTATGGTACCGTCCTGTGGTCTCCTGATTCTTACCTCTTCAGTGTGAGTGGAGACGGGATGAAAAATTACTTTACATACGCAGATCAGATAAAAGCATCTTCCTATACGGTGTCAACAGCGATGAATTATCCGTACGGGGAAAGTTTTTTATACCTGGATTGCCAGCCGGCATTAACCGTTGTATTAAAGTGGTTGCCCTTTTTACAAAATTATAGTGTCGGGATTGTGAATTTACTGTTGATCGCTTCCTTTGGGATAACAGCCTGGTTACTTTACCTGATTCTCGTGCGGTTTTCTGTTCGTCCGTTTCTTGCCGTTATCGCAGCATTTTCTATTGCCGTTCTTTCCCCGCAAATTTTTCGGATGACAGGTCACCTGGCACTTGGTTACAGCTTTTTTATCCCGCTTTCCTGGTACATCTACCTTCGTTTTTGTGACAGTGAGAAAAAATGGAAATGGTCACTTGGGATGTGTTGTAATACCTTGTTTTGGTTTTTTGTTCATGCATATCTCGGGATGATAATTGTGACATTCATTGCTACCATGTTTGCGGTGGATACAATAATTCGCTTTTTCAAAAAACAACTCAATTGGCAGTTTATTGGTCAGGCCTGTGTTCAGACACTTATACCTTTAGTGCTTTTTTGGGGATATGCTACTTTATCTGATACACATACAGGACGAACAAAAAATCCGTATGGTTACATGGAAAGTACATCCAACTTTGATTCTGTTTTTCTTCCCAATACTCAACCATTGAAACCATTGTTGGAGTCATTGATGAAAATAGAGCAGACATGGGAAGGATTGGCATACATCGGAGCAGGTTCAGTTGTCGGTATACTGCTATTGCTTGGTTTCTGGCTATATCGTCTTGTCAGATATCGCCGATTTTCCTTAACAGAAAACGGACATTCGAACGAACTTATAGTCGCTGTGCTTGCATCCGTTCTTATTTTGTTACTCGCTTTCGGATACCCGTTCGAATGGAAGCCAGACCTTCTGGATCGATTTTCCATTATCAAGAATTTCAGAGGTATCGGCCGGTTTGCATGGGTGTTTTATTTTGTGGCGACTACAGGAGTTATTGTTGTCGTATCAAAACGTTTTTCTAAACCGGGAAAACCATTCTTTTCACTCGTTATCACCACACTCATTGCCTGCTCATTTGTGTTGGAAGGAGTAACGTATCACAAAATGATCGCGGAGCAAGTCGATAAAACACCGAATTATTTTGATCGTGAACAATTAGACAATGATTGGAAAAAAATGCTGAGCACAGTCGATTTTTCAAACTACCAGGCCATTATTCCATTACCTTTTTATCACATCGGATCGGAGAATTTCGGGAAAGAGGGAACGGATAAAATCTACCGTATCTCCATGTTGTTGGGGTATCATTCAAACCTTCCGCTGGTATCGAACTATTCTACCCGTACAAGTATTTGGGAATCAAAGAATGTCATGCAGGTGATTTCTCCGGTCTTTTACAAGAAAGCAATTGAAAAAGACATCAAAGACACCCGTCCTTTTATCATTGTCTTTAGTAATGAAGAATTGCTGGAATGTGAGGGAGATGTATTATCCCGTGGAAAGGAAATCTACAAAAACAAGGATTTTACATTGTTGGAAATTTCAAAAAATGAATTGTTTTCCACCAATACAACCCGCTGGTTTGAAGCATTCAGTGAGAAAGAAGTACAGATGACAGCTAAAGGAGATTTCCTGCTCAGCACAATGGATACTTCAAGCTATCTTTATTTTACAAGTTATGACAGCATCCCGAATCCAATTGCATTTAGTGGAAAAGGGGCGCTTTCCACACGGAAAAAAGACTTCACACCTCTGAAAAAGTTCGGAGAGGGAGAACTTAAAAACAATACGGACTACATTGCTTCATTCTGGCTTTACAACAACGGACCAAATTACGGGCAGGATATTCCCAACGGACTGTTTGTTTACCAGGTAAACTACGAAGACGGGAGCCTGGAATGGGTAAAAGTAGAAAACATTTCTGCAGGATTGAATGTCAACGGTGACTGGTCATTGATTGAGCTCCGGTTTACGGTGACCGATGCCGCAAAGACCTCGGAGCTGTTCCTGAAGGGAGACGACAAATCAAAAATTACCTGGAACATAGACGATTTCTTTATTCGGGAAGCAACAGTTGATGTGTACCGTGTCTTATCTCAGCAGAACGGTCAACCGACGAAGCTGTTTATGAACAATCACCGGATCATTAAAAATTAATCCGGACCGGCATTTCCCGTATAAGCTCCTCTAAAATGTGTAACTTTGCGGCATGAAAATATTAATGGTTTGTCTGGGAAATATCTGCCGCTCTCCGATGGCAGACGGCCTGCTTCGGAAAAAAGTAAAGGTGGAAGGACTTGCAGTGGAGGTTGATTCAGCCGGAACATCGGATTATCACATCGGAGAAGCTCCCGATCACCGGATGAGGGCGACAGCACGTCAGTTAGGTTGTCCCATTGATGAATTGCGTGCACGCCAGTTTTCCGTGCAGGATTTTGATCAGTTTGACCTCATTTATGCAATGGATGTCAGTAATTACAACAATATTCTTGCATTGAGCAGAAATGAAAATGATACAGCAAAAGTACACCTGATACTGAACGAATTATACCCGGGAGAAAACCGGGCCGTTCCGGATCCGTATTTCGGAGGCGAACAAGGGTTTATTGACGTATTTAATATGTTGGATGAGGTAACGGATGTGGTGATAAATAAATTGAAAAATGGCAGGTAAAGTATATATGATTCCCACAACACTGGGAGGTGAGCAAATAAATGATGTAATTCCGGAAAGCGTACAGCGATTGATTGTCGGATTGCGCCACTTTATTGTCGAAGATATTAAAAGCGCGCGCAGGTACCTGCGTCGCATCGACCGGGATTTCCCGATTGACGATTCCACATTTTTTGAGTTGAATAAACGAACCGATGTGAAAGACCTGAGCCGATTCCTGAAACCGGCAACAGAAGGATTTTCAATTGGTGTTATTTCGGAAGCTGGTTGCCCCGGTGTAGCCGATCCGGGAGCGGAAATTGTCGCAATTGCCCACGAAAAAGGAATCCGTGTCGCTCCGTTGGTAGGGCCGTCTTCTATTTTACTCGCGTTGATGGGAAGCGGATTCTCCGGCCAGGAGTTTACCTTTCACGGGTACTTGCCGAAGGATAGAAAAGAACGGGTAAAACGATTGAAAGATTTTGAAGCCGATACACGCCGTTCAGGACACACACACCTATTTATGGATACACCCTTCAGAAACATGAACGTACTGGATGATTTGCTGAATGAACTGGCAGATACGACTCAATTGTGCATCGCTTCCAATATCACTTTGCCGGATGAATCAGTCTGGACAATGAGTGTTGAAAAGTGGAGGGAAAAAGCGTATGACCTCAGTAAAAAACCAGCAATGTTTTTAATCGGAAAGTAGAAACGGAACGGGTTTTCAATACCTGCGACAACATACAATGAGCAGTTCTCCTTTCAAAACAGAAATTCACCGGCAATTTGGTTTCGACTTCACGAAAGATCAATCCCGGTGTGTAGACCGGTTGGAATTGTTTTTGAAAGACAAAACACCGTATGCAACATTCCTGCTGAGCGGATATGCAGGAACGGGAAAAACGAGCTTGCTCGGGGCGTTCATCCGGACATTGGCTCATTACAAAATTCCGGCAACATTACTTGCACCGACAGGAAAGGCGGCCAAAGTATTGAGTTCCAAAAGCGGAAAAAGGGCATTTACCATTCACAAAATGATCTACCGCAGGAAAAGTAAAACCGACGATTTCAACACGTTGCAACTGGCACCGAATTTACAGAAAAATACTGTTTTCATTGTCGATGAAGCATCCATGATCGGGGATTATACCATGACAGATGGAAATGTCAATCAACGCAACCTGCTCGAAGATTTGCTGGAATATGTCTTCGGCGGCGTCAATTGTAAATTGATCCTGTTGGGAGATGTAGGACAGTTGCCCCCCGTTGGAGCCACCTTTTCTCCTGCACTGAACCAGGAGTACCTGGAAAATTATTTTCCCCGGTTAACTATTTATGCGGCAAAACTCAGCGAGGTACTGCGTCAGCAGGAAGATTCCGATATCCTGGTCAATGCGACGGGGTTGCGCAAGAAAAAAAATAAACTGCCCCGCTTGAAACTGCAAAAAGGCGGAGATGTGGAAATCGTAAACGGCAGCGAACTGCAGGATGTACTGGAATCTTCTTTTTCCAATTACGGCACAGAAGAAACCATTGTTATCACCCGTTCCAACAAACGTTGTAACGAATATAACAGGCAGATTCGCGCACGGGTGTTTTGGTACGAAGAACAACTGTGCAACGGAGATCTGTTGATGGTTGTGAAAAACAATTATCACTGGCTGAAAGATGAGCCGGAGATGGGATTTATTGCCAACGGAGAAACAATGATTGTAAAACGGGTGATGAAGTACGAACACGTCTACGGATTCGAATTTGCCCGTTTGTCAGTTCTTTTCCCGGATTATGAACAACTGGGTGAACAGGAAGTGCTGGTGCATGTGGAATCCCTGACAACAGAAGGTCCTTCGTTGTCACGTGAACGAATGAAAGCGCTGTTTTTTGAAGTGGAAAAAGATTATTCATACGAACTGAACAAAAAGAAACGGTACGAACTGATTCTGGCCAATCCCTATTTTAACGCATTGCAAATCAAATACGGATATGCTGTTACGTGCCACAAATCCCAGGGAGGACAGTGGGAACACATTTTCATTGATGTCGGTTACCTTCCCGAAGACCTCGATCCTGAAGAATACAATCGCTGGCTGTATACTGCTCTTACACGGGCCAAATCGAAAGTATACCTGATCAATTTTCCGGAGGAACAACTGGCAAAATAACGGGCTGCACAGCTGCTTAATTACGCGAATTAACAGTATTTTAAGTGTTCCGTTCCTCAAAAAAACGTAATTTTGTCCGGTAATCCATAAAAATCAACAACGTGAAAAAATTACTATTTCCCCTTTTAGCAGGTATCGTTTTGGTTTCCTGTTCACAACAACAACCGGAAGCAACAGAAGAAAAAATAGCGTTAGGAGAATCGTATGGTCCTGCGAAAGTAGACGTAGAGAAAGCAATTAGTGTACAAGAGTTTTTTACTGATTTTGAGAAAAAAGACGGGCCGGAAGAGTATACCATTGAAGGAAAAATCGTTGAGGTTTGCCAGAAAGCAGGATGCTGGGTAGGAATCGACGACGGAAATAACGATTATTTCATGGTGCGTTTCAAAGATCACTTTACAATTCCATTGGATACAAAGACCGATACGTACGCATACATGCACGGAGTGGCTACCTGGGATTCAATTCCTGTAGCACAATTGAAAGAGGATGCCGCTGCGGAAGGAAAAACAAAAGAAGAAATCGACCGGATCACACAGCCGAAATATACGTTTGCATACGTGGCTGACGGGATTGTCATGAAAAAATAACATTCAACGTGGGACAGAGAACCATACGGGTAACAATCATTCTGGGGGTTTTCTCCCTGTTGAGTATCATGATTACGCAGTTCGTCTGGGTGAAAAAATCCATTTCTGTCCAGGAACGTAACATCGCCATCCAGGAAAAGAAAGACAGCTTAAATCTCATTCAATTTTCCGAACAGGTGCACATCGCGTTGCGCAATACCCTGGAGCAGATTGCCACCGATATTTCAGATAGTTCGGACTTGTACGGTGCGGTCAAACAGATCAGTACCAATTACTATTCCGTAGACATCAATGAGGATCTACATCCGTATTACCTGGAAACACTGCTGAAACGGGAGTTTTATACGCAAAACCTCAAACGCAATTTTCAATACGGAATTTACGATTGTTTTACAGATTCCATTGTCTTCGGAAACCTCATAACCTTCTCAGAAGATTCTTTGTACAATCCGGCAGATGAACAAATGATCGGACGAACATCCGAAACCCTGAAATGGAAGAAAAATGACGGACATTACTTTACCGTCTATTTTCCTACCGTGGGAGCCGATTATTACAAGATTGAAAGTGAAGGGCTTTCGTCGTGGTGGTACCTGCTGTTCGTTGGAATTTTCCCGTTGCTGTTTTTTGCCTATTCCATCAATACCATTCTCAAACAAAAACGGTTGTCGGATATCAAAAATGATTTCATCAACAACATGACACACGAGCTGAAAACACCGATTTCCACGATCGGACTTTCGAGTGAAATGCTCATGAAAGGAACAGTCTCGGATAAAGACGATATTCAGCGGTATGCAGGTGTTATTTTTAAAGAAAATAAACGGTTGCAGAACCAGGTCGAACGGGTACTCAATATTGCCAAACTGGATAAAGAAAAAGTAGAACTGAAGCGTGAACAGGTCAACCTGCACGAATTGCTGGAAGAAGCAAAAGACATGTTTGAATTTAACCAGATGACGCACGGAGGGACAATCAGCCTACAGCTAAATGCGGAGAATGATCAAATCCAGGCGGATTCCGTCCACGTTGAAAACGTTGTCTACAATTTATTGGACAATGCAGTGAAGTACTGCAAAGACCAACCTTCCATTTCCCTGGTGACCTGGAACGATAAAAAGGGAATCTATCTGGAAGTGACCGACAACGGAATTGGAATCAAACGGGAAGATCTGAAAATGATCTTTGATAAGTTTTACCGCGTTTCAACAGGGAATGTACACGATGTAAAAGGATTCGGATTGGGACTTTACTACGTAAAGCTTGTCGTAGAAGCACATCATGGAACCATTGATGTGAAAAGTAACTTCGGAAAAGGAACCTGCTTTAAAATCTGGTTTCCGTTTAACCAGTGATTAGTTGGTTTTACAGTCTTCAGTCGCGCCAGCAGAGGAGGTGCAGCACACCATTTCCACGTGTGATTTTTGAGCCGTTCCTGCTGCTTCAATCACATTTATTTCAGGACTAATATACGGAATGCCCAGGTTCAGCCCGCGCAAAATGACCAGTAAACCTACAACGGTCATGATGTAGGGAACAGCTTTGGAGAATTGAAACCGCCGATGTCCCGATAATTTGGAGGTAAAAAAGACAACGGATAACATCACAGGGAGTGTTCCCAATCCAAAAAATGCCATTGCGAGTGCACCTGCGCCGGGAGATCCCTGAATCAATGCATTGGTCAGACCGATAAACACCATTCCGCATGGAAGCAGACCGTTTAAAGCACCCAAACCAATCAATTTAAACGGATTGTGTGAGCGAATTACACGCCCGATTCCCCGGCTTATTTGTTGGGTTAATTTTCCTTCCAGTTTTGATCGTCCCGAAGAAAAGAGTTTATGCCATGCGAGGAAAATCATCAGCAAGCCGGCAGCAATACTCAGCCACTGCAGCCATTGCAGGAGAGAAAAACTCAAACCAATGCTTCCGATCACAAACCCCAGTATGGAATAAGCTGCGATGCGACCGAAGTTGTATTGTAAGGCACCCGCAAGAATACTGAAATTAGATGACCGGTTGACAGGAACGGCCATCGCGATCGGACCACACATTCCAAGGCAATGAAATGCAGAACTAAGGCCGATGATGAATCCGATTAACATGACATGAATACCATTTAATAACACAACAAAAGTAGATGAACAATTCACCGTAAACTATGACGTAGGTCATGAATCCGGAAAAGTGATCCGATTGATCTAAAAAAACTGTTAAATGATGGTTTCTAACATAAATCTATGTAATTTTGCAACTTCGGTCATGATTCAATACAAAAAAGTAGCTTTTTATACATTGGGATGTAAACTGAATTTTTCAGAAACATCTACCATTTCCCGTCTGTTTGAAGATGCGGGATTTGCAAAGGTGAACTTTGAAGAAACACCGGATATTTATGTCATCAATACCTGTTCCGTTACCGAAAATGCAGATAAAAAATGCAAGCAGCTGGTCAAACGTGCTTTGAAAATTAACCCGGATGCTTTCGTTGCAATCATTGGGTGTTTCGCACAGTTGAAACCACAGGAAATCAGTGAAATTCCCGGAGTTGACCTGGTATTGGGAGCCAATGAGAAATTCAACCTGCTGGATTACATCGATGGAACACTGGCAAAGAAAGAAACGGCAGCAGTGGCTTTTGATAACATTAAACAGGCAAAAGAATTTGTTCCCGCATTTTCATTTGGTGACAGAACGCGTTCGTTCCTGAAAGTACAGGACGGATGTGATTACTTTTGTACATTTTGTACCATTCCGCTGGCGCGCGGAAAAAGCCGGAATGCAACGATTGCAAAAACAGTAAAAGAAGCTTATAAAATTGCTGAAACAGCTATTAAGGAAGTTGTACTGACAGGGGTCAATATCGGTGATTTCGGACAAGGAGGTGAAGAAAATTTCTTTGGATTGATCAAAGAACTGGATAAAATTCAGGGGATTGACCGGTACCGCATCTCATCGATCGAACCCAATCTGCTGACCAATGAAATCATTCATTTCAGTTTGGAGGAATCACAGCACTTTGTTCCCCATTTTCATATTCCGCTCCAATCAGGTTCCAATAAATTGCTACAGAAAATGCGCCGCAAATACCTGCGTGAACTGTATGCCGAACGCGTTGCTTACATCAAAGAGTTGCGCCCTGATTGCTGCATCGGAGTAGATGTCATTGTCGGATTTCCGGGAGAAACGGATGAAGATTTTATGGATACCGTGAATTTCCTGAAAGACCTGGATATCTCTTACCTGCACGTATTCACTTATTCCGAGCGGGCAAACACAACTGCTGTTAAATTGGGAGAGCCTGTTCCGATGAATGTCAGAAGAGAGCGTAGCAACCAGTTACACATCCTTTCCGATAAGAAAAAACGTAAATTCTACGAAGAAAACATAGGAACAGTGAGAACTGTTTTATTTGAACAGGAAGAAGACATGGGAGTCATGTTCGGATTTACGGAAAACTACGTAAAAGTAAAATTTCCATACGATGCGTCCATGACCAATACGTTTCAAACCATTCGTCTGACTGAAATCGACCGGGATGGAATTTTTAAGTGTGAACTCCTTTATGAAGTAGTGAATGAATAAATCCGTTCAGACCAGTTACTACTTCATTTTCCTTTTTGTATTTACTTATGTGATCATCCGGGCAGCCGTACTGGGAATTACTCACGATGAAGCGCTTACATACCAAATTATCAATGGCGATGAAGCTTATCGTGCGACCGCCAATAATCATTGGTTAAATACGCAATTGAGTACTGTTGTAACCTCGCTGTTCGGAGCGAAAGAATTCTTTTTAAGATTGCCGAACGTATTGTTCTTTGTTGTATTCTGGTGGTTTTTATACCGGATTGCAAAGCAATTTGTGAGTTCTTCCTACATGCAACTGACACTGCTCTTCTTCCTGTGCTGTAACCCCTTTTTGTTGGATTTCTTCTCCTTGTGCAGAGGATATGGAATTTCGGTCGCATGTAGTGTAGCATCGGTATACTACCTTTTGAAAATCGTCAACTTGCAGGAGCGCGCAACAGGTCGTGATTACTTGCTGACTTCCTTGTTCTCTGTTTTTGCGTTAAGTGCAAACCTGAATACACTCAACTATTTTCTGATTGCGCAAGGTGTATTGTTGGTGTTTTTTATCCGGTGGCAACTTCAAAACCGGCTGAAGTGGATCCTGATTCTGAGTGTTATCTGTGTCGCATCACTTTACATTTCGTTGGAACAACTCTTTTTCCTGAAAAATAAAAATGAATTGTATTTCGGAACAAATCGATTCATCTCGACAATTGATAATGTGCTGTATTCCGGATTTTATACATTGAATCCTTTTCGCGGAATAGAATTCATGAGGTATGCCTTGTTTTCAGTACTGTTGATTGCTTGTTTTGCAGCGATCAGAAACAGGAAATTATACAGCGTTGGAACGGTTTTGCTGATTGTTGTTTTTCTTATTGTTTCCGGACTGATATTGGAGCATTACCTCTTTGATGCGCTGTATCCTACCAACCGGACCTCTCTGTACATGTATCCGATTCTCGTCCTTGCAATTGTACTGAATCTGGATGCCATCAGAAGTAAAATAACGAACCTGTTGCTATTGACTTGTTCCGTTGCTTATGTGTTTATAAACCTTTCTGCGATCAATTTTTCTAAAACGGTTACCTGGGCAGAGGATCAACATGTGAAACAGGCGGTTCTCCGGGTAAAGAAAGACATACAAGACAGGGAGCAGCATACGCTGAGCGCATCATGGATTTATAAGCCGATCATTAACTATTACAGGAGAGAATACGGGATTCCGGTAACTCCCGTCGTTGCAGATGGTGTGACCAATGAATCGGAATACATAATTACACAACAATTTGTTCCTCTTGGAGAAGGAATCACGATAGATGGCACCCACATTCTACTTGATCACCGTCAGGAATGTGGATTGGCATTGAGAAAAAGAAAAAATAAATAAACAGAAACCGATTGCATCAACATCCAACCATCCCTTTGCGCCTTCGCATCTTTGCGAGCCATCAAGTAACATTCTCAAAACGTTCTCCTCACAATCTTTTCCCAACCAATACTTCTTACCGTTACACCCTCTACTTCTAATTTTGTACTCATCCCTTTGCGTCTTCGCGTCTTTGCGAGCCATCAAGTAACATTCCCAAAACGTTCTCCTCACAATCTTTTCCCAACCAATACTTCTTACCGGTATACCTTTTACTTCTATTTTGTACTCATCTCCATGCGCCTTTGCGAGCTAATTTCCCATGCACCTTAGTGAGAAATACAATAATACTCCCAAATTTTACACCCAAAATGCATCCTTCCCGATCTGATACCCCTTCAACTCAATAAACGTACGTATTTCATCCAGTTTTTCAGGATAGCGCGCAATCAACACAATCGAATCATTGATTGTGTCAGGAGACAAGACCGTTTGCCCAAACAGAGGAGTCGTATACTTTTCAAAATGTAAATCATATAGATTAAACGGACGACCAGTATCCATCAACAATTCCGCACACAACTTTCCCTTGATTCCCATCCCTACGATCCCGATCGAAGAAACGTCCGGATACGTTCGGATCAGCCAATGTATCTTCAGATGAAAAAAAGCACGTTGCTGATAATTCTCTGAATTTCGGGATGTACGTAACGGATGCTCACGCCACAAAAGTGTCACTTCATCCAACCCGGAAATTTGAAACCCGTGTTGCATCCATTTAAAACATAAATCGTAATCTTCTGGATAAGATAAATTTTCGAGTAACCCGTATTCTCTGAATTCCTCCGTTCTTCCCATCCAGTTCGGAGAAGCAACAATACATTCCCGGTAAATATGATCATAAAAATCAGTACGAACCACCCGTTCATTCAGCCAGTTCTCATATTTTTGATACCCTTCTGAAACAAATTCTGCTGAAAAATAACGGACTTTTCCGGTTACAATTGCTTTCTCAGGAAGTAAGTCAAGAGCAGCCACCATCCGCTGTAACCGGTATTCGGGCATGATATCATCTGCATCCATTCGCGTGAGATACATTCCCCTTACCTCGCTAAAAGCCAGTTGCAATGCAGGAATAATTCCCTGCCCGTGATTGCGAAAAAGACGAATCCTTGCGTCTGATAAAGCGATGTGCGCAACAAGCGAATGAGAATCATCTTCTGAATGATCATCTACAATGACTAATTCCCATTCTTCCAGCGTTTGTTTTTGAACACTCTCAATCGTTTCAGCAACCCATTCCGAAGCATTTTTCATCGGGAGAATAATCGAAACAACCGGATTCATATTGAATGAGATAAAGAATAAAAACAGTGTGACCGATTAATCAACGACCGTCAGATTGGCGAAACGCAGTAAAATATTTTTAGCCCCGTGATGCGGGAAGAAAATAGTTGCTTTCTTATCTGGCCCTTGTCCTTCTATTTTCGTTACCTTTCCTTTTCCGAAACGGTCGTGTAGCACATTGTAACCGACTTTCAGATCGGAGGTGTCTGCTTTTCCTCCCGTTGCCTGAGAAACAGGTTTCATGTTTTGTACTTCAGCAGCCGGACGTTGAGAAACGCTTCCCAATGAACGGTTTAAACCGCCTCCCGTCGTTCCGAATCCACCCCCCAGAGGGCGACCTGTATTCAGCGAACGTCCCGGACCGCGCTGAGGTGTTTCGAAGTGAAGAAATTTCGGGTTGATCTCATCAATGAACCGGCTCGGTTCGGAAGTTGTCAGCGAACCCCATTGAAAGCGGGAAGCAGCATACGTAAGTGTACAACTTTTCATGGCACGTGTTACCGCAACGTAAAACAAACGCCGTTCTTCTTCCGTTTCTGTCCGTGATTGTAGTGCCATCTGAGAAGGGAACAGGTTCTCCTCCAGGCCGACCAGGAATACATGCGTAAATTCCAATCCTTTACTGGAGTGAATGGTCATCATCGTCACATGATTGCGATCATCTCCTTTGTCTTCGTCTGCGTCGGTGAGCAATGCCACGTCGATCATAAATTCCGCGAGACTTGCGGATTCTCCTTCTTCCTTGGAAACCGTAAATTCTTTTAACCCGGCCAGTAATTCTTCAATGTTCTGGTAGCGTTCCACTTCTTCCGGTCCTTTCTCTTTTTCAGCATACAGGTCCTTTAGAATACCACTCGATTTGGCAATGTGCTGTCCCAGATCGTATGCATTTAATTTTTCCAATTGTGCGGAAAAACTACGAATCATTGTAGCAAATTCTTCAATTTTATGACGGGTCGAACCGTTCATCTGCACAGGATACTGATCCATATTTGTAATCACATCCCAGATCGGTAATCCGTAGGTAGTGGATGCGATCACAATGTTTTCAATCGTTGTTTTCCCGATTCCGCGCTTCGGATAATTGATCACCCGTTTGAATGCCTCTTCATCCCGGTGATTGGTTGTCAGTCGAAAATAGGCGAGTAAATCCTTGATTTCTTTCCGCTGGTAAAAGGACAAACCACCATAAATCTTATAGGGAATATTCAATTTGCGCAAGGCTTCCTCAAAAGAACGCGACTGGCGATTGGTGCGGTACAAAATGGCAAAATCATTGAAGGAACAACCCTCCTGTGATTTGATGTCAAACAAGCGATTGGCTACCAGTTTCCCTTCCTCATTATCCGTTAGTGTGCGAACAACATTCAGCAATTGTCCTTCGTCGTTATCCGTCCACACATCTTTTTTGATTTGATCAATGTTGCGGGAAATCACACTGTTGGCAGCATCTACAATATTTTTAGTGCTACGGTAATTTTGTTCCAGTTTGAACAGTTTAAAATCCGGATAATCTTTTTTGAAATTCAGGATGTTTTGAATATTTGCACCGCGGAAAGAATAGATACTTTGGGCATCGTCACCAACTACACAAAGATTTTCATACGCTGCAGCCAGCATTTTTACAATCATGTATTGTGCATAATTCGTATCCTGGTACTCATCTACCAGAATGTATTTGAATTTTTGCTGATAGTAACCCAGAACGTCCGGAAAATCGCGTAGCAAAACATAGGTTTGGTATAACAAATCATCAAAATCCATTGCCCCGGATTTAAAACAACGGGTGGAATAGGCTTTGTAAATACGTCCCAGTTCCGGTCGGCGTGCCATCCTGTCTTCGGTCATGATTTCTTCGTTTTGCAGGTATTCATCTGCTGAAACCAAGTTGTTTTTTGCCGTTGAAATCCGTCCCAGAACCGTACTTGGTTTGTATGTTTTATCATCCAGCTTCAACTCCTTGATCACATCTTTAATCAGACTTTTAGAATCTTGTGTATCGTAGATGGTGAAATTGACAGGATACCCGATACGATCTGCATTGAACCGCAATATACGTGAAAAAACAGAGTGAAACGTTCCCATTGTCAGGTGTTTCGCTTCACTGGCACCATAATGCCCCATCGCTCCGGACGAACTGATCTTTGCAATCCGTTCCTGCATTTCTTTGGCTGCTTTATTGGTAAAGGTCAGGGCAAGGATATTGAACGGGTCAACACCTTGTTCCATCATGTAGGCAATCCGAAAGGTAAGAACACGGGTTTTCCCGGAACCGGCTCCGGCAATAACCATGGTAGGTCCGTAAATATTTTCTACAGCTGCACGCTGACTGGGGTTCAATCCGTCTAAATAACTCATTTGTTGTTGAAAATTTGACTGTAACGATGTGCAAATCGAAGTTGTACAAAGATACGTAAAAAATAGAATCGTCTTACGGTTGAAAATCAAGGTGGTTGGGACAGGATAATTACACGTGTGAAAAATGTAAAAAAAATACGTGTAAAATTAATTTTGCATCTTTACAGGTAAAATAATTAGGAGTATGAATACGAAATTGACATTAACGATCGAGCAATCTGTTATTGAAAAGGCAAAAAAATACGCCCGCGAAAAAGAAAGAAGCCTGTCTGACTTAATTGAAAATTACATGAAGGCATTGATTGAGGAAGAACCTAAAGGGGCAAATAAGAAAGAAACACCAATTGTCAAATTGTTGAGAGGTTCTTTTAAAATGCCGAAAAATTTTGATGCTAAAAAGGAATTAACAGATCGTTTGTCTGAAAAATATTTGTGATGGATAAGGTATTACTTGATACGGATGTAATGCTCGATTTCTTTTTTGACCGAAAACCTTTTTCGGAAGAAACGTCACGCATTCTGAGTTTATGTGAAAAGGAGGAACTGAAAGGTTTTGTCACTTCTGTTGCATTGAGTAACATGTATTATTTGCTCAGAAAAACAGCCAAACATGAGAAAGTGATGGCAAGTTTAAAAATGCTCTTGGAAATTGTTGATGTTGTAACTACAGACAAGGCAACCATTTTAGAAGCGTTAAATTCCGGCTTTAAAGATTTTGAAGACGCACTGCAAAATTTTTCTACTCAAAACAATCAGGGTATTCATATCGTTATAACACGAAATATCAAAGATTATAAAACAAGTAAACTGTCAGTAATGACGCCGGAAATGTATTTGAAATCAATTAAATATCAGTAGAAAATGGATCATCAAACTAGTATCAAAAATTTTCTCGACACAAAAATAAAAACCAATAAAATGGTTTAAATAAATAGTTAAAAATAAATATGTTTTTGTGAGATAATTGTTCTGCCGAGCAACAAATTGTTTTACTGGATTTGCTCCAATCAAACTATCCGTTCTAATCCTTATATTTGCATTCAAATTAGAATTATGACATACGATATTGCGATCATCGGAGGAGGAATAGTAGGAGCAGCAACATTTTACAAATTGCAGCAACGCCACCCGGATTTATCCATTGTTTTACTCGAAAAAGAAAATAAACTGGCCGATCATCAAACGGGTCATAATTCGGGAGTGATCCACTCGGGATTGTACTACAAACCGGGATCACTCAAAGCAAAAAACTGTATTCAGGGGCGTCACGAACTGGTGGCATTTGCCAAAGAACATGGTATCAAACACGATGTATGTGGTAAGGTGGTCGTGGCAACCGATGCGAAAGAATTGCCCTACATGGATAAAATCTTCAATACCGGACTGGAAAATAAAATTGAAGGAATTGAAAAAATTACGGCGGAACAAGTCAAGGAAATTGAGCCGTATGTAGAATCCATTGGTGGAATTTGGGTGCCCTGCACCGGGATCATTGATTTTCGCGGAGCAACTGAAAAAATGGTAGAACTCGCACTGGCTAAAAATTCCAACAGCGCACTGAAAATGGGACACGAAGTTCAGGCAATTGTGCGCAATGGAGAAACGTCAGTTGTGAAAACAAATAAAGGTGATTTTACAGCAAAACACCTGATTTTCTGTGCCGGTTTGCAAGCAGATCGACTCGCAAGAAAAGACGGTGTGAAACTGAAAGAACAAGTTGTCGGATTTCGTGGAGACTATTACGAATTGACAGAAGAAGCAAAGCACAAGGTGAAAAATTTGATTTATCCGGTGCCGAATCCTGATTTCCCGTTCCTGGGGGTGCATTTTACCCGCATGACCGACGGAGAAACAGAATGCGGACCAAATGCCGTGTTTACATTCAAGCGGGAAGGATACGGAAAAACTGATTTCTCTTTCAGAGACACAACGGATGCACTGGGATATGGAGGGACATGGAAATTATTCTTCAACAACATGAGCTTTGGAATCAACGAATACCGCAGAGCATTCTCGAAAAAATTGTTCCTGAAAACATTGCAACGCATGATTCCTTCTCTTACAATGGAAGACCTCAAACCCGGTCGTTCAGGTGTGCGCGCCTTACTGTTGAGCAAAGACGGAGATACCCGCGATGATTTCCGAATCGAATACCACGGAAATTCCATCCACGTACTGAATGCGCCGTCTCCGGCAGCAACCGCATCTCTTTCAATCGGAGGGTACATTGCGGACGAGGCAGAAAAACACTTTGGAATAAAGTAAGAGGGGATACTGAATTTTAAATATTGAATGATTATTCAAAATTCAAAATTTTACACCCTAAACGGTTTAGTAAAAATAAAGTTCATTCTTTGGCACAAGTTTTGTATTTCTCCCCGAAGAAATAAACTAAAACCCCGTCCTATGAAAAAAACAATACTTATTAGCTTTTTACTGGGATCAGTCATTTCCTTTGCGCAGGATAACAATTATCAGCGAGTAAAGGCAGAATTGGTCGAGTGGGATGCCGTTCGTGGAGAATGGCTCGCCGAAAGTTTTAATGCAATGGCTAATGATCAGCCGATCCCGGACAGAACATTCCCGGAAGATTTAACCCCTGCTGAAATGTATGCCTTGGTTCCGACTGATCGCCAGGAACGTATCCGAACCATTGTTCAACAGCCATCCACCACTCAAAACCGGACTCCGGAAACCACTCAATCCGGAACAACCCGCGTTCCCGTCGGAACAACTCCATCAACAGGAAGAACACCGGATAATGGAAACAGGTACATAACCTATGTTTCCCGCCCGGGATGCCCGTTGACAATGGGACGCACTTACGGAGATCCGCACATCCGTACATTTGACGGAAAATCGTATTCGTTTCAAACGGCCGGAGAGTACGTCTTGTCAAGCTCTCCTGACAGAATGTTTGAAGTACAGGCGCGTCAGCGGCCACAAACCAATGAAGTGTCTCTCAACACGGCGGTGGCAATGAATGTCTATGGAGACAGAGTGGGAATTTATGCCAGTGAAGGACCGGACGGACAGGCCGGAACACCGGTGCGTGTCAATGGAAGAGCAGTCTATGTAAACAATGAAACGTTTTACCTGCCACGTGGCGGAACAATCCAGAATACAGGAAATGAATACGTGGTAACCTGGCCGACCGGAGAAAAAGTACAGGCAAAATTATCAAGTACGTCAGGTATGCGATTCATGAATATCTCCGTTTATGTCTACGAATGCAATGGCAATTACTTTGGATTGATGGGAAATGCCAATGGAAGAAGCGACGATGATTTTTCAGGTGCAGGAAGCCGGGCGAACCTGGCTAGTTCAACTATTTTCGATCCATTCGGATCACGTGATTTCGGACGTTCAACATCCGCAATGGAACGCGAACACCTGGCATTTTTAGCACGTGATTTTGGAAACCAGTTTCTGGTGAACGATCAAACTTCTTTGTTTGACTATGGTTTCGGACAAAGTAGCTGGACGTTCTACGACCCCTCTTTTCCGAGAACACACCTTACGTTGGGAGACCTTACGCAGGCAGACCGCGATAGAGCAAGAAGGGAATGCGAGCGTCAGGGAATTTTGGCGGATGATATGTCAGGTTGTGTGATGGACCTGGCGCATGCGAATATTCAACCGAATCCGAGACCGTCAACACCGAACAGAACTACGGGCCGGGATCTGAACCCGGTGTCAGACAGAAAGCCGAATGTGAACAGAACAGATGTGTATGAACGAGCACCTTCTTCAGGTATAACGGGAGAAAGAACACCTTCAACAACTGGCTCGGGAGGACGTGTAACAGGTGGTGAGCAAGGATCAACACTGGATCATGAGGCGAAACCTGTTGAAGGAAAGAAGCCGGTAACAACAGACGAAGAACGTACATTTGAACATGTGCCTTCCGGGGAAAGAACAGGATCAGAACCAGTGAATCCTGTAAGAGGCGAAAGTACTTCTTCAGAAAGAGAAAAACCAATAGTTACGGATAGAGAAACAGTGCGTAAGCCTGTAGGAGGAAGCACTGTGACGGCAGAAGAAAAACAACCGGTTATTTCTACACCTACACCTGTAAACAGACCAACACCTGTAACTCCGGCGACAGCTAAACCTGAAAGAAGCAGCGGGACAACTACCACGCGCCCTTCGGGTAGCAGTACAGGATCGACAACAACGCGTCCGACTACGACAACTCCTGTGGAAAGAAAGCCGACTCCTGCACCTGCAACAACAACTCCCTCAAAAACCACAACGGTAACACCCGGTAGCATCAAAACAACCGGTACAACGAAGTCGGGTGGTGGGGGAACAGTGACAACTCCCAGTCCGGGAAGACGATAGAATTTGAATAACACAACAATAATGGAAAAGTCTGCCCGAAAGAGCAGACTTTTTTTATGTGCTTTACAAGGATACGGGTTATCCTTTTTTAATCAACAGGTTTTTTAATTCACTGACTTCTTGTTGTAATTCCATAATGGAGCGGGAAACACCTTCTTTATCCATTTGCACATCCGGCAATTCAGGAGAAATGTAGTTGACGAATTTCCAGATCTCAATAATATCATTGACATGAACCAGGTATGGTTGATAGAAGGTATTGGTGGAACACAATTGAAACGATTGATCAGTATCTAACCGGTTGTTCAAGACTTTAAATACAATTCCTTCGTCTTTTGTTACAACGATGCAGGGAGTTCCGTTTCTGACAGACAGCCAGTTCTGTACAAATTCAGCAACAACGTATGAACCTTCCACAACAGGAGGCATGGAATCCCCTTTGATGGGAAACGACCTGTATTTTTTGTCTTTGGAAAGAAACGGAAGAGTGAATGTCGGAAGCACTTTTAAATAGTCGGGATCTGCATACCCGGAAGTATAACCTGCAGAAGCTTTCAGCGGAACCAACTCAATCAACTCTTCATTGTCTTCATTGACAAGAGCCGTCAGCACCCGGAGTTTCATTCCTTTTACATCCGTATACATCCCCTGGTCAATTCGTTGCCAGTCTGCTTCCGAAAAGTGCTCAAAATCCTTTTTGACCAATTCATCGATCGGGATGGAATGGTATTCTGATAGCGAAATCAGGTTGTCAATATTTGGTTGGGCAACTCCGTTTTCATAACCACTGTATGTAGAGCGTGTCAAACCCAGTGTCGCGGAGATTTCTTCCTGTGACAACTTTTTGCGCTTCCTCAACAGCTTTAAATTATTTCCGACACTCATCATGTATTTTTTATGAATACGTAAAAGTAATAAATAAAATTAAATAATAATCAAAAAATGATTATTTTGTAATCATTTTATATTGTTTAATGAAGTGTTAATACCGGCTTATACTATTCTTATTTTGAAATAAATTGATTAATTTAGTCAGGTGAAATTGAACATGAAACGTTTCCTTATTTTTTCTCTCCTGCTGTTGACCTCCTGCCAACAGCAACTTATCGGCCTTTTTCAGAAAGGAGAATACATGCGGCATAACGAAGTGATTGAAGTCCCTTTTACGGTTGAAAACGGGCTGATGATTATTCCTGTTGATATAGAAGGTGAAATGTATCGTTTTTTATTTGATACCGGTGCTCCGAATGTTGTTTCAACAGAATTATCCGAGCGGCTGAAGCTCAAAAAAAGCAGAAGTATTAAAACGGTGGATTCACAAGGAAATGAATCCTTACTGGATTATGTGAGAGTTCAAAAGATCAATATCAGCGGTGCTGCTTTCGTCAATACAACAGCTGCTGTTGCGGATTTAAAACAGGCAGAAGCAATTGCGTGTTTGAACATCGACGGACTGATCGGGGCCAACCTGATGAGGAAAGCGTTCTGGCAAATCGACAGCCAGAAAAATGTAATTCGGATTGCTTCCGATTTTGACCAGTTGACACGGCCTGTGAACGGGTATGTTGTTCCGTTTACTACAGAAGTGACGGGAACACCACTCATTCATCTGAGAATGGGGCATGTGGATGTGAAAAAGTTGAAAATGGATACGGGATCGGTTGGATTTCTATCAACAGATAGTGAATCATATAACGGATTGAAGTCTGAAAACCAGATTTTGGCAGAACGTTCTTCTTATGGTGCCAGCTCAGTTGGATTGTTCGGAACATCTGAAAATGATACCATTCGTCAGGTGTTGGTTAAAGAGTTATCAATGGGAAATCTATCTGTTACCGGCCAGGTAATTGACATGAAGCGCTCCAAATCTTCCTTGCTGGGAATGTCCTTTTTGAGAAATTACCTGGTTACAATTGATTGGAAAAATAACCTGGTATACTTGTATCCTCAGGGAGAATTTCAAAATGCATACGCGGAATCGTTTGGAATCTCTTTGTTTAAAGAAGGTGACAAAATGGTTGTTTCATTGATCGCTGATGGAAGTTCTGCTCAACAACAGGGTATTAAAGTCGGGGACGTTGTGCTACGCGTAAATGATGTGGATGTAGCACATACAACCTTAGAAGAATATTGTAAGATCATTAAGTTGGTTCGTGTAAAGGAAGTAGAAACACTGCAAATTGTATTGGATCGGAACGGAGGGAAAGACGAATACTTTTTAACAAAAATGCCCCCTTTATCAGGATCAAAATGAAAATCTATTGTTTCAGCGGATTAGGTGCGGATGAACGGGCGTTCAAATACCTGGACTTGCATCCATATGAATTGGTACATGTAAAATGGCTGGACCCGTTAGAACGCGAAACGTTGGAAAGTTATGCAAAGCGGATGGGAGCAACCATCAATCAAAATGAACCGTTTATCTTAATGGGATTGTCGTTCGGCGGAATGCTGGTGCAGGAACTCTCCATGTACATGCACCCCCGTAAAACAATTTTGATTTCTACCATTTCGGGAAAACACGAACAACCCTTCCGGATGAAAATTTCAAAGTTGTTCAACTTGTATAACCTCATTCCTTCTAAGTATTTCAACCGCCCTTCTTCCATTGCCTTCCGGTTGTTTGGAGCCAAATCAGAAGGGGAGCGAGAGTTGCTTTCCGAAATACTGCAAGACAGTGATCCGAAGTACATCCGGTGGGCACTCAATGCAATTGCCGGATGGAACAATACACAAACGGTTGAAGCGTTTAGAATCCACGGAAGTGACGACCAATTGTTTCCGTTGAGTAGCGTTAAACCGGATTATGTAGTTGCAGGCGGAGGACACCTGATGGTAGTTAGTCATGCAAAGGAAATTGAACAACAACTATTAAACGTAATTGATCCGGTAAACTGAAATGTTCATTTGGCTCAATATTTGACTATTTTTAAAACATGAAAAAAATTGTATTTTCTTTATTTTTATTCACTGCCACACTTTCTTACTCACAGGCAGTGATTCCGTTTGTTGACTTTAACCGGTGGTTCCGTACAGTAGAGGACGGGACGTTCAAATTCATCGAGATGCAGGAAATCAAAGGATACAAGGCAGGGGACAATGTAGTTGCTTACCTGGATATTCGTGGAAATCTTCGTGTATATGACGGAAAGGAGCGGCAGGATATTTCCAATATGAACCTTGAATACCAGATTTCCGATAACATGGTCGGATGGAACATCGGAACAACACTTGGTATGTGGCGGGGAGGAAAGACGAAAACGTTGTCTTTCTTCGGCGGTCAGTACATTGTCAAAGATGACATCATTGTGTTCATGGATACCCGTTACAACTCGATGTTGGTTCATTGGAATGGAATAGAATATCCCTTGCAGACAAGTACAACAGATTTGTCTTTAACGAACTCCGGTAAGATTGGCGAAAACATCATGGCATTTGCCGATAACGGAGGATTGTACAAGATTTTCTACAAGGGAAACATTACCGAAGTAGGTGTGTGGAACGGCGATATTAATTTTAAAAGCGGAACCGACATTGTTGCATTTAACGATCCGACCACCAGAACGTTCGCTGTGTTTGATAAAGGGAATTTTGTAGATGTGGAAGATCAATGGGTGAAAAATTACAAAGCAGGAAGAGGATTTGTTGTGTATGAAGATGTCGGAGGGAACCTGATGGTGTACCGCAATGGTCAAAAATCGCAATTGTCTTCCTTTCCCGGAAAATGGGACGTGGTAGATGATATTGTTGTGTATGAAGACAACGGATTTACATACTGCGATGTGAACGGAACGAGGGTGCAGGCTGCGAATTTTAAGTTGACAGAATACAAAATCAAAAATGCTACATTGGTATACCGTAACATGATTGGTGGTGTATCCGCAGTGATTGACGGGCAAGTCATCGAACTGACAAACCTCCAGAATGCGGAATTTGAAATCTATGGAAACTCTGTTTTGGTAAAATTGCCAAATAATGCATTCCTGATATATCAGAAAGGGAAAATTCTGAGGGTCTGATCACACAACAGAAGAAAACAGTTGCGTTTCGGGGCATCGTTCAAGCATACGCTTGTCAAATGCCATGGCTATATTGCGAATGAAAGCTCTTCCGTTTTCAGTAACTGTCAGCCCGTCTTCTGACAATTCAATCAACCCGTCTTGTTGTAATTCATGTAATTGATCCCGTATTGTCTCAAATAAACGGGCGTCTTCCCGGTTCCAGGAAGTTTCCAGTCGGCACATGATGTTGAGAATTTGCTGCCGGACAATCAGGTCTTCCCCGGTCAGTAGATGTCCTCTGAATACGGGTAATTCACCTTGTTCAACTCGGAATTGATAATCTTCAACACTTTTTTCGTTTTGAGCAAAAGCATACCAGCTATCAGAAATAGCCGACATCCCCAACCCAATCATCAGCTGTGTTTTTCCGGAGGTATATCCCATGAAATTCCGGTGCAACCTGTTTTCCTGCATGGACAGGTAAAGATCGTCGTGCTTCAGGGCGAAGTGGTCCATCCCGATTTCAAAATATCCCAATTCTTCCAGCAATAATTTCCCGTTTTCATACAACGTTCGTTTTTCTGCACCTTTTGGTAAGTCTGATTCCGAAAAGCCACGTTGCCCGACGCCTTTAATCCATGGAACGTGTGCGTACGAATAGAATGCGAGTCGGTCGGGTTGCAATGCCAACGTTTTCCGGATGGTTTGCTCCATCTTTTCCCAGGTATGAAACGGAAGTCCGAATACCAGATCGTGACTGACGCTTTTGTAACCGATCTCCCGCGCCTGGTTTGTTACACGTTCTACCTGCTCAAACGGTTGAATCCGGTTGATGGCTTGCTGAATCACCGGATCGTAGTCCTGTACACCAAAACTGACGCGTGTGAATCCCAGGTCGAATAATGTTTGAAGGTGTTCGTAAGTTGTATTGTTCGGATGTCCTTCAAAACTGAACTCAGGATGTTCAGAAATGGTGACGGTTGAAAACAACTCTTCCAATAAAAAGCGGAGGTTATCAGGAGAAAAAAAGGTGGGAGTTCCTCCCCCGAGATGCAGCTCTTTGAGTAATGGTTTTTGGTTGTTTTCCCGGAATAATTCCAGGTATAATTGCCATTCTTTTAAAACCGTTTCAATGTATGGACGCTCAAAGCGGTGTTGCTTTGTAATGCGTTTGTGGCAGGCACAGAAGGTGCACAATTGTTCACAAAAGGGGAGGTGAATGTACAGGCTGATCCCCTCTTTTTCATTGCTTTCACCAATTGACCGGGCAACGGTTTCTTGCCATTGCCTGTCTGAAAATAATGATTCTTCCCAGTAAGGAACAGTCGGGTAAGAGGTGTATCTTGGACCCTGAACATTGTATTTAGAGATGAGTAACCGGTTCATATTGCAAAATTACAACGATTGACCCGGGATAAAAATGACATGCGTCATAGTTTGAGAAAGGCAAAACAAAAAAAGCATCCCGTAAAGAATGCTTTAATGAGCGGGAGACGAGATTCGAACTCGCGACCCTCAGCTTGGAAGGCTGACGCTCTACCAACTGAGCTACTCCCGCTTAAAAATGGAGCCGATAGAGGGACTCGAACCCACGACCTGCTGATTACAAATCAGCTGCTCTAGCCAGCTGAGCTACATCGGCGTATTATTGTTGGTATTATTTCTTATCTGAAAGAACGTTCAAAATGAATGAATCACTTTGGGAGTGCAAATATATACAAGAATTTTATTCTTGCCACATTCAGATGAAAAAAAATGTAATTTTTTGTTGCAATTATGTGCGGCAATTCAGATTGTTTACCAGTTAGCTTTTGGAAAACAGATAGTTTTGGTATAAAGTACTTACTGCTCGTCGGCTGAAGCATCTGAAGCAGGGACAGTCTTCTTTTCTGTTTGCGACGCTTGTTGTTTGTTCCAATAGTAATAAAAAGGCAATCCGGATAAAATGAGACACAGGCCAATGAACGATTTTAAAGGAGATTCATAGAATGAAATAACCATCAGCACAATGCAAAAAAGAACAAAGACAACAGGAACAAAAGGATAAAGCGGTACTTTATACGGGCGTGGAGTATCTTTCAGTTTGATGCGCAACCGTATGACTCCAAAGACAATCAGTCCGTTGAAAATGAATGCTGAAATGATGACCAGATCAGTCAACGTTTCAAACGATCCTGAAAACACCAATAAACACGCCCAGATACACTGGTAGATCAACGCGTAATGCGGTGTGCGGTTCACTGTATGTGTTTGTGCGGCTTTTTTGAAAAACAGTCCCTTTTTTGCCATTGCATAATAAATGCGGGAAGATACAAGAATGGTCGCATTGGTACACCCGAACGTAGATACAAGAATCATGGCGCTGATAATGTAAGCACCTCCTGTTCCCAGTAATTTATCAACAACCAGTACCGCTGCAATTGTGTTTTCATCCTGCCGGATGTCGGCAAGCATCTCATCGACGGGGAGTACATACAAATAAGCCGTGTTAATCAGCAGATAAACCAAAATGACAATGGATATCCCGATCACCAGTGCACGCGGCAGATTCTTGTGCGGATGTTGGATCTCCTCCCCGATAAACCCCAGTGCAAGCCAACCTTCATATCCCCAGAATGCGGAGCGGATGGCCAGTACCATGGCGCTGATAAAAGCAAAAAAAGTAAATCCTCCGGCAGGATAACCGGAAGCGTAATTCTCAAAAGTTGCGATGCTTCCGGTATCGCTCCCAAATGCACCCACAATAACGATGAGAATGGAAATAAGAATCAGAAAAGTAAACAACAGGCTGAGGTGTCCTCCCTTTTTTGTGCCTTTGATATTGACAAGCGTCAAGGTGATGATCGACAGGCATGCGACCATTTTTGCCCCGAAATTGGCAAACGGATACAGCCCGAAAACAGATAGAGTTTCATACTGTTCCGGAAGCCGCGGGAGGGGGATAAACGTGTTTAATGCGCCTGCAAATACAAAGGCGATGGATGAAATCGCTGCTGTCTGAACGACGGTAAAGCAAGCCCAGCCATAGAGGAAAGAGATTAGTTTGCCGTATATTTTTTCCAACCAGTTGAAGGGACCTCCCGAATGCGGGAACAAAGCGCTTAATTCCGCAATGCAAAAGACTCCGAATAAAATGAAGATTCCTGCTACCAGCCATGCGAGGATAACCAACCAGGGGGCGTGCAGTAATTCTGCCATTGGTGCTACTTTCTTGAACACTCCCGAACCGATAATGGCACTGATGACAATCACAATGGCCATCTTTAATCCGAATGTCCGGGATAATTCGTTGTGGGAAGTGTCTTTACTCATAAGTATGTGAAAAAGACACTAAATATAAGCATTTTTCAGGAGACGGACAGCATTAAAAACGTCACAATCAACCTGATTTCACCTCAGAAAGGATAAATATACAATGGGATAAATAGATCAGACAAGTGCTGAAAATCTGTTAGTGTTAATCCTTTTTGCTGTTTTCGGTCCCTTCGGAAGCAGGAGGATTGATCTCTGTTGCATCGTCAGCTCCCTTCAGATATGTCGGGAGATTTAATCCGGCCATGTTAAACAAATCATTCAACGGTGGTACAGTTTTCATCATTCCCGATACGAAGTTGGCAGTTGAATTGGCGCCGTTTTCCGAATTATTACCGGAATCCCACACCGTAATTTTATCAATTTTAATGTTTTTAACCGCCTCTACCTGTGTTTTTACCAATTCAGGAAGTTTTTCAATCAATAACAACTGGAATGCTTTTGTCGGATCTCCACCTGCGGCAGCAACAACATCGCGGTATCCTTCCGCCTGTTTGGTCAGAATTTCATACAATCCTTTTGCTTCAGCTTCCATTTTTGCATAAATCGCATCTGCCTCTCCTTTTGCCTGCTCTCTCAATCGCTCTGCTTCTGCTTGTGCTTCAATGATTGCCCGTTGCTTGGCAATTTCCGCCGGTACGACGATATTCGCAATCTGTGTTGAGCGTTCTCGCTCTGAACGGGCAGTTTCTGCTTTTTGTTCCGCTAAGTAAGCTTCTTCAAGGGCTTTCGCCTGTTGTACTTTTTCAGCAGAAATCGCAATACGCAATGCCTCTGCTTCCTTCTCTCTACGAGCAGCTTCTGAATTAGCAATGTCAATTTTTGCTTCGTTTTCTCCTTTCACGGCAATGGCATTTGCCTCGGAAGTTGCCACACGTGTGTCCCGCTCTGCTTCCGCTTTACCAATGGATTCATCTCTGTATGCCGATGCAATACTAACTTCTCTGTCTTTATTGGTAATGGCAATTTTTACATCCCGGTCTCTGTGTGTTTCTGCAATTTGCACATCGCGTTCTCTATCGGCAATTGCCTTTCCTGTTTCCCCGATTTTTTCCTGCTCGGCAACGGAAATTTTTGCTTCGTTGATCGCTTTTGCAGCAGCTTCTTTCCCCAATGCTTCAATGTAACCGGATTCATCTTTGATGTCCGTCACGTTGACGTTGATCAGTTTCAAACCGATTTTTTTCAATTCGGTATCCACGTTTTTTGAAATATTGTCAAGGAATTTATCTCTGTCAGAGTTGATTTCTTCAATGGTCATTGTTGCAATCACCAGACGCAACTGACCGAAGAGAATGTCTTTTGCCAATTCCTGAATATCTCCGGGAGCCAATCCCAATAAACGTTCCGCAGCATTATTCATACTGTCTGTTTCTGTTGAAATGGCAATTGTAAAGCGGCATGGTACATCCACACGAATGTTTTGTCGTGACAGTGCGTTTGTCAGATTTGCTTCAATGGAAATCGGTTTCAGATCGAGGTAGGCATAATCCTGAATTACCGGCCAGATGAAAGCCCCTCCTCCATGAATACATTTTGCTGAACTTCCACCGGTTTTCCCGTATACAACCAAAATTTTATCAGAGGGACAACGTTTGTACCGGGATATAAGAGCTAAAAAGATAACAAATCCAACGACAACCGCTATTACGATCAATAATAATCCTTCCATACTGTTTCTGTGTTTATAGTTTTTCTACAATTAATAATTTTCCTGATTCAATCCCGGTGATTTTCACCATATTTCCCGAAGGAATGCGCTCTCCGGATGTGATGGCGTCCAATTCATGTGTTGTACCATTGACCGATACCTGTACTTTCCCGCTTCCTGAACGTTCCTCCGGAATAGAAAGGTAAACCGATCCGACTTTGCCGACGGTATTTGCTAATTTGAATGTATTGTCTTCACTCAATTTCATGATTTGACGGATCAACAGAAAAAAGAGAAATAAAAATGCGGCACCAACCGCAGTCGCCAGTAAGACCAGGATGGTTTTGTTTTCCAGCTTAGTGTAAAACAGGACACCCGTCCAGCTAAACCCGATCAAAAAATTGATGAGGTTACGCAGGGAAAATAATTGAAACGGTGCGTCTCCTCCGTCCAGGTCTCCGTCAAAATCAGCTTCGATCCCGTCTGCTCCGTCAGCACCGATAAATGTCAGTATGGTTTGGATGATAAAAATAACACTGACAGGAATAGCGATGTACCAGAATGTCTGGTGTAGTGAGTCAAGGTTTTGTAAGAATCCGAACATAGTATAAATAAGGTTATCAACGGTTTCCAAAAATAATCAAATATTCGGAATAATTGACAGGGGAGAGTGAAGAATGAGCGTATTTGTGCAGATAACAGGTACTACTTATTCTTTTCATTCATTAATTCTTCGTATTCCCTGTAAATGGCATCATTCGGTTCTTGTTTGAAGAACTCTTTCAGTTGCTCGTAATTGTATCTGTAAATCCATGAAATGCCCCATTTTTTATAATAATGATCCGCTGATTGATACACAGGATCTGCTAATGCTTTATCGAACGAGATGGTTTCATACCCTTCTTTTCGCAATGCCCGGATAATTTGCGGAAGATAATGTTCATTGATCAGGTTGTCGTGACACAAATAAATCTGTCTGACATCCCTGTTGTATTGAAATTGACATATTTTTTCCAGGTAATGAAACATTGCCAGTGTCTGCGTTACATACCGATGTCCGGTGGCGGATGCATTGATCGTATCACCTTTTGACAAGTAGTGCTCATAAACAGTATTGTACGCCCAATCTTCACTTTCAACACTAAACGGTGCAATGGTCATTCCCTTCTTCGCAAAATAATCCCGCATTTGATGGTGTTGCAAGCTATCTTTTCCCAGGCAATTAAACGGAAACCGGAAGCTGCGAATCGTTTTCCCGTATTTATGCGCGATTGGTGCGGAAACGGCCAGCCCCCGTTCAATGTCCCGCGTATAAAAGCTGAATGTTGTATCACTGTAATACAAGTGACTATATGTGTGACTTCCTACATGGATCAACGGATTGGAAACCCAACGTTCAATGTTGTAGAATCGTTTGACACTGTCATCTGCAAATAGACGTCCTTCGGAAATAAAAATCATAACAGGCAGATCCAATGCAATAATGGTGTCGAGCATCGTTGCTTTGAAATCTTCAGGAAGGTATGCATTGCGTTGTTCAATGTCATCCATTGTGATGGCAACCTGTTTTTGTGAGAAACCGGGAAGGCTGCTGAAAAAAAGAAGGAGTACTGATAGTATGCGCGTTCTGAAAGAATGGATGACGACAATTGTCATAGTACGTTAATTTATAAGGGGACAGGTTCAAAAATAGTGAATTTATATGTAGGACGACAGACTCCATCTGTGCTATTTTTATACCTTTATGCCAAATCGAAGTTTACAGAAGCATGTCATTAAAAAATAAAACTGCAGTCGTGTGTGGAAGCACACAGGGAATCGGATGGGAAACCGCAAAATTATTAGCAGATAAAGGAGCCACACTTGTTCTGGTTGCCAGAAACGAAGGAGCCTTAAAAGAGAGAGTGAATGAGCTTTCTGCTTCCGAAGGGCAAAAACATAGCTATTTAGCAGCTGATTTCAGTAAACCTGAAGAGTTGAAAACAATCGTGGAAAATTGGGTTGCTGCGGGCAATCATGCAAATATCCTGGTCAATAACACTGGAGGACCAAAAGGCGGACCGATTATCGATGCGGCAATTGAAGAATTCACTTCGACATTTAATCAACACCTGATTTGTAATCACATCCTTGTTCAGGCTTTGTACAAAGGAATGGTCGAATCTGGTTACGGACGAATTATCAATGTGATTTCAACAAGTGTGAAGCAGCCATTGAGCAATCTGGGAGTTTCCAATACCATTCGCGGAGCGGTTGCCAACTGGAGCAAAACCTTGGCAAATGAACTCGGACAATACGGAATTACGGTAAATAATGTACTTCCGGGAGCAACCAATACCGGACGTTTGCAAAGCATTGCCGAAGCAAAATCATCCAAGACAGGAGAAACAACCACCGAAATCTTTGACGAAATGGCAAAAGAATCACCAATGAAACGAATAGCCGAACCGATCGAAGTTGCGAATGCAATTGTATTCCTGGCATCCCCGGAAGCTTCTTATATTAATGGAATCAATGTTCCGGTTGACGGCGGAAGGACGAAATCACTATAAGATTCAACAGTTAGTGTTGATGGAGATCCCCGGGCATGTGTCCGGGGATTTTTTATGTTGCTTCCTCCTCCCTCCAAAGGGGAAATGTACCGACGCTTAACGGAATTTTCATGAATAACACCAAATTTCTTCTCTTTGATTTTGAGTATCTTTTTAAGAATAGAATAGATTTTGTCTCCCGTTTTGGAGGGGGATAAAGGGGGAGGATAAAATGAAGGGATAAAAAAATAATCGCAACCTTGTTGCGTTAATTAAATCTTTCTATTTATTATTGCAACAAAATTGCATTAATAATTTAATTATATGATACCTCAGACATTCGAACAGTGGAAGCAATGTATTGTCAATGATTGCCGCATTGATCTGACAACAGAATTTGCAGAGCGACGATTAACCGTTTACCAGGATGAAACAAATCCGGAAACACGCCGATTTGCAGAACTGTACGGTGAACAACATTTGCAGAACATCATTCGTTGGTTGAAACAGGTATGAAAGCGATGAGAAAACTTCCGGTGACCGTTTTGAGCGGATTTCTCGGAGCAGGAAAAACAACCTTGCTCAACCACATTTTGCACAATAAAGAAGGGTTAAAAGTAGCTGTGATCGTCAATGACATGAGTGAAGTCAATGTAGATGCGCGATTGGTTGAAAACGAACATACATTGTCACGGACGGAAGAAAAACTGGTTGAAATGAGCAATGGCTGTATTTGTTGCACTCTGCGGGAAGACCTGATGATTGAAGTGGAGCGTTTGGCAGGTGAAGGACGATTTGATTACCTGTTAATTGAGAGCACGGGGATCAGTGAACCTGTTCCGGTGGCGCAAACATTCTCATTTGTAGATGAACAAAATGGGATTGATCTGTCTAAATTCAGCTATGTTGATACAATGGTAACGGTGGTGGATTGCTTTAACTTCTTTCGTGATTTTAGTACCAATGAATTATTGAAAGACCGTGAATTGACGGACATGAAAGAAGATGATCGTACCATTGTGAACTTACTGACCGATCAGATCGAATTTGCAAATGTAATTGTGCTGAATAAGACAGATTTGGTCGATATTGAAACGGTTGGAGTGTTAAAAGCGGCCATTAAAAAACTGAATCCGGGTGCAAAAATCATTGCAGCTACGTTTGGAGGTGTCAACCCGAAAGAGCTACTCCATACCGGGTTGTTCGATTTTGAAGAAGCCCGGAATGCACCTGGTTGGCAAAAGGAATTAGAGGTAGAACAGCACGTGCCCGAAACAGAAGAATATGGCATTAGTTCGTTTGTGTTCCGAAACAATAAACCATTTCATCCGGAGCGTTTATGGAAGTATCTGAACGAAGAATACCCGGCGGGTGTCATCCGTGCAAAAGGATTGTTCTGGCTGTTATCCCGACCGGATGATGCGCTGAATTTTTCACAGGCGGGTGGCTCTTCCCGACTGGAACAGGCAGGGGTGTGGTGGTGCAGTATGCCATTTGAAGAGCGAATGCGTTACCCTTCGTTTGCCCATAACCGGGAGATCATTGAAAACCGCTGGGATAAACAATGGGGAGACCGGATAAATGAACTGGTGTTTATCGGGCAAAATATGAACAAACAACAAATGATTGCAGATTTGGAAAATTGCCTGATTACAAAAAGTGAAGAGGAATTGTTTGGAAAAAATACCAACTTTAAGGACCCGTTCCCTGTAAATCTGTAATTACTTTAATACAAACAACGATCATGGAATTTTGGGAAGCCAGCTTTATTGACAAACAGGAGATGTGGGGATTTGAACCTGCGATATCTGCTGTATTGACCAATAACTTTTTTATAGAAAAAGGAATTCAAAACGTACTGATTCCGGGAATCGGGTATGGTAGAAATGCACAGATTTTCCGGGAAAACGGGATGAAGGTTACCGGAATTGAAATCTCAAAAACAGCCATCGAATTGGCGCGAAAGCATTACGGAACAGAACTGACCATCCACCATGGTTCTGTCAATGAGATGCCATTTGATGCAACAAAATACGAAGGCATTTTTTGCCACGCGCTGATCCATTTGCTGGATCAGGAAGAACGGGCACAACTGATCAGGAATTGTTATGAACAATTGTCTGAAGACGGATACATGGTGTTTTCAGTCATTTCAAAAGAAGCAGCTACCTATGGACAGGGGAAATCTATTGGTAAAGATCGGTTTGAATTGTTTGGTGGTGCAACATTGTTTTTCTATGACCGTGAAACGATCCGGGAAGAATTTGAAAAATCAGGATTGATAGAAGTCACAGAAGTCAATGATAATTATCCTTTTTATCTGATTAAATGTAAAAAATGACAGAAGGGATTATATGAATAAAATAATACGAAGAACGTTGATCAAAACAGGAGGTTTAGCTGCGTTGACAGTCGTAGTGCCTGTTCCTTTGACAACGTTCGTTAAACGGAATAAAATGGAAGAGAGTAAACACGTTGAAGTAATCATTATCGGTGGGAGTTATGCAGGTTTATCTGCTGCAATGGCGTTGGGGCGTTCAATGCGAACAACGTTGATCATCGATGGGGGAGATCCGTGTAACAAGCAGACACCGAATTCACACAATTTTATTACCCAGGACGGAGAAACACCAGCTGCAATCGCTAAAAAAGCAAAGGATCAGGTCTTGCATTACCCGACAGTCACATTTCTTCAGGATATTGCAGTGCATGGGTATAAAAAACAAGACGGATTTGAAATTGTCACACAATCAGGCGTTCGTGTGACCGCTAAAAAGCTCATTTTTGCTACCGGAATCAAAGACAAACTACCGGAAATAAAGGGATTTTCCGAATGTTGGGGTATTTCAGTCATTCATTGTCCGTATTGTCACGGGTATGAATACCGTGGAAAACGCACGGCAATCATGGCAAACGGAGAGCGGGCGTTTCATGTGGCTTCATTGGTCAATAACCTTACGGAACATCTTACGGTTCTTACAGCAGGGAAAGCCGATTTTGATGCTGAACAGCGTTCAAAATTCCAGCGCCACCACATCGGGATAATAGAAATGCCTGTTGCCGAAATACAGCATGAAAACGGAATGGTACAAAATGTTGTGTTCAGTGATGGGAAGCAATTGGGATTCAACGCTGTTTATGCAGCAGTGTCTTTTGAGCAGCACTCAACAATTCCGGAAGAATTGGGATGCGAACTTACCGAGCAGGGCTATCTGAAAACGGATGCGTTTTACAAAACAACAGTGCCGGGGATTTATGCTTGTGGAGATAATACATCCATGATGCGATCCGTTGCAGGTGCTGTCGCCTCAGGGAACATGGCAGGTGCAATGGTCAATATGGAATTAACGAGAGAAGTGTTTTAAAAGAAATTAACGACAATTCGGACAAATTCCGGATAAGGTGAAGTTCATTTCGTGAACCTGGTAATTTTTCGGAACCTTAAAACTTGGTTCAATGTCTTCCATACACGTCACTTCTTTGCATTTTTCACAGCTAAAATGGGCATGATTGTGTGTGTGAATATGCTTTTCCTCTGAAGAGCAGGAATGGCAGGAAGCATATTTTACGACACCTTCCAGGTTGACAACCTTGTGTACTTCATCTTCCGTAATCAGACGTTCCAGAACACGGTAAATCGTTACACGGTCGCACAGACCATTCAGTGCCGATTGAATTTCAGCATGAGATAACGCCACAGGAGAATGGTTGATCAATTTTAAGATCTCTGTCTTAGCAGCTGTGTTCCGGGTTTGTTTCATCTTTTTTCAAAAAAATAACGCAACATTGTTGCAAATACAAAAATAGTAATTATTTTCGCAACAGAATTGCATGAATAGTCCCACAGGATTATTTTTTAGTGTTTATGATAAAACAATTGCTGACATACACATTGCTTTTTGCTTTTGCGGTCATTTTTTCTCCGCGAAGTAGCTGGCATAGTCACGATGAGGTTAAAAAATCATGTGCGCACGATAATGATCACGATCATTCTGATACAGATGAAGATTGTTATGTCTGCGATTTTACCCTGCAACCGGCACTCACTCCTGTTGCATTCCAATTTCAATTTCCTGTTCCGGACAATTACATTGCCGCAGCAATCACGCTGGCATTAGTTGATGTTTCGGATATTTCAGTTCACACCCTCAGAGGTCCTCCTGTTGGTACAATCGTGTGTTAATACACCGCAGCCTGAGCGCTGCAATACGTTTGTATTCGTTTTATAACCAACAGGTATCATGATTAAATATATAGTGTGCACTGTACTCCTGTTGTTGGGAGGTCAGACACTTGCTCAGTCCATTCAGGGAGAAGTAGTGGACGAAGAAACAAAGGATGGGATTCCGTTTGCCCAGGTCACATTGGTGGATTTCCATATGACCGTTCAATGTAATGAAAACGGAAAATTTGTTATTCGGGGGAAATTTCCGGAAACAGTACAGATAAGAATTAATGCGACAGGATATGAGACGCAGACACTCACTGCCGTATTCGACAATGAAGAACGTTTTGTATCCATTAAAATGGAAGTACTTCACCTGGAAATTGATGAGGTGACAGTAACGGCATCCGGAAATGAGCTGAAGAGTAACAGTGTCAGTTATGTAGAACTGAAATCAATAAAAGAACTCAACGAGTTGCCAAAAGCCTCATTGGGGCAGATGTTGGAAAGCATCCCCGGAGTATATAATTTATCTACTGGTCCGGGAATCTCAAAACCGGTGATCCGCGGATTGCAGGGAACCCGTGTATTGACATTGCTAAACGGTGTCCGTATGGAAGGCCAACAGTGGGGAGGAGATCACGGAATGGGGATCAGCGAATTGGGAATCGGAACAATAGAAGTCCTAAAAGGACCTGCTTCGTTACAATACGGAGCGGATGCGTTGGGAGGCGTATTCTATTTATCCAACGAACAATATGAGAATCAGGGTAGTCATTCTATTACAGCTTCCTCTTTGTTTGAAAGTAACACCATGGGATCCGCCAGTTCATTGTTGTACAAAGGCACGACAAAAAACCTGAAAATTCTTGCCGGAGGACGTTTTGCGTCACATGCAGATTATCAGATTCCGGACGGGCGTTATGTGAAAAATTCCCGTTTTCAGGATGTCAATGCAAAATTGGGAGTGGGATGGCACAAAGGAAAATGGGTTGGAAATATTCGCTATGATTGGTCCACATCTACATTAGGAATTCCCGGACATACCCATGATTCTATTCCCGAAACAGCCGATTTTCTTTCCGCAGCACAGCAACGTAAAAAAACATTGCCTGTACAGTACCTGAGCAATCACATTGCTTCCTGGGAGAATAAATTTATCTTATCAAAGCACACCATTCAGTTGCTGACAGCTTTTACCATGAATCAGTTGATTGAACACGATGAAAAGGTAACCATTCCTGAATTGTTGATCAATACCTACAACATACCGTATAAGCTCAATGTTGAATCAAAATTGAAGAATAACATTGTACTCACATATGGTTTACAGGGAATGTACCTGATTCAGGAGAACAGTTCAAAGGCGGAAGATCGTCTTGTCCCGGATGCCCGGCAAAATGATAACGGGCTGTATTTTCTGACAGCCTGGACAAAGAATAAGTGGAAATTGAAAGGAGGGGTTCGTGCTGATTTGCGTTCCATTGCCGCCACCGCCGATAATAAATTTACGGAATCGTTTTCCAAAACATATGCAGGATATAACTTCTCACTTGGAGCAAACTACTCCGTTTCTAAAAAGCATATTTTACGACTAAATGCCACAACGGGTTTCCGGATTCCTCATTTGTCCGAATTGCTTTCCGAAGGAGTACATCACGGAACATTCCGCTACGAAATCGGAGATGTGAACCTGACAACGGAAAAAGCATTGCAACTCGATTTATCGTACGAGTATGCAGGAGAACACCTTTCGGTTGTCGTCAATCCGTTTGTCAATGGTATCCGTGATTATATTTTTGTACAACCTCAGGATTCGTTTATCAGTGGTGTTCAGGTATTCAATTACCGACAGACAAATTCCATTGTTTTGCAGACTGGTGCAGACCTTGGATTGCATTGGCATCCGCATTTTGCCCACTTTTTACATGTTGAAAGTACCTTTTCTTACCTGACAATGCTGTCGCCGGATACGGATGCATATTCGCTCATTCCGCAACCGCGCTGGACCAATTCCATCAGCGCCCGTTTTGAAATGAAAAGCAAGTTCCGAATTGATAATGTGGTGCTGCAACATGCCTATTATCTCCCGCAACAAACCGTTTCTCCGTTTGAAACAGCATCTGTTGACTATAGTTTACTTGATTTTGGCGTGCAATGTTCCTTTGATAGCAATGTGCCGGTACAGTTACAGTTTGGTGTCCGCAACCTGACCAATACCAGTTACATTAATCACCTTTCCCGTTTGAAGACCCTCGGGTTGGAAAACATGGGAAGATCCTACTATGTCAAATTAGTAATCAATTTAAATTTTAAATAATATGAAAATCAATTCAGTTGGAGCGTTGGTTGCCGTAGCGGTAATCACGTTAGCACTTGCGTCATGCAAAAAAGAAGAATGCCACGAATGTCATTACGAGTACAACGGACAAGAAGTTGAGCTGGGTGAACGGTGCGGAGACGACCTGAAGAACCTGGAAGCAAGTGGTTATGCGGTAGACGGAACCGTTTACGAGGTACATTGCCACGAACATTAAATAGTTACATTCATCAATCGTTTGTTGGGCGGAGTGGATTTGAACTTTGCTCAACAAAGATTGATCAGTAGTGGTCGTTTCAACACCAATCAACTGCTCCCGAAAAGGGGAATTATTCTTCTGCTATATGTTCTTCGATGACTATTTTCCTGTTGCCGATTACAAAATGATGAATCAATACCAGTAGGAAAAGAACCAGGAGAGAAAGTTTGTCAAACAATGTCGTGTCTTCCACAAAATAGGTAGCTCCCAGCAGAAACGTCATGATGGAGCTGTACAGAAGAATGCCGCCAATAATAATGTAGGCGGACCACTTTTGCTTCCTCCAGAGAAAAATGAATCCAATCAACACGCAGAGCCAAAGCACGATTCCCATCAGGTGAAATCGTTCCAGATAATTGTAAAAATCAGTTCCTTCAAATCCTAATTCACGACCCCGCAGTGAAATGATGGCTTCGACATCTACCTGCTTGTGACGTTTTAAGAACAGCGGTTGCTTTAGGATGATATAGGAAATAGTATTCCAGATACCGAAGATAGAAGTAATCAATAACCCTGTAAAAAAAACAATTTGCGTATACAGCCCCGGGCGTTCGTCTCCCAAAACGAAATTTCTGGCCCGCTTGAGGTGCGGACGAAAGAGTTGTTCGTCATTCTTTTCTATATTTGTCACTTCCTGATCGGACATCGGATTACACGTTTTGTCACAAAAATAGGTGAAAGCACACCACAATGGAAAACTTTTTAAGAGAAACAGCATATTTAAATTATTCACATCCTGCGTTTGATGAATTTCTGAAGGAGACATCATTGCACGGAAACGGAACCGAACAAGCACTACAGCTCTATTACCTGGTGCGGGATTCTTTTTTGTATGATCCGTTTCACCTGGATTTACGACCGCAGTCATTAATTGCATCCGGGATTCTCACAAGAAAACGAGCATGGTGCGTTGAAAAAGCGATTGTATTGGCTGCTTGTGCACGAAAACAAGGAATTCCGTCCAGTCTGGGATATGCGATTGTTGTCAATCACATAGGAACGGATAAGCTGGAAAAATACCTGCGGAAGAAAGAAATCGTATTTCACGGGTATGTATCACTGTTTCTGGATGGAAAATGGGTAAAGTGTACACCTGCATTTGATCAGAAAGTATGCCGGATCAACAAAGTGTCTACTTTGAACTGGGATGGAAAAACAGACTCCATGTTCCAGGAATTTGAAGGTAATCAGCAATTCATGGAATACGTTCATTTTTATGGTGAATTTGATGATGTTCCCGTTGAATTGATGAACAGTGAGATGAAGAAACACTATCCCCATCTGTTCGAAGAAGTGTACGACTCAAAAGAATTTTCCTTTTTCCACATGTGAATGCAGTATGGTTACGTATTTTTCTCGCAAAGTTGCGGTTAGCTAATGCATTGAATCTCCCCATGGAATTATGATACAATAATACAAGTCCGATCATTCCATCCGATTTTCCTTTTTGAATACTCCCTTTGCGTCTTCGTGCCTTTGCGAGCCATTGATTCATCCAACATTGCTCTGCAACTACGATAGAACAATTGTATTTTTCTCGCAAAGTCGCAAAGTCGCCAAGCTGTGGTTAGCAAATCCCGCAACATCATTCTGAGATTATGACCCAACGCCATCTATTTAATCATCCTATTCATGTTGCCTGTTCTTCAACAATTCCTTTGCGTCTTCGCGCCTTATCGAGCCATTAATTCATCCAACATTGCTCTGCAACTGCGATAGAACAATTGTATTTTTCTCGCAAAGTCGCAAAGTCGCCAAGCTGTGGTTAGCAAATCCCGCAACATCATTCTGAGATTATGACCCAACGCCATCTATTTAATCATCCTATTCATGTTACCTGTTCTTCAACAATTCCTTTGCATCTTCGCGCCTTCGCGAGCTATTAATTCATCCAACATTGCTCTGCAACTACGATAGAACAATTGTATTTTTCTCGCAAAGTCGCAAAGTCGCCAAGCTGTGGTTAGCAAATCCCGCAACATCATTCTGAGATTATGACCCAACGCCATCTATTTAATCATCCTATTCATGTTACCTGTTCTTCAACAATTCCTTTGCGTCTTCGCGCCTTCGCGAGCTATTAATTCATCCAACATTGCTCTGCAACTGCGATAGAACGATTGTATTTTTCTTGCGAAGTCGCCAAGCTGTGGTTAGTTCCTGTGTCTGATATCTCCATGAAATTATGATACAACGATACATGTTCGATCATTCCATCATGTTACCTGTTCTTCAACAGCTCCTTTGCGTCTTCGCGCCTTCGCGAGCGATTACTTCACTCAATATCACTTTGCAACTGCGATAGAGCGATTGTATTTTTCTCGCAAAGCCGCAAAGTCGCCAAGCTGTGGTTAGTTCATGTGTCTGATATCTCCATGAAATTATGATACAACGATACATGTTCGATCATTCCATCATGTTACCTGTTCTTCAACAATTCCTCTGCGTCTTCGCGCCTTAGCGAGCCATTAATTCATCCAACATTGCTCTGCAACTACGATAGAACGATTATATTTTTTTCTCGCCAAGTCGCCAAGTTGCGATTAGCAAATCCTGCAACATCATTCTGAGATTATGACCCAACGCCATCTATTTAATCATCCTATTCATGTTACCTGTTCTTCAACAATGCCTTTGCGTCTTCGCGCCTTAGCGAGCAAGTACTACCACATTTCTTCCGAAACGATTAATTTCTTCACATCCTCAATAGCTTAATCATTTCCTTCTTGCCCTAAACACAACACCTCCTTTGCGTCTTCGCGAGAAATTAGTACCATATCATATACCCCCCTCATTCCAAAGTAACACTGTAAATTCCCGATGTAAAACCAGACGTTTTTTACCAGTTCCCTCTTTTCATTCACATCCGAAGAATAATGTTTATTTAACCAAAAAATAATGGAAAGTCGTTAAAATACACTATTTTTGCCCTCTAATTTTAAAATTTATCGAAAAGAAAAATGAGTAACGTAGCACTTGGTAATCATATTCTCGTAGAGTTTATGAACTGTGATCCACACATTATGAATGATGTGGCAACAATTGAGCGTGACATGGTTGATGCAGCAAGAAAAGCTGGAGCAACGGTTATTAACTCAACATTTCACCATTTTTCTCCCTATGGAGTTTCTGGTGTAGTGGTTATCCAAGAAAGCCATTTAGCCATACATACATGGCCGGAATACGGATATGCTGCTGTTGACTTGTTTACATGCGGAGAAATGGATGCATGGATTTCATTTGACTACCTCAAAGAGTGTTTCAAATCAAAATCCTATTCAGCACTGGAAATGAAGAGAGGTTCTGTAAACTTGTTGACACGCAATGATTTTGACATGACAACAATGCGTGAAAAAGCTGCGGAATGGAGAAACCCGGATTTTTACACACGAAATGTATGGTTCACGGATAAAGACGAGGACCAGGCACTTTCATTGCGTTTTACAGGTGAAGTATTCTTCGATGTTCAGTCACCTTTTCAGCGCGTTCGTATTCTTGAATCGACAAAATACGGGAAAATGCTGGCATTGGACGACATGGTCATGACAACAATCAATGATGAATTCCATTACCACGAAATGATTTCACATCCTGCTATGTTTACACATGGAAATGCAAAAAACATCCTGGTAATCGGTGGGGGAGACGGAGGAACTGTAAGGGAAATCCTGCGCCATGAAGGTGTCGAAAAAGTAACAATGGTAGAAATTGACGGAGAGGTAATCAAAGCGTGTAAAGAACACCTGCCACAGATTGCTGCTGCGTTTGACAATCCAAAGCTGGACCTGAAAGTAGACGATGGAATTGCATACATTAAAAATGCAGCCCCTCAATCTTTTGATATCATCATTGTAGACGGTTCCGATCCTGTCGGACCGGCGGAAGGTCTGTTCTCAGTAGAGTTCTATACCAACTGTTTCAATGCACTGAAAGAAGGAGGAATTCTTGTTGCTCAGGGAGAATCTCCTAAGTTCAATGAGAAGGCATTTGCAGAATTGAATCATACCTTGCAGGACATCTTCGGGAAAGAAAATGCTCCGGTTTCCTTGTTCTACGTCCCGACTTATCCGACAGGAATGTGGAGCTTCCAATATGGAATCAAAGGAGGAATCGCACCGAAAGCAATTACAAACGAAACTGCAATTGATGCGTTTGTTGATGCAAAAGGATTGCGATACTACAACGCGGATATTCACAAAGCGAGTTTCGCAACACCAAATTTCGTTAAAGCACTGATTAAAAAGTAATTTCAGTCAGTTTTATAGTTGTTGAAAAAGCTACGTTACCAAACGTGGCTTTTTCTCTTTTTTAAGATATATTTATCCCTGAATCAGCTTTTTAACATTTTGTTTCAAATAAAATAAATACCTTTGTTACTCGCCACTTAAACATCAAAAACACAAAAAACTACTGCATTCACTGCTGATTTGTATTAAGGAAAAAGACGTGAAAGAAAAACAAGATTTGGTGAAAATTTTTGAGTTTGAAGACTTGATAATGGGGCTTCGCGGAGATGGCATTATCCACGCGTATGTGAAGAATGAGGCGGTTGTCAATAATCAAATGCAGCGAAACATTATTAACTCCATCATTGAGTTGAAAAGCGGAGATCAACGAAAATACCCGACGATTGTTGAATTTGGGGAATTTATTTCTATTTCGGATGACGTGGTTCAACATACGGAAATGCCTTTTAAAGAACATGTATTGAGCATTTCCATGTATGCCAAGAACATGGCAGACAGAATCCTGGCAAAATATTATACAAACCGCTTTAAAACATCTTCTAAATTTGTAATTTTCGGTGTATTCGAAGAGGCTGTTCAGTATTCCTACGACAAAATGAAAGAAGCGGGAATGCGGTTTACCCCGATTTATCCCGCTTCACATAAAGAATATTAAGTGCAAACGTTCCATCACGAAAGCACATCCCTGATTTCTTCTGTTTTATCAAATACACTTTTCGCGAACGGGCACAGTGGAATGATCTTCAGTTCATTTTTACGAGCGTATTCAACTGCTGCCAACACCATTTTTTTTCCGACACCTCTTCCGTTAAACGCGGCATCTACTTCTGTATGATCAATGATGAACTTCTTCTCACCCGCCCATGAGTAGGTCATTCTGCCGGCCTCTTTACCATCTTCAACAACTCTGAAGAACCCTTTTGTTTCATTGTTAATGTGTTCTATTTCCATATTTTCCTATTATTTTTAGTGATTCAAAATTTCATCTCCGTACGAATTTCTATCCCCCTGCTCAGCAATTTATGGACCGGACACGCATTCGCAATTGCCAGTAAACGCGTTTGTTGTTGTTCATCTACGTCCTCCCCGCTGATTTCGATTGTCCGGTGTATTAGGGGATGTGTTTTGTCTTCATCATTCAGGACAACCGTAACATTGATTTCATGAATCTTCCATTCCTTTCGGTCTGCATACATGCGAAGTGTAATGGAGGTGCAGGAAGCCAGTGAACTGCATAGTAATTCTCCGGGGTTCATCCCCCGGTTTTGTCCGCCCAATTCAACCGGTTCGTCACCCGTAATTGTATGGTCGGATGAGCGAATTACCGTTTTGTAACGTTCTGTTCCCGTCGTTGCAGTTACGCGTTGCATGTATTATTTTTTTAGTGAGTAATCCGGTAAGGGAACAAATTCCGTTTCATTCGGTACTTTCGGAAACTTCTGCTCCAACCAGTCGTGTTTTGCCTGTTCGATCAGTTCCCGTTCTGAACTAACAAAATTCCAGTGAATGTAGCGGATTTCGGGAAATGCATCCCCGCCGAAAATATAGATGGTGGTATGTTCCGTTAGTTCCATTTGACACAATTTAGTGTCTTTTGCGATTAAAATTTGTTTCGGACCGTATTCATGACCGTCACTCTTAATAGAACCTTCCAGGATGTAAAGGGCACTTTCACCAAACAGATGTTCACCGATATTGATTGAAACGGCAGCAGTGCTTTTGATCTCTATGAAATACAGCGCACTATGGACAGGTACAGGCGATGTTTTCCCGAATGCTTCACCCGCCACTAATTTGATTTGTACACCGTCCTGTTCCCATTGAGGAATATCTTTTGCTTCGATGTGGTGAAAGCTGGGTTCGCTTTGCTCCAGGTGTTTCGGCAATGCAACCCAAATTTGAAGTCCGTGCAGTCGTTTTTCGGAAGTCCGCAGGTACTCCGGCGTTCGTTCGGAATGTACCACTCCTTTTCCTGCTGTCATCCAGTTGACCGCTCCCGGTTGAATTTCCATCTCTGTTCCCAGGCTGTCGCGGTGGAAGATCGCACCTTCAAAAAGGTATGTCAACGTTGATAGTCCGATGTGCGGATGAGGCGGTACGTCCAGGTTTTGGTAGTCTTTTAACTGAGCCGGTCCCATGTGATCGATGAACACAAACGGCCCCACGGATCGTTTTTCCCGAAAAGGGAGTAGGCGGCCGACCAGGAAGTTTCCGATGTCGGCAGCCCGTTCTTCTATAATTAATTGAATATTGGACATTGTTTTGACTATAATGTTGTTTTCAAAGATACCAAAGATTCACCTCAATATCTCGTCTTTAGGGCAATATTTCCTAAATCACTTAAATGTTCTTGTTCCGTATAAACCACTCTTCCTTTTTTGGATACGACCTCCCATGAAATAGTGCTTGCAACATCGTCAATAACGTCTTTTCCTTCCCCGCTTTCTACAACTTTCAGTGTACGGTTTTCAAGAACTACAGGTTGTGAAAAGTGCTGATTGACAATTAACAATTCCCCGCGACCATCAAGCGCAGCCTGATAAATTTCTTGTAAATCTGTCACAACAATTCCATCCGAGACAGCGTTTTTCATTTCAGCGATTGCCTCTTTTTGACGCTCTTGTTGAAGTGACTGAATGAATTTCCATCCCTGGTCAACTAACTGATGCGGTGCTGAATTATTGAAGTCGAGCGTGATATTTCCTAAATAAACAGAAGGAAAATCAGCTACTTGCTGTAACAGACTGTAGTTGTTTTCTGTGGTTACCACAACCGTTTTTATTGTTGAATCGCGATACAATTTAACCAACGCTTTGTCTACATTATTGAAATATTCCCTTGCTTTATTGTCTACCCGTTTTGCATCACTCGCCTGTACCGGGTCTGTGAGCATAATCGGATTCTCTGTAAACGGAAAATCCGTATTGATGATTTCTTTAACAATTGAATCATTCATTGCATGGTACAGGTGAACTCCCCCCTGAGAAAGCAGAAGAATGTAGTATTCTTCGGTTCGGGAATAGCTTTTTATTAATGGACGGATTACAAATGCATCAGACACATGAACGATATTTTCATTGGTTGGCCAGATGGAGCGGACAATTTCCAGCGTATCGTTTGAAAGAAACAGATGTAAGCTATCCAGGTTATAGCTCACATCTATTTGTTCAGTAACGGAAGATAACTTATCCAGTAACGCCTGAACAGGCCTTTTTCCAAATTTTTCAATGACTCTCGTTTCTGCTTCCTTCACCAGATTTTTTAATACAATCTTGTCTTTTTCATTGTCCGGGCGCGTACGATGTGTGTTGAATGAAATTGTGACACATGGTGCATTTCTTTCAGTAGCTAACGTTTCTAATTTTTGCTTAATTGACATATATTTTATTTTACTGATTACAGTTTTTATAAAATTGCCGTTTCCTGCAATAAGCCGTGGAAATAGGTTGGGATTGTGTTGAAAAAGCAATTTAGCTAAATATAGTCAGCAAAAAATTAACAGTCAACAAATTAACTTTTTTTAAGCTTCTGGTTTGCCTCGCAGAAGATACTTGTTCATCTCATTTCTGATCTGACAAGACACCATTGTTTAAAGGTGTTAATCTTCCAGGTATCCGAATTTACCCTGGTTAAAATCATTGAACGCTTCAATTAATTCTTCCCGTGTGTTCATCACAAAAGGTCCGTGTGCTGCAATTGGTTCATCAATCGGTTCACCACTCAGTACCAGAACAATCGCGTCTTCGTCTGCTGTTATGGAGAATATTTCCCCTTCGTTTTCAAATAAAGCCAGGTGATCCGTCGGTACTTTTTCGTTGTTGTTAACGGTAATACTTCCTTCAATGACCAATAAAACAGTGTTGTAATTCGCCGGGAAATCAAACGAAGCAGTTGCTCCTGTTTTTAATTTGGCATTCAGCATGTGTACAGGTGTAAATGTTGATGCAGCTCCTGCTACACCGTTGTATTCTCCAGCAATTACTTCCACTTCACCTGTGTTGTTTCCCAATTGGAAACGCGGAATGGATTCATTCTTAATTGCCTGGTACTTCGGAGGGCTCATTTTGTCCTTTGCAGGCAGATTGACCCACAATTGAACCATCTGGAAAATACCTCCTTCTTTGCTGAATGTTTCTTCGTGATACTCTTTGTGCAGTACCCCGGAGGCAGCAGTCATCCATTGAACGTCTCCTTCTCCGATGATTCCCCCTCCGCCACTGCTGTCGTGATGCGCTACCCGCCCTTTATAAGCGATCGTAACCGTTTCAAAACCTCTGTGCGGGTGAACACCGACACCCTTCGGATGTGTACTGGGTGCAAACCGGAATTTTGAATTGTAATCCAGCATGATAAAAGGAGTCATGCGTTGCATATCCAGGCGATAAGCACTTGGAATGAAATTGTGAACTCTGAACCCGTCGCCTACGAAATGTGGTTCTCTTGGAGAAACAACGATTTCTATATTTTTTGTTGCCATAACAGAATGATTTATTGATTAATAACAGTACAAAGTTACGGGGGAATAAGCGATTGAGCATTGATATATGTTAAGAATGGTAGCAGTCTGTGTGAAAAGTGTTTAATTAATGAATGTTGAGAAAAATGTAAACTACTGTCAACCTTTTGCAGTTCACGTTCGTTAAGGTAATATCAACCTGAAATTGTGTTTTGCGCAATTAGTTGTAATTAAAAATAATTAATTAGTTTTGACTATCTAAAAAGAAAATTATGAAAAAAAGATTTTTACTTGCATCTCTTATTTTAACTTCTCAGGCGTCTTTTGGTCAGTTGACACAGTCAAATGAACCTGCAATCGGTGCTTCTTCTTTAATGTATGTTGTTGATACAGGTGCTGTGACAATGGCTTCTGTTTCATCTGTTACAGGAACAGGGGTGACATGGGATTATTCAACGGTGAATATGAACATGGCGACTACACAGGCGATTGCTGTGAGCGATGCGGCATCTACTCCGAATGCTTCAGAATTCCCTACTTCCGTTAAGGCAATTACGCAGGGGACTATTCTGCAGTACTTTAATTCTACGGCAACGGAAAGAGTTGCTCAGGGATTTGTTTTCACTGATCCGACGTTCGGAGAAGTTGTTGTCGTTTTTGACACGGATGAGGCAATCCAGATGACATATCCGTTCAACTACGGAAGTACATCAACAGATGCCTATGTGGGAAGTACAGAAATAAATGTTGGGGTGCCGACAACGGCAACAGTAACAGGACAAGTGTACTCGATTATTGATGGTACAGGGACATTGAAACTGCCGGATGTGGATTTGACAAACTTATTCCGATTGACAACCATGGACACAACATTGGTTAATGCAGGATTTACGTCTGTTGAAGTAATCAGAACGCAACACGAATATTACGACCTGGCAGATCAGGATCTTCCGATCTTTGTAGATGCATATATTTCCATCTCGGGATTAGGTGAGCAACGACAAGTGTTGTCTAAAAACTTCTCTACAGTAGGATTGAAAAACAATACAATTAATGACGTGGTGTTGTATCCAAACCCTTCGAATGGTGAATTCACTATTTCCGGAGACTTTGCAAAAGGAACTGTAGAAGTGATTGACCTTTCAGGAAGAACAGTATATTCATCTGAAGTAACTGCAGGTGCTTCTGTCAAACTCAAGGAGGTAAAAAGCGGAATGTATACAGTGAAATTGGCTGCTGATGGTAAAACTTCAGTACAAAAAATTACGATTAAATAATCGGATGATTAATAGTTACCGGAAGGGGGTCGAAAGATCCCCTTTTTATTTTCATCATTTGTCAGCTGATAAAGCGTTTTTTGTTTTCTTGAGAAGGAATTACACAAAATGTTCCTCCGATTTGTTTTCTGCGACGGGCAATGAAATCGTAGACCCGATTTGTAATGCATCGGGGAAACACTGAAAACACTCGTAGTGGTTGCCAGTACCATTTCAGGTGCGGGATGATTTTAAATGCAGCTTCCGATTTTTGATAGAGGTGATTTTTTTCAAAAAAATAGACGGTTGTTAAATCCGGTGAAGGAAGGTGATGTGATTGAAAGAAACTCTCGGCAAACGTAGATTGCAATGCGCAAAAGTAAAGAGCGGAATGGCGTTCGTGTTTCAATACAAACTGAACACTTCGGTTGCATAAACCACAGTCCCCGTCATAGAAAATAATTGTATCTGAAATTGTATTGTCCATCGCTTTCGGATCCTGCTTAAAACTGGTAACAATGATACGAAAAAATGTTATTCGGTTTCCAATGGATTGTTTATAATTGATTCGTTTAAAAGAACTCCTATCTCAATTCTATTTGTTACCTTTGCCCTCTTAAAATAAAAATTATGGGAAAGCTGAAGAAACAGGATGCATTGGATTATCACTCATCAGGAAGACCTGGTAAAATAGAGGTTATTCCAACGAAACCGTACACTTCTCAACGTGATTTGTCATTAGCGTATTCTCCGGGTGTCGCAGAACCGTGCTTAAAAATAGCCGATAACCGTGAGGATGCATATAAATATACTTCGAAAGGCAACCTGGTTGCTGTAATATCAAACGGAACAGCCGTTTTAGGACTTGGAGACATCGGGCCGGAAGCATCAAAACCGGTGATGGAAGGAAAGGGACTCTTATTTAAAATTTTTGCAGATATAGACGTGTTCGACATTGAGGTCGATGCAAAAGATACAGAGTTATTCATTCAGACCGTAAAAGCAATTGCTCCGACATTCGGAGGAATCAACCTGGAAGACATCAAAGCACCGGAAGCTTTTGAAATTGAACGGAGACTAAAAGAAGAACTGGACATCCCCGTCATGCATGATGACCAGCACGGAACAGCAATTATCTCTTCTGCTGCCTTGCTGAATGCATTGGAATTGGCCAGAAAGAAAATTGAAAAAGTAAAAATCGTTGTTTCCGGAGCAGGAGCTTCGGCCTTGTCATGTGCACGGTTGTATCATGCGCTCGGGGCAAAGCTGGAGAATATCTACATGTATGACTCCAAAGGGTTGATTCATGCCGGAAGAACGGACCTGGATAGTAACAAGCAGGAATTTGCCGTGCATAAAAAAGATGTTGAATTCGGAGATGCATTTAAAAAAGCGGATGTATTTCTTGGTCTTTCCCGGGCAGGGTTGGTAAATAAAGAGATGATCAAAAGCATGGCTAAAGATCCGATCGTTTTTGCACTTGCAAACCCGGAACCGGAAATTTCGTACAAAGAAGCGACAAGCGCGCGTATGGATATCATTATGGCAACTGGTCGTTCTGATCATCCGAACCAGGTGAACAATGTACTGGGATTCCCGTTCATTTTCAGAGGAGCGCTGGATGTAAGAGCAACAACAATCAACGAAGCAATGAAGCTGGCAGCTGTTCATGCGATTGCGTCCCTGGCGAAAGAAACAATTCCTGAAGAAGTGATTGAAGCATACAATGAAAAATCAATCTCATTCGGACGCGAGTCCATTATTCCGAAACCCCTGGATCCCCGTTTGATCTATTACGTAGCACCTGCAGTAGCAAAAGCAGCAATGGAATCAGGAGTGGCAAAGCAGCCCATTACAGATTGGGATGCGTATGAAATGGAACTGAAAAACCGGTTGGGACTGGATAACAAATTGATCAGAAACCTGACGGATAAAGCACAGCAAAACCCGAAACGTGTTGTTTTTGCCGAAGCGGACAATATCAAAATCCTGAAAGCGGCTCAAACATCAAGTGAGGAAGGAACTGCATACCCGATTTTATTGGGGAATAAAGAAGTCATTAAAAAACTCATCGATGAATACAGCCTGGATTTTAATGATGTAACGATCATTGATCCGAAATCAAAAGAAGAGTTGGAAAGAAGAACTTGTTACGGGAAAAAATTCTTTGAAAAGCGCAAGCGAAAAGGGGTGACAGAATTTGAAGCCATCCAGCTCATGCGCGAACGAAACCATTTCGGAGCAATGATGGTTGATAACGGAGATGCTGATGCAATGGTTTCCGGCTTGACCCGAAATTACCGTTCTGTTGTTCGTCCTGTTATTCAGGCAATCGGATTGGAAAAAGAGGTAAATACCGTGGCGGGAATGTACATCCTGAATACAAAACGAGGACCGCTGTTTCTGGCAGATACAACAATGAATCTGAACCCGACAGCCGAAGAAATAGCTGAGATTACTGCCAATGTAGCTAAAACAATGCGCAAGTTCAAAATCACTCCGCGGATTGCCTTACTGGCGTATTCTAATTTTGGTTCTTCACCGGGAGAAGATCCCGAAAAAATGTCAAAAGCGACAGAGATTTTACACCAGAAATACCCGAATTTGGTGGTGGACGGAGAGTTGCAGGCAAACTTTGCACTGAACAGCGACCTGATGAATGAAAAATTCAGTTTCTCATTACTGGCCAACAAGCAAGTGAATACACTGATCTTTCCAAACCTTTCTTCAGGAAACATTGCATACAAATTATTGCAGGAAATTACGGAAGCAGACGCAATCGGTCCTATTTTGATCGGGTTGAAAAAATCGGTACACGTGCTCCAAATGGGAGCTTCTGTGCGGGAAATTATCAACATGGTAAAAGTCGCAGTCGTTGACGCCGGAAATAAATAGGACATGATCACGCATCTCAATGGAAAACTAGCTGAAAAAAATCCCACCAATATTGTTGTTGAATGCAATGGGGTTGGCTACTTTGTTAACATATCTCTTAATACATTCTCCGGACTCGGGAGCAATGAAGCAGTGCGGATTTATACCAAACTCATTGTGCGCGAAGATGCACATTTGCTGTATGGTTTTGCTACACTGGAAGAACGCACGATGTTCGAACACCTGATTTCTGTTTCAGGAATCGGTCCGAATACGGCTATGATTATGCTTTCGTCGCTTGTCCCGGAAGAAATCGCACATGCCATCCAGGTAGAGGACGTTCGAACGATACAAAGCATCAAAGGTATTGGAGCGAAGACAGCGCAGCGTGTCATCATTGATTTGAAGGACAAAATGTTAAAAATGAATTTTTCAACTGAAAATATAGTTGTCCAGAACAATACAAACCGATTTGATGCGTTAACTGCATTGGTTTCGCTCGGCTTTGACAAGAAATCTGCTGAGAAAGCGATTGATAAAGTGACACAGGACGATGATACCGTTGAAAAAATAATTAAAGAAGCGTTGAAAATATTATAAGTGTTGGAAAAGAAGGCACATTATCTACTTATGGGAAAAGCTGTAAGAATCATTTTCTTGATTCAGTTTGTACTTGTATTATCAAATTTGAATGCTCAGGATACATTGCGCTATCCGATTCCTCCTACATTTGACCCTACTCAGACGCAGCAAAACAGCTTTGACCTGGGAGATCCGTCTTCTGTTCAACAGACGATCGTCTATGACCCTGCCACAGGATCATACATCTTCAAAGAAACAATCGGTGCTTCAGGAATGGACTACCGTCCGCCTTCTATGATGACACTGGAAGAATACCTGGAATATGAACGGAAAAAATCAATCCAGGACAACTGGAAAGACCGCATTGATCAGCAGACGGCAGACAGTCAGCCATTTGCCCTTCCGATAAAAATCGATAATAAATTATTTAAAAGTTTCTTTGGTTCAGACCAGATTACAATCAAACCGCAGGGAACGGTAGAAATAGGACTCGGAGTCAATTCATCCCGTTATGACAATCCGCTTCTTCCCGTTAAACAGAGACGAATTACACGTTTTGACTTCAACCAGAATATCAACTTTAGTGTGGTCGGACAGATCGGTACCCGGATGAAACTGGGAATGAGCTACAACACACAGGCCAACTTCGAATTTGATAACGTTACAAAATTAGAATACAACGGAGATGAAGACCAGATTGTCCAGAGTATCGCGTTGGGAAATGTCTCGCTCGATCTTCCCACAACATTGATTCCAAGTTCCAAAACACTATTTGGTGCAAGTACCAAACTGAAATTCGGACGGACAACAGTTGATTTGATTGCAGCTTCATCAAAAGGACAACGAAAAGAAATCAAAGTGCAGGGAGGAGCCCAAAAACAAACTTTTGAAGTTTCGGCAGACCAGTATGAAGCGAACCGTCACTATTTCCTGAACTTTTATCACCGGAATAACTACGATGAAGCAATGAAAGCATTGCCGATCGTTAATTCAGGAATCAATATCTCACGGATTGAAGTTTGGATAACCAACCGGACCAATACGACGGAGAATACGAGAAACATTATCGCATTTACAGACTTGGGTGAAGGACTTGTTGAAAACGTCGAAGGGACACCGGGCGGGTATCCGACAATCCCCGGACCTAATCCGCTGCCTGATAACAGCATGAACGGCTTGTATAAATGGGCTTCGGAACAGCCGGGGATCCGTAGTTTTTCGGGCGCGGTAGCAACATTGGCAACACAGGTAGTTGCTCCGGGTCCGTTTACACAATCCATCCATTATGAAAAGGTAGAAAGTGCGAAGAAATTAAATGACGCAGAATTTACCTACAATGCCCAGCTCGGATTTATCTCATTGAATATTCCGCTCAACAACGATGAAGTGTTGGCCGTGGGATATGAATATACATACAAGGGACAGACTTACCGTGTGGGGGAATTGTCAACAGATGGAGTTGAAGGTACGGACGCCTTGATTTTGAAATTGTTGAAGCCGACGATGACCAACCCCACTAACAAATTGTGGGATCTGATGATGAAAAACGTTTACTCGTTAGGTGCCTACCAGGTAGACCAGGTCGGGTTTCGTCTGGATATCTTGTACAACAATCCTGAAAACTCATTGTACATTCCTTTCTTCCCTCAGGACGGACTGGACGACCGGCAAATTGTGACCTTGCTGGAAATGGATAAGCTCAACCAGATGGGGCAACCTTTTTCTGATGGGGTATTCGACTATGTTCCGATGACGCAAAGCGGAAGTCGTTTTGAAAACGGGGGAACCATTAACCCCAGAAACGGACGCGTATATTTTTCAACGATTGAACCATTTGGAAAGCTATTGGCGCAGAAATTAGCAGACGCGAATATTCCCCAGACAACCATCGACCGGCTTGCATATACAGAATTATACGATTCAACAAAAACCGCTGCGCAGCAGATTCCTTCAAAAAACCGCTTCCTGTTCCGCGGAGAATATCAATCTTCTGTGACGGGGGATATTCCACTGAACTCACTCAACGTTCCGGAAGGAGCCGTTTCTGTTACCGCAGGAGGTGTTAAATTGACCGAAGGAACGGATTATACTGTTGATTACAACTTGGGACGCGTGCGCATCTTGAACGAAGGTCTTCTTGCTTCCAATCAGGAAATCAAAGTTTCAGTTGAGAGTAATTCCGCATTCGGATTCCAGTCAAAATCATTATTCGGAGCACGTGTCGCCCACCGGTTCAGCCAGGATTTTAACGTCGGTGCCACATGGATGCGGATGATGGAACGCCCGGTAACCCAAAAGATAGATATTGGTAATGAACCGTATAAAAACAATATTATCGGGTTTGATGTTCAATACCGGACAGAACTTCCTTTCCTTACGAAGCTGATTGATAAACTACCGGTTATTTCAACCAAAGAAAAATCAATCCTTACGTTTTCAGGGGAATTTGCTCACTTAATCCCCGGGCAACCGAGGGCGATCAGTAGTTCCGGGATTTCTTATGTCGATGATTTTGAAGGTTCGCAAAGTACAATCGACCTGACCAGCTTGAATGCCTGGTACATGGCTTCTGTTCCACTGGGACAACCGAGTTTATTCCCGGAAGCAGCAGGTTTGGGACTCACAAAAACCTTCAATCGTTCAAAAATTGCCTGGTACCGGATTGACAACATTTTCTATAATCAAAATTCGAACACACCTCAGCACATTGCAAATGATCCGACGGTCAATTCTGATAGTCGAACGAGAAATGTAATCTATAAGGACGTATTTCCGTTGCAACAACAACAATATGGAGCGATACCGAACTTACAGTTGCTGGAAGTCGCTTATTACCCGAAAGAAAGGGGAATGTATAACTACGATACAACGGGATTTGTAGACGCAGACGGGTTGTTTACCAATCCACAGGATCGATGGGGAGGAATCATGCGTGCCATGACGACTACCGATTTTGAGCTGGCAAACATTGAATACATCCAATTCTGGGTATTGGATCCGTTTAATCAGGATGCAGAAGATGCAAATCCGAATACATTGATGACTGGAGGGGATTTGTATTTCAACCTGGGAAATATTTCAGAAGATATTTTGCCCGATTCGCGCAAAAGTTACGAAAATGGATTGTCTCCAAGCAATAGTCCGGGAAAGAATGATATGGACACTACGGACTGGGCACAAATTCCGAATGCGCAGGTAACGGTCAATGCATTTGATAACAACCCACAGGCACGGATCAACCAGGATGTCGGTTTAGATGGATTCAGCAATGCCAGTGAGCAGGTTCAATTCGCGAATTACCTGGCCTGGGTAAATGGAAACTCAACGTTGTCCCCGGCTGCAAAAGCACGAATGATTGCCGATCCTTCGTCAGATGACTACAATTACTACCTGGATGACAAGTATGATGAGCAACAATTAGGAGTGTTGCAACGATACAAAAAGTACAACGGAATGGAAGGAAACTCCCCGACTCCGGAAATGTACGACACGATGAATGTTAACGGTTACAGTACTGTTGGCCCGCGTCTGGACCCGGATCGGGAAGATATCAACCAGGACAACAACCTACAAGAAACAGAAAATTATTTCCAATATAAGATCAGTCTGCGTCCTCAGAACATGGTGGTAGGAACGAATTACATTACCAATAAACAAGAATTTAAAAAGGGAAATGGTGTTACAGAATATTGGTATCAGTTTAAAATTCCGATTCGTGACTTTTCTTCACGTATAAACGGGATCGTAGATTTTCGTTCAATACGGTTTATGCGGATGTTCCTGAAAGACTTTGACGAGGAGGTATTGTTGCGTTTTGCAAAACTGGAGTTGATCCGAGGAGAATGGAGAAGGTATTTACAGGATTTGAGTCAGCCGGGTGAAGGAGTCGTTACCGACCCGAACCTGACCAGTTTTGATATCGGTGCTGTCAACATCCAGGAGAATTCAGACAGATCACCGATCAAATACATTATCCCTCCGGGTATCCAACGGGAAATAGATCCTTCACAGCAGGTACAACGTCAGATGAATGAGCAATCATTGACATTGGAAGTGTGTGGTTTACAAGACGGAGACGCAAGAGCTGCATACAAGAATGTAACGTTTGATGTGCGTGGGTACAAGAAGATGAAATTATTTGTTCATGCTGAATCAATGGTTGGTCAGGTTCCGCTGGATAATGAAGACTTAACTGTATTTGTTCGGTTGGGAACAGATTTTACAGAGAATTATTACGAATACGAGGTTCCGTTAACGGTTACAGCAGCTCAGGCTTCTTTGGATACAGACGTGTGGCCGGAAGCAAACAACATTGAAATCGTATTCGAAGATTTTACCAAACTCAAACAAAAGAGAAACAACCTGATTACAGGGGGAAGTTCTACACTTTCTTATAACCTCGAATACAGTGAACCGGATCCGAATTACGGAAACAAGCGTATTCGCGTGAAAGGAAATCCGAACTTACAGGGAATCAAGAGCATTATGATCGGGGTTCGAAATCCGAAAAATAATCCCGCTAATCCATGGCAGGATGACGGAATGGCACATTGCGGTATCATTTGGGTAAATGAATTGCGATTGACGGATTTCGTGTCAGAAGGTGGTTCTGCTGCCATTGCCCAAATGCAGATTCAGGGTGCTGATTTCTTTAATATCTCTGCATCCGGAAGTTATTCTGGCTATAACTGGGGGGCTGTTGACAGTCGTGTTCAGGAGCGTCAGCGGGATCAGCGGATCAATGCGAATTTTAACTCCAATTGGCAATTGGGACAATTTTTCGGTAAAAAATTCGGATTATCACTTCCATTCTTCTTTGGTTATTCCATTGGTGTGATTAACCCGGAATTCGATCCGTATAACCCGGATATTAAATTGTCGGAGTACAGTGGAGAGGAACGAAGAAGAAGAGCGAGAGAAGGGCAGGATTTTACAGAACGCATCTCATACAACTTTACGAATGTCAGAAAACAACTGGCACCGGGAGCGAAACCGGCATTCTGGAGAATTGCCAACTGGTCGGCTTCTTATTCATATTCCGAAGACTTAAAGCGCGATTTCAATATCAAGTACGACCGTACGCGGATATGGTCCGGAAACCTGAATTACAACTATACATTCCAGGCAAAACCATGGGAGCCGTTTAAAAATATTTTCAAAAAGGATAAGCTCAAAAAGTCAAAGTGGCTGGCCCTGGTGCGCGATGTGAATTTATATTACCTGCCGAAGAATTTCAGCTTCTCGAACGATGTACTGAGAAGCTACAACGAGCGTCAGGTGAAAAACAATATTGTTCCGGATTATGAGTTTCAGCCGGTTTACATCAAGCGATTTACCTGGAACAGAGGATATAATCTGGGGTACGATATTACCAAGAATTTAAAACTGACATTTACAGCCAACAACCGTGCTATATTTGAAGAAGCAGACGGTCAGGTTGACAGAAAAGAAAATCCTGATTTATATAGACAGTTTAAGGATTCAATCCGTACACAAATGTCAACATTCGGAAAAACGGTTGATTACACCCATAACTACAACATCAATTATACATTGCCTTTGAATAAAATTCCGGCATTGGACTGGACAACGGCAACCATCATGTATGGAGGAACCTATAACTGGCAGCGGGCTCCTTTGGCTCAAGACACGTTTGGACATACCATTCAAAATAACAGGACAATCAACGCAAACACACAGTTGAATTTTACAAACCTGTACAACAAACTTCCGTTTTTCAAGAAAGTTCTTGCAGATGGGAGCGTGTTGAGGAATACAGCAACAGTCAGGGGAAAAGCGACTACAGATGGCGGGAAGCCGGAAAATTCATCGACGAAACAACCTAAAAAAGAACCTTCAATCGAAGAGAAATACCCGAAACCTGTTCCACCGAAACCGGAAGAGGACATGACTGAAAAAGAAAAGAAAAAATGGGATAAGGTCATCAAACGATGGGAGCGAAAAGTGGAGCGTGCAAAGAAACGAAAAGGTAAAGTACACCCCGTTGTCGGATTCTTTGCCCGTTTGGTAATGTCTGTGAGAAATGTAGGTGGTACGTATACGCAAAACAATGGGACACTATTGCCGGGATATGCACAGGAAACACGAATTTTAGGATTTGATTCGAAATTTGAAGCTCCGATGAGCGGATTTGTGTTCGGAAAACAACGATACAGTGTTACCGGGAAAGATACCGGATTCGATTTTGCACGTACAGCTGCAGAAAACGGATGGCTGGTCAAGAATGAAAATATCAACAGACAGTATACGAACACACATGTTCAAAACATTACTGTTCGTGCAGGTTTGGAACCATTAAAGGATTTATCAATTGAACTGACAGCTAACAGAACATATAAAAATAGCTCAACAGAGTTCTTCCGCTGGAACCAGGCGACTAATTCATACGAAGGACAGAGCCGGATTGATGTTTCCGATGTGATATATACAAATGTTTCGATCGGTTCTGCATTTGCAGCACTTGGTGATAACTACAGTTCCAATGTGTTCCAAAAATTACTGGACAACAGAAAAGAAGTATCTCGATTAGTCGGAGCACAAAATCCGAATGCGACTCAGCTTGGTTCGGGGTATTATTCCGGATATAACGGAAGTCAGCAGGACGTATTGATCGGGGCATTTTTAACGTCTTACACAAACAGGAAAGTAAACGATAAGAACATCAACCCGGTTAAAAACATTCCGCTGCCAAACTGGGCAATCAATTACAACGGATTATCCAAAATGGAATTTATGAAGAAATACGTGCGTACGTTTGTAATTAAGCATGCATACACATCAACCGTTTCTATTTCTGGAATGCAGACCAACCTGAATGCAATTTTTGACGGAAACGGTAACCCGACAGCCCTGGATATCAATAACAATTACATCACGAGAATGCAGGTGCAGAATGTAACGATGTCGGAACGCTTTAATCCGTTAATCGGTTTTGACGCGACGTGGCTGATCAAAAAACAAGGATTGATTACGAAGTTTGAAATCTCGAAAGACAGAAGTTCCACCTTGTCACTGAATAATAACCAAGTTACAGAAGTATTGGGAACAACGTATGTAATTGGTACGGGATATAAATTCTCACAGGTACGGTTACCGATCAAAAACCTGAAGCCAAGTGACATGAACCTGCGCATCGATTTCTCATTGCGCGACAACCTGACAGTAATCAGAAAAGTGGTTGAGAATACAAACCAGGCAACAGCCGGTCAGAAAGTAATGTCGATTAAAGGTTCCATCGATTACAATGTCGGAAGATTCTTAATCCTCCAGTTGTACTACGACCAGGTAATCAACACACCGAAGATCGCAACATCTTATCCGACAGGAAACATGAGTACGGGAATCAAATTGCGGTACAACCTTGCGGGAGTTCAGTAATCTTTAAAAGATGTGATTATTCGTAATAAAAGAGAGATTTTATTTCGCAATTTGTTAAAAAAAAAATCACATTGCAAAAGTGTTGGAAAAAGATTAAATTTGTAGGAAACAAAAATAAATAGATAAAGAATGAAAAATAAATTACTTTTAGGTGTAGTCTTGTTTGCAGGAACAAGTATCTCACTTGCTCAACAGCAGGCGAAAAACTTAAGCAAAGATATTACCACAAAACCTTCAAAACCAACTTTGGTAAGTGAAGCAAAAGCATTAGGTGAAGTTGTATGGCATGACAACTTTAACACAGTGGTGTACGGACCTGGACTTTCCAGTACAGGAGCGTCAACATGGACAATGGACAATTCCGGGCAAACAAACCCAGGATTCGGTTGGTCAACAGACGCAGCTTATAATGGTTGGTGGTTGACAGGAGCAGGAGCAGGAGTATTTGCTTCAACTTCCGGAGGAAATTTCGCTGAATTGTCAAACGGAACACAAACACCAACACAGTCAAGCGCAGGAAATCCGGCATTGGGGGTAACTTATACATTGACTTCCGGTGTAATTGATGTGCAGACATTGGCGGGAAGCGGAAACGCGATCTTGTCATTCGAACAAGACGGGGCGACTTTCAACGACGTACACGAAGTACAAATAAGCACAAATGGTAATACATGGACAACCATTTATGATAACGGAGATAAAGAAGGACAAACACGATTTGGATCACAATCTGCTGCAGATTATATCGAGGTAGATATTACTGATTATATCGCTGCATCTCCTACAACAGTTCAAATTCGTTTCAGATGGACGACAGGATTTCCGAATGAAGGAACAAATCCATGGGCGTGGGTAACATACGGTTGGTTAATTGATGATGTGAAAATCTCTACAAAACCAGATTATGACCTGGTTTCAACATATAGTTTTCACCACACTGAATCATACCAGTATTCTCAAATTCCACTTACACAGGTAGCACCTATCGTATTCAGAGCCGGAGTTAAAAACCAAGGTTCTCAATCATTGACAAATGTAATGTTGAATTTGGATGTGAATTCAGGAGCTGCTACAGCTCAGTCAGCAGCAATTACATTGGGTGCAAACCAGGTAGATACGTTGGAAGCTACATATACACCTGCTGCTTTGGGTGCATATACAGTTGCTCAATCATTGACAATGACTGAAACAGATGACAAACCAGGAAATAACGCGATTCCAAATGCACAGTTTACAGTTACAGATTTTATCTACGCTGTTGATAAAGGTGCTCCTTTTGCACAATTCCCGTTAACAAGTTTATCTGTAGGTGGTACACCGGTTATCGTTCAGGGTATTGGTAACTCTTTTGACATCGTTGCTGATCAGGAAATTTATGGAATTGATTTCCGTTTCTATACAGGTACTGCAATCAACGGAGAAGTGTACGGACAATTGTATGAATACGATACACAAGCATCTTCAATTGACCAGGTGTGGTTAGGGCCTTTGGCTGAAACAGATATGTTTACAGTAACAAGCTTGGCACAGGTTAACGCGATTCAAACTCTTCCATTCATCGGAGGGTACACGCTTGAAGCAGGAAAAACATACTTGATGTTGATCCAAATTTCAGGAGGTACTGTAGAATTGGCAACAGGTGGTACAACAACAACTTCTCAGGCTTGGATCCGAACAAACCATTCAAATGTTTGGGGTACATTTACTCAAATTCCGGTTGTTCGTGCGAACTTCAACCTGTCTTTGGGTGTAGACAACAACGAAGTATTGAACGGTGTTTCAGTATTCCCTAACCCTGCAACAGATAAAGCTACAGTTGAGTTTAACCTGGCAAATGCTTCTAACGTTTCTGTTGAAGTAATGGACATTACAGGTAAAGTAGTTGAAACTGTTTCTCTGTCAAATGTTGCAGCAGGAGCAAATACAGCTGATTTGAATACTGCAGGATATGCTTCCGGAATGTATTCAGTTGTAATCAAGTCTAACGATGCTTCAGTTACAAGAAAATTAGTTGTTCGATAAGATTCGTACAAATAAATAAATTGAAAAACCGCTGAGCAATCAGCGGTTTTTTTGTTTAGGTTAAATGCCTATTTTTGTGATATGGATGTTAAGATAGAAGAGAGTTGGAAGCTGCTTTTACAACATGAGTTTGAGAAGGACTATTTTCAACAACTGGCAGGATTTGTAAAAGAAGAATACAAAAATTATAAAGGATCTGTTTTCCCTCCGGCACCGTATATTTTTAAAGCATTTGATGCGTGTCCGGTTGACCGGTTGAAAGTGGTAATCCTGGGACAGGATCCGTATCCTACCAGGGGCCATGCCAACGGACTTTGTTTTTCCATTAACCCTGATGTACGGCCATTTGCAAAAAGCCTGATCAACATTTTTAAGGAAATTGAAACAGATTTAGGGCAGCCAATACCTGCAAACGGAGATCTCTCCCGTTGGGCGGAGCAGGGAGTGCTCCTGTTAAATTCAATTCTGACAGTGCGTGAAGGAACACCACAAAGTCACCAGGGGAAAGGATGGGAACGGTTCACAGACGCCGTTATTCAGAAAATATCAGATGAGAATGAAGGGATTGTTTTCATGTTATGGGGAGGTTATGCGAGAAACAAAGGCAAAAATATTGACCGCACCAAGCATGTTGTATTGGAATCCGGGCACCCTTCTCCGATGAGCGCCAATCAAGGATTGTGGTTCGGAAACAAACATTTTAGTCAGGCAAATGATTACTTGCTGAAAACAGGGAAAAAACCAATTGTGTGGTAACTAAATCGATGCAATTACCTCGTCGATCATTTTGTAGCCACCTTTCAGCGCAAGCAATTTCTGAATTACGTTATCGACAACCGCATCCGGGCAGGATGCACCCGAAGTAATGGCAACGACAGGAATGTTCGTAGACATGTAGTCGAATGATGTTTCTACGTTTTTGGTATGTATGTTGAACGCGTGAATTTCATTCTCCGAAATAAGTTCGGCTGCATCTTTGATAAAATACGTTGGAAATTTTTGCTCCAGCAACTCTACCAGGTGTGTCGTGTTGGAACTGTTATATCCTCCTACAACAATTGCCAGATCGGCCTCTGTATTCATCAAGCCGTAGACAGCCGATTGATTGTCATTGGTTGCATAACAGAGTGTGTCGCGTGTATCTGCGATGTGTTCTCTGATTGCAGAATCCCCGTATTTTTGACGCATTACAGAGCGAAAATAATCCGCAATTTCCTGGGTTTCGGTTGCCAGCATCGTTGTTTGATTCACCACACCGATTTTCTCCAGATCTTTTTCCGGATTAAATCCTTCTGAATACCGGCTTCCAAACAGGTGCTCAAACGCATCCCAGTCAATTTTCCCCAGGATATAATCGCCCAACATCTTTGCTTCTTCCATATTTTTGACAACCAAGGACGGGGCAGATGAACTGCTGTGCGAGAATGTAGCACGCGTTTCTTCATGGTTGAATTTTCCATGAATGATGACGGTATGACCATCTTCTCCTAATTTTTCAGATCGATTCCAAACCTTCTCCACAAACGGACAGGTGGTGTCGTATTGTTCAACGTTTACACCGATGACTGCCAGCCGTTCCATGATTGCGATGGTCGTTCCGAAAGCAGGAATAATGACAACATCATCGGGCGTGAGTTCCTCCCACGCAATTAATTGATTGCCTTTCGTATCCTGTATGAATTGCAATCCATGACTTAACAGATCTTTATTGACTCCGGGGTTGTGAATCATCTGGCTGAGTAAAAAAATGCGTTTACCGGGATTTTCATAGATAGCCCTGTAAGCGATTTCGATGGCGTTTTCTACACCGTAGCAAAAACCGAAATGACGGGCAATGTAAAATTTGATGGAGCCAAAATCCAGCAGTGTAGGGGCGAAATCCTTTTTTCGGGGATCCCGTTCCTTCCGTATTGCCTTTACCTTGCTGATGATGGGTGAACGATAGTATTCCGGAATGTCAAAACGTTTCATTGCATACCAAAGGTAGTTAATTTCACTGAAAAAATCCCTATAGAGAAGTGAAGTACCAGGGCAAATACATGCAAATTTTTCACTCTTTATATCCTCCATCACGCTGATTTCTTTAATGATTCGTATAAAAATAGCTCGCTAAGGCGCGAAGTATGAGGTGATTCTGATTGCGTCTTGGCGAGAACAAATTAAACGCATTTAAAGTTATACCTTATAAGTCAATTTGTTACAAATTGAATCATTTGTATTAGAAATGATAATTAATTTTAAATATCTGATTATTAATACGATAAAATTTAATTGAATGTAAATACGTTTGCCATGAAAACGGAGTAGCCTGTTACCTGGGAAATTGCTTAAAGGACAGATATTCCAATCGATTGTGTATCTTCGGAGCATGGAATTAACTCGAAAACAGAAATTAAACTATTTATTTAGTTTGCCGGTCATTGTTGCAGCATTAGGCTATTTTGTCGATATCTACGATTTATTGTTGTTTTCCATTGTTCGTATTCCAAGTCTCCACAGCATGGGATTGGACGTCGATGCCTATGGAACGATGATTCTGAATTGGGAAAAGACAGGTTTGCTACTCGGAGGAATTCTCTGGGGCATTTTCGGAGATAAAAAAGGGCGTTTATCCGTTTTATTCGGTTCTATTTTAGTGTATTCACTGGCAAATATTGCTTGTGGATTGTTACCTCACGTTGATTTTATGGAAAAGCAGAATGCGTATGCATTGTTTCGCTTTGTCGCAGGATTGGGGTTGGCAGGTGAATTGGGAGCTGGGATTACCCTGGTTTCGGAATCTTTGCCAAAAGAGTTACGGGCGATCGGAACGTCACTTGTTGCAGGTTTTGGATTGATGGGAGCAGTTGTAGCGAGTTTAACAGCCGATCTGGCCAGTGATTGGACCGTTTCTTATTTTATCGGAGGTGCCTTGGGACTCATGTTGCTGATTCTGAGAATCGGAGTTGTAGAATCGGGCATTTACAAAGGCATTGAAAAAAACAAATCGGTAGCTAAGGGGAATTTCTTTTCCTTTTTTACCAATTACGACCGTTTTGTTCGGTACATGAAATGTATATCCATAGGTTTTCCTACCTGGTTCTGCATTGGAATCCTGGCTGTTTTTGCCAACCAGTTTGGTCCCGCGTTGGGAATTGTAGGAGAGATTGACCCGGGCAAGGCAATCATGTGGGCGTACGTCGGGATTTCTGTCGGCGACTTTGCCAGTGGTTTTATCAGCAATTGGCTGCAATCCAGGAAAAAAGCTATTTTTTATATGATGTTATTTACGGTCGTTGGAATTATTCTAATGCTCTTTGGCGCGGCTAAAACAGTCAATATGTATTATTTCTTCTGTATCTGGCTGGGTCTGGGAACCGGTTACTGGGCGTTGTTTGTGACAATGGGAGCAGAGCAGTTCGGAACCAATATCCGGGCTACGGCAGCTACGACCATTCCCAATATGGTGCGTGGTGCGCTGATCCTGATGATCTTCCTGTTCAATTCATTCAAACCGTCAGTGGGGGTGATTTGGGCGGCAGTCGTTGTTGGTGTGCTGTCGTTCGGATTCGGAATCTATTCTACGCTGACCGTTTCAGAAACACACAACAAGGATCTTGACTATACAGAATAAAACAAGGTAGTGTGAAAGGTTGTTAACGGTATTTATTTAGTAACTTTAACAAGGAGATGACAACCGTTTCGATCGGTTTTAGCATTTTTGTAGTATGGAATTATTGAACTTTATTTTTCGTTTGGGGGTGGTTTTTGCCATCTTTGGTTTCATTTGGGGCCTGATCCACGTCGGGATTCGGTTATTGACAATTGGAAGACAGCGTCAAACGGCAGAAATTTATATTCTGAAAGCAGTGCAGTATCTGCTACTGGTCAATGTGACCTTTCTGATTTGTTATGACCAGAATATAAAAGGATTGGATGTCACCAGTCAACTGGTCTTCGGGAGCATCATCTTACTAATGTATTTCGTAGGGAAATTTCAAAACCGCAGAAATAAGCAGCAACTTTTTAAGCTGTATACAAACGGAATGCTTCAAACCGATTTTGGTTTCAATGTACGGGCTGAAATTGCTGTTATTGTTTTGTCCCTTGCCGTATTCGTGCTGTTTTGGTTCTACCCGCAATGGGCTGAAAACCCGGTATCACTTTGGTTTCAATCCAGTATCCTGAACATTGAAGACACACCTATTTTTGGTTTTATCTTTAAAGTCATCGGATTCTTTTTCCTGTTAAATATTCTGGTGAAAGTAATCAACTCCATTATGATGTTGCTGTCCGGAAGAGCATTTCAGAATAATCAACAAACCAATAACAGACAAGACGATAACCACTTTGATGATTTCGAAGAAATCAATTAATCAAATATGAATTTCATTGATATCCTGCTTCTGATCCCGATCGGGTATGCTGTCTACAAAGGGTTTAAAAACGGCTTCATTATCGAAGTATGTACTTTGCTTGCATTGCTCGTGGGAATCTATGCCGGAATACATTTTTCAGACGGAACAGCCAACCTGTTAAAAACCAGTTGGAACATCCATTCAGAATATTTACCTGTCATCGCGTTTACGATTACCTTTTTGGGAGTAGGTGCATTGGTCTTCTTCGGGGGAAAAATGCTGGAGAAAGTGGTGGATGTGGCCAACCTGACGCCATTGAATAAATTTCTGGGAATTTTATTTGCATTGATAAAAATCTTCTATCTGCTCAGTGTGTTTATTGTATTGCTGGAATCGTATGACGAAAAGGGTGATTTTATCAAAGAAGAAACAAAACAGGATTCGTTGCTGTACGAACCGGTCAAAAACCTGTCATTAACAACCATTCCGCGCATCAAAGAAAGCACGATTTTTCTTACCAATTCATTAAAGGCTGAACAAGATTCCACCGGTTTATCCGTGCAGGACATTTTACGTGCCAAAGAAATTGCCGACAGTCTTGGAATTGATGCCAATGATGCAATGGAATTGAAACGGATTCACGACGAATACAGTCAGAAAGAAACGACCAACTAATTCATATTTCGTTAATGAATATAATTACGGTTGTATCAGCTCCAATACATCATTCAGATCAGAGACCGGTGGGAGACATCCATCGGTTTCCGAGCAAATATAAAACAGGTTTTGTTCCGGATTTTTATATTTCCCTAACGGAATAACCTCTGAATGATAAGCTGTAAGGGTGTGAGGAATGTATAACTGATGCCATTCCGACAGCCGTTCACCGGAAGTATCTCCTGAGATAACCACTTCATAAAAACGATTCGTGTTATTGAGCAACAGGATCGCCCAGTTACTGTATCCCGAACCGTATTGTTCCATTCCGTCATACACATTCATCAACTGCTGACGAGCATCTTCCAGCCATGTGTGTTGTTCAAATAAAAGCCCCAGATTCCACAAATTAGTAGCCATGATGGAGTTACTTGCAGGAATAACGTTGTCATTGATGTCCATTTTTCGGGCAATGAGTGTTGTGCTGTCAGGCGTGAAATAAAACATTTTACTTTCCGGATGCTGAAAATGATTGATGGTGTATGTTGTCAATTCTTTCGCAATCAGAAGATACGCTTCATCCGCAGTGATTTCGTAAAAACGGGTAAATGCCTGAATGACGGTTGCATAGTCTTCCAGAAAACCGTCAATTGTACTCCTTCCGTTTTTTCGGGTTCTGTAAAGCGAAAAATCAATTTTCAATTGATGCGTTTTAATCCACCGGACAATTTTGTGTGCCAGGTGTTTGTACTCTTCTTCTCCGAAAGCAGCGTATGCATCACACAAACCTGTTGCCAGCAAAGCATTCCACGAAGTCAGTGATTTGTCATCGATCCCGGGGAAGACACGTTTTTTGCGTTCATTCCGCAGCAACTCGTTGACAGTAGTGATCCGTTCTTCCAGACGGGCTTCGTCCAATCCGTATTTTAACATCAGTTCTTTGTCGGAAAGCACGCGCAAAGGAATGTATTTTCCTTCTTCCCAATGTCCCCTGGAGTTGAAACTGTATAAATCGGAAGCAAACGCATAGTTGTCCGACAGTACATCCTGGTATTCTTTGAGCGTCCAGCAATAGTATTTGCCTTCTTCGCCTTCACTATCGGCATCGATGGCAGCATAATAGCAGCCTTCGGAATGATGCATCTCCCGTTGCAACCATTCGATTGTTTGCACTACAGTTCGTTTGTAGAGTGGTTTCTTGAACACTTTGTAGGCTTGTGAATAGAGGGAGATCAATTGTGCATTGTCGTAGAGCATTTTTTCGAAATGCGGAACTTTCCACAACATGTCTACCGAATAACGGGCAAAACCTCCCCCGACATGGTCATAGATTCCTCCCATAGCGATTTTGTCCAGGGTTAGTTCCACATGCTTCAGTACCGGTTCATCTGAAAACCGGATACCGTATTGCAACAAAAACAAGTAATTATTGGGGAGCGGGAATTTCGGAGCACGCGTATTTCCTCCTTCGATCGCATCGAATTGTCGTTTCCAACGGGTTACCAGTTCGTGGAGTTTTTCCTGTTGAAATGGTGCCGGTTCCTGAGGAATGTCAATCAACTCACTGCTGACAATCCCCTCGTGTAACCGGGAGGCGTATTCCTCCGCTTTTTCAGTGTCATTGACAAATAAATGCTGCAACGATCCCAAGATGTTTTTCCATTGCTCTTTCGGAAAATAAGTACCTCCGTATAGCGGGCGTCCATCCGGGAGCGTAAAGCAATTCAAGGGCCAGCCTCCGCGTTGTGTCATCAGTTGCACAGCGGTCATGTACACCTGGTCCACATCCGGACGTTCTTCACGGTCTACTTTTACATTGATAAAGTACTCGTTCATAATCGCAGCCACTTCTTCATCTTCAAAACTTTCATGTTCCATGACATGGCACCAGTGACAGGCAGAATACCCGATACTGATCAGTACCAGTTTGTTCTCTTGTTTTGCTTTTGTAAACACGTCTTCACTCCAGGGAATCCAATTCACAGGATTGTATGCATGTTGTTGTAAATACGGAGAACTTTCGTGGATGAGTGAATTTGCTTGTTTCATAAGGTAAAAATAGGATTTAATGCTATTTCTCACATAAATAATTTAATTTTGCCACATGATTTATTCCGTTATAGACGTAGAAACAACAGGTGGTAACCCGAAATCTTCCAAGATTACGGAAATTGCGATCTATCGTCATGACGGAAACCAGGTAACAGACGAATTTGTAACATTGGTGAATCCTGAAATGTCGATTCCCGAGTTTGTTTCCAACCTGACGGGAATTACTGATGCAATGGTGGAAAACGCACCTAAATTTTATGAAATTGCCCGGAAAATTATTGAATTTACGGAGGGAACCGTTTTTGTTGCACACAATGTCGGGTTTGACTACGGAATGATTCGCAGTGAGTTTCGCAGACTCGGATACGACTTTCGCCTACCGCATTTATGTACTGTTCGTTGTTCCAGGCAAATTATCCCGGGAAAAGATTCGTACAGTCTGGGAAAGTTGACCCGGTCACTGGGAATTGAATTGGTCGGGCGTCACAGAGCGGGTGGAGATGCATTGGCAACAGCAAAATTGTTAAGTCTGCTGCTTGAAAAAAACAGCAGCGGGTTGACAGGGCTGATTCAACACGAACTCAATCCGAATTTTTTGCATCCTGCACTGAACCTGGAAGAAGTGGAGGAAATTCCAAACCGTGCGGGAATCTATAAGTTCTTTGATGAGAACAATCAATTGATTTACCTTGGTAAAAGCAAGGCCATTCGTTCACATGTGGAGCAGCACCTCAAAGACACATCCATTAAAAAGAGCGCGCAGTGGTGTCGTGAGATTGCCCGTGTGGAATTTGAATTGACGGGAACAGATTTGATTGCTGCAATTTTGGAGTACCAGGCCAAAAAAAGTAAAAAGCCCAAGTATAACAGGACCGTTCGTACAAAGGCAGCGCCCGGTGAAGATTTGTTTAACGGTCAGTTGAAAGCGTTGGATTTTAACGGAGAATCGTTTTATTTGTTGGGCAAGGGAAGAAACAAACAGGAAAAAAGTTTGATTCTGGTTGAAAACGGAAGCTTTTCAGGATATGGATTCGCCCCGTTTCACATGAACAGGCTAAATCCATTGTTCTGGAAGCGGTTTATTTCCTATTCTTCTGAAGATGAAGTTATTCAACGGATGATCGCGAACCATATCAAAAAGAATAAATCGGAAAAAATAATGGTGTAGTTCATTGAGCGGAAACAATGGATCATTGATTAATGAACGTGTACCTTCTCATCGGGAACGCTTATATTTGTCAACAGGTACTAACTTAACAGAAGAATGAAAATAACATATATTCAGCTTATATTGACAGCAGTTTCAGTTGTGTTACTGGGAGCGTGTACAGATGGTGAGCAAGCGGGAAGTGAAAAAGAAAAGACCGGCATTAAACAGGCAAAACAGGATCAGTACGACGATCCGACATTACCTTTTGACCAGCGGTTGAAAAAATACATTGAAGGAAAATTAAGTACTCGTCCAAACGAGGATTACCGGTTAAAAATATACGAGGAGCACCTCAATGATGATGGTAAGACAGATATGATTATTACCGTAAATCGCCTTGAAAACGCAATCAAAACAGCCGAAGAAAAAAATCTGGTAACAAAATCGGCAACGGTCGGATTTTTCGGAAACCACAATCACATGTTTTATTACAGCAGTATTACCAATAAGTTTCTCGGACCTTATACAATGTCATCCACACCGCAACGTCAGCTGACCATTACTTTTGAAAACATTTCTTCCGAAAATCACAAAGACATCATTGTTGATTTCCCGATTCGCAACTCTCAATTCCGTCGCATTTACCTGATGATCGATGATACGCCTAATTATGCGTTTCAATGGAAGCAGTATGATGGATGGGGTACGGATAAACTGGAGGCTTATTGTTTCGAGTACGGAAAGGGGACATATTCAGAAACAAAGGACATTATTATCAAAAAAGCAACCATGAAAAACATTGGAAAAGAAGATAACTATGATACGGCGGAGCAGGAAATTACCTGCACGGATCAATTGGTTAAACGCTTTTTCTTCAATGCCCCGGACCGAAAATATTACACGCCCAACTAAAATGGAGCAATTCATTCGCATTCAAAAAACCGCACGTTATTTTTCCGAAGGAAATCCCGATTCAGGTAAATTACTGATTGCATTACACGGTTACGGACAGTTGCCGCAATTTTTTATCCGCAAGTTTTCTACCTTGTATCGTGATTGGCATGTCGTTGCTCCTGAAGGTTTACACCGCTTTTACATCAATGGAAATTCCGGCAGAGTAGGGGCGTCCTGGATGACGAAAGAATCCCGGGAAAGTGACATCGAAGACAACCTGGGATGGATCGGTCAATTGGTAGAGCATTTAACGGAAGAACAGGCATACAACGAAATTGTATTGTTGGGCTTTTCTCAGGGTGCTGCAACGGCTGCGCGCTATTTTTATACAGGAAACCATGTCATCAACCGCCTGATCATCTGGGCGTCTGTTTTTCCTCCGGATATTGATAAATCTCATTTGTTTTCCCGGCATTCAGACAGTACAGAGCATACATTTGTACTCGGTACACACGACCAGTTTTTTACCGAAACACAACAACAGGAAGCACATTCCTTTTTTCGCAACCTGGGCTTTAAAACAGTATCTTTTGAAGGAAATCACGATATTGATGAAAAAACTTTGGAAGATATCCTATAAAAACTATAATTTTGGCACGCTTTATGGATTAAGCCCACTCAAAAAATGATTATGAAACATTTATTAGTATTGATAACGTTGGTTGCCGTGTCATTCTCTTTTTCACAGGATGAGAAGGCAGACAAAATTCTGAATACATTTTCAAACAAAGTAAAAGGAAGCTCTTCATTCTACCTGGAGTTTTCGGCAAATATTAAAAACGCAAGTTCAGGAACAAACGAAAACAATACCGGAAAGGGATGGGTCAAGGGAGACAAGTATTATGCTTCTTATGGTGAGTTGACACGAATTTCCAACGGAAAGAAAACCTGGACAATCTTAAAAGAAGAAAAATCGGTTTATATCTCAGATGAGGATGGGGACGAAGAGTCTGTTAATCCTAAGAAATTAATGACATTGTGGGATACAGGTTTTAAAAGTAAATACGAAAAAGAAACAAAAAACGGAGCGGATTTGGTTCACATGATCAATCTCTATCCGAAGAACCCGAAAACAGCAGATTATCATACCATCACGCTGTACATCGGAAAGAATGATAACGAACTGAAAAAGGCTACATTGAAAGGAAAGGATGGTACTGTTATGACCTATACAGTGACCAAATTGCAATTCAATGTAGATGCGCCTGATTCCAAATTCGTCTTTGATAAATCCAAGTATCCCGGATACCAGGTTATTGAGGATTAATAACAGGAACTTTTACTTAAAAACAGCCCGGTTGACCATTTGCAACCGGGCTGTTTTTTTTGAAGAAATCACTTTTATATTACCAGTTCAAAAAGACGGAAAAATTTTCTAATACATCACTGTTATAGATGGCCAGCTGGTGAAAATTGATCCAGGTAAGAACTACGAGTAGAATAATTAAAGGTATTCGTAATTGTTTTTTATACAGCCAGGCAATGGAACATGCCAACCCAAATGCGAAAACGGGATAACTGTGCACCAATGCTCTTGTGGAATAACTTGCTCCATACTTCCAATCTGCCCAGGCAATAATGATCCATATATTCAGGATGCAAAACGTAAGAATACTTCTTTTTAAAGATTGACCCTTCATCCAAAATAAACCTGCAATCATCAGAATGGCAACAGGGGTGTATAGAAACCATCCTTTTTCCGGCCCGAATAAGACTCTGAACCAGGGGGTCAGAAAATACCATTTAGAGCCCACATCGTAAATAACAGATCCCGTTGTGTGATACCAGTAGATGAATTGAGGGAGCATGGCAATGAAGCCACCTGCCAGGCAATACATGATATGAAGTTTATTGTCCCGCACCAGCTTCCATTTCCTTTTTCGGGCCGTTTGTTCCGTCGTATTCCAAAGCAGTGGAATAAAGATCATAATGAGTTCCGTGGGTCTTGAAATAGTGGCTAAACCAATGGCTGCACCGATTAATGCGGTGCTTTTCCAGGAAGGATGTTCATGCCATTTTGATGGTTTGTAATATGAGCAATGCATACAAAGGAAAGATATAGGCATGACTCATTCCGCCATCCACGGAAGTGTATTGAATGAGGTTGGAAGTAAGTCCTAAAAAAAGAAGTGTCATCGCAATGATTTCTTCTTCGAAATAATACCGGAGTACTTTTCTGAGCAGAAACAACCCGATCAATACCCATACAATTCCACCAAACATAATCGCATATTGATATGGAGCGGAAAAACCATCCTGGGGATAACCCAGCATGCCTGCCATTATATGCCCCAACCCGAAAAACGGAAGTTGTAAAATAGCAACTCCACACAGGTATTTGTTCGTAAATGTGCCACTTTCCAATTGCATGGCCTGGTACAAATGTCCACCGGTGACGTGGTATGTGGAATCAATTTGTGGAAGCCATTCGAGTGTCCTGACATCATCGTAGATCAATACAGAAGGAAGGTACATATAGTAGCCGAATGCGTCCCAGGAAGTTGCATTGTAGCCATTTACTTCGTTGTTTTTCAAGTGAACAAACCGGAAGGTAATAAAGACACATGCAACAATAATCAGTGCGATACCTGACGATTTTTGTTGAAGAGCTGTTTTCATGAAGGTCGAAGATAGTAATAAAATAAATGCAACTACTGTCGGCCAGCTTGAAAAGCATGGTTTCCAAACAGGTGTTGGGTGAGATCAGAACATGAATTGCGCCTGAAGTCGCAACACATTCCCCCGCTGGAAATTGTCCCGCAATGTAAAATCTTCGTATCGGCGTTCGGACATTGTATACATAACAACCAGCTCAAAGTGTTTCCAGGGCTGCCATTCGATTCCGAATTCCATTTCATTGAGGTGGTAGCTGCGCGCATCCTGCTCAAATTTCTTTCCGCCATCGTAATATTTATACTTGACAAATGGAATTAGGAGTTGTTCTTTCAGACGCAATTGGTAATTTAGCAAGACATATCCTCCGGATAAATTTTGTGTTTCAATTGAGTCCGTCAACTTGTTGAATTCAGGTCCCCGCCCAATGTTATATTCCGCTTGGATTCCAAATGGTTTGGGGTACCAGACCGCTGTAATACCTACGCGTTCGTCTTTGTAATTCAGGCTCCCGTTGTGTTTTACTCCCGCGCTGATATCATCGTCCATCATCCGGTAGATGCCGGTGTATCCCTGAATCCCTGCTTCAAATGTCTGGTTTTTGATATTGAACGGATAAGCTGCCCGGAATACAACATGTTTGTTGTCGTTCATCTCCCGTGTGTTGAGGGGTTGCCCGTTGACAATTCCCAATGCAATAACACCATAATCCCCGCTTCCTTTTAACCCGTCTGCCACCAGTGATTTAAACAATTCCCGTCTTTTTGTCGGAGCCCACATAAAGTGAATACCCAAATCACGTTCGTTACTAAATGAACTGTTTGTTCCGTCATTTCTGTCCAGGCTCAACCGGTTGCGACTCGACTGCAGGTTTTCGAAACTGTATGGAACTTTTGACTGACCGATCCGGAAGCGAAATTCATTCTTTTTGTCTACACCGATATCAAAGTAAGCATCTCTCAGTTGCGCAAAGTTTTTCGTTCCGTTGACTGCACTTGCAAAATCCGGTTGGATGTAAAAATAAATCTGTGGGTGAATTTGTCCGGAAAGTACAATTCGCGCCCGTCTGATCGAAAAATTGCTTCCTTCTCCCCATGCTTTGTCACATTGATCACAATCCAGGTTGCGATTTGTTTCAAGCAAGCCATTGTAACGCACCTGTAAATACCCTCCTATCGAAATGGACTGAAACCATTTCCGTTCTTTTTTGGGTGTATTTTGAAGTGTATCCTGCTGTCCGGTTAATTGATTGGGAATGCAATAAAGACCAATTGAAAATAGTACAAATATTAAATGTTTATTATTCACAGCTTGTAATTTTTACAGGGGCAAAAATGGGCACACATTTCTAAAATGAACGTATTGTAAATCGAATTTAACCTTTTGTTAAAATTATATTTCAAGTGTAAAATCAGGGTGTTCCAATGCGGATGCTACATCCAGGTAATACAACCTTAATAAATAGAACATATTTGGGTAATCAGTAGTTAATCTTTACATAACATTGAGGCAATATTCCATTAACCTTACTATAAAAACAATCCGATTCATTTAACCTAACATTAAACTTTCCTTAATTGAATGGCTATTTGTTCGATATAATTTTGTTACGTAAATAAAACATAAAGATATGGCATCAAAAAATCATACAATTCTTCTGGTAGATGATGAACAGGATATTTTAAAGATGTTGTCATATAATATCGAAAAAGAAGGGTACAAAGTGTATTGTGCAGAAGATGGGGAAAAGGCAGTAGAGTTGACAAAATTGCATACACCATCATTGATCTTAATGGATTTGATGATGCCGAAAATGGATGGGATCGAAGCCTGCCAGATTATTCGGGAATTACCCGGAATCAAACAACCGTTGATTACCTTCCTCACTTCCCGCTCGGAAGACTATTCTCAGATTGCAGGCTTTTCCGCAGGCGGAGACGATTACATCACCAAACCGATTCGTCCGCGATTGTTGATGAGTAAGATTGAATCGTTGTTGCGCAGGTATGATCTGAACGGAGAACAGAACATTGCGGCAGCCGCAGGAGCGTTGGTGGTGAACCGGGAAAAGTTTTTTATTGAATTCAAAGGAGAAAAGATCACCCTTCCTAAAAAAGAGTTTGAATTATTGGAAATGCTGGCAAATAATCCCGGGAAAGTCTACACACGTGACCAGATTCTGGCGCAGGTATGGGGAGATGAAACCATTGTCGGCGAACGAACCATTGATGTTCACATCCGAAAATTAAGAGAGAAACTTGGAAATGATTATATTCGCACTATTAAAGGTGTTGGTTATACATTCAAAGAAAGTTGAGAAATTTAAGTCCGTCTCAAATATTGTTTATTGGTAGCATTGGGGTTGCAATCTCGTGCTTTTTGTGTTTGCTGTTCATTGATCTGGCAGTTATTCCCGTTTCATTTGTCGTATACCTGTTAGTGCCGCTAATTGCCGGACTGATCAGCTACCTGATTTTCTTCCTGATTGTGCGCAAATTTATCAATGAACGATTAAAGGTGCTGTACCGTTCCATCAGAAAAGGAAAAATCACATCTGAAAACGACTTTAAATTTAAACTTTCCGAAGATTCAATCGCAAGAGCAGAAAAGGATACGGAAGAATGGTCTTCCGAAAAACAATCGGAAATCGTGCGATTACAAGAGCAGGCCAAATTCAGACGGGAATTTTTGGGCAACCTTGCGCATGAGTTGAAAACACCTATTTTTTCGATTCAGGGATATTTACTTACATTACTGGAAGGAGGACTGGAAGATAACAATGTCAATGTCATGTTCCTGGAACGGGCATCAAAAGCGACCGACAGGATGGTGAATCTCATTGAAGACCTGGATTCAATCATGAAAATGGAAGTCAACGAGCTCCCGATGGATATTCGCACCTTCAACTTGAAGGAATTGGTGAAAGAAATCTTTGAATCGTTGGAAGCTGAGTCTGCGGAGAAGTCCATTACGCTCAAATTCGCCAAGCAATATGAGCCGATCTATGTAAAAGCGGACCGGGCAAAAATTTCCCAGGTATTTGTGAACCTCATTAAAAACTCCATTGCGTATGGAAATGAAGGAGGCACGACAACGGTTCGTTTCTACCCGGTAGACGACAGTGTTACCATTGAAGTATCAGATAACGGCCCCGGTATTGACGACGTTTCCATGAAGCGGATTTTTGAACGGTTTTACCGCGTTGAGAAAAGCCGGAATAGAAATGACGGCGGATCTGGTCTGGGATTGTCGATTGTTAAACACATCATTGAAGCTCATCAGCAGACCATTCATGTCAGAAGTACTGAAGGTATGGGTACAACATTTGTATTTACCTTAGATGCAGCGGAGTAATAATTATAAATGTTTTAATTATGAATTATCAAGTCTTCGCGATGTACAATTGAATTTCCTCATTTGATAATTGAACATTGATAATTGAACATTGATAATTAACCCTCACCCTTAACTCTTCCCCTTCAACTTTCCATTCTCAACTTTCCCACTCCTCACGTTACAATTCATCCGTAATATTTCCTAACTTTACAAGATGGATTTTCAACTCGTTTCCGAATTCAAACCGACCGGTGACCAACCCGAAGCAATCGCAGAAATTGTTGCAGGAATAGAACTGGGCAGGCCCCACCAAACCTTACTTGGTGTAACAGGTAGTGGAAAAACATTTACCGTTGCCAATGTCATTGAACAAATCAACCGGCCGACATTGATCTTGTCGCATAACAAAACACTTGCAGCACAGTTGTATGGTGAATTTAAGCAGTTTTTCCCTGAAAATGCGGTAGAATATTTTGTTTCCTATTATGACTACTATCAGCCGGAAGCCTATCTGCCTGTGACAGATACGTATATTGAAAAGGATTTGCAGATCAACGATGAAATTGAAAAACTACGCCTTTCCGCAACATCTGCATTGCTGTCCGGGAGAAAAGATGTGGTGGTCGTCGCTTCGGTTTCATGTATTTACGGGATCGGAAACCCGAATGAATTTGCCAACAGTATTATTTACCTGAGAAAAGGGGAGACAGTTGCACGCAACAAGTTCCTGTTTAAACTGGTTGAAAACCTGTATTCCAGGGCCCATGACGAATTTAAACGCGGAACATTTCGTGTGAAAGGAGACACCGTTGATATTTTCCTGGCCTATGCGGATTATGCGTTGCGGATTGAATTTTGGGGAGATGAAATTGAAGGAATTACAGCGATTGACCCGGAGTCGAATTCAAAGTTGGAAACATTTGAAGAGATTAACATTTACCCGGCGAATATTTTCGTTTCCAGTCCTGAAAATACGAAACAGGCACTGGATCAGATCGGAGAAGACATGGTGATTCAGGTGGCCAATTTCAGAAAAGAAGGAAAAATAGACGAGGCGAAACGTTTGGAAGAGCGGGTTTCTTATGACATGGAGATGATCCGTGAACTCGGTTACTGTTCCGGAATTGAAAATTATTCCCGTTACTTTGACAGGAGAAAACCGGGAGAACGCCCCTTCTGCTTGCTGGATTATTTTCCGGATGATTTTCTGTTAGTTGTAGATGAAAGCCACGTTACAATGCCACAGATTCGCGCTATGTACGGGGGAGACCGGGCACGGAAAATCAACCTGGTGGACTATGGGTTTCGTCTCCAGGCTGCGATTGATAACCGCCCGCTTAAATTTGAAGAATTTGAAGGAATGGTGCACCAGGCACTCTACATTTCGGCAACCCCTGCAGATTATGAGTTGGAAAAATCGGAAGGGATTGTTGTCGAACAGGTCATTCGACCAACAGGATTGCTGGATCCGGAAATTGATGTTCGTCCGAGCCTTAACCAGATTGATAACCTGATTGAAGAAATCCAGGTGCGGCGTGAACGGGATGAACGGGTACTGGTGACAACACTGACAAAACGAATGGCGGAAGAGCTCCAGAAATACTTTGATAAACTGGGAATTCCCTGCCGGTATATTCACAGTGAAGTGGATACCCTGGAGCGCATCGAAATTCTGCACCAATTGCGGATGGGTGTCTTCGATGTATTGATCGGAGTAAACCTGCTGCGGGAAGGACTGGACCTGCCTGAAGTCAGCCTCGTTGCTATTTTAGACGCAGACAAAGAGGGATTTTTGAGAAACGAGCGCTCACTGGTACAGACGGTCGGAAGAGCTGCGCGAAATGTAAACGGATTTGTGATTATGTACGCGGATACCATGACAAAATCAATGCAGAAAACCATTGACGAGACAGCGAGAAGGCGCCGGATTCAGATGGAATACAACGAAAAGCATGGAAAAGTTCCGCAACCGTTGATGAAATCCAAAGAAAAAATGATCAGTATCCAATCGGATAAATCGAAACGAGATGAATACGGAAGTCCTACCCGTGTGACAACAGCAGCGGAATCATCAATGGAATACACGGTATCTCTCGAAAAACAAATTGCTTCGACCAAAAAAGCCATGGAGAAAGCCGCCAAAGAGCTTGATTTTATCGAAGCAGCACGTCTGCGGGATATTTTGTTTGAATTACAGGCAAAATAAATGCCTACGAATTAATCCTACTAAGGAATGACGTCAGGTCGTTTTCTTCATTCAACCCGAACTTTTTCTTTAAACGGTACTTCGTCATACGCACACTTTTAGGCTCTACATTCAATTGTTTGGCAATCTGTTTTGTATCCATCCCAAGGTACAGGTATGCACAGTATTTTAAATCGAGAGAAGTCAGTTTTTGTACCGCGTGTTCGTTCAGACGGTTGAAGAAATTGGGGTGAATTTCCTGTATGCGGAACCTGGCATCCTCAAAATCACCATCTGCGTGTAATTCTTCTTTGATTACCCGTTGGATGTTGATGTTGTTTTCATCTGTTAATTTACTTTCCAGGTTTTTCAATACCTGATTTTTTCGTTGAATATGAAGCTGGTTGGCCATTACCTCGTCCTGGAGTCGCTGTTGTCGCATGGTGAGTAATTCCTGCTCCGCCATTAGTCGTGCTTGTTCTTCCTGTTCAAATTTCACCTGTAATTCCGCTTCGGTTTTTTCTGCTTTTAATTGTTTTTCCCGTTCAAGAGAATACTTTAACTTGTAATGATACAGCCTGAAGATGAAGAATGCTACAATTGAGGCTGCAATTCCCAATCCGATGTAAATAGATTGCTGCAATTTTTGATTTTCAGCCCTTTCGGATAAAATCTGGAGTTCCCGTTCCTTCTTTTCGGATTGGTATTGTGCTTCCAGTTTACTGACCGTTTCGGCCTGGTGCTGATTGAATAATTCAGCGCTGTAATCAGAAGCTGCTCTTTGGTATTCAAGTGCTTTTTTGAAGTTCCCCTGTTTTTCATACATCATAGCCAGTTCATTCGTGACATTAATCATCAACGGATAATATACTGGTTTTTGTGTGAGAAGAACTTCCTTTGCCTTTAACAAGTACTCTTCTGTTTTTTTCGGATCATTGTCCAGCGATGCCAGTTGTGATAAAACACCATAATTTCCGGCTTGTAACTGTTGACCACCTTCCTTGATGAATTTAGCGGCCTTGAGGGATTCATTCAGGTTGTATTCAATTTTTTCACGGAGTTCAGGTGTTAAATCAGAAGCATATTCCAATAGGTAGCCGGCGTAATTATTACGGGCAATGGCATATGCATAATGTGAAACCTGTCCCGGGAAGTCATAATAGAGCTTACAGGCTTTTTCTGAACAATCGTACGCCAATTGTACGTATTGCTGTTGTTGTTGAAAATCAACTTTATTGGTATAAGCGACAGCTAACGCGGTATAGGCATAGCATAAACTATTTTTATTTCCTGATTTTTTCGCTATTTCCACACATTTATTGGCATATTTAAGTGAGTTTTCGACGTCATCCCAATCTGAATAAATGCTGTATATGAGGTAGTTGGATTTGTATTCCAGGTAGTAGTCTTTTTGGGAACGATCTAAAACAGAAAGAATCTTTACCAGGTAAGGCATCGCTTTTTCGCGCTCGTCAAAATAAAAGTATTGGTAAGCCTTGATGTATTTCGCATACAGTCCTGCAAGGGGATTAGATGTCTTGGAAGCACTTGCAACGGTCGAATCCACATATTTATTGGCCGTATCAAAATCTTTCAGGTTGTTGTGGATTAATCCCATAAAGCTATACGCTTTGGCTTGTTGGAAAAAATCGTTATTTTGCCGGGCAAGTTGCAGCAGGTCGGAGGAATACGCCAATGCAGTGGAAAATTCCTGGTCGCTTCTGTATTTTTCAATTAATGTGGCATATAACCGAAACTTTTCCTCAGAAGAGATGTTTTTTGTTTCGAGTCGATTGAGTAAGCTGTCAATATAGGGATTGTGTGCGGATAATGATGTAGATAAAATAAATGACAGAGCGAAGGTAATTGTGTGTGTAATTTTCATACGGCAAAAATAGGGAAATATTGATTTTAAATCACAGAAACACCTCGATTTCTTGCAGTTATTTGAAAATGTCTCGTTTTTGACTCGCCGATTTTACTGGAGTTGTAGTCATTTAGTAGTTATTTTTTAGTTGTGAAGTAGTCAATGTGTAGAGGTGATTTTCTTGTGTGTAAAGAATAAACACACCACCTTTGCAAACATAAAGATCAATCTGCGGAGGGATTAGTTACCCAGGTAAAAAGGTTGAAATAAAAGTAGTTTTAGTTGCCAATTGTTTTGGATTCTAACCATTGCTGTTCACTAAAAAGAGTTAGGATTGATAAAAAACACCGTTTTTCTCACCGTTCCATGCGGTTGGCTTGTTAGTTAGTTATCCTCGCCTAATAGTTTCATCGCTTTTATGGCAGGTTTTAGTTTGATACCTTTATGTTCCCTTGCGTATTTTACAATGTGCGCTACAACTTCATCTACATCATCGGTAAATAAGAACAGTTCAAGGTCTTTTTTACTGATGGTTTTTTCGCGCTCCATCCGCTCGATATGATCTTTGATATCCTGGTGGAAATGGACCCCCATTATAACGATTGGAAACTGTTCAATTTTTCCTGTCTGTATGAGTGTGACGGTTTCAAAAAATTCGTCCAGGGTTCCAAATCCCCCGGGAAGTACCACGAAAGCGAACGAGTATTTCCGGAGCAATTCCTTGCGGACAAAGAAGTAATCGATGGTGATGAACTTATCCAGGTAGGGATTTTCTTTTTGTTCGTGTGGCAAAACAATATTACACCCGACAGAAACACCTCCGACATCCCTGGCTCCGCGGTTACCTGCTTCCATAATTCCGGGTCCTCCGCCGGTCATAATGGCAAATCCTTGTTTTGCTAATTCCGCTGAAACTTCGCGGGCAAGTAAGTAATACTGGTGATTCTCATCAAAACGTGCAGAACCGAACACCGTAACAGTAGGACCTAAAAAGTGCAGTGCTCTGAAACCCTTTATAAATTGCACAACGATTCCCAGTGTGTATTTTAATTCTTGCCAACGTGTTCGCGGACCACTTAAAAACTTCTTTTCCTCCCGCGTGAAAGGATTGTTTTGTTCACTCATTGATAGGTGTTTGGAAGGTGCAAAGATACGTATTATTTAGCAAACTAACGGTTGTCCTGTTCCAGTCCGCAATCCTTGTTGCAACATAGTGTAAGAACTGCTTGAGCCGGCAGGAAAGAAAAAATCCCTCTTTTCGGGAGGGATTTCGTTGTGTTATTTTTCGCCGCTTTTTCTCGCGGTACTGAAATCTTTCATCTGGTTTCCGATAAACGTACCCTGGATTACCTGGTCCTGGAAATCTTTCATTCCACCTGGTGAGTGTGGCATCAGAATTGCCGAATTCTTAGAGTTGGAACCAATGTCCTTGATCGTATCAAAATACTGTGTCATCAATACGAACTGCATAATTTCTTCGTGCGTAACATTGTCCATGGAGCGTTTGAAATCTTCGACAGATTCCTTAAATCCGCGCACGATTTCCAGGCGTTGCTGTGCAATTCCTTCTCCGGCCAATCGCTTGGATTCCGCTTCTGCTTCTGCTTCTTTGATGATCTTGATCTTTTTTGCTTCTCCTTCTTCCAGTGCCGCTTCTTTTTCACGTTTTGCGGCATTGATCCGGTTCATGGACTCTTTTACCTTTGCATCCGGATTGATATCTGTAATCAACGCTTTGATGATTACATATCCGTATTCCTGCATACTTTCAGCGATGTTTTGCTGAACAGCGATTGCAATGTCTTCTTTTTTCGCAAATACGTCATCCAATTCCAGTTTCGGAACCTCTGCACGTACGTCATCAAATACGTAAGAAGCAATCTGATTGCGGGGGTTATCCAATGAATAATAAGCTTCCTTGATTTTATCCCGGGAAATTTTGTATTGAACGGACACCTGTAAATGAACGAATACGTCGTCTTTTGTTTTGGTTTCGATTTCTACATCCAACTGCTGAACACGCAGGTTTACAGTTGCGGTTTTACGGTCGATGAATGGAATAATCAATCCAAACCCTGAGTTTGCGACCCGGTTGAATTTTCCCAATCGTTCAACGATAACAGCTGTCTGCTCGCGAACGATGATAATTGCTTTGACGATCAGAACGATCCCGAGAACGATCCAGAAAATGTTACTGAAAAGTCCCAAAGGTAGTGTTACTTGGTCTCCCATAGGTTTTGTTTTTTAGTACTTGATTATTGTATGGTCAATTTTTTCTCCAGATCCTCCAGGTAACTGCGGAATTGCTTGTCTGTTTCGGATAAGTTGACAACTGTTCTGCATGCGTGAAGTACCGTTGCGTGATCTTTTCCTCCACAGTGTGCACCGATATTTGCCAGTGAAGATTTGGTCATTTTCTTAGAGAAATACATAGAAATCTGACGTGCCTGAACGACTTCCCGCTTGCGTGTTTTTGATTTCAGCATTTCAATAGGAAGATCGAAATAATCACAAACAATTTTTTGAATGTATTCAATGGAAACCTCACGTGCTGTATTCTTCACAAACTTGTCGACCATCTGTTTGGCAAGCTCCAGCGTAATAGCTTTCTTATTCAACGACGCCTGCGCCAGTAAGGTGTTCAGAGCGCCTTCCATTTCTCTCACATTGGTGTTAATGGAGTAAGCAAGGTATTCCACAACATCTTTCGGAAGTTCAATACCGTTTCCGTACATCTTCTTCTCAAGAATGGCAATGCGTGTCTCCAGATCAGGTGTTCCCAGATCAGCGGAAAGTCCCCATTTGAAACGGGACAAGAGTCGCTGCTCCATTCCCTGCATTTCCACAGGTGGTTTGTCGGATGTCAGGATAATTTGCTTTCCGTTTTGGTGCAGGTGATTGAAAATGTGGAAGAACACGTCCTGTGTTTTTTCCTTTCCTGCGAAGAATTGAACATCATCAATAATCAATACATCAATCATTTGGTAGAAATGAATGAAGTCATTGGATGTCTGATTTTTCAATGCGTCAATGAATTGATGCGCAAACTTTTCAGAGCCGACGTACAAAACTGTTTTATTGGGAAATTGATTCTTGATTTCAATACCGATGGCATGTGCCAGGTGTGTTTTTCCCAGCCCGACACCTCCGTAGATCAATAATGGGTTGAATGCTGTTCCCCCTGGCTTATTAGCGACAGCATAGCCGGATGCTCTGGCCAGGCGGTTGCAATCTCCTTCGACAAAATTCTCAAATGAATAGGAAGGATTCAGGTTGGATTCAACATTTACTTTTTTCAATCCGGGAATAATGAACGGGTTGCGAATTTGTTTCTCGTCCACATTCAATGGCATCGATACCGGTACGTTTTTAAGTGATTTTTTATTGAGTGCCGGAAGTTTTACCGTGTACGGAGTTGTATTCGTGGAATTGTTTTCCATGATAATACTGTACTCTAACCGGCCTTCCGCTCCCAACTCTTTACGAATAACTTTTTTGAGCAACGTAATGTAGTTTTCCTCTAACCACTCGTAAAAAAAGTGAGACGGTACCTGAATGGTCAGGACATTATCCTCCAGTCGGACAGGAATGATTGGCTCAAACCATGTTTTAAAAGCCTGTAACGAGACATTATCTTTAATGACTTTTAAACAAGAATCCCATATGACTGCGTGTGTATTGCTCATTTAGTCTTTTTAGTTAGTTATGGTTAAACAAAAGTATTTTAGTTCTTTGCCCGATTTAGTTGTACGGACTGCAATTGTTTTTCGACAGGACAAATATTTACATAAAAAAGTTAAAAAAAAAGTCGAAATGCTATTGACTTTTTCGATTTTTTTACTTCACGTTTAAAATAGATTTAATCAAATAGTCATAAGTCTTTAAAATAGGGGAATGTACGTTGTTTTGGTGGAAATCGAATTTATTTGCGGGGAAAAAATAGTTTGACATTATTAACAATTTCCTTTTCAAATATAACGTTTTTCCCTGTTAGTAATTGCTTTTTGTTTGTTAAACTTGAAAATAATTAAAAACAGATGGAGTTATTATTTGAGAATCAAACAAAACTCAGGGTTCGTTATGGAGAAACGGATCAAATGGGGTACTGTTACTATGGAAATTACGCGCAATACTTTGAAGTGGGCAGAGTGGAGGCGATGAGAAGTGTAGGGATGAGTTACCGGGAGATGGAAGCGCGTGGAATTATGTTGCCCGTTTCTGATTTTTCGGTGAAATACCATGCTCCCGCACGCTATGACGATGAACTTACAATTACAACATCTATTGTAGCGGTGAAAGGTGCGCGACTGTTGTTTGATTATGTTATTCACAACGAACAGGGGGAACTGGTTGCAAAAGCGCATACGACCCTTGTGTTTGTAACTGTCAGTACGATGCGCCCGACAAAAGCACCGGAAGATTTTTTAGAAATGCTCAAACCATATAGTAAATGAAAACGGAACATTTTGAATTCATCGCTTTCACGCAACATGACGTACTGAAATTAACCAATACCCGGGAGGGTGAGGTGAAACTCGGGGAACAGGTGCAGGCCGGCTTATCTGCAAATGCAAAATACGTGCTGATAGGTGTGGAGGAAGACATTGGCCCGCAGGCAAACCTGGGAAATCCGGGGGCTAAAAATGCATTCCGTGCGGCCATCTCCCGACTGCTCAATATGCAATCCAACAGGCGCTATTCCGGTGAAAACCTTTCCTGTGCCGGAGTGGTGCGGCAATTAACTGAATTTACAACCGTTGAACAGGGGAGAAAGCAGGTCGAAGAACTGGATGAATTGTTGATTGAGCTATTGGTGCCGATTTATAAAAACGGACAGATTCCGATTCTTGTCGGAGGCGGACACAATAACGCCTATCCGTTGATCGCAGCATTTCACAAAGCACATGGGCAACCATTGGAAGTCGTGAATTGCGATCCGCATGCGGATTGCAGGAGGCTGGAAGGGCGGCATAGCGGGAATCCGTTTTCGTATGCCAGAGAAAGAGGTTTTTTGTCGTTTTATACAGTCCTGGGATTGCATGGAGAGTATAACAGTGAAAACATGTTGAACTATCTGAATGAACAGGGATTCTACTATTCCTATTTTGAGGAATACATGAAATTGCCAGCCAAAATGCCGGCAGACCTGCAAACGATTATCATCCGGAGTGATGATTACCTGGGGGTGGAACTGGACATGGATTCCATTAAAGGAATGCCTTCTTCGGCTTATACGCCAAGTGGAATTGATGTAGAACACGCGCGGCTGTATATTATGAAACTGGCAAGTTCCAAGCGAAAAATAGCTTACTTACATTTGCCGGAGGCGGCACCTGTGACAGAGCAAGATGAGAAAATTGTCGGAAAAACAATTGCTTACCTCATTCATGACTTTTTAGGAAGTTGCAGGTAGGTTGGATATTGCATACGGAATTATAAATGATCAATTATCAAAACTACAGATAGGGAATCCTGCTTACAACATTTGATAATTGATCATTTATAATTAATCACTTTCAACTCTCCACTCAATTTCAACCGTTATTCAAATGTTTTTCTAAGCACCTGATAAATTTCGTATGTCGTCTTGTCGTAGACATAAATCAGCAGGTGCATGTTTCCCGGATCATGAGAAGTGCTTCCATCCAATGTTAACACATCCGGAACGACAAAACTGTAATCAAGGTAGTATTTACCGTTTTCCTTTTTAAGGTCATCTGTTAATGTGCGTCCCCATAAGTTGTTGGTAATGTGCTTGCGATGAATATCTCGGTGTACATAATTCGGGGTGTACGTCCCGTTGACATTCTGAGGGGCAATGAGGCTGTCTTGTTGTAGAACGACAATTGTTCCCAGATTTGTTAGCGATGCATCCAATAATTCAATTTCCGTATGTAAGAATGCTCCTTTTGTCTGTGCATAGTAATTTACATCTGCCTTCATTGCAACCTTTAATGTGGTGTTTAGTGCGTTGTTGACCTGTGATGACAGAATTCCCGAAGGGTAAAACAATTCCGTTCCTCCTTCTACCTGGATGCGGTTGCTTCCGACACTTGGATTTCCGAAAAAACCGCTGCTTGGCATTGCACCGAAAAATTGACCGAGCTCCAATCCCTGTGCATTTGTGAAGTCAACGGGGTATTGCGCGTTTACTGCCTGAAATCCTGTGATTCCGGTTGGAGATGAATGCACGGAACTCACAAAAACACGCTGTGGATATTGTGAATGAATGTTGTGAGCAGCTGTTGCTGCTGCCGGACAATACTGGCAGTTGTGTCCCGTGAAATCATCAATCAGGACATTGCGCTGGGTGCTGGCCGTTATCGTATCAAAATCAGGCCACTCCGTGTCCAGGTATGTTTGCCAGTTCCCGGGATATAAACTAACGTCCAGTTCCGTATTGTAACTACTTGGAGGGTAAATTTTCTCTACTTTGTCACAACTCACTGCGATCAATATGATCAACAATGATCCGATTAAAAAAATGGGCGATAAACGATTCATAATTAATTGTTTTATCAAATTCTGTTATTAGAAACTATGCGTTACGGAGAGTGTCAGACCATTGGATGCCGGTACAAAGCGACAAACACCACCGACGCAGAACATTCCAGCCCGCTGGCGACCGTAAGATGCCATGATCCGGGTTGCCCCTTTTACATAGCCAACTGTGAAATAAGGATGGTGCGCCCGTTTTTTCTTGTCGTAATTTCCGAAATTATACTGGTCCATTACACTGATCATCCAGTTGGAATTAATCGTGTATTCCAGTAAAACGGTTCCCCAGTCGCCATTGTCGGTTGCTCTGGACCCCGCTGTATTAAACGGAACCCGGTTGTTCAGGGAGTCGATACGATTGACAAACATCACCTGAAATTCTGCCCGTAAGGAAGAGCGGTTTTTGAATTTATAACCTAATTCCAGTACGACCGTATTGGAGGTAATGTCACCCGGTTGTTTGGTTACGGCTGCAATATTATTGTTCAATACAATGTGATAGTAACTCAGGATTGCATTGAAATTTTTGGTGAATTTTTTAGAAATACTGGCATTGATGTCCAACCAGTACAATGAATCGCTCATGGCAAATGGTTTGGTTGAATAAAGAATACCTGTTGAATCGGTGTCGTAAGTCGCGTTGGGTGTACGTTTCGGTCTGAAAGCGGTGGAAGCGTTTACGTTGATAGTTGTTCCGTATTTACCTCCTAATGCTGTCCCTTTCGGAATGGTGTAAACCACTTCTCCCTGGAAAGCGACTTCCCCTGTTGGCTGCGTAGCATACGGATACAGTGATGAAACCAAATTGTATGTATGTGTTCTGTTCATTGCCGGAAGGTAATTAATAAGGACATCCTGCATCACTTTTGTTCTGTCGGAGCGAAAACTCATGTTGTCAACAGATTTGGCTGAAAAAAGTACTCCCAATCCCTTTGTTGAATATCCGGCATTAATGACTGTTGCAAACCCTTTGTTATAGATGTAAGCATTATCCTGTGAGGGGTCTTGTCCTTTCTCAACGTATTCCCCGTCGAGCGTGAATCCTTTGTAGCGGAGTCCCAGTCTTCCTCCGTATGTTGCTACGTTCTGGGGAAGAATCAATGTCTCATCGTTGTCTTCCTGGAATTTACTTACAAATGATCCGCCGACAACAACTTCCAATGGTTTGTCTTGTAGTTTCTGAAACAGTTGATTAATATTCAGTTCCATATCTCCCCCTCTGACGGTGCCGCTGCTGTGTGCAATCCCACTCCGGAAAGCAAGACGTTGTAATCCATATACTCCTTTTAGTGTAACGCCCCGGTACGGAGTAAGTTTGACGCGGATTCCATCCAGCATATTGTCATATCCCAGTGCCCGGTCTTCGTATGCGCGAAGCGCGAGACCGCTTCCGAATTGTTCATAAAAATTACCTGCGGTTACATCGATGAAGCTATTCCCATAGCCAACGTACCGCATTCCCAGTCCGGTGCCTTCAAAAGCAGTAGGGTATCCCTGAATTCGGGGAAGGTATGATTCAAACCGTAGTCCGCCCCTGAAGTTCCCATGGGTATAGTAAACATTCATATAGGAATTGAGTAACCCTTTCGATGCCGGTTGAGTGGCACCAATCAGGGAGTCTTCATTCAGGTATTGGAAAATACTTTCAATGTTTCCTGTGAAATTTCCCCTGTCTAATTGTCCGTTAGCAGTAAGAGCCAACACAATAAAGCCGGAAGCCAGTAATTTTTTCATAAGGTAATAAGGAGTGACGGAAATTATTGTTTTTTACTGAGATTCATCAATTCCTGGTACAATAATTCTTCATCTCCCGGAGCATAATTGTTATGTGAATATACAATTGTTCCGTCTTTGTTGACCAGGAATGTGTGTGGTACATTGTTGACCCCCATTGCTCTTCTGAAGTCGCTGTTCGGATCCATTAATACAACGTATTCCCACGCACGTCCGTTAACATAGACCGGAACGGAGTTTTTTGTTTTTTCATCATCGATGGAAACGGCTACCAGTGTAACCCCGAATTCTTCCTGCCAGTCCGGGTATACTTCATGGATGGTATTTAACTCTCTTTTACACGGAGAGCACCAGGTAGCCCAGAAACTGATAATTACCGGTCCTTTTGCTGCCAGTTCAGCCGTGTTAACTACTTTACCGTTCATGTCTTTTAATTGAACACCCGGTAATTTTTTATCTTTTCCCGATTCCTGTGCGAAAGAAGCAGAAAGCAATGTAAATGCAATAAATGTAGCGATTAATCTTTTCATTATCATTTTTTTATAGTTTGTGCATGGAGAGGCAATCAGTTTGCCGTTTCACCCAAAGGTAACATAGATTTTTTATATAATTCATAAATGCCAGGGGTTAAACTATCTTCCTTTCTTGGAATCCCAACTTGAAGTAACGGGAGGAATAAAAATGAAAATCCTGTTGGCAATGCTATTTTTTTATTAAATTTACAACATGAAAGCACTTGGACTTAAATTTCTGGAATAATTTGTGATTGAGTTCAGTGAAAACAAACGAATGATTGATAATTGAAGCGTATGAAAAAATTAGTACTTTTTCTTTTTGGTTTTACAGTATTGACAGCTTATTCTCAGATTGAGATCAGAAAGCCGGGAGATACACAAGATATTTCAGGAACAACAATTACCGAAAACGTAACATTGAACGATGTGCCTGCCGATGACGAATGGGCGTATTGGGGAGGAAGTAAGTTTCACGTGTTTAATCTTTCAGGTTCAGATCAACAGTTCAGGCTGAAAAGAGTGCGGGTTTCCGTTCCTTCTGATTGGGACGATCAGATTTGCTGGCCTCCGACATGTTACCCGACAAGTGGTGCAATGTATTTAACACCAAACAGTGTTTCAAATCCCGCTCCTGTAATTTTTAACGGAGGGTCTACAACGGATTTGGATGGTGCTGTAGCTGAAATCAAACCACAAATTTATCCGGGGCAACCAGGTTCATCTGCAACATACAGATACATCGTAACAGATGCTACCGGAGATACACATTATGATTCAATTACGTTGGTGATTAACTATGTCAATAACCTGAGTGTCTCAACGGCACAGAAAAGTGTAGAGCTGACCATGTCTCCTAACCCTGCAACGGATTATGTAGTGATCAATGCGGAAGGAATGGCAGACGCAAAAATCCGCGTCGTTGATGTGTTGGGCAATGTTGTTTATACAGGTGAATTTAGTAATACGAGAAAATTAAGTGTCGCTGACTTTAAAAGCGGTGTTTATTTTGTGACTGTTCAGGGAGAATCCAACAAAGGATTTACAAAGAAATTAGTCGTGCGGCATTAATCGCTTTATGTGATATAACATATTTTTGAAGAGATCGTTTCGGCGGTCTCTTTTTTTGTAAATTATAATTACATTTGAACTCCTGAAATGAAAACATTGGAAGATCACTATTTTAAAGCATTAGAGTCATCCGTTCTGGCATCGGGTGTCATTATGCGTATTTACCAGACTTCCTTTCTCAAAAATTTTAAATCAGACGGTTCACCTGTAACAGAAGCTGACACTGCATCAGCGGAAGTAATTGTCAAAAACCTCGAAACTATTGGAATTCCAATTATTTGTGAAGAAGACCCGAAACATTCCTATGATGAGCGAAAAAACTGGCGGGATGTATGGCTGGTTGATCCGTTGGACGGAACAAAGGAATTCATTCGCAGAAATGGAGAATTTGCAGTCAATATCGCATTGGTGCGGGACGGGAAACCGCTATTCGGGCTTATTGCAAGTCCGGTAAACCAAACCATTTTATTCGGTGGAGCAGGGCATGGAGCCTTCATCACTGATTTTAGCGACCTCAATAATCCGGATAAATGGAAAAAATTGTCTGCTTCGGAAATCAATTCGCCGGTTGTACTGGCAAGTTCCAGAACACCATACAGAGGTCGTGAGGTGGAACTGATTGAAGCAATTAAAGCAAAAGATGCAATTGATTATGTGAAAAAAGGTTCTGCCCTCAAATTTTTCGATCTGGCAGAAGGAACCGCGGATGTATATCCCCGTTTTGCTCCGACAATGGAGTGGGATATTGCTGCCGGACAAGCCATCCTTGAGTCACTGGAAGGTGTTGTTTTAAATGTAGAAACGGGGCAGCCCCTGACCTATAACAAAGAATCACTGCTGAATCCTCATTTTATTGCCAAAACAAAAGGTTTTATCAATTTCTTTGATGAATGAACAAAAGGGTAAATAAGATACTGCTACTTATCTGGATAGCTGGTTGGACTTCTGTTTCCGTGTCACAGCAGAATAATTTGCCGTTGAATCACTTCTACAAAGACAGGCTGTACCATGCCACGAGTAAGATGCCCGGGTACACCGGCAACAGTTTTTTCCCGGCGACAGAAAGTGATTATGATTTGCATTTTAAAATACGTGATACTTCCAGGCAATACTATACGGTTACCGAACATTTATTCAAAAAGCATTTCCTGGAATTCAAAGGAAAAAATTATTACCTGACCATTTCCCCTGTCTTCGATTTTTCATTGGGAAAGGATCTGGCAGATACGGCATCAAGGAGATTGTTTCAGAACACACGGGGATTTCACATCGAAGGAGATTTATTCCATAATTTTTCATTTTCAACCAGCTTCTACGAAAATCAATCGCGCAATCCGGTCTACCAGTCCATGTACTTCAATGCAATAGGCGAGTCGTATGTGAACCAGGGAGATTCAAGTTACTATACCCAAAATGCGGTTGTTCCGGGATTGGGAAGAACAAAGCCGTTTAAAATGGATGGTTATGACTACGCTTTTGCAATGGGAGACATTATATACCGGCCATTCAAAGTACTGACTCTTTCAGCAGGAAATACACGTAAATTCATTGGTGATGGTTACCGTTCCTTATTGCTGTCGGATAACAGTTTCAGTGCACCGTTTTTTCAGGCAAACTACCGGTTTTTGCCCCGTTGGGAATTTGTATACCTGCGCAGCAGACTGATGAACTTGTTGCGCCGTCCTGCAAGTACAACCGTAGAGTCGTACTATGATCCTAAAGTCATGGCGGTGAATTACATTTCATTTAAAGCGACGAAAAACCTGACACTTTCCCTGTTTGAAGGAACAATCTATTCAAAAGGAGACTCCATTGTTTCCAAACGCGCATCACCGTGGATGTACAACCCCATTCCGCTTGTCGGTGCATTTGTGACGGATGCTTCAGAAGCCAATTCCGTTGTCGGGCTGAATATCGGATATACGGTTATTCCTGCCATTCGTTTGTATGCGCAAGGTGCCTGGAATTCCCGTCATCATGGATGGGGAGCACAATTGGGAATGCGGGTAATGGAACCGTGGAAAGTGAAAAATCTGTTTGTGCAAGTGGAAGGAAACTATGCGTCCGAAAATTTATACCGTTCGACAAATCCGCGATTGAACTATAGCCATTTCAACCTCCCGTTGGCAGCTATTAAAGGAGAAGGGTTTACAGAAATAGTCGTGCGCGCCAATTATGAAATAAAACGCGCGTACGTTGATTTGAAAACGGTTTTTTACAGGTTGAACAATTATTCTCCGACATCTCTTCTGTCTTTATACGATGCAGGGACACGAACAAACGGAACAATTTTGCACACAGCAGTTGAAGCAGGATACCGCTTTAATAAAAAGATGAATTTCTCCGTGTTTGTCAATTACCTGTTCAGAACGGAGAATACCGGAGGAGGAAGTCAGTTGACACATGTTGTGGGAATAGGAATGAAAACGGGATTGATTAACAGCTATACGGATTTCTGATGACTAAATTAATACACATAGCAATCATCTGGATCATCGGTACCGTTTCGTTGTACGGGCAGTATGGTATTAGTCATTTGTACGAAGAATTACCACAAGATAGTATTCCAAAATCAGCCGTTGATTTACATACGGCACTCAAACCTGCTATCCGGCAGCCCAATTTCCTGTCGCTGAAACGTGAGGTGCAACCAAAGAACAATTACTTTTTTATTGCTCCGGCTGTTGACGTAAACGGAGGATATACCTCGCAGATGAATTACCGTACCGGATTGGGAGTAAACTTGCAGGCGCAGGCGGGAAAATGGTTTTTCAAAGTCGGTGCAATGGGTGGTGCGGGTTCGGTTGATTCACTGTTCAATACCCGCTCTTATTATTACGAAGCAAAAGGCAACGAATATTATTATGCAGATGTACGAGGCCGTATCAGCTATACACCCAATGAGATTTTCAATTTCCAGGTCGGATTGGACAATCAATTCATCGGGGAGGGAAGCCGCTCTTTGTTTTTAAGTGATTATGGTGTTCCACATCCGTTTGCTCAGATTCGTACCGCATTCTGGCGATTGGAATACACTGTCTTGTACCAGTTCATGCGGGAATATGTGCCGGGGGCATGGAAGTCAAAATACGCAACCTCTCATCACATTAGTCTCAACGCAACAAAATGGCTGAACATCGGAATTTTTGAAACAGTGCTTTTTCAACCGAAAGATACCTTGTTGAACCGCGGATATGACGTAGAGTACCTGAACCCGGTTATTTTCTTTCGTCCCCAGGAGTATTCACTCGGATCATCCGACAATGTACTGATTGGTGTGTCCCTGGATATCAAATTAGGGAATCATATGTTTTATTCCCAGGGGATTTTAGATGAATTTAACCTGAGGGAAATAAAAAACAACCCAAGTTGGTGGGCCAATAAGTACGGAGCACAGTTGGGAGTGAAGGGGCGTTTTCATCCTGTGTTTGGTTCTTTGTTTTATCGTGTGGAGTATAATATGATGCGTCCCTACATGTATTCGCATGTGAATGAAATGCAAACTTACGGAAACCAGGGGCATGTGCTGGCGCATCCGTTGGGAGGGAATTTTCATGAAATCCTGGCAGAATTAAAATGGCAGAAAAGGAAATACCTGGTCAAATTCTTCACGACTTACCGTCTGAAAGGAGAAGATAAGGACGGATTCAGTTACGGAGGAGATATTTATCAGCCCTATACATTGCGACCGGCAGATTACGGAAATCGCATCGGGCAAGGGTTGGGGAGAAATACAAGCAGAACCATTCTAACGTTTGACTATGAAGTGTGGAAACCTGCAAAAATTCATGTTTTTATAGAAAACCATCTGATTATTCAGGCAAATACAAAGCAGATAAGCTACATTCCGGTTATCGGCGTCAGAAGTCAGTTGTGGAATGATTATCGGAATTATTAATGGGAATTAGCAATGGTTTAAGTATCAATTATCAAGTCTTCGCGATGTAAAATTGAGTTTCCCTCATTTGATAATTAATCATTCATAATTCAATAGCCGTTGAAAAGAAATCTAAAAGTCTAACATCTAATAATCACTTGTCCAATACCTTTGGAATTCTGAAATAATCTGAATCTTTCTTCGGAGCATTTTTAAGAACTTCAGCCTGCGTTAACGTTACTTCAGCAACATCATCGCGCAAGCGGTTAATCTCCTCGCTCATGAATATCAACGGTTCTACATTTTCAGTATCGACCTGTTGCAATACTTCCATGAATGAAATAATAGTTTCCATCTCCTGTTTGATAGCTGTTTTAGCTTCTCCTTCAAACTCCAAGCGCGCCAGGTGCGCAATGTGATCTACTGTTTCGTCTGTTATTTTCATGGTTTCCCTGAGATTATTCCTGCAAATGTATACTTTTTTACTATCTTTCAGTTAGATTATCACCTAAAAACAATTCCTATGTTACGTGTTTTGTTGATGCTGCTCTTCGCTTTTGCCGGTTTTTCCTGTAGTTCTCAAACAACGGATGAAGACGATTTGTCGTATGTTGATGAAAACGGAGTACTTAGAAATAAACCGTTAAACGGAACGATTATTTTACCCTATACACATAATTACTTGTCCGTTTTGAATGCCGGTTACAGAGCTGCGAACGTTCAAAAAGCAGATTGTTCCGATCATGGAGAAGAAGTGTACAAAGAACGGGATAAAATTGATCAGGTTATTGTTACGGATAGTACAATTGAAGTTCACGTGAGAATCTATGACAATTGCTGTTACGATTATTTGTGGGATCCGAAACTGACTGATGAAGGGGTGTTGGATTTGCTGTATACCGGTTATGGGATGTTTTGCGGCTGTAATTGCTGTTTCGGGCACGTACTTACCTTCAGGAAAGAATACGATCCGGATGATGCAGTTGAAATAAAAGAAATCCGGATCAACGGAGCGGGAACATACCGGTTGAAATAAAGCAACGGATTGACTGTTTTGATCGTTTTATACCGTAGTATAATTGTTTTAAGAATGTTACATTTGCACCATGAGTAAATTCGCGTTATTGACTGATTTTATTGACTTTCTTGAAAGTGAATTGCTGCTTTCCAAAGGAGAAGTCCATGCCACTGCTGAAATTCGTTCGTTACGAACTTGGGGATCACTGAACGCATTGATTGTTATTTCAAGAATCAATGATGAAACGAGTATTCTTCTCACGGCTGGCGATCTGGCTGCTTGTAAAACCGTTGCAGATCTCCATCAACTGATTGTTTCCCGCTCAAATGGCACTTACTAAATACAAAGGAATAGATATTACAGGGATTGTAAATGTTGTACCCGAAACAACAGAAGACAACCTCGATCTGGAACTGCTTACTCCGGAAGAACGTGCAGCACTGGTAAATCATACCGGCATTCGTTTCCGGAAAGTGGCACCGGAATCCCTTACCATCCGCGACTTATTTGAAAAAGCAATTGTAAAGTTGCTGGACAAGACAGGATGGAAAAAAGAGGAAGTAGATGTGTTGGTTTGTGTCACGCAATCTCCTGAAATGATTATCCCTTCCGTTTCCTGCCGTTTGCATGGCGATTTGAAGTTTCCGGGATCAACGATGTGCTTCGATATCAATTCGGGGTGTTCAGGATTTGTTTACGGACTCCATACAGTCGGTGCCTTGCTCGCTGGAATGGAAACCAAAAATGCGAAGGCGATTTTGTGCTGTGGTGACTTGTCAACTCACCTGATTAATGCAACAGATAAAAGTGTTCGGCCGATCTTCTCGGATGGAGTTGCGGCAATTGCTGTTGAACGGAATGCGGACAACAGTGAAATCACAGGGTATTTTAACCTGGAAACAGCCGGAAAGGGACAACATGCCATTGAGATGCAGAAAGAAAATGGGGGGCAGGCAATGAAACTGAATGGAATTGATGTTTTTGGATATTCGGTGAAACTGGTGCCGGAAAACATTCAAAAACTGATGGAATTTTCTCAACAGGAAATGACGTTTCCGGATGTGTTTGTATTTCACCAGGCAAATAAACTCATCAATGAATCCATTCGAAGAAAGCTGGGAATACCGGAGGAAAAAGTACCATATTCGATTACTGATTATGGAAATACGGCGTCGGCAAGTATCCCGATGACATTGGGGACAGGGTGGAAAGACGCAGAACAACATTCCGGGTGGATTGTTGTTTCCGGCTTTGGAGTCGGGTTTTCCGTTGCCTCTGCACTGATTCGTTTCAGTCCGTTGTTTTGTGAACCACCCGAAGAATACTAACAGTACTTACTATTCACCTATGAAAACACTTGATATTGTTATTCCCATCTACAGATCCAAATTAACATTGGAAGCACTGATCAACCGACTCAACGAATGGGTTGAATCAGGAGGAAACGGGCACAATGTTCGTGTCATCTTCGTGGAAGACGGAAGCGGGGACGGAACCTTCGACTTTTTGATGAGCCTGAAACCACACATACATTTTTCATTTGAAGCCATTCGTCTCAACCGGAATTATGGACAGCACACAGCAATTGCTGTCGGATTGGCAGCTACAACAGCAGATAATGTGGCTGTGATGGATGACGATTTACAACACGATCCCTTTGAGATAGATCATTTGATGAATAAACTGAATGAAAGTGGTGCAGACCTGGTGTATGGAACCTATAAAGAAAAACAGCACAATGTAGTCCGAAACCTTGCCAGTCGGATACTGAAACGAATTACCAAAAGTAAAACGGTGGATTTTAGCAGTGTTACTTCATTCAAAGTCATGCGTTCTTCCGTCCTGACCACACTTAAATACCAGTCTTCGCCGGTTATTTTTGTAGATGTTTACCTGTTGGAAAGTGCAGGAAAAGTAGAAACCTGTACCGTAAATCATGCAAAACGGGCTGCGGGCGTGTCGACCTATTCCAATCGCAAACTGATCCGGTTGACCCTGGGGATTTTCCTGTTTCATTCCTCGTTGCCTTTAAAAATGATTGTACGGATCGGGCTGTTGATGTCGATCGTTTTCTTTGGACTGAGTTGTTACTACGTGTACCAAAAACTGTTTAACGACGTGGAAATGGGATTTACGACCATCATCGTTTCCATCTTCCTGTCGACAGGGTTGATCTTGGTTTCCCTGGGAATTATCGGAGAATACATCCGGCGAATCTGGGTGCACCAAAATCACCTGGAGCGGGTCATTATTGCTGAAAAACAAACTTCATGAAAGGATTCGGAATTGAACTAAAACCACTGTCGGAAGAAACGCTGGAACTGGTGAGGAAGTGGCGAAACGACGAACAAACGTCCCGCTTTATGCAGTTTCGCGAGCCAATCACTCCGGAAGGTCAGTTGGCATGGTTCAAATCCATTGAAAAGGCGCATTACTTCGTCATGTATGTGGGCACCGTTCCGGTGGGACTGATTGATGTAAAAAAAATAGATGAAAAAAAGAAAACGGCAGAAGCTGGATTGCTGATCGGAAATGCCGATTTTGTCGGAACAGGAATTGCATTAGGTGCATCTGTTTTGCTGCTTGATTTTGCCTTCGGAGAACTTCAGTTGCACACCATAACGGCTACAATAAGTCGCCTGAACAGCGAAGCGGAACAGTACAATCAATTGCTTGGATTTGTCAGAAAACAATCAATGACTGAGTCGTTTGATACATGGGAGCTGCAACAACAGGATTATATGCGGCAACGAAAGAAATTGGTCACGCTGCTTTCATCGGTGTTGTAACGCATCCTTTTTTACCGGCAGTTGGAAGAACGGACACCACACTTTACTCAACCAACACACGAATGTAAATAGTTTGTTACCCCATCCATGGTTGAGTTTCAAAACTAAATCTTATTTTTGAAGTTTGAAATTACCAATTGGTTAATGAGAGCACTTTATTTTAAAGAAATACGCAGTTTCCTGAATTCCATTATCGGGTTCATCTTTATCTTCATTTTCCTTGTTGCAACAGGAATTTTTCACTGGATTGTACCTGGTGGAACTAACTTGCTGGAGGGGGCAGAAGCGGATTTGATTCCCTTTTTTAACCTCGCGCCGATCATGTTTTTCATCCTGATTCCCGCATTGACAATGAGGAGTATTGCTGAGGAGCGTAGAACGGGAACAATCGAACTATTGTTTACCCGTCCGATCAGCGATCTGAAAATCATTCTGGCGAAATACTTCGCGGGGATTACATTGCTTATCCTTGCTATCATTCCGACGGTGGTGTATTATATTTCAATGTATTACCTGTCACTTGAACCGGAAAAGTTTGACCACGGGGCAACGATTACATCCTACATCGGGCTGATTCTGTTGGGATCAGTTTTTGTAGCCATCGGGATTTTCTCCTCCTCGTTGACGAGCAGCCAGATTGTGGCATTTATCATTTCGATGTTCCTGTGCTGGTTATTCTTTGACGGATTAAACAGACTGGGAGCATTTAACGTTATGGGAAGTTTTGATAACGTATTGCAATATTTCGGAATGGTAAAACACTATGACGCCATCCGGAAAGGCGTTATTGATACAAGTGATATTGTTTACTTTTTATCACTCATCCTGTTCTTTATTCTGTCTGCATTGACGGTGATCAAAACATTAAAAAAATAATACACCTTATTTCGAGCCATGAGCGCAACTAATAAATACAAAGGGTTATTCAACTGGACATTGTTGCTGGTTATCCTGGTGGGAATCATTGCAGTGAATGTCATCAGTGCATTTGTCTACAAGCGGATTGACATGACGGCAGACCAGCGTTATTCCCTTTCCGAGGGGACAATTAAATTACTGTCGGATGAAAAGAAAATCTCCAACAGATTGACGATCCGTATTTACCTGGAAGGAACAATGCCTGCTGAAATCAAACATTTTCGCAATGCCATTGAAGACAAACTGAACGAATTCAAACAATACGCAGGTTCCAGAATCGAGTATAAATTCATTGATCCGAATAACGGAACGGAAGAAGAACAACAAGAATTGAAAGATCAGTTGTACAACAAAGGGAAAGGGATTTTGCCATTGAACCTGGTGTATCAGAAAGACGGCGGACAAAACCAGATTCTCCTGTGGCCGGGTGCGGTGATTAATTACGGAGGAACGGATGTAAATGTGATCCAGTTTTTACCGGGAACTCCTGCCGGCAAGCCGAATCGCTTGGAGGGGATTTCCAAATCCATTGAAAACTCGATCAACAACCTGGAATACATTCTGACAAGTTCCATCCGCCGCGCTGTTCAGACAGAAAAACAAAAAATAGGATTCCTGCAGGGACATGGCGAGTTAACTTACGCACAGACGCAGCGGGCCAGGGCATTGATCACTCCGTATTTTAATGTGGAAGATGTGACCATCGACGGACAATTGAACGCATTGGATGCATACCAGGGATTGATTATTGCAAATCCGCGAAAAACGTTTGATCCAAAAGACTTGTTTGTCATTGACCAGTTTTTGATGAAAGGCGGCCGACTGATGTGTTTTATGGATGCACTTTCTATCAACGAGGACACGCTGAACGCAAAAGGAATGGTAAATACTACCCGGATCAAAACAGGTTTGGAGAGTATGTTGTTTGATTACGGATTGAAACTGAATGAAAACTATGTAATGGACGCGCGCTGTGCCCCGAAAGGAGTTCCGTTCGCCAACCAGCCGATAATTCCATGGTTTTTCCATGTACTGGCAACACCTACGTCACACCCGATTTCACGTAACCTGGAACCGGTATCGTTGAAATATACCAGCGAAATTCAGTTTGTAAGTTCTGTACAGGCGGCATTGACTCCCATTCTTACATCGTCAACCAATTCTACTGTAACAGGACTGGCCCCGTTGGTGAGTTTAGGAATTCCATTGAATTATGGTAGTAATCCGCAGTTGGCTCAAAATCCGAACGCGGAAGAAAATAAGAAATGCCTGGCCGGATTGTCCGAAGGGATGTACCAGTCGTATTTCAAAACACGTATTGTGGATGAATACACAAGTAATCCCGATGCCAGATTTGTGACGGATAGTGAGAAAGAAGGAAAGGTTGTGTTGGTAGGAAACGGACGCTTCATTGCCAACAGGTATGATTCAATGGTGAACAATATGACGGGAAAAATGATGTACCGTCCCCTGGAATTTCCGGATCTGAGAATGGACGAGGAACTGTACCAGTTAAACATCCCGCTTTTGTTCGGAAACCAGGAATTTTTCCAGAATATGGTTGATTACGTGATGGGGGACAATTCGGTGCTGGATATTCGTAGCCGTCAGATTGATATCCGGGAAATTGACAATGCAAAAGTGCAAAGCAGTGCCGGTTTTTACAAAGTAATTAATTTGTTGATTCCTTCTTCACTCCTAATCATCTTTGCCATTGGTTTTGGCTATTTTAGAAAACGAAAATATTCGGTTAAAGCATAAGTTGACCGGAGTATTCAAACAGAAAATACGTGTATGAAAAAAGTTATTATCCTGATTGTTGTAGCTGTAGTTGTAGGATTACTGGCCTATTTCGGTTGGAAAATAGTGAAAGGATCCGGCTCGTCCGTTGAATCTGAACTAATCGAATTCGCAATTCCCGATACAGATAAAATCGACCGGGTTGTCATTACGGATAATTTCGGAAGGATAATGGACCTTCGCCGCCAAAAGGGAAGTGACAAATGGACGGATAAGGACGGAGGTTGTATTTCGCAGGAAGGAGTATTCTACATCCTGGATGCGTGTAAAAAAATTGAATTTAAAGGATACCTGACGGATAATTCAGTTGAAACGCATCGGAAAATGATGCTCTCTCAACATACCAAAGTAGAATATTTCATGAATGGGAAATGGCATAAAACATGGTATGTCGGGCCGGCATCTCCGGATCATTTAGGGCAGGTGATGTTACTTGAGTCAGCAGAGCAGGGACTTTCCGACAAACCGGTGATCATGAGTATCAAAGGAATGTACGGAATTATTGAGCCACGTTTTTATGCAGACCCGTTGAAGTGGAGATGTACACAAATCTTTGAGCTCAACCCGAAAGATATAAAAAAGGTGGATGTGAATTTTCCGCTGCAACCGGCAAGGAGTTTTTCAGTCGAGCGACTGGGGGCAGGAGATCAGTTCAGTGTGCGCCAGCAAAATATTCCGCTTCCTGCGGTGGATACACAATACGTGATGTTGTATTTGAATAAGTTTAAGAAGATTCACTATGAAATGCCGAACTATCTTCTCAATGCCACACAGATTGACAGTTTGAAAAAATCGTCCCCTTTCTGTGTGTTGAAAATTGATCTGCAGAATGGTAAATCTGAACGGATCCGCATGTTCCGTATTGCTTCGGAAACACCACAGGTAAACGAATTGGGACAACCTGTTACCTACGAAGTGGATCGATTCTGGGCGGAACTGACGAATGGAGAAATCGTAAAATGCCAGTACTTTGTCTTTGATCCGCTGACCTTGGGACACATGTATTTCCCATTGGATTTAAAGTCGCTGGATCTGAATAATTACGAAGTAAAATCTCCGGATCAGTATAAAAAATAGAAGCAACTATTGTTAATAAGTATCGGATAAAAAATAGTTGTTTTTCGCTGTTTTTATGCCGATCCTTTATAGTTTTGAATAACATTAGACAAAAAATATGAATTTTATTACATCGAGTACGGCACTTTTGAGACATCTGCAAAGCATTTCAGGTGTGTTGAGTACCAGCAATACGTTGCCGATATTGGATAACTTTTTATTTGAGATCGCTGACAATCAACTAACAATTTCTGCTTCTGATCTGGAAACCACCATGCGTACAACCATGGAAGTAGAGGCAAACGGAGAAGGTAAAATCGCCATTCCTGCCAAATTGTTACTGGATGTTTTGAAAAATTTACCGGATCAGCCGTGTACGTTCTCCATTGATTATCCGACATTCGCCATTGAAATTGCATACGATAACGGAAAATCAAAAATGGTTGGATTTAACGGAGATGAGTTTCCGAAAATCCCGGTGATTGAAAACAGTTCCTCCGTTCGTGTTTCAGGTGAGATTATCAGTTCCGCAATCAATAAGACATTGTTTGCAACAGGAAATGATGACCTGCGCCCGGTAATGAGTGGTGTTTTCTGCCAGTTTTCCCCGCAAGACATTATTTTCGTAGCAACGGATGCGCACAAGTTGGTGCGTTACCGCAGAACGGATTCATCTGCTGAAACAACATCTTCATTTATTTTGCCTAAAAAGCCGTTGAACCTGTTGCGTTCAAATGTTACATCGGATATTGAAGTGTTGATTGAATACAATGAATCAAATGCCGTGTTCTCCTTTGGAGACATCGTATTGGTGTGTCGTTTAATCGACGGGAAATACCCAAATTATGAAGCTGTAATTCCGAAGGAAAATCCAAACGTATTGATCATTGACAGAACACAGTTTTTGGGTTCCATCAAACGAGTATCGATCTTTGCCAATAAGACAACACACCAGATTAAATTAAAACTGGCGGGATCTGAGCTGGCATTGTCTGCTGAAGACCTGGATTTTTCAAACGAAGCGAATGAACGTCTGACGTGTAACTATGACGGAGAAGACATGGAAATTGCATTTAACTCTCGTTTCCTGTTGGAAATGTTGAACAACATTGACACGAAAGAAGTGAAGTTGGAAATGTCTGTTCCAAGCCGTGCAGGTTTGTTAATGCCGGCCGAAAGCACCAACCAGGACGAAGATATCCTGATGCTGGTGATGCCGGTAATGCTGAATAAGTAAAAGTTAAGTTTTTGTTGACCAGTCCTAAAAATAGTTGACAGGTTAATAAAGCAAAACTACATTAAAGTCTCGAGTTTCTGAAACTCGAGACT
>NZ_JACVEL010000012.1 GCF_014518315.1 Taishania pollutisoli
CAACTGCTGTTACCTACGCGGGAGGATGGAACGTAAGCTGTAACGGAGCAAGCGACGGAGCAATTGATCTGACTGTTGGTGGGGCAACTCCGGGATACAGCTACACCTGGAGCAACGGAGCAGTTACAGAAGACATAAACAGTCTTCCAGCAGGAACATACTCGGTAAACATTACCGATGCGAACGGATGTACAAACACACAAACCATTACTCTCACAGAACCGCCTGTTTTGACAGCTTCAACGACTGCCGATACCTACGCGGGAGGATGGAACGTAAGCTGTAACGGAGCCAATGACGGAGCAATTGATCTGACTGTTAGCGGGGGAACTCCGGGATACAGCTACATCTGGAGCAACGGAGCAGTTACAGAAGACATAAACAGTCTTCCAGCAGGAACATACTCGGTACACATAACCGATGCGAACGGATGTACAAACACACAAACCATTACTCTCACAGAACCGCCTGTTTTGACAGCTTCAACAACTGCTGTTACCTACGCGGGAGGATGGAACGTAAGCTGTAACGGAGCCAATGACGGAGCAATTGATCTGACTGTTGGTGGAGGAACCCCGGGATATAGCTATGTATGGAATAATGGGGCGACAACAGAAGATCTCAGCGGACTTACCGCAGGAACTTATTCTGTGACAATTACCGATGCAAACGGATGTCAACACTCGAATCAGATTTTTATCAATCAACCGGAAGAGCTAACTTCTGAACCTGAAATAACTTCAGATTACAATGGTTCAGATATTAGTTGTTTTGGTGCTTCTGATGGTTCCGCATCTTTGAGTGTTAATGGTGGAACTCCTGGTTATACTTATATATGGATGAATTCTGATAATGAGGTGATTGGGAATTCACCTACAATCTCAGGCATCCCGTCCGGAGTATATAACGTACTGACAATCGATGCGAATGGCTGTCAATCTTCAGCTTCTGTTACATTAAGTGACCCTGAATTCTTATTCACGGATATTAACACATTAACAGATTATTATGGATTACCTGTAAGCTGTGAAAACAAAGAAGATGGAGTTATCGAAGTAGTTTTCGAAGGAGGAACACCAACTTACACAATCGCTTGGGAAAATCCTGCAAGTAATAGCGCCATTCTTTCAAACATAGGACCCGGAGAGTATACTGTTACAATTTACGATGCGAACGGATGTCAAATCAGTGACAATATTGTTTTAGAAGGTCATCCAATTCCTGAGTTTAGTCCTGCTCCTCCCGTGGAAGTTTGCATTGGAGATGAACTTATCCTGGATTGTATTACTGAACCAGGTAATAATGTAATCTGGACATTTTCAAATGGATATACCGACAATTCTTGTTCCCCATCTCCGTTTACAGTTGATTTTGTTGGTTGTATTGATGCCAGTGTTAAAGTCACAAGTCCATTCGGTTGCACCAACACCTGGCTGTTAAGTGACTACATTTGTTCAAATCCGCTACCTGATGCGGATTTTACGACAACGCCATCAGATGTGACTTTCATCTCATCAACAGCTTACTTTGAAAATCTATCTACCGGGGCTGTTTCGTACGAATGGAACTTTGGCGATAACTCTCCCAACTCGTTCCAGGAGAATGTTCAACATACTTTCCCGGATGCCGGACCAGGACAATATACAATCACTTTAATTGCAACATCCGAATTTGGTTGTATCGATTCTATTTCTAAACCGATCAGGGTGAAGGATGCATTGATTTTCTATGTTCCAAATACTTTTACCCCGGACGGAGATAATTTTAACAACACCTTTTTGCCTGTATTCTATTCAGGATTTGACCCTTATGATTACACCCTGTTAATCTTTAACAGATGGGGAGAATGTATTTTTGAGTCGCATAATGTAGAAATAGGATGGGACGGGACATATAATGGAAAAATGGCACAGGACGGAACATATACATGGAATATTGAAGTACGAAATGTAGAAGATTCGAAACGTTTCCAACAAACAGGACATGTAAATTTGATCCGATGACATTGGTCGTTTCAGGAATAAACTGAAAAAAAACGTTCCTGTATGTGAACGTTTTTCCCGAACAATTATGAAAAATATTCGCCCGATCCCACACCGGATCCAGTTCCATTTATTACAAAAGAGAAACGCCTGCTTTCTTTTTTCTGTATATTCACCCCGTTTCTAACAAAAATCAATGGAAAACCAATTCTATAAAGTCATGAATGCGCATTCAGATGAAAAATTGCTGGAGGTGTATAAAAACAGATCCGGGTATAAACCCGAAGCAGTAGAAGCCATGGAGCAAGTGCTTTCTGAAAGAAATCTGATGGAACATGCAGATCGCATCGTTGAGGCACAACAGGAAGAAGAAATCATTTCCAGGGAAGAATTGTACACCCGGTTTCAACGCTCAACATTTGGGAAAGTGATTTCAGATGCAGCATTTGCGCAGGAACGTTTAAACAATTCAATCTACCTCCAACGCTACATTTCGCCCTTGCATGGCTATAATTGGGTGAATCATATTTTTATCGTTTTAGGGATCGTTGGTACTGTTCTGGCCCTAATCATTTTGGGAACGGGTGAATTTCATTCAACTGCAAATACCATTCTGACATTTTCAGTTGTTGCTGCACTCCTGTTACCTTTCGGAATTTGGAAGCTTTTCAAAAACAAAGCTCAACTGACGATCTTTAAGCGGGTAAACAGCGGTGTACTTGTGATAGCCGGACCAAAAGACCAACACGAAATTCGATTTCCGCTTCGTTACGAATGTTATTGGGAATGGCACCACATTAAATCATCGTTGAAACAAGTAAAGTTGTCCATTTTCCTGTATGACGACAAACGCAATTCTTGTATAGAATTAAGAGAGTTTTTAGAAGTTCAGAAGTCCCCTCCCCCACACTGGGAACAACTACCTGATCATTTTTCTCCGAAAACAGCTTCCTATTTTGCCTATCTGAATCATGGCCTTCAAAAACCATTTTTATACGAATTTGAAAAAATATTGAAGGGTCTGCATGAATGATTCATTTTTCTAACGAACTGACTCATCAGATTGCGCAAAATGGTTTCAATGTCAAAAAATCGGTTAGTTTAGTGATTCAATATACTACTTGAAATGTTCTTCATCTAATATACAGAATTAAGTGAAAATGAAAATATAGAATAAAATCATTGACGACAATGACGAACCAAATCTTTGGAGTTACATAAGGGGGGTGCTGACAAACAACGACTTCAAATCATAAACTGTAAGTTTAACATGTTTTCACACGAATAACGATGAAAAAACTATCTTTATTATTAACGTCCCTGGTCATTGGCAATCGTTTATTAGCAGATCAACTGGACGGTTTAGCGTTTTTGGACACGTTGGTATACGTACTATTTGTTGGTATAATCAGTAGTTTGGTATTATTTCTCACGGCAATTTTTCGCTTTTCGAGAAAAGAATACAAGGTCAGCACACCATTGACTATTTCCGCTTCAATCGTACTGATGTGCGCGTTCATTTCAATCAGAACATTAGGGTCAGGCATTGATCCCGGTTTTCTTACATTTTGTATCGGTATTGCAATCCTGGCAATCGTACTCATTATTCTTAATTACCGGGTAGGAATTAAACGGATCAAAGATCAACAAGATGAATGAAAACAACCTGATCAAGTAAAACAGTAATACGACACTCTTCAGGAAAAGGCAGGGAGATTTGGAAATAAGACGATTAAAACAGAACAATACTTTTGAAAAAACAGCACTTTCAACATTACTCCCGTTTTTTTAATTTTATCCTTCTAATCAGTTAACAAACAGTTATGAGCGATCAAATCATCCTTGCAAACAGATTCCGTGAAGTCATTTTAAACGGAACCTGGATTGCAAATACAAACTTTAAAAACGAGTTGGAAACACTGGACTGGGAAATTGCAACTGAAAAAGTGCATAATCTCAATACCATATCAATTCTGGCTCAGCATATCCATTATTACATAAATGGAATCAAACAGGTCTTTCTCGGTGGGAACTTAGAGATCAGGGATGCATATAGCTTTGATTTTCCGGACATCCATTCATCTGAACAATGGGAACATTTTCTTGGGAGATTCTGGTCTGATTCGGAAGAGTTTGCTATACTGATCGAACAAATGCCGGAAAAACAACTCAACGAAGATTTTGTTCTCGAAAAATACGGAACGTATCTGAGAAACATTGAGGCGATGATTGAACACAGTTATTATCATTTAGGTCAGATTGTGCTAATAAAAAAAATCCTGAACAACCGATCGTAAAATGCAGTCGCACCCTCCCCCGGAAGTATCCTAAATATCACTGATAATCTGAAATATACGGCATAAATCGTATTTCAAAAGTATAACTCAGGTAGTAATTTTGTTTCATTAATAACTAAACAATTGAACATAATGAAAAAACAATTACTATTATTTCTATCACTGATTGGTGGTTTAACCGTTCAGGCTCAAAATTACGATTTATTTGTACTTCAGGCAATTACATGGGATGCACCAACATCTGGAGGCTACCTGAGAATCAGTCAGATGGCAGCATGTAATAACGGACCTGACAATGCAAATCAAGACTTTGATGTGAGTCTCATTTTGAAAGATGTAACGACTGAAACAATTTACATCATTGCAACCAAAACAGTGCAAAGTCCGGACATTCCACAGGGAAACTGTACGTTTGTCTATGATCTGAACGGATACATCGCAGATGCGCTGCCAGCAGTTCCTCAAGGAACCTATGAATGGGGAGTATGGGTTGATTCCGGTGAAGAAATTACAGAATCGAATGAAACAAATAACTTTCGTTACATCGGAACACTCAATTATCCGGCTTCATTAAGTATAAACCAACCGGATAATGAACCAGACGTCAAATTATACCCCAACCCTGCAACTGATGTTGTAACTATTTCTGGCTTGCAAAACGGGGATTCCGTACATCTGTCTGATATCATGGGTAAAACGGTTTACACTGCTATTTCAAACGAACAATCCAATACCATTGATACACGTGATTTTCCAACAGGAATTTATTTGCTTCGTGTAGAAACAAATGGAACAACAAACACTAAAAAACTAATGATTAACAAATAAATAAACAGTTTTATAAATTCCAGGGAGAGCAATTTAAACATGCTCTCCTTTTCTTTTTTATTCAGTTTAAAAAAGTGAAATTTTATGCTTTTTTTGTATAATTGTAATGTGTTCGGAGTAATCTAACTGAAAAGAAAATATGTATAATCAAGCTGAGACAACGAAAAAAAATGATCGTACTTTTTCTACGGATACAAAGAAAAGTAACAACAAATATGCTTTTAGTTTTGTAGATAACCGACCTCAAACTGTCCTTCAACGAAAAATACAAAACACCATTCACAATAATTCCAAGCAGAAATATGGTTCTCTGAATAATCCGCCTATAACCATTATGCAATTAGCTGAAACAGATGAGATTTTTCGTACAGCAGCACCATCAGGAGTTAAAAATGAAGCGAAAGAGATCTACTTGCTGGAAGGAAATGAAAAATATGGATTAAACCATTTAAAAAAACACTCCAAGGAATTAAGTACAGTTGCTTATAGAAGAGGATGGACAGGTAAAGTCGAGGATATCCTTCAAAAAGTGATTGAAAATAGTATGTATTCTGCATATAGTGAAATGGATGGAAATACTTGTCTTGTTTCATTTCCTATCACATGTAGAAACAGAATTGTCATTCCTATTGCAGAAGATGGTAAAATTATTACCGCAATGGTAAAAGAGAATGATGATGGAAAAGGTAGAAAAATGTTTTGGAAACATGCACCTTCTGAAGTAAATTCAAGAGGTTGGGATATCGTCCATGGAAAAGTAAAAGGTAATCTGGAAGATGCCCCTTGGGATTTATATTCCGGAAACTGATAGATGAATATCTCTTGAACAACAAACAAAACTAAAAAGTTGATCAATCGTTTTTAGTTACGATTCTTTAATCCCATACAATTTATTCCTGGCTCCCCTACCAACATATCCCGATTTTCTACTACATTTTTGTAAAAAGCTACCATCCGTACAATTGTTGTCAATCCTGTGAGAAAATAATAATGCAACACCTAATTTTGCGCGCTCACTAAAAAATATTCAAAAAACAACAATGATGTATGAAAAAGATGAAATTACTTATCCTTCTGTTATTCGCACTTGCACTGAACAGTAACCAACTACAGGCACAGATTCAGAACCTGACCTATAGCGGGTGCTCACTTTACAATTCAGGATCACCAAGCTACTACAATTACAACAAAGTATTTAATTCCGTACAACTGGCAACACACGACGTACTACTAACTGTCAGCTACCTGGGTTGTAATCCTTATACAACCAATAGTGGTGGGATCAGATTGAGCGGAACAACCTTCGTTCAGCCGGATGTTCCGGTAGGAAACTGTAGCTATTTAACAACAACTTACACCATTCCAAAAGATGTGTTCAATCAAGCGGTAATAGACGGTGGTGGTTCCATCAAATTTGAATTTTATATTCGCGATCGATGTTCCCCGGGAACAGGATGCTCATACTCTAACGATCCATGTATACAAATAGGAGCAGCCGTTGACTATTCATGTGTCCCGACATCCGGCACACATACGGTTACATCGTGCGGACCATACACCTGGATTGACGGACTGACGTACGAAACGAGCAATAACACGGCAACACATACACTTGTCAATGCAGCAGGTTGTGACAGTACGGTCACTCTAAATTTAACGGTTGGTGATAACCTGGCTCCCGTAGCAGACACACCAACGCTTCAGGATGTAACAACACAATGTTCGGTAACGTCGCTTAACGCTCCAACAGCAACAGATAATTGCACCGGAACAGTAACCGCAACACACAATGTAACATTGCCGATCGTAACACAGGGAACGACAGTCGTAACGTGGACATACAACGATGGAAACGGAAATATAGCAACGCAAACGCAAAATGTAATCATCGCAGACAACACAGCACCGGTTCCAACTGTGACAATGTTGCCGGATATTACTGATCCATGCTCTGTAACCACACTTACAGTACCTACTGCAACAGACAATTGTGCAGGAACAGTAGCTGCAACACACGATATAACACTCCCCATTACAACACAAGGAACAACAGTTGTAACCTGGACGTATGACGACGGAAACGGAAATACTGTCACACAAACACAACAAGTGACCATTGAAGACAACACCGCGCCCGTACCGACTTTGGCGGCACTGAACCCGGTCACTGCGCAATGCGAAGTAACAACACTTACAGCTCCTACTGCAACAGACAACTGTGCAGGAACAGTAACTGCAACACACGATGTAACATTACCGATTGCAACGCAAGGAACAACAGTTGTAACCTGGACATACGACGATGGAAACGGAAATACTGCCACACAAACACAACAAGTAATTATTACAGACAATACGGCTCCGGTTCCGGCGATAACAACCTTGCAACATGTGGCATCCACTTGTTCGGTAGCGACATTAACTGCTCCGACAGCAACGGACAACTGTGCGGGGACGATCAACGGAACGCCAAACGTAACCTTCCCGATCACAACACCGGGAACAACGATTGTAATATGGACGTACAACGATGGAAACGGAAATACTGCCACACAAACACAACAAGTTATCATTGCTGACAATACAGCGCCTGTTGCTGATGTGACAACATTGAATCCGGTAACAGCAACATGTTCAATCGCTTCATTGATCCCTCCTACAGCAACGGACAACTGTGCAGGAACGATCAACGGAACGCCAAACGTAACCTTCCCGATCACACAGCAAGGAACATTTGTCATTACATGGACGTACAATGACGGAAACGGAAATACTTCCACACAGACACAAAGCATCACCATTGATGATCAAACGGCACCAGTAGCGAATAACGCTATTCTTTCACCTGTAACTGCAAATTGTGAAGTGACTTCGCTTACTCCTCCGACTGCCACAGACAATTGTACGGGAACAGTGACAGGAACACACGACGCTGTTCTTCCGATCACAACTTCCGGCACAACAGTGGTTACCTGGACTTATAACGATGGAAACGGAAATACATCCACACAAACGCAACAAGTTATTGTCAATTCAGCAATCGAAAATGGCATTACACAAGTAGACGCCGTAACTTTACAAGCCGATGCAACAGGTACGGGATACACGTACAAGTGGATTGATTGTGCAAACGGGAATACGGTTATTTCGGGTGAAACAGGACGTACATTCAGCATCACAACAGCAGGAAGTTATGCCTGTGAAATTTCAAACGGGATTTGTACGGTTACAACTGATTGCATCTCCAGCACGATGGGAATTGACGAAAACAACGTTGGAACAGAATTATTCGTTTACCCCAACCCGACCTCGGGAAGCGTAACGATTGATTTAGGAGAAGTTGTCAATCATGCGAATGTGACTATATACAATACACTTGGGCAATTAGTGGGAACGGAATCCTTTGATGCCATCCGCGAAATCAGTGTTCTGTTAAAAGGTGAACCGGGAATGTACCTGGTTCACATTCAGACAGAAGGTCAATCAGCAATTGTGAATGTAATTAAAAAGTAAACTTCAAATAACTACTACATGACAGAATCCACCCGGTTTTCGGGTGGATTTTTATGTATGCAACACCTTAATTCGTTATCTTTGCACGCGTTTTCTCCCCTGCTAATATTGGTTTCAACACCTGAACAATTTATGAAGCACTGTTTATTTACCTTTTTTATACTGTTGATTGCTGCTTCCGGATTTTCTCAGAATGCAAAGGAGAAATTACTGATCGATCAGTTGCAAACTGCTACTGCCGATTCAACAAAAATTCGTCTGATAAGGGAATTAGCGGCATCACTGTCTAAAACAAATGCCGATCTGGCGAAACACTATGCTAACGAATGCCTGAATCTATCATTAAAAACCGGCAATAAAAGCGGAGAAGGCTTTTCTTACAATCTATTAGGCGGTCTGCACCTGCACCAGAGTGAGTATATTGAATCAATGGAACTCTATCTGAAAGCATTGCGTATTTTCACCGAATTGAATGACAAACGACAAATTTCCGCTATTTATAGCAACATCGGGACTTTATACGTAAAACAGGGAAACCTGAAAGAGGCACGTAAGAACCTGGAATTCGCCATTGAGCTGAAAGAAAAAATGGACCCAAAAAAGGGGTTGGCAAACAGCTACCTGAGCCTGGCATCCGTCGTATTCATGGAAGGAGATCTGAAGCAGGCACTGATTTATTTTGAAAAGGGAGAACAACTGGCACAGACGACGAAAGAGGTATACATTGAAGCTGCCTGTCTGAACGGAATAGCTGCGGTTCAATTTAAAAAAGAAAATTACAGCGATGCTGTAAAAGGATACAGCCATGTACTTGAGTTGTACAAATCATTCGATGGAGATCATCGGAAAATAATTGCCGGAATTCTACACAACCTTGCATCAGCCCATCGCAAGCTGGGTGAATTGGACAAAGCCTTTGAGCTTCTGAATGCCAGCCTTGAACTGGCAAAAGAAATCCGGTCCAATGAAGATATCAAGCAGGCATATGCCGGGTTGAAAGCCTACTACAAAGACAAAGGAGATTTGGAAAATGCACTGATCGCAGAAGAAAATCACTCCATCTACAAAGACAGTGTGGTCAATGAATATGCACTGAAGACAGTAAATGAACTGCAGGAAAAATACCAGGCCGAAGAACGAAAGAACGAAATTCTAAAACTAAAGGAAACAAACGATCAACTCAAAGAAAAATCAAGGTTGCGCTATGGCTTATTAATCGTATCTGTTATTGCCCTCCTGCTCATTCTACTGGTTGTATTCTTTTATATGAGGCAGGTAAAGGAACGACAAGAACGAAAACAATCAGAGCTCGAACAAAAGGCGCTTCGTGCACAAATGAATCCTCACTTCCTGTTCAACAGTCTGAACAGTATACAACGCATGTACATTGAAGGTGATGAAGATACAGCGAATGATTACATGGCCGATTTCTCACGTTTATTACGAAAAATTCTCGAAAACAGCGGGAAAGATCATGTCCGGTTGAAAGAAGAACTGAATGTCATTCAATTGTACATGGATCTCGAAATGGTACGCACGGACCATTCCTTCGAATATGTCTGCGAGGTTGCTGATGATATCGATCTCCAACAGATCAAAATACCACCGCTGATTTTTCAACCTTACCTGGAAAATGCCATCTGGCATGGTATCATTTCAAAAAAAGAAAAAGGTCTGATTACATTGAACATACAAAAGCCGGAGCCGGGAAAACTAATCTGCCAGGTAATTGATAACGGAGTTGGATTTTATTCAGGAAAACAGCTGAAGTTGTCAACAGGAAACGAATCAAAAGGCATGCAAATTACTGCTGAACGGCTTGGAGGTAACCACAACGTATCAATAGAAGAACGTGCCACAGGAGGAACCTGTATTACATTAACCATTTGCTATACAACATGATAAAAGCAGTTATAATTGACGATGAAAGAGATGCGCGGTTTTTACTCCGCAACATGATTGAGAAAAAACTAAGCCATAAAATCCAGTTGCTGGGTGAAGCAGATGATGTTGATACCGGTTTTGAACTAATCACAACTAAAAAACCGGAACTGGTGTTCCTCGATATCCGTATGAAAACAGGAACAGGATTCGATTTGTTGACAAAAATGGGCAAGGAAACACCAGACATTATTTTCATTACCGCATACGACCAATATGCCGTAGACGCTTTCAAATTCAGTGCGTTCGGATACCTACTCAAACCCATCAAACTGAAAGAACTGGAAGCATCCATTGAAAAACTGGAAGGCCTGAAAAAAGGACGTCACGGGAATGAAAAACGCATCAAAGTGCTGATTGAGAATTACGGCACAAGAGGAGAAGTGCAGAAGTTGGTTATTCCCAATATGAACGGGTTTGATGTCGTGGAAATTCCATCAATCGTCAAACTGGAAGGAGACCGGAATTACACCCACTTTACCATGGATGACGGCACAAAAGTTACAACAAGTAAAAACCTGGGGGAATATGAAAATCTGCTGGAAGAATATGGTTTTTACCGGATTCATCAAAGTACCATCGTCAGCCTGAGACACGTCAAGGCCTACAAAAAAGCAAATGACGGCTATGTAGAGCTTTCAGATGGAGCGGTCCACAAAATAAGCCGGAACAGGAAACAGGGATTGATTTCAAAATTTTTGTGAGACAAAATTTCTGAAATCCATGTATAGAACGACATTGGTTAATTGAAAAATAATCACTGCAAACAGGATCGATTCACTTTATCTTTATCTTTGAATCTTTGACATCAATTATCCATTTATGAAGCCATTCATTCTGAAATGCAACCTCCTAACGGGTATCTTTCTAATCTCTTTCGGGATGTTTGGACAGCTATCCATTAGTGAATTTGTTCATTCCGGTAATTCTTCTCTTTCATTTGATACCGTTGCCACTTCTATTCTGAGCGTCAAAAAGCAAGATGGTAAGTTTGGTATAATCAACGCCTCAGGTGAATGGATGGTCTCTCCTCAATACACACAATTGGGGCATCTCACAGATGAATCACGGAAACCGTATCAGTTAGACTGGAAAAACGGAGTCGTTATTGTTTCTAAATCAGGGAAATACGGCGCAATAAACTGCTTTGGAGAAGAAGTCATTCCGTGTATTTATATACATGCGCCAACCTTCAGAAACGGATTGTTTTACCTGGAAGACAACACCGGAAAATATGCCCTGGCAGATCGTACAGGAAAAATAGTGTCTAAATTTACAACTGCTTATCCATCTGTTTTTCAACATGGACTGAAAAGAGTGAACCTGAACAAGTATCAAGCTAGTGCTAACAACTACGCGTTCGTCAACAAAAAAGGAGACACATTAATTCGGTTCAGTAGTGCCGATTATGCATTTTCTGTGCTGGGGCATTCAGAAGGAATGACAGCTTTTGTGATGTATCCGCTTGTTTATGGTTTAACTCAGGGAGGCATTGGTTTTTTGGATGCAACCGGTAAACTTGCAATCCCTCCCGTTTATGCTTCCAAGCATCTGAAAGATATGGAAGTTTCTGCTGAATGGTGGAATTACAAGCCGGCATTTCACAAAGGTCTTGCTTTGGTACTAAAAGGAGACACTGTTATCTACATCGATAAAACCGGAAAGGAAATCATCCATTTCAGAGATCGTCCGGGAGAAATTGTTGCACGTGATAATTTCAATGCCAACGGCTTCACACAAATCACGTATTACTTTAATGAGAATGAACGCCGTGTGAGGTATACAGAAATTATTGACACAACAGGTGCTACCATACTTCAAATTAAAAACGACGGTCACATCGGGAATGACGGAATTGAAGTTGATTTTTCCCGTTACGAACATTCCGGATATTTTCCGGTAGTTGAACCCAAAGGAAAAACCCTTTACACTTCAAAACTGGAGAAAATTCTGTTCATTCCCCGTTCTGACGAACAGTATGCTTACTTTTCTTATTCGAATGATATGGGGACCTGCATCGTCAGAGAAGACAAGCAGACCGGTACGTCCGAATACACACACATTAATCCTGCTGGAAATCAATTGTATCCATACCGCCCTATACACACATATTTTGATCCATTGACCAATAACACGATTTCAATGAACGGAACGCTACTTGAACTCAAAAATACTTCCGGAGAAGTTCTTTATTCCTGTGATAGTTGCGAATCAACCGATCTCAACCGCTTAAAAAATTACCGGGGCGGTCTGTACAACAATTCTACCGGTGTGTATGAAATCCACAAAGGAAAAGAAATTTTATTTGTAAATTACAAAGGTATGCTGATTGATCAATTTTATTCAAAACAAGAAGTTGCGATTTTATTCAGCCATATTTCCGCCGAACAAAAAGCATACATAGCTCCGGAAGTAAGCACTGAAGTATCAATTACAATTCGACAAACAGACCTGGACCAGCTGTACAAAATCATGCCGTGGTCTACTGCAAATCGGGCAAAATCAGGGAACCGTTAACCTGATGATGGAGCGAAATGAGAAACTAATGATAAAAACAATGGGATTCTACGATTTAAACAAACAGGAACGGGCAAACTTAGTTTGCAGGATCAAAGAGGAAATTCTTCGGGATTTAATCCATTCCGGGATGGATGAAATCATTCATTATTGCTCCGATGAAGATACCTATATCCGAAAATCTGCATACCTGTCAATCGGGAAACTGTACATTGAAAAGGTTGAGTTACGACCTGCCATCATTGCCTGTTTAAAGCAACTGGCTGAGCATGATAATTTCAAAGTCAGGCAAACCGCAATCAATGCTGCCGGTGAAATCGGGAAACAGGATTTTGAAATTGTTGAATCTTTTTTTAGCAACGGATTGTTCGACCACCATCACTCTCCCAGGAATGCTGTCATCGGTTCCGTCAAAAAAATGGGAGAAGTGAACCCGGAACCTGTACTGAACTGGGCAAAAAAGTACCTGCATCACGAGAACAAAGAAATCCGGCGGGAAATTTGCCATGGGATTGAACTCCGCGGAAGAACACATCCGGAAGATATTTTACCGTTACTGAAAGAATTACAATACGACACAACCGCACGGGTGCGCAATACACTGGTTCATGTAATCGGGCAGATCGCTTATAAAAAGGGATGCCTTCAAACAGTTATTACACATCTGAATACCTGGGAAAATAAAGCATTGGTTACTGATGCTTTAGAAGAAATCATAGACGTACACCATCGCTACCGCAACTTTTCTGCATTGACACAAGATCAGGCGCGACAATACATTGAAGAACATTGTCAATAAATAACAAGCAATTATTTTTTGCATTTTATTTTAGAATAACATTATTTATCGTAATATTGCAATATAACGATAGATGAAATGGGAAGCACAAAAACAGATTTATTCAGCACAGAGCAAAACGAAATAGCAGCTCTGTTAAAAGCAATAGCACACCCTGCACGTATCGCCATCCTGGAATACCTGGTAAAAGTAGATACTTGTATCTGTGGTGATATTGTTAATGAATTAACACTCGCACAACCAACCGTTTCTCAACATTTGAGAGAATTAAAAAACGCAGGATTAATCAAAGGAAACGTGGAGGGAACTGCTATTTGTTATTGTGTTGATCAATCAAAAATTGCCCGTATTCAGGCATACGTCTCAGACATTTCATCCAAACTGGATCATAAAACAGATCAATGTTGTTAATTTAAAAGATAAGTCATATGAAACTTTCAGAAATCAAAACCATCTTACCTGCATTGGAAAGTGTAGCGTTTCAAACTCCGGATGGATCATTTGTTCCCGAACATTTCCATGTAACGGAAGTCGGAAACATCCAAAAACACTTTATTGACTGTGGCGGAGTCATACGAAAAGAAACAGTCGTCAATTTTCAACTATGGAATGCAAATGATTTTGAACACCGGTTAAAACCACGAAAATTATTGCGAATCATACAGCTCTCGGAAGAGAAATTAGGAATCACGGATAACGAAATTGAGGTAGAGTACCAGGGAGAAACCATCTGTAAATATGGATTGGAATTCAACGGAAAACATTTTGTATTGACCCCAAAAACAACGGCTTGTCTGGCGGAAGATGCGTGTGGTATTCCTTTAAAAACGGATAATCAAACCGAAAAAACGACCGGGTGCACGCCAGGTGGAGGATGTTGTTAGTCACGATGAAAACATCCATTATTAAATACAGAAAACCATTGATTATAACAACCGCTGTTGTAGTACTCCAACTCTTGTTCGGATTCGATCCGAAGTTTTGTATCATTAACCTCATCTGGTTATTTGTTTAAAAAGGAAATCATGAAAAATATATTGGTCTTATGTACCGGAAACAGTTGTCGAAGTCAGATAGCTCAAGGTTATCTGCAACATTTTGCCGGCAATCATGTCAATGTCTATAGTGCAGGAGTCGAAGTACACGGCGTAAATCCTCTCGCCATTGCGACCATGAAAGCTGACGGCATAGACATCTCCGGACACACGTCAAATCATATCGATGAATACGTCGGAATCCCTTTTGACGTTGTTATTACAGTGTGTGACAATGCAAAAGAGCAATGTCCTTACTTCCCGGGGAATGCCCTAAAATTTCATCAAAATTTCCCGGATCCCGCTCAGGCAGTTGGTTCTCCGGAGGAAATAACGGCAACATTTGAACATGTACGGGAGCTCATCAAGGAGTATGTACAGCAATTTATACAACAATGGATCACTAATTGCAATCAGTGATGTTCTGATTATTTTTCCGGATATGTCCATCTGACTCCGGCAAACTTTTGTTATTTTTATATCAGAATCAGTAATACCCGTTCCCCAATGAGCGCTTTCATAAAAATAGAACGCCGGGATGACCTTGCTCTTTATTCCCCGATTAATGCACCATATTACTTCATCATTTTATTAGATGGTTACTTCTCATTTTCACTGGATTTTAACAGTTATAAATGTGATGGTAAAACAATCCTCTTCCTCTCCCCTTATCAACTTTTAAAATGGGATTCCGATGCATGTAATGAGGTATATGTTTTACAGTTTCACGGAGACTTTTACTGCATTGAATACCACAAAGAGGAAGTTGCATGCAATGGTATATTATTCAATAATGTCTATGAGTCCCCCTTTATTTCTGTTTCTGAAGATTTTTTTAATGAAGTGATTCAGCTTTTTCTAAAGATGAACAGGCTGCCATCTGCAATGAATTACGATGTTTCCATTATCCGGTCCTACCTGCAGCTGATCTTAGCCCTGTGTAGTAAAGAAAAACAAATTGCAAATAAACAGCATCAAATCATACCCGTAAAAAAAACAACCATTCTACATTTTAAAGCATTGTTGGATGAACATTTTATTGAAATGAAATCCGTTGCTTTTTACGCTGAAAAATTGAACTTATCCGTAAATGCCTTCAGTAAAAAAGTAAAAAAACAATATGGAAAAACGCCTTCAAAATTAATCCGCGAACGTTTGACCTTAGAAGCAAAAAGGTTACTCCACCTCACCTATAAAAGCATAAAAGAAATCGCCCACGAACTGGGATTTAATGATGAATTTTATTTTAGTCGCTACTTTAAAAAAGAAGTCGGGGTATCTCCAAAAGTATTTCGTGAAAAAGTAGGAATATCAATCGCAGCGAAATAATCTATGTAATCAACTTATTTGTCCATTTTATTACTCATCTGTCTCTTGTAGTTTTACAGCTACTTAAAATAAGAACTGAAATGGAACATATTTTTAACTTGTTTGCTGACGTACAGGGAACCTTCATTAACTTAATGAGAATTGCTATTTTTATTGTAATGACTTGGATTGGAGGCTTAAAAGCAGCTCCGTATGAAGCTGACGGAATCGTACCCTTTGTGGCAAACAGCCCTTTTATGAGTTTCTTCTACAACCATTCCAACACGCTCACAAAGAATGAAGAAGGAAAGCTGGTAGCAGAATACACACGTTATAAAAACCCGGAAGGGAAAGTCGTTCAAAAAAATATCGACTGGCACACAACAAACGGAACATACCGTTTCTCGTATGGATTGGGAGGCGTAATCATTTCGATCGGAATGTTGGTTTTATTGGGGATATGGTTCCCAAAAATCGGGTTCTGGGGAGGTGTATTAACATTCGGAATGGCAATAGTTACCCTTTCTTTTTTAATCACAACACCAGAAGTATATGTTCCGGATTTAGGCGGTGATTCCCCTACCCCTCAGCATGGTTTCCCTTATTTATCAGGTGCCGGAAGGCTCGTTCTGAAAGACATCATCATGTTGGCAGGTGGACTTATATCTGCCTCCGAATGCGCAACCCGGATCAAATTAAGACGTACCTGATCAACTCCATTCAAATAAACAAACGAACAGATTTCAATCCCTTCCATTTCATACAATTTTTGCAATACCATTGCATCTTTTTTTTCATACTTTTGTATCCTAATGAGATGGTTCTTAACAATATTTGCGTTTTACATCACCGTACTGGCAGTCATTCCGTGTAATGACGTCGAAAATCAGTGTGAAAACGATACAGAACTGGGAACAGATACAGAACACAATCATGACCACGACTCCGATGACACCTGTACCCCTTTTTGCTGTTGTACGTGTTGTGGCATTCAGATGAACATTGTAGAATACCGGTTAATACCTGTTGAAATTACCGCAGTTCAGGAATTCTCTTCAGAAAAAATTAAAATCAACGCCGTCTCCTTTCACTCCAATTATTTCGGAGAAATCTGGCAACCACCTCAAATTAATGCGTGATATCCTTCGTAGAAATACGCGGCTTATAGCGGCATCCTGTTGATGTTTGCTGAAACGTCAGGTGTATTTCCTGCCCTTGTTATTCCGGGGTAGATCAATCATTCGTATACCGTATTAATTCTAAAATCAATGTTAGACAAAATCATTCATTTTAGTATCAGGAATAAACTCTTTATCGGGATTATGACCTTGATACTCATCATCTGGGGTGTCTGGAGTGCTACCAAACTTCCCATCGATGCCGTACCTGATATCACCAACAACCAGGTACAAATTTTTACAACCTGCCCCACACTTGCAGGACAGGAAGTGGAACAGTTGGTTACTTTTCCGATTGAACAAAGTATCGCAACTGTACCAAAAATTGAAGAAATCCGTAGTATTTCCCGCTTTGGGTTATCTGTCATCACCGTTGTATTTGAAGAAGACGTTGATATTTATTTTGCCCGGCAACTGATCAATGAGCGGTTGCAGGAAGCGGTAGACAAAATCCCCGCGGGAATCGGTTCTCCTGAAATGGCTCCGGTCAGCACCGGATTGGGAGAAGTGTACCAATACATCATTCACCCGAAAAAAGGCAGTGAACAGAAATACAATGCCAAAGACCTACGAACCATGCAGGACTGGATTGTGGCGCGCCAGCTATACGGAACTCCGGGAATAGCTGAAGTAAACAGTTTTGGCGGGGAGTTAAAGCAATACGAAGTAGCTGTAAATCCAGATCGCTTACGAGCAATGGGAGTTAGTATTCCGGAACTGTTTACGGCATTGGAAAAAAACAACCAAAACACAGGAGGAGCCTACATTGATAAAAAACCCAATGCATACTTCATCCGTGGAATCGGATTAGTGACATCATTAGAAGATGTAAAGAACATTGCAGTCAAAACCACAGGTACAGTTCCCGTCTACATTAAAGATGTAGCAGAAGTACGATTCGGGCACGCAGTGCGTTACGGCGCATTAACCTACAATGGGAAAGTAGATGCTGTTGGAGGAGTTGTGATGATGCTGAAGGGAGAAAACAGCAACGAGGTTGTTAAACGAATCAAAGAAAAATTACCGACCATTCAGAACTCCCTGCCGGATGATGTGATCATTGAACCTTACCTGGATCGAACCGAATTGGTTGGAAGAGCAATCAGCACAGTCGAAAAAAACCTCATCGAAGGAGCCTTGATCGTTATTTTCGTGTTGGTCATTTTCCTTGGTAACTTACGTGCCGGATTGATTGTCGCATCAGCGATTCCACTCTCATTGCTCTTTGCATTGGGAATGATGCATGTATTCGGAGTTAGTGCCAACCTGATGAGTTTGGGGGCAATTGACTTCGGCTTAATTGTCGATGGAGCGGTCATTGTTGTGGAAGCAACGTTGCACCATCTCGGACTCCGAAAGTCAATGAACAGGCTAACGCAACAGGAAATGGATCAGGAGGTGTTTTTATCAGCCTCTAAAATCCGTACCAGCGCCGCATTTGGAGAAATTATCATCCTAATTGTCTACATCCCGATCCTCACATTGGTCGGAGTGGAGGGAAAAATGTTTACCCCAATGGCAAAAACTGTCGGATTTGCTATCCTTGGCGCATTGATCCTTTCGCTGACTTACATTCCGATGATGTGCGCTCTGTTTCTACCGAAACAACTCAGCAGAAAGAAAACGTTCAGTGATCAGTTGATGGAAAAATTGCAGCAAATCTACGAACCGTTGTTAGAAAAAGCCATTCGCTTCAAGCGTTTTATTGTAGGAACAACGGTGGCTGTATTTGCACTCTGTATTTTTCTTTTTACCCGCATGGGAGGTGAATTTATTCCACAGTTGCAGGAAGGTGATTTTGCGTTTCACTGCATTCTTCCCCAGGGAAGTTCACTGAATCAAAGTATCGAAACGTCCATGCAGGCCTCCCGCATTATCAAGGAATTTGACGAAGTAAAGATGGTGGTTGGTAAAACGGGAGCTGCGGAAGTTCCGACAGACCCGATGCCTCCTGAAGCAACCGATTTAATGATAGTACTGAAACCCGAACGGGAATGGAAATCCGGAAAAAGTTACAACGAACTGGCAGATGCGATGATGGAAAAACTGGAAGTCATTCCGGGAGTGTTCTTTGAGAAAAACCAACCGATCCAAATGCGCTTCAATGAACTGATGACCGGAATCCGACAAGATGTAGCTGTTAAAATATTCGGAGAAAACATCGATACCCTTGCTGCTTACGCCAACAAAGTAAGTAACGTTATTCAATCCGTTCAGGGAACAACTGCTCCGCAGGTTGAACGGGTCAGCGGATTACCGCAAATCAACATCGGATACGACCGTACGCGCATTGCCAATTACGGACTCACCATTCAGGATGTCAATGATGTAGTCAGTACCGCATTTGCAGGAAAAAGTACGGGACAAGTCTACGAAAATGAACGGCGATTCGACCTCGTTGTACGATTGGACAGCACCCACAGAAGTAGTATCGAAGATGTAAACAACCTGATGATTCCAACCAATACCGGCCTTCAGATTCCTTTGTCACAGGTAGCAACCATTCATTACAAACTGGGGCCTGCCCAAATCAGCCGGGAAGCCGGAAAACGACGTATTGTGATCGGGTTCAATGTCTCGGGAAGAGATGTACAGAGCGTGGTTGAAGACATTCAGCAGCAATTGGACGAGCAAGTTCAGTTGCCCTCCGGGTATTACTTCACCTATGGCGGACAATTTGAGAACCTCCGGAAAGCAAGCGACCGTCTGATGATTGCTGTGCCCGTCTCCCTGTTACTCATCTTCATGCTTCTGTACTTTACCTTTCACTCCTTCAAACAGGCAGGGTTGATCTTCACTGCCATTCCGATGAGTGCCATCGGAGGAATACTGGCGTTGCTAATGAGGGGAATGCCCTTTAGTATCAGTGCCGGAATCGGATTCATCGCATTGTTTGGGGTTGCCGTGTTGAACGGAATTGTACTGATCGGAACATTCAACCAACTCGAAAAAGAAGGAATGAGTAATGTAATACAACGGGTAAAAGAAGGAACGCGTATTCGTTTGCGACCTGTTCTGATGACTGCAACCGTTGCTTCTCTGGGATTTTTGCCGATGGCCATTAGTACAAGTGCCGGAGCAGAGGTACAAAAACCATTGGCAACAGTGGTCATCGGAGGTTTAACGACAGCAACATTCCTTACCTTATTTGTATTGCCCCTACTCTATATCATTTTCAATTCAACCATTCAATTACCAACTCATTTTAAGATGAAAAGCACAACAATTCTTCTCTTGTTTTGTACTTCTGTATTGGGAAGTGTCCACGGTCAGCAGCAGATCACAATTGAAGCAGCAATTGATACCGCTTTACAACACAACCGGCAATTCAAGATCAATGAAGCAGAGATCCGAAGTGCGGGATTCGGTGTGAAAACAGCGATTGAACTCCCAAAAACAGGAGTCTTTTATGAAAATGAGGATATTCGTCCATCAGATAATATCGGAATTTTGAAAATCGGTATCTCACAAAGTTTTGCCTGGCCGGGACTGTATACCGCACGAAAAGCATATTTCATGCAGCAACTCAAATATGCGGAACTCAACACGGAAGTATTGAATACCATTGTCAAAAGAGATGTCCGAACAGCGTATTATCAACTGTGGTACCTGTTGGAAAAACAAGCGCTCTACCAAAAGCTCGACAGCGTCTATTCCGAACTTGCAAGTGCTTCTGAACTTCGGGTGAAAACGGGAGAAGTCGCAGCACTCGACCAAATCTCAGCAGAAGCCAAACTTCGTGAATTGCAGGCATTCATTGAGCAGAACAAGAAAGACGTGGTGATTCAACAGCAACAACTGATGATGTTACTGAACAAAAATGAATGGTTATTACCCGTTGCGGAGTCACTGGCAAAAATAGATGTCACACTCTCCATTGACCAGGAAAGTCATCCGGTTCTCGATCTTCAACAACAAAATGTAGCCATTGCCGCATTCAAGATTGCAATTCAGCGCAACAATGCCATGCCGGAGCTGTCCGGTAGGTTCTTTACACAACGTATGTGGGGAGCAAAAGATCCGTTTACCGGGTTTTCCGTTACAGCTTCTTTTCCCTTGCTCGGAATAGGTGCTTATCGGAATAATGTGCGGGTTGCAAATGCTGAGAAAGAAGTGCAGGAAGAAACTTTTTTATATCAGTCGCAATTGTTTCAAACCCAACGGGCAACGATTCTTTCCGAAATCGAGAAGAGTCATTCATTGCTTCAATTCTATGAAACAATCGGTTTAAAACAAGCGGACGCGATCATCAAGGCGGCAACAATCGGTTACAATACCGGTGAGATCAGCTTCGCGGAATTGAGCCAGTTTCTCTCCCAGGCAATCGGCATTCGTCAGAATTACCTGGATGTACTCAATCAATACAATCAATCAGCCATTCAATTAAACTACATCAATAATAAATAATATAAAGTTGTATGAAAAGCTTAATAAACATCATATTCGTGTGCACCTCTCTCCTGCTGTTGAACAGTTGCGGAGAAGCACATAAAGAAGGAGACGGTCACAATCACGGGACAACTTCATCAGCAGATCATGAAGAAGCAACTGCCACCGTTACAACATTGACACAGGAGCAAATAAAAGCAGTCGGCATCACACTGGGGACAATTGAATACAAACAACTGACCGCATCCATAAAAGCAAACGGTGCCTTGCGCGTACCCAACAACAACAAGGGAAATGCAACCTCCCTCTACGGAGGTGTCGTAAAAACACTGACAGTCCAGATTGGCGACCACGTGAAAAAAGGTCAGGTCATAGCAACCATTGCCAATCCTCAGTTTATTCAATTACAGGAAGAATACCTGACCATCGACAGCAGGATTACACTTGCCGAACAGGAAATGCAACGTCAAAAAGAATTGAGCGAAGGAAATGCCGGGGCTAAAAAAAACTTGCAGTCGGCAACAGCAGAGCTAAATACACTCCGTACACGAAAGGCATCCCTTCAACAACAAATCCAGTTAATGGGCATCAATCCGAACACTGTCAGTAATTCCAATTTACGCTCCGCATTGACGGTTACAAGCCCCATCAGTGGTACTGTCAGCAATGTATTTGCCAAGATCGGAAGCTATGTCGATGTTGCATTTCCGGTGATTGAAATTGTCGACAACAGTTCTCTGCACCTGGATCTACAAGTATTTGAAAAAGATCTTCCGAAGATCAGAGTCGGGCAAATCATTCACTTTACCCTGACTAACAATCCGGAAAAAGAGTACGATGCAACTGTTTTCAGCATCGGTTCTTCTTTTGAAAACGAAAGCAAGAGCATTGCTGTACACGCAAAGGTTTCAGGAACGCCAACAGGGCTCATTGACGGGATGAACATTACGGGAATTGTAAGCCTGGATCATGTTAAAAGTCCGGCCGTTCCCAATGAAGCGATTGTTGAAGCTGACGGTAAATATTATATCTTTATTCAAACCGATAGAGAAGCACAGGAACACCATGAAGAAAACGGACATGATGATCACGGACACGCACACGATGAAGGAGAAGCTACGCACAATCACACCGATGAAACCGAAGCTGGAAAACATGCGAACGAACAGGTAAAAACGATGAATTTTGAAAAAACAGAAGTGATCAAAGGAGTATCTGATTTAGGATATACAGCCGTGACGTTTATTACAGAAGTTCCGGCGAATGTAAAAATTGTAACCAAAGGAGCATTTTTTATCAATGCCAAATTAAGTAATACGGGAGGCCATCAACATTAATTGCCATGAAAAAGAAAATTGAACGTAAGCTCATCGATAAAAACACGCGGCCGACCAGCATGCGAATCCTGGTATACGATTTTTTAAGCACACAGGAAGTCGCCTTGTCACTCACCGAGATTGAACATTATTTCGATCAGGCAGACAGAGTAACCTTGTACAGAACCCTGAAAACATTTGAAGAGAAAGGAATTGTTCACAGCATTCAGGAAAACAATACCAGCAAGTACAAATTGTGTCACGACGACTGTAACGAAACGACACACAAAGACACACACCTGCATTTTTATTGTAAAATCTGTAAACAGACAACCTGTAAAGAGGAAATTGTCTTTCCCATGCACCCCGGTCTGAATTTCCGGATCGACGAAATTCGTTTTTTTGCCAAAGGAGTGTGCGAACAGTGTATCGCAGAAATTAACTGAATCAATACTACCTGAAAAAATCCTGTTTCTGATTGAAGCAGGATTTTTTTTGTTTTATTAAGAGCAAAAAAATTACTATATTCAACTAATCAACAACTTAAACAACAGTAAACCGCCATACTATGTACTTACCGGATATTCACCGCAAAATATATGAAATACGTGATCAGAAGGTCTTATTGGATTTTGATCTTGCAGAATTATACGAGGTAGAAACAAAACGCTTGAACGAGGCTGTAAAAAGAAATCTGGACCGTTTCCCCGAACGATTCATGTTTCGTCTCACGCAGGAAGAATGGAACCTGATGCGGTCGCAAATTGCGACCGCATCAGATCAATCCAAACGAAATACATCTACAACACCTTTTGCATTTACAGAACACGGCGTTACGATGCTCGCAAGTATTTTAAGAAGTAAGAAAGCTGTTAAAACAAATATTTTAATTGTTGAAGCATTTATAGCACTAAAGGAATTTGCACTAAATTATGTGGAACTTTCTACGAAATTAAAAGAAATAGAAACGACTTATAACAAACAGTTCAAAGATGTATACGATGCAATTAACTACCTTTTAAAAAAGGATCAACACATCGTCAATCAGGAAGATCGGAAGCGAATAGGATTTAAGAAAAATTAATGTCTTTTATTGGATTTTAGTTCTTCCAAATCTGGATTTACTCTCCTTTACTTTTTTACTTTGCAATAGCATTGCACGCTCTTCGTCACTACCTTTGTTGTACAAATTTTGAAGGCATGAAGCATCAACAGTATTCTGATGAAAACGAACAGCATTCCTGCTGTACACAAACAGAAAAAATCCATTCGCATACAGAACATCATCAACATGACGGTCACGACCACAGCCACGATAGCGATAAAAATACATTCAGTATGTTTCTGCCTGCCGGTTGCTCGCTTGTACTATTACTATTGGCAATTGCATTCGACAACTGGATCCCGCAAAGTTGGTTCAACAGTTGGATTCGGGTTCTGTGGTACGTTGTCGCATACATTCCTGTAGGATTTCCGGTATTAAAAGATGCTGTTACAAGTATTCGGAAAGGAGACATTTTTTCCGAATTCCTGCTGATGGGAATCGCTACGATCGGAGCATTTGCAATCGGAGAATACCCGGAAGGAGTTGCCGTGATGCTCTTTTATGCTGTCGGAGAAGTTTTCCAGACATTGGCGGTATCACGTGCGAAAAGTAACATAAAATCCTTGCTGGATCAACGTCCGGATGAAGTAACCATCCTCCGGGAAGGGCAACCTCAAATAATCAAAGCAGAGGCAGCAAAAATCGGAGATATCATTCAACTGAAACCCGGAGAAAAATTAGGATTGGATGGAGAACTCATCTCCGAAAGAGCTGCATTCAATACCGCTGCATTGACCGGAGAAAGTAAACCAGATACAAAAGAAAAAGGAGAAACAGTACTGGCGGGGATGATTAATTTGAACACGGTTAGTCAGGTACGCGTTACTACTGAATATACCGACAGTAAACTGAGTAAAATTCTGGAATTGGTTCAAAATGCTACAGCCAAAAAAGCACCAACGGAATTATTTATCCGGAAATTTGCGAAAATATATACACCGATTGTTGTTTTCCTGGCAATCGGAATCTGTCTGCTCCCTGCTCTTTTTGTGAATCATTATCAGTTCAACGACTGGTTGTACCGATCGTTAATATTTCTCGTAATCTCGTGCCCGTGCGCACTCGTCATTTCCATTCCATTGGGATATTTCGGAGGTATCGGGGCAGCCAGCAGGAATGGAATCTTGTTTAAAGGAAGTAATTTTCTCGACAAACTGGCTGAAATACAAAACGTGGTGATGGATAAAACCGGGACGATGACCGAAGGAGTTTTTAAGGTCCGGGAAGTCGTTTTTAATACTGCTTTCGACAGAGATGAATTGTTGAAAATGATCAATGTGCTGGAAAGTATGAGCACCCACCCTATTGCTACGGCTATTCATGAATACGTCGGGACGTTGGATACATCAATTCAACTCTCGCATACAGAAGAAATTCCGGGACACGGTTTGAAAACAATCATCCATGGGAAAGAATTATTGGCAGGAAATTTTAAACTGATGGACCAATTCAACATTTCCTACGCTGTTAATCCTTCGGAAATTGTCTACACAACGATTGCCATTGCTTACGACAAGCAATTTGTCGGGTACATCACCATTGCCGACAGCATCAAAGAAGACGCACAAAAAACCATTCACCTGCTTCACCAACTGAACGTAAAAACAACCATGTTGAGCGGAGATAAAAGCACGGTTGTCAACTATGTAGCAAAAGAACTGGGAATCGACAATGCGCACGGAGATTTATTGCCGGAAGATAAAGTGAATAAGGTAAAAGCAATCAAAGCACGGAATGAAAGTGTTGCATTTGTAGGTGATGGTGTCAATGATGCACCGGTTGTTGCGTTGAGTGATGTAGGTATCGCGATGGGTGGCCTGGGAAGTGACGCGACCATTGAAACAGCAGATGTTGTCATCCAGGACGATAAACCATCTAAAATTCCGGTTGCAATCAATATCGGGAAGCAAACCAAAAAGATCGTCTGGCAAAATATCATCCTTGCATTTGCCGTAAAAGCGGTGGTACTCATTCTCGGAGCCGGAGGGCTGGCAACGATGTGGGAAGCAGTCTTCGCAGATGTCGGGGTCGCATTACTGGCAATATTGAACGCTATACGAATCCAACGAATGACGTTTTAACAACGCGAATGAAACAGAGCGTATCATGAAAACAAAAAGGGAAGCAGAAGCTTCCCTTTACTTTTGAGGGTGGAAGATCGGTCTCGAACCGACGACCTTCGGAACCACAATCCGACGCTCTAACCAACTGAGCTACAACCACCATAAACTGCATTTTTTCAAATGCGAGTGCAAATATAATGAATTGTTTTGAATTTCCGAACAACCTCACACTATTTTTTTGTGAAGTTTTCATCTCCTCCCCCTCAATTAACTGACAATCATATTCATTTATTTGTTGTTGTTATTCGAATTCCTTGTTATCTCGTTTTTCATTCCTTTGATATCTGCTATTTTTAGTATCTTTGCACTGCTTTCTGCGAAGGAATTTGGTGTAAATCCAAAACTGTAACTGCAGCTGTTAGCACTGTGAAATCGCTTCATAAAGCCACTGTCCGGCATCCAACGGATGGGAAGGCGAAGTTGAGTTGGTGTAAGTCAGAATACTTCTCTCAAAGCATAACATAACGAAGGCTTCAGATTAAAGTCGGGCGTTAACCAATGGCTTCTTCCGTCATTGATTGATTACCTTATTTAGCTGATTCTTCACTTTTAATTATTAACATTTTAAAATTTAAAAGCATGAAGAAAGTTTATTTTTTCACCGTTGCACTTGCAGCAACAACAACCGTTTTTTCTCAAGACGGGGCTGACACACTAACATTTGAATCGTACAATTTGGGCACTCAGGACTATTACAACGGATCCGATGAGGCTGGCGATATTGTGATCGGCAACTTCACATTGAGCAACAGTTACAACACAGAATGGGGCAGCTGGAGTGGATTCGCTGTTTCAAAAGTACAGGACGTTACAACAGCCGGATGGGGAAATCAATATGCATCCTTTGCAAACGGAGGTGCTGACGGTTCTTCTCAATACGGAATGTGGTACAATGGTGGTACAATTGAGTTCAACGCTGCCAAAGTATTGAAAAGCATCCAAATCACCAACGCAACATACACCGCAATATCAATGCGTGACGGAGACCAGTTTGCCAAGCAATTTGGCTCGGTAAACAGTGCCGCGGGAACACCGGACGGTACAAACGGTGCAGATTGGTTTTTGTTACAAATCGTTCCGTTAAACGAAAACGATGAACTGGTCGGTGATACAATTGATTTCTACCTGGCAGATTACCGTTTTGCGGATGACAATGATGATTACATCGTTAACAGTTGGGAAACAGTTGATCTGGGGAATGTAACAGCCAATAAATTAGCATTTGTCCTTTCTTCTTCTGATAATGGAGAATGGGGAATGAATACTCCCGGATATTTTTCAGTGGACAACCTGGTTGCAAACAATTCATTGGGAATTGAAACGTTAACTCAATTAAACGCGGTTGTATACCCAAACCCTGCACAGGAGCAATTTACAATCGCAACAACTGAAGCTGCTGACATGGCGTTATTAAATGCAATGGGGCAAGTGGTAAGAACGGCAGTTGTTAATGGAACAACAGTTATTAATGTGAACGGACTTCCGGCAGGAATGTATCAGATAGCACTGAAAACAGCTTCAGGATCATCTGTTCAAAAATTAGTTATTCAATAAAAAAACAATGCATCACTATCTGTCAACGGTAATTTTCGGATTGTTTTGTATTCCTGTCTTCTCTCAGGTGGAGCCGGATATAAAGCAACTGGAAGAGCTGGAAGTTACCGGAGCCAGATTAGATCGTTATTATGTGGATTCATTGAATGTTTATATTTCCCGAAAAGAAATCGAAGCGCTTCAACCGGATGATCTGGGTGAATTGCTTAAAAAATTACCGGGTGTAAATGTGAAATCCTATGGCGGATTAGGTGGATTAAAAACAGTATCAATACGCGGATTAGGCGGACAACACACCAACTTCGTTATGGATGGGTTTAGTCAGTCACAAACACAGACAGGGCAAGTCAATCTCGGACAAATTCAGCTGGACAATATCGAATCGGTTGTTGTACAACGCGGAGGAGCTTCCGAACTGAACATCCCGGTCGCAGCACAATTGAGTGGAAATGCAATCGTATTGGAATCCTTTCAATCCTTGCCTCCAACAATACCTTTACAACAAAAACTGTACACAAAATTTGGCTCATTTGGTCAGGTTGACCACCATTACATTGGAAAAACGGGAGGAGAAAAGTTTTTTGGGAGCCTGTTTCTGAAATACCGGCAGGCGCATGGCTCCTATCCTTTCCGGTACATGAATTACCAAACTGAAATAAAAGGAATACGTCAAAACAACGATTACACAGATATTAGCGGTGGATTGAACTTTCGTTATCAACCATATAAGAACCACCAACTCAATGTTTACTTTCAACACCTGGAGGCAGATCAGGGAGTTCCAGGAGCAGTCGTCCTGTACAATGATTTCGCGAAACAACGACTCACCACCACCAATACACAGTTCAAAGCCGATTACAAAGGAAAGGTGAAGTTTCTCAACTACCGTTTTCATTACACGACGATGAACGACAGTTTACTATACGTCGACCCGGCTTATCTCAATACGGCCGGAGAATTGAAATCCAGTTACCGGAATCGTGTACATGACTTCGGGCTGACGATGGGAACATCCATACGTGATCACTTCCATTTGAATGTGGGAGTGCAGGAAATTTACAGCAAATTGCGTTCTGTTGAATCACTGACAGCAAGTCCGGAACGGTTTCATTTTCTTTCCTTTCTGAAGGGAACCTACGCATCCACCAGATGGACAGCTATTGCACAACTTGGGTTGCACCACGTACAGGAATTTAACAAGAATGGTGATAAGGCTGAAAACCGATCCCGCTTCAATCCATACATGGAATTGCGGCATCATTTCACAGAAAAGATCGCACTGATCGGGTATTACCGGAACTCCTTCCGGATGCCGAATTTCAATGAACTGTACTACAACAACATCGGGAATACGGAACTGGAACCGGAAGATGCCAACCAGTTTGCCCTCACGGCCTCCTGGACAATCGTAGACAGGAATAATATCTACCTGGGCATGCAGGCGGGCGGGTATTACCACCAAGTCAAAAATATGATCCTTACCATTCCCACCAAAAATTTGTTTGTCTGGTCTGTTCAAAATGTCGGGAAAAATGAGGTTCGCGGCGGTGACCTGATTGCCTCGTTCAGTTGGGCATTTGCAAAAAAATGGTCGACGCAATTGACTGCAAATTACACCTATCAGCAATCGCTGGATGTAAGTGACAGAAACAGCCCCAGCTACAAACATCAGGTTGCTTACAATCCTCTGCACGTCATCAACGCGGATGTTTCAGTGCATTACAGAAACCTCGGCATCAGGCTTTCATCCTTCCATAGTTCCGAACGATACACATTGAATGAAAACATTCCCGCCAATAAAATAGACGGTTTCAGCACGTTTGATCTGTCTGTATTCAACCGGTTCAAACTGGATGAACACAACAGCATTCGTCTACAGATTACCGTTAAAAATATTACCGACGAATCGTATGCATTTGTACGCAATTACATCATGCCCGGCCGTCATTACTTATTTACTTTTGTATATGCGTTTATATAAAATCATTATTATTTGTACAGGATTATTCCTATTTTCCTGTAAAAAGGAGCAACCGGAAGACCCCGGGAATACACCTGTAGACCAATTTAACAACGGGGTACTTGTTGTCAATGAAGGATTGTTTCAACAGAACAATTCAACGTTAAGTTGGGTTAATTTTGCAACAGAAACTGTCAACGGAGCGATTTTCGAACAGAAAACAAACCGACAGCTCGGTGATACCGGTAACGATATCGCACGCTACGGTGGGAAAATTTACGTCGTTGTGAATGTATCCAGCACGATCGAAGTACTGGACGCGAAGACCGGAAATCCAATCAAACAGATCAGCATGCTGTCCAACGGAATCCCCAAACAACCACGCTTTATCGAATTCTACAACGGAAAAGCATTCGTTCCCTGCTTTGACGGGTATGTCGATGTAATTGACACCCTCAGCCTGGAAGTTATCCAGCGCATACCGGTCGGTTCAAACCCGGATGGTATTCACAAAGTAAACGACCGGTTATTTGTTGCCAATTCAGGAGGATTGAATTATCCGAACGTAGACTCTACTCTTTCGGTAATTGATCCGGTAGCACTCACCGAGGTTGGAAGGATTGTGGTCGGTAAAAATCCAACCCGGATCCAATCTGATATGAACGGAGATGTGTATGTCATCACACAAACCGGTTTAAATACGCTGAATACCCAATTGGTAAAAGTTGATCATCAGGCACTGACTGTCGAGACAATCTATCCGTTACCTGTGAATCGAATGGAACGGGTCGGCGCTAATTTTTTATTGTACACCTCTTCCGGGAACACGTCTTCGCTTCAGTTGTTTGATCCTGTGACAGGATTTGTTATCAATCCAAATTTCATAGATGCCAGCCTGTTTACTACATTTTACGGTGCGCAATATGACAGCAGCAGAAATCAAATCTACTGTTTTGACGCAATGGGATACGTCAATTCCGGTTACATCCGTGTGTTTTCATCCAACGGAACACACTTAAAAAACATAAAAGTTGATTTAAATCCTTCTAAACTATTAATCTATGAATAATTTTTTTACTTCATTGGCAGTTACTGCACTGCCCTTTATCAGCTTATCACAAAGTTTTGCTCCCCCTGCCGGTCAGCCGGGAAGTACAGCCATCCACAAGGACAGTTCTGTTTTTTTAGCATGGGCAACACACTGTGAGGTACAACGGGGCTACATGAACATTGAAGATCCATCCCTGGGATATGCTTCGTTCGGAAATGAAACAGATGCAACGGGACCTGCCGGCGGAACAACAACCTCAGTTGTTTCTCTGGGCGACGGAGGAACGGCAACCTTGACATTTGACGGACCGATTACCAATGGTAACGGGCCTGATTTTGCGGTTTTCGAAAACGGTTTGAGTGATACTTTTTTAGAAATAGGTTTTGTGGAAGTGAGCAGCGACGGGCAGCACTTTGTAAGATTCCCGGCTGTTTCAGAAGTTCAGACAGACACACAAATCGGAGGATTCGGCAGTGTTGATTGTCGCTACATTCACAATTTCGCAGGAAAATACAGAGTCGGATACGGAACCCCGTTTGACCTGGAAGATTTGAAAGATTCTGCAGGAATTGACCTGAATGCAGTAACGCATGTCCGCATTGTCGATGCAATCGGAAGCATTGATCCAACCTATGCAACATATGACAGCCAGGGAACAATTGTCAACAACCTGCACCCCACTCCGTTTGAATCTTCCGGATTTGACCTGGATGCCGTAGGCCTGATCCATGTGGGAACTGTTTCACTTGAACAGAAAGAAACATCAATTTTTGCGCTATACCCCAATCCGGCAACAACAACGATTACCGTTCAGTCACAGCAACCCGGAGATTACACTGTGACAACTATGATGGGAAAGGTTGTCTTATCGGGAGAATTAACTACTGCAACACACCTCATCAATATATCGGACCTGAAAACAGGAATTTATTTTCTATCAACGGTCAACGGTCAGTGCCTGAAATTCGTTAAAAAGTAAAACACTCCTTTTTCCCGGATTCATACTATTTTTTAACCGAAAAAGGCTGTTTCCATCCATCGAAACAGCCTTTTTTATAACTCGTTGTCTTGTTTATCAAGGTCAGGAGAAGCATTAACCTTCGACATAAAATTAGTAGTTTTTGATTAAATGTTAATGCATTTAACCTATTTCTGCAAAGACGCAAAAATGCTATCAAAACACCCCATACCTTTGCGACTTGGTGAGCTATTTTCATACAAATTATTAAAGGAAAATGCGTTTGCCCTGATTCTCTTTTCAACATTGCCCGACAATTCACATCTTTCCTTATCTTTGGAACAAATCATTCTGCAATGCTCACACCTGAAACAGATAAAAAATTATTTTTGATTGATGCATACGCCATCATCTTCCGTGCTTATTTTGCTTTTGCAAAAAATCCGCGGATCAATTCTAAAGGGTTGAATACTTCTGCCGCTTTTGGCTTTACCAATTCCCTGATAGATGTTCTCAAAAAAGAAAAACCGACCCATATAGCAGTTGTATTTGACCCTCCCGGCGGTTCTGTCACCCGGAAAGAATCGTATGAGGCCTACAAAGCACACCGGAATGAAACTCCGGAAGGGATCATTACCAATATTGAACCGATTAAGCGTATCATTGATGCATTTAACATCCCGATTATTGAAGTGGAAGGATACGAAGCAGATGATGTAATCGGCACCATGTCTAAAATGGCAGAAAAAGCGGGATACCTCACATACATGGTTACCCCGGATAAAGATTACGGCCAGTTGGTAACGGAACGTTCGTTGATGTACAAACCGGGAAGAGGTGGCGAACCTGCACAAATCTGGGGACCAAAAGAAATTTGCGAAAAATTCGAACTGGATTCCGTGGATCAGGTCATTGATTACCTCGGACTAATGGGGGATGCCTCCGATAATATACCGGGGATGCCGGGAATAGGACCGAAAACCGCTTCAAAATTATTGAAGGAATTCGGAACGATGGAAAATATTTTTGCTCATACCGACCAACTGAAAGGAAAGCAAAAAGAAGTCTTTGAAACGCAACAGTCACTTGGGCTGCTATCCAAAGAACTGGCGCGCATCATAACGGATGTCACCGTTGAATTTAATGAAGAACAATTGGAATTAAATGATCCGGATCCCGATAAAATAAGAGCTGTATTCGCCGATCTGGAATTCAAAGGATTTACGCAAAAAATACTGGGAGAAGAATTAGTAGTAACCGCAGCGGGAAAAGTCAATGAACTCGGACAACTGGATTTATTTGGTGTTAACGATGTTGAACAAGTAGAGCAAAAAGTAACCGCTGAAGTTTCCGGGTTCAAAACATTCGAAACGGAAACAACCAATTACCAACTGGTACAGACACCGGAAGAACGAAAAGAACTCCTGGATTTATTAATGCAACAAAAAGAAGTCTGCTTCGATACAGAAACGACAGGACTGGACTCCCTGCACGCCGATATGGTAGGCATGTCGTTCTCCTTTAAAGCCGGAGAAGCCTTTTACGTTCCGACTCCGGTTAATTATGAAGCAGCAAAAGCCATTGTTGAAGAATTCAGACCGTTTTTTGAATCCGGTGACATTCTGAAGATCGCGCACAATGTCAAATATGATCTAAAAATCCTGCGCCGTTACAATGTACGCGTCGCCTACCCGATGTTTGATACGATGATTGCTCATTACCTGATCAGCCCGGAATCAAAACAGGGAATGGATTTCCTTGCCGAATTTTACCTGCAGTACAAACCGATTTCCATTGAGACATTAATCGGTAAAAAGGGGAAAAACCAGGGAAATATGGGGGATCTTGCACCGGAAGAGATCTCTGACTATGCCTGTGAAGATGCGGATATCACCTTCCGGCTCAAACAAATCTTTGCACCTGAAATTGAAAAAGATCACCTCAAATCCTTGTTCTATGACATGGAAATGCCGTTGGTCGAAATCCTGGCTGACATGGAACGGGAAGGAATTGCGATTGACAGTCAATTTCTCAAAGACTATTCCAATCAACTGGGGAATCAGTTGGCGGAACTGGAAACGGGGATCAAAGAAATGGCAGGAATGGATTTCAATGTCGATTCTCCGAAACAACTCGGAGACGTCTTATTTGATCACCTGAAAATTTCGGCGAAAGCAAAAAAAACGAAAACGGGACAATACGCAACCTCGGAAGATATTCTGCAGTCTCTGGTCAATGCTCACCCGATCATTCCGAAAATACTGGAGTACCGGGAATACAAAAAATTAAAGAGTACCTATGTGGACCCGCTACCAACGATGAAAGACGCGGTTGACGGACGCATTCATACGCAATTCATGCAAACGGTGACAGCTACAGGCCGTTTGAGTTCGAATAATCCCAACCTGCAAAACATTCCGATCCGGACAGAAGCAGGAAGAGAAATCCGGAAATCCTTTGTCGCTAAAAATGGAGATTACCAACTATTGGCCGCCGATTACTCACAAATCGAATTGCGGATTATAGCCGCTCTGAGCGAAGATAAAAACATGGTTGCAGCATTCCAATCCGGAGAAGACATTCATGCCGCTACCGCTTCAAAAGTATATGGCGTAGCACTCAAGGATGTATCGAGAGAGCAACGAAGTGCTGCAAAAGCGGTCAATTTCGGAATTATTTACGGTCAATCCGCGTTCGGATTGTCTCAAAACCTGGGTATTTCACGTACCGAAGCGAAGCAGATTATTGACAGTTATTTCGAACAGTATTCTACGGTAAAAACCTACATGGACGGAGCGATTGCACAAGCGAGGGAAAAGGGATACGTCGAAACGATTTACAAACGAAGAAGGTACCTTCCGGACATCAATTCTGCAAATGCCGTTGTACGTGGTTTTGCGGAACGAAACGCCATCAATGCGCCGATTCAGGGGTCTGCTGCCGATGTCATCAAACTGGCGATGATTGCTGTGTACCGCGAAATGAAGAAAGCAGGTGTAAAATCCCGCCTCATCCTTCAGGTACATGATGAATTGGTGTTTGATATCCACAAAGATGAAGTGGAACTGATGAAAAACCTCATTAAAAACGCAATGGAAAGTGCCGTCAACCTGATTGTCCCGATGAAGGCTGAAATGGAGTTAGGCAACAACTGGCTCGAAGCTCATTAAAAATGGAACGTATGAATCCGAGAATCTGGTCGACCTCACCACGAATGGTGTACATACAAATAGCCATTATGAGTCTCATCAGCATTTCTGCAATTGTCTGTGTACTTGTTGTTCCTGGCATAGCTATTTCAGCTAAAACACTTTTGATTTCAACCCCATTTACTTCTTGCTTATTTCTGATAATTCAGGTACAATACATGGAGCTGGAAGAACATCAATTTGTTTTAAAAACCATTCTTTCAAAAACAGCTTACCGGTACGATGAACTAAAAAGCTATGAGTTAAAAAATGAAGCAGGTACCAATTGCTTGGTAATTCACCTGAAAAAACCACTTTTTTTTCGTCGACAGTTTGTTTTTCAAGGAATAACAAAAGAACATCCGGAATACCTGGTATTCCTGGAAAAAATCAAACGTCAGCGATGAGCAATTAACACATCAAATCATACAGTTGTTTTAACCGGAAAGAAGCCGATTACTCTATAACCACCCGCTTGGTCCACATCCGGTCTTCCCCGACGACATTCAGCAGAAAATAACCTGCAGGCAGATCTGAGACATTGAGAAGTGCTGTTGATTCACCTGTTATCCATGCCTGTTTTACAATGATTCTTCCGGATAAATCCATTAATTCAACGCGGGTAACTTGTTGTGTATTGAATACTTCTATCGTCACGAAATCTTTTCCTGGATTCGGATAAACACGCCAATCCAGTATCATCAGTTCGTCAACACCCAAAGTAGAGGTAAAAACTTCTGATGTATACGTACACCCAAAACTGTCTGCAACAACTGCGGTATAATTTCCGGCACTGTTAATCTGAAGGGTTTGTCCCGTTTCTCCGACAATCTCCTGCCCGTTCAACCACCAGGAAACAGTCAATCCTTCCGGGTAATTTCCAACTGTTAAAACATCCGCCCCGCTCAATCCGACAATCGGGTCAATTGCCGGGTCGCAATAGAGCACGTCGATTTCATTTGATGTATTGGTGCAGTTTCCTCCATTGATGGCCAGTACCGAATAAATTCCCGATTGGTCTACAACAATAGACGGTCCGACGGCACCGACTAATAATTCACCATTCAAATACCACTGGTAGGCATCGCCGAGATCCGGAGTAGACAATGTATATGTCAAGGCATCATAAGCAATAACGGGCGCATCCGGGAACGGATATACATGAATGGTATCCACCGACACCACAACCGGAGTCGGATTGATCACCTGGTGACTGATCATGTAATTAATTGTGGACGTTCCTGCAGTACATCCGTTGCAACCGTTCAGATTCATCGTGTGTGCTCCCATGTAATCATCTGCACCGAAATAGACTTCTCCCGCACTTTCATCGGCGTCATAAATCTCAATGACATAGGTGTTTGCAGGATTCAAATTGATGGACAATGAAGGCCAGCTTACAGGCGGATCCTGATCCAGGATGTACATTGACTGGTAGATTGCCGTTCCGTTTTCCTTTAAAATAAAATAAGCGTCAGCATTTTCGTACGATGGGAAACCACCGCCGTAATTACTCATTGCCGTGACGTCGACCTGTGTTAACGTATAAACATCCAACGGCGTCTGGTTATCGTATGCTTCGTACTGTACAATATAATCTCCCGGAGTTGTATATACCTGGGGAGCTGGATTCTCCAGTGAGGAGGTATTCCCATTACCGAAATCCCATGTATATGCCAGTAATCCGGGGTTATTATTGGTAAATGTAACCGTCAATGGTGTACAACCGGATGCACCGGACATGGAAAACCCATCATTTGTCGTATTCACAACTGTCGGCAAAATCTCAAAGAACACCTGAAATGTAACAGGAATTCCCTGTGCAATAGTTAAATCCGCGACTACGGAAACATCTACATTGTATTGACCGGCCAGTAATGGTGTCCCACTTACATGTACACATCCGTATTGATTGATCTGCGGATTGTAATTACAGTCATTCTGATATTCATTGCACTGCCAGGTTAACCCAACCGGAAGAGAGACAGAAAGAATTTTAAAGTTGGTAAAGTCGTACCCCATCGTATCTGTCGGCATAACAAATGTAATATCCGTAGCGTATGGTTGACCAACACTTCCTGTCGGCATGGTGTCCGGATAAATACCAGGAGCTGTTTCAGAGAAATTAATGGCGCAAACTTGTGCGCTTACGATTCCTGAAAACACCAGGAAAAACAACGTAGAAATAGTTTTCATAGAATACTGTTAGTTTGCGTAAAAATACACTATTTTTTCACAAAAGCAAGTATTAAGGGAATCTATTTCAACACTTCACAAAAATACAACAGAGACATCGACAATGTAGTAGAAGCACCATAAATGATGTATGACACACCTCACCATTCGGTTTGAAAAACGGATTTTAATTTGTCGGGGTGAACTCCATCTGCTCGATCTGCATGGAACGATCAATTACGTTGATCTCCAGTTCCAGGATCGCTTTCAGTGACATGTAATCAATTTTATCGGCATCATCTGTCGATTTGTGGTAATCCGGATGTCCTCCCGTGTGAAAAAACAAGACCGGTATATTTTTCAGATAAAATGAAGTCTGATCGGAACCTCCTTTTCCGTCTTTTCCGGTATAAAATTTAATGTCGCTTGTGATGTCTTCAAAAATTTCAGCGAATGCGGGACTTGTCCCATAACCGATAACCGCCACACCATTTTCAGGATTGTATCGGCCGATCATATCCATGTTCAGCATCCAGTGTACCTGCTCCAGGGGAATGACCGGATGTTCGGTATAGTGCAACGATCCCAGTAATCCTAATTCCTCTGCTCCGAATGCAATAAACAACAAGTTGAATGGCTCTTTCAGGTCATTTTGAGCATATACGCGCGCCAGTTCCAACAACCCTGCAACACCGGAAGCATTGTCATCCGCTCCGTTGTGAATCTGACCGATATTCAGTGTATCCCGTGAACCTCCGATTGTACCGTGTCCTAAATGATCATAGTGTGCACCGATTACAATGGTCTTAGCGGCTCCGTTATCCAAAAATCCGATCACATTATCTGCAGGTCGCAGACTATCAGCAACAGGTACTTTCTTAATTTTGGCAGTAAATGGTTGCCGGTATCCCTTCTCCCCTTTTGGTTGCAGTCCGAATTGCCGGAACTGCTTTTCAATATATGTCGCTGCTTTTTCTACCTGCCGGCTCCCGGTCTCACGCCCTTTCATCTTGTCCGATGCCAGAAAAGCGATGTGTTTTTTCAGGTTATTTTCAGAAATGCGTTCCTGTGCATGGGATTGCAAAAAGAAACATACGAACAGAATGAATAAAAAGCGATGTAACATATGGCAAAGATATAAATGCCGGGATAATTTTGAATATTGAATGATGAATATTGAATGTTGGGTGATGAATATTGAGTATTGAGCAGGCAGTAAATGAAATTCATTATCCGATCAAACAACCTAAAATAAATTCCATTAAAAATGATTGAAAGGTGCGTAGAACTATTCGTAATTTTAATTAACTTTGTGCTCTTTTTGTATAAAAATTAATAGTATTTCGCAATGAGCAAAATGAAGCTTTCCGAATTTAGTTTCGATTTACCACAAGAATTAATTGCCGAACACCCTTCCGAAAACCGTGACGAAGCCAGATTGATGGTCGTTCACCGCAAATCAGGAAAAATTGAACATAAATTATTCAAAGATTTAGTAAATTATTTTTCTGACGGAGATGTGATGATCCGTAATAATACACGTGTATTCCCTGCAAGAATGTACGGAAACAAAGAAAAAACAGGAGCGAAGATCGAAGTTTTCCTGTTGCGTGAATTGAACCGCGAAAGTTTATTGTGGGACGTATTGGTGGATCCTGCAAGAAAGATTCGGATCGGAAATAAGTTGTATTTCGGAGAAGACGATTCGTTGGTTGCGGAAGTAATTGACAATACGACTTCAAGAGGGCGTACATTGCGTTTCCTGTTTGACGGTCCGTACGAAGAATTTAAAGCAAAAATTACAGAGCTGGGAGAAACACCTCTTCCTAAATACATCAAACGTGCGGTTGAGCCGGAAGATGAAGACCGTTACCAAACGATTTTCGCCACTGAAGAAGGCGCTGTTGCTGCACCAACTGCAGGATTGCATTTTTCACGGGAATTGCTGAAACGTTTGGAACTGAAAGGTGTCAACTTTGCAGATGTGACATTACACATCGGTCTGGGGACGTTTCGTCCGGTAGAAGTGGAAGACCTGACCAAGCACAAAATGGATTCAGAGCAAGTCATCATCTCACAAAAAAGCGCAGATATTGTAAACGAAGCCATTCACAATAAAAAACGCGTATGTGCGATCGGTACAACTTCCATGCGCGCAATTGAATCTTCCGTATCTACAGACGGTACTTTGAAAGCATATGACGGATGGACGAATAAATTCATCTTTCCTCCATACGATTTCAGCATCGCAAATTGCATGATTACGAATTTCCATACGCCACTTTCCACGTTGTTGATGATGATCTCTGCATTTGCAGGTCATGAGGTAATGATGAAAGCATATCACACGGCAATCGAAGAGAAGTACAAATTCTACTCGTATGGTGACGCTATGTTGATTATTGATTAAGAAAAAGCGCAACGATATAGTAAGAACGGGAAGCAGGTATGTTTCCCGTTTTTTGTTTGGCTTACCGGTTATTTCCAAAATAAATAGTCCGCTGCTTACTGAATGGATTTCCTCATTGAGTCTTCTGTCACACAACAACAAGACCATTCGCCTAACTTTGGATGTATATCTAAATGTATTTATTATGAAACATGTCAACATTACTTACTTACTCGGAACAGCTTTGCTTTCCGCGACTCTGATGGTTACTTCCTGCGGAAAAACGACAAAGGGAAAAATTGACAACGAATGGAAGGTCACAAATTATGAAGAAACAACTGTCTGGATTGACAAAACAATGACACAGACGGAGGTTATAAAATTAGATCAGTCAGACGTTGCTATAACTTATATCCAGTCGGCATCAGGGCAACCAACGATAACAAGTACCAACCAGGGGAAGGTCCTGCAACATGCATTTACCATTCGCAAAGACGGAACGTGGAGTCTGATCCGGGAATATTATACAGAACATACATCTCAGGATACACTCAGACGATTTACGCGTTATTATTCGGCTTCCGGATCGTGGAATTTCCTGGAAAAAGGAAAAGAAGACGGGTATGGAAAACGGGAGCGGATTTTATTCCAGACCTTACAGGAGAAGACATCCAACGTTCTTACATTCATGATGGAAGGGCAACCGGACATCGTACCGACGTCTGACGTAACCAATAAAACGTATGAACCGGGAGATTTTTCAACGATTTATGTTGTTGAGAATTCATCTAAGAAGAACTTATCTTTGACCTCCGAAAGTATCGTAAAAACAGACAATAGCTTTTCGGGAGCATCTGCTATTGAGAAGTCAGTTAAACTAAATTTAGAATAATATACAACACCACTATCACAACAAATAAAGCCTCAGCGATGGGGCTTTTGTTGTTAAATCACTTATTCACCCCAATCACAAAGTACACTACCTGTTTTTCATTGACTTCTGTACTGAATCGAATTGTTTCATTACCGCTCAATTGTAACTGATTACTCGTTTTTGAGCGAAAAACGGATTCCATTTTGTCTTCCAGTGTTGCACCGTTGGCTTTCCCTATTTGTTGTTTCACAGCATCGTAGTCAATCGGTTGCTTCGTCACCAGCACCGCGAATTTGTCTTTATTACCAATTTCATCCGGCTGCATGGAATAGTCGGAAGGAAACAAGCGTGTACCCGTAATTCCGCAATACGGGGAGTGTTTGGGAGTGTATGGAAATAAAACAGAAATCGTCCCGTCATTTTCTTGCCCGAATACATAGGTATAACATTCCTGGTTATTGGTAAATTCAATTTTAAATTTGTCGGTTTTCTTTACCTTGCCTGTCGTTTCAAAGTAATGGTCTGAAATTGCGTTCAGTGCGATTGTTTTCTTTCCGGTGTTCAGTTCCAGTCCGAAACTTCCATCAAAAGAAGTTACTGTTTTTTTACCGGCATCCCCCATCGGGTATAATCCATACGCTTCTACATTGAATTCTTTGAAATCCGAATACCGCACCCAGGCAAATCCGTTTTTCCCCCAATCCGTTCCCCAGGAATTCATCAGTAAAAATGAACCTCCTTCGTAGTAATCATCATACCCTACCACACACATGGCATGTCCTCCGAATCCTTGTTGGTAATAATCCTGTGTCGTAGGGTTCCAAAATTCTTTTCCCATCATTCCCTGCATAAACGAACCGCCCACCATCATACCGATAATGATCGGAGAACCTTTTGCCAGGTTTTGTTTCATCCCCAGAACCTCGTATACCTTTCCTCTTTTTTCATCTGTCAGTCGTTGAAACCCTTTTATTTTGTAGACACTCGCCTGCTGTTTCAACGTTTCGGAGGGTTTCTCCGTACAATTATTTTCATTGTAGCGGAACGAATTGAAAGGAACTGCGCCGATTTCCAGCATATTGTCCATTGCATACTTGATGTACGATCCCTGACACGTCTTATGATCAATGCTGATCTGGTTGTACATAAACGAAGGAGAAAATTTAATGTCATCCGGACGCTGCCCTGTCCGTTGAGCTTCAATGATCGTGCGCGCGGCATAAGCACTTGCCCACGCAACACAAGATCCCTGCACTCCCTGGTTCATTGGTGTAGGGCAATATTTCTGTAAACTCACCTTTTCCGGCAGCGGATTCTTTTTATTATCGGCGAGTGGTTCGAAGATTTCTGTTTCATTGTAGATTTCTTTGTTCATCTCCCCTCCCAATGAAAACGGTAAGTTTCCCTGGTTCAGTAATCCGTCGGCTGAGCATCCTTTTCCGGCGAAAAAATAAAGTCCCACTCCGATCACAGCAACAATGAGAAGTAATTTCGGACGCTTTAGTAAATATGGCAGAAAATTGATCAATAATCCGATCAGACCTCCTCCCAATCCTCCTCCGGAAGACGAAGAACCTCCTCCCCGGTAGGAACGTTTCGATTTGTTGTTGCCATCAGGATCATCCTGAACCATTTTAATTGCCATAGCGATGCAGATAAGTTACCTGCACAAATGTACTTTTTTTTCGCTGTCGTTGAATACTTTACGTCAGAATACTTTCTCCTGTTCACTTAACTTGTTCATTTTTCAGTCGTACCATCCGGAACAATCTCCGGGAAAGATGAAATAATTCAGAATGTTTGATTTAATTTTACGGTGAATTAGTACACGTATGAATGTTGAATTGAGAACGGTTACCGTTACCCAGTACATCACTCCACTTCGGGAAGGAGGATCGTTGCCCGCGCTTGCTGAAGGATGTGACGGTTTTAAATACGTCATTAAATTCCGCGGAGCGGGGCATGGAGTCAAAGCATTGATCTCCGAATTACTGGGAGGATTAATCGCTAAATACCTGGGATTAAAGGTTCCTGAGATTGTTTTCATTGAATTGGACGAACGGTTCGGGCAAACGGAGGCGGATGAAGAAATACAGGATTTGTTAAAGTTCAGCAAAGGACTGAACCTGGGACTGCACTTTCTGTCCGGGGCAATCACGTATGATGTCGCATCGAATGACTGCGATTCGTACCTGGCATCTAAGATTGTATGGCTGGACAGTTTTATCACCAATGTAGACCGCACATACCGCAATACCAATCTGTTAATCTGGAACAAGGAATTGTGGCTCATCGACCATGGAGCAGCGTTTTATTTTCACCACTCATGGGACAATTGGGAACAAACAGCTGTTACCCCGTTTACGATGATCAAAGACCACGCATTGATTTCAAAAGCAACAGAACTGAAACGGGTTCATGAAGAATTCACAGCCCGGTTAAATGATGATGTTCTCCGGACAATTGTCAATCTGATTCCGGATGAATTTTTAAACTGGGAAGAAGGCCCGGACAATGATGCGATCCGGGAAGTATATTTCCGATTTTTGTCGAACCGATTGGCACATGCCGATGTCTTTTTTAAAGCCGCTGAAGATGCAGGAAAAGTTCGTATATGAGTATGCCGTCATTCGGGTTGTTCCGAGAGTGGAGCGGGAAGAATTTATCAATGTCGGATTGATTCTGTTCAGCAAGCGGAAACGCTACATTCGCTTTCAGTACCAGGTACCGGAACACAAGATTCGTGCTTTCTGCTCAGAATTTGACATACAACAATTGCAAGAAAACCTGGAATCATTTACCAAAATATGTTCAGGAGCATCAAACGGAGGTCCGATTGCACAACTGGAAGCAGACGAACGGTTTCGTTGGATTACCGCAATTAAAAGTTCGAGTATTCAATCCTCCCGCCCTCACCCAGGATTATCTGTGGATTTGGACGCCACATTTGAAAAATTGTACCGGGAACTGGTTCTGTAACAGTTACAACCTTCTGCTCCTCTTATTATTTTCATTGAGCTTTTCGATAATTTTATCGCGGGTAGCACACCCTGCCGATTCCAATACACTCAATGCTTTTTTAGCAGTGCTGTATTTAAAAAAATCATTCACAATGTGCTTTTCACCGGTAGCAAGCACCAATATGAGGTCATACGTAATTGATTTTGATTTATTCCCGTTGTAAAAATTGGTCGGAGCCACAAAAGCAGGTGTTGTGCCGTATGTCGTATACATGTATCTCCCCGATTCCGACGACAGCCACAGTTGAAACGAATCATTGGTAGTGAACGGACTCCACTTTCCGAATTTTATCCCTGCGATCACCTTGTATTTTCTATAGCGAAGTAATCGTGTATCGATTTCAATCCCTGAAACAGACAAAAATAGCGCAAGTGCTACCATGGCGATTAGAATTGACAGAAGTCCGATATACACAAATCCAATTGCAGCCAAAAATGCCAGTATAGTTGCAGGCATCACATATTGATTTGTAATGCCTTCCCGAATGGTATGTACTCCGCCTTTTATTGTCAACTCTGTTTATTGTAACATCTTTTTCAATTCTTCCTGAATCTCTTTTCCCTTATTGGCATTGTACCAATTTTGGAGTTCAATTTTGATGCGTTCAAATTCGGCATTTTCTTCTTTCAGGCGGTTCATCAGACTTTGTGCGCCGGCAGGACGTGGTCCCCAGGTAAACAAATCCGTTCCGTTTTCGTCTCTGCTCACTAACTTCGGAATTGCTTTCCCTCCGTTTGTCAGGTACGAATCAATTAAAAAAGGAGCCGTATCCCGTAACTGCAATTCATACGTAATCGCAGGGGACAGTTCAGCCATGCGGACCAGGAACGGAACAATGTGGGAAGCATCCCCGCACCACGGTTCCGTGATGATAATCCAATGTTGTCTGACAGATAATTTTTCCAGTAATTGTATCAATTCATCTTCCAGCACCATGGTTTTCGTCCATCGTTTCATCCGGGATTCATTCAATTTGGTATAGTTGAAATAATCCGGATTATCGTAAGGAGCCGCAGGAGCTTCAGCAGTTAGTATCTGCTCAAATAACAAGGTATATTCAGTATAGTTCATTTTCTCTGTTTATGTTAATATAAAAATCGCTTTGAATGAAACTAAAAAATCCTTCCGAACAAGTCGAAAGGATTTCAATATCTGGAGAAAATAACGATGAATTATTTTCTTGTGTGACGTCCGTAACGGCTTTGGAATTTATCGATACGACCTGCTGTATCCACAAACTGAACAATTCCTGTAAAAAACGGGTGAGATTTATGAGAGATATCCAGTTTTACCAATGGATACTCATTTCCATCTTCCCATGTAACTGTTTCTGTTGAAGTTGCACATGAAGGACACAAAAATGCATAGTCGTTCGACATGTCCTTAAACACTACCAATCTGTAATCTGCCGGATGTATATCTTTTTTCATTTTGAATTATTATTATCTATTTCTCCCAAAAACGGACTGCAAATTTATACAAACTTTTTTAAATAACATACAATTTACTGCAAAAATAAAATAACTATCCGTTGTTTTCGTTATTTTTACATCGAATCTTATGGAGAATAGAACAAAAAACACCTATATCAAGCGACTGAAATATACATTTCTGTTGTTTTCGCTATCAGCTCTGGCTGTCTTATCGCTCAATACTTCCTGTAAAAAGGCACTTCTTTTTTCAAAAGGAAATCTTGCGTTCTCTAAAGATACAGTAGTTTTTGATACGGTATTTACAACCATCGGCTCAACGACACAGCAATTGAAAATCTACAACAAAGAATCAAATACTGTTGTTATTGAAGAAGTGGAGTTGATGGGGGGAAGTTCTTCTCCTTACCGCATTAACCTGGACGGATTGCAAGGTACGGCATTCTCAGCAATCGAGCTGGAAGGAAAAGACAGTTTGTTTTTATTTGTGGAAGTCACATTAAATCCCAACGGAGGAACATTGCCAATGGTTGTTGAAGATTCGATCCGGTTTCGAACCAACGGAAAAGACCAATACGTTATTCTCGCTGCCTGGGGACAGGACATCTACTACCATTACTCCAATCTCAGCGGTCCGTCAAGCGGATGGGATCTGAATGAAGGAATCTGGCCCAATGATAAACCACACTTGATTTACGGGGCTGCATTCGTAGATGAAAACAAGCAACTGACCATTCCTGCGGGGACGAAAATCTATCTGCATAAAAATTCGTTTTTATACGTCTATAAAGGAACTTTAAACATCCTGGGAACTTACGAAAATGAAGTGATCATCCAGGGAGATCGCCTGGAAAGTGACTATGCGAAAGTAACAGGTCAGTATTACGGGGTATATTTCAATGAAGCAAAGACATCGACGATTGAGTACGCTATCATTAAAAACGGAACAACCGGTGTACACATTGAAAAAGATGGTGGAAACGGAGCCAATCCGACAGTCAGATTGAAAAATACCATTATTCAAAATCACGCCCGGTATGGGATCATGAATTTCGCAGGAGGAAAAGTCGATGCAGAAAATTGCGTTATCACGAACAACGGATTTCATGCCTTCATCAACCTTGCGGGAGGCGGGTTTAATTTCAATCATTGTACCATTGCCGGTTATGCGACAGGTGACGGGCAATTACCAGCCATGGGGATCAGCGATTTTTACGACGATGGCGACAATATACTGGTAGCGAATGTAACCGGAACCGTTAAAAATTGTGTGGTGTATGGAAATATGGATGGAGAAATTGCCTTCAACCTGGACAATGTCGGTACCAATACCTTTGAAATTGATCATTGTGTCATCAAAATGAATACGCCGGGCACTGAAAGTTTTTACACCAACATTATCTGGAATCAGAATCCGGCATTTAAAAACCCGCTGGAATTTGACTACGACATCTGGTCCACTTCTTCACTGATCGATAAAGGTATCGCAACAACTCCTCTTGTTGATAAAGATATCAGAGGAAAACTACGCAGTAATCCTCCCGACATTGGTGCGTACGAATTTTAGAAGTACCACACATACCCGATATTCACATTGATGAAGCGCAGATACGTATTATAAATCTCCGCAATTTTATGGGAATGCAGGTCATTGGAAGAAACATTGACAAAATCGGTTGTTAGTGGTCGTCCGTCTGCCTGAGAAGTTTCTCCGTGTCCCCCTTCGTGAACACCGTGCTCGTGATCGCTCATGTACTTAATATTGATGTAATCCGTTTTTCGCGCACTGCTTAGGTAGGAAACAGAAACATACAACCTCCCCTGACTTTCATCTCCTTTGATGGTGCCCACAAGATCCAACTCTACTCCTGTTTCCAGTCCGTAGGTCAATCCCGAAGTACCGTGAGAAATCCTATCAACCAACGGTTTACAATCGTCTTCATCCATCGGATCGGCAATCCGGATTCGGGACCGCATAAAATTGTACCCGATCAGCGGCATTACATAGGGTTTTACCTGTTGATACGATGATGTAAAGTAGATTTTCGTTCCGAACTGTACCTTGTTCATCAGACTTCTGAACGTTACATCGGTTACGGTTGTCGAGCCGTCATCAAAAATAAATGTTTCCGTGGATGTTTTAGAACTATATTGCCCGATTGATCCTCTTAATTCGAGAAACAATGGTACACGTCGGTGTGGCTTTACCGACAAGAACATACCTCCGCCGTAATTTGTGCTCATTCGGGGCATCTGTGAATGAATCGGTATGTCGGCCAATCCGTGAATTCCAAACTGGACTCTGCGATCAACCTGTGACAACAACATACAGGGAAGGAAGCTGAAAACAACGATGTATAGTTTTTTCATAGTACGGTTTTTTAGATAACTCATAATCAGCAACAAAATAAGTGCCAATTACTTTTCTCTAAAAAACTACCCTCTCTGACGCTCCAGCAATACCATCATCATTACAGAAAGCATGATGTTTGTTTTATCTTCCGGGGAAATGTCATCCAGCTGCTCCAGCTTAAATTTTCGGCCGAAAAACGAATGCACTTTTGACAAACGGGCTACCAACCTCCCCTGCTGGTCTTTGATACCATACTTCGGATGGAATAAATACCCTGTAAAAAACGAAACAATCGGAATTTCACCCACCATTGAATCGCCGACTTTTGCCCACGGGTTTTCTTCCTTGATTTCATACATCGCCTGTTTTTCCCTATTAAAAATAGTATAACTTGCCTTCCAGAGCGACTTCATTCCTTTGCGCCCCATACTTCCGATCAACGTATCTGAATTGGCTTCGGTAAAGGAATAATGTGCATTGAAATCAATCCATCGATCCGCTTTTAAATGGTACAATTCTTTCTTTTTGGATTCATCACTGAACACAACTACACTCTCTTTGAAGCGAAATAGTTTCTGACGGACGTATGCACGAACGTTATTTCGTCCGTCTTTCACAACAAAATCATTATAGATCGTTGTAATCTTGAATTCAAAATCCAACGGGAACTGCAATTCATTCAGGTCGCTTGTTTCCCGCTGAAAATTATCTAATAAGTCTCTACTGTTCATGGTGTAAATATAATAATTGGGAGCAATAAAAAAGGGCATTGATCACTCAACGCCCTCTTCTGTTTATTAATAATCGTTAATTCACTTCCGGATACGGGTAAATATCGGCAAAATTGACCGGTTTTCCCCCAATTTGTTTGTTGATCAACGAACGTTTTAAATCAGTCAATGACTCACACCCTGCTGCCGAGAAAAGTCCCAGGAAGTCTTTGACGGTTTCGTGTTGGTAATTTTTTACACGTTTCCATTTTTCCTCGACCACCAATCCCTTCACTTTGGACGGCTTATTGGTTGCTACTCCCGCAGGACATGTGTTTTTATGACATGCCAATGCCTGAATACATCCCAGAGAAAGCATCATTCCCCGTGCAGAGTTACAGATATCCGCTCCCATTGACAATGCTTTGAAAATATCAAATCCGTCAACTATTTTGGCAGATGCAATGATGCGAATGTCTTTTTTCAGATCGTATTTGATCAGCGTATCCACCACAAAGGTCAATGCATTTTCTAACGGCATTCCCACGTGATCAGAGAAAACGATCGGTGCTGCTCCCGTACCTCCTTCTGCTCCGTCAACGGTAATAAAATCCGGTTTTCTACCTGTTCTCACCATCACCTGGCAGATTTCTTCAAATTCTTTGGTGTTACCGATACAAATTTTAAATCCAACCGGTTTTCCGTTTGCCAGTTCGCGCATCTCATCAATGAACATCAGGAGTCCTTCAGAGTTCGAAAATTTTCGGTGTCCCGGAGGAGAATCCACTTCCGTAAACGGTTCCACTCCACGAATCGCAGCAATTTCAAGGTTGTTTTTAGCCGCAGGCAAAATTCCTCCATGTCCGGGTTTTGCTCCCTGTGACAATTTCAGCTCAATCATTTTTACTTCCGGGTAATTCGCCGTCACCTTAAACTTTTCAGGGTCAAAGTTCCCGTCTGCTGCACGACACCCAAAATATCCCGTACCGATTTGGTACACCAGGTCGCCCCCCATGCGGTGGTACGGAGAAATACTTCCTTCTCCTGTATTGTGGTAAAAACCTCCTGCCAATGCCCCCTTGTTCAGAGCCATGATCGCATTTTTACTCAACGAACCGTAGGACATGGCTGAAATATTGAACAACGCCGCATCGTATGGTTGTGTACATTTATCTCCTCCAAAACGCACTTTCGGAGCCGTTTTGATGTGCGGAGAAGGATAAATCGAGTGTTGAATCCACTCGTTTCCTTCGATTGATAAGTCCAGTTCCGTTCCAAACGGGTGCTTGTCATTCTGCAACTTTGCACGTGAATAAATATAGGTTCGTTGTGTCCGGTTTAATGGTTTCCCTTCTGTATCCGATTCAATGAAATACTGACGGATTTCCGGTCCGATTCCTTCCAGTAAAAACCGCAGGTGACCGATGATCGGGAAATTGCGGAGAATGGTCCGCTTTTTTTGTGTGACGTCGTAAATTCCGACAATTGTCAGAAAGAGGCAGATTGCCACCAGCATTGGCCATGTTTGGAATACCAATAAAAACAAAATTACCACCAGTCCAAGTACCGATGAGATAAAAACAATTACAGGCTTCATATTATGATGCTTTTTTGAGATTATACATTAATAAAAAATTTGTTCTATTTCCTGAAAGGTTTCAGGAGTCAACAGTCATTTAGTTACAAATCGTTTTTTCTGTTTCCGATAAGATGACACGTGCCTCTTCCAAAGTCGGTGCTTCTGCGTAAACCCGCAGTACCGGCTCTGTTCCGGAAGGACGAATCATTACCCAACGTTGATCATCGAAGAAGTATTTGTACCCGTCGATTGTCTGTACTTCTTTGATCGCGTACTTACCGAATGCTGTGTAGTTGTTTGATTGACAGTTGCTGATAATGGATTGTTTGAGTGCTTCTGTGATGTGCAAATCGCTTCGTTCAAACTTAAAGCTTCCGACAATTTCATAGACTTCTTCGATCAGTTCATCCAATGTTTTCCCTGATTTTGCCATAAATTCCCAGATGATCAATCCCATCCAGATTCCATCGCGCTCAGGAATGTGTCCTTTTACAGCGATTCCCCCTGATTCTTCTCCACCAACCAGGACATCCTCGTTGACCATGATTCCTGCAATGTACTTGAATCCGATTTTAACAACTTCCGAAGGAAAACCATAATGTGCGGCCATTTTTCCAACCCGTGGCGTCGTACTGAATGCTGTTGCAATTTTCCCGGAAAGTCCTTTGTATTTTGCCAGGTAGTGGATCAATAACAGAATAATGTGATGCGAATCAACAAATTCTCCTTTTCCGTTGTACAACCCGATTCGATCGGCATCACCATCTGTTGCAAGGGCACAGTCGATGTTTCCTTTTTCTTTGATGTACTGCTCCAGTTCCTGTAAATTCTTTGCGATCGGTTCGGGCGCCACTCCTTTGAAGGACGGATTGTGTTCCGCGTGTAAAAACTGGATATCAGGCAAAATGCGTTTCAATACATTTTGTCCGGCACCGAACATTGCATCGTATACGAGATTCAATCCGGAATTGGCGATTGCGGCAATATCAAAATTCGCTTTTACATGGTTGACATATTCCGTCTCCAGGTCTACAATTTCAACCAATGTATTCGCTAATGAAACACTTTTCCAGTCGTTCGGAATTTCCTCCTTGATGATGTCTTCGATCTCCTGTACTTTCTCAGGGGAAAGCGGTCCTCCCAGGTGAGATTTCAGCTTAAATCCGTTATAGGAAGGCGGGTTGTGGCTCGCAGTGATGACAACACCTACCGAACAGTTCTTTTTCACTGCTGCCAGTGAAACCATCGGTGTGGAAACGAATCCTTTTGCCATCTTCACTTCGATGCCCTGAGAGACAAAGACTTTGACTGCTGTTTCTACAAACAATTCTCCCTGGAACCGGCAGTCGTGTCCGATTACAATACGGGGATTGTCAAAGTTTTTCTTTACCCATTCAGCTGTTGCATACGAAACGCGGGCAACATTTTCAACGGTGTACTCATCGGCAATAATTGCGCGCCATCCGTCTGTTCCGAATTTAATTTTTGTAGCCAAAATCAATCGTTTTTAAAATGATTATTTCTTAAAATTCATTATGGTTTCTTCAATAATGGCAACACATTCCATCAATTGCTCTTCTGTCATCACCAATGGTGGTGCGAAGCGAATAATGTTTCCATGTGTCGGCTTTGCCAGTAGTCCGTTATCTGCCAGCTTCATACATAAATCCCATGCTGTTGAACTTTCCGGTGTATCGTTGACAATGATCGCATTCAACAATCCTTTCCCGCGGACGTTCACAACCAGTTCAGTTTTTTCAATGATACGGTTCATTTCACGGCGGAAAATCTCCCCCAACCGCTGTGCATTTTCTGCCAGTTTTTCTTCCTGAACAACTTCCAGTGCCGCCATTGCCACTTTCGCAGCCAATGGATTTCCTCCAAACGTTGAACCGTGTTGCCCGGGTTTGATCACCAACATGATTTCATCGTTGGCCAACACAGCAGATACCGGGTACATTCCTCCGGAAACTGCTTTGCCCAGAATCAGGATATCCGGTTGTACATTTTCGTGTTGTACAGCCAGCAATTTCCCTGTACGAGCGATTCCCGTCTGTACCTCATCGGCAATGAACAATACATTATTCGCTTCACACAGTGCTTTTGCTTTTGCCAGGTATCCTTCTTCCGGCACATCAACTCCTGCTTCTCCCTGAATCGGTTCTACGAGGAATCCGGCTACATTTTTATTTTTCAACACTTCTTCCAACGCGTTCAAATCGCTGTATGGAATGGATACAAATCCCGGTGTATAGGGTCCGTAATTCTTGCGGGCATCCGGATCATTGGAAAAAGAGATGACAGTTGTTGTACGTCCATGGAAATTTCCGTCACACACAACGATTACTGCTTCATTCTCGGCAATTCCTTTTTTCTCATACGCCCACTTTCTACATAACTTCAAAGCCGTTTCAACAGCTTCAGCACCTGTATTCATCGGCAATACTTTATCAAATCCGAAGTAAGAAGTAATGTATTTTTCGTAGTGTCCTAATACATCGTTGTAAAATGCTCTCGATGTCAATGCAAGTGTTTGTGCCTGGTCAACCAATGCCTTTACAATTTTCGGATGACAGTGTCCCTGGTTGACAGCAGAGTATGCGGAAAGAAAGTCATAATACCGTTTTCCTTCCACATCCCACACATACACACCTTCTCCTTTTGACAAAACAACCGGAAGCGGGTGGTAATTATGCGCACCGTATTTATCTTCCAGACCGATCAGTTCCTGAGAACTTACTTTCCCTTCTACCAAGCTCATATCTTTATTTATTTTTTTCAATATCAATGCTTCAAAAAACACCGTTTTTCGAAATGCCACACAAAGGTAAAGATAGATTTGCAATAAAGCAATTTTCGGATAACTTTGTAAGCAACGAATACTTTACTTGATGATAACTTACTACAGACTCTATTATTTTTTGTTTTTATCCGCACTTGTTTTATACATCATCGGATTGTTTCTTCCCTATACAACAATCCAATGTGTCGGAGTCAGCGACCAGTTATATACCGGAGCGGAAAACATGCTTGCATTATCTGGTCTTGCGTTGATTGTGCCATTAATCGCACTGGCATTTATAAAGCATACCCTTCTTACCAATTGGCTTTCCATCGGCTTATCATTCTTGCTGATCATGCTTCCATTTCTATTTCTTTCCTGGTTCCCAACCAGTTTACTGGCCGACTGTACGGAAAAAGAGGAAATCGGACAAAAAGTACTTTCAGTTTCTTCCACGCTCTTTCTTCTCGCAGCAATTGTTAAGCGACGGATACCTGTTGGTAATCCAGCGACAAATAAAAATGACAAGTCCACTGACCTCATCGACAATCTTTAACTACATGAAAAAAGTCACTCTTCTTTTCTGGATCGGATTCGGGATTTATCTCATCGGGTTATTTCTGCCATACCGGATTGAAATGTCTTATGATCCCGCTACAATGGCTACCATTGATAAAAAGTATGAATCGGGAATTGAACACATCGCTCCTTTGTTCAGTTTGATTCCGCTTATCCTGTTGATTATTTTTACTGTCATACGCCACTCGAACTTTACCCGTTGGGCGTGTCTGCTGCTGGCAATTTCTCTGATCTTTCCTGCGCTTCCGTTTTATTTCTTTACCACCTCGTTATGCTTTTACTGTAAACCCGAACAAGGAATCGGTTTTTACCTGCACTGCATCGCATCTTTACTTATTTTAATTGCCATGATTGCCAAAATACGGGTTCCGGTGACAGGAGACAAGAATAGTGAAACAGAAGATTTGCTGGATAATTTTTGAATTCATTTTTTCAACGCAAATACGCCTTGAAAATGGTTGAAAGTTCTAACAGTATATCGAACCACATTGTTCATATAGAGCCATTCGGTGCTGTGTGGAAGCGATCTAGTAACACATAACAGCGAACTTCGTCCGTTGGAATTGCACTGATCGTTTATTGAAGAATAAATTATTGTTTGATAAAACGCCTCGATGTCGTTCCGTTGGAATGGACCAGTTCAAGAAAATACATCCCGTTTGCCAGATTACGCACATCAATTTCCTGTTCGGTTGAACGTATAACAATGGCACCATTGATGTCTCGAATAATTGCGCGTTGCACAGCTGCTTCTGTTCGGAATGTAATTGTTTCTGTTGCAGGATTCGGATACAGTTGAAATGCAATCGTTTCTTTGTTGTCAACTCCTACGGGATCTTGTTCCACAACTTTCAGTGAATCCATGTAAAATTTAAATCCGTCCAGTGTTCGCAAGACAAACGCGACGTGTACGTTTTGTGCGTTGTATCCCAATTCTGACAAATTAACGGAATGACTTGTCCAGTAGACATCTTCGTTAACAACTGCTTTTAATGTATCCGTGAAATCAGCAACAGCAGTACCGGTTGTAGAAAGCAGTACCAAGTAACTTTCCGCAAAAGATGCATCGTGTGATTTCCCTTTCCAGGTCAGAATATTTCCGAATGGCCCCAATGTGATCGAAGGCGTTATCATCCATCTGTCGGCCATTCCCGGCTGATCAAAATAAGAGGTGGACGAAGCAACCGTATTGGCTGGATCTGCCGGATCCTGTTTTGCAATCCATGCGTCTGTATATTCTGCAACAGCGGCATTCGGAGTGTATCCATCCTGGTTATACAACATATAGCCGGAGGGAATTCCGGCATCAAAATTTTCTTCCAGAATTGTTGTTTGTGCTAAACACTGGTTTCCGAATCCTGAACTGAGAATAATTGCTGCTGTATAAATAAAATGTTTCATGTGTCAAAAATACGTTTTGTTTTGCTATTTCGTTCTATCAATCCAATAAATGTATCAGGATGTCTTTGTATTCCTGATAAAACCGGTCGAACGCAATGATTTTTTCTTTCAGAAAGTCATACATTTTCAGGGTGTCTTCTTCATTGAAGTAATTCAGGTTGGCCTGTTCCCACCGAATCCTGGAAATCGTTTTTCCTTCTGGTGTCGTAAAGTTTTCAATCCAGTCTCCCTCGTCTGACATTTCAGCAGTAAGCACCACCTTCAACTCTCCCATTTGTTCCCAGATTACTTCCCGTACCCCATCATCTTTGCATTGAATATCAAAGTTCAGTGAGCAGGATTTGCCATCTGCATGCAGCCGCAGGTATAATTCTTTTGCTTCCGTAGGATACGTTAACCAGTTGATTCGACGACCCGAACCGGACATGTGCTTTTTCATCCGGTTTTTAAACTCTCCCCAAAACAAGGTGTTTTTTTCTCTTTGTTCTTCTTTTGAAAGCATGCGTTGTGCAAAATATGTCCAAAAATAATACTTTTAGAAAACAGAAGGTAACGAAACTTCACAAGAAAGGTTAATAAAATAAACCATCCCCCGATTATAAAAAAAACAGTACTGACTTCATTCATTCTTTTGTTTTCGGCTATACTTGCAAGTGGACAATCCATTGCTTTACCGGAAGATTTTTTAATTGAAAAGGAAACTTATTCTTATTCGTTATTGAATGTAAAAGAAATTGAGCAATCGAAAACAATATCTATGGGAAATGAACCATTTTCATTTCCTGAATATGTATTAACATTGGATTCTTTTGGCTTTATTTCGGCATTGAAATATGACTTTATAGGGAGTGAAAATCTGTACGGATTTGTAAACGAACCCTATACTTTTATAACGACTATTGATAAAAGTAGTCGCTATGATTATTATATGAATGAATACATTTATGATGATCAATATAGCTTGTCTGTAATAAAAGTTCACAAACCTATGCCGCGAGTCATTGACGGGATCTATTCAAAAGAACATATTCCGAACCAAACAACTTCTGTTCGTATCATAGAAAATGAACAATCGGAAACAGAATTCATTTATCACGATGATGTATTGAAATATGTCATTCATTACACATATAAAGTCTTCTCCAATAATCAATTTAATAAAAAGTTATTGATAGAAAAAAAGACAGCCTATGAAAACGGAGAAGTTGCGTCTACCATACGCTTGAAGTATTGTTTTTATGGCGAACAATGACTATTAAACATTCTCCCCTCTCGTCGTCCCATCCTAACTCACAGAAACTAAAAAGGCAGAGAAATAACTCCGCCTTTCTCCCATTAACAAGTAGTCGTTAGTACTTCACAAAATTTCTTTTCAATACGGGATTGCCTTCATCGTGAATGAATAATGTATATTTTCCTGGTGCAAAATCAGTTGTGTTGATTTGCTTGATCCATGATCCTTGTTGGCAGATAAATGTTTCTTTGAACACATTTCGCCCTGTTTCGTCCAGGATTTCCATCGTCATTTCGTCGGTTTCCAGGTTGGAGAAGTGAATGTTCAGAATCGTTGACACGGGGTTGGGATACATACCAATCACAATGATGTCTTTTTGTACTTCTTGTACTGCCAGTCCCGGCTCCTCCGGTTCCGGCTCTTCTTCTTCCACCACTATTCTCGGACAATGCTGTGGGACATCGGAAAAAATATCCGGGCGGGCAAAAGCAATTGAATTGGTGGCATGCAATTGTGTTGATCCCTGATTGGCATAATACGAAGTCGCCCACACAGCAGCCGCATCCGCTGCATCAATCGTGTTGACAAAATACCAGTCTGACTGGACTCTGTTCTGATTGACATCTACAATCATGTACCCTTTTCTGTTCAGATTACACCATTTGATGTGACTGTTTGCTGCCATGATCACGCTTTCACCAACACCTGAGCCGAGATCCATTCCCGGGGATGTAACACTCGGCGTTACAAATTCAACACCTGCCCTACTCGCTCCGATGGGAATTTCCATCGTCCATGCCGTATGAATATCTCCTGTCAGTACCACAAAATTCTGGATTCCATTGTAAAAGACGTGATTCAGAATCTGTGACCGCTCTGTCGGGTATCCGTCCCATTGGTCCATATTTACAGGAATGCCGAAGGCTGTCAACGGTGCCATCATTACCTGTTGTGCTACCAGTTTGTAAATGGCTGTACTTGTCGACAATTCATTGAGAAACCAGTTCTTCTGAGCTGTTCCCAACATGGACCGGTTGGCGTTATTCAATTGAGAGCTTCCCCAGGAAACCTGCTCACTCCGTCCTGTGAGGCGGGTGTCCAGTAACATGATATCTACTAGCACACCATACGAAGCAGTCCGGTAAATTTCATATTGCCCTTCCTGGTCATTGTCCCGGATCGGAAGCCACTCAAAGTAAGCTTTTTTGGAAGCTTCTTTTCGGGCAATCCAGTCACCTTCTCCGCTGTTGTGATTTTCAGCTCCTCCCATCCATGCATCATTGGCAGATTCGTGATCGTCCCAGATACAAAACCAGGGAAACAACTGATGCAGGCGTCGCAAGTCTTTATCCAACCGGTAAATTGAATGGCGCATCCGGTAGTCGTCCAGTGTAACAATTTCATGCAACGGTTCCACGACTCTTCCTGCTGCGGGATTCGGAGAATATCCTCCTGTTGCATATTCGTAATAGTAATCTCCCAGGCAAAGTACGGCGTCTATATCTTTGCGATCCGCCAGCGACGCATACACATTGAAAAACCCAGCTTCAAAGTTGGCACACGAAACAACAGCAAACCGCAAGCTATCTTTGTAGGTGTCCTCCAGCGGAGTTGTGCGTGTTCTTCCCTGAATACTTCGTTTCCCGTAGGCGTAAAACTCATAATAATACCATTGGTCCGGCTGTAATCCTGTCACATCGATTTTTACCGTATAATCACGTTCATAGGTAGTGATGAGACTTCCTGACTGAACAATATCGGACATGGCGGTATCGGTTGCTACTTTCCATCCCACCACTACCGGATTTTGGTTTTCATCCGCCGGTGTAACACGCGTCCAGATAATTACCCTGTCTTTCATCGGATCTCCGGAAGCAACTCCATGATAAAACGGATCCATGCACGGTTCCGGAACAACGCTTCTGGTTTCTAATAAATCGGATTGGGAAAATACACGCAGGCAAAGCAGTATCACCCCCCCTGCTAAAATCAGTGCTTTCATCCTGTTTTATTGTTTAATTATTTTAGTTGCAACGGTCTGTCCGTTTGACTGAATGGTCAGAAAGTACATCCCGCTGTTCAATCCTTCGAGTGACCATGCAACAGTTGTATCTGTTGTCGTTTCTGTTAACAGAACGGCACCTTTTATATCTGTCAGTACCAGTTTGTTTTCAGTCCCGGTTACATTCAGCAAATCAACGGTTACAAATGAACCTGCCGGATTCGGATAAATTGAAAAACGCAGTTCCTCTACAGTTTCAAGTCCAACAGAGGCTGCACACACATGTACATACGTCCCTTGAGCTGCATTTCCGCCACCAAGAACAGAAGTAACCGGGTTGACCTGTCCGGGGGAGCAAAGTCCTGTAAAAATTTTAATCCGGCCTCCTCCTCCATCGCCACCTTTTCCTCCTGCCTGACCGTTACCGGTTGTAATACTTCCGGAAGAACAAAATATATTTCCGCCATAGTTACACGTAATACCAACACCTGCGTTTCCGCCATTTCCTCCCGTTCCGCCTGCTGCATTCAATGTTCCTGAAATAGATGCTGTTTCGGAGCGAAGTAAAATCCCTCCTCCTGAACCGGCACCAGCTCCTGAACCTCCTCCTGCTCCTGCGGACATGTTTGCTTCTCCGCAATCATCACAACCGTCAGAACAGCATTTTTCAGTTGCTCCACCGCTTCCTGCATGCCCTCCCACGGAACCGTTTTCTCCATTCACGGAAATCATCCCTTCAATGGTCAGTTCATGAACTGCTTCCAGGATGACCAATCCACCGCCATTTCCACCTCTTGCACCCGCAAGTCCGGCATCGTACGAACGTCCGCCACCACCAGCCCCGGCTCCGCCTGACCCCGGTTCAATATCATCACCTGATTCCGTTCCGTATACGGCTCCCGTTGTTCCTCCTGCCCCTCCGTTTCCGACAAGTACAGCATATTCAGGTGAAACCGTTGAATTATTCCCTACATGTGTTCCCGATCCGTTTCCTCCGGCAATTCCGGGTGTTCCTGTACCTCCGTAACTGGCACCACCACCTCCACCGGCACCACCAGATCCGGGAATCATTCCGTATGTATCGTTTGAATTTCCGCAGCGCTGTTTCGGTCCCGAACCCGCACTTCCATCCGTCCCGGCCATACCTGAACCTGATCCCATTCCTGCTGCTCCGGCTTTTCCTCCTTCAACGGATACAACACCTGCATCATCTTTACTGTTACACCCGGTCAGTGCAGCTGCATGACCTGTCAAACTACTCGCAAGAGAAGCTCCGTTTCCCGGGATTCCTCCGGGAAATCCCGCGTAGTCACCGTTTATTCCACCTTTAATTGTGATGTTATCGGCATGAATTTCCAATTTACCACATCCTCCTGAAGTAAAAGGTTTCACATACACCGTTACGCCCTGATCAATTTTAAAATTCCCGTCGATGTAGTACACGCCGGACATAAAATCGCTGAAAGTGATGGTCTGATTACCTGTCAGATAAGTCGTATCACATTGAGAAAAAAGAGAAGTGAAGCTCAGTACTGCACCGTTCATTAATAAAAGTAGTTTTCTATACATTGCTTTTCCTATAAAAGTTACTTGATGACAGACAAGCGTTTGATGTACGTCCCATCTCCGGTATTGATTTGAATAAAATAAATTCCCGCGTTTACGTTCTCCAGGCTAACTTCCGATACCACACCGGCAGGAATCACCCGGTTCATTTCTTTTCCGTTTACATCTGTCAATAGTACCTCACGAGCAATAATACCATGTGTTTGGATCGTACATGTTGCTGAAGCAGGATTCGGATAAACAGTCAATGCATTTTCGGTCAGTGATGCAATGTCCAACGATGCTACTGTAATACATTCTGATGCAGCGATGCATCCGTTCTCCGTCACCTCAATTGCATACAATCCATTCTGAACAGGTGTGTAAATTGCACCGACAGCACCATTAATTGTTGTTCCGGTAACGCAATTTTTCCATTGGTATGTTGCTCCGTTTCCTCCTGTATAATTTGCCGTTAACGTAGCTCCTGACAAAGTAACAGCAACAGTGTAATCGTATACTTCCAATGCATTTAACGCGACAGAACTACCATTCTCAGTGTATGCAATGATTGCTCCGGATGTTACTCCTGCAGGAACCACAAAAGAAAACTGCGTATCATCAATTGCAGTAAAAGGTACGCTTGTTCCGTTAATCGTTACGGAATCAATCAATGTGAAGTTTGTTCCGGTAACTGTAATCACTTCTCCTGACCCGGCGCATACCGCTGCCGGAGTAAATCCGCTGATTGTTGACCACGAAACAATAACCATTCCGATGGCTCCTGACGCTCCGAATCGGTTAACTGTGGTTCCGCTGAAGCTTTTTCGGGCTCCACCGCCGCCTCCACCATAGTTGTATCCTTCAACTCCGTCATCATCTCCTCCTGACACACCTCCGGCTCCGCCATTTCCACCAAAGCTGGCAGTTCCCATACCTGCAGTACCCTGTCCGCCATTCCCTCCGGCACCATTGCTTCCTGCAGCTCCACCGCCACCGCCACCGTAATCATTGCTGCTGGTGTTTCCTCCGTTTCCACCGTCATACGTTGCCCGGTTTCCCACGGAATTGGCCGCTTTTCCTCCCGGAGCACCTGTTCCATTGCTACCGTCTGAAAGAATCAGGGTCTTTCCTCCTTCTGCGCGAACAGCAAGTGAGGCATCCGAAGATGATGCGCTTCCGAAATAAGAATTCCCACCATGTTGTGCCGTATTGTCATTTTGTACTCCCGCTGCACCGACACCAATTGTGTATGTATTTCCTGCTACAACATTTACAATTCCTTTGGCGTAGGCACCACCACCTCCGCCACCGGATTCTCTGGCAGAAGAGCCTCTTACACGTCCGCCGCCACCGCCGGCACCAATTGCTTCTGCTTTTACGGAAAGTACTCCTTCAGGAGCTGTAAATGTGTGGACGCCAGCAGTTGTAAATTGCTGTGTTTGCGCCATGCTTGCGAAAGAAGCAATCAGTATTATAATTGTTGCTTTGTATTTGTTTGTTTTCATATCAAGTTACTGTATTGATGAATTATTTTTTGGAAAATGAGCGCTTTAGCTCTCCTGTTTTTCCTTTCACGACGATGTAATAGCCCCCCGGATTCAGTTCTTTTACATTAATGGTCATTGTTGCTCCTTTTAACTCTCCGGTTGCAACTTCCCTCCCTGCTACATCTATAATTTTGTAATGATTGTCTTTCAACTCTTCCGGAAGTGAAATTGTAAGGTAATCATCTGCCGGGTTTGGATACAATGAGAATCCCGCATCTGTGATACTTGTTATTCCCAGGTTAGCCGGATACGCATATTGAACAGACAATGCACTGCAACCGGTTGTTGTATTCGTGACCATCACGGTATATGTACCGTCAAACAGTGGTTGATAGTACTGATTTACAGCACCTGAAATAGCATTACCATTGATGTACCACTGGTACGTGTAGCCCACCCCCGAAGGTGCCGCGAGTGTCCCCTGAAGCGGCTCTGTAATTACAGGCTGAGGAAATGGAAGCACGTTGATTGTGAAATTGGTCGATTCGATTTGTCCAGTCAGATGATCTGTTACCGTTAAGGTATACTGCGTCGTTGTCAAGGGAGAAAGGGAAACCACAGAATCGGTAGCTGTTGTATTTGTCCAGGCATACGTCATATCCAGTGATCCGCCTGAGAACAATGCTGCTACATTGATTGTCTCTCCTTCACAGATGGTCAGATCGGGCAAATCTGCCAACACCACATCCTTCTTTAAAATCGTAAACTGGTCTGCTATTTCTCCTGATTTCTTCAGGTATTTTCCATCCAACCGGTTTCTGTTCACATCAATGATGAATGACCCCATTGCATCCGATGCACCATCGTTGTAGAGCATCGCGGGATGATCCAATGAAGGGCTGCTCTCCGAACTTCCCGAATTTCCACAAACGACATACACAGTACCTTCAGATGTTGACTGGGAGTTGTCTTTCACATACGGCGTTCCTTCATCAAAATTTCCGTTGACACCGTTCTGCATTTTCATGGATGGATTAAAACTGGATGTATTTCCGAAGTGTCCTTTCAGCAAGTAGCTTCTCTCAAAAACGTGGCTATGTCCGCACACGACCAGATCCACATCGTATTGCTCCAACAGCGGAATAACTTTCTCCCGCATTGCTTTCATAACAATTTCGTAAACATCGTCTGAATCATGTGATCCTTTGGAATAAGGAGGTTGATGAAAATAGGCAATGGTAAATTTGCGCGTATTTTGTTGCAAATCGTTTTCGATCCATTGCTTCATCCGGTTAATTCCGTCATAAGAAAACGTGTAATCAAACACTTCTGAATTGAGCGACAGAAAATGTACATCTCCATAGTCAAACGAGTAAAACACTTCTAACTGTGAGGGAAAACCTCCGGCCTCTGCAAAACGGGGAACCTCAACCAGGTCAAAATAGGGCCCCTGGTGATTTTCCAGCGGAATATTCGTATACGGAATTCCCAATAAGGTACTTTGCGACCATACGGTATTGTAATCGTGATTTCCCGGGGAAGGCCAAAATGGTGTATAAGTAAATATGTCGCTGAATCCCTGTAATGCAAACACTTTGGTTTGGTATTCATTGTCGGTTCCATCCTGGTAAGCATTATCTCCTAACCAAATCCAGACATCTGTTCCTCGTTCTCCCGTATAGTCCATAAACGCCTGCTTTGTCTCAATTTGCCCTGCATTTCCACGGCCAAAATCCCCTGTTGCCCAAATTCTTGTTGAAACCGGAGTGCCGGGAAGGGGATGTGTTTTAAAATACTGAACAGTGACATCTGATGCCAACTGATTGTTCAGATCGCCTATTGCATAATAATAGGTTGTATACGGTTGTAAACCGGTAACAGGCACAATGTGGTTGGTAACATTGTCGTTGATTTCGACTGTCTGCGCCAGGTTGGACGGATCTGTTCCGTACCAGACTTTGGAGCTTGTTGCGTTATTTGTTCGCCACATCACAATGATTCCTTCATGTGTGTTGCTTTGTAAATAAGGTCCCCGAACAACTGTTTGTGAAAAACTATTGGTTACATACAGACCTGATACAGATAAGAATAGTAATGTGAGTAATGTGTGTTTCATACGGTTTATTTTGAGGCAAAACTATACCTTATAGCTACAAAACCGATTAAGTGGAATTTATCAGTAAATGAAATTTACATGTCGTTATTTAACAAAAGAGTTGCGCACAGATAACAAAGAATTAATCTACCTGCAGGATTTGCTTCTTTCCTTTGTATTCATAGAAATAAAAGAATATGATCAAGTATTTTCTACTTCTGCCGGGAGCATTTCTGCTTGTGTTAACCGGAAGTTATACTCAAAAAGAAAAAACAGACCATGAGACAGGAACTGCATTAAAAGTGAACCTGTTTTACCAGGAGCAACTGAATCAATTTTATACCTCCATTGTTTTTCTTGACAGCTGCATCCGTCACAATATAGATGAAGAAACCTTGAAACAACCGTTTCTACGCGCACGGGAAGCATTCAAGTCATGTGAATTTTTACTCGTTTACCTGGAGAGTGATGAAGCAAGGCGCATCAACGGGGCTAACATTACCACAAATCATTACCATCACATGACCCCGATGGAAGAAAAGCCACCTCATGGACTACAGGTAATGGAAGATTTAATTTTTAATCCGGGGGAAGGGACACGGGAAGAACTACAAAAAGAAATTAAACTGCTGAGGGAACTCATTGCGCTTACCATTGAACGGAATAAAACCGAATTCATCATCCATGCGAGCGATTATAATACAACAATCTGGGATGCCGTTCGCCTGGAATTGTTTCGAATTGAATCCATGGGAATTACCGGGTTTGATGTGCCGGAATCACAAAATAGTATTCCGGAAACAAAAGCAGCACTACACGCATTGAAACACGTCGTTGGATGCTATGAGCCGGTATTCCGAAAGGCAAAATTGAAATCCCGTTATGATGCCGGAATTGCACAGTTTAATGCCGCGATCACATTTCTGGATCTGCAACAGGATTTCAATACATTCGACCGGCTTTCTTTTATAACAAATTACCTTCATCCGCTTTCTAAATGGGTCAATGAATGCATCAATAAACTGGGATATACTTATCCTGTGAATGTTCGTCCGCTGAACAATGAAGCTACTTACCTGTTTGACTCATTGATTTTCAACCCTGCGTTTTTTGCACCGGACCTGAGTCCGGAAAAAATCGTACTGGGAAAAAAGTTGTTCAACGATCCTGTTTTTTCAGCTGACGGCACCCGGAGTTGCGCAACATGTCATCGCTCTGACAAAGGTCTTGCCGACGGTCTTGTGAAAAATCAGTCACTGGATGGAAGACAACTTCTGGAACGGAATACACCCAGCTTGTGGAATGTCGCGTACCAGACAACGTTTTTCTACGATAGTAAAGTTAAACGATTGGAAATGCAGGTACTTGATGTGATTCACAATCCTCTGGAAATGGGAGGTGATGTAGCTGTAATTGCCGGACAACTCGCCCAAAACCCGGAATACGCGGCCTTGTTCAATGCAGCGTACAACGGAACGATCAATAAATCCACAACAGCAAATGCGATTGCAAGTTATTTACGCTCCTTAACAAGTTTCAATTCCCGTTTTGATCGTTATATCCGGGAGGAGCGTGAAGTACTGACCGCGAACGAAAAAAACGGATTCAATATTTTTGCAGGAAAAGGAAAATGCGCGACCTGTCATTTTGCTCCGATGTTCAACGGATTACTCCCTCCTCATTACAAAGACAATGAATCGGAAATACTGGGGGTTCCGGCACATGCGTCAATACCATCGGTTCTTGATAAGGATCCGGGAAAATATGCGACAACAAAACTTGAACTACATAAGTATTCATTCAAAACCGTTTCGATTCGAAATGTAGAATTAACAGCACCATATATGCACAACGGGGTCTTTCAAACCCTGGAGGAAGTCGTGGAATTTTATGAAAAAGGGGGTGGAATCGGACATGGAATCACGCTTGAGTCCCAAACCTTACCGGGTAGTAAATTAAAATTGACAGACCAGGAAAAGAAAGATCTTGTCAGCTTTATGAAAGCATTGACAGATTCTCCTGAATAACCTGTCATTTCACTTCCGAAAAGTCATTCAATCGACGGAATTTTCCGGCTTGATCAACTCATCTCCTGCTGTAGCTACAATCACCCGGAACGTATCTTTTTCACCTGTGCGCCCCTTTGTGGAAATTGCTTTGTATCTATCCCATAAAATCAACCGCTTCAAAATGCGGGTATCCTGTCTGAATTTCGGAACCATTCCTATTGATTAATTTGAGTTTCCGTTGGGCAGGCTCATACATATATGCGTTTCCATTTAAACTGACCTCTGTCGGCTTTGTATATTTCGGTGGAATGATTTCATTGCCTGATTGATCCGTATTTCCCCACAATCGATTGTCAAATGAAAATGCGTTGATCAACGATTGTGAAAACCGGAAAAAGGTAGTAATAAAAGTAAATTTAATACAGAAAAAACGATGGATCTCATCCCTTGATTTCTAATGGATTTTGTTCTTTTCTAAGAAATAAAAATAGTTCCTATTTTAATTCATGTTTTTAACAAACAAAAAAGCAACCAAACACCTCAAATTAAAGTCTTATGGTTAAATAAACATTTTTTAAATTTATTCGGATAAAAATCAGTATTTTAGCACATCAAAGACTGAATGAGATTTGTCGCACACATAATATTCACCTTCCTCTGCGTTTTCGGGGCTTCTGCCCAGGGAGATATTGTGTGGCTTCATCCGAATAAAGGACAATGGCATCCGAATATTGAGTATCAGGTTGACCTTGCTGCCGGAAAAATGTATATTGAAAAAGAAGGTTTTACCTATCATTTCTATGAAAATCCGAAAAAAGATCACGACCACACACACGAAAAAAGTGCTTCACATGACCATGACGCAGATGAACAGTGGAAACAACATGTTGTCAGAAGTCGTTTTATCGGGAGCAGCTGGCAGAAAGAAGTAACAACAACAAACACTTCCGGATTTTACAGAAATTATTTTTTAAGTCCGACGGCTGACAACTGGGTTTCGGGCCTCCACAGTTACGGATTGGTGACGATGAATAACTTCTACCCGGGAATTGATTTGCAGATGAACGGATCTGACGGGCAGTTAAAATATTCATTCATTGTAGCACCTACCGCTTCTCCACAACTCATTAAATGGGATGTCGAAGGAGCTGAATCCATTCAAATTGACAACGACGGAAACCTCATTGTAGAAACGACATTGGGTACCATCAAAGAGTCCAAACCAATTGCATGGACAATTAAAAACGGTCAAAAAAAACCTGTGGAAGTCGGATTCAAGAAAAACAAACAGCAATTGAGTTTTTACTTTCCGAACGGTTATACAACAGGAGACACACTGGTGATCGATCCATACCTGGTTTTTTCTACGTACACAGGAGCCACCTCTGATAATTGGGGAATGACAGCTACTCCGGGGCCAAATGGTGAAATGCTGGCCGGAGGAATTTCATTTGGTGCCGGGTATCCGATTACCTCCGGTGCGTTTGACTCATCATTTAACGGGGGGACTCCCAATAATAACATTTCCGGGTTTGATGTTTCCATTTCCAAATTCAGTGACAACGGGAGTCAGTTATTGTATTCAACTTTCATCGGCGGTGCTGCGAATGAGCTGCCGGAGAGTATGATTACAACAGCTCACGGAGAATTGTATGTGTTGGGAATTACGGCTTCGTCCAATTTCCCGCTCAGCGGAACACCTTTTCAGAATACATTCAGGGGCGGGCCAACTGCTACACACAACTCACTGCGTTTTGTCGGATCGGATATTTTTGTTCTGAAACTGAATGAACAGGGTACTCAACTCCTTGCTTCCACTTATGTCGGGGGGACGGATCTGGATGGTTTGAATATTTCGAACCTGAGCTTCAATTACGGAGATCAATACCGCGGAGAACTCATTCTGCAGGGAGACGATGTTGTAATCGCCTCGCATTCGCGCTCTACCAATTTCCCTGTCACGAACGGATCTACACTCAAAGGACTTCAGGATATGGTTGCATTCAAGATGAATAACAACCTGAGTCAGATGATCTGGTCTTCCTATCACGGAGGCACAGGAGACGAAACAGGAAATTCACTCGCACTTTCCACAACGGGTGATGTATACATTGCAGGTGGAACGTCTTCTTCCAATTTCACATTGACAGGCGATGATCCTAGCTTTAACGGAGACCGGGACGGCTACATTGTCCGGTTAAATTCAGGCACCGGGGCCATCATCAACGGAACTTACCTGGGATACAATGAATACGACCAGTGCTATTTTGTGCGCACCGATATTGATAACAAGGTGTATGTATTTGGTCAAAGCCACTCTTCCTGGCCGATTTCAGCAGGAAAATACGGAAATGCTAATTCGGGTCAATTTATTCGAAAATATACAAGTGATTTACAGTCCATCGAATGGACGACAATGATCGGTGCAGGCACAGGAGTTCCTGAGATTTCCCCCACCGCATTCCTGATTTCGGATTGTTATGACATCTTTATTTCGGGATGGGGAGGAAACGTAAATGTAAATGGCAGTCAGGCAACCGGAAGTACAAGTAATGGTTTTCCGGTCACATCAGATGCGTACCAAAGTACTACCAGCGGATCTAATTTTTACCTGGGAATCTTAAGCCAGGATGCTACCAACCTCGTGTACGGAACATTCATGGGAGGTTTTTCAAGCAGTTACAACCATGTAGACGGCGGAACAAGCCGCTTTGATAAATCGGGTGCTGTTTACCACGCTGTTTGTGCTTCGTGTGCAGGGAATCTGAATGGATTTGTATCAACTCCCGGAGCATGGTCTACAACAAACAACAGCCCCAACTGTAACCTGGCAGCATTCAAATTTCAATTGGGAATGCCCTATTCATTAAGTGCGAACTCGACTGTTTGCAACGGACAAAATGTTCAACTCAACGCGACAGGTGGAGTTCATTATTCCTGGTCGCCGGCAGCTTCATTAAACAACCCGAATATTCCGAATCCGATTGCCTCGCCGACAGAAACGACTGTCTACTATGTCAGTATGGATTTCAATGAAGGGTGTGCTATCATTGACTCCATTATTGTTGAAGTGATCAACGAACCGGTTATCAACCTGGCAAGTACTGAAACTATTTGTTTGAACGAATCCGTTACCATAACAGCATCAGGAGGATTGACGTACAGTTGGGCTCCGAACGTAAATATTTCTGCCACCAATACAGCAACGGTTACTGTTTCTCCTACTGAAAGCATGTACTATTATGTGACGGTCGGAAATCAATGTTTTGAACGAACGGACAGTATTTATGTAACCGTTCATCCACTTCCTGAAATTATTCTCGCCGATGACACCCTGATTTGCAGGGGGACTTCTGCCCTACTGATTCCGGACGGAAACATGCAGCCGGCCTGGGAAACACACCCTACCTTACAAGCACATGCAAACGGTACGGCAACAGTAACTCCTGCTCAACCACAGTATTATTATGTCAATGGAATTGATACCAACGGATGTGAAAACCGAGATTCTGTACTGGTGACGTTTTATACCGTTCCCAACCTGGTTACCAGCCCCGACACAAGTGTTTGCCTCGGAACCTCAGCTACGCTGAGCGCATCCGGAGCAACCAGTTATTCCTGGTCACCTGCTGCTACATTGACAGGAGCGACAACCGCAAACCCGGTCGCGACCCCTGCAGTTCCGACAACATATACGGTGACTGCAACATATGGTGCCGGTTGTACGATGAACGAAGAGGTCATCGTTGATCTGCTTTATTTACCTGTACCTGTTGTTCCCGATACGGTATTTGCCTGTTATGACACCCCAAAAACAATCACCGTTGGAGGAGCGGAAACATACAGCTGGTCACCCGGAACATATCTGAACACAACAACCGGATCAACTGTCACCGCAACGGTGCATGAGACGATCACATATACCGTTACATTCACCAATGTATGCGGTTCCATTCTGGATGATGTACCTGTTGTGGCAATCATTCCACATGTAGAAGCATTCAATGATACCATCCTGTGTCCGGGAGAATCAACCCAGCTGATGGCTACCGGAGCTGAGTCCTACAACTGGTTTCCAGCTGCAGGACTCAATACGACCACTGCGTCTTCCGTAACGGCATCACCGGCCATCTCGACACTTTATTATGTAACAGGGACCGATGCATACGGCTGTTTCATGACGGACAGTGTTTTCGTTGAATTGCACCCGCAACCTTACATTCTCGCAAGTGCAGACCAGTATCTGCTCGAAGGGGATGTAGCGACCATTTCCGGTACCACTTCATCAACGGGTACTATCTACTGGACTCCTTCAGAATACTTATCGTGTGTAATGTGTACACAAACGGTTGCCTCTCCTCCGTCTAATTATCAATATGTTGTGACCATTGTGGATGAAAACGGCTGCAAGGATTCCGATGATGTATGGATTTTCTTTGAACCCCTGATTTTTGTTCCAAACACCTTTACTCCCGACGGAGACGAGTTCAATAATGTATTTAAAGTACGGGGAGGAAACATCCGCGAATTTGAACTGAACATTTTCAATCGCTGGGGGCAGCTGATCTTCACTTCCAATGACATGGCAATCGGCTGGGATGGTACTTATGACGGGAATCTATGCCAGGACGGTACCTATACGTGGAAATTATCCTACAAAGACTTGCGCGACAAAAAGTACGAGCGCGTCGGACACGTCAACTTGTTGCGTTGATTTTATTTTAGTTTAAATGTGAATGGAAGATTAAAATAGGACTTCACCGGTTCTCCATCAATCAATCCGGGTTTCCATTTAGGCATGTTTTGAATTACTCTTACTGCTTCCTCGACAAACAAAGGATGTATTTCGCCTTGATTTTTTTTCAATTTTATTCCAGTTGTACTTCCATCTATATCTACGCAAAAAGAGATTGAAAATCTTGTCTGTGAACCTATTTCAACCATTTTTAACGGGTATTTAGTCTCTTGTGCTAAGTAATCCATCATCTCATCCATTCCTCCCGGGTATTCTGCCTCAATATAATAACTATAGTAGTTAATTTTTTTCCCCTCATCAGAATAACATTTTCCCTTTTTTAGCTTCCCGTTGGTATACTTATCTTCTCGTTTTACGTTTCCGTTTTCATAGTATGTTTTAAACAAACCATGGTATTCCCCATCCACATAATTTGCTTCTAATTTTAGCTTACCTGACTCATAATAATTATATTCCTTACCTTCTTGCTGATTGTTTTTGTAATGCTCATTTGCTTTTACGGATCCACTTTCATAATAATACACAAACTCACCCTCTTTTATTACTTCCGGGTCAAAGGAAGTATATCCTCCAGTCATAATAAGCACATCCGATGTAGTATATCTTTTCACAAAATATACTCCGTTTTTGATTTCATCAATAATCTGATAATAATGAATTGAATCTTTTACAGAAGTTTGTTTATTGTATTCATTTAAAAATAATGTATCAGCACTATTTTGTCCATACCCATTAAGGGAAAGTAATATTGCAATAGTGAATAGGGAATAATAAAATTTATTCATTATCAGGATTTCTCTTCGATTGCTTTCAGGTAATTTTTCAACTCCTGCTCGTGGGATGTTTTCAGAATCATCAGTACATTATCCGATTCTACAATGATGTGATCGGACAAACCATCGATCAATACGACCTTATCTTCCGGAACGTTTACCAGACAGTTTTTCACGTTGAATGTATACACTTTCCCTCCGATGATAGAGTTATTAAACGTATCCTTTTCTAAATGCTCGTTCAAGCTCTTCCAGGTTCCGAGATCACTCCAGTCAAACGTAGCAAGTACGACATCTACGTTGTCCGCTTTTTCCATTACGGCATAATCAATGGAAATATCCTGACATGCTTCAAATGCTTTGTTCACGAATTCCTGTTCGCGATCGGTATTGTAGTTGGATGTGTCTGCACAAAACAGATCAAACAAATCTTTCTGGTATTTTTCCAACGCATCGATGACAACAGCCGATTTCCACACAAAAATTCCTGAATTCCAGTAAAAATTCCCCGATTTGATAAATACTTCAGCTGTTTCCAGATTAGGTTTTTCTCTGAATTGCAGTACCTTCGTCACATCACCTGCCTGTGCATGTTGTTCTTTTGAAAACTCAATGTATCCGTAGCCTGTATCAGGTCTGGTCGGTTTAATTCCAAGCGTTACAATTTTATCGTTTTCCGATGCGTTTTTAACCGCTGTTTCAACAATATTTTTGAACAGTTCTTCTTTCAAAATCAAGTGATCGGACGGACATACGATCATGCATGCGTCTTTATCGATTGCTGTGATTTTTGCTGCAGCATACGCGATGCATGGTGCTGTATTTTTACGTTGCGGCTCCGTAAGGATACTACCCCGGTCTATGTCCGGTAGTTGAGTGCGCACCAATTCAACGTATTTCTCATTGGTCAGAATGTAAATATTTTGTGCAGGTACGATGTTTAACAATCGTTCATAGGTCATTTGAATCAATGTTTTACCGATTCCCAATACATCAATGAATTGTTTCGGACGTTCAGGGGTAGATAAAGGCCAGAAGCGGCTTCCTACTCCTCCTGCCATGATTACTGCATAATTGTTATTTGTCATTCTGTAATGTGTTCTACGGTTGCCAGTTTATAAATCAGATACTGTTTTCCGGTACCTACTTCGGTGCATAAAAAGCGGGTTCTGCGCAATTCACCTTTCATAAATACTTTTGTATCCAGGGCAAATGTAGCATATTTCGGAAGTTTTTCCAGCAAAATTTCACCGGAAGAAAAAACATCGTATTTTTTCAGAACCCGTTGGAGTTGGATATCGGTGCAGGAGGATGCTTTCATGTTCATAAATGAGTTGAGCAATGCCTGTTCGATGTCCCGGGGTAAAATGGCCAGTTGGATCACGGGATGCATCAATCGAATGAAGTTATTTTTCCATTCCGCTCCATGCGGTTTAACCCTGTTATTGTATTCCATCCATGTTTTCAGGTGAGCAAATTCATGAATGGTTGTAATCAGGAACGCAAATACATTCAGATTTCCGTTAATGGTTATTTGCGGCTTGGAACCGGGAAGCGGGGTTCTGAAATCACCTTGTTTGGTTTTCCGGGGACGGACAATCTTAAACGATACGGGATAGGACAAAAACAGTGACGTGACATAATCTTCCGTTCCTTCCGGGAGGTATTTACTCAATACATTTGCTATCTTTGTGGCTTTTTCCAAACTACAGGTAAGATTTTTTCTGTTTTTTATGCAAATGAAAGGAAATATAACATTAATTTAGCGTTCCGTGTTAAAAAAACTGTTAGAAAATATAGGGCGTTATTTTCAGATGATTTGGATTGTATTTTCCAAACCTGAAAAGTGGAGTGTCTTCCGCAAACGCGTGTTTGATGAAATTGAAATCATCGGGATTAATTCCATTTCCATTGTGGCAATCATGTCGGTATTTATCGGGGCTGTAATTTCCCTGCAGATTGCTTCCAATATGGACAATCCGCTGTTGCCCAGCTATACGGTCGGCTACATTACACGATCGACCACCATTCTTGAATTTTCTCCGACAATCATTTCTTTAATTCTGGCAGGAAAGGTCGGTTCCAATATTTCATCTGAAATCGGGACCATGAAAATTACAGAACAGATTGATGCATTGGAAATCATGGGGGTTAACTCATTGAATTACCTGGTGCTTCCTAAAATCATCGCTGCCGTCTCTTTTTTCCCGGTATTGGTTATTTTCTCCATGGCATTAAGCCTTGTCGGAGGATGGTTTGCCCTGGTATCTTCCGGTATGGGCTCTACAGAAGATTACATTTATGGAATCCGCGCTTTTTTCCGTTCATACGAAGTTGTTTACGCCCTGGTTAAAACCTTGTTTTTTGCATTTATAATTGTTTCGATCGCTGCTTTTTACGGATATTACACAAAAGGCGGAGCACTGGAAGTTGGTAAAGCATCCACACAAGCTGTAGTTGTCAACAGTATTACGGTATTGATCGTTAACTTAATACTAACGCAAGTGATGTTACTCTGATGATCGAAGTAAGAAACGTAAATAAATCCTTTGGAGGAAACCAGATTTTGTTTGATATCAATGCGACATTCGAACAAGGAAAAGTCAACTTGATTATTGGTCAGTCCGGTAGTGGTAAATCCGTTCTCGCGAAATCTATCGTAGGATTGCACGTACCTGAGACCGGTGAAATCTTATTCGACGGCAGAAATTTTCTCAACATGACGCGTGTCGAAAAAACGGAAGTGCGAAAAGAGATCGGGATGCTGTTTCAGGGGTCTGCCCTGTTTGATTCGATGACCGTTGAAGAAAATGTCATGTTCCCACTGAAGATGTTTACCAACAAAACATCGAAAGAAATGCTTGACAGGGCAAATTTTTGTCTGGAGCGGGTCAATCTGACAGGAAAAAACAAATTGTATCCGGCAGAATGTAGCGGGGGGATGCAAAAGCGGATTGCAATCGCTCGTGCAATTGCCATGCAGCCAAAATATCTTTTTTGTGACGAGCCCAATTCTGGGTTAGATCCGAAAACATCGATCGTGATCGATGGTCTGATCAAAGAAATTACCTACGAGTACAACATGACCACCATTGTCATTACACACGATATGAATTCAGTAATTGAGATCGGAGATCGTGTCTTGTTCATTCACCAGGGAAAAAAGTGGTGGGAAGGCGACAGAAAGTCTATTTTGACAACAGATAACCAGGAAATCATTGATTTTGTTTACGCTTCTAACTTTATGAAAGAGATCCGGGAAAACATGCAAAAGAAGTAGTCTGTTAAACCTGCCTCTTCCCTGATCCATTCAATAACTGTATATTTCCGGTTTTTCTTTTCATTGCTGTTTTCTGCAATCAGTTTTTGAGAATTACCCTCGTCTTAAACACCTGACATTTCAATCGAATGCATGCTGTTTTTATCCATTATTAAAGGAGTTTCAAATAAAAAATCCCCGGATGAAATCACCCGGGGATTTTTCAAATATATTATTTCAATTTATTGGATGATCAGTTTTTCCATTTTTGTAACGGAACCGATTGTTGTCTGAATGTGGTAGCTTCCAGCCGACAAGTGATTTAAATCCATTTTCACTTCTGTCGCCTGCCCGCCATCTATAACGGCTGCAATTCTACCGACATTGTCCAAGACAAATACCCGGTCAATTGCTGTAGAACTTACAATCGTTACATTTCCGGATGTCGGATTCGGGTAGACTGCGAATAAATTACCACCTGCCGTTTCCAGGCTTAAACATGCATCTACGACAATCTGTGTTGTTGCAGTATTGGAACAACCGTTTGCAGCAGTGTAAGAATACGTAATTGTTTTTGTTCCCGTTCCTGCTGTTGATGGTGAAAATTGATTTCCGCTTACACCGGAACCGCTATAAGTTCCGCCCGCTGGGCTTCCTTGTGTCAATGTCACCGGCGAATCGTTTACACAAACGGCTGCCAATGTTCCCATTGTAACGGTAGGAATCGTTTTAGGATTCGGTGTCGCGGTAGCTGCGGGACTCACACATCCCTGGCTACTTTGTGTTACAGTTACCTGATTTGAATTCGTTACAGTAATTGTAGGTGCCGTCGATCCGGTAGACCATTGTAATCCGGAACCGGTAGCAGTTATTGTTGAACTTCCGCAATTGTCTGTTACAGAAACAGTCGGCGCTGCAGGAACTGCATTCACTGTCACGGTCTGATTGGAAGTAGAAGCACCTCCGTTGATTGTTAATACGACACTTTTCGAACCGGAAGTTGAATAAGTAACCGTATGAGGGCCTGCTCCGGTAGCTGTTGCAGGAGATGCTCCTGCTCCAAAATTCCAGTTCCAGGAAGTTGCTCCGGATGAGCTATTTGTAAATGTTACCGTTTGCCCAACACATGAAGTGGATGCTGAGGATGAAAAGTTTGCATTTGCACCGCTACCTGTTACTCCTGAGATATTGATGTTATCCAGGTAGATATAATTACTATATCCATTCGTTCCTCTGAATTTAATACTTACCTGACTGTTCCCGATGTAAGGTGTCAGATTCACTGTTTCATTCCTCCATGTAGAAGGCGCTATGTACGCAGCTGTATTCCCCGTTTCTGTTTGCAGTGTTGTCCCTGATTTGGAATAAATCACCTCGTAAGGCATTCCGCATCCCGGAGAAACCAGTACTTCCAATTTATCGGATTGACCGGTATACGGGCGGTGAGCTACGTCAAATGTCAATGAAGCCGAAGAGAGTCCTGACAAACTAAATCCCGGTGTATTCAGATCATCTACCTCACCTACAGCGTTGGTATTGTAATAATCAATCCGAACCGAATTTCCGGCCGTCGGGGCTGTACCAATCGATCCGTTTCGCACCCATGTATTGGTTCCTCCTCCGTTTGTGATCGACCAGTTTGTTGGCGGGAAAGTTGTGTTGACAAATCCTTCGATAATTGGTAACGCGACTTGTACAGGCGCTGCTGCAACTGTTATATAAGCAGCTTTGGTAATGGTACGGTTTCCGGATGCGGTTGTAATGGTAACAGCTGCCTGGTACGTCCCCGGAGTATTATAGGTCACTGTAGGAGATGCTGCTGTTGATGTTGCAGGCGATCCTCCTGTAAACGTCCACGAATAAGAAGTAATCGCTGTGGATGTATTAATGATGGAGAATGTTGTACTGGTTCCGGCACACAGGCCTGTTTGTGTTGCTTCAAAATCAGCAGAACAAAGCGACGAAGACGTTCCTACTCCTACTGATTGCAGGTTAGCAGTTGTCCAGATATTGCTTCTTCCTCCCATGGCGCTCACAATCGCAGCACGCATACGCGTTACCTGCCCCTGTGTAAACATTTTTGAACAGTACGAATAATCCATGTAGTTTTCATAATTTTCTACAACGCCTGATGTACAATTTTGTGCTGCGGATGGATTGGGGCATGATGTAAACCCTCTTGTCACAGGCGTATCAGCTACACCGTCATTTCCACAGGCAACTCCCGGATTATTCGTATTTCCCCATGTATGCTCCAGGTTTAACCAGTGACCAACTTCATGTGTCAACGCCCTGCTGGTTGTCACACTACTTGTCCCGATCGCTCCTGTATAGTCATGCAGAATAAACACCCCGTTGTAATACATGTTTGTCGCACTGATAGTCGCTCCCGGGGATCCAAACCCCTCATTATTCGGAGCAAATGTATATCCTGCAGCACCTCCTAACCCACTACAGACATAAATGTTCAGGTATTTATTGTGTGGCCAGATTCCCTGATATACATTGTTACCACTGATAACCGCATTCACCTGTGCTTGTCCGTTTGAACTACTTGTCTGGGAAGAAATGGTTCTTGTAATCCCCTCAAAACAAGCGCCATTCGGTGCTATTTTAGCGAATTCAAATTGAATGTATGCATCTGCCGTGATGGAAAGGAAAGAAGAATGCACATTGTTAACATCGCTGTTTAATTTTCTGTAATCCCTGTTTAAAATATCCAGTGCACTCTGAATCTGGGCATCCGAAATATTAGAAGCGCCGTTGTTGTGTAGAATATGAAATACAACCGGTATGGTGTAGATGGTATTGGACCGTTCTCCGGCAACGGATTCATTCTCCATTGAGGTTCCCGCAATGTAACTGTTGTATCGTTGGGGGTCTTCAGCCTGCATTTGTTGCAGCAACCCCGGTTGCCCGCAATACAGTAGATTTTCTCCTCCGTTTCCCGGAGCTTTAACAACATCCTGCTGACCTAATAATGCAGCATGCGCAACAATCCCTATCAGGGACAAGTAAAGAGTTTTCATAAGCATGAAATAAAAAGAATTTTCGACTCTAAATATAAATTAAATTCGCGAAATAGTTTCTCTTTTGCTATATAAAATTACTTTTGTCCTGAAGATTTTAACGGTTTATTGTTACCACGGTAACTAAACAACCTGGAACTTAGTACGATTCTGTTCAATTTTATTTTAACAAAAATTTAACGGCACATTTTTTGCTTGCTACTAGAAAACAAAAACAATTATGAACTTGATTTATGCATTCATCACATCCATTGTTTTGCTGATTCCCCAGCAACAGGGAGTTCCTTATTCAAAACTGGACGTTGCATTTGATCAGAACAATGCAGATGCGATTGTATCATGTGCGAAAGACAAAGTATTACTGAATGTATTAGGAAAAGAAGGTGCCTATTCCAAATCGCAGGCTGTTCTCGTATTAAAAGATTTTTTTAACGGAAAGTCAGGTGGAAGTTTTAATTTTACCTTCAAAGGAAATGAATCTTCTACCGGGACTTTTGCAATCGGAAGTTACGTCAGCGGAGGAGCAAAATACAGAATTACATTACATTTTAAAAATGCCGGTGACGGCTTTAAAATAGAAAGCATCACCATCGAAAAGGATTGATATGGACTTTACACCAGAACAAATTGACACATTAGACCTGATTATACACAACGCATTTAAAGAAGATATTGGTGAAGGAGACCATTCCAGCATGGCCTGTGTACCAGAAACAGGAACCGGAAAAGCACGACTGATTATCAAAGACAGTGGTATTTTAGCCGGTGTAGAACTGGCACAACGTATTTTTCACACGTACGATCCGCAACTTCATATAACAGTCTTCATTCCTGACGGAACTCTTGTTCATCCGGGAGAAGTTGCCTTTGAAGTAACGGGAAGTTCCCGCTCTATTCTGGCAACAGAACGATTGGTATTGAATTTTATGCAACGGATGAGCGGAATTGCAACCCAAACACATCAGATCACGCAAAAGATCGCGGGATTGCAGACCAAATTACTGGATACACGAAAAACAACCCCGGGAATTCGTTTGCTCGAAAAATGGGCTGTTCGAATCGGAGGAGGACATAATCACCGGTTTGCTTTGTACGATATGATCATGTTGAAAGACAACCACATTGACTACGCCGGGGGAATCGAGCAGGCAATTACCCGTACCAATGCCTATTTAAAGGAAAACAATAAGTCGCTTAAAATCGAAGTGGAAGTCCGAAACCCGGAAGAATTACAGCAGGTACTCAACGTGGGAAATGTCGATCGGATTATGCTCGACAACTTCTCCCCGTCTCAAATAAAAGAAGTATTGCCATCGATTCCAAAGCAATTTGAAGTAGAAGCCTCCGGTGGAATTACATTGGACAATATCCGTGAGTATGCCGAAACGGGTGTCGATTATATTTCCGTAGGCGCATTGACGCATTCCTTCAAAAGTTTAGACATGAGTTTGAAGGCTGATTTTCAGTAGCTCATTCATTTTTTCAGGAATTATTTACCGACAGCTCTGTTTTATTGATGAAAATCGTATATTTGCGGCACAGAACCGCCCACGTGGTGAAATTGGTAGACACGCCATCTTGAGGGGGTGGTGCCAGTAGGTGTACCAGTTCGAATCTGGTCGTGGGCACGAAAGAGAATCCATTCCGGGTTCTCTTTTTTCGTTATAGAATGATCTAATTCAATGAAACGGATTTACTCATCAGGTAAACCAATGCATCTGCAAAAACAGCTTCTTCAACCGGTTGGTCATAAACACATGTGCCGATATTCTCCAACAAGCAGCACTGTATTTTCCCGGAATGATTTTTCTTGTCGTTGTACAGCAATTCGACAATGCCTTGTATGTCCGGCATAGAAATCTGGGGAACCGGAAACCAGTCTAACAGTACTTTTTCAATTTCTTCAAATGTCGTTTTCGCCAGAATTCCCTTCCGGTAAGAAATGTAACTTTCCGCAATCATTCCCAGTGCGACGCCATGTCCGTGGTCGACAGGTTCTCTGAACAAGAAATAACCTTCAATTGCATGGCCGACCGTATGTCCGAAATTCAATATTTTCCGCACTCCTTTTTCATACGGATCGCTGTTCACAATTTCCACTTTAATGGAGCTGATTCTCATCAGCATTTCATCGGAAGACAATTCCGATAAATTTTCAAGTGAAGATAATTCATTCCAAAGTGCAGCATCTCTGATTAATGCATGTTTCAACGCTTCTGCGAAGCCATTGACCATTTCTTTGGGCTCCAGTGTCTCCAGGAAAATTTTGTCTGTAAAAATTGCTTTGGGGTTCATAAAAACGCCCAATTGATTTTTATACACTCCCAGGTCTATTCCCGTCTTCCCTCCTATCGATGCATCAATCATCGCTAATAACGTTGTAGGAATGTGAATAAAATCAACCCCACGCTTATATACGGAGGCAATAAACCCTCCCATATCTGTCACAACGCCTCCTCCCAGGTTGATCACCAGATCTCGTCGTCCGATTCCATAGTCCGAAAGTGCTTCCCAGACCTGGAAACAAACCTCCATCACTTTATTTTCTTCACCGGAAGGCAACAGCATCACTTCTGCTTCCGCTAGGAAATCAAATGTGGTAATCAGGTATTCCAAACAATTGTCATTGGTGTTCTCATCAACCATAATGACAATTTTTGAATCACTGTATCGCTGCTGAATAAAGTCAGAAAAACCAGAAGTTTCCAATGATCCTATTTCGATCTGATACCCAGAACTCGTTAGAATATACATATGAAATTTTTTTACGAAAGTAATGATTCAATAATTATGGTACACAAAAATAGCTGGTTTTATTCACCTCCGGTCAAATTGCCTGATCGCAATATGGCTATCACACACATCCGTACATCGTTGATGATATTTCGTTTTCCTTCCCCTTTCTGTTTTCCATTTTTTTCTACATTTGCGGCATGATTACATTCGACAATACACAGATTGCTTTTGAGAGCAAATCAGATAAAGATCTGAACAGAGCTTACCGCCTGTTTAAATTAATTGGAAACAGAAGTCTGGTAAAGATTGGAAAACCATTCACCAACTTTGCATTGAGCATTGGTTTACCAATTAAAGGAATCATCCGGAAAACCATTTTTGCACAATTCTGTGGTGGGGAAACAATTGATGAATGTGATGCAACCATTAATAAATTAGGGAAATTCGGAATCGGAACTATTCTGGACTATTCTGTCGAAGGAAAAACATCCGATGAAGATTTTGAACATACCACCAATGAAATCATCGCAACGATTCTGAAAGGTGATGGAAATGATTACATTCCGTTTGCAGTGTTTAAGGTTACGGGAATTGCCCGTTTTGAGTTATTGGAAAACGCGAACAATCACATCAATAGTCTGACAGATACTGAAAAAAGCGAATACGAACAGTTGCTGGAGCGGGTAGACCGGATTTGTAAAGCAGGTTTTGAAAAACAAGTTCCGGTTTTCATTGATGCGGAAGAAACTTGGATTCAGGATACCATTGACCGTATTGCATACGAAATGATGTTGAAATACAACAAAGAAACGGCAATCATCTACAATACCGTTCAAATGTATCGTCACGACCGATTGGCTTATTTGAAAAAGGAAATTGAAGCAGCAAAAAAAGACGGAATTAAATACGGGGTTAAACTGGTACGCGGTGCCTACATGGAAAAGGAACGCGCGCGTGCACAGCAAAAAGGGTATCCTTCCCCCATTCAGCCGGACAAAACAACATGTGATGCTGATTACAACCGGGCGCTTGAGTTCCTCGTTTCAGAAATTGATACAATAGCGTTATGCGCCGGTTCACACAACGAAAACAGTTCGTTGTTATTGACAGAACTTATGGAAAAGCACAGTATCGTCCCTTCCGATTCACGCATTTATTTTGCACAATTATTAGGAATGAGCGACCACATTTCCTACAACTTGTCCAAACACGGATTCAATGTCGCAAAGTATGTCCCGTACGGCCCCATTAAAGAAGTCATGCCGTACCTGCTTCGAAGAGCGGATGAAAACACCTCTGTAGCCGGACAGACCGGACGTGAATTAAGTTTGATTATCAAGGAAAAGAAAAGAAGAAAACTCGATTAATCCAGCACTTCTGTATTATCCGGGATCATCCGATTTTATCAGGAAATATATTGATTTACTTTCAGGTAAACCATTCTGTATACCAATAGAGCAACTCCCGTCCCGATGAGTGCTCCGCCGAGAATATCGGACAAATAATGAACTCCCAGGTACATTCTGCTATAACAAATAATAACCGTCAGGATCAATAATACGGGAAGTAACCATCTGAAATATGGTTTGAGAACCCATCCTACCATCCAGGAAAGCGCAAAGAAATTTCCCGCATGAGAAGACACAAAACCATACTGACCTCCCTGGTATAAGGTTCCCGTTTCTGTACGATAAAAATGAAGTTGGTGAATCAGTTCTAAATTGTGAGAAGGACGGTATCGTTGAACCAACTCTTTGATGATTCCGGAGCAAATAAAATCAGTTACGCCAACTGCCAGTAATACGCAGCCAATATAAAGGAGAGCTTTCTTCCATCCTAATCTGACAAATCCAAGGCAAATCAAAATCAGGTACAGCGGAATCCAGGTGATTTTCCCTGAAATTATCCACATGAATTCATCTAAAAAGGGAGAATTCCACCCGTTAATGGCTAAAACAAGTTGTTGATCAATGGATTCCAGCCAATCAATCATTCGATAAATGTTTCCAGATTAAGTCTTTCAGGTCTACAATTCCTTTTCCTGAAACGGAAGAAATGAACACGTGTGGAACCTCTGGCAGCTCTTTTCTTACCTGCTCGATCAATTCATCATCCAGCATATCCGATTTTGTAATCGCCAGCAAACGGTCTTTGTGCAATAATTCCGGGTTGTATAATTTCAATTCATTCAACAGAACACCGTATTCTTTTTTGATATCTTCACTATCGATTGGAACCATGAATAATAACAATGAGTTCCGCTCAATGTGCCGGAGAAAACGCAGGCCTAATCCTTTTCCTGTGTGTGCTCCTTCGATAATCCCCGGTATATCGGCCATGATGAATGACCGGTGGTCTCTGTACGAAACAATTCCCAGATTCGGACGCAAGGTTGTAAAAGGGTAATTGGCAATTTCCGGCTTAGCAGCTGAAACAACAGAAAGTAAGGTACTCTTTCCTGCATTCGGAAATCCAACCAAGCCGACATCTGCCAGCACCTTCAGTTCCAGTATTTTCCAACCTTCTTCTCCTTCTTCTCCTGGCTGTGCATAACGGGGTGTTTGGTTCGTAGCGGATTTAAAATGATTGTTACCCAATCCGCCCCGGCCACCGCGTTGCAAAATACGTTCTTCACCGTCTTCGGTTATTTCAAACAATACTTCTCCGGTATCTTCATCTTTTGCCAGTGTTCCCAACGGAACTTCAATATAGATATCTTTCCCCTGCGCACCGGTTTTCAGATTCCCGGATCCATGTGCACCATGTCCGGCTTTTATATGTTTCTGGTACTTCAAATGCAGCAATGTCCACAATTGCTTGTTTCCTCTGATAATTACGTGCCCCCCACGACCTCCGTCACCACCATCCGGTCCTCCTTTCGGAATGTATTTTTCTCTTCTGTAATGGGTTGATCCACCACCTCCATTCCCGGAAGTACAATGAATTTTTACGTAATCTACAAAGTTATCTGATGCCATTTTATTCTATGTGTCAATTGCCGAAGCTGTGCAAAGGTACGAAATAATAAATAAACCGGGTGAATGACTTTCTGTGTATTCCGGTAGAATGTATCGATTATTACTTCTAAAAATAGTACATTTGGGACTGTTTTTTAGACATGACTTATGCGTTTCATTTATTTCAGTATACTAATTTTTCCGTTTATGGCGAATGCGCAACAATCGGTTGAACCGAAAGCGAAAAAGATTCAAAAAGAATTGACCACACACCAGCACACGCGTATCGACAATTACTTTTGGATGAATGAACGCGATTCAAAAGATGTATTGGATTATATCGGGGAAGAAAATAAAGTAAGTGCTTCTTTTTTTGATCAACATAAAAAATTGATCAATGGCCTTGTCAAAGAGTTTGACAAGCGAATCAATCCGAATGAAATTTATCCTCCTTATGAAACAAACGGTGTTCGTTACCAGGAAACCTATGCGGAAGGAGATGATTACATGAAAACATACATCCTGGAAAACGGGAAAAAGAAATTGTTTATCGATGAAAATGTACGCGCGAAAGGTCATTCGTATTATGCGCTGGGAAATTGGATGCCTTCTCCCAATAACCAACTGGTTGCATTTTGTGAAGACTTTATCGGAAGAAGGAATTACACCATCCGTTTTCGCAACTATTCAGAAAACACCTTTTTAGCAGATCAACTGGAAGGTACGGATGGAACAATTGAATGGGCAAATGATAATAAAACGGTATACTACCTGAAAAAAGACCCGCAAACGCTCCGTTCTTTCCAGGTTTATCGCCATGTGTTAGGAACCAATCAATCAGAAGATGCATTAATTTATGAAGAAACGGATGAACGATTCGAAGTAGCGGTTGGTAAATCCATCAACAATAAATACCTGTTTATTTTTATCAGCTCATCAACTACCACCGAAGTATTATTATTAGATGCCGATAATACTTCACTTCCTTACCAGGTATTCCTGAAACGGGAACAAGGCCATGAATACAGTGTTCATGCACACACTGACGGTTTTTATATCTTGACCAATAAAGATGCAGAAAACAAGAAGGTCGTTTTCTCCCAAACAATTCCCGCTTCGATTGAAGCATGTGAAGTGATTATTCCGCACAGTAAAGACCGGCTTTTGGAATCCGTTGAAGCGATTCATTCCCATTTATTTGTAGAAGAACGAAGCAATGGATTGGAGCAGATCAGGTTGCTGAATTTGAAGACGCGTCAATCGGAATATATTAAAATAGACGAAGAAACATATACCATTGGCTTATGGGAAACAGACAACTACCTGGCCAACACCATTGAGTACCGCTACAATTCGATGACAACTCCGACTTCTGTTTTCAAGCAGGATTTAACGACAGGAAAAAAGGAGCTTATCTTTCAATATGAGTTGCTGGACAAGACATTTCATTCTGCAGACTATGAATCCAAGCGAATCTGGGCAACGGCGAATGACGGAACAAAAATTCCGATCTCACTGGTTTATAAAAAAGGAACCAAGCTGTCAGAAGCACCTTGTTTACTATATGGCTATGGTTCGTATGGTTATACGCTTCCTGATGTATTCAGTGCAACACGGTTAAGCCTTCTCAACAGGGGATTTGTATATGCGCAAGCACATATCCGTGGAGAAAAATACATGGGTGAGCAGTGGTACCAGGAAGGGAAATTTCTGGCAAAACGAAATACATTTACCGATTTCATCAATGCTGCAGAGTACCTGGGAATGCAAGGTTATTGTAATCCTGAAAAACTATACATCAACGGAGGAAGTGCAGGTGGATTGTTAATGGGAGCCGTTGTTAATGCAGCGCCTTATTTATTTAAAGGTGTTATTGCCGACGTACCTTTTGTTGATGTGGTATCGACAATGCTCGATGAAACAATTCCACTTACTGTAGGAGAGTATGAAGAATGGGGAAATCCGAATGACGAAGAATATTATTACTATATGTTGAGTTATTCTCCTTATGATAATGTCAAACGAATGGATTATCCGAATTTATTTATTACCACCGGCTATCACGATTCTCAGGTGCAATATTGGGAGCCGTTAAAATGGATTGCTAAAATCCGGGAATACAGAACGAATAAAAATTTATTGTTGCTTGATTGCAATATGGATGCCGGTCATGGTGGTGGTTCAGGAAGGAGTACTGAGCGTTATGAAATAGCAAAATCATTTGCTTTTATCTTATCTCTTGAGAACATTCATTAACATAGTAATTCTCTGTTTTTTTTGTCTCAGTTGGGGATTTAGTCAAAAAGACTCCACTGTACTGCCGTATACTTCCTATCGGTTTCACCCGATTGTTTTTACTGATATTGGATTCAGTACGGCTCCGGCAAATATTAAATATCCGTTTAACGATCAGATTTCAAAAATTCAGTTTCGACACAACAACAAAATGATGTTGGGAATCGGCTTTTCATACCGGTGGATCGCCTTTCGTGTTGGTGCGGCATTAATCGGTAACTCACGACCTGTGTCGAAATTCGGAAAAGCAAATTACATTGATATTGGTACGCAATTTTCGATCAAACGTGTCTATGCTGAAATTGATATTCGGAATTATACCGGGTATGTTCTACGCAATGCTTTTTTATGGGATTCTACCTATTCATTGTCACAGCCTAATGACAAAAATCAAGACATCAATGTCTATAACATCAGTGCTAAGATGTGGTACCTGCACAACAGGCACTTTCGGATGGATCCCTTCACCGGTAACAGAGGGGTGTATAATAAACAAGTCATGACCTGGTATCTGGCAGGAAGATTGGATGCGTATGGAATCAATAACAAAAGTCGATCATTGATCCCGGGTGCATTATACGATTCAACAAGTACCAAGACTGCTTCTACAGCACTTTCAGCGATTGAATTTGGTGTAATCCCGGGATTTGGATACGTCAACCGCATTAAAAGAATACAATTTGGAATAATGGTAGCCGCTGGCCCCCGCATTCAGGCAAAATCTTACAAACTGGATGGAAATGACACGGGGAAAGCCGGTATCGTTGCCCGTTATGATTTCAAAGCAATTATCGGATACAATGTTCCACGCTTTTTTGCGATGATGCACCTTGAAATAGATAACAAATCCATTCATTTTAGTAATTTCAAATACAACCAAACGTTTTTTTACTTTAAGGTTCAAACAGGTTATCGTTTCAAAGAGAAATTACCTAAAAAACTACGAACAACTCAACATTAACAGCAAGTTATAACTGAGATTCTTTCACGGCCTTTAATCGCTTGTATGTTTTCAAAAAAAGTAGTTTTCTCTGTACTTTAAAAGCATTTCTCCATTCATTTTCTTTCGGGAACTGTCATTCATTTCGGTATTACTGTAAATCCGGCAGTACATTTCCGTATGCGGTGATTTTCAAACAAGAAGTTCAGCTGAAAATACTGGTGATTCGGCTTAAACATAAGCAGTACTTTCAACTATTTCATCATTCGTTCAAGGGATAACTCAGTTTGTGAAGAGGAAGAATGGGCGATCTTGCGCCGTAATTCTGGCGTACTAAAGGGCTCCTTTTGAGGGTATATAAAACCAGTATAAACAAAAAAGCCCACACAACTAAATGTATGGGCTTTTAAAAAGTGGCATCGACTTACTCTCCCACCCTCAAAAGGGCAGTACCATCAGCGCAGGCAGGC
>NZ_JACVEL010000013.1 GCF_014518315.1 Taishania pollutisoli
ACCTCAATGTACGAAGGACAGACCGTCGGGTCTTCCGCATCCTGTAAGGTCACAATGTACGTGCCGTTGCTACTGTAAGTATAAAAAGGTGACGGATGCGTCGAATGAACGCCGTCTCCAAAGCCCCACAATGGACTCGTAATACCTAGTGATGTTAAGTTTGCACTGAAGGTATAGCTCCCGCAGCTACCTGCTGACGCCGTAATAGAACCAGTTACAGGAGTACCGTAAAAAATAGTCTCACTCAAGGTGAAGGATGGGGTTGTACAACCCGAAATACTGAACTCAAAAACTGCCTCTACAAATCCACAACCTTCACTCGGTAGATTTAATGGGGTAACTAATAAACCCATACCGCCCGAAGGAAAGGTCGATACGTCTAAACTGTTGTATGAAATGGTACTATCTTGACCCGTGCTCCAATACAAATGTAAGGTCCCTGACTTCATAATCACTCGCTTGCCATCCAAATCAACACTCGAACCAAAGTAAAACTGATAGTCGCCGTTCAAATCCTCAACGCTCGTTAAATGGTAATCAGAAACACTGCACTGGGAATAAACAAAGCCGAAGCTCCCCGTAAAGGTGAATAGAAGAAGTAAATAGAAGTAAGTTCTCATCCGATAAGCAGCTCTTTGTTAGTAGTAAATACAATCTAATTGATACTCAGCAAATCTAAAAAAAAATTTGGTCTGACAGCTACTTTTGGAACTAAACTTATTGAAAATTTATGTTTTTGAATTGTATGATTTGAGGGAAGGTTACAAAAAGGGAAAGGCTACAGTATAGCTGCTGCTGGAGGTAGCCCTAGTTATTCAAAGAACGAGTTTATGAACTAAAGATAATAATTTTCATCAACACATTATCATCAGGCGCAAGTTTGGAACACATGATACGAAAATGCTGTTTTTAACATACCTGATTTGAATTATTTTAGTTAGAGTTATACAATACATAGTCGAAAAAACAAAAAACCAGAAATCAATTATCTCTGGATTTCAATTTATTAAAATTAAAAAAATATCTTAGGTGCAAGTTTGGAACACTACCAACTTCTCGGCTATCGTATCGCTTTTACTAATTCTCTTTTATTCATGGTTTTTTGTTTATATCAACCCATTGATAACATTACCTATTATCTACTTATCACAATCTACGATAGCAACAACTTTTGGATCTTTCAAAGAATATTTAATTAAAACAGTATCACCTATCCTAAGTTTATTAAAGCAACTATCCATTTGAATACCTTCTGATTCAAATATCTTTCCATCTTTTTTATATTCGATATATATCAAGTTGTTGCTTAAATACCCAGAAGATTTATCTTTAACTATTGCAAATGCTGTATTATTAGAATCTTCTAATAATTTTGTTTTCCTATAGTTTAGAAAAAAAATTATTCCGCAAAGAATAAGCGTAAACAAAACAATGTGTAATATGTCCTTTTTACCCATTGTTGATTTTGGATCGGCTTGATTTCTACCAAAAAAAGTCATTATTTATTATTATTATCATTATTATTTGCTGCTCCTTTGAAAGTCGCATCCCAATATAACCCTAACATAGGAGTTCCCCATTTAGAGGTTCCATAATAGTTCCACATTATACTTGTAGATTTATCAAATGAGGTTTGTGAATTAGGTAACGACATATTAACTCCTTTATTATTAACACTTATTAAAACCGTTGAGACTTCAAACGCTGTTATAGTTTTGAAACTATTTCCTGGTAAGAACCCCGATCCAATAAAAGAGTAATAATTAAAGTCTTCATTTGGGGCAGCTACATTTTGTAATCCTGCATCAAGAAACATATTTACATATCCTCCCGTTTTACCAAACGTATTGTGATAGATCTTAGCTCCCTGCCAGGAGTATTGTCCTGCCAACCTTGCACCTTGCCATGCATAGTTTGCTCCGCTAATCATATATGGCATCCAAACAGGAGCAGTATTAATCGCAACTCCGGCAACTAAAGGTGCTGCTGCACCAACCACCAATGTACCAACAACAACATTCCGGACCGCATCTGCCTGTGCTCTTGTCTTGCCCCAAGACGCAGCCATCGGATGATCTGGGTTATCTATAAGTGGGTCATAATAAATAGAATGTCCTTCAGGTATCGCACCTTGCCATCCTGTACCATCTCCAAAATGATTAGCCAACGTCATATTACTCAACCACGAAGGACCTTTCGGACGGTACTGACCCGCTGTTGTGTAACCAATTCCTATAAATTTCCCGATTGACCATAATGCCTGACTAACAGAAGACATTTTAGATGCTGTAACGGTAAATTCAACCGAGCTCCATGAATCAGCTTCTTTATCGTATTTATATGTCACCCCGCTTGGCCCCACCCAGCTACCTTTTTGCTTGTCTGCCTCTCCAGGCTCAACTCCTTCTAGCCCCAATGGATCAATAAAGAAGATAGGATTGTTGTTAAATGCCGTATACGGACTCATCCACGGGTATTTTGCCATCAACGGATCCAAACTCAACCAACGCCCCAAACGTGGGTCGTACAAACGGAACTCAGTGGTGTAACTGTTGCCGTTGTTTTTAATTGCATTATCCAGCTCCATGCCGTTGTAACCGAAGCGGTAATTGTTTGGTGCATGGTCTTTGTGACGACCCGGCATCAGCATACCATAGGGATAATAATCCGCTGTGCGGATCACTACGGCCTGGTAAAATGACAGAACTGATTCACTTCCAAAAACAGCACCGTTTTGTAGATTAATAGTGTGATTCCCTGTGCTGGCATCATCACTCGGATTGGTATTGTCGGCAAAACGCCAATACCCCTTTAATCCTGTTTCAGCACCACTAAAAGTTGTATACATATCCGCAGCTATTTCTGTAGCCGTTCTCAGGGTATTCCAATAACTCACTTCTTTTACATCTCCTTTGAAATAAGTTCCATACGCATTTCCCCCAACAGAGAAAACGTATGTTAATCCTGAAAACGAGCCCGCTGTCGAAGCGGTATAAGTGCTTTCTAACACGCCATCCACATACACTTTCCAAACGGTGCCATCACAGGTTCCTGCTACATGGTGCCATTCGCCATCATTTACCAGCGTCGTACTTGGGCCGGAACTATGATAGGTCGTAGTACCAGTTCTTCCTTCAAAAGCAACTCTTCCGTTCGGAAACACAACTATGTGGGTTCCTTTATTGGTGCTTCCTGCTAAATACTGAGCAGCAACCACACTGTTACTGACTATTGTACCACAGCGAACCCATGCCTCCATGCTGACCGTTGTTCCCAAATCAGCCGAAAAGGAAGAAGTTCTTGCAATATCATTCACGCCATCAAATCGTCCAAAATACTGTTGTTCCATTTCCGGAATTTTTCGGTCGGTAATCACTGCCTCTACGTTTCCGAGGTAGTTGGACAACTCGTAATAGGTTTGACCTTCCGTGTGTGGGAATACATCTGTTGCCGGGTCCAGGATTGCTCCGTTCACATACAGTGCTTTGCTTTGACGGATCATTCCCAAACGTGTTGAACCGTACACATGCTGTTCCGCCAGATAAGCACGGTTGTTTGCAGAACCTAGTTGAATGTCATAAACAGCCATTACCTGCCCGTTAGCATCGTAACTGTAATAGGTGTATTTCCATTCTTCCTTCGGGCGCAGACTTCCTCCGCTTCGCGGTTTTTCCAGTTTCACAATCCGCTCTCCCATCGGGTTGTACATAAATTCTACCTGAGAACTGTTGGCATCGTTTCGGGTGATCTTCTTCACTTTTTTATTTCCCGAAAACCATTCAATTGTTGCAATGCCTTCGTCTACGTCTTTCGTTAGTTGTCCCAATCTATTATATCCATAATTCCCCGCATTCATGGTATGGTCAATGTCCAGATTTCCATGTGTACTTGCTCCTTCCAGATCATCTACCCACGACAGTCTGTTATTAAAGCCACCATTTACTGTTGTTTCGATGTATTTGTAGTCCAGGTTGTCCATTGTCAAGCCAAGTACATTGATTCCATTTCGTTGCAATTTAGTGATATTTCCATTCTTATCATAACTATAACTGTTATAATACTCCAGGGTAGAGTTAATACCGTTCCAGCTGTAATTGGTATTTCCATCGTAGTAATAGGCTGTCATTTCTTTCAACCTGTTCAACTGATCGTAGCGGAATACTTTACCCATTGTTTCGGTTGTCATTCCTGTGATGGAAGTAACTAAACTCCGGATATTTCCGTTGTACAAGTTTCTTGCCTGCGTGTTCAAAGTGCTTCCTGTACCATTCAATTCAAACCGATTCCCGCTCACCGACGCATAATCACCGTCGAAATAGCCCAGTGTGTAGGCTGTTACATCTCTTGCGAACAAGGTATGTGCAGAAGGATTGGAAGTCAGGTACCCGGTTGTTCCGTCTTTCCCCATATCTCTGTCTCTCTGCAAAACAGATGCATTCATTCCTTTCAACCATCCGTTGATTGTGTAAGCAAAATCCTGCCCCTGAACTTGCTTTTGTCCGTATTCAATACGTGCAAGCGGACCATAATCATAATAGTGGTAACGAGCTTGCCGGTCGAAATAGATTCCTTTGTTGCTGATACTCGCTTCTACTTCTGTCAATCGGTTCAACTCATCGTAATGGTACCGGTGTGTCAATGCATCCCGTTTTCCTTTCTGGTATGCGACTTCTTTCATGTTACCACTGATCAGTTCGTACGCATACTGTGTACTTTTCTTGTCCTGTTGCACTGGTGTCAATGCAGGCACATCCTGAATCTGCTCTTTCACGTTTCCGTGCTCGTCATATGAATAGTAAATCGCTGATGCATAATCACCTACAGGTCCCTCTACGTCATAGTAATAAAGACTGGCAATCCGAAGGCGTGTATTTTCCTGTTTCCCATTGTAGAACAATGCTGCAACAGGAGGAGAATCTTCATCGTAGCGTATAATGGTTATTTCTGTTTGAGTTCCGTTACCTACCCATTGACCAAACAAGCTTTCCCAGAGTACGCTTCTCAAGATGGTAGTCGTCAGCGGAACTGTTGTCACCGTTTGCCCCGTACTACTAATTCTTCCCAACTGATCATACAATGTGTAGCTGTACTTATTTTCCAACGCTTGCTGCGGGTTCTGCGAAGCGGCAATTCTACCTAACTTATCGTACCAGAATCGTGTTGGCCCCTGCTGATCGGGATTGGTTGTACTCACCAACTGATTGTATGAGTTGTATTGATACTTTGTTTCGTATTTGTGTGCAGGCACCTGACTCTGGCTATTCGACATACCACCGTATCCCAGTGCTCCGTCAAAACTGTTATCCACTCCTTTCGGTGCTATGGTTTTTACCAGATTTCCAGCTTGATCATAATAGAAAAGGGTCTTGTGATACGCATTTTCCATGCTTGATTCTTCCAATAACTCCGTTGAGAATCCTGCAGCACATTTGAGGTTGTAATTATTGATAAACTCCACACGTTCATCAGCAATGACTCCTTCCAATCCTTCTTCTGCTTCCACGCCAATTTGGTAAAGGATGTCCTGATAACAGAGATTTCCGGGATTGAATCCCGTTCCTTCACTACATAACGTGAGCGTAGTATTATTTCCACAATAACAGTCGATCAACTCAATATCGGATGTCTGCGCCAATAGTTCCCGCTCTTCTACTTTTCCGCATTTCAGGATATGAACAGTCAGTAATAAATTCGGTCCTGTACAGTTTGTCTCAGGAAGTAACTCCGGAATTCCGATGATATCACCGAATCCAAAATCAGCAGCATCCGGGAGAATCATGGTAAATGTTGTTGCAGTTGCTGTACCCGGTGTTGCTCCGAAATATAGGGTAAGTTCATCAGATGGATTACAATTTGCTCCACACGACCAATAATAGCGTCCATCCAATAGTTGATTAATATTACTGTATTCATACACAATATTCTCTGTACTCAGGTCTACCGCATTTGCAGATTCTCTCATCAGTTGTCCTCTTCGGGCAATAACATCGATCAGATCCTGGAATACCGGAGCAACATTCGTAAGCGCACAATTTGGTTCTCCCGATGTAGAATTACAAGCGGTCATAAAGCCGATAATCTGATCAGCTGAGTAATAAGTTCCTCCGTGAATATTAACATAGTTGGCAAGCAGTAATTCATAATTTGCATGCACTTCTACCCCCACTCCGAATTCGGCGATGAAGTCTGCGTAAGTTGCATTCATATCGACGCAGTCTGTACAATGAGTACCGTTACATGTCAGTGAATTCGGAACCGGTAGTGCCCCATCAGCTAAATAGTTGGCAGATGCAGAAGACCACACGGCAGCAGGAGACCACGTTCCCGTCAGTGCATAAGCGGCATTACACAAACAAGCAAGATCATTTACGGTATATTGTATTCCTGTGGTATGTGCCAGCATTTGTTCTACTGTTGTAATCCCTGCAACCGGGTTGTTTATCAGGTCATACTCGGCCTGCAGAATCAGATCACATCCACATTCATCCAAACTATTTGTCAATTGGTGTTGAACACCTTGTCCGTAAGGGCGAATGTCTCCAATCAGGTACTGGGAACAATTATAATTTTGGTAGTTGCTTCCCAATACGGATTGCAATACTTCTTCAAATGAATCATAATTCCCGACACCTGGTGTTGCAACAGTTGATGCACCTCCCATATTCTGCAGATCACACCCTCCCACACATACTTCAATCAATCCTGCCCGTATATCATTGTACTGTTGTGTTCCCGGAGTAATTCCACATCCGGCAAGCACGCTCATCCAATCATCTGCTTGTGCTTCACAAATGGACTGACAGCTTGACAATACTTGTGCATCCAAATACGCATTCATATCATCCGGTGCATCAACAGGAGGCAATCCATTGAAGAAAACAGGAACCATTGTTTCATACAGGAATTCCGTATATTTTGCACATGGCCCCACATCATCTGCGGGAATTCCTACAGTTGTTTGTGAATCGTTATTAAGGTCTGTTAAATCTGAATGTTTGTATACGTCCATGCATTGAATCATAGAAAACCTGTTAAAAAACGGGTTTCCGATGCATTCATTATTTGTAGGACCACATCCTCCTCCCGGTAAGTTCTCAGGGAAGGAAACATATGCTCCCTGTGCCATCTGAAAGTATTTTTTTCTCAAAGACGTGTAAGCGCCTTTAAAGTGATTCCAGATAGCAGCTTTGTCACATTCCTGCATTTGGGCATTATTGATACAGTTGACAATTGCCGTGTAGTTGGTTAGTCCACTACAAGTTGCTTTCCATGCTGCGTACTGCCAGATACTCAATGTACCTGATGCGTCCGGAAGTGGATAATAATTAAGTAATGCACCTCCAACGTTATTTGTAATTGGTAATAAACAGCTATAATTAGCAATAATCCATGGTTGAATGGTTGAATAGTAACCACTTACAAAATAATCATCCCGGATTCCATTGGAATTCGAAAAATTACAACTGGAAAAAGCATCTAGGGGTCCGACAGTCGGAATAGAAGATGGTCCTCCTGTTGCTCCCAATGGGTTAAATAGCCCCAATGAACAAGCCACATCGTAACTCGTAGTTTCCTCAATTAACTGCGTATAATCATGATAATCTGAAGATTGTTCACAAAACACCAAATAGCAATATTCAGGATGGTATTCAACCAGTGCATCGCCCCATGCCGGCTGTGCATAGTTGACGAAATCACTCAGATGAGCCAAGTCTTCCGGTAAAATATAAGGTGCTCCTTCTGTATCGTATAAAATAGTTGCTCCGGCAGCAATCTCCGGTGCATATCCTCCTCCTATAACATTCAGGTATATAATTGCCGGAGAGCCGTCTTCATTGGTATAAGGGATTGGTGGGTTTCTCCACGTTCCTCCAGAGGTAAGTTGATTGCTTTCATTGTAAACAGACAATGCGTAGGCATTTGGTTGATTTACTGCATCAAGAGTTCCATATTGCCCACCCACTGACATGTGTGTTGCCATGATTGAACGTTTATAATCACAGTAATTATATTCTGCGGGTTCAACAGTGACGGTGCTACATCCGAAATTAACCGTATTATACAATGCATCATAATATGTACTATAATCATCTATACATGTAGTGTTGTCAATGTAAGTACACCAATAATCTGCTGCTGCAGTTTCTTTTACCCTAAGGGTCTTGGAAATTGCATACTGTCCTACACCAAGAGGAATAGAGACATCATGACCATCGTATCCGGCACCGTCACAAATCGTATTAATTGTTACTCCGTTAATGAATTCCTGGTGGTGATATATTGGGTTTTCGCTTGGGCAATCAACACTGTTAATTGTGATTTCAAACTCATACATACAATCAAAACAGAATCCTGCAGGAAGGCATTCATCCGTGAATACAGATGGATCAAAAGAATGTGAAAGTCCATATTCCTGCTCTTCCAGAATTACTTTATAGTGTGTATAGGTAGAGATTTCAGGCGCAGGATCACTATCGCCGTTTATTGGTAAAGCTCCGTTAAAAATCACTTGGTTTGTTGCTGTGACAGCGACGTTATCATCCAACGGCATCAGGTTTGCAGGTGCGCCTGAGGACAATGCGCTGGCAATCAACCTTCCTGACATATCGTAATACTGTGTTACTGCTTGACCGTTCGGGTCAATACCATAATTTTTCTGATAATGTTGGCTGTATCCTACTTCTGATCCGAAAAGGGACGAAAGTTCTATTTGTTCTACTGTACTGTAGTAAAATTTATCCGTGTGTTTTCCCTGTTGATGCTCAAATCCATACTTCCCGACTTCGGATATTCTTCCGGTTGGATCGTTCATGTATTTTACCATTGTATACACAAATCCATCCGCATCGGGAATGTAATTATTTGTTCCTTCAGGATTTATATGATTGGTTGAATAATAACGTCCTGTCCCGTAATTTTTGGAAAAACGACGGGCAATTGCACCGCATGTACTTTGTGTAGCTAACAGCGCTTCGATTGTTCCCGCATCAATTGTTGTTTCTACACCGTTATTGTCTAGCATATTAAAATGCTGACGAAATGCAAAAGATGTTGCTTCAACAGGGGTAGGAAGGTCTGTTACGACAGGTCTTCCTGAAAAATCAAAATAGAGGTTTCTGATCACCAACTGATCTGTTGCTGTATTGTGAAAAGATGTCTGACGCACTCTTCCCAATCCATCTGCGAATGAAAGGGAGGACAAGCGTTTACCATCCTCTGAATATGCAACATTCTGCATCCAATTTTTCCCCGGGTCAAAGTCGTTTGATATATATAACTTGGCAGCAGCAGGAAACCCTCCGACATTTCCGGATTCCGGTTGTGTCCAATCTCCTACAAGCGGGTAATTAAATAATGCTCCTTGTCTTCCAATAGGTCGGACTCTGAATAAAAGATATCCCCGGTTAAAAACAGCAGGAATTTCATAGAAATTGGTTGTTGTTTTTACACGTGTTGAATTTTTATAAAAGTTGAATGGAATACTTGTAGCAGGAACAGCTGTCGTCTGCGCATTTTCAATCGAGTAATCATAATCACTTATGAATGTCCATTCTAATTCATATTCTTCTGCTCCCGTATGATAATCCCAGGACATTACAACTGTCTGATTATTTACCCCTGAAAATGCCACCTGATAGTCATCAATTAAATAATCGCTCATTTTATAATAGCGTTCTACATTGATCACATTTTCCAAAAAAACCTGCGAAACATTCCCGGAGGTTGCAGTAACTTCAACTTTTACACCATGTGCATTCTCAAAAAGAAAACTATTTTGGTCTGTCACAGTATTATAGATATTGGCATCATAACTCAATGTCAATACTCTGTTTTCTACATTCGAAACAAATGTACCACCTATGTATTTCCACATCGTAACCTTTAATGTAACACTTACACTGGACGATGTTGTCATGGTTGCATCCGGTACAAAACCGATGGTAACACGATTGGAGACTTTATAGTTTGTAAACAGGTTTGTCCAGCCGGAACCAACCTGCATTACGGTATATTTATCATCATATACCTGTACCTCATCCCCTACATTCAAGGATTCTGAATAATCTGAAAATTCCTCCTGTGCAGCAAATCCTCTAAGGGAGATCAGTAGTGTCAACAGAAAAAGAAACAAACGACTTATCATACTAAACATATTCTTATTTCAATTAGATTCTACTTTCGACGCAAGGCGCTTTCTTTTTCACTTACGGTCTGAATTCCTTCTACTGTCTCTACTCTCGTTCTTACTAGACTATTGTTTTCATCATAGTTGTAGAAAATAGAGTAGTTGTATGCATCATGTTCTGCCAGAGGAAATGTTTTCTTCTGATCATACACGACAGAAGACATCGCTGCATTATACGGGTGGCTTCTGAAATCATCAATATATAACACAGACTCATCCTCTGTATAGATAGAAATTCGCATCCATCTGGCTTGAGGTGGCGGCATGTATTCGCCTTCAATTTTTTGCCATCCGTCCACCACACTTCCTGATGGAGTGAATATCAAATCAGAATATAGTGGGTTTTGTGCCGCATCGAGAAATCTGATTACAAAACGTGTTTCTTGATAGGGTAGTACTCTGGTATTTTCTTTTATCCACACACTGAAAACATATCTGTTATTAACAATCGGAGAAAAGCTTCTGATACAATCACATTCTTGTACTTCGTACTCTTTTTCCCCATTTATATGTGTTGTTTCAATTGGGTCAGGTGCATAAGTAACCGGAATCTGGTTTACATATAGTCCATTAATTCTCAACGAATAATCACCTGTATGTTTTTCATCCGGATCTATTTTACCATTTGTTCCAGGATAAAGTGAAAACCCATAGCCTAAGTAATCAATCGTATTATTCTCCCGGTAATAATAATCTTCTAATCCATCGAATGCCACTTCATTTGTTTTTGCATTAGCAATTAAAGCTTTTGGAAACAATTTCAAATCTTTGTTCATTCCATATAACTGAGTTGTTCGATTTTTTGTTGGACTCTCCGACTCCAACGGCTTCCCGAATTCATCAAACTTGGTGATTTTATCCAATTGTCTCCAGTCTCCCAAATCACCATTATTATAGGCCGTGTGTCCCGATTCATCAATTGCATGCCATTCATTATCGGATCCGAGCTTATAAAATGGCACATATCCCGTTAGTGTTCCATCCTGTCTGATACCCAATAAATGACCTGATGTCCGTTCATTTTGGAAAGCATAGGATGTAAACAAGCGGTAATTCCCCATTACTCCTTTTCTGAACGGGTTAATAATTGCTCCAGCAACGTATTGCCGGTCTTCGTACATATCAATAATCGATGGTTTATCTGCCCAATCTTCAGGTCTCAGACAGGGTAGATTATTGTTCTCTTTGTATCGAACTGCTTCTACATTAATTACACCAGTAGTTGGAAACACAATTTGATTGGCAGCCAAAGGAGAATTTTTTGTCGTAATTCCCATCATTTGAGCATCTACTCTATTTTTTCTACCTGACTTTACAATCGTGACAATTGTCGCTGACCAGTCAACACCATAAGTAGCTTTTCCGTCCTCATCAATAACATATGCTTTTTTCGCTGCATGATTTATTTCAACAATCCATCCTTTCTTTCCTGAAATACCTGCAATGGAATACTCAATAACATCTCCCACACTAAATGGAGTAACGGTCAATGTAGAAAAATTAATTTCGTTGTCAATTCCTGTTAGATCTCCTTGGTTAATAATTCTCCCTTCATTGAGCGATATATTTCTGAAATTATCATACTTCCAATGTGCCGGATATGACAGGTTGTAGAAATTGTCATTGAACTCATCCTTCACAGAAGATAACAGAACATTTCCTGACCGTGCGTCATAAACAAGATCCTCTGACTTATTGTTTGACCCGAGATATGTTGTTTCAACAGATTTAATCACCGCAGCATGGTGTATCACTTTTGAGAAAGTAAATGCAGAAGCTGATTTTCTATATTCCGTTATTTCTTCATCATCATTCATAAAGAAATAAGGAATGATTGCCGTAATCCCAGCACTTGTTGTTGTAGAGGATTCTTGCAATTTGTTGTGCTCTTCGACCACCCATGAATCTGCATACATGTCAATATCCCTCGGTAAATCTGCCAACGAGATATTCCCACTTCTGTCGGCATACTTTATTTTATCACCTTTTCCATAATAATTAAATGCGGTTGTTGCAATTTCATTACCTGTTCGGTCTTTTAACGTTATTTTCTTAGGTTTTCCGTGATAATCAGAAGTTTCCACATAAAATCCTTGAGAGAAACCAAATGCTTCATTATATACCTTGTCTATTTTTATGGCCGTTTCACCTGAAAATTCCAATTTGCTCATAGCTGTTTTACCTGCAATTGTAGGTTTATCTCTCAGAGTATAGAAATCTGTTATAGAAGATCCAACGGATGAACCAATTGTAAGGACATCTGCTTTTACTTTCGCATATCCAACAATCGCTCCAGGGTATACCATTTCACCCCAAGGAAGAATCTGATACGTTTTTTCATCTGGTAGAAGATGTCTTTCATAACTGTATCCATCCAATTCGTAAAATGGGTTTTCTATGTTTCCGACAGCAGGCTCATAACTTGCAATTCCCTCGGTATTTACTCGGGTTTTCCCATATTCATATTGCCAGATATAGCTTGCTTCTGCCTCACCTGACAAATCATCCCATCCATCCGAGACAGTAATGGTTGACACTCTGGAATCCCCACCATATTTGATACGATCCGGATCATATAATTTCATTAAACTTCTATTCGGATCAAAGTATAAACCATAGTTTTTCTTGTTGAATCGTTTGAGTAGATTGACACCAATTATATTCCAGTCATTACTTAAATTGTAATCACAAAAATCAGTTGCCTGTGTTGCATTGTAGTCAATTGTTCCATAGACTGTACAAGGCGTATTGATTCGTGCGTATTGCCAGTTTGCTACAGCCAGTGGATTTACCTTGTAACTGAAAATCGGATCAATAGAGAACGGCATAAACGGGAACTTTGAACTGTTCTCTATTAAGAAATTCACCAACTTAATTGGTGGGTCATCAGCAAGTTTTGCAATTTGCTCCGGTTCAATGACTACATAACCTATTTTATACGAGTTAGACCCATTTCCAACCGCTCCCGCGAAGAAATTACCCCCCATTAACTTGTGTAGTTTAACAGAAGATGGTACGTGCTCAAATTTGTCCACATCCCTGTCTGCCATCTTCGCATACATATCAAAGAATAATTCATCAGGAATGTTTCCGTTTTCATCTGTCAGATAATCTTTAATTATTTTTACTCTGGCATTTTGCGGACTGTCATTAATAGGTTCATCCAGTTTAAAATAAATAACATTAAAGTATTCTTTATGTTCAGACGGATTTCTAAACGTCGTTGATGCATGATGTGTTTCTAAATTTGCGACAGTCTGAATATCATATTCAGTCATATTTTCTAACGACTCTTCTGTGGACATTGCCAGTACATTGAACATTTTCATTGCCCGCCTGTTCTGTACCATGTGATAGGAATCCCTTTCATATTGAATGGAAAGTTCTCCTCCGGATGTTTGCTTAACTTTAGCCAATTTCCATGCTTTTATATTTGCGCTTGCATTTTGCTCATCGGTAAAGGGAAACTCGTGATTGGGTTTTGAAGGATTATTGGGTTGGTATTCTCCCCATCTGTCAGAAGAATTCCACTTAAAATCAGGGTTAGTGTCTGAATAGACAAACTCAATAGGTGCTGTTTTATTTTCAGTAGAATTCCCCGTATAGGTATATACTGCTTTCAAGGTTAATTTTCCTGAATTAGCACTACCGGAATAGGTATTAATGTTCCCCACATAATCCTGACACAACGAATAGTCATATTCAAACTCGATCACTTGCAGCGGAACAGGATTACCTTCTGATGTTTCAATGTCATTTTTGGCAAACAATAAAATCTTTTTTAGTAATTTTCCCGGTTTGTCTGTATCTAAACCACCATCTTCTCCTTTCATTGAGAATTGGTCCAATCGATCTTCTAAACAGAAATAAGCAATTAAGTTCTTACTTTCGAGGGAAGCGACATAATAAAGGTCTTTCTTTCCATAAAAATAGTTCGCTACATCATCCCATGGATCTGTATGATAATTTTTGTTTAAATAAGCCAATCTACTCTTATATTCAAACGGCTGATTATCATCATCAGAACATATCGGGATTCTCCAGTTATAGGGATTATCCTCTCCATAGATATTTGCATAATTAACTTTATAATAATTCCCATGATCATCTTCAGAAGGTCCGTTTTCTGTGCGGTCAAGGTAATCATCAGAATACATTTCTGTTAATAGAAATGTACTTGAATATGCGGGTGTAAGCATTCTATCATACATTGCATGACGTCCCCTTGTATTCGCTGTTGAATTGTCACCAGGAGCATACTGTACCAATGCTGTTTCATTATATTTCTGCTCATTGATGAGAAGCGCTGCTGAGAAAGAGATTTCTGACTGTTGATAACTATAAGAAGGAAGACCAAAAACATACCGAAAACCATTTGTATTGGTCACTTCAATTCCTCCTGTATGGTGATCTTTTTTCACAGCTGATGTAGACAAACCTAAATCTACTCCAGGTAATTCAACGCGAATCAATTCCCCTTGATTCAATGAACTACACTCAAAAGGGGTATAATTTTTCAAACTTCTTGTTTTTAAATCGGCGATCGTCAATTCTTTGTAATTAACAGCATTCACCGGTTTATTTAAATTATAGTTTGTTGTTGGAACATTTGCAAGATCTCCACTTGAGCTTATAAGAAGGGTAGATGGAATAAATGATAATTTTTTATTGGATGATTCAAACGCAATCTGAAACGGTACCATCGATGGTTGTGCTCCCTGAAATTGTGTCAACAGGGAGTTATCTACAGGAGTTAATTCACCTATGGTTCTATAATAATATTCTTTATCGTCTTCGGATAAAGTTTCTTCCATTCCTTTAAAATTACCTTGCCAATGTGTAGTAGGACCAAAATACTTTCGTTCCGTTCCGTTCCAGTCTGTTTGTTCGTTTTGGTAACCGAATGTTGGCAAAACAACAATTCCTGCATTGTGTTTTCCTTCTCCTGTTATGTTTGTCTGTTGATTAACAACTGCATCTCTAAGTGCATAAACATCATATCTATAACTTCTGTAGTTGGACATAAAGCCCGGTGCAGAGCAATGAAAAATATCGTATGTGGGAGCAGAAAATCCTAATGTTTTAGTTTCTATATTGACTTCCTGACTACTTCCTCTGTTAAAGTCCATAATCGCTTGTCCTGTCCGCTGTCCTTTTGTCATGTGATTAAATCCAAATGCCTTGTATTCTCTTATATGACCAGCATAATTATCAATTTTTTCAACTGTTGAATACTTTGTTTTTGCCATTCCCATTCCACCCGCAAATATGCCTATCCCTCCAATTCCTAAGCCACTATTCACATTCATTACTTTTTTACCGGCCATATGGTTTGCAAATCTGGGAACAAACGTCTGAGTACCGAAATGCCTGTAAGATCCAGCCATATTCCGGAATGTTGCTCCTGTGATAAAGACCTTTGCTCCGTAAGTCCAACCGGATGTATTTGATTTTGTTTTAATCCCCGATCGGGATGTCTCTGTTACTGATCTTTGCTCTTGAAATCCTCCAAAACTGATTCCGAAAGCGCTAGGAACTCCATTGAAGCCAAAACTACGTGTATAGCCAACACCATTCTGGGTATCTGTTGAAATACCAACAGAGGCATTGTTTCCGATTCCAATAAAACTTGCATTTGTAAATAGTCCGAATTCAAATGTCTTCCCCTCACCTGAATAATTATCAAAATAGCTTCCATTTGCAAAGCGAAAACCACCAGACAAATCAATAGTTTGGCTACCTAACAAATACAATCCGACGCCGGCAAAAAAATTCATTCCAAAAGAAGATCCTTCTTTCGTATGATCTGTTAATTTCATCGTTCGAACAACCGGATCTCCCTGAAAGTCATCAGGAACACCTCTCATCTCTCTATTAATTGAACCCAAGGAAAGATTCCAACCCAGTCCAACCCAACTTGCTTCATCGTTCATTCCAATGTTAGGATTATATGCAAGAATTAAAGGAAACCCTTCAACATCCATTAACGGGATAGAATAATTCAAATCCCCGGTAAATTCATCTACAATTCCATTTCCAACGTTTCCAGAAAACCCAACTGTTGACTCTGCACCTTGGATGGGGGATGACGCACTGCTTTTCAGTATGTATTGTTTTACACTACTGTTTTTCTTTCCTATGTCATGTTTGGTATCAACCTGATCTGGATTACTTTTTGATGCATCAACTATATTAGAAGTATTTGTTGGTGACCAATTTCCCGGAAAAATGTCCTCACGAATCTTAACTATCTGAAGAGTATCAATCGCGTGGGCGCATGGAATCATATAATCCAGAAGAATTACATAGATTAAAAAGATGTTAATTGCTCTACTGAACTTCATGTTTTTATAATTTATAATCTGTTATTTTGTACTTACTAATAAAGGATGTCTAACTGTTATATAAAAATCTCAGGTAGCGTTTCTCTCCTTTACTATTCAATAATTCTAATGTATAATACTCACCTACTATCATCCCAGGAATCGAAGAGATATTTATTTCCCAACGATTATCATTAAAACGTAATGGAAGAGGAGGTATTGATCCGTTTAACATTACACCACTAATATCAGACCCTTCCATAATTACCTGATTTTTATCATAAATCTTAAATGGCAAATACTTGGAAGCACTTAATTGATATTCTTCATTCATTGTGAATTTCAATTTACCATCTACAACAACAGAATATCCTCCATCTAATTTTCGCTTTGCCGCAGAATAAGATGAAAAACACTCCGAACTATATATACCTACCTTAAAATTGATTTTTGGACGATTTCCTGCTGCTACATCTGAGGAATGATATCGTTGTGCTGCATGAATACCATTATACAACTGTAATTCGAACAAAAATCCATAATTTGATGTATTATTCTGCTTCCAATATTCCCAGAAATCTATAATATTAATACTTTTGGTTTCCGTCATAGATGTCATTTCAGGAATATTCACCAAAATATCTGAAGAAGAGCCCGGCATACTACTATGTGTAACAATATTTTCATGCCAATTTGTTGTGACTCTTTTTAAGCGAGCAACATTAGAGCGGCTATTACTATTATCGAACCCTTTCAGTACAAATTCGGACTCTGTTATATCCAGTAAAGGATCTACCCAAAGCCTAAATCTTATTAGTGTTCTATTCTCAGTAGGTGATCCAAAGAAAACCATGTCAAGTGCTGATTCTGATGACTCTGTTCCATAGTTATCATATGCCTGAGTTGAGAAAGATGGGCCACTTAAAACTGCATCATCAATATAATTCGGACCAGGATTGAACTCAATAGGTACTTCTGAGCAATTTGCACCTATCAAAAAAGCGTAATAAAATGGATCTGTTCCGGCTACAGAGCTAGTTACCTGCAGACCATACCATCCAGAAGAAACGTTTGATAAATTTGGTGTACTTGCACTGGTACTTAGTAATGTCCCTGCAGAATTATACCATCGATACGTATACGTACCTCCGGGGCCATTTGCTAATATAGGACTAATTGAACCATCACTAATTGATGAGCCGCTTGAATGTGTAATTGCTGCACTCGCAACAGACATCGGAATATAATAAGTAATATCTAAACGAGGACGAGAAGCAGCAACGGAATAATGATCTGAATAGTAATGTCTGTTTACACCCGTTGTACCAGACTCTGTACTACCTCTCAAAACCCATCCATTGTTTATATAAACACCCGATACCATTTTCTGAATGTGACTCTTCACGTCAACTGTTAAAATGCTGGTTGTTGGAGCTGTAATACTAATTTCGTCAGTACTTTGATAAGCTGGTTGATTATTCCAGGTAGCTGTACTCTCTGCCCATGCAGTTGCAGCTCTTGCAAAAATAATTTGCATGGGATTTACACCTCCTGAACGAGTCAACGTAAGCGTAGCCGAAGTAATAATAGCACTAGGATGGATATCGGCCAGATTAAACTGAAGCAGTGATCTGTAATTAAAATTAATTGAGGGGCCCCCGAACACAAATGTGCTTTCCCTTCCTACAAAAAAAGTAGTACCAGTACCACCAATAGGAGTAGTAGGGGTATTACTGGAAAGGTATGTTACTTTATTTGAATAAAGTGTAAGTGGTGATGGCGGTGGTGTCTGTGCTTTCAATGCTTCTGAGGTAATGATCAGCACCATAAAAGCGAACCCTGCAGATCTCTTAATAAATCCACACAAAATCAGTGTATTACGCATAATATTGTATTAATGTATTAATGTAAATTCAGGCTCGAGAACGTTATTCCCCTGATAATCCCGGATGATAAATCGCATTTTATACGATCGTTGTTCTTCGATGTGATATCCCGGAATACGAATCGTATTGTCAGAAATTAAGTTTTCTGCCAGAATTTGCGCTTTTGTTTTTTTAGCAATGTAAACGGTATAACCGGTACTGATTTCCGTAAACTCAATCACAATTTCTCCGAAAAAATCAAAATCGTTGATCCATGTTTCGGTTTTAATGACTTTCAGATTTACAGTAGAATCCAACCCCTCTACCTGGGCTTCGGTCATATCAAAATACGCATTAACGGAAGCGCTATCTAATTGAGCAGCAGAACAAAAAGGAACTAAGGCCAGCAAGAGCAAGCAGTAATAAAGTGGTTTTTTCATAAATATTGATGTAACAGTTCTTTGTATTAATTTAAGTGAGTGTTTTTGTTTCGAGCTGCAAACCTACCCCAAAAAAAAGATTAAAACAAGAGATTTTACAAAAACACCCTATAAAATGTTATAAATTTAACAGATAATTTTCAGACAGGAAACATTGAAAAACAACATTCATCAGCGTTTTATAGTAAACAGATGGTTCTGGCTACGGGTCATCGTATGAATCATTTACTTCTTCAATACGATGTAGTAACCGAAGTAATTTTTATTCGGTACATCCAGTATCAGGTCGTCTTTTGTGGAATAAACCAATGTGGCTTCCGTTTGTTCTGCAGTTTCAGAAAGTAATTGAATTTTATTCACATTTTCAATGCGATAGGTTCCTTTTTCAATGAAATTGTGAGGAGAGCCATTGTAATCGAACAAGAGGTTGATGTCGTAGGTCCCTGTTGTTGATTTTTTTCCGTCGCTTGTAAACTGAACGGTACCGGAACACGGGGGCTTGGTTTTTAATCCATTATAATCGAATAATGAAAAATCGACAGGTGCCCATTTGCCGCCCAGAGCTTTATTGTTGTTTACTTCTTTGGAGCAACCGAAGAGCAATAAGCCGATGATCAAAAAAAGGAATCTGCTCATCGGTACGTGACAATTAATTTTCGTTTGTCAGCCAGTAGTTTTTTAAGCAACGACTCCAGCTGTTGTTTTGATTTTTGTTCCAACTCCATCTTTCCTGAACGAACCGCTAAAATAAGCCGTGCTTTTTGTTGTAATTGGATTCGGGCATTGTCCTGCCATTGACCGTGCTCCTGGAAAATAGTTGTTTTGGAAGGAACGACAATTACATCCAGTATTTTCGGAGCTGCTGTCTGCACAAAAACCGTATCTCCGGAATAGGTGACACGAAAGGTTGTGTCTTTTAAGTCAAACCCATAGCGAACTTCTCCTCCTACGATCAATGTCAGCCGGCGTTTAATGGCTGAGCCGCGAACGGCATATTTCCAGCTTTCCAGATCAGCTAATTTTGAAACATTTCCGGCAAACTGTTCTCCGAAGTCTTCGTAGTATTCAATAGAGTCCGATACCACTTCATCCGTGTAACTTACGGTGCTCAACTCGGCTATTTTACGAATATTTTCAACACGCAACGGATGGTTTTCCAATTCCCATTCACCGTCTTCATCAGCTGTACATCTGCGGATGAGGAACAATGCCAGTACAACCAATCCGGCAATGATGCTCATATTGATCACCAAGCGAACCAGTTCTGTTTTGCTATTTCGTGCCACGTTCTTCAGAAGGTTTAAAGTCAATAATCACTGTTTCATACCCCATATCCTTGTAAAAATCCGTCAGGAATACCCGGGCGTTTTTTCGCGCATCGGACAGGATATTGCTTTCTTTAAGCTCTTCACGAATACTGGTTTCACCCAGTTGGAGAATTTTCACTTTTTCATCCTGGGAAAAATTTGCACGAAATCCGTTTATATCCTGCATTTCCGTACGAATATCATTCGGATTCATATCAAAAGATACGATTTCCGGTGCCGGTAGTGTCAGCTGAATTGTTTGATCGTCTTTTTCAACAACATCTTGCTCATTCATCTTTGTCAGGTCAACTCCGGCTTTTACTTTCGCTCTTACACTGATCAGAATTTTCCTGTCTCCGATCTTGTACCATTCTTTATCGTCATTCAACTGCAGAATTTTCCCGTACGTATATTCCGTCGTCGCCAGTGTTCCCAATTCCTTGATGTCGTGTACTTTTTGTACAGGTGATTGCGTTTTTTCCGAACACGAAAAAAAGAACAAAACGGTTGCTATAATCAGAATTTTTTTCATCTTCTTAGTCAAATACAGCCAGGCTCATCATCTGCATTCCTGTTTTCAGGGCGTTTGCATCAATATCGAACCGGGGATTGTGAACCCCAACAACTATGCCTTTTTCTTCATTCCGGACACCAATGCGAAAAAAACAAGCCGGGATTTCCTGTGCGTAAAATGAAAAATCTTCCGCCGTCAGCCGAATTGGCAGGTCTTCTACGTGTTCTTCTCCCAACAGATCAATTGCTTTTGCTTTCAACGTCTGTGTGAGTGCTTCATCGTTTTCCAGGAACGGATAGCCCTTGCTGATTTCAATTTCCAACTGTCCGCCATTTCCTTCAACAATCGCACGCGCATGTCGTTCAATCAGTGCCAGTGCTTCTGCTCTCCAGGTTTCGTTCATCGTCCGGAATGTTCCTTTCAGGATCGCTTTGGAAGGAATCACGTTCGTAGCTCCCAATGCTTCAAAATGCCCGAACGATAAAACACATGGTACTTTCGGGTCACATTTCCGGCTCACAATGGTCTGTAGATTCAAAATCAGTTCCGCACCAATAACAATCGGGTCAATGCATTGATGTGGTGTGGCTCCATGTCCGCCTTTACCATGAATGGTGATGTAAATTTCATCACAACTTGCCATGTACAGCCCTCCTTTAAAACCTGTTTTACCGACAGGCATATCAGGAAATACATGCAGAGCATATATGGATTTTACTGTTGGATTTTTCAATACGTTATCTTCAATCATCAATGAAGCTCCGCCCGGATTTTTTTCTTCTCCGGGTTGGAAAATGAGTTTCACCGGTTGCGGTAATTGGTCTTTAAGTTCATTCAGGATTTCTGCTGCCCCCAATAAAACCGAAGTGTGTACATCATGCCCACATGCATGCATCACACCATCGATTGTAGATTTGTAGGGAACGTCATTCTCCTCCCCAATCGGTAAGGCATCCATATCTGCGCGCAGGGCAACAACTTCCATTTCCGGGGTATGGTGTGTGGCACGAATGATTCCGACCACTCCTGTTCCTCCGATTCCTGTCTGGTGTTCAATTCCCAGTTCTGTCAGACGGCCGGAAACAAATTTCATGGTCTCAAATTCCTGATAGGACAGCTCCGGATAACGGTGCAGGTGTTCTCTGTATCCACGGATTTTGTCGAACAATTCTTCCGAGCGTTTAACGATTTGTTGTTTTAACTCATTCATCATTGTAAAGTTAATACAAGTATCTGAATTTTCATCTGAAAAACCAGCCCGGAAAAATAGAATACATTTTCCTATGGTCTTATTTTTTAACAACAATGCTTTGCCAAACGAATGAAAATTAACGTGTGAGGTATGTTACGGTTTTCGTGTATGCCAATTCAATATTTTCTATCTTTGGAAAGGAATATGTACAAAAACAAGATGACCGAAATAACTGTAAGAATTGACATGGAAGAACTCCGCAATATATATTGGGGGAATGGCTACCAACGTTATTTTTTCGGCCCCACAACAAAGAAAGAGTCCGCATGGTTAATAGTTGCGGTACTGGTATATCCTTTTTTTGCGTGGTACTCCATCCGTCTGGAAGATTATACCTGGTTTGTGAGTGGTACGGTCTTCTTCACATTATTGGTATATCGGTTCATTGACGTTGCCCGACCAATCATTGCATGGAAAAAGTCTGTCACTGATTTTTTAACTGATGCAGAAAAAACAACTACACTTAAAATCATGTATACCGATGAATTCATCATTCATCAGCAGGACGAAATTACAATCAAACTGAATTGGTCCATGATTACACAAGCCACGATTACCGATCGCTTTATTTCGTTTGAAAAATCACCTGATACATTTTTGATTCCTAAAAAATCAATCACGGAAGATGAGTTTCAGGCGTTAGATGCCATCCTGATGGACAAAGTACAACATGTGGAAAGAAGAACTGTATAACTACAAAATTATTATGAACAAAAACACATCCAATCAGCTTACTGCGGAGCAAACAATTCAGCTTCTTGCAGTTTTGAAGACACGTTTCGAGCAACATAAAACCCGTCACGAAGGTCTTAAATGGGCTGCCATACAGGCAAAATTAGAGGCAAATCCTGAAAAACTCTGGTCGTTGAATGAAATGGAAGAAACAGAGGGTGAACCGGATGTTATTTCTTATAATCCTGCAACAGACGAATATTGTTTTGTTGATTGCTCGGCAGAAAGTCCGAAAGGACGCAGAAGCATCTGTTATGATCCCGAAGCGCTCGAATCACGTAAAGAACATAAACCGAAGCACAGCGCACTGGGAATGGCTGCAGAAATGGGGATTGAAGTTTTAACAGAGGCACAGTACCGGAAATTGCAAGAGATCGGGAAGTTTGATGCAAAAACATCCAGCTGGCTGAAAACTCCTGCCGGAATCAGAGAAATGGGAGGCGCTATTTTCGGAGACTGGCGCTACGGAACGGTTTTCACCTACCACAACGGGGCGGAATCGTATTATGCTGCCAGAGGGTTCCGGGGAATTCTCATCGTTTAATCAAACATGGTGACTCCCGAAAATTCTTTGTTGCAGTCCTATCGGTACAATCATGCAGATTCCTATAAACAGGTATTTGTAAGCAATCGAACGGATCTCAATTCGACCACAGTCGGGAAGTTGTTTTTTTCAAGTGGTCCGAAATGGATGGAGCGGTTATTTACGCTACGCAACCGGGTCGTAAAGGTGTTTGGTTTAAAAACTTCAGGAGATATGAAAACCCGGGATGAACAATTAAAACACTTTCAATGTAAACCGGGAGAACAATTGGGGCTGTTCAGGGTCTTTGATAAAAATGAAAAAGAAGTAATTATCGGAGAGGACGACAAACATTTGAATTTCAGAGTTTCGCTTTTACTACACGATCCCAATGCGTTGAAAAAAGAATTGATTATCACGACCATCGTTCAGTTTAACAATCGGTTCGGACGCATTTATTTTGCCCTGATCAAACCGTTTCATACAGCTGTTGTACGTTCCATGGTAAAAGGGATTATTCGGGAATTACAGGTGTGAAAAGTACCCGCTGATTACACAAATAGAATTAATAACAATTCAACTATACATATTGTGTAAAGTAATCGCATAAAAATGCCCGCGGATTGCACTGATTAATTCTTATACCCCCATCTGCGGGAAAATCCCCGAAAATATGTGGGTGAAAAAATCCCATTACAACCTTACTGTACCTACTTTATAGAGAATGAATAAAACAACCCAATAACGGTATTGCCCATCTCCCAAATTGCATGTATTTTTGAAAAAATTTAATTCATGAACAAATTAGCACTTCTCCTGCTCACATTGGGATGTACTTTGTCTCTATTCAGTCAGGATAAACAAGCGTACGTTATTTTCAACGAAAAAGGAAAAAAAGTAAGTTACAAACACCTGTTGAAAGCTGCTTCTGAATCAGAAATTACATTTTTCGGGGAATACCACAACAATCCAATCGCTCACTGGTTGCAATATGAGCTGACCAACGATCTGGCTGCTCAGAACGGAAATAAATTAACGCTCGGTTTTGAAATGTTTGAAGCCGACCAACAGCAACTGATAACGGATTTCCTGGCTGGTAAAACGGAAGAAAAACAATTTGAAGACAGTATGCGCTTGTGGACAAATTATAAAACGGATTACCGCCCGTTGGTGCGTTTTGCAAAAGAAAAGGGAATTGTTTGTGTTGCTTCTAACATTCCGAGAAGAATTGCAAGTACGACCTTTAAAAAAGGAAGAGCTGCGTTGGATTCCCTCGATGCAGATGAGTATGCATTTATGTGTGATAAAAACTTTCCGGTCGACACATCGCTTTCACAATACCAAATGATGTTGCAAATGTCAAGTGATCATGCAAAAGGATTGAATTTTATCAACGCACAAGCGATCAAAGATGCGACAATGGCACATTTTATTGATAAATACTGGACAGTAAACACACAATTCATTCACTACAACGGTGCATTTCATACAGATTTTGACCAGGGAATTATCTGGTACCTGAAACGTCTGCGTCCTAATGTAACTTACACAACAATCTCCACAATCGAACAGGAAGATTTCAAGAAACTGGACGAAGAACACATCGGAAGAGCAAAGTTTATTATCTGTGTCGCTCCGGCAATGACAAAAACGCATTAAAAACAAGTATGAACGTTTGCATTCATTCGACAACATAAAGAATCAACGGATATTACTCTCTTTTCTCAATTGGGGAAAAGGGCATCTATCGCGTTGCATTGACGTTTGCAGAAAGCTTGAACGACAAGGAAACACACTCCTGATTGCTTGCGAAGAAGAAGACTTTGCTGTTTTAAGCAGCTATGTCACTCCCCTGAAATACCTTCCGTTTCCCGGATATCCGTTTACTTTTCAAGGGACGGGTGATTTTGCAGGTGATCTCTGGAAAAGCAGGAAATTACTTTCTGATTTTATGAAATGGGAACAAACAGAGGTGGAGCAACTGATCACACAGCATCAAGTTACACTTGTTATTTCGGACCATCGGTACGGTTTTTTCAGTCAAACGGTTCCTTCTGTATTTATTACACATCAGGTCAATCTGGCTATTAAGTGGTGGCAACAACCTGCACAATGGCTACACCGGAAATGGATGAAACGGTTCTCTTCTATTTGGATTATGGATGAGGAAAAACATCCGTTAGCCGGAAAACTCAGCCGGAAAGGAAATTTGAAAAATGCGGCTTACATTGGTCACTTTAGCCGGTTTGAGAAAAAAGAAACTAAAAAAACAATCAAACTGGGTGTGTGCAACGGACCGGATCCATACAACCGGCAATTGCTGGAACGGCTGATGGGAAACAAAGAACTGGATGCGATTATTTCATCCATTCCGGGTAATGATCCACGCATTGTACATCCGGCGACCTGGAAAGAAACAGATGAATTGTTCTGCTCAGCGAAAACGATTCACAGTTATTGCGGTTATTCTACGTTGATGGATCTGAAGCAACTCGGTTGTAAAGGTGAACTGATTCCTACTCCGGGGCAAACGGAACAGGAATACTTGTATCGCCTGCATACCAGCTTTGACTTTTCAGAATCTATCCGATAAATTTTCCCTGTAACAAAATCAAATCAAGCGAGTTATAGAGACATCTCCTTTAGTTCAATCTGTTATGAAACAAACACTACTTTCTCTCCTGTTGCTGTTCGCAGCACATACCTGTTATCTGCAGGACGTGTACATCCTGAAACAAGTTGATTCCATTCCTGTTCATTTCCGGTACGCAACAGATATAATTGTCAATGCAAATACGATTCATCATCAATTGGAACGACTACAAGTAATCCGTGACGGGAATATTGTTGTGAATGCGTATACGGATTCTGTAGGAACGATTGAATACAATACGGAATTGGGAGCAAAACGGCTGGTCTTTGCACTGGAAACGGTTAAACAATATGCACATCCTGTGATTCCGGTCACAGCAAACAATTACCATGAAGGCAGGAACAATCAACCGTTGAGAATCAATGACACGTTATACCGTAGGGCGGATATCCTGGTGTATGAAAAACAACTGGACATTGAATACGGGAAACCATATCCGCTGCCGATTAATTTTGATGCCAACCTGCATGTTTTACGTCCGGAAGCGAAGCTGGTGATTGATAAAATGATTGCCGTTCTGGAAGAGCATCCTACATTAACAATCAAATTGCATGGGCATGTGAGCGGACACAGCGGGGATTACGAATTGTCGCTGAACAGAACGATTGCTGTTAAGACCCTATATGGTGGAACGAGGAATTGATGGAAACCGGATTACTTGTAAAGGGTTTGATAATACACAGAAACTCTACCACGAAGAGCCCTGGGAAAATAATCCATTGAACAGAAGAGTGGAGATCATTTTCTTGAAATAAGATCTCGTTGAAAGAAAAAATGATTTATAAACCACATAGGACACATAGAGACATGGGAAATATTTGTCATAGATTATAGTGACACATAGCAGCTAACTTCGTCAGCTGATTTAATACATATAGTTTTTGGAAATGTAGCTATGGTGTATCTGTCAACTTTTTTCTCTATGTGTCCTATGTGGTTCAAAAACGACGTAAAGCCATAAAGTACATGTAAGGTTTTCGTGGATTATGGTAGCACATAGCAGCCAACTTCGTCAGCTGGGTTGATTACATATGGTTATTGGAAATGCAGTTATAATATGTATAGTAACTTTTTTCTCTATGCCTCATGTGGTTCAAAAAATAGTGAAGAATAAAAAAAGCCGTTCCCCTGTAGTTGGAACGGCTTTTCAACGAATATACGTTGTGTTTGTAGAATGCTGATTAATTGGATAATTCTTCCTTCACGATAGCAGAAATGACTTTTCCGTCTGCTTTTCCTGCCAGTTTTCCGGTAAGAACCCCCATTACTTTTCCCATATCAGATGGAGCCGAAGCACCAACAGACTGGATTGCTGCCTTCACTTCTGACCTGATTTCATCCTCCGTCAGCTGTTTTGGCATGTATTCTTCAATTACTTTGGCCTGAAATAACTCTTCATCTGCCAAATCCTGTCTCCCCTGCTCCACATACAAATTGTATGTATCAATGCGTTGTTTGTACAGTTTCAAAACAATTTTTGCAGCAGCTTCTTCTGTCACTTCACCTGAACCTCCTGAAGTTGCTTCCAGCAATAATTTTGATTTGATGTCTCTCAATGCAGCCAGCTTTTCTTTTTCTTTCGCCAGCATTGCTGCTTTGATATCTGCATTTATTTTATCTGTAAAACTCATGTTGATGTATTTCCTGTAATAAACGACCAGCTTGCACCGATCGTTCATTGTAATCTTCTGTTATTAATCTACGTTATCGTGCAGGAATGAATTTCCTCCTCTCAGCTTCACATCTCCGTTGGCATCTTTGTCCACTGAGAAGCGTGACGCATTTGAATCGGAACTGTACCCACCGTTATTATCCAGGTTGATACTTCTGCGTGTGTACGCCGGTTCTTTTTCAAACTGGATGATTCCATCCGCTTTTTTCAAACGGGAAGTAAACTCGTGGATGCGGTTCATTCGCTCTTGCTGTTTACGTTGTTGTTCTTCCGGAGAAAGGACTTGCTTGGACTCTTCTGAAGAAGCTTCAACCTGTTGCTCTACTTCATCTTCCAAGGTATAGCGTTTAACTTCCGCTACCGGAGTCGGTACAACCGGTTCTTCTACTTTGCTTTCAGTCACAGCCGGCGTTTCAGCAGCCACATCCCAGTCAAAATTGATCGCTCCCTGCTCAGTCACTTCATCATCCAGGTTCACCTTCTTCACTTCCGGTTCTGCCGGAGGTGTGTTCGTTGTATAATACGAAACGGGATCATTGACTGTTGGTGGTGTCACAACAGGCGCTTCCGCTTTTTTAATAAACGGTTCTGCCTGCTCATTGGTAATTTCTTTTGCTCCATTCCAAACATTCGTTTCTGTCGGGGAAGTCAAAGGAGCTTTAATTTCTGCCTTTGGCTCATCTTCCAGAACAGTACGTTGTTTTTCAGGAGCTTTTTCAAAACCCGTGATCGGCGTAGAAGCAAATCCTGTAGCAATTACCGTTACGCTCAATTTATTTCCTAATGACGCATCGTATCCGTGTCCGAAGATGATTTCAGCTGTTGAGCCTGCCTCATCCTGGATGTAATCCGTGATCTCAGCCATTTCGTCCATCGTAATTTCAGCATCACCGTAGGTAATGTTCAATAATACGTAGTTTGCACCTTTGATGTCATTATCATTCAACAACGGAGAAGACAAGGCTTGTTGAACAGCACTCATAGATCTGTTCTCACCTTCTGCCTTCGCGCTACCCATAATGGCAACACCCGAATTGCGCATAACCGTATTGACATCGTTCAAGTCCGTGTTGATGATTCCTGTCACGGAAATTACTTCCGCGATTCCTTTTGCTGCAACTGTCAGTACGTCATCCGCCTGTGCAAATGCGTTTCCGATTGTCAGGTTTCCTGTTACTTCACGCAAACGCTCGTTGTTGATGATCAACAAGGCATCTACGTTTCTTCTCATGGCATCCAGACCGTCTTCTGCTTGCTGGCGACGTTTTCTTCCTTCGAAGCTGAACGGCACTGTCACAATCCCAACAGTAAGAATTCCCATTTCTTTCGCAACACCAGCAATTACAGGAGCAGCTCCGGTACCGGTTCCTCCTCCCATTCCTGCTGTAACAAATACCATCTTTGTATTGTTGGACAACAAGTCACGAATTTCATCAATATTTTCTACTGCCGCATTTTTACCGATTTCAGGAATTGAACCAGCGCCTCTACCTTCCGTTAAAGACGGGCCCAACTGAATCTTGTAGGGTACAGGAGAAATATCCAAGGCTTGTTTATCTGTATTGCAGACAATGAAATCCACGCCTATAATCCCCTGATTATACATGTGATTCACAGCGTTGCTCCCTCCACCACCAACACCAATTACTTTGATGATTGATGAGTTTTCTTTTGGCAAATCAAATTCCATTTTCTTCGTTTTTATTAGTTGTCGTTGTTTTTAATTTTCAGGGTTCAGAAAGGAATAATTAATCTTCCTCGATGAACCAGCTTTTCCCTTTTTCTACCAGTGATTCGAAGAAACCTGTTCTTCGTTTATCTGTTTGCCGGGCAATTTTTTCTGTTCCGGTTGTCGTTGCAGATTCCCCGATTTTTCCTTTTCTGTCCAGATCGTTGAATCCGTTCAACACCAGACCGATTCCCGTTGAATACATCGGGCTAGCCAGTTTGTCCAGTTCATTTGTGTTTGCCAGGTGCTCCGTCGGCAATCCGATACGTGTATCCAGACCTGTTACATATTCAAACAATTGCTTCACATGCTTCAGCTGCGCACCTCCACCAGTTACTACAATACCACCGATCAGTTTCTTTTTCAATCCGGAATTGATGATTTCATAATCCACCAATTCGATGATTTCCGTCATACGAGCGCTGATGATACTCGCCAGGTTTCTGACAGAGATTTCTTTCGGCTCCCGTCCGCGAAGTCCCGGAATACAAACGATTTCATTTTCCTGACTTTCGCTTGGCAATGCCGAGCCGAATTTCACTTTCAGTCGCTCCGCCTGGTTGCGCATGATCATGCATCCTTCTTTAATATCTTCCGTAATGGAGTTTCCTCCGAACGGAATAATTGCCGTATGCTGGATAATTCCGTCGTGGAACACTGCGATGTCTGTTGTACCACCACCAATATCCACCAACACCACTCCTGCTTCTTTTTCTTCAGAAGACAATACCGCTTCTGCAGACGCCATCGGTTCCAGCACCAGGTCTTTTACTTCCAATCCTGCGCGGGAAACGCATCGCATAATATTCGTACAGGCACCTACATTTCCGGTAATGATGTGGAAATTTGCTTCCAGTCGAACTCCGGCGTGACCAATCGGTTCTTTTATTCCCTGTTGGTTGTCGATAATGTATTGCTTCGGAATCACTTTAATGATTTGTTCTCCCGGAGGCATCAGCATTTTGTACATGTCATCTTCCAGGGCATCCAGGTCCAGCTGAGAAATTTCATTCTCCAGGTTGCTACGCGTCAGCATTCCCCGATGCTGCATGCTTTTGATGTGTTGGCCTGCCACACCCACATAAGCACTGCGGATCAGTAATTCATACTCTCCGTTAATGCTTTCCTGCGTTTGTTCAACAGCAGATCTGATCGACTGAATGGTTTTCTCGATGTTTTCAACAATACCACGGGCAACACCGAGTGACTCAGCCTGCCCCATCGCCAGAATTTCGATTTTGCCATGTTCATTTCGTGTTCCCACAAAACAAGCAATCTTCGTAGTTCCGATATCAAGTCCAACAACAACTTTTGACATATCTTTTCTTATTCTTTTTTCTTACAAACAATCTGCTTATCGTATTTGAGGGAGATTTCGCTGTACTTATTCCACCCTTCAAACGGAATTGCTTCTTTGTAAAATATCTTTAGTTTTTCAAATTTTTCTGCAACGTCCTGTTCAGTAAACGCTGAGCCAAAGACAATTTTCTGTCCACCAACTAACGGGATCAGTACAAAATCACCGTTGCTTTCTCTGTGAATTTGCCCTATTAATGACCGCATTAGTGGATCATTGCAAACATAATTCGAAATTCGATACACATCATCTAATTTTCGAATAGTTTTCAAAGAGTCATTGTTAATAATGTCAGAAACACTTTCCGAACCATATCTGTCCGGAATCTCTCCCGTCACAACCAATACCCGTGCGGTGTGTTCGGAAGAACTACTGATTGTGTGTCCGTCCGCATCCAGGAAATAACTTTGTCCTGACAGGTTGAAGATGTGCGCAATAGGTCTGCGCAGTTCTATTTCAATGTTCCAGTTACCACTCAGAGAGCTATAAACCGTAACGTTTTTCACTTCCTCCATTTTCCGGATAAACCGCTCTATTTTTTCCGGGTTGAGATCACGAACGCGTTGGTTGACAAACACCAGGTTATTCCGTTCCAGGCGGGACAATAATTCGTTTTCGGTAAGAAAGGAATTTTCACCTTCCACGCTGATCTGGATGGCAGGTTTTTGCAATGGTAATTCCTTCAACACTTTTTGTGTCATTACCAGCAGCACGATGACTGAAACGCCAAAGACCGACCATCCTGTTATTTTCAGCCATTTACTCACTCCATTCTTTTTTTAACGGATTGACAATCCGGTCAATATCACCGGCTCCGATGGTTAGAAATACACCTTCGGTATGAGCAGACAGGTAATTGACGACTTCACCGGGAAGCATCAGTTTTTTATCCGGCGCAGTAATTTTTTCCAGTAACGCGTCACTTGTTACACCCGGAATCGGCTCCTCCCTTGCGGGGTAAATCGGGAGCAAAATGACCTCATCCAACCGGGATAGTTGTGCTACAAATCCTTCAAAGAAATCACGGGTTCGTGTGAACAAATGCGGTTGAAAAACTCCGGTTACTTTCCGATCGTGGTAGATCAGGCGAATGGAATCAATCAATGCCTTTAATTCGGTCGGATGGTGCGCATAATCGTCAATATAGATTAAATTCTGCGATTTAACAATGCTTTCAAACCTTCTTTTTACCCCCAGGAATGTCTTCAACCCGGACCGGATGGTTGCTTCGTCTACTCCTAAAAATTGACACAAGGCAATGCAGGCAATCGCATTTTCAGCATTGTGAATGCCGGGAATTCCCAATTCAACAGCTTCCCATTTCCCGGAAGGTGTCTGAACATCGAACAGATATTTCTCGTTTTCCACACGTACATTCAGACCACAATACTCCGAATCAGGTTCATTGATTCCATAGGTGATCGTTTTCGCCGCTGTCGGCAAATTCAATCCGTATTTTTGAACAACAACGCCGTTTTCAGGATGCAACCCGGCATACAATTCAAATCCTTCCCGGAAATGAGCTGCATCGCCGTAGATATCCAGGTGATCCGGATCGGCAGATGTAATGATGCTTGCAAACGGCGACAAACGCAGAAACGAACGGTCAAATTCATCGGCTTCGATTACGGTATAAGCTGCCGACGGATTCAGTACCAGATTGGAATTGAAATTGGATGAAATCCCTCCCAGAAATGCAGTACATTTCACTTCTGATTGATCCAGCAGGTGCGCCAGCATAGTACTGGTCGTAGTCTTTCCATGCGTTCCCGCTACACCTAATCCTTTGGAGGTTTTCGTAATCAATCCCAGTACTTCGGAACGCTTCACGATTTCAAATTCGTTGAACTGAAAATGTAGTAATTCTCCTAAATTTTTCGGTACGGCAGGCGTCACAATCACCAGTGTTTTCGCCTTATCGCCATATGGTGATGAAATACTCGAATTCCGGTCTTCGTAGTGCACATCAATTCCTTCCTGTTGCAGTGATTCTGTCAATGGCGAAGGTGTTTTGTCGTAACCTGCCACATTCCATCCCAGCGATTTAAAATAACGTGCAAGCGCAGACATCCCGATTCCACCTATTCCCAGAAAATAAGCATTTTCAAAGTTGTCCAAACTGATATTTACTATTCGTATGTCCACTATTTCGTTCGTTTGTGTGTTTTTCTGTTGGTTAAAAGTCATCTAATAAATCCAGGTGTTTTTCTTTCCGCTTCGGAACAGGAATACGTATTTTATAGATCGCCACTGCTAAAAATAAAACGGTACTGATAAAAAATAAGAAAAATCCCATATGCGGTCTGGAATAATCCGGAGAAAAATCTTCGCTGTATACAAAACATGCAAATCCGAACAACAATACGCTAAAAACCAGCAGCAATGCTTTCATCGTAATCGTATGTCGGACTAAACCAAATACAAGCGCAGGAATAAAGAAGATGAAAAACAAAATATATTCCGTATCGTAACCTGGTCCTCCCGAGTAAGGTCTATAGGTATCTTGCGGGGCTAATGGATTCACGTCCTGGTATATTTTATACGGCATCAGCAGACTGACCAGGTACATCACAAATGCCAGAATCAGTATCACACGTGTTATGATGAGTTTCTTATTCATTTAAAATCGTCTATTATCTCCTTACTTACACTGTATTTTTTTGTTACAGGAACCGTCGACTTCAGAATAGCGGTCACCAGAAACAACAAGGCGCACGAACACCCAATGTAATATCCCGCATAAGGTGTGTAGCCTGCAAAATCATTCCGTTCATAAAAAAAATAACTGTCTTCCGAGGTGGCAAATCCGTTCAGGTAAATAAATGTACACATTAACACAGGAAACACAAGCGATGCAAACCTGGAAAATTGTGTATGTTTAACAAATGTCATAATCAACAGAGGAATTGCAGTTGTGACAAGCAAAATAAATTTCAGGTGAAAATTCTGTGTTCCGTATGTGTACTGGTAAACACCGTTTGCATCTATGTAATAATAGGTGTGCTTGTAATCCGGCACAAACAGGTTGAACATATAGACCAGGAATGCCAGCCATATCAATCCATGTATTATTTCCAGCTTCTTTGCCATTGCTATGGTTACCCGATTTTCGTTATTTCGCTCACAATAGCTTTTGTTGCACCCGGTTTTCCCAGCTGAGCGATGTTTGCCGCCAATGTCGTTTGTACTTCCTTATTGTTCATCAACTGAATGACTTCATTGATTAATGTTGTCCGTGCATCAGCGTCTTTCACCAGCACAGCTGCCTGTTTGTTCACCAGTGCCATTGCGTTGTGTGTTTGATGGTCTTCCGCCACATTCGGAGAAGGAACAAGGATTGCCGGTTTTTGAATCAGGCATAACTCTGAAACAGAAATTGCTCCGGCACGTGAAACAATTACATCCGCAAGTGCGTATGCCAGGTCCATCCGGGCAATAAACTGGGTCAGGTGAATTCCTGTCAGGTCCTTTCCTTTCAGTCGGCTGATCAATTCTTCGTAATACAATTTTCCACACTGCCACAACACCTGGATGCCTGCCTGCTGTAATTGTTCAATCCCCGCAATCAATGACTCATTGAGTGTACGCGCTCCCAACGATCCGCCGATAACCAACAAGGTCGGACGGGATGCATCTAAGCCATAAAAGGCAAACGCCTCACTCCGCTTTCCTTCTATTTGTGTTACTTCCAGCCGAACGGGATTTCCGGTCATTACAATTTTTTCTTTCGGAAAGAACTTCTCCATTCCTTCGTATGCCACACACAAAGTCGTCGCTTTTTTAGCCAGCAGCATATTTGTTTTTCCGGCAAATGAATTCTGCTCCTGTACCAGCGTAGGAATTCCCAGCATGGATGCCGCTTTCAGGGTCGGACCGGAAGCATATCCTCCTACCCCGATCACCACCTGTGGCTGAAACTCCTTTACTATTTTTCGTGCACGTACAATGCTTTTTACAATCTTAAACGGTAATGCCAGGTTTTTCAATGTCAATTTGCGTTGCAATCCCGCAATCGGTAACCCGATGATCTTATATCCGGCTTGCGGTACTTTTTCCATTTCCATTTTTCCTTCCGCGCCCACAAATAAAATCTCCACCTCCGGAAATTGACGTTTCAGCTCATCTGCAATGGCAACAGCAGGAAAGATATGTCCTCCGGTACCCCCACCGGAAATGATTATACGTTTCATTCGTCTTCATTTATTAATTGGTTGTCACCGCTTTCTTCTTTCGTCTTCTTTGTTCCCTTCTCCTGCTTTGCGGCAATGCTCTGTACCATTCCGATTGCCATACACGTCATGATCATTGCGGAACCTCCCATTGCCAACAGCGGCATGTTTTGTCCCGTCACAGGAAAAACCCCCGTACACACAAGCATGTTTACCGATGCCTGTGTAATGAGCAACATTCCGATACCAATACAGAAATACGTTTCAAACAAGTTTTCTGCTTTCAGGCCAATCCGGAAAATCCGGAACAAAAGAATCAAATAAGCCATGGTCAGCACAATGGCAGAAAGAGAACCGAATTCTTCTACAAAAGAGGAGTAATAAAAATCGGCATATGCCTCCGGGAGGTATTCCTTTAGCTTTCCGTCCCCCACTCCCTGTCCGAAGATTTTTCCGTTGTAGATCGCCAGTTGAGCATTGACAGCCTGGGCATTGTCCACCACATTACTCTCCGTATCCATCCGGTTCAGAATCCGGTTTTCCCATGTGGTATAACGTGGCAACAGGTTCAAATCAGGAACTGCTTTGTGAAGCAACACAATCAGGAATAATCCGCCAATTGCCATTCCGAAAATCGCCAGGATCCGGGAAAAGGGAAATCGTCCCAGGAATAACAATCCGATGGCCAGCATGAAGACAATTCCGGCAGTGGAAAAGTTATCTTTGACAATCAAACCGCATACAAGGACAATCGGGAGAACGATCGGAACAAAACCTTCTTTCCAGTCCTTGAACTGGTCTTTTCGTTTTACCAGTTGCCTGGACAAGTAAATGATCAACGCCAATTTCGCAAAGTCGGAAGCCTGGAATGTCAAGCCGATAAACGGAACGCGAATCCACCGTTTGGCATTGTTGACTTCGTTGGGCAACAGTAAGGTAAGCAATAAGAGTCCTATTCCCAGGATTAATGCAAATTTGGAGACCTGTGAAAAATATTTCGGATCCTGCCGGTGTACCCAGAACATCGCGGCGAAACTGATCAGAATGTAAATAAAATGCTTGAACAGGTATTTGAAAGGTGTACCCCCTTCTACCTTTACCAGTACGGGAACAAAGCTAAAAACGGTAACCAGTGAGAATGCGAGCATGAGCAGGGTGATGATCCAGATCACCCGGTCGCCCTTAAGGTAATTCAAAAAGCGCTTAACGGATAGCGATCCGGGTTTCAGCATTGTTTCGCTGTCTGATGTTACAACTGTTTCACTGTTGGACATAGCCGTTAAATTTGGTGAAGCTCCAGGTAATTACTGAACGCTTTCTGATACATTTCACTGTCAGCTCCTTCTGAACAGAACAGGATAATTCCCGGTTTAAACTGAAGGGCATTCATTTTCTGAAACGCCTGATGAATGTCATTTGTTGTGATCAGGTGAAGAATCTCCCCCGATTTTTCAGCTGCACTGCTTTGGTCGTAAGTAATCACTGTATGAATGTTGGTCGCAATTGCGGCATCACATTCTGCCACAGCCATTAAAAGTCCTGAAGGTGACAACCACAGAATCGGAAACGGAAACGCGTGAATGGTCAACGCCAATGCTTCAACATCCGGATTCATCCACGAAAAGACATCCATCCCCCACAATTTCCCGTGCGGACGAATAGAACCATGAGTAACTTGTTCCAACGCCTTCTTTCTCGCTTCCAGTAAATTATGTCTTGTTTTAATCTCTTTCATAATCCCTTTTTTTCATTCACCAGGAGTGACAAACAAAATTAGGGTTTTCCGCTTTTTGATGATGAACATCATTATTTGGTTATGAACAGATCAATGATAATAAAGTTGACAAACAGGAAACGATTCACCTGTCTACTGTTGTTGATTCAACGCTGCCTGTAATTCTTCCAACACAGGTTTCACAGTACTTTCCGGTAAATCGCTGATGCGGATGTACATCAATCCGTCAATCGCATCATTGAATTTCGGGTCGACGTTAAACCCGATCACACGTGCATTCTGTTTGATGTATTTTTTAACCAGCACCGGCAATCGCAATACATTTGGCTCCAACTCATCGATTAACTTATCAAATTTATTGAGATCGGCTTCTGCTTCACTGAAAAAGAAATGCTTGTCTTCTTCCTTTAATTTGATCTTAAATTCGTGTTTTGCACGGATAAACTGGGCAATGTACGGATCGTAATAATGTGATTTCACGAACTCAATCATCAGTGATTTTGAAAAATCCGAAAACCGGTTGCTGATGCTGACACTACCGATGATAAATTTGTGTGAGGGATTGCGTAGCATCACATGTACGACTCCCCGCCAGAGCAAAAAAAGCGGCATTGGTTTCTGCTGATAATCCGGCACGACAAACGCACGCCCCATTTCAATGCATTGAGGAAAAAACGGACGGAATTCCGCTTCAAAATGGAACAATTCATTCAGGTAGAATCCGTCGACACCATATTTTTCATATACTTTTTTCCCCAATGCGATCCGGTAGGCTCCTACAATCCGTTCCGTTTCCGTATCCCATAAAAACAAGTGCTGGTAATGGACATCATAGCGATCCAGGTCTGTTTCCTGATTGGTTCCCTCCCCGATTTCACGGAATGTAATTTCGCGCAAACGTCCGATTTCACGCAACACATTCGGGATTTCTTTCGCTTTGGTAAAATAGCATTCGTAGTTGTTGCTTTTGAACAACAGTTTCTTTTCTTCTTTGCGTAATTCATTCAAATCGGTCACTAACAAATCGACCGGTGTTTCGCAAATAATCGGTTTGGGTTGAATTGAGTTACTGTCCGTGTGAATTGTTACCGGAATCTTCAGCGATTTCATCAACCGTACTTTCTTGTCGGAATAAAAAGTGGAAAGTGAATACGTTTTATTTCTTAAAAAGGCCGCCAGTTCCTCTACTTCTTTAAACTCCTGCTGATGCTTCGCTGAAATTGGTTTCCCGATACGGATATAAATCGGCTTAGGACGCGTGCGAACCGCTTCTTTTGGCAGTAATGCTGTTTGCAGGGTCGGGTGTAATTTGGCCATCCGGTAAAAAAACGGGCTGTTCTTTGAGTGAAAATACATGGGAATCACGGGAACATTCAATTTCCGGATGAGTTTGATGGCGGATTTCTGCCAGTCACGGTCGTTGATTTTTCCGTCTTTTTCTTTCCCCGACACTTCTCCTGCCGGAAAAATCCCCAGACAGCCTCCGTCATTTACATGTTGGATTGCATCGCGCATTCCTTTACTGCTGTTGAATGCTTCTTTGCGTGTTTCAAACGGGTTGACCGCAATTACCATCGGTTCCAACGGTTTGATTTTGTGTAACAGGAAATTTCCCATAATTTTAAAATCGGGGCGTACTTTTGCGATGATGTGCATCATCAGTATTCCGTCCATTGCACCAAGCGGGTGGTTTGCTACAATGACAAACGGGCCTTCTTTCGGGATTCGTTTTACATCTTCCTCGTACAACTCGAAATCGATGTTGAGATCATCCAGCACAAACTGAAGAAAATCGGGTGTATTCTTTCCGAATCCCTTTGAATAAATTTTATTGGCTTTTGTCAGTCCACTGATATTTTTCACGCTCCACGCGATCGGAATGCCGAACAATCCCAATTTGTTCAGGCCTGAAACCTGGTAAATATCCCTGGTTTTCACTAATTGCATTTTACTCATACAAGCATGTATTTAGTTGAAACACATTTCAAACGTCTTGTTTGATCTCTGCAAATGTATGTAGTTTCCTCGTCCCTGATTGGTGTTAAGCACATTCTTAAAACAGATTTAAAACAGGCTTAATTTTAACCAACAGACTGCTGCTGACGGACTTGTAAACTTAAGTTCTAATGCTTATTTTTGTATCCATTCGAAAATGGTCGGGATGAGAAAAATTTTGCTGGTTGAAGATGAAGCACACGTTGCCTCTTTTATTAAGAAAGGGTTGACAGAGGAAGGCTATGATGTGACTGTTGCTTTTGATGGCAACATCGGTTGGGAATTGTTTCAGCAAAATCAGTTTGACCTGATTATCCTGGACATTATGCTTCCCGGCAAAAACGGCATTGAGGTCTGCACGCTGATCCGGGAAGTCAACACAACTGTTCCCGTGTTATTTCTAACGGCATTGGGAACATCGGAAAACATTGTATTGGGATTGAATAAAGGAGCGGATGATTACATTGTGAAACCATTTAAGTTCATTGAGTTTTTGGCGCGGATCAAAACATTGTTGCGGCGTACGGATGTTTTTAGCTCCGAACCGGTTCCTGCGACTAATTCCAATGTATATTCCTTTATGAATCTCACGGTGGATGACAATTCAAAAACAGTGACCCGCGATGGGATTGAGATCAACCTGACAAGTACGGAATACCGCCTGTTGCTCTATTTTCTGAACAATAAAAACATTGTTTTATCCCGGATGGATATCCTGGAAAATGTCTGGGGATTGAATTTCAACCTCGGCACCAATGTTGTGGATGTGTATGTCAACTACCTGCGCAAAAAGATTGATCAGAGTTTCGAACCGAAGTTAATTCATACGGTAATTGGTATGGGCTATATTATGAAGGAGAAATAAGATGAAAAACAAAAGTAAATCGATTTTATTGCTGATGAGTGTCTTCGTGTTGTTGATTCTCCTGATTTCAATGATCGTTTATATTTCCGTTTCCCGCTACCTCGAAAAAGATTTTAATCACTTATTGGAATTGCGCGCCAAATCCATTGCCAACTGGAACATTGACCAGGGAAAGAAGATTGAACCGGACAATGCATCCGATAAGTTATTTCACGAGCAGGATTTTTATTTTTCTACCAACCAGAACATGCAGGTCATTGCTGATTCCATTCACGTTGATGTCCGGTTCCTGGAAGAAGCTGCACAAAAAAAAATTGCTTATTATTCAAAAGGAGGAATCAAATACATTGCTATCCTGCATCAGTCGCAGCAAAACAAACAATCCTATATCATTGTGGCCGGTGCTGAGAATTACCTGGAAGGAAACCTGAATATTTTTCTTTTTCAATTGTTGATTTACACCTTTGTGATTGCCTTACTGCTCGCGTTGTGTTTTTCCTTCGTCCTGTCAAAATACCTGTTCAGCCCGATTGTCAAAATCACGGAACGCGCCAAGCAAATCAGCTCGGAAAACCTGCATTTGCGCTTGCCGACAAAAATTGTCAATGACGAGGTTAATGAGCTTGCCAATACCTTCAACCAGATGCTGAACCGGATTGAAACGGCCTTTGAAATCCAGAACAATTTCGTGAGTAACGCATCGCACGAATTGCGGACTCCGTTGACAACGATTATCGGAGAAGCGGACCTGGCCCTGACGAAAGAGCGGACAGTAGAAGAATACCAGGAAACGATCCGGGTGATCCTGGAAGCAGCAGAGAACCTCGACAGTAAAACACGGGCATTGCTTTCACTGGCGCAAACCGGGTTCAACGGAACCGCTCAAAAAGAAGATGTGCTGCGCATCGACCAATTGGTATGGGACACCAAAGAGATCGTAGAAAAACTGGACAAACGGCATTCGATCACCGTTAATGTGTCTTTGTTGCCGGAGAATCCGAAAAAGCTGAAAGTAAAAGGAAATTATCAGTTACTGCAACTTGCACTGTCGAATATCATTACCAATGCCAGTAAGTATTCCAATTACCAGGAAGTAACTGTTTCTATCGGTGCATCCGACAAATCCGTATACCTGCTGATCAACGATTCGGGAATCGGGATTCCGACGCAGGAACTGAAATTCATTTACGACCCGTTTTTCCGCGCGTCGAACACAACAAGCTATGAAGGATTCGGAATCGGGTTGCCGCTCACCAAGAACATCATTGATCTCCACAAAGGTGAAATTCTTGTGAAATCAGCTGAAAATCAAGGAACAATTGTTCAGATTAATTTACCTATTTGCACGAAGGAATAGTTTTTCTAATCAAATTCTAATCTCTTTTTAAGTGAATTCTAATTCCATTCTTAGTTCCTTCTAATCCCGTTGTTTCATTTTTGTATCGTAAACAAAAAACGTATTGCGATGCATAAACATGTTTTAATTCCAACAGATTTTCAAATGGATTCACTGAATACAATCAAGAAAGTGATCCATGATATGAATGACGAAGATACTGTGGCGGTTACCTTACTGCATGGTTATTTTTTAAATGACAGTATCACAGATTTGCTCTTCAATTCCAGGAAGGATATTTTAAAAGAAATTGTTCCTCCTGTCTTTTTTGAAGGCTGTGAATTATTGAAAAATAAATACGCTTCACAGTTGACTCATATCAAAATTGATTTGTTTCACGGGTTGAACAAACGGGCGTTTAAATCGTACGTCACGAACAACCAGATCGACAAAGTATACATTCCGGCAGGAATCAACCAGAAAAAAGCAACGAAGCGGAGCTTTGACATCACTCCGTATATCAACGACTGTTGTGACGATGTTTCCCATGTACAATTCCAGGAAAAGCACGAGGAAAGCATGGAGAACTTCTCAGAATTGTTCTTAAACACCATTAAAATATCATAATCATGCGACTGAGGTACATATTTATTTTGTTAGCGGTTAGTATCATCGGGTATTCATTCATCAGAATTAACATGAACAGTCCCGAAGATCTGATCATCGGTGACTGGAGTGAGCATTCCTGGAAATACGAGCGTGTGGCTACACCAAAGCAGAAAAAAGATGCATGTACCGATTCGTTGTCTGTTGCACTGAAAGAACACCTGGGAAAGGATTTATTGTTACATCAAAATGAAACCTGGACATTTCGTCCGAACGGGGAGTTACACATTTCTTCTCCTTCCAATGAAACGCGGGTACTTTACTGGCGATTGAAAGGAAAGGGGGACATGCTGGTGATTAAAGATGAAAACAAGGTTCCGCTGGAACATTACAAAGTAACATACATCGACAAGGACACGCTGTCTCTGAATTTTGAACTGGACATACAGGTAAAAGGACTTGCCAGCATGACTTTTAAGAAATGTACACATTAATACACTGTCAACAGATCGACACCACAACACACATTTTAGTTTTTCGACATGCTTAGAAAATATAGTCAACACAGGTCACTCAATGACAATTTAAAACTGGGGGTACTCACCGCTTTCGTTGCGGGAATGATCAACGTATCCTCACTCATTATCTTTTTTTCCTTTACCTCGAACGTAACCGGTTATTATGCGATTCTTGCAGCTGAAATCGTAAAGGGGAATTTTTACCAGGTATTGATTGTTCTTTCGTGGATTTTCCTGTTCTTCTTCGGAGGTTTTGTTTCCAACCTGATCGTGATTTCCCTCAACAATAAAAATACATACATCGCACATTCACTTCCCATTGTACTGGAAATTGTCTGTTTGGTTGCAGTTGGGGTTTACGGTGATTTTTTCTACGAAGAGACCCTCCGTGAAACAGAAATCATGGTGGCCATCATGCTCTTTGCAATGGGGCTTCAGAATGGTCTGACGGCAAGTATTTCGAATTTCTCCGTCAAAACCACTCACCTTACGGGGGCAACGACCGACCTGGGAATCTTGTTTTCCATGCTCACGAAAAAACATTTCCGGAACAACCGTGCCATTACCGACAAAGCCAAGTTGATTTTCTCCATTTTCATTTCGTATGTGACGGGAGCGATTGTAGCAAGTTATTTTTTCGGCATTATCCGGTTCAAAATCTTTTATGTGGCCTGCCTGGTACTGGTGGTTGTACTTTTGTATGACTTCTCCAAAATCCGCTACTTCAAGTTTTTGATTCGCAGGCAACGCCAGGAGCGGGATGCAAACCGAAGTACGAAAGAAAAAGAACCGCAGTTGATCAAGAATAATTAGATCGCGTTGTTAACGTACTAACCCACCTTATCTTTTCTTCTAAATCTGCGTTAACAAAGGGATATCCCTCATCGGAATGATGGGGGATTTTTGGTTTCTGTCTTTTATTTAAGGTACTTATTTTGATAACATCCGACATTCTTCTGACGCTCAGTTATCGGGGTGGTAGTCATTGGCTGCCCTTTCTCAATTTACAAGGGCAGCCGATTTTATTCATGCAGGATTACACCTACAAAATTATCTAACGTCAATTCAGGTGATTGATCAAAGTGCTCTTACCGCTTCTTTGAATAAATTTCCGCGTTCTTCGTAGTTTTCAAACAGGTCGAACGAAGCGCAGGCAGGTGACAACAATACCGTTTCGTCTTTTTTCGCCAGGCGGTAACCATACGCCACTGCTTCCATTGCCGAACGTGCTTCTACAATCGTATCCACTACTCCTGTGAATGCTTCAATGATCTTTGAGTTGTCCACTCCCAGGCAAATGATCGCTTTTACACGGTCGCGCACCAATTCGGTCAACTCCGAGTAATCATTTCCTTTGTCAACTCCTCCCACGATCCATACCGTCGGTTTGTCCATGCTTTCCAGCGCAAACCAGGTAGAATTGACATTCGTAGCTTTTGAGTCGTTGATGAATTCGATTCCGTGCACTTTAGCAACGAATTCCAATCGGTGTTCAACATTCACGAAGTCTGTAAGACTTTCGCGTACAGTTTCTTTTCGAATCTCCAGTAGACGAGATGCGATTCCGGAAGCCAATGAGTTTTGTGTGTTGTGCTTCCCTTTCAGGGCTAATTCATGAATTGACATAGTGAATTGTTCTTTATTTGTTGTTATTGTTATTTGTTGTTCGTTGTTTACATAGCCTCCCTGCGCAAGTTCTTTGGTCAGAGAGAAGGGCGCAAGTTGTGCAGCAATCGTTCGTTTTGCCAGTTCCGCCTCGATGATTTTGTCATCCGCGTTGTAAATGAACCAGTCGTTTGCCGTCATGTTTTGCAAAATGCGGAACTTGCTGTCCACATAGTTTTGCAATTGGTACTCGTAGCGATCCAGGTGATCCGGTGTAATGTTGGTCAGAACAGCAATATCGGCTTTGAAATCAAACATCCCATCCAACTGAAAGGAACTCAACTCCAGTACATACCAGTCGAAGGTTTCTTCCGCTACCTGTTTCGCAAAGCTTTGTCCCACATTTCCCGCCAGGCCGACATGGATCCCCGCTTTTTTGAGAATGTGATACGTCAGCATGGTAGTTGTGGTTTTCCCGTTGCTTCCCGTGATGCAAATCGTTTTTGCGGTGTTGTAATACCCTGCAAACTCAATTTCGGAGATCACCGGAATGTTCTTTTCGTGCAATTGCTTTACGATTGGTGCTTTGTCCGGAATTCCGGGAGATTTCACAACAATTGCAGCAGCCAGGATGCGTGCTTCCGTATGTTTCCCTTCTTCCCACTCCAATCCGTTTTCGTCTAACTCCTGTTTGAACGAGTTTTTAATTTTTCCGAAATCGGATACAAAGACGTTCCATCCTTGTTTTTTGGCAAGAATAGCCGCTCCGACTCCGGATTCTCCGGCGCCCAGTACAACGATATTTTTTGTTCCGTGCGGTTTCAATTTATCTCAATTTCAGGGTTACGATGGAAACAACTGCCAGCAATACGGCTACAATCCAGAAACGCGATACAATCTTTGCTTCGTGCAGTCCCAATTTCTGGTAATGGTGGTGCAGCGGTGCCATTTTAAAGATCCGCCTGCCCTCTCCGAATTTCCGTTTGGTGTATTTGAAATAACCGACCTGCAGCATCACGGACAGGTTTTCAATTAAGAATACTCCACACAATACCGGGATCAACAATTCTTTTCGGATGGCAATCGCAAAAACAGCAATAATACCACCCAACGCCAAGCTTCCCGTATCTCCCATGAAAACCTGTGCCGGGTAGGAATTGTACCACAAAAAGCCGATACACGCTCCGACAAATGCGGAAATGAAAATTACCATTTCTTCCGCATGCGGAATGTACATCACATTGAGGTAGTCGGCAAATTTGACGTGGGAGCTCACATAGGCCAGTACCGCCAGCGCAATACCGATAATTGCCGATGTTCCTGTCGCCAAACCATCCAATCCGTCGGTCATATTTGCTCCGTTGGAAACAGCTGTTACAATGAAAATCACAATCGGGATGAAGATCAGCCACCCGTACGGAGAACTTCCGTTTTCACCCAACAGCCAGTTGTAGTTGAATTCATTTCCTTTGATGAACGGAATGGTTGTCGTCATGTGATCCGCTTCAATCCACATTGTTCCATCGTCTGTATCTGAGTGCATGTGCGAAACAACACGCTCATCATCCTGAATCTCGTAATCTGCCGTTACTTTTTTGTGCACTTTCACGTCATCGGAAAAGTATAGCATGCAACCGATGATGATTCCGACTCCGACCTGTCCGACAATTTTAAAGCGTCCGGCTAATCCTTCTTTGTTCTTTCTGAACACTTTGATATAGTCATCCAGGAATCCGATTGTTCCCAGCCAGATTGTCGCCACAAGCATTGTGATCACATAAATGTTGTCCAGCTTCGCAAACAAAAGCGTCGGGATGAAAATCGCACTCAGGATGATAATTCCACCCATTGTCGGCGTTCCTGATTTTTCCATCTGTCCCTGCAATCCCAGGTCGCGTACCGTTTCTCCGATTTGCTGTTTGCGCAACAGGTTAATGATACGCTTTCCGAAGAACACAGAAACGATCAACGATGTGATCAACGCCATCGCTGCTCTGAATGAAATGTAATCAAACAACCCTGCTCCCGGGAAGTTCAACTCGTCTAAATAATTAAATAAATAGTACAACATACTTTTTTATAATTATGAATTTTGGATTTTGAATTTTGAATGGTACAAAATTCAGTATTCATCATTCAGTATTTAATTTCACATCATTTGTTCAAACAATTCCAGTGCGATCTGCCGGTCGTCAAAGTCGTATTTAATTCCGTTGATCTCCTGGTATTTTTCATGTCCTTTCCCGGCAATCAGGATGATATCTCCTTTTTCTGCCATGGAAATTGCTGTTTTTATAGCCTGTTTTCTGTCTACCACCGAAATGGTTTTCTTGAAGTGGTATCCCGGAACTCCTGCATTCATTTCTTCAATGATTTGGTTTGGATCTTCCGAACGCGGATTATCCGATGTCAGGATCACCTTGTCGCTCAATTCACATGCAATGCGCGCCATTTCCGGACGTTTTGCTTTGTCACGGTCTCCGCCGCAACCTACAATCGTGTAAAGTGTTTCGTTCTTTGTACGGATATTCGCAATGGTCTTCAGTACATTTTCCAACGCGTCCGGTGTGTGTGCATAATCAATGATCGCTACTACTCCACTTTCGGATATAAAATATTGGAAGCGGCCTTCCACCGATTCCAACGAGCTTAACACACGTAACACTTCTTCCTCTTCTTCCCCCAACAAGATGCTCACGGCATAAGCTGTCAACAAGTTGTACGCGTTGAAGTCACCTACCAGTCGCGACCATACTTCTTTTCCATTGATATTCAGCACCAGTCCGGAAAATTGATTTTCCAACACTTTCACTTTATAATCCGCGGGAGATTTCATCGCATAAGTCACCACCTTCGCTCGCGTATTTTGTATCATTACACGCCCGTTTTTATCGTCTATATTCGTCAATGCGAAAGCCGTCACCGGCAATTCATCGAAGAAGCGTTTTTTCACATCCAGGTACTCTTTGAATGTGTTGTGATAGTCCAGGTGATCGTGTGTAATATTGGTAAACACGCCTCCTGCGAACTCCAGTCCCGCAATGCGGTATTGGTGGATCGCGTGTGAACTCACTTCCATGAAACAGTACTCGCAATTTGCATCTACCATTTGCGCCAGCAGTGCATTCAATGCGATCGGGTCCGGTGTTGTATGTGTCGACGGAATGGTTTCCGCTCCGATTTTATTTACTACAGTAGATAACAGTCCTGTTTTGTATCCCAATTGCATGAACAGGTTGTACAATAACGTGGTAGTCGTGGTTTTTCCGTTTGTTCCGGTAATTCCAACCAATTTCAACTGGCGGGAAGGTTCTCCGTAAAAATTGCTTGCAACGATTCCTGTTGCTTTGTGGGAATTTTCCGTCACAATCAATGTAACACCTTCCGGAACAGCCACTTCTTTTTCTGCAATGATGACCCTACATCCCTGTTCGATGACCTTCGCGATGAAATCATGTCCGTCGAAACGGGTTCCTGCAACGGCAAAAAACAGGCTTCCCGCTCCCGCATTCCGGGAGTCAAGTGTCAATGCTTCAACAGTCACCTCTGTGGAACCAATGACCTTTTGCAAGGAAATGCCGTAAACGATATCTCTGACTACTTTTTCCATTATTTTAAGGTTAACACCACTGTATTGTTACTCACTTTTGTTCCTGCGGGAATGGATTGTGTTACCACTGCTCCGTATCCGATTACTTTCGCCCGCATTCCTGTTTTTTCGATGAGGAACACGGCATCTTTCGCACTCATTCCCACCACATTCGGCACCGTTTTATCACCGATGTAGCGCGGTTCCAGATCGATGCTTTTTTCCTGCTTCGTCGTGCTCAGCCATTCACCGTCATTGTGGATTGTATGCGGCACTTTAAATGTTCGGAGTACTTTTTCCAAATCTGTTCGGTTTCCGTCTTTTGAAACAGGCGCTTCTTCCAAGCGTTGTTTCTTTTCGTTGATTGCTTCGTGGTACTTCAAGGTTGAAGCATACACTTTATTGGCAATCGCGGAGAATACCGTTCCGGATACCCGCGCACCGTAGATGTCTGATTTCGGTTCTGAAATAACCACGATACAGGAATACATCGGTTCATCTGCCGGGAAATAACCGACAAACGACGCCTGGTATTTATAACTTCCTTTGTCTCCGTACGTATTGTCTGCATTCAGAATCCGCGCTGTACCTGTTTTCCCGGCAATAGAGAAATAGGAAGATTTCAACGCCCGCCCCGTTCCGTTGATCATTACTCCTTCCAAACACGATTTCAAGGTTCGGATTGTTGATTCCTTGCAAATGCGTTCACGCAATACAATCGGTTCAAACTTCTTAATCACTTCCTGTCCGCGCCGGATTTCCTGCACAAATTGCGGCTTCACAAATTTCCCGTTGTTTGCAACGGCATTGTAAAACGCCAGTGTCTGCAATGGCGTTTGCTGCACTTCATACCCAACTGCCATCCACGGAAGGGAAATCCCAGACCAGTTGGGGTGGCTCGGATAATACATGGTCGGTTTTACTTCTCCTTTGATATCCAATCCCAATGAATCTGCCAATCCGAAGCTTCTCAGCCGGTTGACAAACGATTCCTTGTTTCCTTTGTAAGCATTGTGTACGATCTTGGTAAACACATTCGACGATTTTTCAAATGCCTGCTTGATCGTAATTTTCCCATACCCTCCGTCGTGGTCTGTCATCACATTGTTGTAGAAATGGTATTCTCCGGACGCATTCACCTCATCCGTGATGTTCACTTTTCCATCTTCGAGCAATGCCATCAATGAAGCAAGTTTGAACGTAGAGCCCGGTACTTCTTTTGTTCCGATTGCATGGTTGAATGTTTCGTAATAATTACCATCCGATGCTTTTGTCAGAGAAGCAATTGCTTTCACAAAACCGGTTTTTACATCCATCACAATCACAGATCCATGCTTGGCATCCTGGTTGCGCAGCTGTCGTTCCAATTCCGTGTGCGCCACTTCCTGAATTTCCAGGTCTATGGACGTTACTACATTTGCCCCTTCAACCGATTCACGGATGATCTGACCGGTTTTCTTCCATCCGTTACCATATTTCTGCTCAATCTCTTCTCCGTATTCTCCTGCCAGGTAATCGTTGAATGCCCCTTCAATTCCTACCCGTAATTCTCCCGCTTTTCGATCCGGTGCGCGGTAATATCCCAGTGTTCTTTTGAGTAATTCCCCGTGCGGACGTTTACGGACAATGGTTTCTTCCGAGTCAATCAAACCACCTTTCAGCCGTCCTTTATTGAAAATCGGCAGGTTGGCCAGTTCTTTTTTCTCTTCGATGGTTGCTTTTCGCTTGATCAGCAGGTACCTCTTTTTTGATGACCGTGCAGAGCGGATGTAACGTTCCCATTCACTTGCAGAACGCGTCGGGTACATTTCCGACAATCCTTGTGACAACTCATTGATTCCTTCATCAAACAGTTTTTGATCAATCACGGTAGGATCCATGTGAATGTCGTAGAACGAAACCGAAGTAATCATCGGGTTGTAATTCGCATCCAGAATTTCTCCTCTTCTCGGAATGCGCTTTACGGTCCGCGTCGGCATTTTTTCCTGTACGCCGTCATTGGTAGTGAACACCTCCGAACGTCCTTCAAACTGAAGCATAATGGTTTTAACCACGACAACAATCATGATGATGACAAAACTGAAATAAATCAGGTAAGCACGCAGATATATGGATTTGTTGTCTTTCACTTTTTTCTTTTTACGGGTAGAAATGAATTCCACCCTTGTTTTATCGGTCGTCCCGGGACTTTGTTTTTTTGTTTTACTTACTTTATCTTTATCGATAGGAAAAATTCCTATCTATCTTTGTTTTTTCTCTTTAATTCGTATCACTTTTGTCGGGTTTACCGTTTCCTTCAACCCTCTGCTTTCTAATTTTTCCACCAGCACCTGGCGGCGTGTATCTTCTTCCAGTTTTGCTTTTGCTTCCACATATTCCGCCATCACTTCATCCAGTTCTTTTTGCGTCGTCTCCACATCTTTTGACAACTGCTTTCCGTAATATCCTTTTCCCACAATCAGCAACAAGAGGAAGATCAGAAAGAAGATAAAATTGAGGTTGTTCAGTACAAATTCTTTTGTTAAAAAATCCCCGTTCAGAATTTGCGTCAGAGCACGGGAGGTTTTTCCACGTTCGGCTGTTGCCTTTTTCTTCGTGGCTTTCCGTGGTTTTTCTTTCACCACTTCCGGTTCCGGCTTTTTTACAAATTCATTGTCCATTTCCCGCAATAACTACTTTGACAGCACAACGTATAAAAAGTCCGGTCCGCCGATGGTTGAAATTCCGTCAATCACAAACCCTTCTTTTTTCCATTTATTGATTTCCAACTGAACGATTTTCGTATTCGCGATTGCTACTTCTTTCCTGTTTTTCAAGGTCCGTGTTTCCATCGGCACCTCGTAGGTATTGCTTCCATCCGGAGGAGTCACCAGCAGTGAGAAGGCTACATCTGTGTTTTTCATCTCCCCAAACACCTGTATAATAACCGTGTTCGGTTCCGTATTCTGAGCTTTCACATCTGAAAAACCGATTGCTATCATTGCAATGGCTGTAAGCACTAATAGTTGTACGTTTTTCATTGTTCTTGTTTTTAGTTGTTTCTTCTGTCTTTTGTCGCTTTCCTTTCGTTCAGCCACACGAGGCCGCTCACTTTTTTACGTGCTGCTCTTTCCGAAGTGCGATTCTCAACTTTGCACTTCGTGCACGTGAGTTTCGTTCACACTCTTCTTCCGTCGGAACAATCGGGTGGCGCACGACCTCATCAAACGGTTTAAGCACATTTCCGAAGAAATCCTTTTCAATCTCTCCTTCCAGGTTTCCGCGTTTCATGTAATTTTTCACCAACCGGTCTTCCAAAGAATGATAAGACATCACCACCAGTCTTCCTCCTGGCTTCAATACATTTGCCGTTTGTGTTAAAAAACGTTCCAGCACATCCATTTCCTGGTTCACCTCAATACGAATCGCCTGGAATACCTGTGCAAAAAACTTATGGTCTTTGAATTTCGGCGCACACTTCTCAAGGGCTGTCATCAAATCCTGTGTCGTCTTGATAGAATTTGACTCTCTTTTGGAGACAATTGTCTGCGCAACGTTACGGGCGTTTTTCAATTCGCCGTAATTGCGAAAAATACGAATCAACTCCCCTTCTTCGTATTCGTTTACAATCCTCTCTGCCGTCAACTCCCCATTTTGGTTCATCCGCATATCCAACGGTGCATTTCCACGAATGGAAAAACCACGGTCTTCCTCGTCAAACTGGTGAGACGAAACCCCCAGATCAGCAAGAATACCATCCACCTCTTTGATTCCTAACAGGCGTAAATGATTTTGAAGAAATGCGAAATTAGCCGCTACGAAATGAAAATTAGGGGCTTCCCATGCATTGTTTTTCGCATCCGGATCCTGGTCAAACACGACCAATTTTCCTTTGGGACTCAATTGCTCAAAAATAGCACGGGAATGTCCTCCACCGCCAAATGTCACATCAACGTACACTCCGTCAGGATTGATATTCAACCCCTCCAAACATTCGGCAAGCATTACCGGGACATGGTATATTTTATTCGATTCCGTCATTTAAATCTCCCATTACTTCATCCGCCAAATCAGCGAAGTCCACCATGTTCTCTTCAATAAGAGCGAAGTATTTAGCTTTATCCCAGATTTCAATGCGGTCATTGTATGCAATGAGCATAACGTCCTGTTTGATTCCCACCCGTTCCACATGCGTTGAAGGAATTAACACCCTTCCAGCATTGTCCAGAGAAACTTGTTTTGCTCCCTGGTGAAACAAACGGTAAAACATTCGGTTTTTCGGCTTAAACAAGTTCATTTTCGACAGCTTCTCACTGATTCTCTCCCACTCCACGAGCGGATACAACGTAAGACAGTCTTCAAATCCTTTGTTCAGCATGAAATCATTTGGGGATACAGGAGGAAGCTGCTTCCGTAAACCTGCCGGAAACAAGAAACGCCCTTTGGCGTCCAACTTCACTTCATATTCTCCTACTAATCCTGCCATGATGCAAATAATGGGTAAAAATAATGACTATTTACCACTTTTTACCACCAAAATAGTAATTGTTGATAACTATTAACGTAACAATGGAATAAAAGTTTCATTGAATTATCAAAAAAATATTGAAAAATAAAGGATTTAGTAAGTTTTTAAATTAGTGGTAAAAAGTGGTAATTGTTGAAAAACGATTTCTTTTTACACACAAAAAAAGCGGCCATTTATAGGACCGCTTGCCGGATAATTATTTCATTACACCACTGTAACACCCTGGTTTTATTTCGAAATATCACAGAAGGCACACCAAATTTCCGTTTGAATGCTTGTATGAAACGTTGAACAAATTCATACCCGCAACAAGAAGTAATTTCACTAAATGAACAATCGCTTCCCAACACCATTTTTGACTTCCTCCAACCAGAGTTCATAGAGGTAATTGTATCCCTGGGAGTGGTAGATTTCCCGCAACTATTCAGCCACTGATTTTATCCGGATCAATTGTTCCAAACTTCCCGCAGGTGTTTATCAGCCACTCCTTCAAACAACCGATTATTCTGTGACTAAAGAGATCTAATAAGCGCTATTTAATGAGAAAAATAGCAATAAAACCCCGGGAATTAATAAACAAATTCCCGGGGTTTGTTTTCAGAAGCAGTCTGGTATACCTCAATTACATTTTCGCAAGTTTTCCATAATAGGAAATTTGTGAGTTTGTTAGTATCAGCCGGCAAGTATACGTTCCCGGTGACAGATGACCTATTTCAAAAGCATAATTTTCGCCTTTTCGGATTGTGATATTGAGATGTGTCTCCATTAACTGTCCGGTATATGAATACACTTGCAGTGTGGCATTTTCAACCGATTGATTCAGTTTTAGATACACTTGTTCTTTTGACGGATTCGGGAAAATCTGTAAATCCTCATCTATTTCTACTGTTTCTATTGACGTCGAACCCGTCTGCACTTCATCTTCTAATGAAATTACTGTACTTTTATATCCGTATTGATCACATTCACTACCTGTCGTCATTTTTGCATGAAATAATGCACCTGGCTTCACATGAAAATCGGGTTTAAGGTTTATTTCACTCAATGCATGGTAGCTTACATTTGCGGTAGTGGTATTTCCACTTACGTTATTTAAAACCGCTGAAGACTCGATTTTTTCCGCAAACTGCCTTAACGGGTTCGCTACGCTTCCCAATCCCAAAAAAGGATAGTAACTTCCTTGCGGAATATTCAAATTCTCAATAGACTGATAGGAAACCTGATTTCCATCCTGCATAAAGTTGATTTTATACAAATTGTAAAGTAGCATATAATCCAGCCCTGCTCTGTGACCATGAAATTTATCGAAAGCATCATTCATATCAGGACTATTCACATGATTAGCATAGACAAAAAAACGATTCCACCCATTCCAATTGACTGCATAATTTGATACTCCATAATTATAGCTTCCTTCACAGGGGTATGAGTTCAACATGCTTTCAACATCGTCTTTTTGTCCTACAAGAAAGGTATTAAACGCTGAATTATCCGGAAAAAGAGCATTATTTAAAAGTGTGTATATAGGCCAGCGTACATTAGAGTTATGGCATAAGGTCGAAAGTTCTAACAACGAATTGTTTTTCCCTGTTAAGGTTCGGGCGTACATATTACTGATTGCAACCAATGCAGCTTCTTTTGTGTCATTATCCTGATAGTTTTTATTGGGTGCAGTGAAATTTGAAACCAGAAAAAAGCTGGCATTAAATGCCTGATAAGCTCCCCCTTCCGGTAAGGTGAAAAATGTAGGGGCGGCTGTATTGTGGATTGGTTGGACAATAGGATCTCCATGGAAATTTTTACCGTGTACGACTGTGTTTCCCAACACAGCAAATGGATAGGCATATATACTCATATCGGCCCCTCTGGCCACTTTCGGGGCCCCACTCAAATGAGGGTTGGCAATGGTATAGGGAAGTTGAGTCCCATTTGAGCCGGATGCGGCATATCCGAGAATCCTGCTCAATTGTGTTTGCGCACGATTGTTAAGATTTAAACCATTGTAGGTAACAGAGGCCGGGATAAAATGATGAATGCATTTAAGGCCCATAAATAAGAAAACCAATTGATCCTGACTTTCTTCTGCACCATAATACTCTCTACGTGTCCAGCCGGCCGGATCGTCATATAATGTTGAGTAACAACCTGAAGAACTACGAATGCAATCAACATCTTTCAATTTACTGAAATATTCGCATGGGACATCATCCCGCACCAGAAAACCATCCAACGTATTACTGGCAGGTAAGTATTTTTTGTTGACCGGGTCATACAATAGCTCTGTGATTTGTTGATAACCTAGCGTATAAGGATCATTACTGGTCTCCGTATCCTCCCAACGTTTAATATCCTTCGGCAAATAACCATTGGGGTAATTGTACCAGGAAAACATGGGACCACTTACTGCATCTAATCGATCTACCGTTTGTAAGGCATAATAAATCTCTTCCAATGTTCCTTCTGTTGGCTGATTATTGGCAACCAACAAGTGATATTCTGTTGCCAGCACCGCCATATACCAGCCTAGCTTTATAAGCCCATCGCCATGATACAGATAACGGGCTTCCGGGTGATATTTATTATATTCTCCTGCCGGAATCATATCTCCGGGTTCATTTCCCACATGCAAAAAATTCTCTTTGAGACGTTTTCTGGTCATCCAATATTTTTGTTGGTAATAATAATCCGGTGGAATATTCAGTTGGGCATGGGCTTCTACTCCCAGATATAAACAAAGCAGGAACAAAGCGAGTATTTTTCTATATGTATGTTGTATCATAATCGTAAAAATTAAAAAGTGAAAACCAAATCTCGTTTTACATCTATTCTTTTTCTCTCAACTGCTGTTCAAGAGCAGCTATTTTTTTGTTCTGCTCAATCACATACAGTGTCAATTGCTCTACTTTACGCAATAAGAGATCATCCATCTGACCAATGGTGTATCCGTTCTCTTTAAATTCCTGTGCACTTGGAACTTCCGGAAGGTGCTTGTGTGTTTTTACATAGTTTTCTACCGCATCGAGTGACATCAATTCGTAATCTTCTTCAAATACAAAATCACTGTTCGGTACATCTACGATTACTTTCACTTCTTCACACAATATTCCTCCGTTTACTGCCAGTCGGTACCCTTGTGTATGCTGCTTACCAGAAGTGTAGCCTGTATAAAATCCGATTCCAACATTTCCACTTGATTCAATAACGAGTGGTGACCAACTTACATTATCCCAATTTCTAAAATAAAGATTACTTCTAAAATCTGCATATACATTACCAATGTCTTCATTGGCACTTATTCTGAAGTTACTGACGGTACTTCCATCCCCTAATGAAATCCAACGGTTATTTCCTTTTTTTACTTTAATCGCACCTTCAGTTACGACATCACTGAAGGTAGTGATCACACCGGTACTTCCACTAATTGTAATTCTGTTTACTCCTCCTGTCTGAAGTGATAAATCAGAAGACCCAAATCCTGCAAAGACACCTCCGATTACTTGTACCGGCTTGTTAAATACAAAACCAGGTCTGTCCGTATAGATGTGTCCCCACAGAGTATTTTGAGCACCGACATCTATGTATCCGTTTCCGGAATTGATTCGCAATGCACCTCCGCCGGCATTTCCACGGACGGCTCCGTTGATATGTAATTTTTCAGCGGGAGAAGATACACCAATTCCGACATTGGCATTAGATGATACTCCAATACCTGAAGTAGATCCTGGTACATAAAGGGTTTGAGAAGTGGCTTCTGTCGCACATAGCAACAGCAAACCAAACGTTAACTGAAATCGCATAAAGGTTGTAATTTTAAATAGTAATTCATTTTTCATTCAAAAGTCGTGTCATCTACTTTCATGTACAAGCTGGTTTGTATATGTAATTCGTTTAACTATATAAGTGCACCAGTTTTCTGTATAGCCGTGAAAACACATACTGCTTCCTGTTTTTGTTTTTCAGGAGAAATTCCGCCCGAATTTTATTTCCTGTATATTTGTGGCAGATACAATCATTGGTGAAACGCATTCTGTTTATTCAAACCGCATTTTTAGGGGATGTGATCCTGGCAACCGCAGCTATTGCGGAAGCAAAGCGTTTATTTTCCGATTCAGAAATAGATGTGGTAGTGAAGAAAGGAAATGAATCACTGCTGGAAAACAATCCGAAGATCAACCAGGTAATTGTCTTTGACAAAGCAAATGGAAAGTTCAAAGAAATTTTTCGGTTGAGAAAGATCTTCAGCACACGCCATTACGACATTGTTTTTAATTTCCACCGGTTTGGAAGTTCAGGAATTTTAACGCTGCTGTCGGGAGCCAAAAAGAAATACGGGTTCCGGAAAAATCCCTTTTCATTTGCCTTTACCAAACGGTTTGAGCATGAAATCGGGAACGGAACACACGAAGTAGCCCGCAACCTTCAATTATTAAAAGAATTCGGCGCACGATCACTTGTCCGCCCTGAGTTACACCCTTCTGACAGTGCATGGAAAAAGACCCGTCCTTTCAAATCAAACCAGTATTACTGCCTTGCACCCGCTTCGGTCTGGTTTACCAAACAATTGCCCGAACACAAATGGATTGAATTGATTCATCGACTGGGGGCAACACACACGATTTACCTGATTGGTGCGCCCGGAGACCATGCATTATGCGAACGCATCAAAGAAGCATCACAGCAATACAATGTGGTGAATCTGGCAGGTCAGTTAAGCCTCCTCGATTCTGCAGCACTGATGAGAGATGCTATCCGCAATTTTGTCAATGATTCGGGGCCGTTGCACATTGCTTCCGCAATGAATGCTCCTGTAACTGCATTCTTTTGTTCAACTGTACCTGAATTTGGTTTCGGTCCGTTGTCTGAAGATCGTGTAATTCTTGAAGTTCAGGGACTGGATTGTCGCCCGTGTGGCTTACACGGACACAGGGCATGCCCGCAAGGACATTTTAAATGCGGGGAAATTGATTTAGCCACCATTTCCCCGCATCTTTCATAAGCCGTATAGTAATTGTTATAATTTATCCAATGCCTGTCGCATATCGGAGATAATATCTTCGTAGTATTCCACTCCAACTGAAACCCGGATTAATTTTTCGGTTATGGACATGGCGTTTTTAATGTCCTGCGGAACATCTGCATGTGTCATTGAGTACGGATGTTCTGCCAGGCTTTCCGTTCCTCCCAGGCTTACCGCCAGTTTGATCAACTGCAGGTTGTCCAGGAACGCGAATGCTTCTTTTTCCCCTCCTTTTACGTCAAAAGCAATCATTGCTCCGCTGGAAAGGTATTGTTTTCTGTAAATTTCTTTTTCCCGTTCGGTTCCTGTTTCTCCGATAAAACCAAGGAAATATACTTTTTCCACTTTCGGGTGATTTCTCAGGTAGCGGGCTACTTCAACCGCATTTCGCGCCTGTTGTTCCATTCGCACCTTCAATGTTTCGAGGCTTCGCATCAGCATCCACCCGGTGAATGGTGCCGCCATATTCCCCATGAATGTACGCAGCCCTTTTACACGCGCAATGTGTGCCTTGCTCCCCAAACATGCTCCGGCAATCACATCCGAATGACCACCGATGTATTTCGTCGCGGAATACAATACCAAATCAGCTCCGTGTTTCAACGGATGTTGCCAGATCGGCCCCATGTAGGTATTGTCAACGGAAAGAATCACTTCTTTATCAGCAGTAGAAAATGTGCGTTTGATTTCAGCACACATTTCAATATCGATCAGCGCATTCGTTGGGTTGGCTGGTGTTTCAATATGGATCATTGCCAACCGGTCTGCCCTCCCCGATTGATTGATTTTTTCAATGATCTCTTCCCTGGAATCCTCCGGACTAAACCCGACTGATTCGATGTTGAGCTTCTTCAAAAAGTTGTTGATAAAGTGATCTGTTCCTCCATAAACAGGGCGGGAATACAGCAATAAATCACCCGGCTGCATGAATTCCATCATTGCTGTTGCAATGGCAGACATTCCACTTTCAAAAATGGCACAATCTTCTGCTTTATCCCACAAACACAAGCGGTTTTCTAAAATTTCCAGGTCGGGATTATTCAACCGGCTGTAGATCAACCCCAACTCTTCTCCCTGTCTCGCCTCACTCAATCCGTAAGCCACTTCAAAGAAACGCTTGCCTTCCATTGCCGAATTGAACACGAATGTGGACGTTTGGAAAATCGGACATTTTAACGATCCTTCTGATAATTTCGGTTTGTACCCGTAGGTCATCATCAAACTTTCGGGACGCATCTTTGTATAATCCATCTTTATTTTCTTTTATTTTTATTAAATATAGATAATTCAACCTATCTATTCAATATAAAAGAATATTTAACTAATTAAATGTATATTTTTAGTTATTTTTACTATTCATACTTATTTAAAGCAATGGAAAAAGAATTTTTATCGGGCAATTTTCAGTTAGATGAGACAGATCACAAAATTCTGGAATTACTAAAACAGAATGCAAAACTGGGAACAAAGGAAATTGCCGCCCAGGTCGGACTCACCGTGACACCTACCTATGAACGCATCCGAAGGATGGAAAAACGGGGTGTAATCCGGTCTTACATAGCAGTAATCGATAAAAAGAAGCAAGGATTTACATTACACGTATTGTGTAATGTACAGTTAAAATCGCATGCTGCCGACTACCTGGATGAATTTGAACAAGCGATCGTGCAATTAGCTGAAGTAACGGACTGTTACCACATTGCAGGTAATTTTGATTACCTGCTCAAGATCAACATCCGTGATATGGACAGTTATGCAGTATTTGTAAAGGAAAAACTGGCCGTGATTCCGCACATTGCAACGGTACAGAGTTCATTTGTAATGCGGACGTTGAAGGAGGAGTATTGAGGATTTTGAATATTGAATTATGAATAGGTAGATCCTACCACCTGATTTTGTAATTTTTCGTTAAACATTCCATTGCCGGGAGAATAATCGTTATTTTTGTACCGATTAATTGTCACCGTGAAAAAAGCCGTTATATATCTCTTTCGACTCCTATTTATTCCATTTGAACTGGTTTTTGCTTTTATTTTCATTGTCTTTATCTATGTCTTGTTTTCGGCGACGGTTTCTCCTCCGGAGGTTCCGGATATCCATATCGGAAAACGGCAAAAAGTAAGCGAAAATCACTATGTACTGGGCAACAATTACCTAAAGAAAAATGAATTCGGTATCTGGGAAATGTACATCGAAGGAGAGCCGTACGAACGGGGATTAATCTACGGGGAATTAGCCAAAGAACTCAATCAAAGTCAGGAGGAAATTTTTGTAGGACAAATCAACCAGTTTGTACCCAAAGGGGCTTTTCAGAATTTTCTGAAGATTATGATGGGATTTTTTACCAATGAAATTCCTGATCACATTTCACTGGAAAATCAGCAGGAAATCTATGGAATTTCCCGCACGTTTTCAGATGAATTTGATTACATCGCTCCGAAATATACACGCATACTGGGGTATCATGCCGCGCACGATATGGGGCACGCACTGAATGATTACAGTGTAGTAGGATGTACTTCATTTGCATTGAAAGGAGCAAAATCTGCGACAGACCACCTTATTCTCGGAAGAAACTTTGATTTTTATGTGGGCGATGATTTTGCAAGAGAAAAAATTATTTTGTTTATCAATCCCTCAACAGGATACAAGTTCACCTCTTATTCCTGGGCAGGATTTACAGGGGTTGCATCCGGCATGAATGAACAGGGATTAACGGTCACTATTAATGCTTCCAAATCCGATCTCCCAACGGGATCAAAAACCCCTATTTCCATTCTGGCGCGTGAGATCCTCCAATATGCAAAAAACATCGATGAGGCAATTGCCATTGCAAAAAAACGGGAAACATTTGTATCGGAAACGCTGATGGTCGGATCCGCCAATGACAATAAAACGGTGTTAATCGAAAAATCGCCGACCAAATTAGGAGTCTACGAAATGAAAGGAGACGATCTTATTTGTTCGAATCACTACCAGTCAACGACATTTGAAAAAGACCCGGCGAACCTTCAAAATATTCAGAACAGCGACAGTAAATTTCGATACGACCGGGTGCGTGAATTGATTGACCGGCAAGCTACTCCGTTTACTCCAACAGATGTTGCTGCGATCCTCCGCAATCAAAAGGCAGCCAACGGAGATACACTGGGAATGGGAAATCCGAGAGCGGTCAACCAATTACTGGCACACCACAGTGTTGTAATGCAACCCACAGAACGCATGTTCTACATCACTACCAATGATTTCCAGTTGGGGAAATTTATCGGTTATGACCTCAACAAAACATTTGCAGCAAAGAAAGCCATCGTAACAGACAGTATTGCCGCAGATCCGTTCCTTTATTCGCAGGCATATCAGGATTTTCTTTTATTCAAACAAACCAAGCAAAAAATCAGTCAATACCTGATGTTTGACAAGCCGTTAACTCTTTCACAACAAGACATTGAAGCATTCATCCGTCAAAACAGTGAGTCGTATGTCACATATGAAATGCTGGGAAAATATTTCTCCAAAAAAGGACAGTGTGAAAAAGCAGCAACTTATTTCAAGGAAGCACTGACGAAAAAAACAGCATCCAAACAAGTAGACCGGGAGTTGCAATTACTGATGGAAAACTGCGGGAAGTAAACCACTTCATAAACACCTGTTCCTTCATTTTCAATCGTATTTTCAATCGTCATTCATCCATTGTAAAACAACTGTAAAATAACCGTTCCGGGTTTACAGTCAGTTGAAAATGCTTCTACACCGTTTGTTCATTGCATACAGCATATTCTTGCAGGAATATTCTAATTTAAAACGCAATGAAATCAGCAATTATCTTTTTTAGTCTAATCCATTGTTCCGTTTCCATGGGACAAATCGGAGGAAATCAACTGTATGGAAATTACAAAGGAAATTACAACACAAATCAATCCTACAATGACGGACGGCACAACAAAGTAATCATCGATAAAACGTCCATGAGTTTTCATGTCAATATCCTGAATACGGTTCAATCAACTTCTTTCACCATCACGTTAGGACTCAATCAGGAAGCGGCATCCGTAGAGGCCTGCAATGCAGAAATCAACAAACGGATTACCGGTTTTAAGCGTGAATTAAAAGCGTTGAGCATCAAAGAAGAAGACATCTATGTCGATTTCATATCACAAACGAAAGTTTACGACTATCAAACCAGCAAGGAAGAGCATCAACACGTCATCAATATTCAGCAGGAAGAAACCGGATTTGAAATCAAGAAGAACATTCTTTTACGGGTAAAAGATATCCATCTGTTTGACCGGTTAGTGGAGGTAGCTTCACGGTACAATATCCACAATATTGTAAAGGTCGACTATCACTCTTCTGAATTGGACACTATTTATGCTTCCATGTTAAAAGAGGCACGCATCATTTCCGATAAACGAAAAGCACTGCTCTCATTCGACAAGGACAATTGGGAAGAAACTCCTGTTCTTTCAATTGATTTTCACCACATCCAACCTTCCGGTCAGTACCTGAGTTACCAGGCATACGAGAGTTCTGATGTTTCATACATCAATGATTACTACCGGTCGAATACCCCTGTTTTAAGGCAGGAGCAACGAAAATCCAAGTCTTATTATTTCAACAAAATTAACGCGTCGGATTTTGATAAAATTATGAATGCAGACACACCGGTTGTCGGTATCCAATGCGTCATGTATGTTACTGTAAGTTACCTCCGAAAAGTACCGGATGCTTCTAAAAAACAGTATCATGTCATCACACCGGACGGTCAACTCAAGGTGTTGAACCTGGAGTAATTTACATACAATCACAATGCAATGATTGACTACAATTCCGTTGTTTCGGAGTACTGTGGCTGCCGGTGTTCATTTTTATACGCGCTGATCTCTTCCATCGGGGCAATGGTATATTTGTACCCGAGAGCCGTAACCAACAGGATGATAAACGTTCCCATCCACAGCGTTGTATAACCGAACTCTGCGACAACGGTTGTTCCCAAAAACGGGGAAACGATTAATCCAATTCCCATGGAAACACCGTTAACTCCCATGTACGCACCTTTATTGGCCGGACCCGAGCGTAATGCCGTAACCGTTGACATAAACGGAAGTACGAGGATTTCACCAATACTCATGAGTGAGATCGCGATATAGATCACAAAGACGGAATGACTGACTGTATAGAGAAAAAAGCTCAACCCGGTCACAAAGGTTCCCCACACCATGATTTGGACAATGGTGAGGTTCCGCTCCGTAATGGCTACAAGTGGCATTTCCAGCAACACAATGACCAATCCACTGAACCCAAGGGCCAGCCCCACTTCTTTTTGTGACAATCCGGCTCCGTTTCCCAAAAATAACGGCAGGGTATTGAGCAGCTGGAAGAACGAGATTGCGTACAAAGCACAAAACAATGTAAATAACAAAAATTTACTGTCTGTATAAGGAGAACGAACAATTGTACCGACAGCCGGTTCTTCCGTATGGCCCACCTCATTCCGCTCTTTCCTGTTTCTGAAAAACAAGACGAATACAATCGCAGCACTGATGCAGGCAATCCCATTGATGTAAAACAACAAATGAAACGAATATGCCGATAAGATCCCACCCACGGCAGGACCGATTGAAAAGCCCAGGTTTACCGCCATCCTGTTCAGGGAAAAAGCACGTGTGATATTTTCCTTTTTAGCATACCTGGAAATAGCAACCGAGTTGGCTGGACGAAAGATCTCAGAGATGATGCCCAACACAAATAACAACACGCAAATCGCGTAGAATGATTTAAATTCCGGTGTAATGAAATGCAGCGGAGCACACAAAAGCAAGCTGATCACCTGCACCTTGAAATTCCCTATTTTATCGCACAACCAACCTCCGAACCAGGACCCTGCGAGCGATCCGATTCCGTAAAAACTCAGGCATATTCCTGAATCGGCAATCGAAAAGTCTAATTCTTTGTGCAGGTAAATTCCCAGGAACGGAATGACCATTGCTCCTGAGCGGTTGATCAGCATAACAATAGAAAGCATCCAGGACTCTTTGGACAACCCCGCATACGAATTTACATACCGTTCTAAAAGAGATTTCATATCAAACTGCTATTTTAATGGTATAGCATGACCGGTTTAGCGCCGCAAAGATACGACCATTTAAAGATTTAAAGTTTATACGATTGTTAAATAAAAAAGGGCTTGCAACAATGTGCAAGCCCTTCAGGGTTTTATCATCAGTAAAGTACTATCTCGGTACTTTTTTGAATTCTAAATAGCTTGCCGGAGCAGCCGGAGCGGTTTCTGCATTGAAGTCAAGACTCAATACTTTTCCTTCCGTACGGCGGTTCCATTGGTGCAGTTTGTCAAATAACGCTTTGTTTGTCTTCTGGTAAGAGTTGATCAACTTTTCCGTCAACGTTGCTTCCGTCCATCCTTCCAATGGATTTCCTTCTTCATCTCTCGGAAGAGTAACAGCATAGTCGTCTCCTTTTCTGTAAACTACTCTCGGATCGTTTTCTCCTTTTCCTACCGGAACAATTCTTCGCGGATCAATTCCTTTTTCTTTCACCAGGTATTCATAACACTTATGTGCACGGTTTTCAGAAAGCACCTGGTTGGATGTTGTACTACCACGGGAGTCAGTGTGTGAGCTCAACTCCAGGATCATTCCAGGGTATTCCGTCAACAAGTCATACACAAAATTCAGGGAATCCTTCGAATTGATTGTCGAGTCGACCAACAAATCCCATTTTGCCAACGGATAACGTACTTCCGGTAAACGGATTGGTTTCTTAGGAAGTAATGCCAGGTCAACAACAAAGTTTTGATCGTACTTCAATCCTACAGTTGTAATACGTGAACCTTGCGCATCGTGATATCCGTCTTTGGAAACAGAGATGGTATATGATCCTTCTTCGTTGATGTATCGGTCACCAGTTGGTTTCTTGTCCCAAAATACAGTTCCCTGCTTGTTGGTATATCCTTCCCATGTTCCACCATTGTTGTCTGTAACAACGACTTTCGCATCTGCAATTTTCACGTTCTTTTCGTTCAAGTCCGTAACAATCACTTTCAAGTCGAATACATATGGAGGGATTTCATACTTATAAATATCCGGCTTATTCTCTCCGTTCTGGCTTTTGCGCTCAGAAGTAAAATATCCTGTTCTATCCGTGTGCTCTACCAATGCATAATCATTGTTAGAAGAGTTGATCGGTGATCCCATGTTTACCGGATTCGACCATTTGTTCTCTTCTCCTTGTTTCGCTGCACGGAAAATATCCAATCCTCCGATTCCCGGCTTTCCGTCCGTTGCATAGAATAAGTCACCATTTTTTGCAAACGTAGGGAACGCATCATTCCCGGAAGTATTGATCTCAGGTCCCAGGTTAACCGGTGTTGTCCATGAATCAGATTTACGCTCGTAAGTTGTTGCCCACAAGTCCAATCCACCGAATCCTCCCGGAAGATCAGAGGCGAAGATCAGGAATCGTCCGTCTTCAGAAACACATGGATGCCCGACAGTTAATGAATCATGTGGTTTCAACTCTAATTTCTTAGGTGTTCCCCATTTGTTTTTTCCTTTTGATTCGGAAACCCAGATTTCACACCCTAAGTTTTGCTTTTTCACATTCGGACAACGTGTAAAGAACATTGTTTTTCCACGTCCGTCAAACGCAACAGTTCCTTCGTTATCTTCCGTATTGATTCCTTCTCCGTCAATCAGAACAGGTGCTTTCCAGTTTCCGTTCTTATCCATTTCGGCAACCCACAAATCCATATAGTTTTCACATGTACGCGGATCCTTATCTGTTCCTGTACTGTTTTCTCTACTTGAACCGAAGTACATCACCATCTCTTTCCTGTCTCCGAACATCGGAGCCATATCAAATGATTTGGTATTGATACGTTGCTCGTTGTCTACTTTCAATTTTGTAGACAGCGTATTGACATATGTATCTGATTTGCTCAAAGACTCCAGTCCGATATCAGCTCTTCCGTCTCCGGGAACTAATTTCTTGTATTCCTGATAATTTCTTTGTGCTTTGTCTTTCTCGTTTAATACTCTGTACATTTCAGCATTGTAGAAATACACCAATGGATTTACATTGTAATATTCCAACAAAATTGCCCGCTCATACCACTCGGTAGCTTCTCTGAAACGCTCTGTCAAACGGTAGCTTTCCGCCGTTTTAAAAGCCATATCAGCTTTGGTTTTCTTCGCAGTTTTTCCTTTTCTGGTCAATTTGGAATAGGCCAACGCGCATTTATCAGCAGCTTCACAAAAGTTTTGGCTTGCATACATTTTTTCAGCCTCTACCACGTGTTTGCTCTGAGCCATCGAGACTGCAGAAAAACCTGCAAGAAATGCAGTAATGATAATTTTATTCTTCATAGAATTCTGTTTCAACATAGTAATCGTATAGCTAAGTATAAACCCAGACTAACTTTACGAAAAGTAGGTAAAATTAATCCAAAATGTGGGTAAATGTAGCATTTAAAAATTACAAAAAATAACATTTTGAGGATTTTATGTGTTAAAAAATGAATCAATAAGAATTAATAAATTGATTTTCAATGCAATAAATTGAAATTATGCGCAGAAATGTAAAATTAAAATTTAACAGCAATGACTGGTTTTTTTTAATTTTGTAAAAAACAATCGCAATGAATCATTCAATTATACATCATTTAAACTGGCGATATGCGACCAAACGGTACGACCAGACGCGGGTTATACCGGATCAGACGATTGACCTGATCAAAGAAGCACTCCGGCTTACCCCCACTTCGTATGGTTTGCAACCCTTAAAATTTCTCCTGATTAAGAACCAGGAGATTCGGAAGCAATTGTTGAATTATTCATACAATCAGCAATCGATTACAGATGCGTCGCATTTGATCGTGATTGCCTCCTACAGAGACATTCAATCCGACGAAATTGATCAATACATGCAGAATACGGCAGTAACCAGGGATTTACCGCTTGAACAGCTGTCCGGCTATTCCGATTTTCTCAAGCGCATTATGAATAATCAAACCACAGAACAAAAAACAACGTGGGCACAGAAACAAGCCTATATCACACTCGGCGTACTGGTTGACATCTGCGCGCAGCTAAAAGTGGATGCAACTCCGATTGAAGGATTTGATGTGAAAGGTTACGACGCTATTTTAAATCTGGAGGAAAAAGGGCTGACTTCTACCATTGTCGTCCCAATTGGATACAGACACCAGGACGACGTGACCCAACACTGGAAAAAAGTGCGGAAGCCCGCAGAAGAGTTGTTTGAAATTTATTAGTGGTTCGCAACGAAACAAATGGACAATACGTTTATAGTATCAGAAAATATACATCATTCGAAACCCAACACATATGATCAATAATCGCCGTTCGAAATGGGTCCTGTTTTTTCTCTCAGTGACTTTGGTTCATCCGGAAGCAAGTGCGCAGCTCAGCTTTGAATACAACAATTCTATTGAAGTGCGGAAAAACGGAACACCACTGAAAAACGCATGGGCAGGAGGTTTGGATTATGCCCAATTCTCAACTTTTGACGTTGACTTTGACGGCGATCAAGACTTGTTTGTATTTGATCGGAGCTCCAATAACATCCGTGTATTCACTCAGGAAGTGGTTAACGGGGTCCGCCAATGGAGTTTTGTGTACAACGCAGCAGCCTATTTTCCCGAAGATCTGCTCTATCGTGCGACAATGGTTGATTTTGACAACGACGGAAAGCACGACTTGTTTACCTATAGCATCGGCGGGTTAAAAGTATACAGGAATGTCGGAAACAGTACCGACGGATTGCAATGGGAACTTTTTAAACCCATCGTTTATTCCGATTACAACGGATTCAATACCAACCTGTATGTTGCCTCCAGCGATATCCCTGCAATTGTAGATGTTGATTTCGACGGAGACATCGATGTGTTGACTTTCCACCAGGGAGGACAACACCTGGAATACCACAAAAATATGAGTATGGAACATTATGGGATTCCCGACTCACTTGAATTTGTGCTGGCTAATGAATGCTGGGGAAAATTTTCAGAGAATGCCAATAATAATTCGGTGCTGTTAAATGACCCTAATTTTCCCTGTAACGGAGGAAACCTGCCCAACCCGGAACTACCGGTTAAACCCGTTGAGAGCAATGAAGAAAAATCCGAATCTTCACGACATGCCGGATCAACAGTGCTCGCACTGGATTATAACAATTCGGGTGTAATGGACCTGATCCTGGGGGACGTAGCTTTCAACAACCTGGTTTTACTCATCAACGGCGGAACGGCTCCAAATACGGACTCCCCGATGATCAGCGCAGATATTTCATTTCCCAGCAATACACTCCCGGCATCCATCTATTTATTCCCCGCACCCTTTTACCTCGATGTCGATTTTGACGGAATCAATGACCTGATTGTCGGAGCAAATGCAAAAAATGTTTCTCAAAATGAGACCAGTGTATTGTTTTACAAAAATATCGGAGCAACCAACAATCCGACATTTGTTTATCAGCAAAATGATTTCCTTCAAAATCAAATGATTGAGCACGGGAAAGGATCCATCCCGATTGTATACGATGTGGACAATGACGGACTGAAAGACCTGGTTGTTTCCAATCTGTATCGTTTCAAAACCGAATCGGTAAAAGAAGGAACCATTGCCTGGTACAAGAATACAGGAACCGCAACTAATCCGGCTTACACCTTTGTGGATTACAACTGGTTGAATCTAAATCAACTCAATTACGGATTGCGGATGGTTCCGACGTTCGGAGACATCAACGGCGACGGGAAAGAAGAATTAATCATCGGAAAGGAAGACGGAACATTGGTATTGTTTCAAAACAACGGCAACACATTTGTCAATCCGGTTATCAACATGAAAGACAACACCAACACAACGATACAAGTCGGGGGATATGCATTTCCGCAATTATTTGACCTGAACAAAGACGGGTTGATGGATTTAATTATCGGGAACCGTACCGGGAAGTTGTTGTATTACCAAAATACCGGAACAATTACCTCTCCTTCTTTTGAATTAATCACTGCCGATTTGGGCGGGATCCACATCCAGGACCCGAACAACCCGGATGGTTATACGGCCCCTCATTTTTTTAGAAAAAATGATACAACACTCTTGTTTTTAGGGGCCATCGACGGAAAACTTCACTATTACAATGAAATTGACGGGAATCTGGCACCAGGACAATCCTTTCAACTGGAAGATGCCGAATTTTTGAACATCAATGCGGAAGCGTATTCTTCTTTCTGGGTAGAGGATATTGACGGTGACGGGTACCTGAATATGTTTGCAGGACAGGATCTGGGTGGTTTGTACCATTTTGAAGTCGACCCGAACAGTACCATAGCGGTACACCAGGCGGATCAACCGATCGCTGTTACTATTTTCCCGAATCCGGTAACGGACAAATTAATTATTGAAACAGACAGCCATCAGTACTTTCACCTGAAAATTTATACAATTGACGGACAATTACTGGAAGAGCACCGGGCATTCAAAAAAGCTGAAATTGATCTGCAAACGTACACAGCAGGAATGTATTTGCTGGAACTTTCCGACAAACGTGAATGGAAATCCGTGCATCGCATCGTGAAACAATAATTTCGCTCGTGGCAAACTGAAAAAAGTGTAATTTCGCATTTACAACGTGTATCGGCATTAATTTTGCAATCAACTAACTGGTACTTGATTTGTTAAACTCTGTTTATGGATAAGATTAAAATGGCATTGTTGCGTAAATTTTTTAAAGTATTGGCTGCCTTTTTTTGCGGTGGAGCAGCAACCGTTAACGCACAGGAAATTCCACCGATGAACGTATTGTTCATCGGAAATAGTTTCACCCATATGAACAGCATGCCTGTGATGTTTGAAAAACTGGCCATTTCAAAGAATATTAAGATAAATGTTGTAATGAGTGCAAAAAGTAATCATACGTTTCACATGCACTCGGAACGCCCGGACTTGTATGAAGATATCAACAAAGCGAAATGGGATTATGTCATTCTGCAGGGATTCAGCCGTGAATTAAGTTACGGCAACGAACACATCGACACTGCGGTGATACCGTATTTTCAGAAAATTGTAGATACCTTACACAAAAACAATCCGTGCGTGAAACTCTTGTTGTACATGACATGGGGATATGAAAACGGCTATGCGTATATGAACGAGATCGGTACGTATGAAGAAATGAGCGCCTCCATTGAAAGCGGTTATCGCTACCTGGCGGAAAAATATGACCTGGCGATTGTACCGGTAGGTAACGTTTGGAAAGAAGTCCGCAAAAACTACCCGGATTTCGGACTTTATCAAAAAGACGAGCACCATCCGACCAAAATCGGTTCGTATGTCGTTGCTTCCTCCTTTTATTCTGCCATTTTCCGATCTAGTCCGGAAGGAGGATATGCGGCTGGACTGGACACCAAGGTAGCCTTGGCTATTCAAAAAACGGCATACGATTATATTAAAAATCACCTGGCAGAATACAAATTGAACCGGGACATTGTCGATGTACTATACCGGTTTACGAAAGACGGCAAATTTGAGGTGAGTTGTTTTGCCAACTTCCCTAAATCGACGGGAATCCGTTGGGATTTCGGGGACGGAGACAGCACCAGTAGTGAATCAAAGGTGACACATTATTACAAAACATTTGGAGAATACAAGGTAAAACTGACACTGGAAGACGGCTGTGGAGAGCGCATCATCTATAAAAATGTGTACTTCAAGGAACCTTATCAACCCAAAACACCACAAGCATCGAAGCCACAGACCCGGGATACCAGTATTAAGAAAAAAATCTGAGTTATTTGATTCCGTAAATACGGTTAAAAAATCTCCTGATCGGACCGAGAATAAAATCCAGTTTTAACTTAATCTGATCCAGGTATTTTACGAAAACTACGAAGAGTAAGATGAACAGCAACGCTCCGAGTGTTACCTGCCATGGATTCAACCGGTGATGAAACAATCTGTTCAACCCAAATCCGGTAAGGCTCCCATACAACACCATCATGTGAATGATATAAATGGTTAGTGTATTCTGTCCTACCTTAATAAACAAGTTGGGTTTAATATCTCCGATCAGTTTTTCAATAATCATTAGCGAACTCAATGCAATCAACACCATTCCAAAGCGCATGTACAGCCAATCGAGAATACCAAGATTCAGCACAAACGGACTTCCGATTAATTGATCCAGCCCCTCCAGGATTTGTTTGGAGAACAAGTAGAAAATAAAACCGATTGTAATTGTTATCAACGGAGCTCTCCATGTCTTTACCTGCTCTTTAAAATCGTGCAGCAAACTTCCCAGCATGGCTCCGTACATGGTATATCCCATCCATGGAACAATCGGGAAAATTGCCCGGTGTCCGGGGCCGTGAAACATGTTTTGGATCACATACGGTGCATTTTCCGGCCACACTCCAAATTCCGGTAATTGATCCAGGTAAAGATTAAACCCGAACAACAAGGTTCCTGCAACAAAATAATAGATCCACAGCGGAATGACTCTGATCAACTTATAGATTCCGAAAAGGATCAGAATGGAGAATATCCCGACTCCGATGCATTGGAGTACATGAAATGCATAATATTGCAGTGCAAATCCCCAAAACAGCAATTCAAGCGAGCGTTTAAATCCCTTCTTCACCCGCAGGTTAGAAAAATACGGTTCTTCCCGTTTACCCAAGAGTAAATAGATAAAAACAAGCCCTGTTACCGTTAAGAAAATAGGCGATGTAAAACCGCGGATGTACAACCAGGTCGCATAAATCGGGTTATTGAGATCCCTGTATTCAAGCATTAACGAATCGTCGACAAAATGGCCTTCCAGCATTAACAATATGGCGATGGAACGCGCCATGTCTATAAACATCAACCGGGGCTTTTTTGCTAAGGGAAGTTCGACTGACTGGTTGTTCATTTAATTGATTAAATTAAGGAGCAAATGTACAAACTATTTCCATTTTCAAGAAAAATTGATGTGAATCATCTTCGCTTCTTTTACTTTTATACAATTGCCGCACATTAGCAGAGTGAAATAAGGCATCCTGTTGTCTAAAAAATGATGCATCATTTTAATTTGACTTTACAAGGTTACATCCCATACTTATAACATCAAACTAATCATAAAATAAACGTTTTTTATTGAATAATCATTAAAATTTTACATAAAAAAGCTTAATTAGGATTCTAACAATAGACTCAAATCTATTTGGCATTTTAGCATGAAACCCTTATCTTAATCGGTTAAATTAACTGCTAAACATAAACATTATGCAAAAAAACTACATGAAACCCTTTGCGTGGAAACTCTTCTCACTGGCATTTACCATGGGGGCGATTTTTTCGTCAAATGCCCAATCTGTTGGCACTCAATCATTCACTGCCACAGGAAACGATGACGATCCTACAACAATTGTTGTCACTACATCCGGTGGTAACTTAACGATCAACCAGGGGCAACCGATACAAAGTATCACAATCTCTGACTTTTACGGGGTAGATACCTACGGAGATGATACTTACTGTGGAGATTATTTTGGTTTTACACTGAATGTGGACGGTTCAGATGTGATTACTGAAGGATGTGCAATAGATATGATCGGGTATGATCTTACCGGAGCGAGCACGATTACTGTGACCTCTGTGGATATGGATTTTTGGTCAGAAGAAGTACAGATAGGCCTGGAGTTGGAGGTTACTTACACAACACCAACCTGTCTGATGCCTGTTAACGGAATTGTTGATGCCGTTACCAGCTCTTCTGCTGATGTTTCTTGGACAGCAGGAGATACAGAAACATCCTGGATTGTAGAATGGGGAGAAGCAGGATTTACGCCCGGGTCAGGAATCGGTACGCAAACCGTTTCTTCTCCGTCGATCAGTATTCCCGGTTTAGACCCGAACACAGACTATGATATTCTCGTTATTGCAGATTGCGGTTCCGGTGATGAAAGTTATCATCTGACCATTCCGGTGCTGACAGCATGCGCAGCAATTCCTGCAATTGCTTTTTGTGAAAGTTTCGAAACCGATTCTCCGAATCTTGCCTGTTGGTCTGTTATTGATGAAAACGGAGATGGCGCCCCATCATGGTATGGCTACAATGAATACATGTGGACATTCCTTAATAACGATGCCTGGGGAGATAACATTGCCCGTACCGGAGAGTATACTGCGGCGATTTACACCGACTATAACAGTGGTGCAAATGATGATTATTTAGTAACTCCTCCCATGACACTTACAGGTAACGAAGTAATGAATTTTTATTACCGTGTCTATTCAAGCAATGAGCCGAATGATTTCAGAGTACTATTATCAACAACCGGAAATAGTGCAAGCGATTTTACGGAAGAAGTAATGCCATTGACCATCGCATCGAATGAAGAATACCAATTGGCGTCCGTTGACTTAAGTGCTTACTCCGGTGATGTGTATATTGCATTTCATGTACCTGCAGGGGGTGAAGATGGCTGGTTACTGATGATTGACGATGTGTGTGTTGACATCTGTACTCCGAATCCGGGGATAGACGGTGATATTGATGCCTGTCGTACAGACGGAACAATCGATCTTGGTGATGTCATTACTTCTGATTATACAAACGGAGAATGGAAAAACGATGCACTTCAAAGCCTGATCAATGGTTCAATGTTGAATGTAGCTCCGCTGAATGGAACATATACATTCAATTATATCGTAACAACCGGATGTACTTCAGATACAACAATTGCAACAATCAATATTTTCAATCCTTCTTCTGCAGGAGAAAACGGATTGATTACAACGTGTAAAAATCAACAAATTGATTTGTTTGGTGCATTGGGAGGAAACATTGATGCAGGAGGTACCTGGTATGCCCCTGACGGAAGCCCGATGGCAAGCTCGTATTTCCAGACAGGAACGTTACAAGGACAATCGATCTACAAATATATTGTTGACAATGGCGTTTGCGGACCAGATACTTCTCAGGTTTTGGTAAACATTCAAAATTGCGACTACTTAGGATTGGAAGACGTTGTATTGGAAAACATGACACTTGCTCCGAACCCAACCAATGGAGAGTTCCAAATTGCCGGTCTTCCTGCTAATGGTTATACCTACGAAGTAATGGATGTAAACGGACGCGTTATTCGCCAACAGGAAACAATCAAAGCGACCACAACGACTGTTGACTTAACGGGAGTTGAAAATGGTATTTACCTGATTCGAATCTCCGGAAATGATACAGAACGCATTGCCCGTATTGTGAAACAATAACGGATTAACCCCTTAACAGAAAAGGCTGCTCATTAAAACGGGCAGCCTTTTTCAATAGTTGTTCCGGATATATTAAAACCTTACATCAACAAGAATTCTTTTTCAGGAGTTGCATCGTGTTTCTCCCATTGAGTTTTGTAGAAATTATACAATTCCAATTGCGTATGAAATATTTTCTTTTCTACTTTCCGGTATTTATTCTTTTGAAATTTTCCGATGATTCGCGTCTTGGCATTCCCTTTTAACTGGTAATCAAAAATCAGGTCGAGTTCTTTTTGCAAAACCGGGTCTTTTATCGGGCAGGTTACTTCAATGCGCTTATCAAGGTTCCGCTCCATCCAATCAGCACTACTGATAAAATAAGCGTGCTCCCCCCCATTGTAAAACTTCAAAATCCGGGCGTGCTCTAAAAAGCGATCGACGATCGAATACACGACAATGTTTTCAGACTGCCCCGGGATTCCTGGTACCAGGCAACAAATCCCCCGGATAATCATTTTAATTTTAACTCCTGCATTACTTGCTTTGTACAACCATTCGATCATTTCCGTATCCGTCAGGTTGTTCAGTTTGATAAATATCTCTGCCCGTTCTCCCCTTTTTGCTGCCTGAATCTCATTTTTTATCAGGTTAATGATGCGGGTACGGGTATTGATCGGTGAGACGAGTAATTCTTTAAATCTCCTGTTTAAATTGGGTGTTTCGCTTTCCAGGATCTGAAAAACTTTGGCAACCTCCATTCCTATTTTTTCATCCGCGGTGATTAAACTCAAATCTCCATAGATACGCGCTGTACGTTCGTGGAAATTTCCTGTTCCCACGTGTGTAATAAATTGCTTTTTATTGCCATTCATCCGGGTAATCTGGATCAGTTTGGAGTGTACTTTTATATCCTGTCCTCCATGCAGGACAATTGCACCGCTTTCTTTCAAACGGGTAGACCAATACAAATTATTTTCCTCATCAAAACGGGCCATCAATTCCAGGAAAACGGTTACCTGCTTCCCGTTATTAACGGCATTCATCAATGCTTTTAATACCTGTGAGTCACGGGTTACCCGGTACACGTTGATTTTAATGGATTTCACCCGCGGATCGATCGCCGCTTCACGAATCAAATCGACCAGGTAATCAAACCGCTGATAGGGGTAATGAATCATTACGTCCTGCTTCAGAATCACTTTAATAAGGCTTTTTTGTCCTTCCAGTGCAGGATGATTCAATGGTGGTAATGGAGAATAGACAAAATCCGATCTTCCAAAATCCGGGAACGACATAAAGTCTTTGAAGTTATGGTACCTTCCTCCTGCAATGGTATTGACCCCGAATTCCAGGTTCAGATTCTTCAACAAATATTCCAGGAGATCGTGCGGCATGTCCTGATCATATACAAAACGAACGGGCGTTCCCTTTTTCCTCAGCTTAATGCTATGTTCTACTTTTTCCTTCAGAGAAACCGCGATATCATCATCGAGGTTTAATTCTGCATCCCTGGTAAACTTAAACGTATATGCTTCAATTTTATGATAGGTGAAAATTGAAAAAATCGCATCCAGGTTTAACCGGATAATATCATCCAGTAAAATGACCATTTGTTTTTCTCCTTCCCGCATCAGGTAAAAACGGGAAATCGTAGAAGGAATTTTGATCAATGCATAGCGCAATTTGGTAGAGCGCAGGTTGGTCATCTTCACTGCCAGGTAGATTCCGGAATCTTTTAAACGGGGAAATGGTGTTGATGCATTCAACATAATCGGAACGATGGCGTGTTTCAGCTTTAAATTGAAATAGGATTTCAACTCAGCTATCTGCTGCTCGTTCAGATCGCTCTCCTGAATATGAAAAATGTTGTGATTACTGAGTTCCCGCAAAATTTTTTGGTATGCGAGTTCAAACTGGCGTTGTTGCTTCAAAACAATCAAACGAATCTCATTGAATAATTCTTTGGGAGAACTGTTGAAACCTGTTACGGTCTTATTTCTTACAGCAATCATCCTGCGCAGGTTGGCCACGCGCACCCGAAAGAATTCATCCATGTTATTGGAATAAATTCCGAGGAAACGCATCCGTTCTATTACCGGATTTCTGGAGTCTAATGCTTCTTGTAAAACACGTTCATTAAAAGAAAGCCAGCTCAATTCACGATTGAAAAATTCCATGTGCAAAGCAATTGAAAAAAACGACCTTCTATGTTAACCCTGGATTAAATCTTGCCTTTGCGGGATCACACTCTCATTCCTTTTACCACCCGATCTTTGCGCTTCGTTTTCTGAAGTTTTTTCAGCATCACCATCAGGTAAGCGTTTCCAGCCGAAGATTGAATCGTGTACTTTTCATTACCGTACGTCAATTCTCCTCCTCTGTTCATATCCCAGGCTGCAACCAGGTAGTATTTGGATGTATTTCCTTCCTGTCTGACATTGAACGAAAGCACACGTCCTTGTCCAACCTCAAAACGAATAATCATTTCACCTGTTTTTCCATAGCTTTCAAAAACGGCAGGTGTTTGTGCCTGAATTGTCACGCGATCTTCCTCTTTGTTTTTATTGGTTACCAACACCCCGTTTTCTGCCGTCCCCTGGCTTCCGGATTGTCGGATTCGTTGAAGAATTATGGTCTGAGAGATGTAAAACTGAACTTTTTTCATTTGCGTTTCCGCATCCAGTCCGAATTCATCCTTGATCTGGTTCGTAAAAGGAACTTTACTTCCGCAGGAAGCAACAATCAATCCAATAATAACAATAGCAATGTATTTCATAACATTATGATTTTAGGTACAAATATAATCAAGGTTTGCGAACCAAAAATTATTCCGTTTTTATAAAATGAAAAAACCAGGGCCATAAGGTCCTGGTTTCTGAATTATACATCTATAAACTGCTATTTGACAACTGTCAGGAAACCATGTCCCTCCAGCACTTCTCCCAGTATTCCTCCGATTGTGTACTTGTAAAAGTAAACACCATCACTCACCATTTTCCCGGATGCATTTCGTCCGTTCCAAGTTGGTGGTGTTGTTTGATTTCCTACTCCGCTATACACAACATTGCCCCATCGGTCAACAATGATTAATTCAATGGAAGCTGCATATTCAGTTGTCAGGAAAAATACATCGTTCACATTGTCACCGTTCAGAGTAATCACATTTGGCGCGGTCACTGTAGGGTTCGGATAGATACATGAACCGTCATCAATTACTGCTGCCATGTTGTAGTTAATCGCTATCGGATCTGTACATCCGCACGTGACTATTTCTACTAAAATTGTTGTTGTATCATTACAGTTCACATCTCCATTGGAGGCCACCAACTGTACAATTGAAGTCACATCAAATGTTTGATTCACGGAACTTAAATCATTTGTCACCGTTCCATTTCCATTTCCGAAATCCCAGAAATATTGATTGGAATTCTGGCTGGAATTAGAGAATGTCACTTCCAAAGGAGTACAACCTGCTCCCGGTTCCGCAGTAACAGAGGCGAAAGGCACATCAACAACATCAACAAATACGCTGTCGTTCACTGTACAATTCGCAACATTGTCCGTCAATTCCAGGTAATACCAGCCACCTGATAAGTTATTCAGTGAACTTTGGTTCGGAAAAATAAACGTAGTATCATGTTCATATGTCCAGTCAAATGTCAGATCATACGAATTCTGATTTCCCGGATTTTGCAAATGAGCACCATACGGAAATGTCTGGGTGGCGACGGTACCGATTGGCAGACATGTCGCAGGGGTCGAGAGAATGGAATCAATAACCAGTGACTGGTCCACAGTAACCAATACGGTATCTGTCCCCGTGTAGCCGCAAGCATCTGTCGCTGTCACATAGTATTCAATTGTCCCCTGAACTGAATCAACAGTCGCCAAATAAGCGGTATCTCCAACAGCTCCATTGGACCATTCATACGTATACGGACCAAAGCCTCCGGAGGCTATTACCGGAACGGGTACAGAATCATTTATACAAAAGACCGTTGGATTGGTATAGGTTAATGTCAGGTCAACGGAATCAAGGATGATCAAAGTACCGGTAGATGTAATTGTATCTCCACAGGCGTTAACGATTTGCGCTGTAATTGTAATTGTTTCGTTATTGTCAGGAATCCCGTCTGCAATAGGTGTGATGGTAACGATAATTGTGTCCTGTCCCGGAAGAAACGTAATCGGGTTCGGAAGATTGTTGTAATCGGTCCCCATTGTTGCTGTTCCTCCGATTGTATAATCAATTGTCAATGTATCATTGATCTGGCTTTGCGGGCGAATGAAGTAAATGCTTGCATCCGTACATCCTTCGAAGACAGTTGTATCTCCGGTAACAGTAGCCACAACAACTTGTACGGCATCTGACACAAATGAATTCGCTTCTAAGTATACTCCTGAGTCTAAAGCTCCGTCACCAACATTTGCAACAGCTATTTTTATGTGGTATGTTTCTCCACACTGAAGCGTTATCTCAGACGGTAAACTAACCGTTCCGCCGTTGTATCCTTCTCCACTATACGTAGCATACTGTGTTGTATAATAAACCGAATTGGACTGCCAGTTCGGATCCTGAGCCGCGCAATCAAATGCGGTACCAAATATTCCGGGAGTTCCTGAATTTACTGTATTAATCGCAACGGGGATATTTGTATTCGGAATCAATGCGATATTCTCAGCATTGTTCGAGTAAGGTCCATTTATTCCCGGACCTGAAATAAAGAAACCAAATACATCATTAAACTCTGAACACACATAATCAGGGTACTCTTCCGAAGCAAACATGTAATTAAATGAAAGGTTATTTCCTGCCGCGACAAAATCAAACTCTAAAATACCTCCGTTTGTGATGTCGTTTGTACTGATTGCATTCAAATCAGAATCCGATGATACATCATCTCCTCCTAAGGTACGTATGTACACTCCCTGCGAATAAGGGAAGTTAGTGGCAGTAAAACTTCTCGCATTTCCTTGCATCATCGTTCCCGGATCATTATTAAATGTAACATTGGAAGCTGTTACACCGAATCCCAGTAATACATTCTGAACCAAATCATTCGGGTTCATGGTATTCTGATAAGTAATCGTTGTTTGTGCATTTATTCCGAATGAATAAAATAATGCGAGTCCGACCGTTGTAATTCTGGTAATAAGTTTCGTCATATCGTATACCGTTTATATAAAAAAGTGTTTAGCCTGAAATAAAGACTTCATTTTTTAAGTAAAGGTTGCGCGATTAATACGGTGCCTCTCAAAAATAGCTACTTTCTTTTAATTTTCATAGAAAATGACCACTTTTGCTAAAAATAAAATACCATGAATCAAACACAGTCTTTCATTCAATCAAACAGAGACCGCTTCCTGGAAGAATTATTGGATTTATTGAGAATCCCTTCCATCTCAGCAGACAAAGCATATAGCGAACATGTACATAAAACGGCAGATGTCATCGCTGATAAATTAAAACGTATCGGGATCGAAACCGTGGAGATTTGCCAAACAGCAGGCTATCCGATTGTTTACGGTGAAAAGATCGTTGACCCTGCTCTACCGACTGTATTGGTTTACGGGCATTATGATGTACAACCTGCTGATCCGTTGGAACTGTGGACAAGTCCTCCTTTCGAACCGGTGATTAAGAAAACTGACATTCATCCGGAAGGAGCTATTTTTGCACGCGGAGCCTGCGATGATAAGGGACAAATGTACATGCATGTGAAAGCTGTTGAGGCAATGATTGCTTCAAATGAACTTCCCTGTAACGTGAAATTCATGATTGAAGGGGAAGAGGAGGTAGGAAGCCCGAACCTCGCTATTTTCGTAAAGGAAAACGTAGAGAAATTAAAAGCGGACATTATCCTTGTTTCGGACACCGGAATGCTTGCCAATGATGTTCCCTCTATCACAACAGGTCTTCGTGGATTGAGTTATGTAGAAGTAGAAGTTACAGGACCGAACCGTGATTTGCATTCAGGATTGTACGGAGGATGTGTCGCCAACCCGATCAATATTCTCACACAGATGATTGCGTCCCTGCACGATGAAAACAACCGCATTACCATTCCCGGGTTTTACGACAAAGTTGTCGAACTTTCCGATGAGGAACGTGCTGAGATGGCCAAAGCGCCATTTTCCCTGGAAAAGTATTGCAAAGCACTGGATATTCGTGAAGTACATGGAGAAAAAGGATATTCAACCCCGGAAAGAGGTTCCATTCGGCCAACGCTGGATGTCAACGGGATCTGGGGTGGTTATACAGGAGAAGGCGCAAAAACAGTGATTGCATCCAAGGCGTTTGCAAAGATTTCAATGCGGCTGGTTCCCGATCAAAACCCGGATGAAATCACGGCATTATTTAAAACTCATTTTGAATCCATTGCTCCTGCAAGTGTCCGTGTAGCTGTTCACCCGCACCATGGCGGAGAAGCTTCTGTAACACCGATTGATTCGATCGGATACAAGGCTGCAAGTCTGGCATATGAACAAACATTCGGAAAAAAACCGATTCCTGTGAGAAGCGGCGGAAGTATTCCGATTGTAGCAATGTTTGAAAAGGTTTTAGGCCTGAAAACAATCATGATGGGATTTGGTTTGGACAGTGACGCCATTCACTCGCCAAATGAACATTACGGTGTCTTTAACTACTTTAAAGGAATCGAAACGATCCCTTATTTCTACAAACATTTTACAGAGTTGAACAAATGACACGTCTGATCAAAAAATGGGGATTCCTGTTGTTACTTCTTTTCATTTTCAGCGCATGCTCGTACGAAAATGTTGAATTCAAAGAGGCGGAGAACTTTCATTTGAAAAAAATTGAAGGTAGAAATCTTTCCATTAGTTTTGATGCGATTCTGAACAATCCAAACGGATACAACTTAAAGATCAAGCCATCTGTTTTTGATTTATACATCAATGACAGTCATGTCGGAATCATTAAACTGGATGAACGCATCAAGATTGTCAAACGTTCCGAATCAACAGTTGCCGTTCCCGTAACTGCTGAAGTTCTCCAGGGAGCATTGCCCAAATTACTGGCGGGAGCACTCAAAAAAACAGCAACCGTACGCATTGTTGGAAAGGTAAAGGGAAAAGTATCTATTTTCCCTGCGTCAAAAAAAATCGACGAAACCCGTGAAATTCCACTCCGAGACCTGGATTTCGGTGGTTTTCCTTTTTAACATGTGCCACTTTATTAAAAAAGCGTATCACGAATGATACGCTTTTTTTGTTTCCATTTGTCTCGTCCTGAAATAAGTTGACACAATTTATTTCATATGACATATAGTTCAGAACCTTCAAAGGTTCGCCGTAGT
>NZ_JACVEL010000014.1 GCF_014518315.1 Taishania pollutisoli
GATATGTGTGGTGACAGACAGCATAAACAGGTACAGTATAAACAAACTGCTTCTCCGGACAGTAAACAGCTGGAAGTGACAACATTTTTTCTTTTTCATAAGTGTATGTATTTAAGTGATTACCGCTTTGACGGAGAATAAACCTAAGAGAGGCAGTGAAGTAATCCGGCTGGTCGTTGAGAAGTGGAAACCAACTGAATGGCTGCCGGTCACCGGAATAGTTTGTCATAAAGCAAAGAATACTCTCCGGTACAAATATAATGAAAAAATAACTAATGTGTGAAATAAATGTGTAAAAATGTGAATTTTTATTGTTTTTGATTTACGATTGTGTATCTTTTGTTGGTGAACGTGTAAGGAATATAGCCCTTGAGGGGATATTTCTTTTCAAACGTAGTGTGATCCTTTCACATTTTTTTTAGTTTTGTTAACAATAGCCTTTTTACAGGATGGAATGAAATATACATGCTTACTTATTGGACTGATTTTTACGTATACTGCTTATTCTCAAGGTTGGATTCCGGTAGGTTCACGTTCGAATGCACTGGCAAACGCGTCGGTAACGATTGCAGATGCCTGGGCGTATCATCACAATCCCGGCGCATTGGGAGAATTGACGGAAGCAACAGTCGGGGTGAGTTATGAAAACCGGTTTTTACTGAAAGAATTTCAAAGCCAGGGTGTTGCCTATGCACAGCCGTTGAAATATGGAGTGATTTCCGTCGGAGCGCAGTTTTATGGATATAAACAATTTCGCACCCAGCGGATAGGAGCAGGATACAGCCTGCGGTTGGCCAATCGCTTTTTTGCAGGAATACAGCTGAATTACCAGGGGTTGCAGCTGAATGAGAATTATGGAAACCGGCATGGGATTACAGCCGAAGCCGGACTTCAGGCATTGCTTACAGACCACTGGCGTTTGGGTTTCAGTGTGATGAACATCGGAAGAGCTAAACTGAATGAGTACCAGGATGAACGCTTTTCAACCAATTTCCGGCTGGGAATGAGTTACAACCTTTCAGACAAGGTGCTGTTCTTAATCGAAGCGTCAAAAACAATTATCAACCGCGCCCGTTTTAAAGCAGCCGTAGAGTACCAGGCGGTTAAAAATTTCTATGTACGGGCGGGAGTAGCCGGAGCACCGATCGAGTTTTCATTCGGACTGGGATACAAATGGAAAGTCATTGCCATCGATGCGGGATCGTCCTACCAGCAAATCCTGGGGTGGTCACCCAATTTCTCACTGACATATAGTGCCAACAAGAAAAAAGAACAATGAATCGTCTGTTGCTCATACTGGTCTGGTTCACGATCATTGCTCCTGTATTCGGACAAGAGAAAGAGTCCATTGTGCAGCAACGAATTGAATTTATTTCAGAGCAACTGGAATCGGAAGACATTGACCTGACGGATGTTATCCAGACGTTGTATTACCGCCTGGAAACACCGCTGAATCTCAATACCGCGGACAAAGAAAACCTTCGGGAACTCAATCTGCTGACGGATATCCAGATCAATGACTTGCTATTGCACCGGGAACGATTCGGAAAGTTGATTTCTATTTATGAACTGCAAAGTCTAAAATACTGGGACCTGGAAACTATTTTTTTGGTACTTCCCTTTGTGAAAGTTGACGACCGGTTGGAGCAGTTGCACGTTTCGTTCAAAGAAGCCATTAAGCGAGGTGATTTTGAGTGGTACGCGCGCTATCAGCGTACCTTGGAGCAGAAAAAAGGATATACGGCTCCAAATGATTCGGTGTTGAACAGCAATAATTCGTATTACCACGGAAATGCAGATAAATATTACACCCGGTTTCGCTATGCGTACCGGACAAATCTGAGTCTGGGTTTTACAGCAGAAAAAGACCCGGGAGAACAATTTTTCAAAGGGGCACAAAAAAACGGGTTTGACTTTTATTCGGTTCACGCCTTTTACCGTGGTGGAAAATACGTGCGTGCTGTGGCATTGGGAGATTACCAGATCCAAATCGGGCAGGGGCTGAACCTGTGGTCGGGCTATGCCTTTGGAAAAACAGCAGATGCCGTAAATGTGAAAAAAAGCGCCAATTCACTCAAACCGTATACATCCGTCGATGAGGTGCGGTTTCTGCGTGGTGCTGCGGTAGATCTGGGGTACAAAAATTTTCAATTGACACTATTCGGCTCCGTTAAAAAAGTCGATGGTGCCATGCAATCTACGGATACATTGGCGGTGGACGATCTGGATTATGATGTGGGAACAGAATATGTCTCCAGTATAAATCTTACCGGTTTTCACCGAACCAATTCAGAGATTGCGCGGAAGGGAACATTGACGGAAACCATCTACGGAGGAAACCTGCGCTATGAAAAACGCAACCTGCACATTGGAATTGCCGGAGTGAATTGGGGATACAACAGGGATTTCAACAAACCGGTATTGCCATATAACCAGTTTGATTTCAGAGGAAAGAATACAACGTCCGTTTCGGCAGATTACAGCTATGTGATCCGCAATTTTCACTTTTTCGGAGAAGCCAGTTACGTGACGCATTCCAACAGCTGGGCGAATATCCATGGGGTATTGTTCTCACTCGACTCACGGGCTACGATGACACTCGTGTACCGGAATTACCAACGGGGATATGAAACCTTTTACAATGCTGCATTCGCAGAATCAGGGAGAATGGCCAACAACGAACGGGGAATCTATGCCGGGTTGAACGTAAACATCACCAAGTCATGGTCGCTCAATACGTATTTTGATTTGTTTGAATTCCCGTGGTTAAAATACCTCGTCGACCAACCGAGCCACGGACACGAATTATTGATCCAACCAACGTACAGGCCTTCCCGGAACCTGGAAATTTATGCCCGTTTCCGACAACAGTTACGGCAAAAAAACAGCAGGTATACGGATGGAACCGTTACACAGATTGAAGACGTGTACCAGCGAAATTACCGGATCAATGTCGCGTATAAGATTTCAGATGACTTTACAATTAAGAGCAGGATTGAATACGTAACAATCAATCGTCCGAGCAGTAAACCGGAAGATGGTATTCTATTCACTCAGGACTTGTTATACAAACCGAAAAAACTTCCGTTTGATGTCACACTGAGGTATGCACTTTTTGATACGGACAGCTATGATTCCCGGTTGTATTCCTTTGAAGCGAATGCCTTGTATGTGTTCTCTATTCCTGCGTATTATTACCAGGGAAGCAGGGCGTATGCATTGATCCGGCTTACCCTGTTCCGAAAAATGGATGTATGGGTGCGTTACGGAATTTTCTTGTACAACAATCAAAAGACCTTAGGCTCAGGACCTGAGTTGATTAATAAAAACCAAAAGTCGGACCTGACTGTTCAGTTGCGGTTGAAGTTTTAATAACCTGTTAAAATGCGTTCCCGTTTTAAAAAAGATGTTACTTTTGCACACGAGTAGTTAAGTTTATCATTTGCAAGTGCAAGCACCGGTACAGTAAGAAATGAAGTTGGTTAAATTCATATTCCTGATCTTTATTATTGTCGCTTCAGTGTTTACAACACATGGAAATGAAGAAACGGGCACTATCTATTCCCTCGAAAATTTACTGGATGAAACGGAAACACGTGTTCACCCGTTGCATGAAGATCTCGGAGACAGTTTTGCATTTATTAAAAATTCACGCAGAGGAAATAGTTCTACCAATCAGGAAACCCTCCAGAATGAACCGTTTTATTTTTTGTTTTCAGGTGTTACCTGTAAGCAGAAAATAAAAAAATATTCCATTTTTAACCCCTGTATTGATGTGTGTCAAAGCGGTGAGATTTCCTTTCTCCATCGCTTTCAGCTGTATTGATTGATTCAATACGTTTTTAATGCATCGACCCCCGTGGTCATTTATTAGGGAATTCAGTTTTTTAATCAATTTATTTTTTAATGAAATCAATACATCTCGTTTTGGTTGCCGCATTGTTATTTTTAATTGCTTCATGCGGTGATAACAATAATTCCGGTAACACCGGAACAATCAAAAAATTACCTGTTTTTAAGGTTGAAAAAAAGGATACAATCGTGTCCAATAAGTTTGTCGCCGATATTCAGGCGAAAAAGAACATTGAAATCCATGCGCGGATTGCCGGATTAATGGATCGTGTGTTTGTCAATGAAGGGCAACACGTGAAGAAAGGACAGACACTCTTCAAATTGAGTGACATCGAATTACAGATTGAGTTGCTGAAAGCAAAAGCGACACTGAAAACAACACAGGCAGACCTGAGAATGGCTGCTGTGGAATTGAAACAAATGCAGACATTGTTTGACAAGAAAGTGATTGCTGACAATGAACTGGAACTTGCAAAAGCCAAATACGAAGCGGCAGAAGCAAAAGTGGCATACGCAACGGCTGAGAAGAATGCCATTGAACAGCAGATCAGCTTTACAACGATTGTAGCCCCGTTTGACGGGGTAATCGACCGGATTCCGCTGAAAGAAGGAAGCCTGGTGCAAAACGGTTCTCTTCTTACAACTGTCTCCGAGTTGGATGAAATCTTTGCTTACTTTTCCATCCCTGAAAACATTTACTTTCAGTTGATCTCAGACAATAAACTGGGAGCTCACCGGGATATTGAACTCGTACTTCCGAACGGGGCGAAATACAACCACAAAGGTGTACTGGAAACGGCAGAAGGAGAAATTGACAAATACACCGGTTCGATCCAATTCAAAGCAAAATTCAGCAACCCGGAAGGATTGATCAAACACGGAACATCCGGAAAACTGATCATTTCAGAAAATAAGCCGAAAGCGTTGATCATCCCGCAAAAATCGGTATTCTCTATACAGGATAAACGCTTTGTTTTCCTGGTCAATAAAGACAATACCGTTAAAATGAAAAAAGTGGTCATCGGCGGAACATTGGAAGATGCGTATATCATCGATTCAGGATTGAACGAACACGATGTCATTGTGAAAGAAGGGACACAATCGCTTCGGGACGGAGAAAAAATTCAACCTAAAAAATCAAAAAGTACAAACCAGTAAAATGGTTGTTTAACGATTAAATCACGATCTTATGGTAGAATTATTTATCAGACGCAAAGTCTTGTCGCTGGTGATTTCCCTCTTTTTATTATTGTTGGGAATCCTGGCCATGTTCCAGTTACCGATTACTCAATTCCCGGACATCGTTCCCCCGTCGGTTATCGTACAGGCAAAATACACGGGAGCCAATGCCGAAGTATCAGCCAATGCGGTCGCACTGCCATTGGAACGAGCCATTAATGGTGTGCCGGGAATGACATATATGTCCACCGTTACCTCCAATGACGGGCTCACGATGATCCAGATTTTCTTCGAGGTGGGTACCGATCCGGACCTGGCGGCGGTGAATGTCCAAAACCGTGTCACAACCGTGTTGGATGAATTACCGGAAGAAGTAATCCGTGCCGGTGTAACAACTGAAAAAGAAGTAAACAGTATGTTGATGTACCTGAACATTGTCAGCACGGATGATGAACAGGATGAACAGTTCATTTTTAATTTTACGGACATCAATATTCTGCAGGAACTCAAGCGGATTGAAGGAGTAGGACGTGCCGAAATCATGGGGCAAAAAGAATACTCCATGCGCGTCTGGCTCGATCCTGAAAAAATGGTTGCTTATTCCATCTCGGCCAATGAAGTTATAGAAGCATTGCAAAAACAAAACATCGCAGCAGCTCCCGGGAAAGTAGGAGAAGGTTCGGGAAAAATTAACAGTGAACTGCAATATGTAATCAAGTATACCGGGAAGTTTTACGAGCCCGAGCAATATGCCGAAGTGGCACTCCGTTCCAATGCGGACGGAACAATTCTGAAATTAAAAGACATTGCAGAAATTGAATTCGGAGCAATGAGCTACGGAATGGTTTCCAAAACAGACGGACGACCTTCCGCTTCGATCATGATGAAACAACGTCCGGGATCAAATGCCTCGGAAGTAATTCAGAATGTAAAAGACAAAATGGAGGAACTGAAAGCAACTTCTTTCCCTCCTGGAATGGATTACAACCTGGCGTATGACGTTTCCCGTTTTCTGGATGCATCCATTCACGAAGTACTCAAAACCCTCATCGAAGCATTTCTCCTGGTGGGATTGGTCGTCTTTATCTTTTTGCAGGACTGGCGTTCGACACTCATTCCTGTACTGGCAGTTCCGGTGGCGTTGATCGGTACATTTACCTTCATGTCCATGCTGGGCTTCTCCATCAACTTACTGACCTTGTTTGCCATGGTATTGGCGATCGGAATTGTGGTCGATAATGCGATTGTCGTCGTGGAGGCCGTCCACGTGAAGATGGTGGAAGAACACATGGCACCGCTGGAAGCGACCATCAGCGCGACAAAAGAAATTGCCGGAGCCGTTATCGCGATTACCATTGTCATGTCAGCAGTATTTATTCCTGTGGCTTTCCTGAGCGGTCCGGTAGGGGTATTCTATCGTCAGTTCTCCCTGACATTGGCGATCAGTATTGTCATTTCGGGGATCAACGCGTTAACCCTGACACCTGCATTGTGTGCCATTATTCTTAAACCACATGACCATACCGCTAAAAAAGGAGTAATGGGCAGGTTCTTTGATAAGTTTAACAACTGGTTTGAACGTGTAACCGGAAAGTATACGAACATGCTCTCGAAGTTTGCCAGTCGTACATCCGTTACATTGGGGATTCTGTTTCTCTTCATTTTCCTGACGTGGGGTACAAGCTCGATTCTGCCATCCGGGTTTATTCCGATGGAAGACCAGGGAATTTTGTATGTAAATGTAACAACACCGCAAGGGGCAACTGTTGAACGTACGGAAAAAGTGCTGGACGAGGTGGCAAGTCATGCCGCAAAAATTGAAGGGTTTGAAAACGTGACGACGCTGGCAGGATATAGTATTGTGACAGAAATTGCAGGCGCTTCTTACGGAATGGGAATGATTAACCTGAAAAACTGGAGTGAACGGGATATTTCTGTGGATGAATTCATCGCGAAGTTGTCCGAAAAAACAGAAGACATCGCCGATGCGGAAATAGAAGTATTTGCGCCGCCGACAGTTCCTGGATTTGGAAACACCAGCGGTTTTGAATTGCGTTTGCTCGACAAATCGGGAGGAACCATTGAGAACACGGATGAGGTCACAAAGAAATTCATTGCCGATCTGAACGCCGCTCCGGAATTGAAAAACTCCTTCACAACCTTTGATGCGACCTTCCCGCAGTACATGATTCACATCGATTACGACATGGCGGCAAAGAAAGGTGTATCTGTTGACAATGCGATGTCGACCCTGCAGACCATGCTCGGATCGTATTATGCAACCAATTTCATTCGTTTTACCCAGATGTACCGGGTAATGGTACAGGCAGGCCCTGAATTCCGGCGGAATCCGGAAAGTATCCTGGATCTGTACCTGAAAAATGATGCCGGAGAAATGGTGCCGTTTTCTACATTTATGCGCATTGAGCGGGTATATGGCCCGGAGGTGTTGACGCGGTACAACATGTACATGTCAGCGATGATCAACGGGGAACCGGAAGCAGGATACAGTTCGGGAGATGCCATCAAGGCAGTGGAACGGATCGCGGCGAAAACACTCCCGAGAGGATTTAGTGTGGAATGGTCGGGGATGACACGGGAAGAAATCTTATCAGGAAACCAAACCAGTTATATTTTCGGGTTGTGTTTGCTGTTTGTGTACCTGTTGCTGGCGGCGCAATACGAGAGTTTCTTATTGCCGTTCCCGGTACTCCTCAGCTTGCCGATCGGGATCTTCGGGTCGTATTTTGCGCTGGTACTTGCCGGACTGGACAACAACATCTATGCACAGGTGGCCCTTGTGATGCTGATCGGGTTGTTGGCCAAGAATGCTATCCTGATTGTGGAATTTGCGATCGCCAGAAACAAAGAAGGATATGGAATTGTGGAAGCTGCAATTGAAGGGGCACGGCAACGATTCCGGCCAATCTTAATGACTTCGTTTGCATTTGTTGCCGGGTTGATACCACTGTGTCTGGCAGCGGGAGCAGGAGCGACAGGAAACCGATCCATCGGAATGGCAGCAGCAGGAGGAATGCTGATCGGAACCGTTTTCGGAATTATAGTGATCCCGGGATTGTACATCCTTTTTGCAAAAATGGGATCTGAAAAAGAACAGAAACAGGAGAACATACACCATGAAGAATAAAATTACCGGCCTGCTTGTGATTGTGCTGATCTCAGCATGTGCCGCACCAAAAGATATTGATAAAAGCAATGTAAAACCGTTGCCTGAATCATTCGGAAATACAACAGCAGCACAAACCGGGGCATTTGTTCCGATTACGCTGACAACGTATTTCAATGACCCGGAGCTGATCGCTTTATTTGAAAAAGTGGTGCAGGCCAACCCGGATTACCAGATCCTGCAACAGCGTGTACAGATTGCAAATGCGCATTTGAAACAATCCAAACGGGCCATGTTGCCGACAGTCGATGCGTTGGTCAATGCTTCCGGAACAAAATTCGGGAAATACACCATGGAAGGGGTCGGGAACTTTGATACCAACCTGTCTGCCAATATCGAGGAGAATCAAAAAATCCGGACAGACATCACGCCCAATTATTTCATCGGTGTACAAACATCCTGGGAAGTGGACATCTGGGGGCGACTCCGCAATAAAAAGAAAGCGGCAAAAGAACGTTACCTGGCATCATTTGAAGGATTCAGACTGGTCCGGAATCAATTGTTCACAGACGTCGCCGATCTGTATTATGAATTGATTGCCCTCGACAAGAAAATGATCATTTACGAGGAGAATTACGCAGTACAGCAAAAAGCATTTGAAATCATTCTGGCTGAACGTTCCGCAGGAAAATCAACGGAGCTGGCGGTACAGCAATTCGGAGCGCAGACAAAAAAACTGCTGGCGGAAATCGAACAGTTGAAACTGGATATCATTGCTACCGAAAAAGCCTTGCTGACGTTGACAGGAGAGTATGGAGGAACGATTTCCAGAGGAGGTAATTTTATTACCAATCACCTGCAGATTTTAAATCAAACAATGGATGTTGATTCGGTTATCCATCAGCGTCCGGATGTGGCTGAAAGTTATTACGAATTGTTGGCAACCAATGCCGATGCACGTTCCGCGAGAGCCGCTTTTTTCCCGAAACTGCAAATCGGTGGAGGAATTGGAATGAATGCATTTTCCATGCAAACGTTTTTTAATCCCGGGTCACTGGCCTGGCAGATTCTGGGAGGATTGACGGCACCTGTTTTCAACCAGGGACAATTGAAACGCGATTATTTCATTTCCAAACGCAACCAGGAAATCGCTTTTTATTCTTACCAGAAAAATGTAACCTCTGCGTTCAATGAATTAAGTTTGTTGCTGACGCAGGTAGGAGTGTATCAGGACATTTTGAAAATAAAAGCGGAGGAAGTTGCTTACCTGGACAGAGCGGTGAGTGTTTCCAATGATTTATACCTGACAGGATATGCAAATTACCTGGAAATCATTAATTCGCAAAAACACAAACTGCAGGCAGAATTGGATTATGTGGATTATCAGCAGCGCAATGCACGCACATTGATCACATTGTACAAAGCATTGGGGGGAGAGATGGAGTAGTGTAGCGGAATACCCCGATTGAAAAGGTCAGATGGCAATGCTGTCTGGCCTTTTTGTTTGCGTTCGGTTATTGATAGATTTAGAAAACAAATAGAGAGTAAGAAGAAAACTAATAACTTCCCAGGTACCTTCTGAAGAACCATTCTGCAAACAAGGTCAGCACAAGGAACAGGAAGAGTAAGAAGTATTCGATCAGTTCGTTGAACGAAGATTCCTGGTAGCTTACCGAATTAAAATCATCCCGTGCTTTTATCGCCTGAATGATTTTTTGACTGTTTTTCAGCACATCGAATTGCCCGCCTGTTTTTTCCGCCAGTTGTTTCAGAAGATTGTGGTTCGCGCTGTTGTCTGCTTGTTCCAGAAACAATGGTTTCACGACAAATTCTCCTTTTTTCTCGTGGTATTTCCCGTTGATGGAAGTATAGGCCTTCCAGGAATATTTACCGGCATCTAATTTTCCTACATCCAGTTTGTATCCCGTTCCCGAAACACCGAATTGTAATTTGGATTCCTTCCCGTTTTCGGAAGTCAGTACAAAGTGTACTTCAGCTGTTGTAATCGGGTCTAAAGACGCGTTCAGTACCGTAGCGTTGATCGTAATGCTTTCGTTCGGTGTGAATTGTTTCGGGAGAACAACACGGAACGGATCCGTATTTTGTTTTACCATCAGGTATTGCCCTGTTTTAGAAATCAATTCATCAAAAGCAGCAACAGCGCCCGTACGTGCATATTCCGTCAGTTTCCATTTCCAGATTCCTTCTCCGTAAATAAACCCGTATTTGAATGCATGCCCCGATGTTGATTTACTCCCGGCAAAAAAGATATTGGCTTCTTTTTTTACAACAGGCCCGACGCGTTGATAGGAAAGCACTGATGCATCTTTGGGAATCCGGAAATTTCCGAATTTCGCTTTGAGTGGAGGGTAATACGTAAAGGCCTTTTGGAGTTCCGTGCTATATTCAAATGCATTAAATCCTGTATTCAAACTTCCTTCATAATCATCCAGGTTATTTCCCGCGGGAATTTCCACGCCGATTTCAAGCTGATAGATGGAGGAAGCATTGGATTGAGATCCGACGATAAACAGTTTTGAAATACCGTTGTTCATGATGGCTTGCTGGATATCCCGGGTTGCATTCAACCCCGGTTCATGCCAGACGATGAGGTCCACGTTTTTGAGGTCCCTGTTCCAGTCGGCCAACAGTTTGAATTCAACTTCCAGGTTCTGGTCTTTTTCCCACACCGATTTGAGTGACGCGATGTCCGGGTGAGGAGCAGCAGACAACAGTAGTACCTTGCTTCTTGAATCGATAACTTCCACATAAATCGTACGCGCATTGTTTTCATAATTGTATTCATTGTCTTTGTGACTCAATTTGACAACATACTGCTGAATTCCCGGTGTACTCGCGTTGAGGAGAAACGAGACTTGTTCATAGTCACTGGCTCCGTCCTTGAACTGGATGGTTTGTGAAGCAATTTTTTTCCCGTTGGATTCAATGGAGACTTCCGTACTGATTTTTCCCATTTTGATGCCTTCAATGTCAATGGCAACAGGGAAATCGTTCTTCAGAAAAGCCACGTCATTGTGGGAAACGTGTTTGATCAACTGATCCCGCTTGGTAATGGTATCTCCCACACCCAGGGTATAAATCGAAGACGTATTGTATTTTTCCGCTGCGTATACGGGATTTGACCCTGTATTGTAATTTCCGTCGGAAATCAATAAAACACCGGCCAGGTTCCGGTTGTAAAATTCACTTTTGGTTGTTTCAAATGCAGTTGTCAAATTGGTATTTCCTGCTTTGAATGAAACATCACCTTGCAGCAATTCCGGAATTCCTGAAAAGGAATAAGGAATGACATCAAATGTTTCCCCGAGTTCCGTATGGATGGATTCCAGTAGTGTTTTCACCTGCTTCGGAACAGCGGATGAATCCGAATAATTCAACATGGAAGCGCTGTCATCTACTCCGACAACCAGAATTGGCTTTTCTTTTTTGTAGTTGAACGCCTGGAAAATGATCCCGAACAGCAGCAGTGCCAGCAGAAACAGGGAAAGGCTTCTCAGCGTGACGAAGGCAATTCTCCAACGGGAAGACAGTTCTTTTACCCAACTGTTTGATTTGCGTGAATACATCCAGGAAGCAAGTACAACTGCTAACCCTGCTATCGGAATCAACCACCACAGTGATATATCGGAACTGAATCTCATTTGACCACGAAAATACAAAAGTAATGGCAAACAAGAAGTCAAAGACAGCAAAATAGTTCGTGGGAATAAAAAAATAGCGGAGCACCATAGCCGTGTCTCCGCTCATGTGTAATCAGTACTTTTTTCCGGTTATTCCGACCGCTTGATCAGTTTGCTTTGTGCCGATCCTTTATCTGTTTGGATCAGCAGGTGATAATAACCGTCTGCCAGGTGTTGAATATTCAGCACATTCGTATTCATATCAACAGGAATTTCTTTTCCCGTCAGGTCAAACATCTTGACTGAAATCAGGTTGCTTTCTGTTGAAATGGTCACTTGATTCGTTGCCGGATTCGGATAGATGATCAGAGATAAATTACTGAGATTCTCAACGGATAGATAAATTCCGACTCCTCCGGCATAAACAGTACATCCGTTTTCTCCGGTTGTATAACAGTCATAAAATCCACTCTGGAAAGAAGACAAAATCAGTGAATCATTCGTTTCTCCCGGAAGATCTACCCCGTTTAAGGTCCATTGATACACCGCATTAGAGGAGGTAGTGGACAGCGTCAGGTAATCACCGGAAACCGTAATCGGATCGATGCTTTCAACCGTTTCCTGTGTTAAAATCAAGGTGTCGGAATGAACACCGCAGCCAAATTCATTGTAGACGATTGCAAAGACTTCTCCGGGCGTGTATTGCTGGTTGACCAGTGTTGTGCTTCCGTTTGACCAGAGTACGGAGGCGATGGAATCTGTCGCTTGTACCTCAATAAGATTGGGACCGACACACAGTACCGTATCTCCATCGATGGTGGCTGAGAACTCTTGATTTTGAAGAATCGCAGCAGCGTCAATCAAACCGTACCCATAGGCATTGTTGGGTAAGGGGCCGGTATAAGTATTGGAGAAAGAATACTGCTGAAGCGCATCCAGGAATGTTTGATAGTTTCCTTTTTCACATCGTTCGAGAAACAACGCGGCAATTCCGGCTACTACCGGGCTGGACATGGATGTTCCCCCATTTCCCAGGTGCCACCCGCCGGAATCCATTTTCGGATAATTGGCAGGTTCCGCAAAATACCAGAGTGGGCCTGCGGACAGCATAACATCGCCTGAAGCGGCAACATCCGGTTTGATGACATTGTGTCTGTTGGGACCTTTACTGGAGCCCGGGCTTAACTTCCCGACAGGTGTTGTCTCGTTGGGGTAATAATAACCGCCGGCGTAGTTGGCAAAGCGACTTCTGTTACGTGTATTGCCGACAGAAACAACTTTGGGAGAACAATTCCAGTTCGAAACGATGGTTTGCTGAGCATCCGGTAAATGATAGTTCACAATACTTGGAAACGCAGCAGAAGAAGGAAGTACCTCGACAATTTTATTATACCCCAATCCGGTCCCCGACCACAGATCGTATTTTCCCGATCCGCGCGTATAAAATCCATACAGGTAATTAGTTGTATCTACATTTCTGAACAGTACCTGCATGTGGAAATTGGCTCCTTCCTGAGATGTATAGATTTCAAGCGTCGCAATGCGATCGCCGTTTGCGTTGCGTAAAGTGTCAAAAACAGGTACTCCCAGTGACGCTGTTGCCGGTCTGAACACTAACTGTGCGCGTGTTTGGTAGTTCGCGGCAGGATTTACAGCCTTAAAAGAGTAAGAATAAGTTGCCTGGTCCATATCGGAATACAAGTCAAAAAAGATTTTGTTGGGACCAAAAGAAGAGTTCGGATTGTTCTCAAACCAGGTAAAGGTCGTGTCGTTCGTAACAATCCCCTGGCAGTGGTAATTCCCGATTCCGCCGGAGTTACCACATGCCGCCACAACAATTCTTCCTGCTTTTTCATCCAACAGGTTATTGATTCTGACTGCCGCAGGATCTCTGCCGTCGTGACTTCCCAGGTACGAACCGACACTCAGGTTAACAATCGCCCGTTTTCCCAGTGTATCCGCCACTTTAAAAATATAGTCACAGGCATCGGCTACCGTCAGTGACCAGTTGGGTAATGAAAAGTTTGTTTTCACCATGATAATATCCGATTCGGGAGCCGCCCCCTGGTTGTAACCGACAGCCCTTCCGTTTCCTGAACCGGCTCCGGCAACAGTGCTTCCATGTGCACTGTCGTCCGTACTGGTACAGAGTCCTGCGTTGATTTGCGTGCTGTCCCAGATAATTCCGTAACCGTAAGGAGATAAGGTTCCCCCGGAAGAAACCGAATGATCCCAGATCCGGAGTATGCGCGTTTTCCCGTTCGCATCTTTAAAATCGGGATGTTGTATTTCAATCCCGGTGTCAACGTACCCGACAATGACATCTTTACCTTTATATGGCATGGAAAGACCTGTGCCATTGTGTACCGCATCAATGTTGTGATGCGCCCGCATCGAATCATTCAATAAATGAGGAGGCGCATATTCAATGTAGTAATCGGGAAGTTCTCCGTTTTTATAAGCTTCGCTGACTTCAATGGCTGTTGCGGAGAAGTAAATCCAAAAAGGGTTCTCGCGCACGGTGTTCCATTTGTTTTTTCGAATGGCAGTTTTATAAACCTCCTGGTTCGGAAGGCAAAAGGTAGTGGTCAACCGTAGCTGCTCATCACTTAATTGATTGTAACCAAATGCCCCTGATTGAGCATGAGAAGCTGTTGCAACGACCAGAAGTAACAGCGTGAAAAAAAGCCGGTTTACCATTTATCAGTATTTTGAACCAAATATGCTAAAATTAATGCATTATGACAAAAAATAATAGCAATCGTCGACAATTTTTTGCAACTTTGAGCAGTTTAAAAAGATTTTATATAACCGATAGTATGAAGAAAAGAATCATTCAATTAAGTCTTGCTGTTTTTGCGTTGGGAATTACCAATGTGTTGAATGCGCAAGCGGTTAAAAAAGAAGTTGTTGACTGGTACAACGGAAAAAACGGTATGCAGACGGAGCAAGCTTATAAATTGCTGAAAAAACGCCAGTCCGAAACGGTTGTAGTTGCAATTATTGACTCCGGGATAGACATCGAACACGAAGATTTGAAAGGAAAAATCTGGGTGAATGAAAAAGAAATTCCGGGTAACGGAATTGACGACGATGGAAACGGATACATCGACGATATCCACGGATGGAACTTCCTGGGGAATGCAAAAGGAGAAAACCAGAATTATGCACGTTTGGAAAGAACGCGTATCCTGGCTCAATTGTCCCCGAAATATGCAACTGTTGATGAAGGATCAGTAAGTGACGCGGACAAAAAAGAATACGAACTGTACAAACAAGTACGTGACGAGGTTGCTGCTGAACGGGCAGAATACGAACCATACATGGCGCAAATGGATCAGTTGGCAGGATTGATTGAACAAGTACCTACAATGGTTGGAGGAATGATCGGTAAAACAAATTATACGGAGAAAGATCTGAATAAGTGGAAACCGACAGACCCGCAGGGGATGCAATTGAAGCAATTGGCGCTGGCTATTTCTTCAGGACGTCTGACAAAAGAAGTGTTGGAAAAACAAAAGGACCAGATCAACCAGATGTTGAACTACAACCTGAATGTTGACTACGATGATCGCTCATTGATCGGTGACAATCCGAATAACATGAAGGATGTGAAATACGGAAACAATGATGTGGAAGGACCGGATGCATTGCACGGAACTCACGTTGGTGGTATCGTAGGATCCATTCGCGGAAATAAACTGGGAGGTGACGGAGTTGCTGAAAATGTAAAACTGATGTCGCTGCGTGCTGTTCCTAACGGAGATGAATTTGACAAAGACATCGCATTGGCAATTCGTTATGCAGTGGATAACGGAGCGAAAGTGATCAACATGTCGTTCGGAAAATCCTATTCTCCATTGGCAAAAGACGTATACGATGCATTGGCGTATGCTGATTCAAAAGGTGTATTGTTGGTACATGCAGCAGGAAATGATGCGAAGGATGTAGATGTTGAACCGAACTTCCCGACTTCTATGTATGAATTCCAAAACAAAAAACTGGATCATTACCTGACAATCGGAGCTTCCACACGTTATGCAACTGTAAAAGGACAAGCATACGGAGATTTGGCCGCATCGTTTTCGAACTACGGACAAAAAGGAGTAGATGTATTTGCTCCGGGACTTGAGATTTACAATGCTGTTCCTCAAAGTGAATACATGGAATTGCAGGGAACGTCAATGGCAGCGCCGATGGTAACGGGAGCAGCAGCATTATTACGTTCGTATTTCCCTAAATTGTCGATGAAAGAGATCAAAGATATTTTGTTGACAACAGCAACAAGCTACAAAGGATCGCAGCAAACAAAACCGGGAGAAGAAACTCCGGTTGATTTCGGAACCTTGTCAGTAACAGGTGGTGTGATTAACCTTCCTGCGGCTGTAAAAGCAGCGATTGCACTGGAAGCAACGAAATAATTAGATAAAAAAACATAAATGTGAAAGGGATGCTCCAATGAGGCATCCCTTTTTTGCTTGGATGCTGTAGGACTATTTAATTTCATACAGCGTTTCGAGAAATTTACAGCTAACGTTTTGCAGCTACAAGAAGTTGGCGATTACGAAGCACAAAACTGTCTGCCACCACTGAACTTGATAGGAAGCCCAAAACTTTATTTAACCACTGAACCGCCAATTTCTTGTAGGTGCTGTTATAGCCAGTGGTTATTGTCCTCCGTCCTTGCAAACCATTGTCAATACTACGTTTTGCTGTCTTTGTCGTGTCGGGTTGTGCGGTTGCGTATTTTTTATTTTCAGAAGGGAGAGAAGATTTTTTTAATTCAATTTTGTCAGCGTGGGACAGACACACTCTTTGTCAAGCTTTGGTCTGTGCGTTGGCTTGTGCGGCTTGGCAATGTGTGTGGCTGTTGGGCTGGCTATTCATTGTTCTTCCTTTGTCATTATTTATAGTTGACCTCCAACTCCTTTAAACTTCTCTACAAACGAAACTAACTTTTGAAAAACGTTTTGCTTCTTGGTCAAATACTGAGGATTTAAAGGACTCATTTTCGGCAATAGTGCATTCAATTCTGTTCCGTTTTCGCTTGCATATTCTCGCTTCAAGGAATTTGTTATGTAACGCTTCGCTGCTTCTTCATTTAGATTTTCTTCTGTGATTAATTCCAGTGCTTCCACTTTCTGTTTGTTTTGAGCAAATACAAAAAATGAATCTATCACATTCGCTTTGTCTTGAAGCGTGTCAAGGTCAGTCTCATTGATGAAGTCAACAACCAAACTCTCTTTTGCTCTATTACCAACACTTGCACGAATAACTCTGCGTATTTCAGTAATCAAAGTGTGTTTGTCTTTTGTTTTCTTGTTGTGCTCAAAAATCAATTCAAGAATGTAGTCAAGGTTTATCTCTTGCGATTTGAGCAAGTCAACTTCAAATACAACATCGTCCCAGTCTATCGTAGATTCTTCTGACGCTGCACCACTTTTTTCTCGTCTTAACCAGTCACGAATATCATTGTAGGTTGAACGGTAATCCTGAACAGTCCTTTCTTTGAGCAACTCAATTTTTTGCATTGCTGTTATGTCCTTATCTGTTACAAAATGAGTTTTTTTAAATTCTTCAACTGCTTCTGGATCATTGATGTCAATTGCTTGAAGTGCTTTAAGGTGGTTAAACTCATCGTAGTTCTGTAGTATGTTTTCTACTCTCAAATATTCTCCGAATAGTTTTGCAAATTCCTTTTTGTCCTTCTCTTTTGCAATTTCATCTGGGTTAGGGAATTTCTCATTTAACTCTTTTACTACTTCAAGATAACCTCTCCGTGCTTCACTTGTAACAATGTCCGTAAAGCCTTCCAAATATTCTTTGTAACTCTTTTCAAGAACCACATTCTTTGTGTTACTGTCTCCGAAAAGCGTAATAGCGTCAACAGTTGCTTTTTCTAAGTCACGGAATGTTACAATGTTTCCAAAAGTTTTTGTCGCATCATAAATCCTGTTTGTTCGTGAAAAGGCTTGAATTAATCCGTGATAACGCAAATTCTTGTCAACAAACAATGTATTAAGCGTTGGAGCGTCAAAACCAGTTAAGAACATTCCGACAACAATAATTAAGTCAATTTCTTTGTTCTTAACACGTTTGGCAAGGTCACGATAATAATTCTGAAACTCATTGCTGTCAACACCATAACTGGTTCTGAACATGGCGTTATAGTCATTGATAGCTTTGGTTAAAAATTCTTTAGCAGTAATATCCATTGCAGAAGGCTCAAAAGTCTCGTCAACTATTTCGCCTATTGCACTCTGTTCTTCATTTGCAGCAAAGGAAAAGATTGTTGCAATTTTTAATGGCTTGTCGCTATCTTTTTGCAAGTTGTTTAATTCCTCATAATAACATTTGGCAGCATCAACACTGCTTACGGCAAACATGGCATTAAAGCCTTTGTTGCTTCCTTGGTTTCTATGTGTTTTTATTCTGAAATTCTGTAAAATGTATTGAGATACTTCTGTGATGCGTTTAGGATGAAGCAAAGCTTTTTTATTTTCTGCCGCACTTAATTTTTTCTCATCTTGTTCTTGCTCTATATTCTTAAATTGTGGACGGACATCATTATAATCTACTTTAAACTTCAATACCTTTTCATCTCTAATAGCATCTGTAATTACATATGAATGCAGTTCACGACCGAAAACACTTGCCGTGGTTTCAGAACCTAAAGCATTTTGTACGAAGATTGGTGTTCCTGTAAAACCGAACTGATAGAACTTTTTAAACTTCTTTTTCAGATTCTTTTGGGCTTCACCAAACTGAGAACGGTGGCACTCGTCAAAAATAAAAACAACTTGCTTTAGATAAATCGCTAAATCACTTTCACTCTTCATGAGGTTATTTAGCTTTTGTATGGTGGTAACAATAATCTTATTGTCGTCTTTTTCAATATTTCGTTTTAAACCCGCTGTACTTTCCGAACCATTCACACTATCGGGAGAGAATCGCTGATATTCCTTCATAGTTTGATAGTCTAAATCTTTACGGTCAACTACAAAAAACACTTTATCAATAAACTCCAATTGCGTGGCTAACCGCGCTGCTTTGAAACTTGTAAGGGTTTTGCCCGAACCTGTTGTATGCCAAACATATCCGCCACTTTCTGGATTCGACCAATTTTTACCTTGAAAGGAACTCTCTATTTTCCACAACATTCTTTCTGTGGCTGCAATTTGATACGGTCGCATAATTAAAAGTGTATCACTTGTATCAAAAACCGAATAGGTGAGTAACACATTTAAGAATACTCTTTTTTCAAAAAACGTTGTCGTAAAATCTTTCAGGTCTTTAATAAGCGTATTGTCAGCTTTCGTCCAATTCATCGTAAAGTCAAAGCTGTTCTTATCACGCTTTATGGTGTTAGCAAAGTAACGGGTATCAGTACCATTGGATATAACAAAAACCTGAACGTATTTAAAGAGGGAGTTATTACTGTTAAAACTTTCCTTTGAATATCTGTGAACTTGATTAAACGCTTCTCGAATAGCAACACCACGTTTTTTTAATTCAACCTGAACCAATGGCAAACCATTTACTAAAATGGTTACATCATAGCGATTTGCATGAGTGCCTTTCTGCTCAAATTGTGAAATTACCTGTACCTTATTTCGTGTGATATTCTTTTTATCTACTAAGTAGATGTTTTGGATATGACCATCATCAAAAACAAAATCATAGATATAGTTGTCGTGTATTTTTCTGGTTTTCTCAACAAGGTTATCGCTTGGCTTGTCTAAATATTCTTCCACAAAACGAGACCATTCTCCATCCGAAAATTCCATATTGTTAAGCGATTGCAGTTGTGCTCTCACATTCGCCAACATCGCTTCTATCGTGTTTAAGTCTTTAGGATTTTCATAGCCTTGATTAATCAGGTCTTGAATAAATTCCTTTTCCAATGCTGCCTCTGTTTGATAAACAGCAGGTGCTTCATTCACCTCAAAATGTTTGGTGAATTTATCCAACACAATGAAGTTGTTTGATTCTGCTATGGTTTTATACTGTGACATTTTGTGCTTCTTTCCAATAATTATAATTGTCCGTAAGATGCTTCAATAAAAAAGCTACGGTTTGCTTTTCTGGTTCTGTTGGTTCTGCAACTACCTCATTTGATAAGGTGGAATGACTTGTAAACTGAATAACACGATTGTAATATGTTTGCTTGTCATCGGGTAATAATTCTGACCATCTTGGATAACCTAAGAAATTTGCCGTTTTCTCATAAAGATTTCTTAGAAGTGTAAAGTGGTACTTCTGTATTGCATTATTGTCTATGGCGTCCTGAATGATCTGTTTTAGAAATAGGTGATATGAAAAACTTTTATTTGAGTCACCTTTCTTTTCAATCAGTTCAAAAGTTCCGTCATTAAGTTTATTAAGAATATACCCTGACTTTAGCCCTAATTCATTATAGAGAACATTGTAGAAAAGCGGGCTATGTGTTGAAATGATAAATTTCAATCCAGTAGATTTCTTTATGATTAGAGCCAAGTTAACAGCCAGTTCAATCAAATGATTATCGTCCAATGAACTTACAGGGTCGTCAATAAAAACATACTTTAAATCATTGAACTTATCTGTTGAACGGTTTTCAGGTTCGGGAATATTTAATTGCTCAACCACTTGTTCAAGCAAACTATAAAATACACACCAAATCAAGTTGCTTTCCTCTGCCTTTGAAATTTTAATATTAGGGATGCTTTCCTGATTGCCACCTTCTATTGAGAACGTAATTTCAGAATAAGCCTTTACAGTAATGTCTCTGTCATTCTCATCCTTGATTGTATATTCCTCATTAAAACGAGGCGTTACTTTATCACTAGTAAAGTGCTGAAAATTTGAAATGATGTTGCCGTCAAGTCCTTGGTCTTTCAAGAACTCAAGAACCATATTTGTAAATCCGTTGGGGCGAATAAGTAATTTTCTGTTTACATCAGCATCCAAATCATTGTCCCAATAAAAAAGGTCTTCCGTAAATGCGTTGTAATAGAGAACTTTTATGCCTGTTTCTTCTTCAACTTCTTCATCTTTAGGAGCAACTAAAAGTCTGAACTCACGAGACAGCCTTGTTTTGCCTGTGCCGTTAAATGCATAGATTAACTGAGCTTTATTAACAGCATCTCTAAGTGTTTCAGATATTTGTATTAACGACTGTCCCATGTTATGATTCTATATTATTCTTAGGAAAGGTTAGTAATAAATCACGGTAGTATTCGTATTGCTTTTTCCTTAACTCAATTTCTTTCGGCAGACCTTCGCTAATTGAAGTAGTGAGTATGTCGAATTTATCAAGGATGGTAACAATACGTTCTTGTTCCTCAGGTGAAGGAACTGGGATTAAAACCTTTTCTAAACCTTTGGCATTGATGGCGGATATTTTTCCCGATGAAATATGTTTTTTTATTTGGTCGTGGAATTGTTTAGTACGTGTAAAATATGCTACGTATTTAGGGTTTAATGGACTTCTGAAAGAAAAGCATGCATCGTGAATTACAACGCCCTTATCACCTAACCAAGCCGTTCCTAATCCAATGTCCTCAATGGTTTCACCAGCAGCTACAATAACAACATCACCATTTTCAGCAACTCGTAGATTTTTTCTTTCTACCAATTCCTCACTTAGAAATGACTTGCTTTTGTTTGCCCAAGTACCATAATAAGTGTACATCTCACCATAATGAATGCAGGGTACACCATCTGCAAGCATATCTTCTCTTACAAACCTTTTTCCTCTTTGAAACTCACCAATTACGCCAAGTGGTTCTCTGTTAGTACCCACTTCATTAAAACTATACAACTGCTCCCGGTAGAAGGTATATTGCTTTTTACGAGCTGTAAGCTCCGCTGTAAGCTCCGCTGTAAGCTCCGCTGTAAGCTCCGCAAATCTGTCAAGTATATGAACAATTTTATTTTGGATATCCAGTGATTTCTTTGGATTATCTGGACACGGAATAGGTATTTCTAATTTTTCCTTTAAATTATTTGAACTTAAATTAGGCTGTGCTCCGCCTCCAGCAAGAACATATAAAAAATCAGATTTAGTTAGAAGATAATGATATAAAAAGCGATTATTAAGTATTTCTTTGTTAGGTATAAATTTGCCTACACGTTGATTTAAGTAGGCTTTTTCGTTAAAGTTGTAATACCCAATTTTACCAGTGGTAGCACCTGACATGGCTATAAGTATATCTCCTTTTTCAACTTCGTAATTAAGCGGGTTACCTGAACTATAGTCAACGGGGTCAAAATACTTTACATTCGACAAGTCAACATTAGTACCATTAATATTTGTAATTCTAATAATTGGTAAACCTGTTTCTTTAAACAAACTACTCTTAAATGCAAAGCCGTTTTGAAAATCGCATACTTCACCCAAAGCTTTCCATTCAACTTCGATTCCTTCTATTAACTTATCAAAGTAACTCATGCCTCAATTTCTTTTATTATTTTATCAATGTCAGCACGAAGTATATTTATCCTCGCCACAGTTTTTGAAACCTCACTGTTCAATTCAACTATATCAAATTTTTCTCTGTGGTCTTTTGTTTCAACATAAGAGCTTACCGAGAGGTTATAATCATTTACTGCAATTTTCGAATTATCTATAGTCTTAGCTACATATTCAATATCCTCTTTGCTATCAAAAATTTCCATAATCCTTTCAATGTGTTTATCAGTAAGCACATTGTTGTTGGTGACTTTCTTAAAGAAGTCTTCACCACTGGCATCTATAAACTGCGTTTTGTTTTCGGATTTATGTTTCGAGAGGACAAGGATTGTAACAGCTATTGGAGTTCCATAGAATAAGTTAGGAGCAAGTGAAATAATTGTCTCAACGAAATTATTATCTACTAAATATTTTCTGATTTTCTGTTCTGCACCGCCACGGTAAAAGATGCCTGGGAAACAAACAATTGCTGCTCTGCCTTTACTAGATAGATAACTAAGGGCATGAAGTACAAAAGCAAAGTCTGCTTTCGATTTTGGAGCCAAAACACCGGCAGGAGCAAAACGGTCATCATTAATCAGCGTTGGGTCATCGTCACCAATCCATTTTATAGAGTAAGGAGGATTAGAAACAATGGCATCAAAAGGTTTTTCATCGCCATAATGTGGGTCAATGAGTGTATTGCCAAGGGCAATATTAAACTTATCGTAGTTGATGTTGTGTAAAAACATGTTCATACGGGCAAGGTTGTAAGTGGTGTGGTTTACTTCTTGCCCATAAAAACCTTCTTCAATAATATGATCGTCGAAATGTTTTTTCGCTTGCAAAAGCAAAGAGCCTGAACCTGCTGCAGGGTCGTAAATCTTGTTTACTTTGTCTTGCTTGTGCATTGCCAATTGTGCAATGAGTTTTGATACATGAACAGGTGTGAAAAACTCGCCACCTGATTTTCCTGCGTTGGCTGCATAATTTCCAATTAGAAACTCATACGCATCTCCAAAGAGTTCTATTTCATTTTCTTCAAATTTGCCGAAATTCAGTTCTTCTACGCCTTTAATAACGGAAGCTAAGCGTAAGTTTTTGCTTTCAACTGTATTCCCAAGTCGTGTGCTTGTAGTGTCAAAATCGGCAAACAATCCTTTTATATCTGGTTCAGATGGATAACCATTTGCAGAACTTTCAATAGCGTCAAAAATCGCTTTTAAGTCAGTGTTCAGATTAGGGTTGGTGTTTGCTATTTTAGCAACATTCACAAAAAGTTGGCTCGGGTAAATGAAGTAACCTTTTGTTTTTATCGCATCGTCTTTTATTTCGGGTGTAATGTCTTTGTCTGGATAGTTTGCATAGTTTACATTTTCATCACCACCTTCAATGTAATTTGTGAAGTTTTCGCTAATGAAGCGATAGAACAGCGTACCTAAGACAAACTGTTTAAAGTCCCATCCATCCACTGAGCCACGAACATCGTTGGCTATTTTCCATATTTTGGCTTGCAATTCTTGTCGTTGTGCTATGCTTGTCATTTTTTCTCTTTTATTAAGTCTTGTGGTTTAACACCGAGTATTTTGGCAATTTCAAAAAGCACTTCAAGTCTTGGCTGTTGTCGGTTTTGCACATAGCCGTTCACCATGTTGTAGCTTTTCCCTAGTTGTTCAGCCAACCAAGTCTGTTTAACTCCTTTTTCTGCCAACACTTCCTTTATTCTGTTCATGTCATTTTGAAATGTGTCCGCAAAGATAGATTTATTATTTTAACTATCTCGTTTTTCAATATAAAAACTGTTTGAATTATTGTCAGTCTGTTTGTCGGTGCGTTGGCAAAACCAAATGTGCCATTTGTGCGTTGGCAATAAAATTGAATTAAAAAAATATGCGGTGGGGAAAATAAAAAATACATAAGGGTCGGCTTACTCGCTGTCTGTTTGTAATATGTTCTGTATGTTGTTCACCTGTCAAAATGGTTTGTCCTTGTGTTACTGTTTAAATTTTGGTCGGTCGTTTGCCGTTGGAACGGTCGTCATACCATTGGCTATAACTTATAAATATGCGTAACAAATAATTACTTGTAATCAATTATTATCAGTTTTCTTATTGATTTACAGGGTGATTACATAATTCCTGTTTACGCGCTCACAAAACTACTAATCCCAATCGAAATTAAAATACGTATTTATACGCGATTGCCGTAGACGATTTAATTTAAAATTATGAAGGCAAAGCCCCAAAAGGATTCCACCCATAGACCCGATTTAATAACGCCAACACTCCACTCTTTTTTCTTCTGGATACTTCAAAAATTTCTCCGTTTACCATTTCGATGATACAAGGATCCGTTTTAGTGTAACTCATCATTTTTTTGTAGTAATCATCTGACTCCTACCTATTCGGATGAATGTCGAGTTTTTTCCGAAGTAATCTTCAAAATCTCTCATATCCTTCGCTATGGTAAACGTTTCTCCGGAATCCGTTGCAATCGTGCAGTAATCGATAAAAGCGTACTTCGGTGCGCTTTTTTAGTTTCCGTTTTTAGCAAAATGAGTATCTTGTGATCATTAGCCATAAAGTCATAAAAGAATGGAAGAACAAGATTTGAAGGCATTGTCAGAACAATTGATGAAGCCAAGCGGAGAGAGAGGAATTGAAGTTGCCAATATGATGAATGAAAACAACATCGGCATGACGGTTAACTCCATTGAAAACCTGGAACTAAAGGGAAATGAACGCATTTTGGAGATCGGTCACGGAAATGCCGGTCACCTGGATTATTTATTGAAGAAAGCTGAAAAGCTACAGTACGAAGGAATTGATATCTCCGAATTAATGATTCAGGAGGCAGTGCGCATCAATAAAGCGCCGATTGCCAATAAACAAGCTGTATTTACATTGTACGACGGAACGACCATTCCGTTTGAGCAAGAATCATTTGATGCTGTTTTTACGGTGAATACAATCTACTTCTGGAGTGATCCGGCTGCTTTTATGAACGAAATTGCCCGGGTATTGAAAAAGGGAGGGCGTTTTGCACTGACGTTTGCCGAAGCCTCTTTCATGGAGCAATTGCCGTTTACAAAATTCAACTTCACCCTGTACAATTTAGAAGCCGTACAACAGCTGGTAGATCAGGCGGGGTTGACTATCGAAAAAACAGATCTGCAAAAAGAACACATCCGCTCAAAAACAGGGGAGATGGTGGAACGCGAATTTGTGACGGTGGTGATTAAAAAATAAGATCAATTAAAGAAATCCCAGGTAATCCCCACACGGATTTGCATCGCAGGAATCGGTTGATTTAACCCGACCCGGTTGGTACTTTCATTCCAGAAATAACCGATGTTTTCCACGCGGAAGAAAAAACGGAAACGCTGAATTTCAAATGCTCCGAATGCGTGCAAATTGACCATCGGGTCGTTCGAAAAAGAAGTAATACTGTAAATGTCCATGTACGGGAGGTGTTCCAGTAATCGGTATCCGTTGTGATAGGATGCTTCCACACCGAATTGTCCGAGGAGTTTTTTGCCTTTAAAGAGTCTTCCCTGGAGGTACAATCTGCTTTGAACAAGTAAATTGGGCATCCAGTTGCTGCTGTTGTAACTTCCGGAAAGAGAGAATTTCAAAATTTTGTACCCGGTTTTTCCGGTCACTCCGATGGAAAGGGAATTCAATGTGCCAATGGTGTCAGCTGTCCATGTATTGTCGTAAAACCAGTAATTATTGGTGAGCGTAGCATTTTTGACAAACACACCGATTTGATGTTGCTGGAACGAATAATCCAGTTGGGCATTGAGGTTCATTCGGAACTGTTTCTTTAGCTGATCAAACGGGAGGTCATAATAGACGTTGTTTCCGTAATAAAATCGCTGATGAGGTTCCGGTAGCAGGTAGGAAATATCTGCGTTTCCTCTGAAATGAAAATTGCTCCAGTCAAATCCCAGTTTGGAATAGCTGAACCATTCTCCCTGCGCACCGATAAAGTTCACGTTCGTATGATTGTGTAGCTCAACTTTTCGGATCGTAATTCCCAGCTTTCCGTCGAGGTTGATTTCGGAACGGGAAATCGTGTTGCCGAGATTGAAATAATTCCACCAGTTATTTTGCAATCCTGCCTTGAGAAAGAAATTGCTTCTGCTGTAGTATAGACCTGCTCCGTTGACCACTTCAGACAGTTGGTATTGATCGTTTGTAGAATCTAAGTCCATAAAGACAATCGGATAGATCAACAACAAGGTATCGGAATATTCCCGGTACTTTCGGTTAAAGATTTGCAGCTTGTTGTCAACATACAAACCTGTTGCATTTATTGAATCCCTGGAAAGAAAATCAAAATAATGTTCCAGTTCAATGCGCGTTCCCCTGTATTGACTCAGTGCATTGTCTTTTCTGACCGGCGCATACGACAATCCGTAAAAATCAATTAATGTATCAGTGATTACACCATTATTGTTTCCAATGTTCCGGTTGAGGTATTGTCCTTTAAGTGAAAGTGAATAAAAAGGTGAAGTAAGCTGGTACTGTAACTGCACATCGTGATGGGTAAATTCTCCGTTGCGAAGAAAGTTAGCTCCCCGTTGCAAGTCATAATCGACGTTGAGTAAATTACTATGATTGAAAGCGTGTGTGTAATTGGCACGAACAATTTGTGTTGCCTGCCCTCCGAAAATGTAACCGAATCCTAAATGGGGGAGTGCGGAGAACCGCATTTTTTTCCAGTTGCTGAAAGTTCGGAACATACTTCCTCCGGCATTCGTTAAGAACAGATCGTACGGCTGTACGTTCTCCGTTGCAGCAAATCCGCCGCCAGGCATTGTTGAACTGTGATAAGAGAAGGAGATGTCGACGGAATCAATCGGACCTCCGGTTGTGAAACTGTTGGTCAGCGTGTCTTTTTTACCCATAACTGCGTTGCCTTGTGCCATTGATTGCACAAAAAGCAAAACAAACAAGATAGACAGCGAGTACCTCATAGTTTAAAAACGAAAGTAAAAATATAAAAAAAGGGGCATAAAAGCCCCTGATATCATTACTCTCCGAAAAAAACGGAAAAATTAAATTACAGCTTGTTGATTTTCAACTGAAGACCAGAAACCAAATTCGCAGCTTTGTTTGTGTGAATGATGTTTCTTTTCGCCAATCGTTGAATCATAGAAGTTACAGATGGAAGCAATGCCTCTGCTTCTTTTTTATCAGTCAATGAACGCAGTTTTCTGATCGCGTTACGCGTCGTTTTATGCTGATACTTGTTGCGAAGTCTTTTCGCATCATTACTTCTGATTCTTTTAATTGCTGACTTGTGATTCGCCATGTTGTTATTTATTAAAAACGTTTATATCAAAAATTGTAGCCCGTAGGGGAATCGAACCCCTCTTGCAAGAATGAAAATCTTGAGTCCTAACCGATAGACGAACGGGCCAAAAGTTCCTAAGCAGCCCATAGGAGAATCGAACTCCTGTTTCCAGGATGAAAACCTGGCGTCCTAACCACTAGACGAATGGGCCATTGTTACTTTTAACAATACTAAATATGTCAAAAATCGGAGTGCAAATATAAGGAGTTTTGACGAACTGCAATACTTTTTATTGATTTTTTTCAAAAATAACGATTCTTTTTTTCTTATCGCCTGATTTCTTTGCAGTTGAAAACGCGAAAAAACATCCCTTTTTTTGTCCGTTTTCGAGAAAAAGATGCTTTTCATCCACGCTTTGAGAAGACGAAAATTTGGGTGAAATTATGATTTTTCCGCTTTTATTGTATGCCAAAGTGGAATAATTCCGGTATCCGTTGCTGTTTTTTCAATAGCGGCAATTGCTTCTTTTATTCGGTTTTTATTTTCTGAACGGATTCTGTTGCGTTCTTTCATCGTGGTACGTGTTTGAACGAATAACCACTTCTGTGAGTGACAGAAAATAACGAGCTGTATTTTATTCATTGCCTCCCAATTCAAAGCAATAAAAAAGCCGTTTATTCAATTATAAACGGCTTTTTGAATGTGGTAAATGAAACCTTATTTTTTGCGGTTCTTCATTTGCTCCTGTTGCATTTTTTGCATTTGCTCCAAACGCTCCTGGAACTTGGATTTTTTCTTTCCTCCTCCGTTGCCTGCAGCGGCCTTTTTCTCAGCCATTTTTGCTTTCAGCTTGTCTTCGTCAACAAAGAACTTTTTAATCGCAACCATCATCAGGATCGAAATCAATGTGGAAACGAAGTAGTAATAACTTAAACCGGAAGCATAGCTGTTGAAGAAGAAGATCATCAGGAACGGGAAGATGTACATGATGATTTTCATATTCGGCATTCCCGGTTGTTGCGGTGTTTGCATGTTTCCACTGTTGATGATCGTATAGATCAATGTGGTACCTGCCATCAATAACGTAAACAAACTCACGTGATCACCGTAGAACCAGATGTTGGTTCCGAAATCCCAGATAGAGTCATAGGAAGACAAATCCTCTGCCCACAGGAAGGACTTTTGACGCAGTTCGAATGTTGACGGGAAGTAGCGGAATACCGCCAGCAAAATCGGCATCTGGATCAGCATCGGTATACAGCCGGACAACGGACTCGCTCCGGATTCCCGGTAGAGTGTCATCATTTCCATTTGCTTTTTCATTGCGTCTTCCTGCTTCGGATACTTTTTGTTTAATTCGTCAATTTCCGGCTTCAGGATGCGCATTTTTGCAGAAGAGACATACATTTTCCACTGAATTGGCATCAGGATGAATTTAATGATCAATGTCAGCAACAAAATGGCAATACCTGCAGAAAGTGCAAATGATTGTGTCAGCATTGAAAACAACGGTTGAACGGCATATACGTTGATCCATCGGAACAATCCCCATCCGTAGTTCAGAATGTGATCGTACTCTTTGTCGTATGACGCCAGCAAGTTGTAATCATTCGGTCCGAAGAACCAGTCCATCGACATGGATGCATTGTCTGTATTAGAAAGATCCAACATCAATGTTGAAGAGAAATCTTTCAGGTTGGTCCACTGTTTTTCATGACCTTCTCCGTATGTTTTTACTTCAAATTCAGTTCCTTTTTTCACGAATGGTTTCTCCGGGTGAAGAAACGATGAGAAGTAGCTTTGTTTGTAAGCCACCCATTCAACTGCATCTTCCGCTTCCTGGTTATCAGCTGCCATTTCGCTCAGGTAATCAAAACCTTCTTCTTTGTAATTCAGACAGATCGTAGAAACACGGCGTTGCTCCATGAACAGCCGCTCTGTTTTTCGGTAAGCGACATCCCAGTTCAAGCCTACATTTTTCGGGTTGACGTCTCCACCTAATCCTTTGATATTGACCGTGTAATTCAGGTCATATGTATCATCCGATAAGGTATACTGATTTTGGATGGTCTTTCCGGGAGCAAGTTCCGTTTCAAAAACAATTGATTTTTTTGTTTGTGTTTTGATGTGAAACGGAAGATTCCCGGTTTTGATTTTCTTTCCGTTCATTTCAAATACCAGCTGATTGACAGCATCACCACTCTTAAACAAAGCCAACGGAGTAACTTTCCCGTCATTCTTCGCATAATCGGCGTATGTTTCATATTCTTTCAGCCAAATTGAAGCAACAATACCACCTTTCGTGTTGAATGCCACTTTGTATTTGTCGTTCTCCATGTATACAAGAGAATCTGTTACTCCTGTTTTTTTCGGAGCAGTGTTTTGAACCGAATCGAGTGCATTTGCAGAAGTGGAGTCCTTCCCGGCTGTAGCTGTCACAGCCTTTTCAGCCGCATCCTTTTTTTGTTCTTCCGCAATTTTCTCTTTCTCCTTTAATAAGGCTTGTTCTTTTTTTACCTCTTCAGCGTGCTTTGCGCGCTCTTCAGCTGATGGTTGGTTAAAAATCGTAAAAATGGAAAAAATGGTTCCGATTAATACGAGTCCGATGATGGTATTTCTATCCATGTATCTGGTTTTCTTATTGATTTATTTTTTATTCTCGATGGCCGCTTTCACGAACGCAACAAACAACGGGTGCGGGCATGCGACTGTACTTTTGTATTCCGGGTGGTATTGTGCTCCGACAAACCAGGGATGATTCGGGATCTCAACAACCTCTACCAATCCTGTTTCCGGGTTTTTACCTGTTGCAATCATTCCTGCCTGTTCAAATTGTTCCAGGTATTCATTGTTGAACTCATACCGGTGTCGGTGACGTTCACTAATGATATCTGTGTTGTATGCCTGGTGTGCCAATGTATTTGGTTTCAGGTGACATTTGTATGCTCCTAACCGCATGGTTCCTCCCATGTTGGAAATGGATTTTTGTTCCTCCATCATGTTGATCACCGGGTAGTTGCAGTCTTCTGCTATTTCTGTTGAATGGGCATCCGGCCACCCGATCACATTGCGGGCAAATTCAATGACCGCGCACTGCATTCCAAGGCAGATTCCGAAGAATGGCACATTGTTTTCACGGGCGTAACGTACAGCCTGAATTTTACCGGAAATTCCACGTGAACCAAACCCCGGTGCTACCAGGATTCCATCCAGATTGCTCAATTCATCTGCAATGTTATCTTCTGTCAATTTCTCTGAATGAATCCACTTCACATCTACTTTGCATTCATTGGAAACTCCGGCATGAATGAAGGCTTCAGAAATGGATTTATAAGAGTCTTTTAATTCGACATATTTACCAACTAATCCGATTGTAACATGATTGGTTGGGTTTTTCAAGTGTGTGAGGAAATTTTTCCAGCTCTCCAGGTTCGGAGAACTTTTCGTCGGAAGTTTTAACTTTTCCAGTACCACTTTATCCAACTCTTCTTCCTGCATTAACAGTGGAACATCGTAGATTGTTGATGCATCCCGTGATTCAATTACCGCATTCATGCTGACATTACAGAACTTGGCAATTTTACGACGCAGGTTCAAATCCAGTTCATGTTCCGTTCTGCAGACCAAAATATCAGGCTGAACCCCCAATTCCAGTAATTGTTTAACCGAGTGTTGCGTCGGTTTTGTTTTCAATTCTCCTGCAGCAGCCAGGTAAGGGACCAGTGTCAGGTGAATAACAATACAATCATTTTCCAATTCCCACATCAGCTGACGTACGGCTTCTACATATGGCAATGATTCAATGTCACCCACAGTACCACCGATTTCTGTGATCACAATGTCAAATTCTCCCTTTTTTCCGAGAAGCTGAATGCGTTCCTTTATTTCATCTGTGATGTGCGGAATGATCTGAACCGTTTTCCCTAAATAGTCACCTCTGCGCTCTTTGTCGATCACAGATTGGTAAATTCTTCCTGTTGTTACATTGTTTGCCTGAGAAGTCGGAACATTCAGAAAACGTTCGTAGTGTCCCAGGTCCAAGTCCGTTTCAGCACCGTCATCGGTAACAAAACATTCTCCGTGCTCATACGGGTTCAATGTTCCCGGATCAATATTGATATACGGATCCAGTTTTTGAATGGTTGCTGAATAACCTCTTGCCTGTAATAATTTAGCTAAAGATGCGGAAATGATTCCTTTACCAAGGGAAGATGTAACACCGCCTGTTACAAATACATATTTTGTTGAATTCGACATGGGAAAAAATGTAACTACGGGGCGCAAAGTTAATAGATTCTTTTTAGAAAGGAAGGATTTTAATTATTTAATTTGATCACCTGACTGTGAATTTTGTCCGATTGACCCGAATCAGTAACTGGGAGGAAGAAAGATACTCCACTTTCAATATTTATTACGAAGCCTTGATAATTGAACATTCATAATTCTCCACTCTCCACTTTCAACTCACAACTTTTTCACTTCCCAACTCTCTCAAAAAAGTTACTTTTGCAAAAAAATAAACACATGATCCGATTGCTCATTTCCTTTCTTATCTGCACATCACTATTTTCTTCCTGCATGAAAGCAGAACACGCCGATTTAATTATTCACAATGCTGTAATTCATTCCATGGATGAAAAATTGACTGTTTATGAAGCGATGGCAATTCGTGACGGGAAAATCATAGAACTGGGACCCGAGCGACAAATTTTAAACAAATATTCGGCAGATGAATTTGTAGATGCCGGAGGGAAAGACATTTATCCGGGGTTTACCGATGCGCATGTTCATTTGTTATTGGCAGCTAAACAGCGGATGGGAGCAGATTTGTCGCAATGTAAATCACTGGCGCAACTGGTAACGGATGTTGAAATTTATCAACAGAGAAATAACCAAAAAATTATTGTCGGACAGGGGTGGAACGAAGGTGCATGGAGAGATAACTCACTGCCGACCAATGAACGGTTGAATGAAGTATTTCCCGAAACTCCTGTGTGCCTGTTCAGAAATGACGGACACACAGCGTTAGTGAATGAAGCGATGCTTCAATTAGCCGGAATCAATGATCAGACGCAGATCAGCAGTGGTGAAATCATGAAAAAAGATGGTAAATTAACAGGTATTCTTACTGACGAAGCGATGGAATTGGTTAAAAAGAAGCTCCCCGTATATTCTCCGCAGGAACTCAAAGAAAAAGTGATTGAGATTCAAAATGAATTGCTCATGTACGGAATCACCAATGTGCATGATGCCGGATTGGAAGCGGCAGATGTAGAAGTGATGAAAGAACTCATCGACGCGGGGCGACTGCAAATTAATCTGTACGGAATGTTATTACCCACAAAGGAGAATATTCAGTTTGCTAGAAAACATGGGGTTTATGAGCACAAAAACCTCACGATTCGCAGTTTCAAAGTATTTGCTGACGGATCGTTGGGAGGTAGGGGGGCTTATCTGAAAAGTACGTATTCGGATGATGCGCATTCCCATGGGCATACAACTGTTTCCAAAGAAGAATTGGATGAACTCGTCCGGTTGTGCCAGGAACTGAGGTACCAGTTAAACGCACACGCAATTGGTGATGCGGCTGTGAAAATGGTGCTGGACGCATACAAGAATGTTTCAAAAACGAACCCGGATCACCGATGGAGGATTGAACATGCCCAGATTGTTTCTCCGGAAGATATGCCGCTGTTTATGCAATATGGAATCTTACCTTCTGTCCAACCTTCACACGCTGTGAGTGATTATTTGTTTGCCGAAAAACGATTGGGAGCGGAGCGTCTGAAAGGAGCGTATGCATACAATTCATTATTGAATACAACAGGCATGATTGCGATTGGAACAGATTATCCGATCGAAGACATGAACCCGTTCAAAACAATTTACGCTGCTTGCACACGTAAAAATGACAAGGAAACTCCCGCCGGTGGGTTTTTACCTGAAGAAGCAATTTCGTTGGATGATTGCCTGAGAGGAATGACGGTCTGGGCGGCACTTGCAGGTTTTCAGGAAGACAGAATCGGGAGACTGGAAGCGGGGATGGATGCTACCTTTGCTATTTTTGAGCGGAAGATGAACCTGTCATCAAGCTTTCAGCAAAATTTTTCATTGCATACCTACATTAACGGGAAAGAGGTTTACTCGGCAGAGTAAGCAACAAAAAACTCCTTCACTGATGCAATGAAGGAGTTTTTGAGGATGTAGTAGTTGTTATTTATTATCTCAATACGTTCACATGTCCTGTCAATGTTTTTCGGTAATCGATGTGTGTTGCTTTTACAGCCATTTTCCAGGTGTATGTTCCGCTTTGGACCAGGGAACCATTATAAGTACCATCCCATCCGACAGAAGGATCCTTTGTTTCAAAGATCAGTTCTCCCCATCTGTTGAATAACTGAAATTCAAAATTGAACCGATCGATTCCGTTTGTATAGATAAATAACGATTGATTGAATTCATCTCCGTCAGGAGTAAAGGTGTTCGGAACGTAAATCATAATATCGTCCAGTACAACTAATTCTTTGCACAACGTGTCGGAACAGCCTGCATCCGAATATGCGATCAGGCATACAGTGTAATGAGCGGTATCGGAAGGAAGCGTTAAATCGAAATGCGGATCACTTGTCGAATAAAAATAACCGGTGGATAAATCTGAAATCTCCCAGTAGTATGTAGATGCACCCCCGGAATAGTTGATAAAATCGATGTCCGTGTCAAAAACAGTCGGATTAATTGGGTTGAAACCAAAGTCAGCTGTCGGAGAGGCTTCCGAATAAATGGTTACGGTTGTTGAAGAAGTACAACCGGAATTGTTTAATACTGTCAACTGATAAATCCCCGCACACAAATCAGGGAATACTCCCGTCGTATTGGTCATTCCGTTTAGTGAGTAGGATGTAGCATCTGGTGTGGTTGCAACAATGGAACCGCTGCATACTTCAGAACAGCCGTCCTGTGTAACAGAGATCGTTCCGATGTCGATTTGACTGCCTGAATTGATTGCAATAGCTTGTGAAGCGATACAGCCATTTGCATCCGTAATCATCAGTGGATAATTTCCTGCACACAACGAATTTTCTCCGGTTCCGTTGGAAGGAGCTCCATTGAATGTCTGAATCAATGGTGCTATCCCACCTTGTACCTGCCAATTTGCAGTTCCGTCACACGCATTTTCACACGTTTCAGGAGTGGTCGCATATGTAAGTGTAAGTGCTGCTGGTTCTGTAATCAGGACTGTTTGCGTTGATAAGCAATTCGCAGCATCAGAAACAATTACGGTATAGCTTCCCGGAGATACATTGGAAAAAGTACCTGTTGCGTTGGTTGCTATAACCGATGTGCCGGCAGAATATGCATAAGTGAGCGGAGCAGTACCATTTGCCGTTACAGTAATCGTTCCGTCGCCTTCACCAAAGCAACTGATGTTGGTTGAGCTGACCGCAGTGATAGCGGGACCTGAGTTATTAACAAGATTAACCGTCAGTTGGTCGTTGCAAACGCCACTTCCGTCTTGCACCTCAATGGTGTAGGAGCCTGCCGGGAGCCCGTTGAAAACAGAAGTGGTCACAGGTGTGCCTCCGTTGATGATGTACTGATAATTGCCGTCTCCACCAGATGCACTGACTTCAATGGACCCGTTATTTTGATTGCAATCCGGAGCCGTGGTATTGACGGTTTGTAACGTCACATTTCCTGCGGTAATGGTCACTGCCGGACTGGTCGCTGTACATCCGTTTGCATTGGTAACGGTTACGGTAAGACCTGTTTGAGCCGTAGCTGTAATTGTTTGTGTTGTTTCTCCGGTGGACCAGGAATAATTCGTATAACCGGTGCCTGCATCCAGTATTACTCCCGTTGAATTGCAATAGCTGACATTTCCGTTGATAATTGGTGTCGGATTGACCAAAACAGTAACGGATTCTGTATGTGAAGCAGCACATGAACCTGTTCCGACAGTATATTGCACTGAATACGTTGTTCCTGCTACTCCGTTGGAAATCACTCCTGTGGAAGCATTAATCGTAGCTCCGTCTGTTGACGCAGGACTAAATGCAAATGTTCCTCCTGATGTTGCAATTCCTGTCGGTCCGTTCGTTGTTCCAAAACAGAAATCATTGAATGAAAATGAAGCATCCTGAGAAGTTGCTATGTTGACAGTAATCTGTTGCGTCGTGAAACAGGTCGGATCATTCGGGTCTTCAATGCGCACCCAATATGTACCGGAAGTGGTTACCGTTGTTGAAATCGTTGGTCCGTCATTCTGTGCATCTGCTTGGGACGCGTGATAAGACAGTGTTGCCGGTTGACTCGCCGGATCGATCGCGTTTGCAAGGTTCAATGTTGCAGGTGCACATGCTGTCAATGGATTGATGGTAACCGCCGGTGGAATGCATCCCCCGCACGGATCAACCGTAATGGCAATTGTTTCAGTATGTGTCGGGCAGCCAGGGTTGGAGTTTGCAACCGTCAAAACATAATTGGTGCTGTTGGTCGGACATGCCTGTGTGTTGATATCATTCGGATTGGAAAGTCCCGTTGTCGGAGCCCACGTTGTTGTAACAGGGGCATGGATCGGAGGGTCATCAAAGGTAATGCTCCAACCGGTTAACATTCCGCCTCCGATTCCGAATCCCGGGGAACTGAATGTCAGCGTCCAGACCCCGTTCGGATCACATCCGTTTAAATTTGAAAACGGTTGATTCGGAGCCCAGGGACCTCCTGCAGGAAACCCTCCTCCGATTCCTGTTCCTCCCACCGGCACAAAAACAGTACTGTTGTAATTACCCGTAGCGGAATTCGCAGGAGCAAGGACAATCTGGCAACCTCCCGGAGAAGTCAGTGTAACGGTAAATCCGGACGTATTGATGTTACATGTCTGACCAATACCGATTTGTGAACCATTACAGTTACATCCTGTAAATGAGGTACAAATGAATGTTCCTGAAAAATTAAACCCGTTGATGGTTACGTTCTGAATCAATCCATCGTAAATGCTGCTGGAATTAATTCCCTGAACATTGATATTGACGGAAGTTGATGTTGAAACAACTAACTCAAATTCGTTATTCTCATAAGTCTCAATCCCTCCCGGATCCAATACCTGGAAAGCTGTTCCTGTGATATCCGCACAATCTCCAACGCAAATAGTCGTGGGGTTTGCGGTAACATCTACCCCATAGACCGGATCCAAAACAATAACTGTTACATTTGTCGTGCATGTTTGTCCTGTGCCGGTAGTAATTGTTACGGGGTAAGTCGTAGTCGTAGTCGGCGAAACCGGAGTGGGGTTTGCTCCTCCGGAATTTCCCGTTCCGTATGAATATCCGTCGTGTCCCCACACAACTTCCGCGTTCACATCATTCTGTACAATCTGCACGTTGTCAATTCCCCAGTGATCGTATTGAGCTCCTGAATCGGCTGTCTGGTGCCAGCGGAACATGGTATTGGAGGTAATGGCTGCGGCAGGAATCTGGAAACACCAGTTATTCCAGCTGGTATAAGGTGTATTGTATCCACCGTCCGGATCAAAATAATGAATGGTTGTCCAGGTTGTGCCTCCATTTGTAGAGTATTGGAAATAAACTCCTTCATTCGGTTCGTCCGGCCCTTCACAGGGGGCATTTCCACCTTGTGTAGCAAACAATAAATCAAAACAGATCGTTACTCCCGCAGTTGCGGAAGAAATATTAAAGGGAGCGGATGTCAGTGTCCGGGGTACACTCGTATTGGCATCCATCCAGGCATGCGGCGTTCCGTCTACACCTCCCGGAGAGCAAGGGTTGGAAAAGCTGGTTGCTCCTGGTGTGCCGCTCCATCCCGGACCGAATCCGGAGTTAAAACTTTCATTCATGACCACTGTTCCGGAACCGATTCCGTAAGCAGTTAACGTAGTGCTCTGTCCGCAATAAATTTGAGTCGGATTTGCTGTTGCTGTTATTTCGCATTGTGAATGAACGGAAAATAAAGAACTAAAACAAAAAAAAGCAGAAATAAGAGGGGTGTTTACTTTCATTTTTAATAGATTCAAATAATTAGTGTTGTTATTTTATTGTACGGTTGAGTTTTTTATTTTTTCGGGAGGAAAATTGATCGGATTCCTGTAAAAGAAAGAGGAATAAAATGCAATGAATGGAGAATGTTCCGGAAAAAACAATTGGATACCGACCCGTTTTTGCTGTTTCTCCTTTTGAGAAACGTGAAAGAATGAAGTAGAAGTATGCGTAGTCAATACAGCTGTTTTCATTAATAGATGTAATTCAAATTCACAATAATAACGCAGGTATTTCTAAAAGGCTGCATGAAAAAGCAGTGTTTAACGAAATGACGATCCGTTTGTTAAGAAAAAAACATAATTACAGCAGGACTGCTCCATTGATGCTATTTTCGTTAGTTTTGTTGTTCAAAATAGTTGAAACAAATGCATAAAACCATTATTAAAGCAGGTAAGAAAAGTATTTTCCCCGATCTGAAAGAGCTGATCCGGTACAAGGATTTATTCCTGACCCTTTCCTGGAGAGACTTTAAGGTACGTTATGCGCAAACAACCATCGGATTGGTGTGGGCATTTTTACAGCCGGTTGTCACCATTATCATTTTATCCATGGTTTTTGGTCAGTTTGTTGGGGTAGAAACACCTGTTCCGCATTTGTTATATACTGTTTCAGGAATGAGTATTTGGGCGTATTTTGCCTATGTGTTAACCAATTCAGGTAATTCAATTATTGCAAATCAGGGGATGGTTAAGAAGATTTATTTTCCCCGGTTGATTATTCCGTTGTCCAAGGCAATGGTCGGATTGATTGATTTCGCAATTACATTCCTGATTCTGATTGTACTCATGGTGTATTATCAGGTGATGCCGTCATCGAATGCGTGGCTGGCTCCTGTGTTTATTTTGATCGGAATGCTGGCAGCGCTTGGGGCCGGAATATGGTTGAGTGCATTAACCGTTCGTTACCGCGATTTTCAACATGTTGTTCCCTTTATTGTTCAGATCGGGTTGTATGTGACTCCGGTTGCTTACCCGGCTGAGTTTGCGGTGCAACATTTGCCGAAATGGGCTTCTACCTTGTATTTTCTCAATCCGATGGCCGGTGTGATCCAGGGATTCCGATGGTCTCTGTTTGGTGGCGAAGCCCCGGGAGGACTGTTTTGGGTGTCTCTGATCATGGTACTTTTTCTATTTATTTCCAGCTTGTTTTACTTCCGTAAAGTAGAAGACGAAATGGCTGATTACGTGTAATAAAAGGATTCGATGAAAGTCAGTTGGCAGGGATTTTATTGTTATAATATTGAATTTGACAAGACAGAGCAATATGGTTTTACCATCGATGCTGAATTTGTAGACGGAAGTTTTCGCGGTGAATTCTCGGAAGATGAATTTACAGGGATCACGGGGGAGAAGGGAACGGTGAAAGGTTTTATTGATGAATACCACATTTCTTTTGTGAAAAAATACCCCTTTCAATACGATGAACTGGAAGATGGTTCTCTGTTTTTCGATTTTGAAGCGGAAGGACACGAAGTAGTTTATGACGGAACCTTTAATCAGGAAACAGGCACATGGGAAGGAGAGTGGGAGATACTGGTGGAAGAGGTGAAGATCAATGATGAAGAATCTGAACAATATTTTGACAGAGGTTCCTGGAGAATGAGAAGGGTGACAAGTCAATAACTTCATGAATGAGGTTATGCAACTCTCACCATTTTGTATTCGTATGTTAAAAAGTTGCGTTTAATCAACAAGAATATGTTTTGAATAAATGAGGAAGGAAAAGAAAATTTGAATGTCATACCTTTCGTTTAAATTCAAAACATTTACTTATGAAAAAAATATACCAAACAACGCTTTTTTTATTCCCGTTTATTATCTATAGCCAAACACATACGTTCGATTGGGTGCGTTCCTTGGGGAGTGATGTTACTGAGAGTGACGGGATTTATAATGTTTGTACAGACAAAGACAATAATATTTTTACAGTTGGTGATTTTTCAGGGACTGTTGATTTTGACCCGGGTGTGGGAATAACTGAATTGACAGTAGAAGAGTCACATCTTTTCATTCAGAAACTCTCCCCCGAAGGTGAGTTTCAATGGGTGAAAGCAATAAAATATGATCATACATTAAGTTTTTTTCGACCACAAATTACATCAGATGCTAATGGGAATGTTTATATTACCTCCACTTTTATAGGGACAATCGATGCTGACCCTGGTGATGGAGAGTATCTACTGACATCTTTTCCTGCGGATTTACATGATAATTTTGTACTTAAACTTGATGCCGACGGAAATTTTGTATGGGTTAAAACATTAGATAATGTTGATTTACAAAACGGGCTTGAATTAAATCGAATGATTGTAGGTTCAAATCAGAAAATATACATTGCAGGAAATTTTAGAGGTACTGTAGACTTTGATCCCGATTCAGGAGTTGAAGAGCGTTCTGCAATGGGCGGGTACGAGAATGTGTATATTATGCAATGGACAGTAGATGGTGCGTTGGAATGGGTTCGGACACTTGAGTCTACTGGACTTGGAGATGTTAACGACATAACAATGGATGTTCACCAAGATCTTATATTGACGGGACAATTTTTCTACGATGTAACTGATTTTGATCCGGGATCAGGTGAGGTATTGAAGGCTCCATTGGATGAATTTAGCACCTATTTACTGAAGCTAACGAACAACGGAGATTTTATTTGGGTAAAATTTATCGAAAAACAGTTGAATGCTGTGAAAGTGGCAACAGATTCTAAAGGTGCAGTTGTGCTGACAGGTACTTACGGCTCAACAATTTATTTTGATTTAGGTGAAGAGGTCTATGAGCTTTCTTCAGAACAATATGCAGCTATTTTTTTGCTAAAATTATCATCAGAGGGTAGTTTTGAATGGGTAATTGATTACAAAGGGACATTGGGGTATTTATTTCAGTTGCCTGTAACAGACGATTATAATAATATATATCTGGCTTCACCATTTAATGGTTTTATTGAAGTAGGACCCCAGGATGATAAAGAAAGGATATATTCAACAGGGTGGACTGATATTATCGTATATTGTATAAGCGAAACAGGACAATTCAGATGGGTAAAGACGTATGAAACATTGAAGTATGATACCCCCAGAGCAATTATTGTAGATAACAATCAAAATGTAATATTGGTTGGAGATTATTCAATAGGCTTACAGAATGAAGATAATCATCCAATTCATTTTGGTGATAGTCCAGACGAAGGTTGGGCTCAATCTACCTTAGGGGGGAACATTTTTATTTTAAAACTCGGATCCTGTATTACAACAGGTATTGATGTTCAATCAGTAGGAGGGCCTTATCAGTGGATTGACGGGGAAACTTATTATGAGGATAACCATACGGCTACCCATACATTAATAAATGCTATGGGATGTGATTCTGTTGTAACATTAAATTTGAATATTCTCAATTTGGGCATTGATCAACAATACATGGATAATGATCTGTTGGTATTTCCGAATCCTACAACAGATAAGCTAACAATTCGCAGTGTGACTCCTATAGAAGCGATAAAGTTGATGGATGTAAATGGAAAAGAACTTCCAGTAACTTATCTTGAATACGCAAAAGAAGAAATTCTTCTTTATTTAGGTGAAATACCTGTAGGGATGTACTTTTTGCAAGTGAATTTTAGTTCAAATGATTACAGGTATTTAAAAATTACACGAACGCATTCTGAATGAATGAAATAATCAGCAAATTTTGATAGAACTATAGGGTGTAATGATAGGCTTAGTATTCAAAATTACATTTAAAAGAAAAAAACTGACAAATTGATTTGTTCCTAAGTTAAAATGATTACCTTTGCCGTCCAATTTTTTGTTAAAGTGGCGAAAAGTAAACGTGAATTTGTGATACCTTTCATAGGTTTGAAATTAGGAAGTCACACATTTGAGTTTGACATTTCTGATGCGTTCTTTGAAGAATTCGAGTATTCAATCATTCACAGCGGTGACGTACATGTGGATTTGGTGCTTGAGAAAAAAGAAACAATGATGATAGGGACATTCTCCTGCGAAGGAGTTGTTTCTGCTAATTGTGACAGATGCAACGATCCGTTGAATGTTCCTGTCAAAGGTTCTTTTCAGTTGGTTTTTAAACTGAGTACGGAAGAGTCGGATGACGAAACACTGATCGTGTTGCCTCCTGAGGCATACGAGTTGGACGTTGCACCGCATATGTATGAATTAATCACGGTTTCACTACCGGTGAGAATGATTCATGAAGAAGGCGCATGCAATGAAGAAATGGTGGAAGCGTTGAATCAATACTTGTTAAACCCCCAGGATGAAGAAGAATGGGATGACGAGGGTTGGGACGACGAAGACTTCGACGATGAAGATTGGGAAGATGAGAGCGACGACGACGATGATCCGGATGGAGGTATCGACCCGCGTTGGTCAGTTTTGAAGAATTTGAATTAAAAGTTTATATAAATAAAGTAAAATGGCACATCCTAAACGTAGAGTTTCTACAACAAGAAGAGACAAGAGAAGAACACACTTCAAGGCAGTAGCTGATAATATTGCAACATGCCCGACCACAGGTCAGCCACATTTGTTCCACCATGCATACTGGCATGAGGGTAAATTGTATTACAAAGGAAAAGTAGTTGCTGAAAAAGAAGTAGCAGTTTAATTAACTGTTTAAACATACTTCTTTATGAAGGTAGGAATAGATATTTTAGGCGGTGACTTTGCTCCGGATGCAAATCTTTCCGGAGCAGTCCTTGCTAAGAATGAACTTCCGTCGGATACTACGCTGGTTTTAATAGGCGACAAAGATCAGATCTTTAGTGGCCTTTCTGCATTGGGTGCAAACCCGGACGATTTTGAAATCGTCCATGCTCCGGATGTGATCACCATGCACGATCATCCGACAAGAGCCATTCCGCAGAAACCGAACAGTAGCATCGCTGTAGGATTCGATCTGTTGGCAAACAAACAAATTGATGTATTTGCAAGTACCGGTAATACCGGAGCAATGCTTGTTGGTGCAATCTATAAAGTCAATACCATTCCCGGAATTATTCGTCCGTGCATTACTTCTGTTCTGCCGTCCATCGACGGAACACAGGCAATCCTGCTGGATGTTGGTGCAAATGCGGACTGTAAACCGGATGTATTGTATCAGTTTGCAGTTGTCGGATCACTGTATTCGAAGCACGTATACGGAATCGAGAATCCGCGGGTGGCACTGCTGAGCATTGGCGAAGAAGAATCAAAAGGAAATTTGTTGACCGTTGCAACACATAAGTTGCTGGCAGAATCGGATGACCTGAATTTTGTTGGTAACATTGAAGGACGGGATTTGTTTCTCGGAAAAGCAGATGTTGTCGTATGTGACGGATTCACGGGGAACATTGTATTAAAGCAAGCGGAAGGTCTTTACGGACTCCTGAGAAAACGGGGAGTGAAAGACGATGAGTACTTTAATCGGTTCAATTATGAAAATTACGGAGGTACCCCGGTGCTTGGCGTGAAAGGAAATGTAATCATCGGACACGGTATTTCGAATGATATTGCTGTGAAAAACATGATCAAACATGCCTATGAAGTTGCCAGCTCCGGCTTATCTGCCAAGATAAATGAAGCATTCAATTGATATGGGTAAAATTACAGCAGCAATAACCGGAATCCAGGGGTATGTGCCTGAAGAAGTATTGACCAATGAAGACCTGGCTAAATTCGTGGATACGTCCGATGAATGGATTACTACGCGTACGGGAATCAAGGAAAGACGCATCTTGAGAGACGGTGCAGCTTCTGATATCGCTGCCGCTGCGGTAGACGGGTTGCTGAAAAAGAAAAACATTGATCCGTTAGAGATTGACCTGGTAATCTTAGCAACAGTTACTCCGGATTATCCGTTTCCAAGTACTGCGAATGTTGTGTGTGATAAACTGGGGATGAAAAATGCCTGGGGATATGACCTGATTGCCGCTTGTTCGGGATTTATTTACGGATTGGCAACAGGTGCACAATTCATTGAAACAGGACGTTACAAAAAAGTAATTGTCATCGGTGTTGATAAAATGTCAGCTATTCTCGATTACCAGGACCGCACAACGTGTGTGATTTTTGGTGACGGAGGTGGTGCTGCACTGTTGGAACCGAATGAAGAAGGATACGGAGTGAAAGATTTCCTGTTGCATTCAGATGGTGCCGGAAGACATTATTTGCTGCAACCGGGAGGAGGTTCTTTGAATCCCGCTTCTGTTGAAACAGTTGAAAAACGCATGCACTACGTAAAACAGGAAGGAAAGACCGTTTTCAAATTTGCGGTGACGAACATGGCGGAAGTATCTGCCCGAATCATGGAAAAGAACAACCTGAAAAGTGAAGACATCGATTGGTTGGTTCCTCACCAGGCAAACCTGCGTATCATTGATGCGACGGCAGAACGAATGGGCTTGCCGAAAGAAAAAGTAATGATCAATATCCAGAAATACGGAAACACAACAGCGGGAACATTACCGTTGTGTCTTTGGGACTATGAAAGCCAGTTGAAAAAAGGAGATACATTGATTTTGTCTGCTTTCGGAGGTGGTTTTACATGGGGGGCCGTTTATTTAACCTGGGCGTACAATTCTTAAAAATAATAGTTATATTTAACACGTTAAATTAATCGAAAAATGAACATTAAAGAGATACAAGATTTAATTAAGTTTGTAGCGAAAGCTGGTGTAACTGAGGTTGAAATCGAGCAAAAAGATTTCAAAATTACAATCAAAGCTGCTCAGGAAACAGAGCGTCAGATTTTAGTTCAGGCTGCAGCTCCTGCTGTTCAGCAATTGGCTGCCGCTCCAGTCGCATTGCCGGCAACTGCTGCACCGACAGCTCCTGCAACTCCTGCTGCTGCCCCTGCAGACACGGAAAACTCAAATTTGATTACGGTTAAATCACCTATGATTGGTACTTTCTACCGTTCACCGGGACCGGATAAAGATGCGTTTGTTTCTGTAGGACAGACAATCAATAAAGGAGATACGGTTTGTATCATTGAAGCAATGAAATTGTTTAATGAGATTGAATCAGAGGTAAGTGGTAAGATTGTGAAGGTATTGGTTGACGATGCGTCACCTGTAGAATACGATCAGCCATTGTTTCTTGTTGATCCTGCTTAATTAAAGAGAAAGAAATTATAAAAAAGGAGCTGTGATAGTCTCCTTTTTGTATTTATACATCAATCACAAAGGTTATGTTTAAAAAGATATTGATTGCCAACAGAGGTGAAATTGCTTTGCGTGTCATCAGAACATGTAAGGAAATGGGAATTAAAACAGTTGCAGTATATTCAACTGCCGATAAAGATAGTTTACCGGTACGCTTTGCGGATGAAGCGGTATGTATCGGACCTGCATTGAGTAGTAAATCATATTTGAGTATTCCGAATATCATTGCAGCTGCGGAAATTACAAATGCAGATGCGATCCATCCGGGATATGGATTTCTTTCTGAGAATGAGAAATTCTCAAAAGTATGCCAGGAAAGCGGGATTAAATTCATCGGGGCAACTCCTGAACAGATTGCATCCATGGGAGATAAGGCAAGTGCCAAAGCGACAATGATCGCTGCAGGTGTACCATGTATCCCGGGATCGGAAGGATTGTTGAAAGATGTCGAAGACGCAAAGAAAACAGCAAAGAAAATCAAATACCCGGTTATCCTGAAGGCAACAGCCGGAGGTGGTGGAAAAGGAATGCGGATTGTCTGGAAAGAAGAAGACATTGAATCGGCATGGGATTCTGCTCGCCAGGAGGCTGCAGCTGCTTTTGGAAACGATGGAATTTACATGGAGAAATTCATCGAAGAACCACGTCACATTGAAATTCAGATTGCCGGTGACCAATATGGAAATGCATGTCACCTGTCAGAGCGTGACTGTTCCATCCAACGTCGTCACCAGAAGCTGGTAGAAGAAACACCGTCTCCGTTTATGACCGAAGAACTGAGAGCACGAATGGGAGAGGCCGCAGTGAAAGCAACCAAAGCCGTGAATTATGAAGGTGTTGGGACAATTGAGTTCCTCGTAGATAAAAACCGTGACTTCTATTTCATGGAAATGAATACCCGTATTCAGGTAGAACATACGATTACCGAGGAAGTTGTGAATTACGATTTGATCAAGGAGCAAATCAAAATCGCAGCAGGAGAAAAAATTTCCGGAAACAATTATTATCCGCAGATGCACGCAATCCAATGCCGTATCAACGCGGAAGACCCGTATGCTGATTTCAGACCGTCTCCGGGGAAAATTACAACCTATCATGCACCGGGAGGACATGGTGTCCGCATCGACACACACGTGTACTCAGGATACGTTATTCCACCGAACTACGACTCCATGATTTCCAAGCTGATCGTTGTCGCTCAGACACGTGAAGAGGCAATTCTGAAAATGAAACGTGCTTTGGATGAATACATCATCGAAGGAATTAAAACAACCATCCCTTTCCATCAGAAATTAATGGATAACGAAGATTTCAGAAAGGGGAATTTCACTACCAAATTTATGGAGACCTTTGAATTTTAATTGATAAACAGTAGGTTAGCGTTTGTTTTTTGTTTTAATTTTATAATTTATGTTAAAGCATTGAAATAATTGTAAACTTTCTTTGTTAGTTAAATTCAGTAAACATACATTTGTTTTGGTAAGTAAATTAATTAGGTAAATTTTTAAATTTTTAGATTATGTCAGAATTAGAGCAACAAACCTCGACCAAGAAAAGTGGATTAAACACATTGGTTGTAATACTTCTTTTAGCAGGTATCGGTGTAATGACCTTTCTATGGTCATCCACCCGGTCAGAGTTAAGTGAAAGTAATGAACAGATGGCAATGATGGAATCAATGTTGTCTGAATATACCGGGGAGGTAACCAAAGACTTGTCTTCCGATTTGAAGAACATGTTGGAAACCTACAATGCGTTAGAGAAAAAAGCAAAAGAACAAGGTGATTTGAATGCTGAGCAGGCTGCCGAGATCGATGCGCAACGAACGCAGATCAAAGAATTGCTGGATAAAGTTGAGCGTGGTAAATGGACCGCTGCCGAGTTGGCAAAAATGCGTCGTGAAAACGAAACACTGAGAAACATCATGAAAGGATATGTTCATCAGATTGACTCGTTGAACACGTTGAACCTGAAGTTGACATCCGATTTAGATCAGACACGTACCGAATTGACAACAACAACTTCGGAAAGAGACACGTACAAACAAACGGCTGAAGAGTCTGCTGCGCGTGTGAAAGAAGGAAGTAAGTTGCAAGCGTACGGATTCTCATCAGGTGCATTGCGCTCAAAACTAAACAGTACAACAACTGCAACGGATAAAGCAAAAAATACAGTACAAATCAAATCCTCATTCTCAATTGGCGCCAATCCGATTGCAGACAAAGGAAACAAGGCTGTTTATATGCAAATTACTAAACCGGACGGAACAATTTTCCAAAGCAGAACATCCAATGTCGTTTCTACAGATCAGGGAAGCGTTGCATACTCTGATAAAAAAGATGTAGACTACACAGGTGAAGCCGTGAGCATGGCGATCTACTACGATTTAAGAGGGGAGGAAGCTCAAAAAGGAAACTATACAGTGAAAATTTACTGTGATGGTACCTTGATCGGTAAAGACAGCTTTACATTAAAATAAGCAAGTAAAATAAATTTTAGGTATAACAAATTAGTGCTAGATGATTAATATTTTTATTGCAAATCTTGATTGGACAATAACCTCTGAAGATTTGAAGACTACTTTTTCAACTTTTGGTGATGTACATTATGCGCATGTGGTATTTGAAAAGGATACAAAACGATCACGCGGATATGGCTATGTGGAGATGGAAAGTGCTGAAGCAGCAATTGCAGCAATTACTGCCTTGAACGGAATGGAAATCAACGGTCGTGCCATCGACGTGAAAATTGCTTCGCCAAAAGCAAACCGCCCGAAGAAAGAAGATAAGAAACCGGAGAAAAAACCGTTCCAGAAAAAAGCAGGCTTTAAGCAAGGCGGTTTTAACAAAGGAGGTGGAAACTACAACAGAGATAACCGTGGTGGCGGAGGTTATAACCGCGATAACCGTGACAATCGAAACAGTGGTGACCGCAACACTTCTTCCTCTTCTTCAGAACCGACACGTGTAATGCGTCCGAGAAGATCCAATACGGGGTCGGAAGGGGAAAAACGCTATGAGAAAGTTGAAAGAGTAACCCGTAAACCGGAAGATAACGAATAAAAATAAGAAGATGTCAGCAGAAACAGCTATTGACCAGGGGCATGTTGAATATACAATTGCAGAAAGCGGAATCGCAACCATTGAATTCGGACACCCGCTGAGTAATTCCCTGCCGGGGAAAATTTTACAAAAACTGGCAGATACAATTACCGAATTGGGACAAAACAAAGAGGTAATAGTCATTGTATTGCGTTCGTCGGGAGAAAAAGCGTTTTGCGCCGGAGCAAGTTTTGATGAATTGATCTCTATAAAAGATCTGGAAACAGGAAAACAGTTCTTTTCCGGGTTTGCAAAAGTGATCAACGCGTGCAGAAAAGCACCGAAATTCATCATCGGACGCGTTCATGGAAAAGCTGTCGGGGGAGGTGTTGGAATCGCTTCTGCTGTTGACTATTGTCTGGCGACGAAATATGCCGAAGTTAAATTGTCTGAACTGGCAGTTGGTATCGGTCCGTTTGTTGTAGGCCCTGCAGTTGAACGTAAAGTCGGTCTTTCTGCGATGAGTGAATTGGCAATCAACGCTACCGAGTGGCGTTCTGCTGAATGGGCACAAAAGAAAGGGTTGTACACAGACGTGTTTGAATCGGCAGAAGAAATGGATGCAGAGATTGATGCATTGGCTAACCGCCTGGCAAAATCAAATCCCGAGGCAATGGCGATGTTGAAACAAATTTTCTGGCAAGGAACAGAAAACTGGGATCAACTATTGGCTGAACGTGCGGGAATGAGCGGACATTTAGTGCTGAGCGATTTCACAGTTAACGCAATTAACCAATTTAAGAAAAAATAATAATAGTTATAACCTTATAGGTGAATCTCCCCCGGTAATTAACTGCCGGGGGATTTTTTTTGTACTTTCGTTCTGTGTTTTGGAGAATCCTGATAACCGTTTTATTCATAAGCTGTCTGGAAGGGCATGCTCAAACACATGTGTCCGGTCAGGAAGATACCACCGAAGTGCATTCAGATACCGCTTCACACATTCCCCTTCCGCCGATAAATAAAGGAAGAACCATCGGTGTCTCTGTCGGAATCGGAGTGGTCTGGGGTGGAAGTATGGCCGGTTTGTCACAAATCTGGTACAAAGGAATGGAACGATCTCCCTGGCACACATTTGATGATTCAAAAGAATGGTTGCAAATGGACAAGGCGGGACATTTGTATACAGCCAATAAAATTTCACAGTTAACAGGTTACCTGTATCAATGGGCGGGATGGAAAAACAATACGGCCGCCTGGATGGGCTTCGGGGTAGGCGTGGGGTACTTATTTACCCTGGAAAGCCTGGATGCCACCGGAAAAGACTGGGGGTTCTCCTGGAGCGACATGGGAGCCAATACACTCGGTTCCGGGTTGTACCTGGCACAGCAACTGGCATGGAAGGAACAACGGTTTGTTTTGAAGTTCTCGTACCGTAACAGTCTTTACGCGCAGTACCGACCGGGCACTTTGGGAGAAACATTTCCGGAACGTTTATTGAAAGACTATAACGGACAGACCTACTGGATGAGTATCAGTCCGGGGTCGTTCATGAAGAACACAAAATTCCCGAAATGGTTGTGTGTGTCTGTCGGTTATGGAATTGACGGGAAATTACATGGTCTTGATAATTCGTATACGGTTGTTCAGAACGGAGAATCAATGACATTTCACGCAAAGCGACAGGTCTTATTTTCCTTGGATATTGATTTTAGTAAATTACCGATAAAGAAACCGTGGCTAAAAGCAATTGTTAAACAATTTAATTATCTCAAATTACCATTCCCGACACTTATCCTGACAGGAAATCAATGGAGAGGAGAGTGGATTTATTTTTGATGCTGATATCGCAATATTACGATATGCCGATATGACAATGTGCACCTATAAATCCTTTCTGAAACTGTGAATATCGTTATGATTCTCTTCTATTTTATCCTTGACCTGTTTGATAATCGTCGTCAGCAGAAAAATATCCTGACTTGAATGCCGGCGCAACCAGATCCAGCTTTCTTCTTCATTTTCAATAGCGAGTGCCATGTGGTAGAGCAGATCAAACTGGTGTACCTGCAGCCACTTTTGAGCAGATTCATTCCCCTCAGCGGCATTGATAAATGCCAATAAGTGAGCATACCCGTTTTGCTGTAACCAGTCGCGGGCTTCGTCTTTCAGGTAAATGGCATACGTTGCCATGAACAATTCCATATACCCGTTTTCCTTTAACCACAGCATGATATCATCATTCCCTTCAACGGCTTTGGACCAGGCAAGAATAATCTTCGGATCGTAGTCAATTGATTTCAACGGTGTTGATTTCACCTGAGAAGGATCAACTGTTCGTGCCCTGTTTTTTTTGAAAAATCCCGCCATTTAACTAAGTATATTGATAAAAAATAAACGCAATAATAATCCCGATTATTGCACCGACAATATCTGTTAATATCCCCGCTCCGGCGGCATATCGGGTGTTGGTAATTTTTACGGAACCGAAATAAACGGCCAGTACATAAAAAGTGGTTTCGGTACTTCCCTGGAACGTTGCGGCCAGTTTCCCGGTAAACGAATCGACGCCGTAGGTATCGAATAGTTCAAGCATCAATCCCCTTGCCCCGGAACCGCTGAATGTTTTCATATAGGCAACCGGTAATGCATCGACAACAGCGTCGGCATAAACACCGATGGAATGCAGGCACCATTTAATCCCGTCCTGGAAGGCATCTAATGTTCCGGAAGAACGCAGCAGTGCAATCGCAGCTAAGATGGCAACGAGGTATGGGATGATATTAATGGCTACCTGGAAACCGCCTTTGGCTCCTTCAATGAAGGAATCGTATACGTTTACTTTTTTACGAATAGCCAGGGAAATGAATAACACGATGATTCCCAGAAGAAACAGGTTTCCCCCCACCTTTGAAATCAATTCGGTGTACTGTGGTTGGTTGATAATGAATAACAACAAGCCGATGACCAGGGCTGCCATCCCTCCCAGATAGGCCAAAATGACTTTATTAAAGATATTGATGCGTTGTTTAATCGCAACGATTAGTATACCAAAAAGCACCGTAAAAAATGTAGTGAACAGGATGGGAATAAAAACTTCCGAAGGATTCATGGAGCCTGCGGCGGAACGAAAAGCGAGAATGGAAACGGGAATAACGGTCAAACCAGCTGTGTTGATCACCAAAAACATGATTTGCGCATTGGATGCACGTTCTTTGTCCGGATTCAACTCCTGCATCTCTTTCATTGCTTTCAACCCGATCGGTGTTGCGGCATTGTCAAGTCCGAGCATGTTGGCACTGAAATTCATCATAATGGATCCTACTGCAGGATGATTTTTCGGAATTTCAGGGAACAATTTAGAAAACAGGGGAGAGACTGCTTTGGAAAGCAATTGAACAGCTCCGCCTTCTTCCCCGATTTTCATGATTCCCATCCACAAACACAACGCACCTGTGAGGAATAATGAAAATTCAAATCCGCTTTTTGCCGCTGAGAAAAGCGCATTGACCATGTTGTCAAATACGTCGACATCTGCCCAGAAAATTAATTTACACAATGCCACAACGAATGGTATAATGAACATTGCGATAAAAATTCGATTCAATAACATGTAACGAATTTCAGTAAATTAATGAAAGAAAAAGAAATACGTGCAGGAAAACTATAAACAGAAGGGTATGGAAAAGTGATTTTTCGGTAATTTATTTCTGAATTTCCACCAACCCTGAATAAACGCCTTTTTGTTCCAATAGCTCGTTATGGGTTCCGGTCTCTACAATTTCACCATTGTTGAGAACAAAAATTTTGTCTGCTTTTCGGATCGTTGTCAAGCGGTGTGCAATCACGAAACTGGTACGTCCTTTCATTAATTTATCAAGTGCGTCTTGTACCAGTTTTTCCGATTCATTGTCCAACGCAGAAGTTGCTTCGTCCAGAATCAGGATGGTTGGATTTTTCAAAATAGCTCTTGCAATGGCAATGCGTTGTTTTTGCCCGCCGGAAAGCTGAATTCCCCGGTCCCCGACTTGTGTTTCAAATTGTTCAGGAAACGAAGTGATGAAATCAAACGCGTTGGCTTGTTTCGCCGCTTCAATGACTTGTTCTTCCGTTGCATCAGGGTTTCCGAATAAAATATTTTCCCGGATTGTTCCCGCAAATAAAATGACTTCCTGTGGGACAATAGCGATGTGTGAACGGAGGTATTCCAGGTCAATATCGTTGGCATTTACACCATCAAACGTAATGCTTCCTTTGAGCAACGGATAATAATTTAAAATCAACGATGCCATTGTTGATTTCCCAGCTCCTGATTGCCCTACAAAGGCGATTGTCTCATTGCTGTTCGCCTTGAATGAAACATGTTTCAATACCGTCACATCCGGACGTTGCGGATAGGCAAATCCAACATTGTCAAAGGTAACTTTCCCCGTGATTTCCGGCTTTTGTTTCCCGGTATTCATCTCTCGTTCTGATTGCTTGTTGATGATCAACATCAGGTTTTCCGTTGCGCCAACCGATTTTTGAATCCCGGCGTACAGTTCCGGTAAGGAACCGACCGAAGCTCCCATCATTACGGTGTACATTACAAACGAGAAAAAATCTCCTGTGGCCAGTTCTGGGTTTGGTCCTTGCGTCATCAGTAACCCCTGCCAGATGATGAAGACAATTGCTCCGAACAGACAAAAAATAATAAAGGAAATAAAGGCTCCCCGCCACAATCCGCTTTTGACATTCAGATTGCGAATCTCCTGTGTGGATTTTTTAAACTTTCCGAATACAAATAATTCATTGGTAAATGATTTTACATTGGCAATTCCCATCAACGCTTCTTCCAGGATGGAATTACTTTCAGCGGAATAATCCTGTGCCTGTTTGGATAGTCTTTTAATGTATTTTCCGAAGATAACAGCAATGATTGCCATTACCGGCACAGTTGCCAGCATGATCAGGGCGAGTTTCCAGGAGAAATAAAAGAGCAGTACAACTCCTCCGATGACAACAACCAATTGCCTGAAAAACTCAGCAACTGTTGTACGAAGTGTTTCCTGAATTTGAGTAATATCGTTGGAAATACGGCTGGTTAATTCACCGACTTTATTCGCATTGAAAAAATCCATCGGCATGTAGATCAGCTTTTGGAACGCATCGTTTCGGACATCTCTCAAAGCATTTTCCGTTACATTGGTAAACAATACGACCCGGAAATACGAAAAAACCGCCTGCCCGATGAACAAGATCAACAGTACGAATGCAACCGAATTGATATTGGACAGGTTGATTGCGGAGATAGAGGAGGTCATCGACATTGGTTCAGTGGAGGTGCCGCCCAGTAACTGTCCCATCAGGTAGGGGAAAGCAAAGCCTGCGCCTGTTGAAAGGACGAGAAAAATCCACCCGATTATGTACGAACCACTATAAGGCCTCAGATATGCGAAGATTCCTTTTGCTGTTTGTAAGCTCTCTTTGGTAATTTTTACCCTTTCTTCCTTCTTTTTTTTAGGGCGCATCATTGCTCTGTGAATTTTGGTGCGAAAGTAGTTATTTCTACAGCATCAATTGTCATGAGATTGTCAAAAGTTGCAGGTTTGTGATGAGAAATGTTCAGGAGTGAATTTTTACATCATTCGGCCTGTTCCCAATAAATCTCAGGGTTCTTTTCTGACAACGCTGCTTTCCTGGAGGAAATCAATTCCAGGTGCGTTTCTTCCTGTCGGGTGGGCTGGTGTTGCGCCAATTTATTTACTTTTTCTACCGATCTGTTCAAGTCGGTTGTTGCGTGTGTGCAATACGTTGCTTCAAATTGCTTCCACACAAAATTGATTGCTTCTTCAGTCGGATGTACCCGGTCTTCTTTGAAAAAACGATAGTCACGCAATACATCAATGACCAGTTCATACGAAGGGAAGTAAGAGGTGTTTTCTTCCAGTACCAATTGATGAACGGCCTCCAGCAACCGCGCTTTGGACAAATTGTTTTCAACCAGGCCGTCTTTACTGTGGCGAACAGGACTTACCGTAAATACAATATGAATCTCCGGATTGATCGAACGCAATTGTTCAATGGCCAAAATCCAGTCTTGGACCAGTTCGTATGGACTTGAAAGAAATTTTGTGAAGTGTTGTGCCGGCATTTTGTGGCAATTGGCTACAATTTCATTTGTTTCATTGAGTTCGTACCCCCATGCTGTTCCAAATGTAACAATCAGCAGTTTTGCGTTGCTGAGCCGGTTTCTTAATTCCGTTTTTACAGCCATTAATTTTTCCTGGAGTGCTTGTTCTGAGGACGCAGAAATCAATGTACTTGCATTCCAGGTATAAAACCGTCCGTCGCGTTCAAAAATACGTGTGTCAGGTTGTTCATTGAGGCAGTCCATCAGGTTGAAGGCAAGTACCGAGGGATGAAAGATGGTGCCGTGCGGATTGGAATACACCGAATGTCCCGCATTGCGGAGTTTGGTTGATATTTCGTCCGAAAAACAGCTGCCGGTTAACACCAGTTGATCACCATGTTGAAAAGAAACGGTGGATGAAGGGATAGAGAAATTGAGAAAAAATTGATCCATTGTCTGTATTGAAATGTAGTTGAAACGGCATAAACAAAAAGAGGAAGTAAAACCTATGTAATTACTTCCTCTTTTCGCTAAACCATGCTAAAACTATAAAACCCAAAAACTACAACTATGAATTGTGTTATTCAGATGGTACAAAGATAAGCCATTAAATCAGTTTGGAGAAATTTTTTAAACAAAAAAATGTTAAAATTAATTGGCGTCGTTTTGTGCGTATTGTTAATGTTGTATGTTGAAATCAACCGGTCAGGAAAACAGTCGATCATATTGATAGAAATGTGTTGAAATATAGTTGAATACAGATTCGGTGTACGGGAATAAAAAAACTCCATAGGATGTACTACGGAGTTTTTTGCAAATTGTATGATTCTTTTCTTACATTCTGTTTGGAACATCAATTCCCAGTAAACGCATTGCTGTTTTGATGACTTTTGCCACATTGCTGCTCAATGCCAGTCGGAACATTTTTAAGCTTTCATCCGGTTCATTCAGAATGTACACCGATTGATAAAACTGGTTGTATGTTTTTACCAGTTCATAGGTGTAGTTCGCAATTACTGACGGAGAATAATCTCTTCCTGCTTCTTGTATAACAGACGGAAATTCGGTCAATTGTTTGATGATTTCTTTTTCTGACTCGTTAATTCCGGAAGGATTGACATCGGTTAATTCGGTTCCTGATTTTGCAAGCAACGATTGAATCCGCGCATGTGTATATTGAATAAACGGAGCGGTGTTCCCGTTTAACTCTACTGATTCTGCCGGGTTGAATTTCATGCGTTTTCTCGGGTCTACTTTCAACAGGAAGTACTTGAGTCCGCCCAGTCCGATCATTTTACATAACTTTTCCAGTTCTTCAGAAGAAAGTCCTTCAATGTGTCCGCGCTCCTTTGTCATTTCCGTTGCACTTTCAACAACTTCCGCCATCAGGTCATCTGCATCCACGACGGTTCCTTCACGCGACTTCATTTTCCCTTCCGGAAGGTCAACCATTCCGTACGATAGGTGAAAACAGTTGCTTGCCCAGGAATAACCTAATTTTTCCAGGATCAGGAACAAGACTTTGAAGTGATAATCCTGTTCGTTTCCAACGGTATAAACAATTCCTGACAAATCAGGGTAGTCGTTGAAACGGTCTACGGCTGTTCCCATATCTTGTGTCATGTACACAGCAGTGCCGTCTGAACGTAGCACCAGTTTTTCATCCAGTCCGTCTGCTGTCAAATCGATCCATACCGAACCATCTTCTTTTTTGAAGAAAACACCTTTGTTCAAACCTTCAATAACGATGTCTTTCCCTAACAGGAAGGTATCGGATTCGTAATACAACTTGTCAAAATCAACTCCCATTTCTTTGTAGGTAACACCAAATCCTTCGTATACCCAGCTGTTCATGGTCGTCCATAACAAGTATACCTGCGGATCACGTGCTTCCCATTTTACGAGCATATCTTTTGCTTCACGCAACAATGTCGTTTGGTTTTTTGCCAGGTCTTTGATTTTATCATCGATTCCTTTGACTGCTTTTTCATCTTTTCCTGCCTTTGCTTCGGTCAGGCGGATAAATTCCTCCTTAACAGCGGAAGAATAGCCGTCAAATGCCCCGTTTTCCCATTCTGCAATAATTGTTTTTGCTTCTGCATTGAAACGTTTATCAAATTCAACGTAGTACTTTCCGACTAATTTGTCTCCTTTGATTCCTGTATTTTGAGGAGTTTCACGTTCCCCTTTTGCATTTACCGGAGAGAATTTTTCCCATGCCAGCATACTTTTGCAGATGTGAATTCCCCGGTCGTTGATAATTTGTGTTTTTACAACAGTATGACCGTTTGCCTTTAAAATTTCGGCAACGGAATACCCCAGGAAATTGTTTCTTAAATGCCCTAAATGTAATGGCTTGTTGGTGTTTGGAGAAGAATATTCCACCATGATTGTTGGTTTGGACCCAGGAGCTGCGAGCCCGAAGTCCGGGTTAGTGTGCATCTCTTTTAATTGATCCAACCAGAAGTTGTCGGCGATTACTAAATTCAGGAATCCGTTGACAACTTCATATCCACCAATAGAAGGAATCTCTTTTACCAGGAATTCTCCGATTTTTGTTCCTGCATCAGCCGGATTACAGCGCAACAATTTAACGAACGGGAAAATGACCAGCGTCAAATCTCCCTGAACATCTTTTCTTGTTTTTTGGAATTGAATGAACTGTTCGTCAACTACTGTACCGAATAAGGCTTCGGAGTTTTCTAAAATCTTTGATTTAATGAGATTTTCCATTAATTTGTATTACGTTATGTTGTTGCAATTACTGCAATTACTTCTTCTAAAATTTCAAAGGCAGTTTCTGCCATTTTGTTTACTTTTTCATCCAGGCACGGGTTGATTTCTACCAGTTCGAAACAAGCCAGTTTTGGTGTGTCAACCAGTTTTGTCAATAGTTCTTTTGTTTCTGCAACCGACAAACCGTTCGGAACCGGTGTTCCCGTTCCGTGACTGGTTTCTTCCGGATCCATTGAATCCACATCGAACGAAATGTAGATCAGGTCACAATTCTCCAACAACTGTCCGATTTCGGTTGCGACAATTCCCGCACCCTTGCGCCTGACTTCATCCACCGGAAAATTCCGGATATTCAATCGTTCCATCAATGCGACTTCTTCCGGTTCTACATCCCGTACACCAACAAAAATTAAATCTTCCGGACGTACTTTTGCACCGGGGAAACCTGTGTTTTTCAATTTTTCCCACAATGATTTGGTCTCTTCGGGAATAAAGTTGCGTTGTACCTCCAAATTATCTTCTCCCAACGCGGTGGAAAGTGGCATTCCATGCATGTTACCAGACGGAGTGGTGTAAGGAGTGTGTAGATCTCCGTGCGCATCGACCCAGATAACTCCCAATCGTTTTTCCGGGTACATGGCTTTGATTCCGGCAATCGTTCCTCCGGCTGATCCGTGGTCCCCGGACAAGACAATAGGGAATTGGCTGTGTGAAAGCGAATATTTTATCGCCTGTGCTACCTGATCATAAATAAAGGTCAATCCTTCAATGCGCTTGGCATACTGGTGAATGATTGGTCTGTTCAGGTAATGGTTCGCATCTTTTATTTCTTCGATCGGGTATTTTCCGAATATGGTGCTGCCTTGTTTCCAGGCGACAACTTTCAATGCGTCAGGTCCCAGTGATGCACCACGTGTTCCTGCCGTTATTTCTGATCGGTTGATGATGAATTTAATATTTTCCATACAATTTAGCTTTCACTTCATTCCCGGAGTAATTGCGTTAATGCAATTGGGGGTATATCTGCCGGGAACGATCATTTGACGTGCTTTGTTTTTCTACACATTTATTTGATGCCAAAGATAAGAAAGATATTAAATATTGAATGATCTGTTCTAAAAGTCAGGTGATGAAATAGCGGTGAACGAATTGTACAACTACTTGCCATCCGTGTCATTTTTTTGCGATCGCTCCTTTTTAATCGGTGTATATGTGGTGAAAATATAGAGCAGAACGATATTGAAACGTTGTCCGGAGAAGTGTGAAGGCTGTATCATAACAGTGAGAGACGGATTAATCTTTGTATTCATTGCGAAGCAAACGCTCTTTAATCTCCTGTAGATTCTCTGCTTTCTTAGGTCCCCTTGTACGAATGGCTGTTTTTGTGAAATACGTATGTTGTGTAAGGAAAGCGACTTGTATTTCATCCCATTTCCGGTCAGAGTCTATTTTCCCGTGCTCCCGGAGTTCTTTTCGCAAACGGTCTGCAATTTCATGAAAATCATCCCGGCCGAGGTAATCCAGGTCGGCATCACAAATGATTTCTTCCAGCAGGTTTTTAGGTTTGTGAGGAACCGACGTTACAAAGATTAACTCTTCGATGTAGTTGATGTGTTCTTGTGTGTAACCGTATTTCGGTAAAATTTCACTTGCCATGCGTGCCCCGACCGGTTCATTTTTTTCGTACTGTTCAACAAATCCGGCATCGTGGTAACTGGCTGCTGTTTTTAACAGGAACAATCCTTCGTCGGTGACGTTTTCGCTCAATGCCAGCCGTTCGACAGCTGAAACAACATCTTTGGTGTGCTCAATGCTGTGGTAATGGAGTTTCTCAGAAAGTTCTTTTTCCAGTTTCTTCATGATAAAACGCTCCGCTTTGTAGTAATTGATGGAGCTGTAATGGTGCAGGTTGACGATTTTGTGGAATCGCTCATTCGGATAAATTCCCTGTCCGTCAATGGACAACTCCGGCTTAATCCGTTCGACCTGGTACATTTGTATTTTTCCTTCTCCTTTTGCAGAAAATTGCCCTTTGTACGTGCATTCGAAATACGGTTCAATGTGCAGATAGGTGTTGAAGGTAATGGTTACTTTGTCAGGTTCACCCAGCATTTCCATTCGCTGTGCATAGTTGACCGTTGATCCCCAAACGTCATATGCCAGGCGTTTTGTGCCGATAATTCCGGCAGTGACTTCTCCCGTATTGATTCCGAGCCGGAGTCGCCAGACGTTTTCTCCACCGTCTATTGCTTCCTGCTGCAAACTTTTGATGTAGTGTTGAATTTGTAACCCGGCAAGTACGGTATCAATCGGGTTGGTATTGTTACGAACCGGTACACCACCTGCAGCCATGTATGCATCTCCGATCGTTTTGATTCGCTCCAGGTTGTTATTGAAAATCACTTCGTCAAACTTACGGAAGAACACGTCCAGTTTTTTTACCAATTCTGTCGGGTTCATCGTATCCGCAATCTTTGTAAAGCCAACAAAGTCGGTAAACATGACGGAAACAACTTTAAAGGCACGTGCACTCGCTTCTCCTTTTTCCAGCAATTCATCCGCCATACTATCCGGGATAACGTTGCGCAGTAACCGTTCTGATTTTTCTTTTTCCAGCTCCAATTGTTTACTTTGTTTTTCGAGAATTTCTTTTTGTTTTTCAATCTTAATATTCTGCGCCCGGATTTCCGCTGTTCGTTCCGCAATTTTCATTTCCAGCCGTACCTGTTCCCGTCGCTCATGTTCTATGCGTTTTCGTATGGAAAAACGGATGATCAGCAATGTAATACACCCTATAATAACCCAGAACCACCAGGTATTCCAAAACGGCGGATTGATGACAATGTGTAGAATTTTAGGTTGTGAAACCCATTTTCCGTAACCAACGCGGGCGTATAATTTTAACGTGTAGTTGCCCGGTGATAAGGAGTTGAAACGCAATTCATTGGAGTTTCCGATTTCGATTTCCTTGTCATCACTTCCCTCCAGGTGGTATTTGTAATTAATCAGTTCCGTATTGGAAAGATTATCAGTTTGAAAACGAATGGTAAAACTGCGTTGCCGGTAGTTCAAAATCAATTCGTCTGTTTGAGAAATGGATTGTTTTAATGGTGAATGGTCATCTTCCGGTGTTAGCCATTGATTGTCCAGTTTGAATTTTGTCAGAATGATTTCAACATTGAAATTAAACTTGGTCAACGATTCCGGATCAAAAAAGACCAGCCCGGCAATTCCTCCGAAGTACAACCTGCCGGAACGGGAATGCATTCCAGCCCCCATGTTAAATTCATTGCTGAGTAAGCCATGAATTTCGGAAAAGTTAAATGTTTCTTTTGTTTTGAGATCAAACCGTGACAGTCCTTTATTGGTACTCAGCCAGATGTTATTCTGATTGTCCAGCACCGAAGCATATACCACATTGTTGGGAAGACCGTTCTTTTTACCGAAAATCTGTGCCCTGTTTCGCTTCTCGTTCCAATAAACGACCCCGTCGCCGCCGGTTCCGAGGTAATACTCTCCCGGGCCAACTTCCGTCATACTGGTAAAATAAGAATTCAGGTTGGCACTCAATTGCTGATTTCCCGAATAAGGTTGAATGAACAGGTTCTCAGAATCAGTGTCATTTAAGACAGATAACCCGCCTGAAGAAGTGGCAAAGAAAATCCTGTTTTTTGAATCTTTGTACGCCAGACGGCAGATTCCGGGTAAAACAGAGCGTTGCGGCTGTTCCGGTTGATTGATGAATTCCCGCACATTCTTTTTGTCGTAATCAATGAGTAACACCCCTGATTTCGTAGCGAAGAAATAACTGTTCCCTTTGTAATGCACTATTTTGTACGCTCGTTTATGTCGTTCAAATATGTCTTTGTCAAGAAAAGGAATCAATGAATATTTGTAACTGCCGTTTGGCTGTATTCTCAATTCATAAACTCCGTCCAGGCAGGCAACAAGAAAAAAATGATCTGTTATGAGGTACATATCCAATACCGCACTTTCCGCATTTTCACTGGCGTTTTTCAGATTATTTTGGCGGTTGTAATGCGTGAATTCCCGCTTTTGACGATCAAATTTTGAAACACCTGAATCCGTGCCGATGTACAAAACATTGCCGGTGGTATTTTCTGCAATACTCCAGACACTTGGAGAAGGAAGCCCGTGTTTTAAATCCGCACTGACGGAAATCCCGAGAAATCCCTGGTTGAGCGGGTTAAACCCCGATATGCCTCTGGAAGTCCCGATCCAGATGGTTCTGTTTTTGTCAGCATAAATGGTATTAATACTGTTATTGAGCAACGCATTCTTTTGGAATACATCTTCTGTTGAATTGAAAATGGCACCGTCCGGGAAAATGGTAAATAATCCTTTGTTGATGGTGGTGATGTACCAGTGGTTGTCTTCCGTTTTCAGTAGTCCGCTGATATTCAGTAATCCGAATTGTCTGTCGAGCGAAGGAAACAGATGGGACGTGTAAAACGTGGAAAGTACACACTTGAATACTCCCTGGTTGGTACCAATGACCAGTTCTCCTTCGGTAAATTGGTCAAGGGAGTTGACAATGACCGTAGACCCGTTTTTAGAAGTGAAAGTGACCTTTTTTAATTGCCCGGTTTTGGGGTTGTATGCTTCCAGTTGCCGGTCTTCCGATGCGACAAAAATGATTCCTTCCCGGGAAATGAATACATTTTTCGTCTGGCGCGAAGGAAAAATAGATGTCATTGGTGAAAAAGCCTTTGACTTCGTGTCGAATGTCCACATCCCTTTTCGTGAAGTGGCCATCCAGATTACCTGTTTTTCCGGATCAATTGCCAGCTTCTCGATGCTGAAAATTTCTTTATTGGGGTTGTAAGTAGTAAAAGCGTCCGTTTTTTTGCTTCTGTGGGTCAACCCGTTTCCGGACCCGATCCAGAGGTCTCCTTTTGGGTCGGCAATGATTGAATGAATGTACCCTCCTCCGAATCCTCTGGTGTCCTCGGCAGTAAAGACTTCAAATGTTTTACCGTCAAACCTGTTCAATCCGTCCTGTGTGCCGACCCAAAGTCCGTAGTTGTCATCCTGCAGGAAGCACAGCGCCGAACTTTGGGAAAGCCCCTCATTGATGGTGTAATTTTTAAATTCATAGATGCTTTGAGCCTGTACAATTCCCGTGCTGTAATAAAAACAACAGATTAATAGCGATAGAAATTGAAGTAGTTTAAGCATCTTTTTTAAAACATCAGCTCAACTTTTTATTTAGAAGCAGTATTACGCGCTGCACTGTTGGACTGGATTGCTGAATTTTCCAGGTCTTTGTCAAACTGGTACATTCCGCCTTTATCGTTGCCAATCAACTTTATTTTGTCCAGGATGCTTCTTGCCAGTGCTTCTTCCTCTAACTGTTCCGAAACATACCACTGGATAAAGTTATGGGTTGTATAATCTTTTTCATCCAGGCAAAGTCCGACCAGGTCATTGATGCTTGCCGTAACGGAAATTTCATGTTCCAGCAAACGGGTGAAGATGTCCTCCAGGTTTTTGAAGTCCATTGGTGGCTTTGCGATGGAGGGAATGGCTGCTTTACCTCCTCGTTCATTGACGAATTTAACCAGCTTCAGCATATGAAACCGCTCTTCGTCCGAATGCGCATACATGAATTGAGCAGTTCCGTTTAATCCTGTATTTTCTGCCCATGAGGCCATTGCCAGGTAAAATTGTGATGCAAATGCTTCTTTCTCTATTTGTGCGTTTAATGCCTTTTCAACTTTTGAATTCATATCGATTTTCTTGATTACATTCAAATATAACAAGGATTATCGAAGTTGTAAAATCTTTCGCCTAATTTATAATGAATGTAAAGAAAAGATCGACCAATGAATTGTATGTGAGGATTGTTCCCGCGTTGTGGATTGATTTGCCTCCGGAATGAAAGCTGTCCTGTTTTTGTCTTGCAGGATGGTGCAACGTTATTTTTGAACCCTTCGTTATGCTCCAATACATCGTTTTTTGAAACGGTTTGTTACAGGTGAGGAAGCAGTTGTAAGGTGCTGTACTACTTGCCGATTACCCGGATCTTTTGAGGTTCGGGTTTTTTATGCTTCGTCAGACAGGTCAACCCGATAGTGTACCAATTCTTCTCCTGTTGAAGTGATCAGGAAACCACACCGCTTGAATAAGCGAAGACTACTGTCGTTGTGCGGTTGGATGGAACAGTAAAGTGTTGAGAGATTCAACTCAGATCGGGCCATTTGTTTTACCAATTCAAGCGCTTCTGTCGCATATCCTTTCTTGCGGTGTTGCGGATCATGAATCAGAATTCCAACACCTGCAGTGCGTTGGTCTTCATCTATCTCAAACAAATCAATGGCTCCTACGGGAATTAGCTGTTCATTCATACAAATCATCAGACGGAGTTGACGGGTTGCTTTGTAATCTGCTTGTTCAATGATAAAGTCAATCATTTCCTCTTCCGAAAAAGGAGCTGTTGTACCACTGATTTCCCAATTATCGGGATTGTTTTCCCATTCCAGTAATGTTTGTAGATCGATCAATGTTACCGGACGCAGAAAGATATTTGTACTTTTCCACATGATAAGAAATATTGAAGTGATGCTGATTTATTAACGACTTTTGGATAATTCCGAAATATAAGAATAAATTTCATCAATGGAATACACGGGGAGGGCCGTATAGTTTTCCTGTAGATTTACTCCTGCTGTCGTTTGTATTTCCTGATCAATTTGATGGAGCAATTCCGATAGCTGCTGTACATCCGGTTGTTGCAATAATTCTTTGATGGGGGTCAGGCAGGTAACGGAACCATAAATGGCACGTTCAACATGTTTGTATACATTCTCTACTTCTGTGAGCGGAATAAATGATTGTAACCGGATAAAGAGTGACGGGATGTTTTTGCGGTGAATTAGTTCCAGTACATGCTGTACATCCAGTTGTTCATCTTTTCCGGAGACTTTCAGACTATAAAATTTGTTCTCGGAAGAAAAACCGATGTGCGGTGGGATTTGATCGGCATGAAATACCCAGATAACGCTGTTTGAAAAATCAATTGCGGAAAGTGTGTCAATATGTTTAAACGTGTAACTATACATCCATTGTTCCTTCAAAAACAAACGTTCCCGGCCCGATCAGCCATACATCCGTGCAGGCAGTGCCGTCGTAGTGAAAATGAACAGAAAGTTCTCCACCCATTACACGCACACGAATCTGGTTTTCGCCGGTTTTTGCATGGTGATGCGCATAAGCAATCGCACAGGCTGTTACACCTGTTCCGCAGGCCAGTGTTTCATCTTCCACTCCACGCTCATAGGTACGAACGAACAGGTAGTCATTTTCCAGCTCTTCTACCACATTGACATTGATTCCTTCAGCGGCATACTGATCATTATAACGAATCATTCTTCCGAATGAATAGATGTCAAACTCCTGAATGTCGGTTGAAAAATGAACATAATGCGGCGATCCGGTGTACAGTTCATAATTTCCGTCTACTGATTGGATGGTGTACACATCCGCCATTTTCAATCGGATAATTCCATCTGCCAAATGCGCCAGGTGCTCGCCGTCAAAACCCATAAAACGGGTTGTTGCAACATCCAGCCCCAGTTTATGTGAAAAGGATACGGCACACCTTCCTCCGTTTCCGCAAAAACTTTTCGATCCGTCAGCATTGTAATAATCTGCCTCGAAATCCAGCGTAGGGTGGGAGTTGATTTTTATCAAACCGTCTGCTCCGATCCCGAACTTTCTGTCGCAGAGCCGCTGAATCGTTTCGATGGATAAAGTGTCATATCTTCCATCCCGATTGTCTAACAGGATAAAATCATTTCCTGCTCCCTGGTATTTTGAAAAAGAAATAGTCATTGTACAGGACAAAGATACGGATTTCTGTGTAATTGACGGAGATAGGAAATACAGTGAATAACAAAAAACGGCAACCGAAGCTGCCGTTTTAAACAAACAATAAATAATGAAAAAAAATTATAATCGCTGGTATTCAAAAGTAGGAGTTCCTTTTTCTCCGATTTGGTTGTAAAAGTCTATAAAACGCAGTTTATAGAAATACCCTTCACTGTCTTTAACGACATATACTTTTTCGTAATGAATCTGGTAAATGTTCTGATCATACAGGAAGGTTTTCCAGTCGTAACCGATTTCATCCCTGTCGTTGGAAAGGACCAGGTTTTCAGCGTATTCCAGGTTAATGTCTTCGAATGCTTTGTCTGTTACCCGCAATGCTGTCGTATTGTAGGTGTTGGTCAGGCATCCTACAACGCTGTACGGCATGTATTCCGGCTCGTGAAAAATTTCAGAATATTGTGTAAATACCAGGTCCCAGGTGTCTTTTAACGGTTCAATTACCGGAATATTGACAGCGCCTGATTCATTCCACTTCATATAAACGAAGTTGTAGTTGTTGTCTTTCTCAATTGTCACGGTTTGTTCGTTTGAACCATCCATCTTTGCAAAGCGACCTTTAAAATGAAGATTTGTGTGTTCAAGGATTTCCATTTTAAAATGCCCCATGTGTGTTCCGCTATTGTCGTATCCTCTGTCCAGCACGTATACAGACCCGCCCCGGATAGCCAGTGAATCCATACGTCCGGTCGGATGTTCGGCTTTGAAACTCAGGTTTGATGTACTGGTAACCTGTTCAAATGTTTTTCCGGTCACTGGTGCTGCGAGCATAATTTTTGCTGCATTGAGAATGATGTACGGCGTTTCACCTGCACATGAAAAACCGAGGTCCCAATTGGTCTTGACGGCTTCTCCTGCATTGGTATTCGTTCCCAGGTCAAAATAAGCAATTTTCTGGTAGCTCGGAGATAACTCAATGGCTGTTGTTGTAACATCTCCGATAGCTGGCGGAGTAACCGGAAGTTCTTTTTTTCTGCAGCTTGCTACCGCAAATCCCGACAAAATAAAAAATACAAGCAATTTGTTTGTAATACCGTTCATCATTGTTATTTCTTTGTGTTAAGGTTGACCGTCAGGGAGCAGAAATAGGTTCTGCCCATCCCGATTTGAACTGAGCTTGAGCCTGCGGAATGCGCGCCGTCTCCTCCTGATAACCCGTTAATGGTTGTAACTCCCAGTAAGTTTTTTACACCCAATGTAATTCCGATTTTACGTTTCCAAAAAAACGAAGAAGCAGTTATATCCAACATGTGAAACGCATCTCTTTTGGATTCAAAAACCGTCCCGTCATTTTGCATGACAAAATTAGGCAATTTACCGGTAAACTTATAGAAAACGGCAAAAGAAGTATTGATCTTATCAATCGTATAACTCGGGTTCACTTTCACTTCAGGATAGAAAGATGTTGCTCGTGGTGATTCATTCGCATACACCTGGGTTTTGCGTCCTTTTACGGAAACTCCCGCGTCTACGGATAATCCTTTCCGGATGAAGTTTGTATTCAGCGTATATCCGTATGTTTGTGCTTTACTCAGGTTGACATAACTGTATTCCGTATTTGTTACCTGAGCCAGTGTGATGAGGTTTGCCAGGTCGTTGAAGAAAAACTGGTTGGTTATTACCAATCGGCATTTTCCTTTTTCATAATCGGTTCTCAATGACAACTGGTAGTTATTGGAGGTTTCAGCTTCCAGTTCCGGGTTTCCTTTGATGTCGTGATTGATATCCACAAAGAGAAAGTATAATTCTTTTAATGACGGGGCACGATATCCTCTGCTGTATGACAAACGGATGTCATTGTTTTTAGAAACTTTGTACTTAAAGAAAACGGAGGGTATGACAGGTGTTTTGTACACAGAGTTGTAAGCAGCTCTCAATCCTGGCTTGATCGTAAGTTTGTTCCATGCCGTATATTCTGAGGTGACATACACAGCATAATCACCCATTGCTTTTGTCTGATGCTCGATGCGCTTTCCTCTGGAACTTTCATAGTTGACATCGTATCCAACCTCCAGCATCCAGTTTTTGGAGTGATTGTAAATAAAGCTCGTACGGCTTAAAAACAAATCGAACGCTGAGGTATCTTGTTCATTTGCCCCTGCGATGGTTTGTTCCAATGTTGTTAGATCATTGACGTATGTTGTTTTTTTACGCTCGAAGAAATTGTATGAATTGGTCGAGTTGACAGACCATTTTTTTGTCATTCTCCCGATAACGGAAATACTGTTATCCCATCGCAAGGTGTTGTAATAATCATCAAATGCTTTAATATAGTAAGGCTTGGAAGGAATACCTCTGTTTTCAATTTCTTCCTGGAACAAACGAATATCGGCAGTCAGGTACAGCCCTTCTGCATGGCTTGAATTGTTGATACGTTGGCGTGCTTTTAATCCTCCGAAAATCTGTTCGCGGGGCTTGTAGAGCTTGTTTCTCAGTGAATCAGCAACACGTACCTGTTCAAAATGAAAGGGCTTTTCGTCCGGCCTCCATCCGTCGAAGTAGTTTCGGTTGATATCTGCTGAGATCTGTGTGTGCTTGAATTTCGTGGAAAGATTCAATTGTGTATTGTATGTCCCGTTGCTTTCGTAATAAGCGTATGCTTTTCCGGACAACAGGTTGGATTGATTTTTTTTGGTGATGATGTTGATGGTCCCAGCCAATGCATCGGAACCATAATTCACTGAAAGCGGACCTTCGATGATCTCAATTTTTTCGACATTCTGGATATTGATCTGATCCAGGTCGACTGTTCCGTTGAGGCGCCCGATAATGGGAACACCATCAACTAATATTTTTACATTTTCCCCGGAAATTCCCTGAAGACTCATTCCTGATCCCAGGATGGCATCCGTTGAAAGTTGGATGTTCAATTCGTTTTTGAAAAGCTGTGTGAGGTTCTGCGCCCCCATTTGCTCAATTTTTTTGGAGTTGATGATCCGCACATTCTGAACGGCATCACTGATGCTTGTTTGCTGCATTTGCCCGGTGACAACCATTTCGTCAAAACGCGTTGCAATTTTGTGCAGGTAAATGACCGGTGTAATGGTTTCGGGCATTGTAAATGTTTTTTGTTCATAACCGGTAGCGAGTACTTCTACCAGTTGCCCGCTTTTAATGGTTGAGAAATCAACATTTCCGTTCACGGATTTTAATTCGTTGATCTTTTTGTCGTTTTCAAAAACATATACCGAAACCCTTAATGCAACGGAATCTTCGGATGATTTAAATTCGACTTGCTGGCTGTAGAGAATAGGTGACAGGTAAACACAGGATATAACTAAAAAAAGTCGGTATAGAATATTATTTTTTGTCATCATTAAGCAAGTTATATGCTGAAAGTAAAATGTTTGCTTCTTGCACCAATTCGTTTAATTGAACTAATTCATGTTTGCTGAGTACAAGCGAGAATTCCGGTCGCATCGGATGAGCGATCTGAATACTTTTGGAATTAGGGTTAATTCGGTCATTTATATGCTGGACATCATAGTAAATTTGTGAACTAATTTCCGCGTATTCTTCTGTTCTCAAACTTAAAAGTGCAGTTCCGAACGCCAGGTGAATGTTTTCACATTCGGTACACTGGTTAATAAAACCTGCCTTTGAGCGCGCCAGAATCCTCGTTGTACACATTGCACTTATTTTATGGTAACATGTTCGTCAATAATTGTTTGAATTGAAGAACGAACCTTTTTCGCGTCAAATTTCTTTGCTTTTGCCGTTTCACTGCTCAGCTCGAAAAAGCGCATGTAAATTACATTTCCGTTTTTGAAAAGTTCGATGTCCACTGTTCCTTTAGCTAATTTCTCTGTCCAAACCTCACGAACAACTTTCCAGAACTCCTGGTTTTTATCCCAGTATTCAACCGCTGCTTTACAGTTGTAATTACCGGACCAAAAACGTTCAATACCTTTCTCCTGTGCAATCAACACATCTTTTTTACCTGCCTCACGAACGATTTTGTCATTGTCCTGATCCAGTACCCATCCGTCTTTGTAAATTTCGATGTGAGAAAAACGACCTGTTACATTGTAGTCGTCACGCTTTGTGTGTTCGCGACGGGGAAGCGGCGCATCTGCCTTGGATTCCCAGAAAGAACGCCCGTCTACGTGCACCCATGTACCATAGCCTTCATAACGGGGACTGTCATCTACCTGGAAAACTTTTTGTGTCCATGTTCCCTTCGCTTTGTCAGCAGGAATCGTAACATTATTCCATGATTCTACCTGTCCCACCTTTTTGTCGTATGTCAGCAACGCAGTGTTTTCAAATAACCAGTCTTGTCTCCAGTGTTTGATGACCATGGTGTCATTTACGATCAGCAAGTGTTGTAAAACAACTTTGTTCTCGGTGTTTTCAACTACCTTAACATATTCAATTGCTTCTTCGTACTTTCGGTCATTATGGTACTCATAATCTTTGTTCGGAGAGAACGTTTCCGCGAAGGAGAACGTCACTTTGTAGCATCCTTCCATTTTCAGAATGGCAGCTCTGTCCTGGTCTTTCTTTGTTTGTCCGGATACAGCACTGCTTGCAATAAGCAATGCCGATAAAAATAGATGTTTCATTACCCTAAATAAGTGTTTAAATTGTTAATTAATACTTCACTACGTTTTTCACTGTAGAGAAGCCATTTTGATTTACTTCTACGAAATACAATCCGTTTGTCAAAGCAGAAATGTCCAGTTTTTGCTGTGTAACTCCGGTTGTTGTATTTAAGCTTTCCGCCGCAACGATTTGTCCCGTTTGGTTGCGTACAATAATTTCAGCATTGCTTGCTTTTGAATCAAAAACAACAGTCAATTGATCGTTTGCAGGGTTCGGATAAATGTCAACAAATTGTGTTGTTGCTGTTTCCAAACCTGCAGTCGCCATTTTTTGTTTGTAGAATACTGTTTTTCCTTGTGATGTTCCTACAAATGATGTCGGATACCATTTCCAAACGTCCCCGGCAGCATTGCGCAGGTAATAGACATCTGAATCTGTAACAGCCCAGCTCATTCCGTTTAAGAATTTGTATCCTTGCCCGATTGCATTTTTCTTATCGGTTGTATAGGCTCCTGCAGTAAAATCAAGATGGGTTGATTGGTTTCCAGTTCCGGCATCAACAACGGCAACTTCCCATTTAGGATGTGTTAAAATTCCGGTAACCACCTGGTTTGGATAGGCACCGTTATACCAGTCGTAGTATTTTACAGCCCACAAATCCCAATCTTCCAATTCACGGTCTTTGATCTGTCCGTCAATAAGGTTGAAGAATACAAAGTCCTTAGTGGCATAGTTGGAAGCGGGGATTGTAACTTCAGGTGCTGTCGCATCCGCAACATTTGCATAGCGAATCGTATACGTTCCTGATTGTCGTTTAACGATGTCCAGCTTATAAGCAACGTTACCGATTTTTACGATGTATACAGAATCTCCTGCAATTACGTGTGTCGACAAGTTATAAGCCCCCCAGCCATAATCCATCCCCCCGGTAGAATTTTGATTAAAAGCTCCCAATTCAAAGCTCAGAGAGTCATCAAATAACTTTGGCCATGTAGAAAAACCTGCCGTATCAACAGTTGCAAAATCTGCATTTGTACCTCCTGGCCAAATTGCAATACTCATTCCCGGAGCACCCATTCCCGGACTCGGAAGACCTGCATTCGTAATGATTGTTGCGGAAAAAGCATCTGTTGCGAAGCCTAAATGCCAGTCTGTTGCCACGTGTTCCGATTTGGTACCGTTTTCTAATATGTAATATACTTCATTGGCATAACTTGCCCCCATAATAATAGAATCCTGAACGGCAGTTTGAGCGTTCAAACCCGTAGAGATTGTTAGTAATAATGCGCAAAATGTAAATTTTTTCATGACGCCCTTTTATTAAGATTAATTATAAATAAGGGCAAAATTAAATCTTCAACGAAGGTTCTGCAATACCACAAAAAGGGTATTTTTGTTGAGAAGTAAAATTAGTTACATAATTATGAAGTCAATTTCAATCGTTAATGCACTGTTGTTCAGTTTTTTTGGTTCACTCCTGTTTTCTCAAAACGATTCTCCCAAGTTGATGGTAGGAATTGTTGTGGACCAGATGTGCTATGAGTATTTGTATCGTTTCCGCGATCATTATACAGAAGGAGGGTTCAAGCGCTTGATGAACGAGGGGACCAATTGCAGAACGACACATTATAATTATGTCCCGACGTATACAGGTCCGGGACATGCCTCTATTTATACGGGAACAACACCTTCCAATCACGGGATTGTTGCCAATGACTGGTTGGACAGGGTAGCGAACAGTACTGTGAATTGTGTGGAAGATCAAACAGTGCAAACAGTGGGGTCGGACTCTAAAAAAGGGATGTTTTCTCCCGCACGGTTGAAAGTAAATACGATCACGGACCAATTAAAGCTGGAACGTCCTGCTTCAAAAGTAATTGCTATGTCGATTAAAAACAGGGGAGCGATTCTTCCGGGAGGACACCTGAGTGACGGGACGTATTGGTTTGACAGCAAATCAGGAGATTTTATCACCAGTACATTTTACAAACAGGAGTTGCCGCAATGGGTGGCTGATTTCAACAAGAAGAACCTGCCTGAAAAATCCATGAAACAAGTATGGAATACGTTCTTTCCGATCGAACGATACGTGGAAAGCGGACCGGATAATTCTCCTTATGAACATTTGCTGCCGGGTAAAACGGAGCCTGTATTCCCTTACGATCTGTCGAAAATGAGTACAAAAGAAACGGTCTATGATCTATTTACCTGTACACCATTTGCCAATACTTTTCTGACAGACTTTGCGATTCAGGCCTTACATGCCGAAAAAATGGGACAAAACGGAGCAACAGATATGTTGTGTATCAGTTATTCGTCTACCGATATTATTGGTCACGAATTCGGACCGCAGTCGAAGGAAATACAGGATACATATATACGTTTGGACAGGGAACTGGAACGTTTGCTCAATGAATTGGACAATACGCTCGGAAAAGGTAACTACACCTTGTTTTTGACTGCAGATCATGCCGTTGTCCCGGTACCACAGTTGTTGGTTGACAAAAAGCTGGCGGGAGGATATGTTTTTCTTTCCGAAGCAGTGAAACAATTAAAAACGGACGTTACAGACACATTCGGTGCTGACTTAATTGTAGCGGAAGAAAACCTCAATATTTACCTGGATAGAACACTCATCCGTGAACGTGGATTGAAGTACGACGAGGTCTGCCGGTTTGTAAAAGAGCACATTCGTGAGTGGAAGGGGGTTAAAAATGTATATACTTCCGGTGAATTGCAAACCGGTTCCGGAGATAAGTGGTTTGAAATGATCCGAAGCGGCTATCATTACAAAGAAAGTGGTGATGTCATTTTTTCATTGGAATCGGGACATTTGCCGAAATCAAAAGATACCGATAAGGCGAGAAAAGGAACGAGTCACGGTTCTCCATATGCCTACGACACACAGGTGCCGCTCCTGTTTTTCGGACATTCCGTTCCGCAACAGGAAGTGTTCAGAGTGGTAGAAATCACAGATATCGCACCGACGATTGCCCATATACTCGACATTTCCTTCTCACACGCAGCGACCGGGAAACCAATTGTGGAGTTGTTTCAGAAGTAAGATAATTAATGCCATGAGCACCTGCCTTTCCAAAACATTATTATCTTAGTTCTCGTCATACGAAACCTAATATATGCCTAAACGGTCAATTTTCAACTTTGAATTCAAGGTAATTGCATTGATGTTTGTAATATTTGTCATTGTACTGGTGACAGGTATTACCGCCTACTTTCGTTTTTCCGATCTGATCCGGAATATCAGTGAATCGGTTCGTCCGGATAACCGTCTGGTGCTTTCCCATTCCTTAAAAAATGATCTGACAGAATTGTCAAATATTGCAAAAACGCATAGTTTGACAGAAGATAATTCGTACCGGAAAAATTATATTCTCAGAAAAAATCAAATTGATGATAAACTGTCCAAATTAAAACGCATCAGTGAGAATGATTTTGCTGAAATTGGTCTGAACGAGCTGGATACCCTGATCCGCGACCGGTTAATTGTCCTGGATGGAATTATGTATGCCGAAGATCCGTTTCGTGTACAAACCGCTTTGGGAAAAGTAGTGTTCAATCTGGAAACATCAGATTTGGAGCTGCAATACAAAGATTATCGTACACACACGGAGGTTCCGGGCAATGACAAACCTGCAAAATCGACAACCATTAAAGAAAATGTAGATTTAACGATGCTCAGGCAGAGCAATGAACGTCTGGAAGAGTTGGAAAAGGAAGAAGAAAAACTGCTAAAAAAAATGAAGAAAGCTGAAAAGCGAAACAATTCGGATAAAGTGGCCGAACTGGATTCGCTGTTGAATAAGCGGAAAGCAGAGGCGATCGGAATCCATAAAAAACTGACCAAATCAGAAGAATATGAGCAGGACAAAAAAATGACCATCGATAAGATTTATAAGGGAATTGAAGAAGTTAGTACCGAAGAGCTGCTCATTGAAAAGGAAATCAAAATGGCACAATTGGAATTGATTTCGATGGATAACATCTTGAATTTAAGAATTGCCAATGTCTTTGATGAGTTTGAATTAATTGAAAACGCCAACATCGCTAAAGCAACTAAATATGCAGAGGAGGAAAATGAAAAGACCAACGTTTATATAGCTGTTTTTAGCGTATTTGTAGCTATTTTACTTTTGTTAATGGCCTACATTATCATCCAGTATGTCAAGAAAAACAACTTGTACAAAATGGCACTCAAGCGGTCGACAACTGAAACGGAAAAACTCGTAAAAACACGGGAACGATTAATGGCAACCATTAGTCATGAGATCAGGACCCCCATGCATGCAATCAATGGGTTTGCACAGCAACTTTCCAAGGAACAATTATCTGCACAGCAACAGGAATATGTAGCGATGATCCGTAAGTCATCAGAACATTTAACATACCTGATCAATGACGTGCTTGATTTGTCAAAACTTCAAAACGGAAAACTAAAGTTGAACGCAGTTCCGTTTAGCCTCAAGGAACTGATTGGCGATATAGCGGTTCTTTCAAAAGAATTACTCCATGGAAAAGAGTTAGAAATCAGGGTGAATGTTGATGCTGCTCTGGCTGATTTTTATTTGGGCGACGCATACCGGTTGCGTCAGATTTTTCTGAACCTTATGAGTAATGCCGTAAAATTTACGCAGAAAGGAAGTGTTGTAATGCTCGTTACGCTCGATGAAAAAAGTGATGCGGGACACACCATCAGAATTGTTGTAGAAGATACCGGAATCGGGATGACGGAAAGTGAGCTGGCAAAAGTGTTTAATGAATTTGAACAGTTTAATACAGGCGTCAACAGTAAAATATCAGGAACCGGGTTGGGACTTTCCATCACAAAAAAATTAATCGAACTTCACAAAGGGAACATCAACATTAAAAGTGAAAAAGAGAAAGGAACGACAGTCGAAATCGTTCTGAAACTGAAAACAGCTTCTCCGCCTGAAAAACCGATTGGGACACTTCAAAAACACATTTCCTGTTCTTCCATCCTCATTGTTGACGACGAGGAGTACAACAGGAAACTACTCAAAGCAATGCTGAAATCGTATGGTATTGATTTACGGGAAGCATCCAATGGGAAAGAAGCATTGGAACAATTGGAACTACAGCAAGTCGATCTGATTTTGCTTGATTCGAGAATGCCGGTTATGGATGGGAAACAAACCGTTCAGGAATTGCGCAAAACAGAACAGGAATCCGGTAAAAGCACCAATGTCATTTTACTAACCGCCGCGGGGACGGAAACAGAAGAATTACTGGAGTTAGTGGATGGATACGTTTCCAAACCTTTCAGTGAAGAACAGTTGATTGATGAGATCAATAAAGTGTGCGGAGAAAACAATGAAATGACTGAAGCAATGGAACAGCAGCAAGAACCGGATCATCAGCAACCGGTTGATTTTAGAAACCTTCGAGCGTTGAGCGGAACCGATAAAGCATTTTATGCGGATATGCTTACAACGTTTGTTTCAACTACATCTGTTGGTGTACAAACAATGAAAGTGGCGTTTTCGAATGCCGATTGGGAACTGCTTGCGAATGAAGCACATAAAATTGCTTCTCCATGCCGTCATTTGGGAGCATTACAATTTCACGGGCTGTTAAAAGAAGTCGAAAAAGCGGCGCGGGAACACAGCGATCCAAAGCAAATAAAACAATTCATGAAGCAGCTCGAAGAAGAGGCTGAGGTTGTTTTGCAGGTAGTTAATGATGAATTGAGAACTATTCACTAATTTTGCGCCCGATGAAACACGAACAGGCTTTTAATATTTATGTAGTAGAGGACAACGAATGGTACAATAAGTTGTTGGTACACACGCTTTCCCTTAATCCGGAATTTACCGTCAAATCATTTTTTTCCGGTGAAGAAATGTTAAGAGAACTGTCGGATATGGTGGATGTGGTAACACTGGATTACCGCCTGCCGGATACAACAGGGGATATTCTACTGAAAAAAATAAAAGAAAGAAGCCCTAACACGGAAGTGATCATCATTTCTGAACAAAGTGAAATTACTACAGCGGTAGAATTACTAAAGTTGGGAGCCTATGATTACCTGGTCAAATCAGAAGATATCCGCGACCGTTTGTGGAATTCCGTGAATCATGTAAGAAAACATGCCGGATTAAAACAAAAAATTGAATTACTGCAATCCGAAGTAGAGAAAAAATACGATTTTCAAAATTCCATTCTTGGGCAGAGTACGGCCGTAAAAGCTGTTCACAACATGGTTTCGAAAGCTGTAAAAACAACCATTACAGTTTGTATTACAGGAGAGACAGGAACAGGAAAAGAAGTAGTGGCCAAAGCAATTCACTACAATTCGGAGCGTAAAAACAAGCCGTTTGTAGCGATTAACATGGCCGCATTGCCGGCTGAATTGATCGAAAGTGAATTATTCGGGTATGAAAAAGGAGCATTTACAGGTGCTCAGAACCGGCGGATCGGAAAATTTGAACAAGCACATGGCGGTACACTTTTCCTGGATGAAATAGGGGAGATGGACATCGCATTTCAGGCTAAATTACTGCGGGCAATCCAGGAGCGGGAAATTACGCGTATAGGTGGAAATGAACAAGTAAAAATTGATTGCCGGATCATTGTGGCAACAAACCGTGACCTGATTCACGAAGTGAAAGAAGGAAATTTTCGGGAGGATTTGTATTATCGCTTATTTGGTTTACCAATTCATCTGCCGCCATTGCGTGAACGGGATAAAGACGTGCTGTTACTTGCCAAGCATTTTATTTCAGAATTTTGTAAAGAAAATAAATTACCGGCCAAGCAGATTCGTGATGATGCCCGCGGAAAGTTGATGGCTTACAACTGGCCGGGAAATATACGGGAATTGAAATCAGTGGTTGAATTGAGTGTTGTCATGTCTGATACGGAAGAAATTACAGCAGAAGACCTGACAATCAATCCGAAAGATATGTTACCGGAACTGTTATTACATGACCTGACAATGCGGGAGTATGAAATTGCGATTGTGAAACACTACATGAAACGTTTTGATAACAATACAAAATCAGTTGCAGATAAACTGGCAATTGGTCAAACAACAGTCTATCGATTATTGAAAGAAGATGAAGCGGATGTGAATTGATGCCCTTTTTTTCAAATTTTATTGGATAAAATATTCCTGATCAAGTGATAATGATCATTCCCCTTCATTGTCAGGAGAAAAAAAGTTATAGATTTGTAGGTTATAATATTAGAGATTTTTTACTACTTAACGAAGAGCTGCTTATCGCATGAGAACTTACTTTTATTTACTTATTCTGCTGACTTTTACGGGGCTTTCGGGTTTTGTACATTCCCAGTGTGATGTTACGGATTATCATTTCACGCGTGTTGAGGATGTGAATGGCGACTATCAGTTTTATTTTGGATTGAATTCGGG
>NZ_JACVEL010000015.1 GCF_014518315.1 Taishania pollutisoli
GCCTGCCTGCGCTGATGGTACTGCCCTTTTGAGGGTGGGAGAGTAAGTCGATGCCACTTTTTAAAAGCCCATACATTTAGTTGTGTGGGCTTTTTTGTTTATACTGGTTTATCCCTCAAAAATGGAATGAATAGGATAATAGATAGCTACAAATTCATGGATTACTTAACTGTATACTTTAAAATCACATAGATACATCGTTGAATATTGTAAAAATCACTGTAGTTAGTGACACATAGCAGTTCATTTTATGAACTGGATGTATTACTTCTTCCAATACTCAGATGCTTTTGATAAAAAATGTTAGGTACTCCCGACAATTTTCTGAAAAACTAAACCTCGATGAATGTAATAGGAATGCACTTACAAAAATGATCCGTTAATCCTCAGCAGGACGTAGTTTTTTTAGGAAGTTTTTCTTTGAAACGATAACCTGTCTGTATTCTGTTTGTCTGTGTTATCTTATCTTTTAATTATGTATCCATGGTGAAAATACCGTTCAATTTTTAGAACAGACTATTATTTATATAGACAAATAGTCAATTTCCTTAAACGCATATTGTATTTAGGATTTGTGACAACTTCAAAAGAAATGGAATCAGCAGAAAGGTTTTGTGGCAATTCTCCCTGAACCTTAAATTCACCCCATTTGTTGTTGTCTAAAACTTGTCCCAAATAAAAATTCTCCGTTAAAACTTCTGCTTCTCCCTGATGATATTTCACAACTTTCAGACTTGAGAGCGTTTCTTGGTCTTGAACAAATCCTTCTCCGGAAAGTTGATAATACTTGCTGCTTACCAATAGATGACCTTTTATGACCAACAGTGAAATAGGGTTATCAGAAACAAATGAATTTTTGAAGTTCTCTTTCCATGTATAGGTATGAAAATCATAGTGATAAATGGAAAGTGGGTGCAGTTTTGTTTCGTCAATTTCAAAATTTTCCCGGAAATACATCCAGTGAAAACGGTTATCCGTTTTTAGAAAAACATCCCAATACCGTTTGTAATTCATCTCCGACAAATGATAAATTGCGTGTAGTTTTTGATCGTTCTGGATCGTATTGTGTTTGAATAAAACAAGGATTGCAGCAACCAGTAACAATTGAATAACCGTAAAACTATAATGAAACAGAAAGGCAAAAGGAATAATCATCACAGCATAAATATCAACATAAGGCCGCATCCCCAAGCTACCTCCGTAATACCAATTCCACCAGGAAGAAGTTATATACGTAAAAATGAAAAAGAAGAGCAACCATCCCCAAAATAAGTAGCGTTGTTTTTTATAGAGTTTGAAAAGACCAATGACACACAAAATCAGTGCGGGGGTATAAACAAATAATCCCTTTTGGAAACTGAATAGGACATTTATTATTTCCGGGGAAAAAAGATTGTCAAATCCTTCTTCTGTATACCCGTTAAATTTCCAGACTCCATATTGCTGGTAAATAGTTAAAAATTGAAGGCTTACGGGAACAAGAAAAAGAAACAAAGCAAAACTTGTTTTAAGTAATCTGTTTTTCTGAAATAATGCGAAAAAATCATGTTTAAAAGCTGCAAAATTCGGATATAAAAACGGAAGAATGATGATAATCAACAAATTTACAGGTCGCAATATTACGATCAGGCCAAGTAATAGGGAAAGTAAAAAGAGAAAGAATGATGCTTGGGAAAGAACGTATTTTCTGCAACTCCATAAGAAAAGCGCGATGACTCCGAACGAATATACATGGGAAAAAGCGGGTTCAAATAATGTGTAATACTTGAGGTTGGTGCAGAATACCAACAAACTTATTGATGAAAGCGTTGTGAAAATGGAAAGGTGATAGCTTCTGAGAAAAAAATACAGAGCAACGACACCTCCCAGTAAGAAGAAAAATGCTGCAACTGCGATGGAAACTTCGTAAGGATGTGAGTAACCGTTCCTTTCATAATTACTTGCTTTGGTGTATTGGTCAGCAACGACAAAGAACGGGCTCATGCAAACGGCAGTGCCAACAAAATATTTATTGGTCATCGGTAGCTTTCCCCAATCGACGTATCCCAACCCCTGCATGATCTTACTGTTGTTTGTTTTTTCAGAAACCCGGGTAAGAAACTCAAAATTAGACGTTCCGTAGATAAAAAACTGGGGAAGATAGGCATAGTAACCGGAGCCGTCGCTACTGATGATTTCTTTTGAATTATTTTCAGACCAATGGTAATGCTCATCAGACGAATGATAATAATCATACGTGATTGTCAGTAGAAAAATCGGTAAATAAATCCACTTAGGGATTTTATTTATTAGCTGGTTGAAAAACTGCATTTGTCTGTTTCAACAAAAATAATAAACTTCGTTGATAAAGAAGTCGTCCGGATACTTACACACCAAAAAAGCGAAGAAAATATTTCTCCGCTTAGCGGTATAATGTAATTGTATAAATGCTTGAGTATGTGAAACTGTTTTGTATAACGTTGTTCGTCGTTCAATAATAACAGATTCAAAGATTATCTCCCGTTTTCTGCTGTTAACAGGTGGTATTTTTTTCTTTGTTCATTCTTTTTTCATCCATCCGTACATACGTGGTGAAAATACCACCCAATTTTTAGAACAGTACCTTTTCTTTTATAACATTTTATTTTACCTGTTTTTTTACTCTCTTAAATATTGTGTGCCTAATATAGTCGGAGCTACCTTTGATATATGTAATTTCAGAGACCTCTAATAACTTACAAAATGCAAAATAATCCGGTTCGTTTTCATTGCTGTAAATATTCCCGTTTTTAATGGTGAATGCTACTGAATTTAAATCCCAATGTTTACAAATACCTACAATTTCACCATTTTCAAAATAACATTCAGAAAGAGGAAGCTTATCATATATACCATATTGAGGGATTCTTCCGAGAAGAACACTTCTTCCTTGTAATAAACCATTCACACAATCTGCGCTAAACTCAACAGTAATGTTTTTTGTCTCATAATAGGATTGCCCATTCGGCAGATAGCCAGCGATTTTATCGGGTGTAAAACTGACTGTCAAGATTTCTTTAACTCTACCTGTAAACAGTTTTCCGTTTTCATATCTGTAAGCAACCATTTTTTCTCCCTTTTCAAATCTTACAGAAGAAATGTAAGGATTATCACTGTTTTTATTAAATCCTCCGTTGACGGTATCTGCTCTCCAGCCATCTGCCGGATAAAAACCTGCGATGTTTTCACCAACGTATTGATTATAGGTCAATCCGTCATCTGGACTTATTGTTTTCAGATCATCCGGATCAATCAGTAACAATTTACTTTTTAAATGATCATCAAATTGAGACGACTGTTTACAACAATAACAACCTACAGCGCAACAACTATGACCATGAGCACAATCAAGGCGAAAGAATTCTTCTGGTACAACTATAGTATCTGATTGTCCATATACACCAATATGGTAAACAAATGACAGTAGGAGAAAGATGCTTTTCATCATATTTCTTATTGTTAAATAATAGCGGTCATTTTACAGTGACCGCTATTATTTTGATTACTCTACTTATAAATTCAGCTGTTTGTCTTTATTATATTTTACTTTGTACGAGAATTGGATCAATTCACTTTGTTTTGGTTTCAATTTCGAATCCCATTCCAATAAACCTGTTACCGAATTGTATTTTGCTTTAGCAGATTCCAGTAAGGTAATTTCAATGTCACCATCATAAGCAACCGGAATTTGATCTTGAATAATAATGTCAATGTTGGTCGCTTTTTGATTTTTCACCTCGATCAGATATGTATACGTTTTTTCAATATAGTTACCAACGATTTTTTCTTTGGTATCATTTTTCAGATATGTTCGCTTGACAATGATATTCGGATCTTTTCCTAAGCTTAAATTCAGTGTGTCATCCAGTGAAGTCGGATCCAGGTATGTTTCTCCGATATAACTTCCGTCAAAGAAGATGGACGCTTTTGCCGGAACCAGTTGTAGCTCTTCTAATTTGGAAATTTGTGCAACCAGGTAAGCGGACTTATCGGCTTTCGGAACAGTAAAGTACTTGTAATTGGCTTTCAAATCTTTATTGCTGATCAATACCATGTGCTGCTCATTGTTTGATTCGATGGTGTAGGGGAGGTCGATGATGAACTCTGCTGAAATGGTCTGGTTGACCATGGTTACAAATTGGTCAGCGGTAGTAGCAGAAGATTCGTAATCGGCAGTTGAATAAGCTTCTGTCTTTTTTCGGTCTTCGGATGCCGCTTTTTCTTTATACATAATTCCCGTACTCATGTTATTGGTTGTACTTGGAGCCGCATAACCTTGCTGATAGCTGGCATAATTCACGTACCATGGGTGCAACGTTGGCTTTGTTTTGTTCTGATACGGGTTATTGGTAGAAATCGTCAGGCGTACATTATCCCACTTCTCACCGGTACTTTGAAACACCTGCGCTTTATAGTTCAGATTGACCTGTCCTGTGGCAATCTCGCTGCGTAAGTCATACAATGGAATCCATCCGGCTTGCGATACGAGGTATGAGACATCCAACTTTCCGGACACAGGTGTAGTGGCTTGTACTGTAATAATGATTCTTGGAATCGGACCTGCATTGGCAGGAGTAAGGTTATTACTTGATTGGTAATTGCGTAATTTGGTCAGTCTTCCGCTCATGGCATCCCGCTCTTTTGTTTTTGTTGCCTTTTTACGGTTCAGGTTTCCCAGTTTCACATTCAATTCATTCATTTTGATGGTGTAATAGTCAATGGTTTCCTTTAGCAGCGCTATTGAATCATTCACTTTTCCCTGACCTCTTACAGCTCCGTTGTTCGCTAATATGGATTTGGTTGCATTCAGTACGTCAATTTCATTTTGAAGTGTCTGCAGATCAAAATTGATCCATTCCAGTGAATCCTCCAGACGTTGGATATCCTGTCTGACTTTTAAGGGAAGCCCTTCCAGTGAAATTTCTTCGGGTTTTGGATAATACATGGAAAACTTGGTGTCCAGGATAATGATTCCTCCTGTTGCTTTTACCTGGATACTTTTGGCATCAAGGTAGGAGCTTACATTTTCTAAAATGATTTGAGAAACGCCCGTTTTTACATTGAAACTGGCTTTCCGGAAGATTTGTGCACCTTGTGAATAAACGGTTACATTGCTAATCGTGGATTTGACGATTTCTTCTTCCAACGCGTTTGAGAAAAACGAAGTTCCCAATAAACAGATAATTGCTACTAACTTTTTCATGACTTTCTGATTTTTCTATCCGTACAGTCAATCTGAAAATAGGTTCAAATCATGAATTGTTAAAAAAACGTTAATTACATTTAACTCATTGTAAAACATAGGTTTTTGATGATTTGAAAAGGATAACGATTGCTGAATCACATAGTTTTGTATAGTACATAGTTGTTGTGTGTAACGGATTTAGTGACACATAGGGGTTCATTTCATGAGTTGATGATTACTGTTGTTGTCGTTGGAATAGTGTATTGTTCTGCCAGAAAAAGAAAAGGTCGCCATTGCTGACGACCCCTTCCTGGTTGTTGTTTGTTGAGAATTTATGTTTTTATTGGTAAGATCAATTCCCCGTTGCCAGCACCCAATAATATTCATGCGGACTTCCTTCTACCTGTACAAATCCTATTCCTACTACACGAGAGTCATGTTCAAGTAATATCTTGGCATGTGCATCGCTATTTAACCATTGCTGAAATGTTTTTTCTGCTTGTTGATTGCCCGCCGCAATGCATTCACCTGCCGCATTTCCCCTGTAAAATCGTTTGATCCGGTCAAATGTACTTCCTACGATGACCAACTTGTCATTGATTTTATCATTGGATGCATGACTGAAGTATCCCTGTGTTCCCTGATCATAAGCATGATAACGACAAGCTTTAGCAAGGTCTTCATTCCACGATAATGCAGGAATTCGTCTTTTTGCCCGTTCTTTATTGATTAAATCCAGCAACTTTTTTTCTTCTTCCGCATTGTAGGACAACACGTTCTCATTACCGGAAGGCATTCCGTAAAATTGTCCTTCCACACGTACAAAATCCGTGGGAACAGCAGTTGACTCAACGTCCTGAATGACTGATTTTGTCAATAAATCATCTACTTCTTCCTGCTTGTAAAACGGTGAGAGGGATTCTACCTTTGCCAAACTTTCTAACAGGCTCAGACTCAAATCTCCCATTTCATTTTTGTCAAGCGTCTTGATCAACCGTTCAGCTCTGTTGCGCAGGGAAGAGACATGCTCATCCCATTGAACCAATTCCCGGTCATTATCTCCACTGTATTTTTCAAATTTGGCAGCACTGATCACAGAGCGATTCATCTGCAAATAAGTTCCTTTCAGTGTTTGAGATTCCTTGCTCTTGTCATAATAAATAACAGAAGCAAAATAGTAGGGGATAGACTCGGTTGATTTTTTCTTCATGACTTTCTTGGATACCTCCATGCACTTGTCACGATCGGATAAATACAACTTATTTAACTTGTTGTACAATTTTTCATTTGCCCAACTTACGGATACAGTAAGGAGCAATAGCGTTGAAACGAGGAGCGTACGCATATTGATAGAAATTTAGAGATATCTATCATAACGTAATCGATTTAAAAATATTGTTAGAACGGCGCCAATTTTTTACAGGCAACTAATTTTCATCATGCAAACGAAACAAATCTGAAGCGATTCTGTCAGCCTGCAGACGCCCTGACTTTGTCAGACGAATTGAATCACTCTTTTTTTCCATCAATCCCTGCTCACATAATTGATCTACCTGTGTATGGAAACGTACATCAATCGGAAAAATTTGTTCCAGCTGATGAAGGTTGACACCGTAAACAGTTCTCAGTCCTGTTAATAACAATTCATTATAGATATCTGTGCTGGTTAATTCCTCTGTTTCAAACCAGGAGGTCTGTTGCTCAATGGCATTCATATAGGTGTGGTTGTTACGAATATTCCATGAGCGGGAATAACCGTTATACGAATGAGCAGAAGGACCTGCGCCAAGGTAGTGAATTCCTTTCCAGTAATTAGAATTGTGTCTGGATTCAAATCCGGGTCTACAAAAATTAGAGATTTCGTACTGCAAAAATCCATGTTTTTCCAATGTCTCTACCAGTAATAAAAACTGTTCCGCCTGGGTATTTTCACTTGCAGGAATTATTTTCCCTTTTTCTACAAATGTATCCAAAGCTGTTCCTTCTTCAACAGTGAGACAATAGGCAGAAACATGTTGTACCCCCATCTTAATGACTGTTTCAATGTGATGGATCCATTCTTCATTGGTCAACCCGGGAAGCCCGTAGATTAAATCTACCGTAAGATTTTCAATTCCGTTTTGAATTGCCATGGCAACGCAACTGTATGATTCCTCGACGGTATGCGCACGATTCATCCAGTTTAGATCACTTTTTTTAAAAGATTGTAATCCAACACTTAGTCTGTTGATCCCTGAAGTTTTCCAAAAAGTGATATTTTCCGGAGTGATGTCATCAGGATTGGCTTCCATTGTTACTTCGCTGAGCAATGATGTATCAAAATAGGTATGCACAGTGGTCAGCAATTGCGTCAATTCTTCATGTAGTAAAATACTGGGAGTTCCACCTCCAAAATAGATTGTTTCTATTGGTTGATTTCCGAGGTAATCTTTTCGAATTTCCAACTCATGGCACAGCGCATCAACCATTCGTTTGCGGTATGCATGAAAAGTGGTACTGAAGTGAAAATCACAGTATGTACACTTTTGTTTACAAAACGGAATATGGATGTAAATTCCTGCCAATGGATATTGAATCAGTGTTGAATCAACTGGTCTACTTCATTGAAGCTGGAAACAACTTTATCCCAATGAGGTGTATTCCCTTCCCGAACCAGTTGAATGGTTTGAAAACCTGCTGTTTTTGCAGCAATCAGTTCCTCCGTAATATCAGATAAGAACAGGATATTCTCGGGATTCATATGAAGCGATATCGCAATATGACGATAAGTTTCAACTTCGCGTTTTCCCCCTGTTGTGGTATCGAAATAGTTACTAAAATATTGGGTAAGGTCTCCTGCTTCTGAATAACCGAAAATTAGGCGTTGAGCAGCAATGGAACCGCTGGAAAAAACTCCTGCTTTACGGCCTTCTTTCGTCCATTTTTCTAACAATGGCGCAACATCAGCATACACATGACCTTTCAATGCTCCAGATTTGTACCCTTCATCCCAAATTACGCCCTGTAAAGTTTTCAGTGGCGTAATTTTCTTATCTGCAAGACTCCATGATTTCAGTTTGGCAATGATTTCATCTGTTGTTTTAACCGTTTCGCCATCCAGTTCTTTCGCGAGTTGTTTTGTTTCCTCAAATGCCTGTTTGACCACCGGAAGATGTATCAGCTCTTTCAATTGTTCGATCCGTTCATTGAAATAAGGAAACAGGGTTTCTGTTACAAAGGAGATCGAACTTGTGGTTCCTTCAATATCAGTCAGGATATACTTTACTTCATGTTTCAACGGAATCTTGAAATGACTGTAACGTTGCTCTACTTTTGATTCGGTATAATGAGGTACCCAACCACTCATATCAATGAAAATGCGAATTGCCTTTACAAACGGACGGGAAGCTCCGGCATCAAACCAGTGCTTGGTCCCTGCAGGAACGGAAATCAAATCCCCGCGTTCACACAACAGGTTAAAAACAGGTTCCGTTTCCAGGTTGAACCAAAAAATACCTTGCCCATCCACAAAGAAGCGAATTTCATCTTCTGTATGAATGTGTTCGGAAAGAAATTTTGCTCGAATGGCTTCGTATCCTTCCATGCCCGGACGCATATTGATCACATCGGCAGTTTGGTAACCTCCCCGTTCCATAAACGGTCCCAAATCGTTGGCGTATGCCTTCAGGATTTCTTCCTGTGTAGCATCATCGTCAAACGTCACAGCGCAATGCCATTGATCAAAGTATAAGTTTCGATCGTTGAAGAATTGACGGATTTCACTGGGGTCTGTAATTGTAATATTTTTGTCCGGAATTGATAGAATTGCCATTGGGTATTGTATTTAATGGATACAAAAATACGAAAAAGAGAGGTCTGTTGAAAGACAGGGGTGGAAGATTGAATAAAAAACAGTTGAACAGGTTTTAGCAATCAGTTTTACTTTAGCAGCACATTTCTGTATTGTACTTCTGACAAATACTCCAGCGTTTCCAGGTGTCGTTTGGCTTCAAATAAGCTTGTTCCCCAGGCATACGTCCCGTGCTTGCGCATGATAAAACTGTGGTGCCGGATTCTTGCTTGATTACTACGTAACGTTCGCGCAAAATCAATCATGTCTTGCGTGTTGTCAAAAACAGGAATGCGAACAGTGGCGTCATGTGTGGTTTCTCCTGCAAATCCTTTTTGAACTTCATATCCTTCAAACGGAACCTCCTGTTGGTACATGTTCGACATTAAAACGGGAAACACCGAATGGCTGTGCAGGATCACTTTTGTCTCCGGAAATAATTCATACAGCACACAGTGAATCAGTGTCTCTGCGGATGGTTTGACACCCGCGTATTTCCCGGTTGGACGCCCGTTTTTATCCACTGTAATAAAATCTTCTGCTGAGAATTGAGATTTATCCACTCCGCTTCGGGAAACCCAGATGGTAGTGTTTTCATCCAAAAAAGAATAATTGGTAGAAGTGGCCGGCGACCATCCTCTCTGGTGATAATTGCGAATTGTTTCAGCTATTTGTTCCTTTAGAGTGCTCATGTATTTTTGGATAAAGAAGTAAAATTATAGCTTTTGGTTTGATAATTGTTGTATTTTCGTTCGAAATTTATAAAACTATAACAATGAAAAAAATATTTTCTTTACTAACAGTACTTTTAATCACTGCTTGTTCTTTTGCACAAATCAACGAAGGAAAAGTGAAATATAACCTTGAATTCAATAGCCCTGATCCGGCAATGCAGGCTCAGTTTGCAATGTTGAAAGGGTCTACAATGCAGATGTATTTTTCTCCTGAATTCAACCGTGTTGAAATGAACATGGGAATGTTTGTTCAGTCTGCAACAGTTGTTGACATCAAAGGAAAACAATCCGTTATGACAATGGACGGTATGATGGGGAAGAAAGCAACGAAAATGTCGACAGAAAGTCCTGAAAAAGAAGAAACACCGGATGTAGAAGTTGAAAAAACAACTGAATCTAAAAAAGTTGCTGGTTACAAGTGTACGAAATACATCATCACAACAGAAGATGGAAGTGTTGTCAACATGTGGGTAACGGATGAGTTGGTAAGTTCAAAAGAAGGAATGCAGTTTGTAGATGACAAAATTCAAGGATTTCCGTTGGAGTTTGAAGTAGCAGCAGAAGGAATGACAATGGTTTTCTCTGCAATTGAAGTAGAAAAAGGATTGAAAAAATACAACAAGAAAGATATTTTTAACATGTCTATTCCGGAAGGATACGAAGTAATCAACGCGGAAGATTGGAAAGGAATGGGAATGTAATCGTTCCTGAAGTAAATGAAAAAGGGCTGTTTCACATCGAAACAGCCCTTTTGTTTTGGGATCAAATGATATATTTTAATTCAGCTTGCTCAATGCCGTTCGCAGGTTGGTGATTACCTGTTCAATATCAGCTACACTGCATGTTCCGACTGACATTCTGTACCATGGAGAAGACGTTGCTGCCCCGAACGCATAAAATGGAACAATTGCCAGCTTCGCTTCGTTGAGGATGTAGGATGTCACATCTTGCGTTGTTTCCAGTACCCTTCCGTCAGCTGTTCTTTTTCCGTGTAAATCAAATTTGATGGTCAGGTAAATAGCTGCCTGTGGTGCAATCGCATCTACAGCATATCCTTCTGCTTTCAACGCAGAGAATCCATCGTAAAATCCTTTTAGGCGGGTATAAATTTTTTCTTTCTGTTCCTCCAGAAACGCGTCATACAAATGCAAATCCATCAGAAAACGGGCTGTTGCCAATTGTTCAGCTTTTGGTGCCCATGCACCTACATGCGACAGAATAGCTTTCATCTTGGCAATAATTGATTTCGGCCCCATGGCCCAACCTACACGTACACCTGTTGCTGATAACGATTTGGAGATTCCGTCAACAAAAACAGTATATTCTTTCATTGAAGGACGTAATGACACCGGATTGTAATGTTGCGTGTTTCCAAATGTTAATGCCCAATAAATCTGATCATACATCAGGTATACAGATTTTTGATTCGGGCCTCGTCGGCTGTTTTCTTCCAGGATCATGTCACAGATTTCTTCCAGTCCTTCTTTTGAAAATACGGTTCCTGTCGGGTTTTGAGGGGAACACAATGCAACCATACATGCTTCTCCGATGTGCGGACGAATATCTGCTGCGGACGGCATGAAATTATTTTCCGGTTTGGCTTCTATCACAACTGACTTAGCGCCGTTTAAATATGAATAATGATTGTTGTTCCAGGACGGGACAGCAAAGATAACGGTATCGTTCGGGTTGACCAATGCGCGGTAAATTGCGTAAATAACAGGTCGGGCTCCGCCGGCAATTAATAATTCATCCGTTGCATATGTTAAATCACCTCGCTCCTTTAATAAATCGGAAACAGCCTTACGCAAATCCAACATCCCGTCGGCTTCCGGATAATTGGTCTGATCAGAAGAGTATTCTTCAATAATGTATTGCTTTAAAGCGGATGGGATCGGAAACTGAGCAGGGCTGAAATCGCCGATGGTCATGTTGTAGATATGTTCTCCCTGTTTTATCTTTTCATTTACTTCCGCGGCAAGTTTGATGATCTCTGATCCGATAATTCCATGCGCCAAATCGGAAACCTTTACAACCTGATCTGCTGTTGTCTGATTCATACGTTTTTTGTTTTTCACAAAGCTAAAAATAAATAGGTGGATAAAAACGAAAACCAACGTGTAATTTTTTATTTTTTTGCAGCATAAAAACGATTTAGTGGGGGAATTCCGAAAGAACGGAAAAACGATGTGTTACGCGGGGAAATAAAAATTTCCGAAGTAAAATAAAATTTCTACTTTTGTGCCTTTCTGCTTAAGAAATGAAGAATTCAATAAAATATGTCTTACAAAAATCGCTTGGCTTTGAGCGGTACTTATATTTGTTTTCTCATTTTAAAATCAAAACGCTTAAAAAGGATAAAAACGAACGTGATTTCTTTCATTTTCTCAACCTGATAAAAGAAGGAAAAGGAGATGTGATCGACATTGGTGCAAACATCGGGATCATGACGTATTTCCTCGCCTCGAAATTCAATACCTGTACTGTTCATTCCATCGAACCGGTTCCTGTCAACTTCGCTGTATTGGGAAGAATTGTCAAAAAGTTCAACCTTTCTAATGTGCAGTTGTACCCGGTGGCACTGGGACAGGTTCAGGGAACATTGAAAATGATTATGCCTTACAACGGAAAAACAAAAATGCAGGGACTTTCCCATGTAAAACATGAGTCAATTTCCGAGTGGAATGAAGGCGAAGAGTTTGATGTTCCTGTAAAGACACTGGACGAATTATTCGCAGGACAAACAATCCAGGCGATAAAAATTGATATTGAGAATTTTGAGTATTTTGCCTTTTTGGGCGGGAGACAGCTTTTAGAACAAAATAAACCGATTATTTATGCCGAATTGTGGGACAACGACAACCGGAAAAATAGTTTTGAATTGTTGAAATCACTCGGTTATGATGTGTTTGTAGTTGAAAATGAAAAGCTGGTGTTGTTTGATGGAAAGAAGCACATTACCCAGAATTTTATTTTTAAAACGAACGAACCGGTGCGCTGATGCAGCAAAAATTTCTCTCAAACCTTGTTTTGCTTTTGCTTTTAAACCTGGTGATTAAACCAGTTGCAATATTTGGTATTGATGCCACCGTGCAAAACCAGGTTGGTTCGGAAGCGTATGGTTTGTATTTCAGTTTGTTGAATTTTACCTTTCTGTTTAACATCCTGCTGGACTTGGGAATTAACAACTTCACAACAAAGAATGTCGCGCAATACCCGGGACTCATGACAAAATACATGGGGCGCATTGCCGGACTCCGACTTGTTCTTTTTGTATTGTACGCTGTGTTTACTCTGATCCTGGCATCGGTACTCGGTTATCCGCCTGAGGTGTACCCTGTATTAAGTATCCTGATCACCCAGCAGTTTCTCATTGCAATGATTGCTTATTTCCGGAGTTATTTATCAGGGATGCTACTCTTCCGACTGGATGCGTTACTTTCCGTATTGGATCGTTTTTTACTCATTCTTCTTTGTGGAGCGGTGTTCTTTTTCACGCTACCCGGAAATGCATTTAAATTGGAGTATTTTATCTGGATTCAGTTTATTTCTTACATACTGTCATTCCTGGTTGGTTTGATGTTGGTCGTCAGACACATCGGAACGAGTAAAATTCGCTTCCACCGTCCGATCTCATTTTTAATCATTCGCCAGAGTATTCCTTACGCGTTATTGATTGTATTGATGATGCTATACACACGGGTGGATTCGGTAATGTTGGAGCGAATGCTGGACGACGGGGCTGTTCAGTCCGGAATTTATGCTCAGGGATTTCGCCTTATTGATGCATTCTTCATGTTTGCCATGTTGTTTTCCAACCTGTTATTACCTATTTTTTCAAGAATGATCGGATTGAAGGAAAATGTGAAGGAATTGTTTTCACTTTCTTCAAAATTGCTGATCTGGGGATCCATTGCACTTGCGTCTTTTTGTTTTTGGAATGCACACGAAGTACTGGATTTGATTTATACGAATGATATTGAAAAAAGTGTACCGCCGTTTCAACTGTTAATGCTCACATTTGTCGCCATGTGTATCATCCTTATCTTCGGGACATACCTGACTGCTTTGGGAGAAATGAAAACACTGAATACAATCGCGTTTATTGGTTTGATAGTGAATGTAGGTGTTAATCTGTATCTGATTCCTCGCTGGGGAGTATGGGGGGCAGCGGTTTCCACATTGATGGCACAGTCTGTTGTAGCTGTCAGTCAGTTGTATATTGTCGCAAAACGCTTGAAGCTAAACTGGCAATTCGCAGATGCAGGTGTATTCATGTTGTTTGTTGCAGTGTGTTTTTCAATCGGATGGCTGGGAATACTGTATAACATTCACATTCTTCTCCAGATGGGGGCACTTATTGCTTGCCTGTTGCTATTTAAGGTGATCAATATTCGTCTATTTTCCAGCATTCTTTTTGCCTCCAAAAAATAACTCTTTTTTACCACACAGAAAACATAGAGAGATAGGTTGGGATGTGTGGAAGTAAGTGATACATAGTGGTTAGCTTAATCAGTTGGTTAGATGGCGATTATTCTTTTTTCACCACATAGAAAACATAGGGACATAGGTGTTGGGATGTGTAGGAGGTAAGTGACACATGTTTGCAAGCTGGTTGGATTACCTATTTTAGTTGAAATGTGTTTGGTTTGTATGACGGATGGAATTCATTGGTGTTTTAGACTGTATAAATAGTCTCCAAAAGAAAAGGCTGCTCATCTGAACAGCCTTGTTTGTTTATTTCTTTGAAAACCTGAAATCAATCTTATAATAAAAGAGCGGGAGGAATCCCAATTGACGTTTCTCTGCAATCGGCTCAACTGTCGGATCTGATAAGTTAGGCGCGTATGCCAGGCTCAACAGGTTTTTTGTGTTCAACACGTTGACAAGATCCAAACCAATCTCGTGTGTGGTCTTTTTGGCGTTGTATTTCCAGTTGATTTTTACATCCAGTCGGAAGTAATTGCGGAATCTTCGTGTATTGAAACCGTCTGATAGGAAAATCAATTCATGGTATTTTTCTGTTTCGGCAACATCCACATATCCGTAGCGTTGTCCGCCTGCATACGTCGCTTTCAAACCGAGTGAGATGGATTGTTTGACCCCCAGCTTAAACTCCTTTCCTGACAATACATTGAAGACATAATTACCGTTATAGGAAGTGTTTCGTATAATTCCGTCACTGCCTTTGTACTTTGAATCATACAGTGAGGCTGTTACCAATACAAAAAAGGATTTATCAAAGAATTTCTGCAATGTCAATTCCAGTCCGTAGTTGGTTCCCGTTCCGGTATTTTTTAATGAATCCGGGAAAAAACGTTGAAATCCTGCTCCCATATTGATCAATGAATAATAAGAAGGTTGGATGGATACAGGAAGGCTGTACAAATGTTGGTAGTATGCTTCTGTTTTTATATTCCAGCTCTTACCGATCGCAATATCATATCCGATCCCCGTATGAATGCTTTTACTGAAATCCATGTGTTTGTTGTGGTAAATTTTATCCCCGTTAGTATCGTACCTGTGATAAGTATACGTATACAAAGGTTGGGTCTGGCTGTGCATTCCGGCACCTGCGAATACACTTTGATTATTTTTTATCCTCCATCTCCAACCCAGGCGAGGTTCGATTCCGCTGAAACTATTGCTGAGGGAAAAATACTGGGCATGCAGACCTGCTGTCACATCCATTTTTTCAGTTGCCCGCCATTTCCATTGAACGAACGGTTGAATAAGGATATAAGCACCTTCGTAGTCCCAGCGTTTTTCAAAAATACTGTCTGTTACAAGTGGAAGAGCAGAGTCGCGTTGCACCACATAATACAAATCCGTATTCAAACCAGCCTTAATCAGATGGCGGGTATTGAACTTATGTGTAATGGCAAGGTGGTGAGAAACTTTGTGATGTTGGTACTTATATCCCATCATCTGGAAGATGGAGTCCACTACAATTCTGTAGGTTTCATTTTCCGTTCCCTTGTCAAGCGTATCCAGGTGGCGAAGCAGGTAATTGTGCTTTGATTTTTGTTCTTCGTAACTATACGCAAGGGTTGTTGACAAATACGTTTTTTCTGAAATCGATTGCTTATAATTCAATCCTGATACAGCCATTGCTGTTCCGAAATACTGATCACGGTCGCCTTCACCATACAATTCCGTCGTATATTCTGTTTGCTCGGAAATTAAAATCTCGATTTTACTTTTTCCACCGATCCCGAACAGAGAGAGGTTCGCTCCGTTTTTTAAGCGCCAGTTGAATTTAAATGCGCCATCACCGTAGGTTGGAACGGCATCTGTTCCGATTTGAATTCCCATCGATTTGAATAAACTCAAGGTGGAATAACGTCCCATAACCAGGTAACTGGAATTCCCACTCTTACTCATTGGCCCTTCTGCCAGTAACTCTGTCCCTAAAAATCCGAACTGACCGGTAAATTCGTGGTTTTGATTGTTTCCATTGCGCAGTTTCAGATCAAAAACAGCAGCAGTACTGTTTCCGTACTCAGCAGGAAAGGCACTCATAAAGAAGTCAGAATTTCCCAGGATTTTATTATTGAGAATGGATACCGGCCCTCCTGTACTTCCGGAGATTGCAAAATGGGATGGATTCGGAATATCAATTCCTTCCACTCGCCACACAACACCCAGTGGTGAGTTTCCCCTTACGATGATATCATTCCTGGAATCATCAGCTCCCTGGACTCCGGCAAAATTGGAAGCCATACGGGCAGGGTCTGAGCGGGATCCCGGGTAACGGTCTGTTTCTTCTACACTAAACTGCCGTGCGGAAATCAACGCTAATTCATTGATCACTTCTCCGGATTTTCGTGCTGTTACAATTACTTCTTCTGATTGACTGACATAACTTTCCGTGATCGGAATTTCCAGAACGGTTTCTTTTCCTGAATTGACGTCAATTGTAAGTGTTTTGTCATCGTAACCGAAAATGGTTACCGATAGCTGGTGTTTTCCAATCGGAACATCCGGAATAAAGAAGGATCCGTTGTCATCGGTTACTGCCCCATATACTTTAGTGGTATCACGGGTATTTACAATTACTTTTGCTCCTGTAATCGGAGAAAATGTTTCAGAATCCATAACCCTTCCTCTCACATTTTGTGAAGGTTGGGCAAATGAGTAAGCTGTTAATAAACAGAATAATAACAGCGTATAGTGTTTTAGCATGTGTTAGTTCTCTATTTTTTTTGAGCAATTTCTTTTTGGTACTCTTCAGCAGTCCATGGCTTCAAATATACTTTTTTGAAATTAAAAAGACTCAATGAATTGAAGTGCAAATTGCGAACATACGAGTGAACGATTTGTAAATCACCACTATACCACAATGGGATAATCGGCGGATTTTTCATTAATTCTGTTTCCGCTTTTGTATACAACTTCATTTTCTTACCCACATTACTTTCCTTTTTTGCCTCATCCAGCAAATTGTCAAATAATGGATTGTTGTATTTAGAAAAATTCAGCCCTGTTTTATTTTGCTCTTTATCAGGAATATTCCCGCTTTGGAAATTGTTCAGGAAGTTTTCCGGATTCGGGTAATCGGCAATCCAACTGCTTTTAAACATATCTCCTTTTCCGTCAATTGCGTCGTTGGTCAATTGTTCGAAGTCGGAACCGTCAATATTTACGTTGATGCCAAGTACCTGGAAGATTTGCTGGGCAAATTCATCTGCTACGGCAGAGTTGATATCCCCGATATTAAAACGCAGATTGACCGTTCCGAAATCTTTTCCGTTGGGATAGCCTGCTTCAGCGAGGAGTTTTCTGGCTTTTTCCGGATTGTAGGTATAACCGGCGTCCCGGACAGCTTTAAAATCATAGCCTCTGAATGTTTGGGAAATTGGAGGAACAATTCCGTAATAACCGAGTTCGTCGTATTGATTTTTCAATACTTCCCGGCCGATTCGCTCCCGGTCGACGGCATAATTAAATGCTTGCCGGACTTTGATGTTCTGAAAACGTGGTTCCTCCATGTTGAAACTATAGAAGTGGGTGTGTAGCAACGCATTCTTATTCAGCATCAACGAGGGAGGGGTTGAGTTGAAATCCGATAATCTTCCTTCAACCATTTTCGTAATTTTACTGGTTGGAAGTGCTAAAATCATATCAATCTGTTTGTTCTCAAACATGTCCAACTGATCGAGTTTTCTGTTTTGAATCACGAATTTGATTGAATCCAGATAAGGCAATTGATCTCCCTGCTCATCGGCTTCATAGTAATCCTCATTGCGGGATAAAAGAATCTGAGGAACTTCACCGGATTGATAATTGTCGAAAATAAAAGGGCCGGTTCCGATAACATCTGTTACCTTGTTGGCATCAATGATTTCTTTTGCGTGAATCGCCAATTGAATTTGTGCCAGTTTATACAGGAAATTGTCGTCTTTTTCGTCCAGTGTTATTTCAACGGTATGCCCCTTTACCTTAATTCCTTCTATCTTTTTCGTCTTTTTTTCATAAAATTCCTGAACACCTTTCACCGTTCCTTTCAGCAGGTGTCCGTATGCAACAGATTCAGTATTCGATTTTGTCGGTGAACAAATCAATTCAAACGTTGCCACAATGTCAGCAGGTGTAAGTTTCCGTTCGTTATCATTTTTAAATGTCTCATGCGGATGAAAATAAACATCTTCCCGGATATGAAAAGTATATACGGTCCCGTCATCACTAACCGTACTGGATGATGCAATCTGGTTTTTGATCTTGAGTGTTGAAGGGTCAATACTTACAAGTCCTTCCATAACCTGCCCGAAAACCGTTGCTGAATAGTAATCTGAAATTTCATAAGTAAGATAGGTCATTGGTTCTGTTTCAAGACACATACGGATTGTTCCTCCCTGGTGTTCGGATGTCCCTCTTTTTCCAGAGCAGCCCAATAGTAGTATAGCGATAAGTAAAAAATAGATTTTATTCATAAGTAATCAATAAGCAATGATTCTTTTTTATTGTAACAAGTTATTCTGTGGTTATTCAAGTGTGTTAATTTAAACAATAAATTGAAAGTGAAAAACAGAGATACCTTAAAAGTTATAAACAAGCAGTGGACCCAATTGCATTTGTTTGTGGAATTCTGTCTGTACAAAGTTGAATTCAGCTGCCGACTGACCCAGAAGCCCGTTGCGTTGTTTGATCCATGTGGAGCATCGTTTTGACCGTCTTGACAATACCGTTGGCATCGTACCCACATTCAGCCCAAAGTTCGTCCTGCGTTCCATGATTGATGTATTTATCCGGAATCCCAAGGCGTACAACCTCTGCATGATACTGGTTGTCTGCCATGAATTCAATTACCGCGGAACCAAAACCGCCCATTAAGCATCCATCTTCAACGGTAATGACTTTTTTGAATTTCGTAAATACCTCATGAAGGAGGACTTCGTCAATTGGTTTTACAAAGCGCATATCGTAATGTGCAACGGTTACTCCGCTTAGTTTCAAGTGATCAATGGCTGCTTGTGCGAAATTTCCGGGATGCCCGATTGTAACGATTGCGATGTCTGTTCCGTTGGAAACCCTGCGGCCTTTTCCAATGGAAAGTTCCTCAAATGGCGTTTTCCATTCGGTCATAACACCGTTTCCTCTCGGATAACGGATCGCGAAAGGTCCCTTGTCCTCCAGCTGAGCAGTGTACATCATATTTCTCAATTCCTGTTCATTCATCGGTGCGGCAACGATCATATTCGGAATATGACGCATATAGGCCAGATCATACGCACCGTGATGCGTTGCACCATCTGCACCGACGAGTCCTCCTCTGTCAAGGCAAAATACCACGTTTAAATTTTGAAGTGCGACATCGTGCAACACCTGATCATACGCACGTTGCATAAAGGAAGAGTAGATGTTGCAGAACGGAACAAGTCCCTGGGTTGCCAATCCCGCAGAGAATGTTACGGCGTGCTGTTCCGCAATCCCCACATCAAATGCTCTGTCGGGCATGGCTTTCATCATGATGTTCAATGAACACCCGGAAGGCATCGCAGGGGTAATTCCCATTATTTTTTCATTCTTCTCAGCTAACTCTACAATGGTATGACCAAATACATCCTGGTATTTCGGTGGTTGAGGTGATTTCGGAACGATTTTTACAATTTCACCCGTATCCTTATTGAAAATCCCGGGTGCATGCCATTGCGTCGGATTTCCTTCTTCAGCAAATTTGTAACCGGCTCCTTTTTTTGTGATGCAATGTAGTATTTTTGGTCCCGGAATGTGTTTTAAATCTTCCAATATTTTGGCTACACCGATTACGTCATGGCCATCAATAGGTCCAAAATATCTGAAATTCAGTGATTCGAATAAGTTACTTTGCTTGAGAATGGATCCTTTTAAAGCTCCTGATATTTTGGATGCAATGGTTTGCGCATCAGGGCCGAATTTAGAGATTCTTCCCAGTAATTTCCACACTTCATCCTTTACTTTATTATAAGTATGCGAAGTGGTAATATCCGTCAGGTATTCTTTGAGCGCGCCGACATTCGGATCAATGGACATGCAGTTGTCGTTGAGAATCACGAGTAAATTGGCATCTTTTTCGAATCCGGCATGATTCAATCCTTCAAATGCCATCCCTGCAGTCATTGCCCCGTCACCGATAACAGCGATGTGGTGTTTGTTCGTTTCCTTCTTGTAACGGTTGGCTACGGCCATTCCCAAAGCTGCCGAAATAGATGTGGACGAATGTCCTACTCCGAATGTGTCGTATTCGCTTTCCGAGCGTTTCGGAAAACCGGAAATTCCGTCCTTGATCCGGTTGGTGTGAAAACGTTCCCGTCTTCCTGTTAATATCTTATGTCCGTAAGCCTGGTGTCCCACATCCCAAACCAATTGATCTTCGGGAGTGTTAAATACATAATGCAACGCGACGGTCAATTCAACAACTCCCAAACTTGCCCCGAAATGACTGTTCCCGATTTCCGAGATCACATCAATGATGTATTGCCGCAACTCGTCGGAAACCTGAGGAAGATCCTCAACGGTAAATTTTTCCCGTAAGTCATGCGGTAAATGGATCTGTTCTAAGTATGGACCGGCTTTGTACAACGTTAAAAATTTAATTTACAAAAATAGGGGTATTCAGCATGAAAACCAATTTAAGTGAGGTATTTTTCTTTCTAAAATTGTGAACACTGGTTTGTCATTTCAACTATTCGCAATAAATGCTTATTTTTAACCAAAATATTGTTTGGAATGGATAAACGCTTATTTCTGTTTAGTATTGCTTTTCTTTTGTTAAAAACGCTTCCGGTACACGGTCAGGTATTTTATTTCGATAACAAGGAAACGACACTTGTGAAAACGACAGATCATTCACCGGTACACTGGTATATCAATATTTATTCTGCCAGTAACGAGGACGAAACATTGCAATGGAAAGCTGTTTTTCAAACCATTCCGGAAGAATGGGTGATTACATTTGACGACCAGACTGTCTACCACCAGGACGTCCGTCACAATGACAGTTCCGATTTTATTTTAGTTACAAATCCTGAAGTTACACAAAAACTGATCATCGGAGCGCAGTTAAATAACCAGGTTGGACAGGGGACGGTTTCGTTTGAAATTTCAGATCCGGATACGCCGGGAGTAAGTGATACAATTCATTTTCATTTCAACATCAGTCAGGGAAGTCTGGGAGTGGAAAATACGGTTCTTTCAAGTCAATTCAAGATCGAAGGAGGAAAGGTGTATGCTGTTTCAGGAGAACCGGCATCATTTTCGGTTTTTGATCAGACGGGACGCCTGTTGGTACAGCAGGAAGGTACAGCCGCTTTTAACCTGACGGATTTGTCGGCGGAAGGAATGTATTTCTTTCGGATTCAGCAGCATAATCACCTCTATTTAATGAAGGTGCTGAAATAACGGGAAGTGTAAAGTTCTTTGCAGATATTTAATTATTCGCAGGATGTCTGCCTTTTACAGCTTCTTATTATCTTTACCCCCAAAGATTTTAAAATGAGCAAAATTCTTATCATTGATGATGAACGGGCGATTCGCCGTGCACTGCGTGAAATTCTTGAATTTGAAAAGTTCGATGTAGATGAGGCGGAAGATGGAAAGCAAGGAGTAGAAAAAGCCGTTTCAGAAGAATACGCTATTATTTTTTGTGACATTAAGATGCCGAATATGGATGGCATGGAGGTGTTGGATGCATTGAAAGATGCCGCTGTTGAATCACCTGTCATCATGATCAGCGGACACGGTACGATTGATACGGCTGTTCAGGCAATCAAGAAGGGAGCTTTTGATTTTATTGAAAAACCATTGGATTTGAACCGGATTCTGGTAACCATACGGAATGCTTCAGACAGAGCCGCTTTGGTGGAAGAACGAAAAGTATTAAAGAAAACCGTTCAGCGCTTCAAAGGAACTTCCATTATCGGGGAAACACCTGAAATTCTTCAGATCAAATCAATGATCGAGAAAGTGGCTCCTTCGGATGCCCGTGTACTGGTAACCGGAGAAAATGGTACCGGAAAAGAATTGGTTGCCCGCTCGTTACATGATTTATCGAACCGGAAAGATCAGGCATTCATTGAAGTGAATTGTGCTGCGATTCCGGCAGAACTGATTGAAAGTGAGTTGTTCGGACACGAAAAAGGAGCATTTACTTCCGCGATCAAACAAAAGAAAGGAAAATTTGAATTAGCCGAAGGAGGAACATTGTTCCTGGATGAAATCGGCGATATGTCCGCTTCTGCCCAGGCAAAAGTATTGAGAGCATTACAGGAGAATGTGATTCAACGGGTAGGAGGGGAGAAAGATATTAAAATCAATACCCGTGTTGTTGCCGCTACGAATAAAGATTTACGCAAAGAGATTGAAGAAGGGCGATTCCGGGAGGATTTGTACCATCGACTGGCTGTGATCCTGATTCATGTGCCCTCGCTGAATGAACGACGTGAAGACATTCCGGTATTGGCGGAACATTTCCTGACAATGGTCTGCAACGAGCACGGAATTTCCCGTAAAAACTTTTCACCGGATGCATTGGATGCACTGAAGCAAACGGACTGGACCGGAAATATCAGGGAACTGAGAAATATTATTGAGCGACTGGTTATTCTTTGTGGTGAAACCATCAAAGGAGAAGATGTCCGGTTATTTTCCAATCCTAAAACTGTTAAAAACTAATAAACCTTAAAGAGAAACGAATTTATGAAAACATTTTTTCAAAAGAACTGGATTCATTTTGCTGCCGTTGCAGTGATGTTTATTATTGTTGCAATCTATTTCCAACCAGTATTTGACGGTTATGCATTAAAGCAACATGACTTGGAACAATGGAGAGGGATGGCACAGGAAATCATATTCGTAGGAGAAAAGTTAGGTGAATATCCTTTGTGGACAAATTCAATGTTTGCCGGAATGCCCGCAGTTCAGATCATGATGTCGTATGGCGGAAATTTGTTTCATGAGGCGATGAAAATTTACTACGAAGTCGTTTCATTGCCAATCGGATTGGTTTTCCTGCATATGATCAGTTTTTATTTTATGGCATTGATGTTGCGAATCCGTCCTCTAATTGCTTTGATGGGAGCGATAGCGTATAGCTTTGCAAGCTATGAAATCATTATCATTCAGGCAGGACACTCTGCAAAATCAATGGCATCAGCATATCTGCCCTTGTTATTAGGAATGTTTATCTATGCATACAGGTATAAAAATTGGCTTGCAATCGTGTGCTCAGGTATTGTGATGACCGTTGAATTATCTTCTAACCACGTTCAGGTAACTTATTACATGATCTTTGTATTGATGTTTGTGGGAGTTTACTTTTTCATCGACGCAATTAAGAAAAAAGAAATGACTTCTTTTATGAAGGTCACAATCGGCTTGATTTTAGCTTATGGAATGGCTGGGGTTATTAACAGTCCAAACATACTATTAACAAACGAATATGCTAAAAATACCATTAGGGGGACAAATGACATCACGATTGCTCCGGATGGAACGGAGGCGACCAACCAATCAAAAGGTTTGGATAGGGATTATATTACGAATTGGTCGTATGGAATCGGTGAAACGTTTACATTTTTGTCTCCTGATGTGAAGGGAGGTGGATCTTTTGTATTGGGAGATAGTCAATTTCAATCCATTTTGGATGATTCCGATTTGAGTTCCGAATCAAAAAATAATTTGCGTAATTTCCCTGCTTACTGGGGGGAACAGCCATTTACTTCCGGCCCTGTTTATATAGGTGTCGTTGTCGTAATGCTTGCTTTTCTCGGTCTTATTTTTCTTAAGACAGAGTTGAAATGGGCTCTGTTTGCAGCAACATTATTGGCGATTGGATTGTCGTGGGGTAAAAATTATGTGTCTGCTTCAGTTCTTTTACCCATCATTTTGTTTTTATGCATTCCCTTTTTGAAAGGAAGAGCCGCATTTTTCTTCGCAGTTGGAAATATGTTGCTACTTCTCATTTTATTCGCGTTTGGGGATATGTTTGTGTCAAAAAGTTTGACCAATTTCTTCATTGATTATGTTCCCGGCTACAATAAATTCAGAACCGTTACGATTGTTTTGATTATCGTTGAACTCTGTGTGCCGGTATTAGGTGTTCTATTCCTTAATTTACTTGTCAATAAAAAAGAAGAGTTAAAAGAGAAAAAGAATCAGTTGATTCTGGCTGTTGTAGGTTTCTTTATCTTTTTATTCGTTGTTAAAATTGTAGGATTAGGGGACGGTTATACAAGTCAATCGGATAGGAATCAGTTGGCAGGTATAGAACAAAATATCACCAAGCAAATTTCATCCATGGACCCGAATGCACTCATGTCACAGTATAATTTAGATGTGAATAATCCAAAACAATTGGAGGCATTTGTCGGTCAACAAATGGAACAATATGAAAAAGGGTTTGAAGATTTGAAAGTAGTCCGACAAGATATTTTTGATGCAAGTTTAAATCGTTCTTTAATGTTCACATTCTTTGCGGGAGTGTTAATCTTGTTATTTGTTTTTGTTTCCCTTCCCTCTGTTGTTGTAATGGGTGGGGCTTTGTTATTGGTAATGATGGACATGATTCCTGTTGCAAACCAGTATTTGGGAAAACAGGAAGTTGGTATAAATTATAAATATTGGGAGGATAAAGGAGTAAACAAATATCCGTTTGCTGCGCGAGAAGCAGATGAGCAAATTATGCAGATGGAAATTCAGGCAAATCCTGCGCTGGAGAAAGTGATTCGAACTGCTGAACAATTTGCAAAAGAGAAAGCAAGTGATTTGGGAATCGAAGGAGCCGGAAGGAAGAATATGATTAATAGCTATCGATTTTCTGAATTGGGTCTCGCAACCAATTATCGTGTTTTTGATATGAGTGGAGGATTTAATAGCAGTTATACATCTTATCTGCATAAGTCATTTGGTGGATATCATGGTGCCAAACTGCGCAATTTTGCAAATCTTATTGATTTTCACGTGGCTCAAGGTAATAATAAGGTGTTTGATATGTTGAATGTCAAGTACTTTATCCACAATAATGAACAAGGCTCTTATGTTCAACCAAATGTGAAAGCAAAAGGAAATGCATGGTTGGTTAAGCGTGTAGAGACGTATGACACACCCAATGATGAAATCCGTGCATTAGGTACGCGATTTAAATTGGTAAATGAAGGTGTTGGTGAGCTGTATGTGAATGGAAAGAAAACAAAAGAATCGTTTGTGTATGGTGCTGAAAATATCCGCTATGTAATTAGTGGTTCAGATTCTGTTGAAGTGCCGTTGAGTAATGGAATGTCAGAAGGAATGTCAGCCATTTTTGTGATGGATAAAAACGGAAAACCGGATTTGGTAATGCCGCAAGTATTTGACAACGACACAGCACGATTGTCATTCCTGAAAATGGTAAAAGTAACAGCAGAGAATGAATTCAAAATAGATGAAGAAGTTGTAACGCTCAAAGAATGGGCGAAGAAACTTTCTCAGGAAACATATACAGCAGAAGGGACGGTGGCAATGACCAAATACAATCCGGATGAGATTACCTATGATGTGAACGTGAAAGGAAAACAGTTGATTGTATTCTCTGAAGTATTTTATCCTGAAGGATGGACAGCAACAGTAGATGGAAAAACAACTGAAATCTTGAAAGTGAATTATTTGCTTCGTGCAATTGAAGTGCCTGACGGGAAACATAAAGTGGTGTTATCTTTCGATCTTCCAAAGTATCACACACTCAATAAAGCTTCCTTTATAGCGTGTATTGCATTGATTGTAGCATTCATAGGCGTTCTTTATTTTGAATTGAAGAAAAGAAAAAAAGTACAAGAATAATTTCTTTGGATTGAAAATAAATAGAATGAAGAAACTGTCGATTGTTATCTGTACCTACAACAGGGAGAAGTATATAGCAGAATCCATTCTGGCGGCTTTAAACCAGACAGTACCTCAGGAAGAGTATCAGGTTATTGTTGTAAACAATAATTCAAAGGACAGGACGGATGAAATCTGCAGGGAATTGATGAGACAACATCAGTTCGATTATTTTGTAGAAACCAATCAAGGGAATTCATACGCACGAAACAGAGGGATTCAAGAATCAACAGGAGCTATTATTGTTTTTATTGACGATGACGCAATGATGGAACCTGATTATGTGAAAAACTTACTTTCCTTTTATCAGACATACCCGAATGTGGATGCTGCCGGTGGACGAATTTACCCGCGTTACGAAGAAAAAAAAGCGGAATGGCTGTCTCCCGTATTGATGCCGCTTATTGCAGCACTGGATTTGGGGAATAAACCCCAACCATTTCGCTGGGGGAAATTTCCCATTGGAGCGAATATGTCATTCAGAAAACAAGTCTTTGAAAAAATAGGCGTCTTTAATGTCGACCTGGGAAGAATCGGCACAAATTTACAAGGAGGAGATGAAAAAGATGTATTTGCAAGAATGCGTGTTGACTCCATGTCTATTTGGTACTGCCCCAATGCGGTTGTTCATCACATTATTCCCGCGTCAAGATTAGAGAAATCTTATATTAAAAGAATGGGAATAGGAGTTGGAGAAAGTGAATATAGACGAACCAAAATTATTGGACAACAGGCATTGTTAGTTGCTTGCCTGAAAGAATGTATAAAATGGGGGGTAACACTTGCGATGGCGTTCATGTATACCATTTTACTTCAGTTCCCCAAAGCTAAAATGTTGATTCAATTCAGAGGATGGGTGTCGAAAGGTTTGTTTTTTAATGATATTAATCTAAAAACGACCTGATGTGATTGTCGGTGACGTAAACAAGTCGAATAAAGAGGAAGCAAATCACATTGTTTGGTTTTTTTGATAATTTTGAGATGATTTGTATATGGATGCATGAATATGGGAATCAAAAAAGATAAAAGAGAATCATGAAAAATAAAGCAGATAGCTTAAGAAAGAAAATTTCAAGGATGTTGATTCCCCGAAGTTGGGTTGAGGTTGCTCTCAAGAAGTTAACCAATCGATTGATTAAGCAATATCAAAAAAAATATCCATGGTTGATCGTTCGAAAGAGTACCTCTGATCATTATGTTTTCCGGGATATTTTTTTACTTCATGAATTCCAGCTGCCAGTTGAGGTAAAGCCAAAATTGATTGTTGATCTTGGTGCCTATATCGGATTGTCAGCCTTGTATTATGCCGAAACATATCCGGATGCAAAGATCATTTGTGTTGAACCGGAAGATTCAAATTTTGAGTTGTTGCGCTCAAATACAGAAAGACTGAGGCAGGTAGAACTCATTAATGCCGGAGTTTGGTCTAAAAATGCAGGGCTTCGCATCAAAAATAAGGAAGTGGAAAAGTGGGCTTTTTCCCTGGAGGAAGTTCCGGAGGGAGAAGAATACGATGTTTTTGCGGTGACGATTGATTCCATTTTAGCGAAATCGGGATGTGATCGGATTGATATTTTAAAAATAGACGTTGAAGGAGCAGAAAAACAGCTATTTTCGGAAGGTTTTGAAAAATGGATCGATAAAGTAGATGTAATTGTCGTGGAATTGCATGACCGAATCATTGAAGGCTGTTCGAAAGCTGTTTACAATGCAATCGGTGAAACAGATTGGGCAGAATATAAAAAAGGCGAAAAGGTAATTTTTGTAAGAAAATTACTCATCAAGTAATAACTACACATCAAAATGATAAATAAAAATTATTGGGATAACTTTTATAAATTGAACATTGCTCCGAAAGAGGAGAGTAATTATGCTCGCTTTGTTTTAGATGCGATTACCCAAAACGATCAAAAAAATAAGAAACTGATTGACATAGCTTGTGGTAACGGTAGAGATACATTCTTTTTTCTTAATAATGGGATTTCCGCTACAGGAATCGATATATCTGTAACACCAGATTCTGATGAGCAGATTTTTATAAAAAACGATATTACCACATTTGATTACGAAGGGTATGAATTAATGTACATGCGGTTTATTGTTCATGCCCTGCGAGAAGAAGAATTAGACCGTTTAATTCTACAGATGTTAAAGAATTCCAAACCGTTCACTTTATTTATTGAAACACGATCTTCCAAAGGGATCACAGACGAAGCTAAATCAGAGACGTTTTTCAAATCATCCATAGGAGAAGAACACTTCCGAATGTTGTATTCTAAAGAGTACCTGATTGACAAATTTTCAACGCACTTTGATATCGTTTTTGTGGAAGAAAACACAGGTTTTTCAGTATACAAAGAAGATGATCCTGTCTGTATCCGATTTACATTGAAAACCCGTATATGAGATTAACAGAATCTGAGGACTTTAGTGTTTATAACGGAGAAGGAACAGTTCTTCGAAGAGCTCAAATGAGAATGTTGGACATTCTTATTGAGTTTGATACGATTTGCAGAAAACATAATATCTCCTATTGGATTGACTACGGAACCTTATTGGGAGCAGTTCGTCACGGTGGATTTATTCCCTGGGATGATGATTTGGATGTTTCTATTTTGAGAGAAGATTATCAAAAACTCTATACGATATTAGAGACGGAGCTCCCAACTGATTTTGTTTGTCAAGATTGGAGGAATGAACAAAAACTTACCATGAAATGCTTAAAAATTCGAGATACAAAATCGTATTACGCTGAACCGAATGTCCAAAAGGGAGATTTAAAACACCAAGGTATTTTTATGGATGTTTTTCCCATTGAACGAATCCCTACGGTAAAAATCAGGCGATTTATATCCAACATATATGGTAAAAGTTTTCGCCACAAACGAAGGTTGACAAATAGCAATGCTAAATACGTTCAAGCACTTATGTTGTGGCCTTTTTCAGTATGTTTGGGACAATGTTCACGCTTTATGGCTTATATCCTGAAAAGTAAAAGAGTGGCAAATATATACGGAGGATTGAATTTTCAATGCACACATTCAGTCAATGATCTTTTTCCTCTGAAAGAGATTTCATTCGAAGGAAAATTGTTTTATGCTCCGGCAAATTATGATCAGTATTTAAGAGATATTTACAAGGATTATATGCAAATTCCTCCTGTAGATAAACGTGCTGTTCATGCAACCGAAATCATCTTTCTTGAAGATGAAAAAAATAGCAAGGTATGAAAGACCCGCTAATTTCAGTCATTCTCCCTGTATACAATACGGAACGGTACATTGAAGCATCCATTCAAAGTGTACTGAATCAGACATACCGTAATTTTGAGTTGATTATTCTAAACGACGCTTCCACGGATGGAAGTAAAGAAATTATCCGTTCGTTCAATGATGAGAGAATTCGTTACGTGGAGAATGAGCAAAATCTAAGACTCATTAAGACATTAAACAAAGGCGTGGAATTAGCCCGTGGAGAATACATTGCAAGAATGGACGCAGATGATATTTGTCATCCTTCCAGATTTGAACGTCAGCTCCGCTTTTTACAGCAAGATAAAAGCTATGTGATGTGTGGAAGTTGGGCAAAAATCATCGATAGCAACGGGAATAAAACAGGACGCATTAAACGAATCGATACAGATGGATTACTGAAGGTAAATATGTTGTTCACTACACCGTTTGTCCACCCGACAGTAATGATAAAAACAGATGCCCTCAAAAAAAATCTGTATTCTGAAGAAGCCATTCACTGCGAGGACATGGAATTGTGGCCACGGCTGGCAATGAATACATCATTTCGATTTGCAACGATTCCCGAATACCTGTTGGAATACAGATGGCACGACAAAAATATATCTGTTGAACACTCCGTCCATCAATCTAATTTCCGTAGAAAAGTATTGAAACCGTATGTAGAAAGGTTGTCAGGTGAATTGACAGAAGACGATTTACAAACTCATTTTTCTCTCTTTGAACGGAATGTGAATTTCAAAAATAGCCAGGTGAGAGAAAAAACAAGGAAGTGGATCCTGTTTTTAATCGAACAAAACGCAGCTAAAAAACAGTATGATCAATCCGATTTAAAAGCACTTCTATTAAGCCGATGGTTTTTATTAAATCTAAGGAGTGGAACAATGTATCTGTTTGGTAGTGGAATTTCATGGTTTTCCCCTTCTGTTTTTATCAAAACATTTCGCTTATTGTATTATAAGTAACGATTGAAAAGAGGCAAGACCTTGAAATCAGATATAAATTACAGGTTTATTCAGCATCTTAGGGTGAAATATTGTACTTTCGTCCCACACGAATTTTGTTTGAATGGGAATTGTCCAAAAAGATGCGTTTCGTACAACAGTCATCTCCTTGATAGGAGTTGCACTGGGCTATATCAATAAGGGACTCCTGTTTTTATTGATCCTGACACAGGAACAAATCGGGTTGATCAATTTATTAATTACTGTCGGAACCCTATTTGCCCAACTATCCAGTTTCGGTACCGCATTTACAACCCTCAAATTTTTTCCGTTTTTTAGAAATCACGACAACAAACACCATGGTTTTTTACCATTCATTATCCGGATCACAATTGCCGGTACACTGGCATCAATACTTGGTTTTTTTGTATTCAGATCGTTGATTGAATCCTGGTACATTGAAAAATCGGAGGATTTTGTCAATTATTACTGGTGGGTGCTACCCATAGGGATCGGATACGTCGTGTACTTGTTGCTGGAAGCATACCTGAGAAGTTTTTACAAGAACATTTTGTCCGTATTCTCATATGATATTATCCTGCGGTTGTGTGTTACAGCTTCCCTGGTTTTGTTCTGGAAGGAATGGATCTCATTCGATGTGTTTATTAAAATTAATGCCCTTGTTTATCTGGTTCCTCCAGCCATTTTGGTCGTTTACCTGTGGAAAACGAACGAGTTGTTTCTCTCCGTTAAGGACATCCGTATTTCCAAACGGTTTCAGAAGCTTATTTTTCGGTTCTCAGCATACAATTACCTGAATTCCCTGGGAGTTTCGCTTGTTATTTCCCTGGATGTCATGATGATTGCACAAATGATGGGATTGAAGCCGACAGGAGTATATTCCACGATCATTTTTTTAGCGAGTGCCCTGCTTGTCCCACACAGATCCTTGTTGCGGATCAGTGCCCCGTTGGTGGCTGAATACTGGAAAAACCGGGACATGAAAGCGATGAATGAGTTGTACAAAAAATCAGGTTCTGTTTCGTTGCTCATCGGTTTGGGAAGTTTCATCATTGTCTGGTTGAACATCGATCTGTTGTTTAGTTTTCTGGATGCTGAATTTCAACCGGGAATCTGGGTGTTTTTTTTCCTGATGATGGGACGCTTGTTTGAAATGTTTTTCGGATTAACAGGTATTATCTTCTCCACATCTAAAAAATACAAGTACGACTTGTATTTTACATCGGTATTGGTCGTCATTGTCTATGCAATGAATGTATGGTTCATTCCGAAATGGGGAATCGTCGGTGCTGCGGTTTCTACGGCAATTGCACTTATGTTGTTTAATTTCAGCCGTTATTTGTTTATTTCCTTTTCTTACCGGTTGAATCCTTTTGAAAAGAATCAGTTTATTGTTTTAGGATTGGGCATTCTGACCATTTTAGCCGGAGAATATTTCGGTGGAATGACAACCAACCTGTGGATACGGTCAGTCATCGTAACAATACTTTTCCTGTTATTGTTTGTATTGCCGGTCTTCATCTTTCAATTGGAAAAACAATCTGTAACCTACGTGAAAAATGCCTTGAATGCAGTTTCGGGAAAACTGAAATCTAAAAGAGAATAACAGAAGTATTTACTCTTTGTTCTTCAATGCAGACACAAGGGAACCCGCTCCTTCTGGCGATCAGTATATTCTATAATTATCTCTGATTTTTTGACCCCAGAATGGGATAGAAACAAAAAACGTGGAATCAAAACCGACCCCACGTTTTTTAATTCAGATCTATAATTTCTATCGCCCCTCTACATGTACAAACCCATGTTGTTTATTCCCATTGGGTAATTCAAGTATATATGTATACACTCCTCCGGTTACATAGAGTCCGGATTTGTCTCTCCCGTCCCATGTATTGTTGTAATTGTCGGAAGTGTACACAACATTTCCCCAACGATTCAGAATGGTTAGTTTTGAATGAGGAGCCAGCCCTGCAATAATGAAATAATCATTAACACCATCGCCGTTTGCGGTAATCACATTCGGAACGACAAACGGCCATTCAATGATCATTGTCATTGAATCGTAACATCCGCTGGCAGAATAAGCATACAATGTAATGGCACTTGGTCCGTCGAGTTGTTCAAATAAAACGGAAGGATTAGTGGCCGTTGTTGAAGTTCCGTTCGGCAATACCCATACATAATTAGTAGCATTGGTACTTTCATTAACCGTTTGAACCGTAATACTGGATTGTTGGATGAGGTTGAATTGTGCATCCGGTAGCACTTCAATACAGTAACTGTCATTTTGATTAACAGTTGTTGTACAACCATTCGCATCTGTGGCGACAAAAGATACATCCTGACACCCTGGGTCTGTTTCTGTGAAGAGAGCTCCCGAACAATCTCCTGTAACAACCTGCCCATTCACATACCAGGTACAATTCCCATTCGGAACGACACTGGAGGGTATTAACGTTACTTCTGCAGGCAGACAGTCTTCCGCTTGTGAAATAAAGGTAACATTCGGCGGTGTGGTAACCGTTAAGTTCAAGGTTGTGATCACATCACATCCGTTTGCATCTTGTGTTGTATGCGTAGCGACAGCCGCTCCTCCGGAAGTAATTGTCTGACCGTTCCATGAAAACGGTAAATCATAATTACAAATCTGAATGTTATCCGTCAGGTTCGTTTCATTATTGACATTGGCTACCGCTGTTACAACAGAACTCTGACATCCGTTTAAGGTTCCCGTAATGGCATATGTAACAGTCCCTCCGGTTCCGGATGCGGTCAATGCCTGGGAAATGGTATTTCCAGAACCGTTTGATGATCCGATAATATTTGTCGGTGCAGCGATCCAGTTGAACGTTGCTCCTGCAGGAACAGAGGTCAGTTGGAAGTTCGTCGTTCCGGACACGCAGAATGATTGTTGTGCAGGTGTCACCTGAATTTGCGGAACAGGGTTCACCGTAATATTGACAGAATTGACACTTTCACATCCATCCACATTGGTTCCTGTTACAGTATATGTTTCACTGCTGGACGGCGATGCTGTTACTGTACTTCCGCTTGTTGTATTTAATCCTGTTGCCGGAGACCAGGCGTAAGTATTTGCCCCGCTTACTGTAATTGATTGAGAAGCTCCGTTACAAATGGTTGCAGCAGTTGGATTAAACGTCAATACCGGTAATGCGGAAACAGTGACAGATGCAGTTACCGGTGTTCCGAAGCAGCCATCCAACTCAGGAGTAATCGAATACGTAGCAGATCCGTTGGTTGAACCTGTTGTTGTCAATATTTGAGTAATGGTGTTACCCGTTCCGTTTGCGCTTCCGTTTGTTCCCGTTCCGGATACTGTCCAGTCGAATGTTGTCCCTGACAAGTTAGAGGTAATCTGAAAATCAGTTGCTTCTCCGGAACAGATCAAATCAGTTGTCGGTGTAACTGTTGCAGTTGGCACCGGTTTGGTAACCACAGCACAGGTATCTGTCCCGCTACAATTGTAACGGTCAGTAACGGTTACAATATACGTAGCATCTGTTGTCGGTACGGTTTGCGATTGCGTCGTTGCTCCGTTGTTCCATGAATAGGTATATGGATTCGAACCTAAAATCGGATCTGCAGCAGCGATAACTGTTGTTTCATTGCTACAGACGATCACATCAGGTGTTGAAATCACCGGACAGAGGTTCACTTCAATGATCGATTTGGCGTTCGCCGTATTACAGTTCAGGTCATTCCAGAGTCCGTCCGGGTATATTTGTGTACATCCTTCATTACCTCCTGAATTATTCGGTTCTCCCGGAGCCCAGTTCGTATACGTAACAGGAGCCTGATCGTACCATACAAAATTTCCTTCTTCCGCTTCATCATTGAAACCAATCCAGATGACACCGGCTTCATTGATCCGGTTCAATTCATTCATAATGCATTCATTTTCCTGTGCATCCTGTACCGAAATCAGATTGGCTCCGTATATCTGTGCAAATGCCTGTGCGCTGCTTCCGGAGTTCGGAGAAGGATTTAAGAAATACATACTACAGTCACTGTAACAAAGCGGTAATTCCAGGCATCCCGCTCCTAAGAATGTTGAACGGATCAATTCGATGTCACAGGTGTTCGCTACCGGATCAGGACAGCCGACGGAATTTGTTCCATAATCACACGGACACAAATCATCCAGGTCGTTTACACCATCCCCGTCCGAATCCATGTTGGCGCTGTTCGTGCCATTTGCTACTAAGAGAAGTCCGTAGGGATTTGTCGCTCCTACAGGCGAACTCGGCGCATTGTAAACAAGAATATCCACATAGTTCGTCCCAACTACCCACGGTCCGTTGAGGTAAATATTCAATTGGTTCCCGGGGCCGAAACCTCCTCCTGAAATTCCCTGGGAGTTTCCATTGATAAAAACATCAATTATGCTGTTGTCAACATATCCGTCAAAACTCAGGATGTAATTTCCCTGAACGGTTACACTATTTCCATTACAATCCGGAGGTAAATTGAGTGTTAGACGAAAATACCGGTACCCATGTGCAGTGTTGGTTGCACAATTACTTTCTGTTCCCGTAATCCAGTTCCCGTTGTTTAAAGGAGGCGTTAGCGTCGAAGGATCGACCCATGCCCCCGGGGCACAGTTGTTATTGATCAGCGTGGGACCGTATGTCTGTCCCATCGGATTCCCCGGAAGTGTTGTCGACCAGGGAGAACACAACCAGATCGGGTCTTGCGTGCCGGGTGCTCCCTGTCCGGTAGACAGCGTTGCGGGATTTGGAAAATACTGTGCGATTGAAAATTGACAGAGTAGTAATAATAAAAGAGTTGATAAGGTAATTCTTTTCATTTTTTAGTAGCTTTAGTCTTTTAGTGTTCAAAACGAAAAAACAACTTAAAAAGTTGTCTGACAATAAAAAAAGTTTCTGCAAAAATAATATAAAGAGTTTAAAGTCATATACTTTTTTGTCCGTTTGGAATATTTTTTTAATAAACCTGATTTGATTTAGTTCTAATTTTGCACCTATGGAATACAAAATCCCGGTCGACGATCTGTTTAAGTATAGTTTCAAATTCTCACTGTTCATTATGCTCACAGCGTTTGTGAGTATCTATGTGATGGAAGGAGATCTGAAAATTGTGATTTTCCGTACAATCATGGCGTTCGTACAATTTTACGGATGTTTTCTCATTAACATCTACCTGTACTTGAAAATGCAGAAACGGGAAGGGCCGTTTAGTGAGCGACTGAAGATCATTGCAGGAATTCTCATTACGATCGTTTTTACAAGTATTACCACAATTACGACGCAATACGCCATGAAAATAGGGTGGTTGCCCAATGATTTAAATGATGAACGAATCCTGGAAGTATTCAATAGCTGGAAAGTCTATATTTTCATTCCTTTTCTTGCTACCGTTATTTTTACAACAGTTCATTTCTTCCACCGGTTTGTGATTCTGGCCTATGCCACCAAACAGTCCGAGCTGGAAGTCGTAAGACTGCAGACAGCGAACGCGGAAACAACGAACCAATTGCTCAAACAGCAAATTCAACCGCACTTCTTGTTCAATGCATTGAATACACTCAAGTCGTTGATCAAAAAACAACCGGATGTTGCTGAAAATTACCTGATTCAGCTGTCAGATTTTTTAAGAGCTTCTATTTCCGGACACAGAACAGATACCGTGTCTTTAAGGGAGGAATTGACGTTGTGTGAGAATTACATGCAAATGCAAAAGACCCGGTTCGGAGAAGCGTTGAAGTACCAGGTGGACATTCCCGAAGACTACTTTGACCGGTACTCAATTCCTTTTTTCTCTCTTCAGCCTTTGCTGGAAAATGCGATTAAGCACAACGAGCTGACAAAACAATCGCCGTTGTCCATTCAACTGTTTGTAGAAGGAAAAGACATTCTTGTAAAGAACAACCTGCGACTGAAAAAAAACGTGGAAACATCGACCGGAAACGGATTGACCAACTTAAAAGAACGCTACCGGATTTTGTTTGATGAAGAAATAAAAATTGAACAGACAGCAGATGCGTTCATTGTGGGGATTAAATTAATTTCAAATGAAAATCGTAGTAATTGAAGACGAGCAATTAATTGCGGAAGACCTGATTGATATCTTGAAGATAATCAGTCCGGATTGTGAGATTGTGGCACACCTCTCCAGTGTGAGAGAAGGAAATGACTTCTTTTCAGGGAATTACCAGGTAGACCTTATTTTTAGCGATATTCAACTGGGAGACGGTCTGAGTTTTGAACTGTTTAAAAACTTTCAACCCCATATCCCGGTTATTTTTTGTACAGCCTATGATGAATATGCGATTGAAGCCTTTAAAGCCAACGGAATCGATTACATTCTGAAACCATATTCAGCCAAAAATATAAAGGAAGCGCTGGAACATTACTCGAATTTAAAAGCAGGGTTTATTGCCGGGGAACAAAATTTATCCAAATCAATTGATGACTTTACCTCTAAAACGGCTTCCCATACCACCATTTTAGTTCACCACAAAGAGAAAATCATTCCATTGAGTGTTACGGAGATTGCATTGGCCTATATCCGTAATGAAATGGTCTTTCTACGCACCTTCGAAGGAGTCAATTACATGATCAATAAAAGCCTGGATGAACTGGATCAGCTATTGGGTACGGATTTTTACAGGGCCAACCGCCAATTCATCGTTAACCGGATGGCAGTTCAGGACGTTACTACTTTTTTGTCACGCAAGTACTCCGTCAACCTGACGATCCCGTTTCCAGAACAAATAACAGTCAGTAAAGAAAAAATGACCGCTTTCCTGAAATGGCTGAGAAAAGAGTAAATCAACTCAGCAGCTCTCTGAATTCACTCAGAATAATTGCAGTTGCTCCCCATACAACATGATTGTCAATATCAAAATAAGGAACGTCTTTCAGATTCATTCCTGAAGATACCCGGATTGTTGTCGTTTTTACAATGGATTTGCGTCGAAGATCTGCAACAGGAAATTGAATGATCTTTGCAACCTCTCGTGCGTCGGGAAGAAATGGTTGAGGTCCTTCACAAAAGTACAGAAACGGTTGGACAGAAAACTTACTGACAGGAATAAACAATTCTGTTAGCTGTCCCAGGTAATGTTCTTCGGAAAGTTTCCACCCGATTTCTTCCTCTGTTTCCCGTCGTGCAGTGTATTCCATTGTCAGGTCATCCGGTTCTGCTTTTCCGCCCGGAAGACTGATTTGTCCCCCGTGATTACCATTGTAATCGGGACGTTGAATAAGAATGGAATGTACGTTATTGTCGACCGGGTAACAAACAATGGCAACGGCGGATGCCCTGTATTCTTCAATGTCGGGAACTTCTTCACGAATCAACGGACGTTTCCCGGGAGTCAGCAACTTGTGCGCTTCGATACCTGGTAGCGGATGGTTAAAAGAAGTACGTATTTGCGTAAGAAATTCTTCCGAAGTCATTACCGTATGGATTTAATCAGCGACAGGAAGTCATCCAGGAGATAAGACATGTTATCCTTTCCGGCAACCATCTGGACAACATAAAAATTACCTTTAAATGAAATGGTTCCGATGAGGTAGTGCAGGTCGTAATTATTTCCATTGTGTGTATCCTCCACCGATTGCATCCAACCTTTTTTCTTCGTTTTTGAATACAATTCAATCGGTTCTGAAACAATTGAATTTTGACTTGCAGCCTTGCGTTTTTTTACGAAGTAATCCCTCAGTGCTTCCAGATCCGGTTGGTTTTCCTGCTCATTCTGAAATTGAATGCCGGATAGCGATGCTGGTGTAAACCGTTCGATGGACACCAGGATTTCCGTATTGGGTGTGCTGTAAGTGAGCGAGTTTGCCGAATTGAGTGAGAAATGAGAATAATAATCTGTTTCAAATAATTCAGAAAGCTCAAACCGGATTCCCAGGCCGTTTCTGCCTGTAGGATTCGGTAGATTTAAATCATTTTCCTCAATTTTTTTTTGTGTCTGGTTAACAGATCCCGGGCATCCCGTAAGAAGAAAACCGAGTAAAGGAATAAGCAACAAATGGATTCTCATGACTCTAAATTACAGATTTTATCCATATTCAATTCTATTTTTTGGGAATTTGTTAAACTGTGTTAGTTTTTTGTTAAAACTGGATGTGCCGGGAACCGGAAAAACTGAAAATCTGCTAAAGATCGTATATTCGTGACGCGTTAAAAACCGGATGCGTTAAAAACAAGTTGAAAAATAAGTTGTTACGCTGCTAATAATAGAGTTAAACATGACCAGGTATTATTTCTTTTTTCTTTTATTTCTTCCCGTAATTACTTTTGGACAGACAACTGTTTCCGGAGAAGTGGCAGACAGTGTTACAGGACAGGCAATGGAATTTGTGTCCGTAAAACTGTTTACTGAAAAAGATTCGGTGCTGAAAACGGGAGCCTACACCGATGAAAAGGGAAAGTTTATCATGGATAATATCCCGGGAGGGAATTACTACATTGTGGTAGGATTCTCCGGGTACGAGGACAAGCAGATCAGCTCGGTTAAATTAACAGGACAACCGGTCTATTCAATCGGAAGAGTTGCACTCGCCCCCGTCAACTTGAAGCAAATTGATGAGCTGGTTGTTGTCGGGAAGATGGAAGTACTCAGTGCCGGGATTGACAAAAAAGTATACAATGTAGATCAGGATATTGTGGCGAGAGGTGCAGGAGCGGATGAGGTGTTGAACAATATTCCTTCCATTACCCTGGATGAAGAAGGACGCGTCTCCCTGAGAGGAGAAGGAAGTGTAACGATCCTAATCAACGGACAACCCAGCTCACTGACAGGATCGGGAGGAGATTTGCTGAGCAGTATTCCGGCCAGTACAATCGAACGGATTGAAGTGGTTACCAATCCGTCAGCAAAATATGATCCTGACGGAACTTCCGGTATTATCAACATCGTGTTGAAAAAGAACAAGGTCAGAGGAATCAACGGGCAGATTGCGGCAACAGGAGGCATTCCCGGACATGACCACAAGTTGAACGCAGCATTGAGCTTCCGCAACGATAAACTGAACGTTTACGGATCTTACGCATTTGACTACATGGAAGGATACAGAAACAATTTTGGTGACATTGAACGGGTAATCGGAACAGATTCATTAATGAACTTAAATCAGACACGTTATGGAACTGATTTTAAACGCGGACACATGGCACGCCTGGGATTGGATTGGTACCTGAGCAATAACAGTACATTCGGAATCTCCGGAAACGGACAGATCAGTGCAAGAAGAAGAACCGGAGATCAGTTGAATGAACAGTTTATCGCCTCCGAATCCGTTACCAATGAATGGGTGAGACGTTCCGAAGAGCCGGAAAACAGAAAAGGAATTGATTTAAATGCCTATTTCAACCACAATTTTAAGAATGAATTGAGTAAATTTTCTTCCAGTATTAATTATTCGACATCCGACCGAACGGAGGATGGGTACTTCAGCCAGGATTACCGGGTATTCGGAGGAGCCATTACAACCATGAATACAATCTACCAGAATCAATATTCGGCCAGCAACGACGGGATTTTTACCGCGCAGGCCGATTACGAACAGATTGTACCTAAAATAAAAGCACGCTATGAAGTAGGAATCAAAGCCATTCTTCGGGATGAAAAACTGAATTCATCTTCTGCCTCATACGATTATGCCTTACAGGATTTTGTTACAGATACATTTGCAACATACGATTACAAATACAATGAAAATGTGTACAGTGCATATGGTACGTTTGGACAGGAATTAGGAAAATTGAAGTATCAGGCGGGATTGAGAGGAGAATATGTACTGCAGGATCCGCGTTTGCTTTCTGAAAATAAAACCTATACAAAAGAATATGCGCAGTTATATCCTTCCGCTCACGTTCGCTATGCGACGGGAGAACGTTCAGAGATCAGTTTTGGTTATTCCAGACGGATTAACCGCCCGAACTCAAGAGACCTGAATCCGTTTACAAACTATTCGGATCCATTCAACCTGCGGACAGGAAACCCGGATCTGAAACCTGAATTCATTCACTCATTTGACCTGGGATATACACAAACCTTTAAATCCATGTCATTGACCGGAAGTGTATATTACCGTCATACAACGGATGTCATCCAGCGGGTTAAGATTTTCTACGATGACAATACCGCAGCGGTGACAATGGCGAATATCGATGTCAGCCAGACAGTTGGAGGGGAGCTGATTTTTCAGTTCCGTCCGCTGCCATGGTGGAGAAATACCATCTCATTCAACGGAAATTATATTGATTACCAAAATGCGTCTACAGCATCTGATAACTGGAACAACAGTGGGTTTAACTGGGGAGTAAAATACAATGGAAGTATCGATTTTTGGAAAAAGACAGCAACGTTTCAGGTCAATGCGACCTACAATGCACCCCGGGTGACAGCACAAGGAATTATTTACCTGTGGAACTTTGTTGATATTGCCGTTCAAAAGCAATTTTTCGGAAAGAAATTTTCTGTCGGGGTAAAACTGGCGGATGTCTTTAATACGAAAGGCTTCAAAATGCGCATCGATCAGCCGACATTGAGACAATACTCGGATTTTGATTTTCAGACCAGACGCGTGTACCTTACGCTGACGTATAATTTCGGGAAAATGGAATTCTCACAAAAACAATTGCCGAAAGATACCGAAGGTGGAGGAGGTGATTTCTAAAATATTTAAATCGTAGAAACAACCGGTTTGACTTTTTTATCCCCTTTTTTCTTCTGTTGAGAAACGCCCAATCCTTTCAGTGCCTCATCGAAAGGAGAGGCAGTCTTTCGCAATTTACTCGGTGCCTCCTGACCGTTTAATGTCGAGAGTCGTGTGTGGGTAATGGCTGCTTTTTTCATAACGATGAGTTTTATTTTTTAGCAAGATACACAATATATGTGCCAATCTATTAACGAATGATTAAACGGATCGGTTGGTTGAGTGAACGGGAAAAAGTGCAAAGGTATGATTGAATGATGTAAGTGACCGTAAATTTTCCCGATCATTCAAGAGTGATTGACTGAATGAAAAATGATTATTTTTGTAGGAATATGAGTGTGAAAGTAAACAAACAATTACGGTACGATCAGGCCTACCTGAAAATGGCAAAAAGCTGGTCAGAGCTATCTCACTGTAAGCGAAAAAAGGTCGGGGCCATCATCGTTAAAAACGATATGATTATCTCTGACGGATACAACGGGACACCATCGGGATTTGACAATTGCTGTGAAAACAGCCAGGGAGAAACACATTGGTATGTGCTGCATGCCGAGGCCAACGCTATCTTAAAAGTAGCCAAGTCGACCAACAACGCACACGGTGCAACCCTATATCTGACACTTTCTCCGTGTAAAGACTGCAGTAAGTTGATCTTACAGGCCGGTATCAGACGAGTAGTATACGCAATGAATTACAAAGACACTTCGGGAGTTGACTTTTTGAAAAGTGCAGGGATTGAAGTGGAACAAATTAATGTCACAGATGGAGAATAACAATATACGACTATGGACACCCGTTTTGATCGGAATTGCCATGGCAGCAGGAGTTTTCTTTGGTCGTCAAATGGCTGTGCCCGCTGGTTCCGGTGCAGGATTGGAATACGGGTATGAGAATTCGAATTATCAAAAGATGCAGGACATCATCGAAATTATTGATAATTATTACGTCGACAGTGTAAACAGAGACGAATTGTTTGAGCAAACCATTGAAGACATGTTGCACAAACTGGATCCGCACTCCAATTATATCTCAGCAAAAGATTTGCAATTGGCGAATGAGCAGATTCAGGGAGAATTTTCAGGAATCGGCGTGCGTTTTTTTATCCTGCGTGATACCGTGTGTGTAACAAACGTAATCAAAGGTTCGCCATCCGAACAGGCGGGATTGAAAGCAGGAGACAAAATTGTAAAAGTAGACGGAAAGACAGTTGCAGGAGTAAAAATCTCGAACGACGGAATTATGTCTAAGCTAAAAGGGCGTACCAATACGGAAGTAAAGGTAGATATTCTTCGTAACGGAAAGCAATTGACAAAATCGATTATCCGGGGAGCGATTCCGATTTATTCTGTCTCTGCGGCATATATGATCGATCCGGAAACAGGATTTATTAAAATTGACCAGTTCTCATTGACAACAGAAGAAGAATTCAGACAGGCCTCTGAAAAATTAATGACCAAAGGAATGAAGCGACTCGTGCTTGACCTGAGAGGAAACGCAGGCGGAGTATTGCAGACAGCAACCCAGATTGCAGATGAATTCCTGTCCAACAATAAAATCATTGTTTCAACGAAAGGACAACACTCAAAAGAACGTTTTTACAGAGCAACCGGTAAGGGAAATCTTGAGAACATAAAGGTAGCTGTACTGATCAATGAAAATTCCGCTTCGGCAAGTGAAATCCTGGCAGGAGCATTGCAGGACAACGACCGTGCAACAATTGTAGGAAGAAGAAGTTTTGGAAAAGGATTGGTGCAGGAAGATATGAAACTACGCGACAACAGTAGTTTGCGGTTGACCATTGCGCGGTATTACACACCAACGGGAAGAAGCATTCAAAAACCGTATAACGGAAACATTGAAGACTATTACCACGATCAGATCGACCGGTACGACAATGGAGAATTGTATGCGCCGGATACAACCAAGTTTGTTGATTCACTCAAATTTGTTACCCCGAAAGGAAAAGTTGTGTACGGAGGAGGCGGAATTATGCCGGATGTGTTTGTTGCGGTTGATACCGTTGGCAACAGCTGGTACCTGGCACAATTGAGGTATACGATGTCTTTCCAGGCATTCGCGTTTGACTTTGCGAACGGAAAATACGATCAGTGGAAAACACCACAGGAGTATGCACGTACCTTTCATATTTCGGATGCGTTGCTCAATCAATTCCTGAAATTCAGTGAAAAAGAATCAGGTGTTAAGATTGATCAAACCGGGTTGAAAACAAGTAAACAATGGATTAAGAATATTCTGAAAGCTGAAATTGCACGCCAGATCTGGACGGAAGAAGGTTACTTTATCGTTATGAATCAGATAGACAAAGAGGTCCAGACAGCGTTGAAGCATTTTTAAAGGATAATTTCGAATAGTGAATCATGAATGTGGAATGATCAATTATCAAATGACGTGAGTGTAATGCATTGTTCTGAACCCATAATAATTAACACTTGATAATTGCCCCATTGATAACTGATAATTAAAAAAATGAAATACTACGCTTACGCCGAATTAAGCCGTTTGTTGAATGAACCCGTTCGTTTCGATAAGTTGGATGACTACATACACGGATCAACTGATCCCGTATTGGTGGAATTTCTGGAATACCTGAAGCGTCCGAATGCAGAATTGTTTATCGGCTGGATGGAGCAATGGAAGGAATTGCGGGAAATTGTGTTGAAAGGAGAGACATCCGGATCTTTTTCTGACTACCTGCGTGTGCAGGGGCATACACTCTATGCATCATTTCAACAGTTCGTAACTCCTTTTTTATTTCCGCAATTGATGCGTACAGCTGAAAGCGGGATGTTGAGCCCGACATTGGAATATGTAACCGTTCTGGAACCGGATGCAAGAGCAATTATTGAAAATGTAATTTATGAACAGATAAGTAGGTTGTTTACTGCTGTTCACCAGTTACAAGCACAGAAAAAGGTGACAGAAGAACAATTGGTTCCAGTCATTCACGAAGTGGTAAATGATCAGATTACAGCCGTTCTGAATGCTTTCTCGAAACGTTCTTATGTACATGTGATCAGTTATGTAGAACATTGTTTTTCTGTATTAGAATCCAAAGGTTGTACAGTGCGGTTGGCAAACTGGATTGTGAAGCAATTACAACAACTGAAATTGAACCCGGATCACCTCCGTCAATTGTCCGATTTTCAACAAAAATTACGGTCAGGTGAGGTGCGTGTCGAAAACAAAGGAACACGTATGTCCGGTAGCTGGCTGAAACCGGTTTTAACTGTTGGAACCCTGGTTGTTTTTGCTGGATTGATTACCTGGATCATCGTATTCAAGCCTTGGAGTGAACACCCGGATCCCCAGGAATTAGCAGGCGGATCGTCCTTTACTGAATTTACAGTGGAAGAACGTAAACACATAGACTCACTCTTGAAAATTATTCAACCCGAACCGCTGTTTCAGTATTCGGAAGAACAGGATTTTTACATCGAAGGACGAGAGCTGATGGTGGATGCCCGAAAAGAATTTTCAAACACAAAAGTGGATAATTTCTACAAAGCATGGGAGGAGTACCTGCTGAAAGATTCCATGCAAACTCCGCAGAAGTGTAAAGAATTGGCAAAACAGATCACAAAAGATGTCCTTCCGGAAGGATTTACTAAACTGAGTGAGAAAAAGAACGGAAAACCGACATTTGTACGCAATGAATCCGATTTTGCCGTACAAGTACTGGTGTTTAATGATCAACCGGGGGCGAAAGCTTATTATTGTGAGTTGAAAAAAGATGAACAGGTAGAGTTTAACATGAATCCGGGGGAGTTCATTGCCGTTGTTGCCGGAAAACATGCCATTCCGTATCAGGCTGCAACTGAAAGTATTGTTTTCTGTGAAATTGATAATGCGACCATTAGTTCCTTACTGACCTCTTATGTGCTGAAAGCAAGTAATGAGTATAGCTTTAAGTTCTTGATCTCAGGAACGAATATTTCCGACTTTCAATTGATTGATATGTATGGTGTACTGGAACTTAACAGGTAAGTTATTCAGTGACCAATCAGGAAATGACGGAGGTTGGCCCTGTTTCGATGCGTGTTAACGTGTAAACACCCATTCATCGGCTGTTGATAAATTAGCGTCAAACCGATATCCGTCGCTGTCGAATGCCTTGAGATCTTCCGGGTGACTTAATTTGTTCTTTATTATATAATGCGCCATTGACCCGCGGGCATTTTTTGCATAGGTCATAATCACTTTGTACTCCCCATTTTTGAATTCTTTGAAAACAGGTGTAATTAACCGGTGTTTTAATTGTTTGTGTTGAATCGCTTTGAAATATTCAGAAGAAGCAAGGTTAATAATCACTTCACCTGTTGCCAGCTCATCCGTTAATGCCTTATTCAATTTAAGTCCCCAGAAATCGTACAGGTTTTTTGTTTTAGGGGTAATGGCCCATTTGGTTCCCATTTCCAGTCGGTAAGGGTAGAGGAGATCCAATGGTTTCAAAATACCATACAGCCCGGATAGAATACGGAGATTCTCATTCGCATACAGGAAATCAGCAGTGTCAAATGACGAGACATTCAATCCCCGGTAAACCTCTCCCGTAAAAACGGTAACTGCGGGTTTGCTTGTTTCAGATAGCGCAACCGGGAGCGTCCAGTTTTTATTCCTGTTAACGTTCAGTTCAGCAATATCCCTGGAAACATGCATCAGTTTTTCCAGTTTCCCGGCAGATAATTTCGACAATTTGTTCATGAGCGTGTCCGCTTCTTTTAGAAACTGAGCAGTTGTAACCTGTGGAACAGGAATGTCAATCGTCATGTCAATTGATTTGGCCGGGGAAATTAGAATTTTCATATAGATGGTGTTTGTTGTATATCTCGCTGCAAATATACAAAACCAGTCATACGATAACGGCAGTGATTATAAAAAATACAACCGAGCGATTTAAAAACAAATGAAAAATACAACTTTAGAAAGAAGGACACGAAATGGTTCTGAACTGCGGAATTTTCTTCTTACAATTCAGGTTCAGTCCCAGTGACACC
>NZ_JACVEL010000016.1 GCF_014518315.1 Taishania pollutisoli
GAACGGGTCGATTCTTTGCATTGGATCCATTGGCTCCGAAGTATCCGTATTATTCACCATATCAGTTTTCAGGGAATCAGGTGATTCATATGATTGAACTTGAGGGATTAGAAGAGGCTACGAGCTTAGCTACTGGTGGACAAATTAATATGGGGACTCAGAGCGAACTTGACGCAGCTAAAAAGAATAAAGATGTTGAGAAATGGACTGACTTATTGAAATTTGAACCTCTTGAGTGGGTTCACGAAGCCGCTGATGACCGAATATTTGGTTATTACCCTCAACCATTTAATGAAGCATATGGAGATAAAACAAACGTAGACTATTATTCGGTTAATATCAAATCACTACCTGATGGAATGACTCAAAGTGAATTTTATGATTATTTTAGATTAAATTTAAACGATTTTATGAAAGGGGGAGGATCTATGGTTACTCCATATAATAAAACAGAAGAGAAAATGTATAAATCAGATAGTCCTTGTACTTCTGTTATGCATTTTGATGTTAGTTTAATTGGTGATAATGATTTCATCCATGCAGAAGAGATGTCAGTAGTTATGTCAAGATTCCGAACTAGTTATTGGATTTTCTCACCAGTAACCACATTTCATGATTTAGGTCATCCCTTGGCAGGTAATAGACAGTTTGGTTTGACAACAAGTAGTGATGGTGGTTATACACTATACACAAGAGGTGTTGATAGACCTTGGTCAGTTCCAGATATAGCGGCCTCAGGAATGATTTTTTCAGGAGCTGATCAACTATGGAATGCTGTGATGAATAATGTTGTTAATTATATTAATGCAAACGGAGGAGAAGCCAGTCTTGGACCTAAAATAAACTTTAGGGTTTCATTTGACTCTGTTGTTATCCCTATAATCACAAAGTAATCGTAAGGATTAGATAAAATTATGAAATTAATACAACTCTGTTTAATAGTAACAACAATTGTAATTGTCTTGACATTTTCAATTTTGGCCATTTATTCAGGGAAAAACTTTTTCTATGTTGTCATTATTGTTGGTGGAGGGTTATTTCCATTTCTTTTTATTATGTTATACATTTTCAATATAATCATTAATCGATTATTTCTTTTTCATAAGAGTTTAATTAATCAACTCCTTTTAGGAATAGGTCTTAGTTTAATGACGCTGATACTTTTTTTAATCTTTGATGATGTTGAATTATCTAATCAGTTTAATATTCGTCTTCTGATTGATAAAATAAGCAAGCTCTATATTGTATATACGATCTTTCCTGTGTTTACAGTATCAGTTAATTTTCTATTTAGAAAGCAATTAGGGCTAGGTAGCCAATTTATAAAAAAATGAAAGTATAATTTAAGAATAGATCCCTTTGATTTAAGTATATGGGAGAATATTATAAGAAACACCTTTCCCTCCCCCAAAAATCACAAATCCCAAGATTTGTTTTACCTTTGTGCCGTAACGTTCTAATCTTATGAAATATCTTATAGGCTTCATTTTACTGGTAAACTCTACTTATTCGTTTAATCAAAAAATACTGAAAGACATTCACCTGTATCATTCACTGAAACAAGAGGGGGAGCAATTTCAGTTCAAAGTATTGGACAAAGATGCAAAAGGAGTCCGTTTTTATAAGAAAGACCGGTTTTATTACTGGTACAAAGCGCAGCACGTATTAACGACACAAGGAGGTTCATCCGGATTATTGCTCAACGGAGAATTTGAAGCATTTTATGATTCCAAGCAATTGTCAAAAAAAGGAGGATTCAAAAAAGGATTGAAAGAAGGAGAGTGGTTGTACTGGCGAAAAGATGGTACACTGATCAAATCCGAAAACTGGAAAAAAGGGAAACTCAACGGATTGGAGCGTCATTACAATGCTAACGGAGAACCCATTCAAACGATTAACTACAAATGGTTGTCTTCCCGTCGGGAAAATGCAGATTCCATTATTGTTAAAAAAGCGGGGAAACCTGTTGAGACCATCTATCTGAAGGATTCACTCGGAGATGTATATCACTTGGAAAATAAGAAAAACGGTGTGTTGCATGGAACAGTGAAAAACTACGAAAACGGAAAAGTTGTTGAGAAGATCAACTACAAAAACGGAGAAATCGTTCAAAAGAAAAAAGACATAGAAACAGCGGAAGGAGATACCGTTCCTGCGAAAAAAGGATGGTTTGATTTTCTGAAAAAGAAAGATAAAACAGATAAAACAGATAAAACAGATAAAACAGATAAAACAGATAAAACAGATAAAACAGATAAAACAGATAAAACAGATAAAACAGATAAAACAGATAAAACAGATAAAACAAAATCTAAGGACAAAAACACAAAAACACAAGAAGTAAAGCCGGCATCGAAAACGAAGACTGAACCGAAAAAGCAAGAAACACCTAAAACGTCCGGAAAAAAAGAAGAAACGTCCAAAAAGCAGGAATCGAAACCAAAAGAGAAAGCGAAAAAATAGACGTTGTGACCACAAAGCTCTCCTCTTCGGCACTTGGATATGCCATCAACTTTATGATGCTGGTGGGATTGGTGTGCAGTGCGGTGTTGTTTGCCAGCAGCGTCAACAAACGAATTGAGGTCAATTATACCACGAAAGAGCACCTGGTGTTTGACAATATAATGGCGGTCAATTACGGAGCGGAAATTTTAGAAAATAAACAATTTCAGTTGTACCACATCAACGGCGATACTTCCCGGGTGACCGTTAAAAACTGGGGAGCATTCAGAGTTGTATCGGCGAAAACATTTCACAACAACCATGCTGTACAGAAAACGGCAATGATCGGGTATTCGGGTTTGTATTCCTACGCGACAATTTACATGCCGGAAAATAAACAGGCGCTGAAAGTGTGTGGAGATACGCGAATCAGTGGAACCTTTATCGGATCCGAACGTGGTTTGGAACGAGGACACATCGCAGGGAAAAGTTACATACGTGATAAACTGATTGAAGGCGAAACAAAGACCGGTGAAAAATTTTTGCCGGAACTCGATGAATCAGTCAAAAACATCACCATTGAGTCATTTCTGGCTGAAGCGGATAAAATAGAGTTTCCATTCCAGGATTCCGTTTTCTCGTTTGATAACAGAACAAGTCTGGTGACCTCGATTGACCCGGTTACCATTTCCAACCGCTTGAAAGGGAACCTTGTAATCCACTCGTTTCATTCGATTGATGTCCGAAAAGATGCACAGCTGGATAACATCATTCTCATTGCGCCAATTGTGACGTTTGAAGAAGGATTTCGGGGAAAAGTACAGGTCATTGCACATGAGAAAGTAATTCTGGGAGAAGATGTAAAACTCACTTATCCGAGTATTGTGGTACTCAATGAAATTCAGGAAAACAAAGATGTATTTTCACGAGGAGTGTACCTGAATAAAGGTGCCATGTTGGTAGGAGGAATTCTGATGGTGAGTCAGAAACCGAATTTCCGGCGACCGCTGGAGTTGAAAATTGATCGTGCTGTTGTCGGCGGACTGATCTACAATGTTGGTGAAACGGAAGTACAAGGAAAAGTACATGGATATACGTATACGAATAATTTTTCCGTAAAAATCGGGGGGGGAGAATACAAAAATCACCTGATTGATGCAGAGATGTCCAGCACAACCTTGCCAAAAGAATTGATACTCCCTCAGTGGATCAAAACGGACGAAAATAAAAAAACAGAAATCATCAGATGGATGTAAAGCGGATAAATAGCTCCAGTGTTGCGGAAATTGTGATTGCCCTCGCGATTATTTCCATGTGTTTTACCGTGGCGTCACTGGTGTTTATTCGTGCAACAAACAGCACCTTGAAATTCCAGCAATTCAAAGACCAGACGCGCGTTCAGTCTTTACTCATGGAGATGATGATGGAACAAGAAGTTGATTTGTCTGCACCAGATTTTCAGACCCGGGCTGCGGATGTAACCAGTGATAGTATTGTAGCGGTAGAATACGTCGGAAACGATGACCGCATAATTTGGAGACAGGAATGGGTAAAAGAGAAAAAATAAGCGTGCAGGCGTTTACCATCCTGGAAGTAACGATTGTCGTTGCGATTCTGAGTGTGCTCATCACCATTATTACCGGTGCGCTCAATCGCTTCAATGAGCAATTGAAAGTAAACACAGATATCCAGGCAGAATTAAATAACTGGATGCTGGTGCGCTCTAATTTCTGGACAGAATACCATCAATCTGATTCTGTCGGATATGCAGAGGAACAGTTGTTCTTTTATCAGCCGCACCGGACGGTTTGTTATAAATCAGAAGAAGATCGTTTAATGCGTAAGGAAATAAAACCGTTCAACGGTCAGCGAACAGCAGCAGATGAGTGGATGGAAATGAACGTGGATATTGCTTCCATCCGGGAGGATACAACTGATCGCAAACCCCGGATTATTCTTACCTTTCCACTGAAAGGAGACGACATGGAACTGACATTCTTTAAGCAGCAGAACAAGGCGGATTATGTGAACCAATACTATGAACAACTGAATGAGTGAGGAAAAACAAAGTATATTTCAGCGGGAAATAAAACTCGGGAAAGCATTTTCCGACAAATCGAAAGAGTCATTTTACAATGAACTCGGATCGTTGCTGGAAAGCGGTATCGATATTCAGCGGTCGCTTAATTTGCTGACCGAAGAGCAGACCAATAAACGGGTAAAAGCCATCCTGACCGAACTGGAAAGCGACCTGGTGAGCGGGAGTTCGCTTTCCGAATCCATGTCCACCAAAGGGAATCATTTTTCTTCCTACGAATATCAGAGCATCCGGATCGGAGAAGAAACAGGGCGACTTAAGATTGTATTGCGACAGCTGGCTATTTTCTTTGAAGACAAAGTAAAATTACGCCGCCAGTTGATCGGTGTGTTTACCTATCCGGGGTTTGTCTTGCTGATAACAATCGGGGTTTTGTATTTCATGCTTTCGAGTGTGGTTCCTATGTTTGAGGATGTATTCAAGCAATTCGGACAGGAACTTCCGTCACTGACACAAAAAATCATTTGGTTGTCCAACTATTTTTCCCTGATCATGCTCTATTTCTTCCTGGCGGTTACAGCAGTGGGGATCTATGTCTATACGCAGCGGAATGAAGAATCTTACCGGAAATTCAGTTCGGGATTGGCCATGCGCATCCCGGTGTTCGGTCCGTTGATCCGGAAAGTATACCTTGCGCGGATGTGTCAGAGTCTTTCCTTGCTGTTGGGGGCAAAAACACCATTGGTTACAGCACTGGAACTGATGGAGGAAATGATTGATTTTTATCCCATTGAAGCTGCTGTCCGGTCCATCAAAGAAGACATTAAAAAAGGAGGGGCGCTACATGAGGGAATGGCAAAATTTTCTATCTTTGACAAGCGGATGGTATCCCTGGTGAAAATCGCTGAGGAAATTAACCAGTTAGACACTACTTTTGATCGATTGTCGAAACAGTATCAGGAAGATATCGAATACAGAACAAAATTGATTGGAACAATCGTGGAACCCGCAATTATTGTGGTGATCGGGTTGATAGTGGGGATTATCATGGTATCAATGTACTTGCCAATGTTTAACTTAAGTAATGTGATTAAATAAAAATGTTAGCATATAAAAACAAGAAAAAAGGGTTTGTAGATGCATTTTCACTTGCGGAAATCCTGATCGTTCTGGCCATCATGGGGATTCTGATCATGTTGGTTGTACCTAACCAGACGGGAGTTGCCTCACGTACAAAAAGCCTGGAAGCACAGCAGGAATTGAAAATGATTCACAACTTGCAATATGCTTATTTTCTGCAATTTTCAAAATATTCATTAGATCTTCAGACCATCAATTACATTCCCCATAAATCAGTCCTTTCCGGAGGAACTGCCAACTACGAAATTTCAATCATTGAAGCGACACCTGCAGGATTCAAAGCAAAAGCCGAAGCAGTTGTTGATTTTAACGGAGATGGCAAAAAGAACATCTGGGAAATCGACCAGGAAGGAGTTTTAAAAGAGGTACAGCCGGATTGATGGAATTGATAGTGCTGATAACTCTTCTGCTGATTATTTTTTATCAGGACGTGCGTTACCGTGCCGTAATGTGGTTTTTATTTCCATTGCTGGCAGGTGCATGTATCTGGTATAATTACGAGTCCCTGGAGTGGAAAACAGTCGCGTTTAACGGATTGTTTATTCTGTTTTTGCTTGCCAGTCTGACAGTGTATATCTCATTCCGCAAGAAGGAACTGACAGCCATTTGGAAAGGCTTTTTCAGTTGGGGAGATATTTTGTTTATCATCGCTGTTACTCCACTCTTTGAAACCGTTCAGTACATCTACTTTTTTACGTTTGGCACCATCCTGACATTAATGATCCATTTACTTTTTGCAAGAGGTGAAGGACGAAAAACAATTCCGTATGCAGGTTACCTTTCGCTTGTCTCGGTTGCTTATTTAATCTTTACGGAACAGATCAATCACTTTTTTCTTTTTCTGAATGGAAGCAGGTAAATTAAATATTGAAATTACAGCCGAAAATCAGCAATTGATCCGTTCAGATCTTGCCTGGCATTACCGGATTTTACCTGAATCCGTTTCCCCTTCAGAAGTAACATTCTATTGGGATGATTCGGGAAATCAATTGGTGATTACAGAAGAATTAACGGCACTGTTCGGGAAAAATATCCGCTTGATTCCCGCAGACGGTGACTCCGTAAAACGGGCGTTGGGGAAGTATTACCGCAATACTTCCGAAAGTGAAACAAAACTTACATTTGATTCCAAGGTTGACTTCGTAGACCGACTGATCCAGGAAGCTAATCACCTGGGGAGTAGTGATATTCACATCGAAATTTTTGACGACTTCGCACGTGTCAGAATTCGTATTGACGGACACCTGATTCAGCGTTATACGATTGAGAAGAAAGATTATCCGGAACTGGTCAACAAGATTAAAATTCGCTCCAACCTTGATATTTCAGAAAAACGACTTCCGCAGGACGGAAGGATTCAATACCAGGATTTTGACATCCGGGTTTCGATCTTACCCACCTTGTACGGAGAAAAAATTGTGATGCGGATTCTGGGGCACGATGCCTCATCCATTAGCATTGACAAAGTCGGGTTTTCAGCAGAAGAAAAACGAAATTACCTGGAAGGGGTAAAGAAACCGAATGGAATCATCCTGATCAGCGGACCGACAGGATCCGGAAAAACGACAACGTTGTATGCCACGCTGAAATTGCTCAATGACGAACGAAGAAATATTGTTACCGTAGAAGATCCGGTCGAATATACCTTGGAAGGGATCAACCAGGTACAGTTGAAAGAATCCATCGGGTTAACATTTTCGAGTGCCTTGCGGTCATTCTTGCGTCAGGACCCGGATGTGATCATGCTGGGAGAGATCCGGGACGGGGAAACAGCCCAGATGGCGATTCGTGCAGCATTGACGGGACACCTGGTATTGTCGACCATTCACACCAATTCTGCGTGGGGTACGATTTCTCGCTTGATCGATATGGGCGTACCACCCTTCCTGCTGGCCAATACGATCAACACTTCAGTTGCCCAGCGATTGGTACGGAAATTATGCGATTGCAAGGTGGTGGAACCACTCAACAGCCAGGATTGGATTCACCAACAAACTGAGTTTTCAAGCCCTGCAACACACCACGTAGCGTTTGGATGCGACAACTGTCATTTTACGGGATATAAAGGTAGAATTGCCTTATACGAAGTGATTCCGATTGATTCGGTACTTGCACAAAAGATTAAAAACAATGACTACAGCGTCGATGATGTTCTTGCTGAAAGAGGCATTAAGCGACTGGCGCAGCGCGCTTATGAATTATTTATCAACGGAGAAACTTCTTTGGAAGAAGTCTACCCACTATTAACAGAATTTTAATGAAAAAAAGTACGTTACTGCTCATTATTGCTTTTTTAGGAACAACTTATTTTGCATCGGCTCAAAAATACACGGAGTTGCAACTGCGGGCTTTGTTTGACAGTATTTCAGTGACACATAAAGGTTACGATAACAAGTTGCAACTGAATGTAACGCAGCTTTCTCTTGCGGAATTGGTTAGCTCCGTTGCACTTGAAAACAACCTGAATGTGAGTGTTGATCCGTCGTTAAACCAGGGAATTTCATACAACTTTTTTGACGCGAAGGTAAAGGACATGTTTATCTTTTTGTACCTCAATTTTGAGTTGGAGTATGAATTTGTAGGAACCATCCTGTCGGTCAAAAAAAGGGTGAAAAGAGAAGCCCTTGTCGAAATCAAACCCAAAGAACTGGACATTACCTACAATTCAGCCAACCAATTTTTATCAATGGATCTGAAAAATGATTCGTTGTGGAGAGTAGCGGAAAAAATCACACGTTTGTCGGGAAGAAATTTTGTAATCGATCCGCAGATTCGAAACAAACAGGTCAACGCGTTTTTCCAGAACCGTCCGTTTGATGAAGTAATGGATATGTTTGTAAAATCAAACACAATGGGCTTCACCAAAGACACCGCAGGATATTACCAGTTGTTTCCGGTATCCGAAAATCCTGCGGAAACAGTGGCGGCGACAAAAGGTGGGAAAACGGGAACAACCAACAGAAATGCGGTCAACGCGGATTCGGATAATTTTACATTGACAAAAACTCCGGAAGGAAACCTGAATGTAAAAGCAATCGGAACGCCATTGAGTGAGATCGTAGGGATGGCAGCACAGGCATCCGGAGTGCATTACGTACAGTATTCTAAATTAGACGGAATTGCGACCCTCGAAGTCAACAATATCAGTTTCCAGGATCTGATGAACCGCTTGTTCAATGCCACAAACTACAGTGCGCGAAAAGACGGGGACATTTACGTGATCGGAGACAGTAAATTTGAAGGAATCCGGAAAACCGAATTAATTCGCCTGGAAAACCGGACGATTGAATCCGTTAAAGCCGCCATTCCGAAAGAAATGACCAGTGGATTGGATGTCATCGAATTTGTTGAACTGAACGCACTTATTGTGACGGGAAGTGAACGGCAGATTGGTGAGCTGAAGTCATTTGTTTCCAGTATTGATGTGGTTGTACCGATGGTTCAGATTGATGTCATGTTGCTGTTTTCAGGGAAGAATTACGACTTAAATAGCGGATTTGAAGCGGGATTGAGCAGCGAACCCAAGAAAACGGAGGGAACGATTTTCCCTGGACTGGACATGACGCTCGGATTCAATACCATCAACAATATCCTGAGTGCCATTAACGGGTTTGGTGTCGTTAATTTAGGACAGGTGACAGAGAACTTTTACATGTCACTGAGTTTGCTGGAGAGCAATAGCATTATTGAAATTGAAAGTACACCTAAAATTTCGACACTCAACGGACACACCGCAAAATTGTCCATTGGTGAAACAACGTATTACCAGGAGCAACAGCTGAGCTTTCAGCCGATTAACCAGAATGCAGGATTTCAGCAAAGTTCGCGGGTATGGAAAAACCTGGATGCCAACCTGAGTGTGACCATCAAACCATTTGTCAGCGCAGATGAATATGTGACACTGACAATCACCGTAAAACAGGAAGATTTCGGAGGACGTGTAGACCCGACAGCTCCACCGAACCTGACCAACCAGAATTTTGAGTCGGTGATCCGTGTGAAAAACGGAGAAGTTATTTTGCTAGGTGGATTGGAAAAAAAATCGGTGAATGATACCGGAAAAGGAACGCCGGTGTTGTCACGTATCCCGATTTTAAAGTGGTTCTTCAGTTCCCGGAAAAAAGTGCGTGATAAATCGAAGTTACACATCATTGTAAGACCAGTGGTAACCTATTGATGAAAAAACTGAAAGACATATGGGATCCGAAAAAACTGGTCATCGTATTTTTCCAGAATACAGGTGATGGTTTTGAGCTGTATGCGATTTCCGTTCATGCGAAAAAGGGAATTGTTGCGGCGGATGCGTTTGATTCCCTGGATGCCGTCAGTACACGGTTCGGTAAATATGCCGCCTATTGGTTACACATCGACGGGATGGGAGTACTGACGCGAAAAACAGACATTTATTCCGATTATAAAAAAGAGCTGATCCTGAACGTAGATGCAGATGATTTTTTCTTTACGGCCGTGAATTCAGATGTGAACCGGATCGTCTCATTTGTACGAAAATCCGTAGCAGAGCACTTGTTGGAACAATTTGCTGCGGCGAAGTTGTTTTTACTGGGTGTTTCCTGTGGTTTTGCACCTGTTGGCGTGTTACTGGAAAACGAGGAAACTGTTTCTTTCGATTACACACTTGCAAAACAGAATGATCAGTTTACTGCTCTGGAACGGATTGAGATTCCGGGACTAAACCAGTTTTACGATGGTGCTTACCTGACCAAAAAAGAATTCCTTGCGACAGCGATCGGAACTGCGGTGATGACAAAAAGAGCTGATTTTGAAACGTTCAGAGAAGAAGCCGTCACAGCTGAATTCCGTGAATATTCAAAATTCCGGATTATCGGGGTAACAAGTATTGCTGTCATCTTTTGCGTTGTTGTGTCCAACTATTTTTACATCAATTACCTGAACAACCGGATTGCTGATAAAGAGACGGAAATTGCCCTGAACAATTCGAATTTGTCGATGCTGGATAAGTTGACGCAGGAAGAGATCAGAAAACGGCAACTGGCAACCAATTCGAATAACAATACACCGTTTTTTACCTCGTATTACCTGGATGAGATCGGGAAGAGTGTTCCGGAAAAGATTCGCCTGCTGGAAATGTATGTGTTTCCGTTGACGCAAAAACTGAAAGAAAAACGAAAAGTAGAGATTGACAAGCACCGGATTGAAGTGAAAGGGTGGACGTATGACAACATTATCCTGGACGATTGGATTGAACGCCTGGACCGGCAGGACTGGATAAAAAGTATTGAATTGGTGAATTATCACCAGGGAGATGGTGAGGCTGAATTTAAAATTATTATTTTCCTTTCGGAATGACGTTTTTTGATAAATATAGCTACAAACAAAAAAATTACGCGTTACTGGTTCTCATCGTATTGCTTGCTGCTGCTGTTTACAAACGTTCCATTTCGGTGACGATTGAAACAAAAGGGTACGAACGTGAACTGGATGCTAAAATAGAGACGGCAGGGAAAGCTCTGGAAGACATTGCAATGAAAAAAACAGAGATCGCCCTGTTAAACCGCATGATCGGAAAGGAAAACCTGTCGGTGGAGAAAGTTCAGCAGGGATTTTTGAACTTCTTTGCGCAACATGCCCGGCAAATCAACGTCTATAAAATAGACGAAGTATTGAAATACCAGCATCCCGATTTTACGATCAACACACACCAGATCGTTTTGAAAGGAGGCTATTTGCATACGTTAGATTTCATTTACCGGATGGAAAAAGAATTTGACCTTGCCCGATTGGTAAATGTATCGTTTGAATACAAAAAAGTAAGCTCGGAAGATGTGGAAACACTGTATACGACATTAATTTTACAAAATTACATGAAATGAAAAACCGGATCTTTTTTTTAATTATTGCAGCAGTACTTGTTGCGACAGGATGTAAGGAAATCATTGCAAAAAATATTACTTCAGAGTTGCCCGTTTTGATTGTTCCTTCGGTGAATGATACGATACAGTTCAACCCCGTCCAGTTTAAATGGGAACCAATGGACGGAGCAACAAAGTACAGATTGCAGGTGGTGACTCCCGGATTTTCCAACATTGCTTACTTTACACTGGATACTGTTGTTACCGGAACAGAATTCTATGCAGCCCTGGATTCAGCTCAATATCAGCTAAAACTTACGGCACTCAATGCCGGTTATGAATCACAGGTGCTCGGACCGATTACATTTTGGGTGGGGGTACAGCCGTCCTCCGGAACGGGAACCTCCGTTTCATTGACTTCTCCGCTTGCCGGAGCTTACAAACAGGAAAACTTTACCGGTCCGTTTGAATGGAGCACCGTTGCATCGGCCACCTCGTATGAATTCAGCTTGCGGCAGGGAAATGTGTTTGCTACGGGTAACCCGATTCACTTTCAAAACAATATTTCGACATCAATCATCAACCTTCCGTCCTCTCTGGCATTGGGAGAAGGCGAATACAGCTGGGGAGTAAAAGCATACCTTTCCAACGGAACGGAGACAGGATATTCCACGCGTACATTTGCTGTTGATGTGACCAATCCGAACACGCCTGCAGGTACTTTTACACCTTCCGGTACGTTTGAAACAGGAACGGTTACGTTTTCGTGGAACAACGGCATTGATCCGGGAGTAATCAAAGCACCGGTTACTTCCGTGCTTCAAATTGCGTCAGATTCCGGGTTTTCTACCATTTGGGAGGAAGAATCCGTGCAGGGAAACACTGCTGCGATTGATATGTCTTCGGCACCGGTAGGCGTTTATTACTGGCGGGTGTACAACACAGACGCAGCCGGAAACTCCTCCACGTATTCAACAACCAACCAGTTTACATTGAATTAAGGGGGGGTGAAAAATAAGGCACTGACATATATCCTGCTCATTGTTGTTGCAGCTATCTGGTACCAGGTTTTTCTGCGGATCAAATCCAATGTATCCGCAGAAGAAGGTAGTCCCGCGGATTTGTCCCGTCAGACTGTAGAATTTCAGTTAATCCGGAAAGATACCTTTTTACTCAGCCTGAATTACCGGGATCCGTTTACAGGGAAAGCCCAGGCAGCTGCCAAAGACGAACTATCCTTACCCGAGCAGGCGCTGCCTCCGATGCCGATAATGAAACCTCAGTTTGTCTGGCCCAAAGTAACGTACTACGGATGGGTGAAAAAGACCGATTCCAAAAATCCGTTGTGCATTGTCAACATTGATGGAATTCTCCTGTATTTGCGCAGGGGAGAAGAGGTCTTTGACGGCATTCGCGTCGTAACAGTTGACCGGGATTTTGTGGAACTCCGAAAAGGAAAAAATCAACAGCTGTTTTACCGAAAATAAGTTGGGGGAATTATCAATTATCAATGAATCAATTATGAATTGTCAATTAGTTGATCCGCGTACTTGTGTTCACTACATTTGATAATTAAATACTTGATAACTGATACTTGAACATTCATCATTCAAAATCCATCATTCAAAATTTAATAAATACTTGTTCTTGTGTTAATCGGGAAAGGAGGTTGATTTCTCTAACTTTGAAAAGTTATTGAAAATCAAAAAATGATCGTTTTTTTGAAACACCAAACATACTGTCTGTCCCGGAAATTGGTTGTCTTATTTACTTTTTCCACTTTTTTTGCATCTGCCCAGGTGACCGTAGGTTTTCAGGGAGGAGAACCGGGTGACAGTTGGGGGTATACATCAACAGGATCAAGTGCATTGGCACTTTACGAAGCAACCATGACACCGAACAAAGTGACGGGGACTCAGTCGCTCGTTGTCGGAGGAAATACCGGGGGAGGGAACTGCTTTGATACGGGGTCGGGAAACGGGCCTGCAACTCCTCGCACATTTACATTTAATGCATTGGATGTCAGTTCCAGCAGTAATTACACACGCACACTTACATTCAACTGGGGAAATCGCTTTCCTGCTTGTAGCGGTACAGGATGGGATTCAGGTGAAAACCTCGTTTTCAGAGCATATCACGATGGAGTCGCACAAGCTCCGGTAACACTGGCAACAGGGAATAATAATGCACAGTTTAGCATCCATTCCAACCAATACACATGGAGCATTCCCGCTTGTGTAACTTCGTTTTATTTTGTTTTGAGTATCACTACCAATCGTGCGGATGAATTGTTATTTCTGGACGATGTTCGTGTGACAACCCCGGAGCTCAACGGACCACTTACTCAGCCGCAATTTACTGTTACAAATCCGACGGTTTGTGAAGGTGCTACTGAAACGTATGCTGTGGTTCAGGAAAACGGAGTAATGTATACCTGGTCGGGATTGCCTGCAGGAGCTTCATTTGTCTCCCCGAACGGCACGGCAAATTCGCATGCAATGACAATTGACTGGGGAACAGTTCCTCCCGGAAGTTATACGATAACAGTCACACCATCTACTGCATGTGGAGGCCCTGAAACACCTGCGACAACTACGATTATCATTACTCCACCTCCTGTATATACGATTTCCGGTCCCACAGAAATGTGCGCAGGAGAAACCATAACATTGACATCCTCTTCGGCCAGTGGTAATATGTGGACTCCCGGAGGGCAGACTTCACAGGTTATTACAGTTACAAATCCGGGAACCTATTCTGTTGCGGTCAGTTTCGCTTCTTGTGGCGTACAGACTGTTTCACACACGATTGTGCTAAAGCCTGATCCGGTTATTACATCAGTCAATCATACAGATATAAGTTGTTTCGGTGAAAACGACGGTACGATTACAATTCTGTCCCCACAAACCGATTTGGAATTTTCGATGGATGGAATAGCGTACACTCCTCTGAATAACTTTACAGGATTAAGTGCCGGAACGTATCCGTTATGGGTGAGACAAACAGGTGGATGTACGATTGCATTACCGACTGTTCAGATCAGTGAGCCGGAAGAACTCATTGCACAGGCATCAAATACAGGGCCTTATTGTTCCGGAGAACAAATTGTATTGCATGGAACTTCATCCGGAACGAGTACGCCGGTTTATAACTGGACAGGTCCTGCCGGATATACATCCACCGTTCAAAACCCGACAGATGCTACGTCTGCAGGAAATTATACACTTACGGTCACAGCAAATGGATGTAGTAGTGAAATGGCTTCTACAACGGTCACTATCCATGCGTTACCAATAGCTGTAGCGTCCGATACGGGGCCTTATTGCACCGGAGATATCATTCAGTTGATGGGTACAACGGCCAATCCCGCAGGAGCGAATTATCAATGGACAGGTCCGAATGGCTTTACTTCTTCTGCTCAGAATCCTCAGGGAATACTTGCTGCCGGAGCGTATCAACTAATCGTTACTGAAAACGGATGTAACAGCGCACCCTCGGTAACGAATGTTGTTATTCATGAAATTCCGGTTGCACAGGCTGCTTACCTGACACCTTTTTGTCCGGGAACACCTCTCCAGTTGGTAGGAAATGCAATCCCTGCTACAGGTGCGAGTTATCAGTGGGCTGGTCCGAACGGATATACTTCGACTGCCCAAAGTCCAACCGATGCAACAGAAGTTGGAAATTATGTATTGCTTGTTTCCGTTAATGGTTGTGCAAGTACTCCGGCTACAGTGAATGTCTTGCCCGATGTACCTGTTCTCAATGTCTCGAATACAGGGCCGTATTGCGAAGGAGAAACGGTAATTTTAACAGCTACAACACCTTCTGCAGGGGCAATTACCTGGTCATGGGAAGGGCCGGCAGGATACACTTCTTCTGTTCAAAACCCTTCGGATGCAGTTGTTCCGGGAACATATACCTTAACAATCAATATAAATAATTGTGTCAGTACAGCTGCGACTGATGTTGTGATATACCCTAATCCTGTTGTAGTATTTACCGCTGCGACACCTTGTTTGAATGATGCAACTGTTTTTTCTTCGGAAGGTACGTATGTTGCAGCCCCGGGTATTATTTCTGAATGGCACTGGGATTTCGGTAACGGTATATCGGCATATACCGATAACCCGATATGTAGTTATCAGAATTCCGGAACCTTTGATGTGACACTGAAAGTGACAACGACGGAAAATTGCACAGCATCTCATACACAATCAATCACAGTCGTAGATTCGCCCCGTGCTGATTTTTATTTCGCTCCGGAAACACCAATGACCATCAACCCATTAGTGAATTTTACAAATACAAGTCAACATGCGGTCAGTTATTTGTGGGACTTTGGATACATGGGGTATACATCCGAAATGTATTCGCCTTCGTTTACGTATCCTGAAGGTGGAGGAGGTTATATTGTTACATTGATCGCTTATAACGAAGCAGGATGCGCAGATACGGTGAGAAAACCGATTGGTGTAAAAGAAGAAGTGATTTATTATATTCCGAACACATTTACTCCGGATGGAGATGAGTTTAACCAAAATTTCACGCCGGTTTTTACCAGCGGAATTGATCCGACCAGTTATTTTTTAGCTGTCTACAACCGATGGGGAGAATTAATTTTTGAATCACATGACGTATTGACCGGATGGGATGGAACCTATCGTGGAGAAGTTGTTCCTACCGGAATGTATACTTGGAACATTCGTGTAAAACACAAGCACAGCGACGCACACGAAAACATTGTAGGACACGTTTCGCTCTTGAGGTAATCTACTTTTTTTAATAATTCACCCGCTTCCCATCAGATGCAACTCAGATACCATCAATGATCTGACATCGGTTTTTGCATCAGGTAAATTAAAAACTAAAACTTACTAAAACGTTTAAATTGATTGGTTGTGAGTGATTTGTGATTTTTTAATGCTCATTTAATCCGCGCTTAATTGGTTTGAATAAGGGATGATTTAGTTTTATCAAAAATTAGTACATCCAATGAATTCAATTCTGTTTTTTCACTTTCTGCGGAAAATTTGGCTCATTTTACCTCTCTTAATTATCAGTAATAACGGCTTTAGCCAGGTAACGATCGGTTTTCAGGGAGGAGAACCGGGCGATAGCTGGGGATATACATCTACAGGGGCAAGTGCATTGGCCCTTTCTGAAGCAACTACTACCTTCAATAAGGTAACCGGAACACGATCCCTTGTCGCAGGAGGTACCACAGGTGGGGGGAATTGTTTTGCGGGCGGTTCAGGAAATGGAACAAGCATTGCACATACGTTTACATTCGATGTGTTAGACATTACATCGAGTAGCGCTGAAGTACGGACACTGACTTTCAGTTGGGGGAATCGTTTTCCTGTTTGTTCCGGAACAGGTTGGGACAGCGGAGAGAATCTCGTGTTCATAGCCTATCATGACGGGATTGCACAACCTCCTGTTACTCTTGCCAACGGTTACAATAATGCAGCATTTAGTATCAACAGTAACCAATATACATGGACTGTTCCTGCGTGTGTTACTTCGTTTTATTTTGTGTTGAGTGTTACTGCAAACCGTGCAGATGAATTATTGTTTATCGACGATGTTCGATTAACAACACCACAGATAATTCCCCCGTTGATACAACCTTCACCGGTTACAGGAGCTGTTACGGTTTGTGAAGGAACTGTGGAAACGTATCATGTGACAGCTCAGTCAGGAACGAGTTATACCTGGTCAGGATTGCCGGCAGGATCCGCTTTTACGACACCCAACGGAACAAATTCAATCACTGTTGATTGGGGAACTGCGCCAGCGGGAACATATACCTTAACGGTTACTCCTTTCAATAATTGTCCGGTAAACGGACCTTCGAGAACAATTGATGTAACGATCCTGGGAGTGCCTGCAGTAACAATTATTCCGACCGGTACGGTAACGATTTGCCCGGGTGATTCGGTGTTACTCACGGCATCGGGAGATCCCGGAAATTATACATGGTCGGACGGAACAATCGGAGATGAACTATATGTGACAAATGTCGGAGATTATTTTGTAACGCTGATGAATGCATGTGGAACAGCTGTGTCGGATACTGTTTCTGTGGTGATTAGTAATGTACCTGTCGCACAGGTTTCAGGAACGAACTTTTTCTGTCCGGGTGATTCGGTATTGCTCACAGCAACAGGAGGAACGTCATATGTCTGGTCTGACGGGCAAATGACCACATCCATCTATGTACATACTCCCGGGAACTATACGGTGACTTCTTCGAATAGCTGCGGAACGACTGTTTCTGACCCTTTTTTCGTGTCACAAGGAACACTTCCGGCAGCTCAATTGGCAGGTGGGAATACATTCTGTGAAGGTGACTCGGTCTTATTGACGGCAACAGGTGGAGATAGTTATCTCTGGTCGACAGGTGCCACAGGTAATACGATTTATGTAACGTCACCGGGAAGCTATTTTGTGACAGCATCTAACGCGTGCGGACAATCTGTATCAACGACAATAACAGTTACCGAAGTTTTACTTCCCACACCTGTAATTACCGGGAATTCTTCTTTTTGCCCGGGAGAATCCCTTGTATTAACAGCAACAGGCGGAACAAGCTATCTTTGGTCAACCGGAGCAACCGGAAACACAATTACTGTAAATACACCGGGAAATTATACGGTTACTTCTTCGAATCAATGTGGGACTGTGCAGAGTCCTGTATTTCCGGTTATTCAATTGTCAAATCCGGATGCTGCGATCAACGGTACATTTGTCATTTGTCCCGGTGAAACAGTCGCACTTACGGCATCAGGCGGAGATAATTATCTCTGGTCAAACGGTGAAACAACGCCGGTTATTACAATTAGTCAGGCAGGAACATATACCGTTACGGTGGCTAATGCGTGTGGAAGTGACCAGGCGACTGTAACCGTTATTTCTTCAGGTATCACAGCAGATTTTTCGTTCGATCAAACGTATGGTGTTCCGGTATCAGTAACATTTCAGAATGAAAGTTCACAGGATGCGCTTTCCCATTATTGGAATTTTGGAAATGGGCAAACAGCAACTACCATGCATACGGAAACAGCATACAATTCAGAAGGAGTCTATCAGGTGATATTGACAGTAACTGACGCTTTGGAGTGTACTTCCAGCCATTCAGAATGGATTACAGTGAAAGACATTCCTTCCGTGATAGAGGTTCCCAATGTATTTTCTCCCAATAATGATTTTATTAATGATGTGTTCCTTGTAAAGGCAGATAACATTGAAGAATTTGAAATGCAGATTCTCAATCGTTGGGGAGATATTATGATTATACTTTCGAATATACATGTAGGTTGGGACGGAACAATAAATGGAAATCAGGCCTCTGACGGAACTTATTTTTACCAGATTAAAGCAAAAGGCTTTGACCAACAACTGTATCAGTTATCAGGTTTTTTTCAACTTGTAAGATAAAATTGCTCACATAATTACACAATTAAATAGATGACACAATGAAACATGTAAACAACACAAGGTTATCCTTCCTGAATAAGGTATTGATCGCTGTATGTATTCTCTGGATAAATGGATTGAATGCCCAGTTAGCCTATTGGGATCCCACGGGACAAAGTGGGTTCGGAGTCTCTCCTTTCCCTCCGACTTCAACAGCTACTAATGTAACCGTTACGGGACTTGTCAGAGGTGCAGGAGTTGCGACGAGTGGAACAGCAGCAGGAAATGCCTGGGGAGGAAATGGTTGGGATGGCGCCGCGAATGATGACATCACCTGGACGATGGTTGCGCACACGGGGTACCAGCAATCATTTTCCGGTTTAGCTTTTCGTTATAGGAGATCAGGGACAGGTCCTCAATCCGGTACATTGCAATATGCAGTTAATGGTGGGAGTTATACCACGATTGGTAACCTGGATTTTTCAAGTCAAAGTACATCCGGGGCGATACATCCTACGGTCAATTTATCTTCAGTAACAGAGCTGCAAAACGTACCTGCGGGAACAGTTATTAAATTCAGAATTGCTCCAGCTGCAGGAAGCGGGGCTACAGGAACATTTTATATTTATACGGGGTCCGGTGGAGGATTGACCGTTTCCGGAACAGTAACACCACTTCCGTTAGATTGCGATATACCAGCAAACTTAGCTGAAAACAATGTAACGGCAAATGAAGCTGATTTCAACTGGGATGCAGATGGTACGAATGATTTTGAATACGTATTGAGTCAATCTGCTGCTACTCCCACAGGTTCCGGAACAGCAATCAATGGTACATCCTACAGTACTTCAACACTCAATCCGTTAACAGACTACTATTTTTATGTGCGCCAAAACTGCGGAAATGGAAATTTTTCAGAATGGACTATGGTAAATTTCACCACTTTACCACTCCCATGTACAGTTGTCACAAACCTTACTTCATCGAACATTGACCATGAATCGACCGATTTGTCGTGGGATGTGAGTACCGGCAGTACGTTTGAATATGTGCTGGATGAAAACAGTGCAACACCAACGGGGGCAGGAACATCAACAACAAACGTTACTCACGAAGCGACAGGGCTGAGTGCATCAACAACCTACTATTTTCACATTCGCAAAGATTGTGGTAACGGGAATTATTCTGAATGGGAAACGATTTCCTTTATGACCAGTGCTGAGCCGTGTCTGATCGTAGAAAACATTGCTTCATCAAATGTGGACCACGCATCAGCCGACTTGTCGTGGGACATGAGTACCGGCAGTACGTTTGAATATGTACTGGATGAAAACAGTGCAGCACCAACGGGGACAGGAATATCAACAACAGACGTTACTCACGAAGCGACAGGACTGAGCGCATCAACAACCTACTATTTTCACATTCGCAAAGATTGCGGTAACGGGAATTATTCTGAATGGGAAACGATTTCCTTTACAACTTCTTCTACGGTTGGGATAAAAGGAGAGACGACTGTTACTTTTGCACTTTACCCAAATCCTGCTGTTGATCAGGTCGTAATCCACACTGAAAAGAGACAGGGAATAGTGAGCCTGATGAGTGTGAATGGGCAACAATTGAAGCAGATCAATCTTTTTGAAACAGAGGTGTTAGATCTTTTTGAAATAAATAGTGGTGTATACCTGCTGGTATATGAGTTGAATGGAAATAAGTCTATTGAGAGACTTATTGTACAATAACCCAATATTACAATATCGGTATATGCCGATACTTGAAAGTCTCTCCGGATAGGGGAGACTTTCCTCGTTTTTAGAGGTATTTTCCTGCTTAAATCTAAAAAGTCGCATTAACTTTGTAGCAAGGTGTATGAAAATGATAAAGACATTAATTCTTGTTTTTAGTATCTGTTCAGGTATCGTGTCTGCTCAGGTAGTTAACATTGAGAACCGTAGGGTCAGCGACGGTACCTACGGGTTTAGTGGTGCCCTGGATATGACTTTGTCTGCTCAAAAACAAAAAGACATGTTGATTACAGTCCATTTTAAACCATTGATCCAATATAAATTTAGTGGTAAAAGCGATCTGAAGTATAAAAAAGCCGCTGAGAATGGTGATTCAACAACAATGAATCAAAGTGATTCCTTAATAAAGGCAGATAAAAATAAACACCTGTTGTTGCTGATCAACGATTTAAAATACACAGGAGCCCGAAAAAACACATATGCTAATTTTGGAATGTCTCATTTACGTTATGCTTATCGTATCGGAAATTCCGGGTGGAAATGGGAATCGTATACACAAATTCAATACAATCAGTTGTTGTTGCAAAAAGTACGCACGCTGATTGGAAGTGGTTTTAGATTAAAATTAACGGATGTACAACCAAGAGAAGGAGGATATGATAAGCGGGCGGTACGTATGTTTGCAGGCACCTCTCTGTTTTATGAGTATGAAGAAATAAACTATTCGTTTCGTCCCATGGAATATATAAATTCTGTTCGTTGGAGCACTTATTTATCTTCTTATTTTAATTTCAGACATTTTGAATTTATATCCACTACTTATGTGCAGCCGAATCTTGCAACATTCAAAGATTACCGTGTTGCCGGAGATTATGCATTGTTGCTGCGGATTTCAGAGCCATTCAGTGTGAAATTAAATTACTCTCATTTTTTTGATTCCAGACCACCGGAAACTGTAACGGATAATACATTTTCGTTCAGCGCAGGATTTGTCTACAAGCTGGATAAATTTCACATTGACCAGATGAAACGGAAGAAACGTGAAAAGAGAGAACGGGTGAAAGAAGAATTCTAAATAACGTTATTAATCGTGTTTCCTTTCTGAATTGATGGAGATCGTTTCCATATGATGTTCAATAATCCGTAGTATTTTTTCTGGTTTCTTTTCCTGTCGTACACGCTTGTCTACCCGTTTGGATAGGGCATCTTCTCTGTCGGAGAACTCAAGTAAATAATTAAATATCGCACTATTCCGATTCCACATAAAAGTCCACTGATCCCAATCAGTTTCGTGTTCGATTTCATTTAACAAGTAGGGCCATAAATAGGTTAATGTTGCATTTAAAAATCGTTTTTTAACGGTCATTGAGATATCATTTTCTCCAGTATACGGATTGTATGCAAGGTATGTATAACGGGCTTTTAAAAGGGCAGGGGCATTATTCATTAATTCTACCTGGTGGTGCCAGTTTGCGAGGGAGTCCAGACGTGCTAAGATTTTTTCTCCGATAATAAGCGCATCTTCATATTTGTCTGTTTGCGCGTATTGTTGTAACAGAGCCGGAATTTCGGTTTTTATCCATTTATCATGAATGAGGGAATAGATCCCTGTTTGATTCCTGTAAAATACCTGTTGATTATTTAATAGTTGTATGATTTTGTCTTCCAGGTGTTTCAATTCGCCTTCCTGTTTCACGGATATATGTGCATTTTCGACCGTTTGATAATACGTGGGAAAGATTGCTTCATTTTGTTTCAAAACCGTTGCGAATAGGTCAAAAATATAGAGCGAGTCTGAAGTAGTTGTAATTGGAGGAATATAAATGGTTAATGAATCGAAGATTTCACCTTTAGCAGACTGAAACCGGTTTACACTGGTAATCCAGTGATTGATTCCCTGAACGTATCTGTTTTTATAAGCAAAAAACGGATGTTCGGTTCTTGTCAGTAACGAATCGATGCAGTTCAGACGTTCATAATGTAATTGTAAAAAAGAAATTGTCGTATCTAATTCGGCACTTCTGGCACGATGAATGTCTATATTTCCCGTTAATAATGTTTCTATTTTGCTTTTCTGGTTGTGAACCAACTGACGACAGTATAAAATATCTTCACGTTCCTTCTCGGTAAGAGGGTATTCCAATCGTTTGAATGCAGGAGTGTGGCGGACAACCTCAAACGGAAAAGAGGAAAGTAACCATCCTTTCAAAAAATAATTGTGTAAGTTTTCATGAAAGAGCTCTGTGACAATTCCCCCCAATTCATCTTGTTGAAATAATTGATCACCTATTCGTGTTGCGCCTTTCAATTCTTTGTTCCCGTTTTCTTTTTCAAGAAAGTTAATTGTATGCTCAATTCTTGTGACTGTTTTGGTTGTGCCTTCATTCATTCGCTGCTCGGTAAGAAGTCCTTTTTGATAAATTCGTTCCTCTTTAACCAGGTTTCCATTCGGTGTTTTGTATGTAAACGTCCACATTCCTGTAGCGATACCATCATTATCACACTGCCCTTTTAGCCGAAGCTTATTACTTCCTACATTATCTTCCATTGAAATAACCCCTGATGGTTTTCCTTTAAGATAGTTCAGGTCAATACGCATCAAACGCTCAAAAGAGACGCCAGTCGAGTGAACACTATCAATCGTAAGTGACCATTTTCCTTCGGGAATTCCATTGTAGAAATTAGCTTCCCATTTCATTCGTTCCCCTTTTGTTTTGAATTCAGGATGTATGGAATTGCCGACATTGATTTTATACGACCATTTAGCTTCTTCCCAGGTCCATTTTCCTACAGGTTGGTAATTGCTCGTTTGCCCCTGAACGCGATATGTTTTTAATGTATTATTTTCCAGTTCCCTCCAACGGATTTCTATCGGGCCTTGTTGTGGTAATGTTGTGTCGGAATAAACACCTGAATACCGAATTTTTCCTTTAATTCCCAAGTCATCCTCTATTGTCTTAACAGATTGAGCATCTGCTATAAATGGCAATAAGAAAAGAAACACCCTATAATTCAATTGCCGCATCATATTTCTTGTTTTTTTCTGAAAAATGTTTGCATTAAATCATCCATATTATATGACACCCCAAATTGCAGTATATGGTCTATCTGAGCCTTCTCAGTCCCCGGATTATGAACAAACTGATTGAGATAACCCAATTGAAAATTCATTTTAGGGCTTACCTGGTAACCAATTCCTGAAAAAAAACGATTGCGGTCAAATAATCGGGCGGGATTACTTCTGAAATTGATCATTATTTCATTGTTTACCCCGATAAACAAATGACGAAGGCGCGGTGAAATCGAATAAAGAGGGAAAAGTGCCTGAAAACGATACCTGAAACGGTGATCTTGTCTGTGAACTCCTGTACTGATATTTTCAATGAAACGTTGCTCCAGGCGGTAGCGATGTTCCATGAAAATAGCTTTTGTTTTCTGCCGCAGAATTAACTGTTGCCATATACGATGTTCGGCAGTTTTAGAACCGATAATGTAATCCCGGGAAGGTGTCCCGTAGAAAAAACCGTACCCTGCAGTTCCCATCGCATAAGGTTGGATGTATATATTAACACCGGTTCTGACTAAAAAGCTTTCTACAGTTCTTTCCACAAAAAGATTGCGCAGCTGAATCTCGGAATGGATACCAAATCGTTTGTTCAGTTTATTATCACCGGTGTAAGCAATCCAATAACCTCCCGGATTCGGAGGTATTTTATCTCCCTGGGAAAAAACGGGTAGGGCTGAGGTAAAAAAAAATGTAGCAATTCCTGCCGTAATGTTGTATAATACATTATTCGGGTAATTCAAAACACATAAATTTTCGTGAATTACAAAGTTAATCTTTTCCTTTTGGAAGAACATAAGAATACCCGGGTATGTGATTAATTAACATTTTTTGACGTTTGTTTTAGTAGATTTGTATGCAATGGAGTTAAAGACATTTTTGGAGCAATTTAATCTTAGTGAAGATGAGCTTTCGTTAATGGAACGAATCGGGAGTGAACACCTGTTTCGTCAGGGAGAAGATATTTCCACCTTTGATAAAACGGCCAGTAGTTTTTATTTCATAAAGGAAGGGTTAATAAGGTCTTACCGCATTATAGACGGAAATGATTTTACATATACATTCTATCTCCCCGGAGATATCTGCGTGGATTATGAATCCATCCTGAAAAAAAATCCCAGCCAGCATTACTTTGAAGTGTTAGCCCCTACAATTGCAATCAAGTATAACTATTCCCAATTGGAACAGTTGTTTGAGCAACACCCCCGGGTTGAGCGAATTGCGCGCAAAATGGCTGAATCTGCGTATATTCGACTTCTTGAAAGAGTCCGGGAGTTTCAGAGCGATACACTTGAGCAGCGGTATCTGAACTTAATAAAACACCACGAAGATATTTTTCATGCCGCTCCGTTGCAGCACATTGCGTCCTATCTGGGAGTTAAACCTCAAAGTTTGAGCAGGATTCGCGCGAAAATTGTTAAACGATAATTAACTCTCGAAGGATTGATTCCAATTGGTAATTGCCTGAAGTTTTGAATAAAAATTCCGAAGAGTTTCAACGTTGTCATCTTGTTTGATAGTTGACTTTTTGATTAGTAATTCAATCAACTTTTTAATCTGGTTTAATGCTTGCAGATTAATCCTGTAACACAAATGATTCACTTTGTCGATGGTACGTAGTTGAGTCTCAACAAGTCCTGAGTCACGTAATTGTTTTAGATGTTGAGCAATCGTAGATTGAGATAATGGTATCTCTTTCTGAATGTCTTTTGCAGTGAGGTCTTCATCTGTACTATTGGCAATTAATAAAACGGCTTTCAAACGAGCAGGATGAGCAATTGCTTTTAATAACTCAGCGATTTTCACCACATCTTTGCGGTAGATTTCATGTTTAGTGGCACCCATAATTTATTTTAGTTTTAAAAAGTATGCTTTATGAATTTACGAAAAAAGATTCGATTGAGCAAGAAGAATATATAATTTTTCGAGGGGTCTATTCAGAGTGTAATATTCGTAAATAGCTATATCGGAATATTGCGATATAAGTATATGCCGATTTAATTAAAAATAAAAAATTCCGAAAATTACCGTTTTTAACATTTGTGAATTTTATCCTGCTTCTACCACTATAGCTTTGTCATGTGAAAAATGATAAACAATGAAAAAACACAAATTAGATTTAGCAATTCTGGCAATTTTACCTTGCATAATAGGGAGTAACCTGTTGGCGCAATCTGCTCCTTCTCTTCAGGAAATACTTGACAGTGCAATTGTTCATGATTACGGATACGAGAACACACAATTAGCATTAAAGCAAATTGAATTGAACCAGGAAAAGATCAAAGACACTTACATGCCCAGACTGGAATTAAACGCAAAAGAAGGATACGCATATGGAGCATTTAACCTCACAACACCCGCTTTTGCAATCCCTCAGCTTCAGTTAGGATTACCGGAACATGAGAACAGGTATATGCTTGATAATTTCATTACTCAGGCAGAACTGAAAGCTTCGTTTGTTGTATTTGCAGGAGGAAAAGTAGGGAATTTGAAAAAGGCTAATGAAGCACGTTTGGAAGCAGAGACACTAATGACTACCGTTGACAGAAACACGATCATAGAAAATGTAACGGCAATGTATGATCAGTTGGGAATGTTAAAATCGGTGAAATTAATGTTAGACGAGAGTCAGAAGAGATTAACTGAAAATAAAAAGACAGCCGAAAAAGCACTGAGTTTGGGACTGATTACACAGTATGAGTACAACAAAATTGACCTGGCAGTTTCGCAGTTGGATGCAAAATACAAAGAATATGAGGGTAAGAGAAAGTTAGTTTTACTCACATTACAATCAGCAACAAAAATTGATCTTGTTCGATTAGAAAAAATAGATGAAGACATCAGTCTGCTTGCTGTAAATTACATAGAAACTCCTTTAAACCGACCTGAATTAAGAGCATTGGAAGCAGTTGTCAGAGCAAATGAATACAAATTGAAGGCTGCAAAAACATGGTGGGTACCGAAAATAGGAGCCTCCGCTTCGTTGACTTATGTCGGATTACATAATACAAACCTTCGAACAAAAGATCCGTTCATTCTAACACAACAACCATTGGATTATAAATTCCAAAACCTGAATGCAGCCCCTTTATTTATGGCAGGAGTCGGATTGAAGTGGGATTTATTTGATGGTAGAGAGGGGATCAATGATGTGAAACGATCCAAATTAGACTTACAGATGGCAATGAATAAACAAGCTGATACAGAAGAGAAAATTACGATGCAATTAGAAAAAAACAAAGTGGAACTGGAAATAGCATATAGCCAGATTGAAATAAAGAACGTAGCCTTGACACTTGCTCAAAATGCGATGAGTCAGGCGACAAAAGAATATGAAGTAGGACTGATTAAATCGGTCGATTTGATTGATGCCGAAAATGATTTGCAACAGGCAGAGTTAGAATATACACAAGCCATATTTCAGCAGCGAAGAGCAGCGATAAGCTACCTGGAAGCGGTAGGTACATTAGAAATAATAAGATTAAAATAAATAGAAAAATTATGAAGGCAAAAGCATTTTATACAGTAAGTTCAGTTTTAATTTTTTTAACCGCTTGCTCCGGTCCCGCGGAGAAACCGGTATTGGGAAAAATCAAGAAAGAGGTGATATCATTTACTCCGAAAGTAACAGGACGTATTTTGAAAATTTATGTACAGGAAGGAGATGTTGTTCAACCGGGGGATACATTGGCAATGTTAGATGTACCTGAAGTTGATGCAAAACTCAAACAGGCATCAGGGGTTGTGAAAGCTACTACAGCTCAGCGTACTTTAGCCGCGAATGGAGCGACAGAAAATCAACGGAAACAATTAAAGGCAAAATTAGATGCGACCAGCGAACAATTTTCCTATGCTGAAAAATCGTACAAACGTTCAAAAGCAATGTTTGACGAAGGATTGATTGCACCGCAACAATTTGATGAAGTTTCGGCAAAGTACAATGGAGCAAGGGCTCAATTAAATGCTGTTGAAGCAGAATGGGCCGAAGTAGAAAAAGGTGTTCGTTTTGAAACAAAAGACGCGGCGTCTGGTCAGCAGGAACAAGCATTAGGAGTGCTGAAAGAAGTCGAAATTGCTTCTTCGGAAAAATACATTATTGCAACGAATGTGATGCAGGTAGAAACAATCACTCTGCACGAAGGAGAACTGGCAACAGCCGGCTATGCGTTGTTCAACGGATACATTCCCGAATCAACTTATTTCAGAATGACGATAGGGGAGAAAAAAATAGGAGAATTTCCAAAAGGTAAAGAATTACTGATATACGTTCCATACAATAACAAAAACGTTCGGGTAAAAATACAGAATGTGAAGCAACTGGCTCGTTACGCTGATGTGACAAGCCCATATCCGGACCTGGAAATGGACGAAGCATTTTATGAATTGAAACTTGTTCCGGCAGGAACTGAAAATCTGAGTCAATTATTAGTAAATGCAACAGTTGTTCTGAAAAAATAAATAGTATGAGTCGTTTTTTTGAATTATTAAAAAGAGAATTTAAACAGTTCTTTGGAAACACCACCTTGTTGATGGTCTTTTTCGTTGCCCCAATCATCTATGCTGTTATGCTGGCATCGGTATACAAGTCGGGAAAAGCAGTTGAACTTCCTGTGATTGTTGTCGATGAAGATAACTCTCCGATGAGTGCCCAGATTATTGAGATGCTGGAGGATAATGAAGGAATTCATGTGGTTAAAACGATATCGGAATCTAACGATATCCAGGCGCAAATGATCGGAGAGGATGCAACTGCTGTTATTGTAATTCCAGACCGTTTTGAAGCGGAGATGCTCCAATCACGCTATCCGGAAGTAATGATTTATACCAATACGGTGAATCTGCTAACGGCAAACTTTGTCAGTAAGAATATACAGGTTACATTGGGAACATTCTCCGCAGGAGCAGAAATCAAGGCTTTGCAACGAAAAGGAATGCCGGGAATTCAATCTGTGACACGTTATGAACCGTTTAAACAAAATTATGTAAAGGTATTCAACGAAACAGGAAATTATTTTACATTCATGTGGCCGGCTATGCTGACGGTTGTACTTCAACAGGTCATTTTATTGGCAATGGCGGTAAGTATTGCATACGAAGTTGAGCAAAAAACATTTGGAATGGGAATTGTTTCCAAAACAAAATCAGCAATCACAACAGTACTGGTAAAAGTTCTTCCTATATGGATCTTATCTGTTCCGATGATTGCTATTTTCTATGGTTTTCATGTTTTGTACGGTGCTCCGCTTCCCGGCAGTCCCCTCAATTTTATTATTCTAACTGCATTATTTATTGTGTCGGCAACATTTTTAGGGATAATGATTAGTGCATTCCTTCCTAATGCATTGAAAGCAACCCAAATTTTAATGCTGATGTCTGCTCCCGGGTTTATTATCGGCGGATATACCTGGCCGACATTCGCAATGGCACAACCAATCCAATGGTTAGCGGATGTGTTACCGCTGACGCCTTTTTTGAGTGCATTTAAGTTATTGTTAATGGAAAATGCGACTCTTAGTCAAGTGTCTCCGTTTATGATTCATTTACTTGTTCAGTGCATTATTTATTTTGGAATAAGTTGCATTTTGGTGAGATGGAGAATTCGGAAAGAATCAAAGAAAATGAGTCTGGTTTCGGAGTAATAAATTGTATTTTCTGAGAGAGTAGAATTTCTCTCTGAGTTAATGAGAAATAAAAATGGGCATATCGCCATATCGTAATATACCGATATGGCGATATTGCTTTCATAACGAAAGAACAAAGGCAACAAAATGATGGAACCTATTCCCACTAATAATTCCGCTTCTTTTGTAACCTTTTTATCCTTTTTCCGGTATATTATTTGTGTTATACGCTATAAAATCGATAGAAAATGATGCTTAGAATACCCACGTTAATAATTTTTGCAGGATGTATCGCACATGCAAATGCACAGGTGGACGATACTTCATGTCTTCCGCCCGACAAAAAAGTAGTGAAAATTATTGAAAAGGCAAGGCTCTCTACTGATGCCAGGATTGCTGTTGATGCATTTCTGGAAGCAATCAAACTGGCACCAGAGAATGCAATGCCTTATTATGAATATGGTGTGTACGCGTTCAATAAAGCATCTGAATATTACAACCGACAACCGAATCCTGCGATGGAAGCAGGGGACAAGAGCTTGCAAAAAGCAGAAGAATTGTTTTTGGAAGTATTGGAACTCTGTTCTAACTATCACGCCGACGTTTTTTACAACCTGGGAGTGATCAACTATACGCAACAGGAGATGGAACTGTCGAAAGAATGGTTCAACAAATTTATAAACTTCAAATCAGATGATCCGTCCCGCTATTCTGAAGACCACGCCAAAAAGTTAGGAGACGTCAAAGAAGTAGTTGGTGAACTAAAAGCAGAATCAGATAAAAAAGCAAACGCAGTACCATATAACCCCGTAATGGTACCCAATGTCAGTTCAAAAGACGATGAATATTTCCCGATGATTTCTCCGGATAATGAGTTGATGTTTTTTACGAGGAAAGTAAACGAACAGGCATTAGGAGAATTGAAATCATATTGGGTGGAAAAATTTACCTATTCTCAACGAAAAAAAATGACACTACCGTTTGATAACGGAACCTTTCTGGGACTTCCTTTTAATGACGGAAGCTTCGATAATTACGGAGCAAGCACCCTTTCTGTGGATAACAAAGAAATGATTCTCTGCGCGTGTAAAACAGAGACAGTCTATGAACAACAGTATAAAAACTGTGATTTGTATATCACCACTTATGAACGGACAGGCGCAGGAGGAAACGACTTCAAATGGTCCGAGTTGAAGAACATGGGGACTGCAATCAACACAAAAGACGGATGGGAAGGACAACCTTCCTTGTCTGCCGATGGAAATACCTTGTATTTTACAACAACCAGAAGAGGTTCCCAGGACAATGACATTTATTATTCCACACGCGATGAAAACGGAGAATGGGCGCAGGCAAAACCGATGGTGGAATTAAACACGAAAGGGAAAGACAAAAGCCCGTTTCTGCATCAGGATAGTGAAACACTTTATTTTGTTTCGGACGGACGTGGTGATGGTGTCGGTGGATTAGATATTTATTATACCCGTAAAGACGAACACGGAAAGTGGATCACACCAAAAAATATAGGTTTCCCGATTAACACAGAAGAAGATGAGATCGGTGTATTTGTCTCAATTGACGGGAAATTAGCTTATTTTTCTTCCCGAACAGGAGGCAACTGGAACATTTACGCGTTTGAATTATACGAAGAAGCACGGCCGAAACCGGTTGCAATTCTGAAGGGAGAACTGAAAGATGAGAACGGTGAAGCAGTAGAGAATGCTGTTATTGAAATTGCTTACGGAAATTCCGATGAGGTAACCCGTGTGAAAGTAAACGGAAACGATGGAAAGTATGCTGCGATTGTAAAAACAGACCAGAAACAGGATGTGATGGTAACGGTAAAAAAGGAAGGACACGCATTTGATTCAAAACTAATTGATAAAGAAGAGGTTGCTGCGGTAGCTGCCTCAAAAGATGTTGCAATCAGAGGAAATGATCTGAATGTAAAGGAACTGAAAGTAGGAGAAGCATATACAATCAATGATATTCTATATGCAACCAACTCTGCAGCACTGACCGATAAATCGAAGTTTATTCTGAAAGGGTTCGCCCGTTTCCTGAAGGAAAATCCGGGAATTACCATTGCGATTCAGGGACACACGGATGACGTGGGAGATGATGATAAAAACCTGAAATTGTCGGATGATCGCGCCAAAGGTGTGAAAGAATATCTGGCCAGTCTGGGAATAGATCCGAAGCGGATGACAGCGAAAGGATTTGGAGAAACACAACCGAAAATAGAAAATACATCGGAAGCCAACAGAGCGAAAAATCGTCGAACAGATTTCGTAATCGAAAGTTTGTAGCCTAAAATCAGTTAACTTTGTAGAAAATATACAGAAACATGAAATTAAAATTAACAGCGATTGTCGTAGGAGCATTAGTGATGGTGTCCTGTAAAAAAGATTATGAATGTGAATGTACAACCGTTTTTTATAATTCAGAAGGTACGTATGTCGGGAGCGAAGATGATATAAAGCACATCGTGAAAGACCAGGCAGAATGCGATACACATGAGAAAAATACAACGACAGAGGTAACAACATGTACGTTGGATGACAGTAATTGATCGTTGATTGATCGATTGATAGTCGGGGCGGGTCATTGCCCCGATTTTTTTTCACCTTGGACGAACAAAAAAATATACATTTGAAACATGCAATTCCCGATTAAAAATACACCGCGTTGGCTGGTTGTTGTGATTGACCTGTTCATCGCGGTCCTCTCTCTCGCGCTGGCCTATTTGATGCGTTTTGATCTGCATGCCGATCGGGAATTAATTGCGAGTGAATGGAGCATTTTGTCCAAATCCATCGGTTTCTATTTTGTTATAAAATTAGGAACCTATTTCCTGTTTCGTATTCACAAACGCGTTGTCCGGCATACATCCACTATTGACATCCGGATTCTGTTCTTTAGTAACTTCCTGGCTTCTTTGCTATTCCTGATTGCCGGATTGATCCGGTTTAGATTCTTTGACGGTTACTTTTTGTTTCCTACCACGGTACTGATACTGGAATTCATGTTTTCATTCACATTGATGATTGCCGTACGTTTTGCGGTGAAATTGATTTACCTGGAGTCCGTAAAGAACAAACACGAAGAAAAAAAAGTATTGATATACGGAGCGGGAATCTCCGGGTTAGTGACAAAACGAACCATTGAAAAAGATACCCTTTCGGAATATAAAATCGTTGCGTTTATTGATGATAATAAAAAACTCAGTGGAAACATCCTGGAAGGATTAAAAATCTTTCACACATCAAAACTGGAACAACTACTCGATTCAGAAGGAATTGACCTGGTTATTCTTGCTATTCAGGAACCGGATGAAGAGCACCAGAAAAAAGTAGTAAACCTGTGTTTTGAGAAAAACGTGGAACTGCGGAAAGTGCCGACAACAAAAAGTTGGATCAACGGAGAATTTTCTACCAAACAGATCAAATCCATCAAAATTGAAGACTTGCTGGGGCGTTCAGTGATCAGGTTGGATGAAGCAAAAATAAAAGAAGAACTGACAGAGAAAGTGGTATTGGTAACAGGAGCTGCGGGATCCATTGGAAGTGGAATGGTACAGCAAATTCTGAAATTCAACCCCCAAAAAGTAATTTTACTGGACAATGCGGAATCACCGATGTATGATTTCGTGAATGAATTGAAAAGCACGAACCCGTTCGTTCCCATTGAAGTTGTAATCGGAGATATCCGGCAGTACGACAGAATGAAGCGTTTATTTGATTGCTTTCGGCCAAGCTACATCCTGCATGCGGCTGCCTACAAACATGTGCCGTTAATGGAAGATAACCCGTCGGAAGCAGTACTTACAAACGTTAAAGGAACAAAAAACCTGGTTGATCTGGCAGTGGAATTCGGGGTGCAGAAATTCGTGATGGTTTCCACTGATAAAGCCGTCAACCCCACAAATGTGATGGGAGCATCCAAACGAATCGCAGAAATATATGCCCAAAATAAAAACAGGTTGGGGAAAACAAAATTCATTACCACCCGGTTCGGAAATGTGTTGGGCTCCAATGGATCGGTAATTCCGTTGTTCAAAAAACAAATAGAGCAGGGAGGACCAATTACCGTGACGGACGATCGGATAACACGTTACTTTATGACAATTCCTGAAGCCTGTCAGTTAGTACTGGAAGCAAGTACAATTGGAGAAGGTGGAGAAATCTTTGTGTTTGATATGGGGGAATCAGTCAAAATCATTGACCTGGCAAAAAAAATGATCAAATTGAGCGGACTGGAGGTTGGAAAAGACATCGAAATCAAAATTACCGGATTGCGCCCCGGAGAAAAATTGTACGAAGAATTACTGAGCGACGGTGAGACAACACTCCCAACCCATCATCCGAAGATTCTCAAAGCAAAAGTACAGGAAACCGGAGAGAAGGAAATTGCGATGATTGAAGAATTAATTCGACTGTTTGAAGAACAGGAAAACAAACGAATTGTAGCTAAAATGAAGGAAATTGTACCGGAGTTTAAAAGCAATAATTCGATATACGAACAACTGGATAAATAATAAAATACATACACAAAGATGATTACACCGGCAAAGATTCAAGTCAGATTCGCTGATTTGGATACCATGGGACACGTTAACAACTCTGTTTATTTAACCTATTTTGAATATGCGCGGGTGCATTATTTTAATGAACTGCTCGGCCTTGGTTGGGACTGGAAAAAATTTGGCGTATTGGTCGCTAAAAATGAAGTAAGTTACCTGAAACCGGTACTGTTGAATGATGTGCCGCATGTGGAAGTCCTGCTGGAGTCAATCGGTACAAAAAGCTTTACACTGGCCTATGAAATTACTGTCAATGGAGAATTGACAACAACAGGAAAGTCGGTGATGGTCTGTTTTGATGTGACGAAACAAAGTTCTGTCGAAATTTCTCAGGAATGGAAAGACGCACTGGAGAAATTGAGAAAAGTAAGTGTTAATTGATGCTGTTCGGATAAAACAACATGAAATTAGTTGAATTAGCAGGCAAGAAACTTGCTGTTTCACCTGTTTTTACAGAACATGTAACAGACGATTCCTGTGTACTCGTCTTTTTACATGAAGCACTGGGATCCATCGGCCAATGGAAAGGATTTCCACAGCAATTATGCAATGCATTACACCTCAATGGAATTGTCTACGAGCGGGAAGGATACGGACATTCATCCGCATTGCGAAAGCAGCGAACCAACCGGTACCTGCATGAATATGCATGGGAAGAACTCCCCGAATTACTGGATACCATTTTACCAAAAGAAAAACAGGTCGTTTTGATCGGGCACTCAGACGGAGCATCGATTGCGCTGCTGTATGCCGCACGTTTTCCAAAACGGGTGAAAGCAGTTGTGAGTATGGCTGCCCATGTACTTGTTGAGGAAATTACGCGCAAAGGAATTGCTCCGGCGGTTCAGGCATACAAAGCCGGAAAATTAGAAGGACTGCGAAAATACCATGGCGATAAAACAGAAGAATTGTTCTATGCCTGGGCAAATACATGGAATTTACCTGAATTCAGAGACTGGAATATCTGTGAAGACATTGAAACGGTTACCTGTCCGGTTTTAGCTCTGCAGGGCGTCAATGATCAATACGGCACCTCCCTGCAACTGGATTTGATTGAAAAAGCAATCCGAAAAGGGCAGGTGACAAAAACCATGATTCCGAGATGCGGGCATCATCCTCACCTGGAAGTGCCTGAACAGACGGAACATATGATTGCGGAATGGTGGAAACGGAATACTTAATTAGAATAATAACAAATAACCGATTTTTTGTAAAAAAACGGATATATTATTTTGAAAATATTACCACGGTATTTATTTTTGCAGTGTGAAAATAGATGATGAAATAAAAGCGGTATTCAAATCTCCGCAGCAAAAAGCAGTTGTAAATGTCCGGTTTACATCCAATTTCTTATCGAATTATCAGAACAGTTTCATGGCACGGTTCGATATTTCGATGCCCCAATTCAATATATTGCGCATTTTAAGAGGTGCAAAAGAGGCCCTGAGTGTACATACTGTTAAAGATAGAATGATTGAGAAATCGCCCAATACAACCCGTCTGATGGATAAACTCATTGATAAGGGATTGATTGACCGTATTCGGTGCGAAGAAGACCGTAGAGTAGTTTATGTCAGTATTACGGAAAAAGGATTGGAACTATTGGCGCAAATTGATGTTGATTTTGAAAAAACGTCCTTGTTTCCCCAATCTCTGACAGACGAAGAAGCGAATACGCTGAGCGATCTACTGGATAAAATCCGGAGCGAGTTTGAAGAAAAAGAATGATGATTAGAATAAACTAAAAAACAAACCCCATGGTGTTCAATCATGGGGTTTGTTTTTATTAAAGATTAATTATCGGACTTAATTCCTCTACCGATTGACTGGTAATAAAAACCGTGTTTGTTCATCGTCTCCATATCAAACAGATTGCGGCCGTCAAAGATCACCTTATCACGCATCACTGCACCTACCTGATCAAAATCAGGATTTCTGAACACACTCCATTCGGTGCAGATCAACAATGCATCAGCATCGTGAAGCGCTTCGTATTCATTCGTTGCAAATTGAATGCTTTCTCCTAATAACTGTTTCACATTGGGCATTGCTTCCGGATCATACGCTGTTACAGAAGCTCCCGCTTTCAATAATTCCTTAATCATATACAAAGATGGCGCTTCGCGAATGTCATCTGTATCCGGCTTAAATGCCAGTCCCCAGACAGCAATCTTTTTCCCGGATAAATTCCCGCGGAAGAAATTCTGCATTTTTGGGAAAAGAACCGTCTTTTGTTCTTCATTTACTTTCATTACGGCAGTGAGAATCTGGAATTCGAAATTTTCCTCTTTACCGCTTTTTACCAACGCTTGCACATCTTTCGGGAAACAAGAACCGCCATACCCGATTCCGGGGAACAAAAACCGTTTTCCGATGCGGTCATCCGAACCGATTCCAATGCGTACTTTATCTACATCAGCTCCTACTAACTCGCAAAAATTAGCAATCTCATTCATAAATGTAATCTTGGTTGCCAGGAAAGAATTTGCGGCATACTTGGTTAACTCCGCTGACTTCTCATCCATAAACAGAATCGGGTTGCCCTGACGTACAAACGGTTGGTACAGTTCTCCCATCACCTTTTTCGCACGATCAGATTGTGTCCCGATTACAACCCGGTCAGGTTTCATAAAATCATCGACAGCAAATCCTTCACGTAAAAATTCCGGGTTGGAAACAACGTCGAAGTCACAGGTTGCATTCTGTGCGATGGTAGCGTGCACTTTTTCTGCGGTACCAACAGGAACGGTACTTTTGTCGACAATCACTTTGTAATCGGTAATCAATTTCCCGATTTGTTCAGAAACCCCGAGAATATAAGATAAATCTGCGGACCCGTCTTCACCCGGAGGAGTAGGAAGTGCCAGGAAGATAATCTCAGCATCTTTTATTCCTTCCTGTAAATCCGTTGTGAAACGCAGCCGGTTTGCCTTTATATTGCGTTCAAATAATACATCCAGATGAGGTTCATAGATGGGAACTTCACCATTTCGCATGCGTTCTACCTTCTTCGTGTCGATGTCTACACAAATCACTTGATTTCCCGTTTCCGCAAAACAAGTACCTGTAACCAATCCGACATATCCGGTTCCTACTACCGCTATTTTTTTCATGTTAGTTACTGCTTTTCAATGAATGAAGCAACTGCGTTGCATATTGTTTTTAATTGTTCTTCTTCCATTTCCGTGTGAATCGGAAGGGATATAACACGTTCTGTTAACCAGTCGGTGATCGGAAGATTGGTGGTCTCGCTGTTGAATGCGGCAAACATTTTTTGCTTATGGGCAGGTACCGGGTAATAAATCATCGACGGAATGTCCTTTTCAGCCAGGTAGGCATTGAGTGCATCCCTGTCCATTCCTTCTACTATTAACGTATACTGGTGAAATACGTGTGCTGATTTCGGGTCGCGTACAGGTGTTTGAATCCCATCGTATTTTGCAAAGAAACGATCGTAATAATCAGCAACAGCTCTTCTTTTCGCATTGTATTCATCCAGACGACGTAATTTTATACGCAAAACAGCTGCCTGGATGCTGTCCAGACGGGAATTGCATCCGACCACATCGTGATAGTAACGTTTGCTTTGCCCGTGATTGGCAATCATCCGGATTTGAGCCGCCAGTTCATCATTATTGGTGTACAATGCCCCACCGTCACCGTAGCATCCCAGGTTCTTGGACGGGAAAAAAGACGTACATCCAATGGTGCCGATGGTTCCGGTTTTTGAAACGCGTCCGTCAGCATGGGTATAATTGCATCCGATGGCTTGCGCATTGTCTTCCACGACAAACAGGTTGTGTTTGCGGGCAATATCCATGATCACATCCATTTCAGCTGCTTGTCCGTACAGGTGAACAGGAACAATCGCTTTTGTTTTTGGTGTAATGGCTGCTTCAATTTTTGTTACATCAATGCAGAAAGTAGCTTTGTCAACTTCTACAAATACAGGTTTCAATCCCAATAAAGCGATAACTTCGGTTGTTGCGACATAAGTAAAGGAAGGAGTAATGACTTCATCTCCCGGTTTTAATCCGAGAGCCATTAAGGCAATTTGAAGGGCGTCCGTACCGTTGGCACAAGGAATAACATGTTTTGCATTGAGGTATTCTTCCAGTTCTTTTTGAAATGCGGAAACTTCCGGTCCGTTAATGAATTGTGCATTCTCAATCACATTAAGAATGGCCGTATCTACTTCCTGTTTAATGGACTGATATTGGGTCATCAAATCCACCATTTGTATTTTCTTCATCGATGTTGTTTAAAACGTGAAACAAAAATAAACAAATTAGCCCACGGATTAAACCACGGGCTAAAAAATATTGTCGTCAATTCAATGGACTTTTATTTCTTCAGCAGGCAAACTGCATATGCTTTTATTGCTCTTCTTTCACCGAATGAATCTACCTGTTCATGCGTCGTCGCTTTTATGGAAATTTGATCGGTTTCACATGCGAGCAGGGAAGCAATAATACGTTGCATATCCGGAATGTGCGGATTCAATTTCGGATGTTCGGCAATCACGGTACAATCCATATTTCCTATAGTATATCCTTTTTCCCGGATCAATGCATACGTTCTTTCTAACAAGACTTTGCTGTCGATTCCTTTGTATTGCGGATCCGTATCTGAAAAATGAAATCCGATATCACGGAGATTCAATGCTCCCAATAATGCATCACAGATTGCGTGTAGTAAAACATCTGCGTCGGAATGGCCTAATGCTCCCAGATCAGAAGGAAGTTCTTTCCCGCCAATGAATAACTTTCTGTCGGCAACCAGCTGATGTACATCAACTCCAAAACCGATGCGAATATCCATTATTCCGGCTTGTTTTCGTCCGCTTTTGAGTTTCCTACTTTCCCTAATGTAAAGCGAAGGGTAAAACGCAATGTATTTGCCAACGGAGAACGACGTCCGCCGACAGCTGCAAGGTATGAAATATCAATTCCGAAACGGTTGTATTTCAATCCTGCTCCAAAGTTGAAGAACTGTCTGTTTCCTTTGTTCGGCGCTTCGTAAAAATAACCGGCTCTCAATGCCAGTAAGTTGTTATACCAGTATTCCATTCCAAAAGCAATATTTATTTCGGATAATTCTTCTACAAACTTTGAATTTTTCTTAATCTGGTAGCTGCCGTCAGCATTCTGAATATAATCGCCGTTATTGTCAACCAGCGGAGTTCCGGGAGCGTCATAAAATGACTGTACTAATCCTTTAATAACTCCCACATCACTTGAATGTCCGGAGATCATAACGCGGTCTCCGTCAGAGTTCACTCCGTAGATTGCAGGAGTTGGAACCAATAGTTTCTGGAATTCCAAGGCCAGTGTCAATGAATTGTATTTGTCAAACCTCATTTTGTAGGCATTGGCCAACTTTAAATTCATCGGAATGAAATCTCTGCTTTGTGTGCTGGAATAACTAACTTTGTTACCAATGTTGTTGATGGTGGCAGCAAATGTATAATCCCCGTCCAGGCTACCTATTTTAGCATCTTGTGTGTAGTAGGTAAAGGAAACGTCTGCGGCACCTGCAATAGCTGCTTTTGTATCCACACCTTCCACAACATATCCTCCGGTAAGATTGGAGTAAGCAAATTTTCCGTTGATACCTACACTCAATTTTTCACTTAATTTGAATGCATATCCTGCCGTTAATTCAAATTCACTTGGTTTATCTGTACGAATAAATTGTGCATTGTTGTCAGTATAGGTGATTTCTCCCAAACTAAAAAAACGAAGTGCACCACCTACGGCATGACGTCCGAATTTGTAATAACCGGAAGCATAGGACAAGTGCATGTCATTGGTAAGATTACGCAACCACGGGGTATAAGAGATACTGATCTCGGATTTGTCTTCCGCAAAAATCAACATAGAGGTATTCCAGTAAAGAGAAGTAGACGAGCCACTCAATGCTGTTCCTGCTTCTCCCATCCCTCCGGCTCTTGAATCCGGTGTGATAGACATAAAAGGCAGTGCAGTGGTAATGGTATTCAACCCTAATTTTCCATCGAGGTCATTTTGTGTAACTCCGTTCTGAGCGGAAACCCCGAATGTTAATCCTGAAAATACGGTTAAAACTCCTAAATATGTATTCTTCATTATTCTATTTTTCAAGTTTGACAGATGGCAAATATACGTATTTACCGAACCTTTATTGTGTTAAGTTTATAATAAAACCAATTTTTCTAATTTTTCAGCAATTTCCCCGGCAGGTGTTCTCACTTTTAATCGGTAGACATAAACACCTCTTGCCAGATCGTCTCCGAAATCATCCCTTCCGTCCCACTGAATTCCTTCTGAACGATACCCCTGTGTGAAAATCGTTTTATTGATGGTTTTTACCAATCTTCCCGATACCGTGAAAATCTGAATCTGTGTTTCCAGCTCTGTACAGCATTGATTGTGTTCAAAGTAAAACTCGGTATTCGTTGTGAAGGGATTCGGATAGTTCAAAACGTGGTCCAGTGCCAATTCTGCTTTTTCCTGTACGATAAACTCAACTGTTTCCTGTGAAGAGTTATTGTTCACATCCCATACTTTTAACGTCAGTGTATGCCTTCCCGGTGCCAGTTTGTTTAACTGATACCTCAATTCTCCGGATTGGTATGTGTCCAGATCATTTTTAAAATATTCATTCAGAATGATCGGATTGCTGGTTTTTTCATCAATAACAGCCGTAATGTCATGGCCGATACCATTTCCAACGGTATTTATCCCGTTTTCATCTTTGATTTTAGCAATCAGATAGGGAGTTTCATCTGTAAGTCCGCCGTTGACAAAATTTTCATTGTTGAGATACAGATTGATTTCCGGACCTGTTTCATCATTCAATCCTTGAGGGTTAACTCCTCCGACAAGTACACGTTGTTCTTCCCCGACTGCATCAATGGCTCCGTTGTCAGCATACATGCTAAACTTCCCGTTTCCGTACGAATAATCAATATCCTTCGGGACAATGAATTCAAATGAAAAATACCCGTTTGTAATGGATGACTGCCCTCTGTAGATGACATTTTTTTGTAATTCAAATGGTTGCGGATTGGCGTCTCCGATCAGTGACGGACCAGGTTTTTGTCCCAGCGTATTCAATTGTTTCGGTTTGTCATAAAGTGATGGTGTCGCAATCCCGTTAAAAGAAGAAAGGATAGTTCCGTTGAAGTCTTCCAGGTGTGCTTTTACCTTTACTTTACTCAGTGCTTTTATTGTGTCAGTAATCATGGCCGGTGCAACGCCATTGATACTGTCAATCACAATTTTGTGTTGCGGCATTCCTATTCTAAGAGCAGGATCTCCGATCAATACAAAGGCCATTTTATAAGTGTCGTGTGCGGTTCCCAGATCAACCTTTGTGTTCAGCAGGATATCGCCAAAGGTTCGGGGACTGTTATCCGGCTTTCTTTTGAATACATTTCGGTTAAATGAACCGACAACAGCTGTATTGGTTTGGTAATAAATCGTCCGGGTTGTTGTCATCAGCGCAATGGCGCCCCCCAGGGGATTAATCGACATCCATTCACCGGCTGACACAAGTTCCGGATTGTCAAAACGTGTGAACTCACATGTTGCGGACACAAAAAGAGGCAAACGATCCGAGTTTCTCAGATCCTGAATGATATTGGTTGTGATAATACGTGCGTCTGATAATTGCCCGACACCTCCGTGCCCGACATAGTTGATCACCAGACTTCCGGAGTAAAAACTATTCAGCAAAGCAGCGTTTAACTCGGAAGATCTGTTCCCGGCAACAGTAGCTTCCAGTTGATATGCATCCAGATAGAGTTTATTGGTGTTGATCTCCGGATGGTTGGTTTTTACGTATTGATAACCAGGTTCATGATCAACGACGATAAAATAATCTTCCATATCAGCAACATTCACCGATTTCGTTCTCCAATCCCCAAAACTGGAAGAAGAGATCCCGTCGACACAGTTCACATTGTTTTCTGTGTAAAAATTGGAACCGCCCTTCATGTAATGTTCAATTTTATTGACCTGCTCTTTAGCCATTTGAGTGTTGGAAATGAGCAGTCGCCCGATTGCCACATCGACAATAGAAGTTTCGTCCATTGATTCAGGATCATCCAGAATGCCATAAAAATCATCTGTAACAATATTCTCAATGGATGACTCGCTGTTAGCACTTCCGACTAACTGGTAGGCAGGAATAAAATTATTGTTCCCCTGTACTCTGTTTTTCGGATCGTAACTACCATCGCCAAATAAGCATACGTATTTTAAAGCATCAGCAGGAGATGTGGTACGGTCGTAAAACATTTTTACAAAAGTCCTGATTGCCGCGGCATCAATACTTCCGCTACTGAATTCATTGTAAATTTCATCTACATTCACTACGTGAACAGACAGCCCCTGTTGACGGTGCAGATCAGCAAGTCGGTTGGCCTGAGACAAGAATCCGGAAGGTGAAATGATCAGGTAATCGACCTGGCTTAACGCATGCAGGTTTTGAGGATTTACTGTCCCGGCAAATGTCGGAGTGAGGAAGGAGTTCCCATTGCTGGCAACAAACTCTTTCAGATTGTCTGTTGCTGTCCGAAACACATATCCGCCCCCGGTCAGTTGTCCGATCATTTTTCGCGGCAAGTGTCTGTCGGATACGTCCCAGACAAACCCGTTGACCGGAAAATTCTGTATTGAAAACTCACCAATATTTCCCGCTCCGGTTGATTCCAGGTCGCGAAATGAAAACTGACTTCCTGTAAATACAAGTTGGCGGCGTGTATTCAGTTCTATTTTATCCAGGTATGCACTGATGCTTGGATTGTTGCGTTGAAAAACAATATTGACTGCTACCGTAGCATTTGAATTGTTGAAGTTCATACTTCTGGTTGAACGCCCGTAGTACCCACTTCCATTGCTGGGAACAGGGTCTGATAAAAGAGTTGTTCCGTTTACTACATAATTAATTGTTCCGTTGGAAGTTGTTCTGCTGTCGGAAGCCATGGAAATGATCAGGCTGGACGGAGCGTTTGGAACAGGATTTGAAACGGGGAAGTTGAATGACCGGGATAATTCGACATCAAAGACTTCTCCATACCATCGTTGTCCGCATTTATTCAGGTTAACGATGTCGTTTTCGTGTACTGCTCTGAACGAATAGCTGTTAATGGAGTGAGTAGCCGGAAGGGTTGTAGAATTGAAATCCTGGATCCGTACAGGAGCAACATTCGGATTGATATTAATAAAATAACAGGATTGATCCGAATAAATATTCCGTTCATTGACAAAGGAAGTTCCTGAAGGAGATAGATCCCATCGGTGAGGACCGGCAGCATAAAATAAAATGTAATCATCATTATCAAAAGTCCCGTCGGCTTCACCCTGTATAAAAATAGCATTCATTGCCAGGTCGTCTGTACGGGGAGCACTGTTGAGGTCCGGGATTCTTCCGTCTCCGTTTCCATATATATGCAGATGTTGCGGATTCAGATTGTTGACATCTACTCCGATGGAAGAAAGAAAATTCCGGTCTATTTTGTAGATTCCGTCCTGTGTGACGGCAATTTTATACCAGTTTCCTGTTCCCGGACGGAGCACCGATTCGGTCGCAAAGGATTTTGCCTGGTAATTTTGTACGTAAGGGAGTTTGTTTTGCCGGACAGAAAATGAGGTGATGCGATGAATGGTACCTCCCTTTTTTATGAAAGGAATCAATGAAAGAACCAACAGGCGTTTGTTCCCTCCATTCGTTATAGCGCCTTTCCATTCAACCGTTTCTAATATTTCTGTATTGGTCAGCTGCAGGTACTTTATCTCCTTTTCATTGGCAGGTGCCGTCTGAACCTCTATCAGTTCAAAAGACGCATTTGTTTTTGGAGTAACTTCCTCCATATATTGAAACGCAATTTTCCCATTGGAATGCGCCTGTCCTTTAAAATTGGGGATGTATGTGGATGTGCCGTTGATATCAAATGCCTCCGGGTTTGACCACTCAATTGTAAATGTTCTGATCTCCTGTCCGTAAATATCAAAGGACAGAAAAAAAGATAAAAGACAAAACAGCAAAGTATATAAAAAGAGTAATTTGTTAGTCCTAATCATATTTTTCATAGTGCAAATATCAGAAAACCTTTAAATGTAACTGATAAAAAAACGCAATAATTCTTTGATTATTATAAGCAAATTATAATATTTGTAACCTTTTATTTGAATTTACGTTAAAAAGGGACGGTGGGGTGGAGGCTTCATCACGTGAAGGTATGATCTAATTCTTATTAAATGAAAGGATTGAAGCGATTAATGACTACGGGATTCCTGTGTTTGACTGCATTTTGCTCAAACGCTCAGGATCCGTCGTTTACGCAATTTTATTCAAACCCGATCTATCTGAATCCTGCTTTTGCAGGTTCTAACGGTTGT
>NZ_JACVEL010000017.1 GCF_014518315.1 Taishania pollutisoli
ACCTCGTTCGGCCCTTAGCGGACGGCAAAGATAGACCCTTATTTCTTATCCGCAATGACTTTTTTAAAGTTTTTTTAATTTTATTTTAATTCAATACGCCAAATCACTGATTAACTTATCGTTATTAATACACCACAACTATTGAAAATATAACAGCCCCCCTATAAAAACAGGTAAAACATACAATAGACAAACGAAAAGCCCCGGGAGATTTTGCCCGGGGCTTCCTATCTATTTTTATTATATCTATTAATAATAAATGTTTCTTCTCACCTTCGCTACGTATTTCGCCAGGCGGATTACTTGTTTTGTATAACCAAACTCGTTATCATACCAGGCGTAAAGAACTACGTTCTTTCCATCATTTGATACAATTGTCGCATGTGAATCATATACGGAACAACAGGTATTCCCGATGATATCACTTGAAACCATTTCCGGATCGTATGAATAGAAGATCTGATTTACCAATTCTCCCTCCAATGATGCTTGTCTAACTACTGAGTTAATTTCATCAATCGAAGTATTCTTATTTAATTCCAAGCTTAAAATTGCCAATGAACCATTCGGTGTTGGTACACGCACTGCGTTTGCGGTCAATTTGTCTTTCAATTCCGGAATTACTTTCGTAACGGCACTTCCTGCACCTGTTGATGTAATGACCATGTTAACTGCTGCAGAACGACCTCTTCTTGGCTTTTTATGCATATTGTCCAATAAATTCTGGTCATTTGTATAGGCATGAACAGTTTCAATGTGTCCTTTTACAATTCCATACTCGTCATTGATTACTTTCAGAATCGGGGAAATTGCATTGGTTGTACATGAAGCAGCAGAATAAATCGTTTCGCTTTCTACATTTAATGTATCCTGGTTGATTCCGTATACAATGTTCGGAATTTCTTTTCCGGGTGCCGTCAAAATTACTTTTGAGACTCCTTTCGCTTGTAAGTGACGGCTCAATGCCTCACGGTTTGTAAATACTCCCGTGTTATCAATAATCAACGCATTGTTGATTCCATACGCTGTATAATCTACATCTTCCGGATTGTTTGCATTGATCATCTTCACGATTTGCCCGTTGATGATGATTGCTTCATTTTCAACATCTGCTTTTACCGTTCCTTTGTATGCTCCGTGAACGGAATCATTTCTCAATAAAGATGCACGTTTAATAATGTCTTCCGGAGAATTTCCTCGTGTCACAATCGCACGCAATCTCAATTGCTGCCCCTTCCCTGCTTGTTTAATCAATTCACGCGCAGCCAAACGTCCGATACGTCCAAATCCGTACAACACAACATCTCTTGGTGCAATTCCTTTTCCGCTTCCTAATTCAAACCCTGTTAATTTCGCATTCAGGAAGTCTGCTTTAGACGCATAATTGCTTTGCTCCTCCAACCACTCACTTGCTAATTTTCCGATATCTAATTTAGCAGGAGCCAAATCCATTTTCAATAATTCTTCAGCCAATTGGGAAGTTGTAAAGACATCAATTGATTTGTTCACTACATTTCTGGCATATTCATGTAGGTTCAAAATTTCAGAAAGCGTTACATCTGTCAAATGATTTCTGAACAAAACTAACTCTACTCCTTTTTCATACAGGAGTTCACCAACTTTACTTGATAATTTAACGGCAGCACGTTCTCTCTCTACGTGTGATTTCAACTCGGTTTCATAACCCAAAGAAGCTTCCATTTTTACATTAAATTTTTAATTGATTATTGATTTGACTATAAAACAAAAAAACTACCCACAAATGCAGGTAGTTCTTCCATTATCCTAAATATGATTTAAGCAACTTATTGCGCGACGTGTGTCTTAACCTTCGGATTGCTTTTTCTTTAATCTGCCTTACACGCTCACGAGTGAGGCTAAATTTCGCGCCGATTTCTTCCAGCGTCAATCCGTGATTCATTCCGATTCCGAAGAACAAGCGGATGATTTCACGCTCTTTATCTGTCAGTGTACTCAACGAGCGTTCGATTTCCTTTTGCAGCGACTCTGCCATCAACTGGTGGTCTGCTTTCGGAGAATCCGTGTTTGCCATTACGTCCATTAGCGTTCCTCCGTCTTCAGAAGTAGACAACGGCGCATCCATCGACACGTGTCGTCCGGATACATTCAATGATTCCTTGATTTTATCTTCAGGAACTTCCAAAGCCTCTGCTAATTCCTCAGCAGACGGCGGTCGCTCATACTCCTGCTCTAAGCGTGAAAAAGCTTTATTAATTTTGTTTAATGACCCTACCTGGTTCAATGGCAAACGCACAATACGCGCTTGCTCTGCCAACGCCTGCAGAATCGATTGACGAATCCACCAAACGGCGTAGGAGATGAATTTGAATCCACGTGTTTCATCGAATTTCTGAGCTGCTTTGATCAGTCCTAAGTTCCCTTCATTGATCAGATCGGGCAACGTCAGACCTTGATTTTGATACTGTTTAGCAACGGATACAACAAAACGAAGATTGGCTCTGGTTAATTTTTCAAGGGCTCTCTGGTCTCCTTGCTTGATACGTCTGGCCAATTCTACTTCTTCTTCTGCTGTGATCAGTTCCTCTTTACCGATATCCTGCAAGTATTTGTCTAATGACTGTGACTCGCGATTGGTAATCGACTTGGTAATTTTAAGCTGTCTCATCTACTGTAAACCTCCTTTTTTGAGTGTTATTTTTAGAAAATTGGATGCAAAGTTACGACGAAATTATCCTATAATCAAAAAAATGTTGATAATTATTTCGGGCACATAACTTTATCAAAAACCATACCTAAATGGCTACAATCCAAATCCCACATACTCTTTTCTCCCGCTTTCCGTCAGGATTTCCAGCAACACCCCTGTGTTACCTGTATTTAACTTTGTCGTTAACTGTTCAACACTTTTCACCACTTCATTATTCATCTTGGTGATTACCATCCCCTCTTTCAATCCCAACGCCTGGAGTTTGCCGGCTGTCAGCGACTTGATTTTCACACCATACTCTGTGTTGAGTTCTTTCTTCTCCTTGGCCGTCAATTCTGCAAACGTGGCTCCTAAGGCTACATTTTTGTTCACTTCTTCTTTGGATACCAGTTTTGTTTCTCCCGCGCTGTTTCTCAGGATCACATCCAGCAACTCCTCGTTTCCGTTCTTTTTGCGGATTGTCAGCACAACTTTATCTCCGGGACGTCCTTTCCCGATCTCTTCCTGCAGCGAAGCGGACGAATTTACTTCTTTCGATCCGACTTTAAGGATAACATCTCCTTCTTTCAATCCTGCTTTTTCGGCACTTCCTCCTTCAACAACGCCTCCAACAAATACTCCTTTCAGGTTCGGAAGGTTATTTTTCTCTTTGATTTCCTGGTTGATATCCGAAATCTGAACACCAAGGTATCCGCGCTGAACGACTCCGTAATCGATCAAATCACTCATTACTTTCCGCACCAGGTTGACAGGCACTGCAAATGAATACCCTGCATAGCTTCCTGTTTGTGACGCAATAGCTGTGTTAATTCCGACCAGCTCACCTCTTGTATTCACTAAGGCTCCTCCACTATTTCCCGGGTTTACAGCCGCATCAGTCTGGATAAACGATTCGATCGGTACAATTTCCCGCTTATTTCTGTCGGCCAGCAAATTGATATTTCTCGCTTTAGCAGAAACAATCCCTGCTGTAACAGTAGATGTCAGGTTAAACGGATTCCCAACCGCCAACACCCATTCTCCTACACGGATGTCATCACTGTTTCCGAGTGGAATCGGATTTAAGTTTTTTGCTTCTACTTTCAATACGGCAATATCTGTCGAAGGATCTGATCCGACTATTTTTGCTACGTACTTGGAATTATCATTCAAAATAACTTCGATTTCACTCGCATTTTCAATCACGTGGTTGTTGGTAACAATATAGCCATCAGCCGAGACGATAACCCCCGATCCCGAACCTGAACCGTATTGCTTGAACTCCCTTCCTCCGGCACCCGGCCCGTAGAAAAACTCCTGGAACGGATCGCGTTGAAAGGTTGTATGCACCACCTTCGTTGTGACATGGACAACTGAGTTAATTGAATTTTCAGAAGCTTCTATAAAATCTGTCGGTGTTGCAGAAGGCATAAAACTTGTTCTGTGTGCGGGAACAGTTGAAAATGATTGATATTGATCTGTATGACCGGATATTGATCCTCCGTTGAACAATAAAAACGCTCCCAATGGAAGCAAACCTCCCAAAAATCCCATTCCGATTAATTTCCAATTATTATTCATGATACATGTATTTTTTAGTTTGATTTTTTTCAGCTACAATTATAACGCCAACAGATAAAAAAAGCACATTCTGTCAGTGTTAAAGATTGTTAAGTCAGCATTCTACCCAAAAATACGAAATCTTTCTGTCCTTTCTTTATTTTCTTCTGAGTTTGTTCATCTGCTGCTTTGCCGGAGACACCACCCATCTGATACTTCGCGAAAAGCGACCATCTGTCGGGTATTTACGCTGACTTGTCATGTTATTAAAAATCAATGCGATGATCAGAAGGATCAATACCCCGGAAAAAACAGGAGAGAGCACATAAAAGTACCCCAGTTCTTTTATTTTTTCTGATCCGATCACAGCAATCAGCGCTGTAGCTCCTCCGGGAGGGTGCAGTGTTTTCGTATACTGCATCACGACAATAGACAGCGATACGGCCAACGGAGCTGTCAGCCAGATCAGCTCCGGAAGCAACTTATAAACAGTCACACCAATCACCGCACTGATCAGATGCCCGCCAATCAGGTTCCTTGGTTGTGCAAGCGGACTTTGAATAGCGCCATAGACCAATACACTTGTTGCCCCGAACGAACCAATCAGAAAAATATTCTCCAGCTCAGTGAGGTATAAACTCTGAATAAATGCAATGACACCGATGCCGATAAACGACCCCAGGAACGACCAGAATTGTTCTTTATAATCTACAAGTGTTTCTTTGTAAACAACGTATTTACTGATTCGATACCCCCTTTTTAATTGCTGCTTTATCATGTTACGACTCAAAATGCAAATATACAATTCATCCAGGCATTCAAATAGTAGTTGTTTTACAACATTTTTCTTATTTTTGAGAAAATAAACAACCCCTATGGAGCAAATACAACAACCACAGGAAGGGATTACCCTCTGGCAAAAAGTTAAAATCATACTCGGAACGGCACTTGCCATTTTTATTATTATTCTGATCGTTCAGAACTGGAATACAATTGAACTGAATCTTGTATTCAGAACCTTCAGTACTCCACTTCCGGTCATTATTCTGATTTGTTTAGTGACAGGATATATCTGGGGAACATTTTCTGCGTACAGGAAAAACAGAAGACGCAACAACGAACGCATGAATAACAATTAATTAAACGGTCACGGAATCGAATGAAATCTCCAAACAGAACGTGGATTTATTTAGGAATCGGGGCTGTATTAATTCTTCTGTTTCTTGTTTACCGATATGGTTTCCCGGAACGGTATCTGAACATCAGTACACAAACGGCAGTTATTGATTTATCCATCCCCAACAAAGTTATTTTACTTGAAAAACATCCGGATCAGAAAACCATTACACAACTGGAGCTTCGGATTACAGGGAAATTATCTGACAATATTACACTTCATTTAAGCCGGGATGCTGTCAACTCGTCAACTTCCATCCGGTTAAAAAACGGAAAGTTAGACACTTCATTTTTAACCAAATGGTCGCAAGACAATGCATATATTATAATCGAAAATCCGGATCGTTCCAACAGTCAGCTGGAAGTTGATTACCAGTTCATTTCCGAATAATTGAAAAAAAATATAGCTTTGCACCCTACTTTGAAATCAAACGCTCTCTGCTACCCTGTATAATTTTAATTTTAAATGACTATCATGAAGTATTATTGTCTGTTGTTATCTGTTTTACTTGGATCATTAGCCTTGTCGCAGGATAAATTGACCACCCCAAAAAGGAATACACTCCGGCTGGAAAAAGCAGATCAGGCAACTGACTACAAAAAGGACCGGTACCTACTGAATTATGTCAATCCGTTTATCGGAACCGGAGGACACGGACATACCTATCCGGGGGCAAGCGCTCCTTTCGGAATGATGCAATTGAGTCCTGACACCCGTTACCAGGGATGGGACGGTTGCTCCGGCTATCACTACTCCGATTCAATCATTTACGGATTCAGTCACTCACATTTAAGTGGTACAGGAGTAGAAGACTATTGCGACCTGTTGATCGTTCCGCAAACAGGAGAACCGAAAACAATTCCTGGTTACCTCAATCCGGAAAAAGGAGGTTACGGTGCTACTTTTTCACACCAGAAGGAAAAAGCAAGTCCCGGGTACTATACTGTGGAGTTAGACAATGGTATCAAAGCAGAATTAACAACAACCCAGCGTTCCGGAATACACCGGTATACATTTCCAAAGGATGGTCAGAAACGGTCAATCTTAATTGATTTAACACATAGAGATAAATTGTTGAAATATGGTATACAAGAACTCTCCAAAAGAGAAATTTCCGGTGTACGCATTTCTTCCTCCTGGGCGAAAGAACAGCATTTGTACTTTTTTATAGTTACTTCCACAGATGCTATTCGTTCGCAACTCATCGATGATGGTGCGAAATTACTCCTGGAATTTCCTGAAACCATTGAAACACTTGAACTGCGTGTCGGAATTTCCGCAGTAGATGAAAAAGGTGCACAAGAGAACCTGATGAAAGAACTAACAGAAGACCAAACGTTTGAATCGGTAAAAAAGGCCACGGAAGATCTTTGGTTAAAAGAATTGTCAGCAGTCATCATCGACACAACTGATAAAAACCAGGCAACGAACTTTTACACAGCGCTGTATCATTCCTACCTCGCTCCGAATTTGTTTAGTGATGTAGATGGAAGGTATCGTGGATTGGATGGAAAAATTCATCAAAGTAACAACAACGCCAATCAATACACTGTTTTTTCATTGTGGGACACGTACAGGGCAACACACCCCTGGTATACCCTATTCCAAAAGGAACGCACTTATGATTTCATCACGACATTTGAGAATCAGTTTTTGCACAGCGGTGATTTACCGGTATGGGAACTGGCAGGAAATGAAACACATTGCATGATCGGTTACCATTCGGCTTCGGTCATTGCCGATGCGTATGTAAAAGGATTGAAGCAAATAGATGTCCCGCTGTTCATTCACGGACTGGAAACAACTGCCAACCTGGATGAATTCGGGAAAACAGATTTCAATAACCAGGGTTTTATCAATTGCAAAAAAGAACCTGAGTCCGTTTCTAAAACACTGGAATACGCTTATGATTCCTATTGTATCTATACCTTCTTATCCGCTGCAAAACAAGAAGGATTTACGGTAAAGGATAGTTTAATAAATATCTTCTACAAACGGGCATTCAACTTTATCAATAGTTTTGACCCTCAGACAGGCTTCATGCGCCCACGTCATGGTGGAATCTGGCATTCACCGTTTAAACCGGAAGAAGTAAATTTCCATTTTACGGAGGCGAACAGCTGGCAATATTCCTTGTACGCTCCCCATGCAATTCCTGTTCTCTCACAGCTATTGGGCGGACCGGAAGGTCTCAAAAAATGGTTAGACAATTTGTTCTCAGCAAGTTCCAAACTGGCAGGAAATGCACAGGCAGATATCACAGGATTGATCGGTCAATATGCACATGGAAATGAACCATCCCACCACATCGCATATTTGTACAACTATACAGGTTCACCGGAAAAAACAGCTGTAATTGTCGATTCGATTCTCTATCATTACTATCACAATACCCCGGATGGCCTTTCCGGAAATGAAGATTGCGGGCAAATGTCTTCCTGGTTTGTCTTTAGTTCACTGGGATTGTACCCGGTATCTCCCGGAACAGGAATATATGATTTCGGACGTCCGTTGTTCAAATCCGCAGAATTGCGTCTTGAAAACAACAAAAAAATACGTATCACTGCCGTTAATAATTCAAAAAACAATAAATATATTCAGGAAATAAAGGTCGACGGAAAAACATATAAAAAACGTTACATTACGCAAAAAGAACTGGAAGGCTGCAAATCCATTGAGTTCACAATGGGGCCGTATCCGTCTGCCGAATACCGTACTTATGCAGTGGCACCAAGCATGGATTCACTACCGGCATCATTTGTTGCGGTTCCCTACTTCACCAATCAAAGCACCAGTTTTGAGAAACAAACATCTATCGGGATCAGCAGTGCAGGAAAAGGACTTACATTTTATTACACACTTGACGGAAGTACACCATCCAATCAATCAAAAAAGTACAAAAAGCCTTTTACAATCAAGCACGCAACAACAGTCAAAGCAATTGCGTACAATCCTGAAACGAAACAGTACAGCGAAGTTATCTCAAATGATTTCCGTCCGAAACCGGAAGGAATCAGCCTGGTTTTAAAATCAGTTTACCAGCAGCAATATGCTGCTTCAGGAGATGGGGCACTGATTGACGGCTTGTTCGGAACTCATGAATTCAGAAGTGGTGACTGGCAGGGATTTTACAATATGGATGTAGCCGGAACGGTGACTTTTCAAAAAGGAAAGACGTTCAACAAAATAGGACTTTCCGCCCTGCAAAGTACACGTTCCTGGATTTTCCCTCCGAAATCGGTGGCATTTACACTCGTATATGAAGACGGAACCACGGAAACAGTAACCATTGACCTGGAAGAACATCCGAAAGCAGGTAACAGTCCTGAAAAGCCAATTCGTTTTGAGCACCAACCCAATCAGAAACCGGTTAAATCGATTCAATTTAATGCGGTCAATTACGGTGTAAATCCGGAATGGCATGTCAGCCCCGGATATCCGACCTATATCTTTCTGGATGAACTTTATTTTGAATAACAGTTACTCATGATGGTACGGTTCACCTTTCAAAATGGTAAAGGCGCGGTATAATTGCTCAAAGAAGATCATCCGAATCATCTGATGTGAAAAGGTCATGGAAGAAAGACTGATCTTTCCATTTGCACGCGCATATAACTCGTCGGAAAAGCCGTATGCACCGCCGACGATAAATGTCACTCCTTTGATTCCGCTAATGTTTTTACGCTCCAGAAAAGCCGAGAAGTCGATAGACGAATACTGCTTTCCACGCTCGTCCAACAAAATTAATTCATCTCCCTGGGGAATCTTTGACAGGAATAATTGCCCCTCTTCTTTTTTGACTTGCTCCTTTGTTAATTTACGGGCATTTTTAAGATCCGGAAGCTCAATTCGATCCATCTTTATGTAATGTTTCAACCGGTTCAGATACTCCTCCTCCCCTTCTTCAAGAAATTTCTTTCCTGTTTTCCCGATGCACAAAAATGTTATTTTCATTCTTGCAAAGAAACAATTTTTCGGGAAAAACACCCTCAGAATGTTTCACAGAATCAACCGTATATTTTTATTATTTTTGTTTCCATATATACATTCAACTATGAAATTGTCATGTTATTTCCTGCTGGTTACCGGCATCTGTATTCTCGCTTCCTGTTCTCTGAACGCTGATCAGGAAACGGCCTTAAATCAACATGTATCAAGGTATTTAAAGGCGAAGAATGGTTGCATGGTCGTTGGTTTAGTAGGATTTACACATCCTGATTACATCCGGGAGTTGAAACAGCAGGGAGACAGTGTGCTGTTAAAAAAAATGGATTGTTCTGAATCGTATCAACAGGGAATAAAATACACCGATCCCACACTTAGAAGAACACAAACATCCGATGATACAATCCACGTTTACTATGAACTGGATGTTGAAAAAGGAACGGATGGCACAAAGCAAAGAAGAGCAGAAGGAGTATATGCCATCTCAGAGGACGACGGAAAAACCTGGTTCTTTTTGTCCAAGGAGGTATACCAGGACAAACAGGTGTGTCCATCCTTTCACCGCTTGCTGTCCCCTCAATAATGCACTATTCTTTTTTCGGAACGGGATCATGTCCACATCCTCCCCATGGATGGCATCTGGAGATTCGCCGGACTCCCAGCCAGGTCCCCTTCAAAGGTCCCCACACCTGGATCGCTTCAATCATATAAGAAGAACATGTTGGGGTATAGCGGCAACTCCGGGGTAAAATAGGACTGATGACCCACTGGTAAATTTTCACCAATAAAATCAATGGAAAACTGAGTACCTTCTTCACCACATTCATAGGTCAAAGGTACATTAAATCTTCCTGAAAGTATGCGAATTTTAGCCGGATGAATGAATAAATCGCAGTTCTTGTCAACGCAGATCACAGAAAAATCGACGGTCATTCATAAATACAATAAAAAAATCACTACATTTGCACCCTCAATCCGAGTTAAAGTTATGTCGTTTGGTGTTAAAATTTTCGCAGGAAGAGCTTCACAAGTATTAGCAGAAAAAGTAGCTAAAGCTTATGGAATACCTCTTGGTGATGTTAAAGTTGCAGACTTCAGTGATGGTGAATTTCAACCTTCATTTGAGGAAACTGTTCGAGGAATGGATGTGTTTATTATTCAATCGACGATGCCACCGGCAGACAACCTGTTGGAATTACTGTTGATGATTGACGCTGCCAAACGCGCATCTGCCCGAAAAATCATCGCGATCTGTCCGTATTTCGGGTATGCCCGTCAGGATCGAAAAGACAAACCAAGAGTTGCTATTGGTGCAAAATTAGTTGCCAATATGCTGATGGCGGCAGGTGTCGACCGAATCATGACCATGGACTTACATGCAGACCAGATTCAGGGCTTTTTTGAAGTTCCGGTAGACCACCTGTACGGATCGACTATTTTCTACCCGGAAATGGAACGTCTGAACAACGGAAATCTGATCATGGCGGCACCGGACGCAGGAGGAGCAAAACGAGCAAATTCCTACGCCAAGAAACTGAATACCGGGCTGGCAATTTGTCACAAGCAACGCAAACAAGCAAATGAAATAGCTGAAATGACAGTGATCGGAGATGTAGCAGGAAAAGACGTTATCCTGGTTGACGACATGTGCGACACAGCCGGCACCTTGACAAAAGCAGCTGATTTGTTCATTGAAAAAGGAGCAAAATCAGTACGTGCATTTTGTACACACGCAGTACTTTCAGGTCCTGCATATGAACGCATTGAGCAGTCTAATTTAACGGAGTTAATCGTTACAGACACTATTCCGTTAAAAAAACAAAGCAGTAAGATTCGGGTCATGTCCGTTTCAGATTTATTTGGTGATGTCATCAAGAAATTGGTGAATAACGAATCAATCAGTTCACATTTTGTAATATCTTAAAATAAATAATAAATGAAAACAGCACAATTGAGCGGTTCGTCAAGAACGAACGTAGGGAAAAAGGACGCTGCGACTCTTAGAAGAGAAGGTCGCGTTCCTGCAGTGCTTTACGGTACAGGTGAGCAAACTCACTTTTCTGTAAAAGCGATTGACATTGAGAAAATCGTTTTTTCTCCTGATGTTTACAAAATTGAATTGAACATTGATGGAAAAAAAGCAGAGGCAATCATTCGTGAATTGCAACAACATCCAACAAAAGACACAGTTCAGCACGTTGACTTCCTGGAAGTAACAGATAAGAAACCAATCAAAATTGGTTTACCTGTTCGTTTGGAAGGAAGCTCAAGAGGTGTAATGGCCGGAGGTAAATTGTTGCAGGTATTCAGAAAACTGAATGTTGTTGGTCTGGCGAAAGACCTTCCTGAAGCAATCGTTCTGAACATTGCTCCGTTGAGAATCGGTCACGCGATCCGTATCAAAGATGTTCAATTGCCAGGGGTAACCGTTTTAGACCCGGCAAATGCAGTTATTGTTTCTGTGAAAAGAGCTCGTGGATCAGTTGATGATTCAGGAGATGACGACGAGGAAGCATAAAAAATTGATAATCATCAGAAGTCCCCGGCCAGTTTTGACCGGGGATTTTTTGTTGATAATGATTCGTAACTATTAAAAGTTACTGCCTAAAAAATCACTATCTTTAAAGTCTGCAAAATTCACACTCCTATGTACATCATATTTGACACAGAAACAACAGGTTTACCAAGGGATTGGAATGCTCCGATAACGGACACGGACAACTGGCCGAGAGTTGTCCAGATCGCGTGGCAATTGCACGACGATATGGGGCGGCTCATTGAAAACAAAGATTACCTCATTCGTCCTGACGGATTTGACATCCCGTATGACGCGGAACGCATTCACGGAATTTCAACGGAATTAGCAGAAAAATACGGTGAATCACTGGCTACGGTACTTGCCGAATTCAATATCGCACTTAGCAAAGCTAAATTTGTAGTCGGACAAAACATCGGGTTTGACATCAATGTCCTGGGTTGTGAATTTGTTCGTTTCAACACCCCTACTCCAATGACAACAATGGCAGTGCTGGATACCTGTACCGAAACAACTGCCGAACTTTGTAAACTACCGGGCGGTAGAGGTGGACGTTACAAACTTCCAACACTGACTGAACTTCATAAGCATTTATTCGGAGAAGCATTCGGAGAAGCCCATAATGCTACAGCCGATGTGGAAGCAACGACCCGCTGTTTCTTTGAATTGATCCGCACAGAAGTATTTACAGAGGAAGAATTGCAACAAGGTGGTTCTTACATTGAAAACTTCAAAGCATTCAATCCGAAACCGATTGGGTTCATCGGACTAAAGCACCTGAATTTAAAAGCAGAGAGTGAAAAACTCAAAGCAAAGGACGATACCTCCATTTCGAAAGAAACATTAGAGGAAAACAGGAAACGACTGGCCAATGTTCAGTTCGCACACCTGCATAACCATACACAATTTACCGTTCTGCAATCTACGATCAAAGTAGCGTCACTGGTAAAAAAAGCAGCAGAATACAGAATGCCCGCAGTCGCATTAACGGATAACGGGAATATGATGGCTGCTTTTCATTTTGAAAAGGAAGTATCAACATACAATAAGAAAATCAAAGAACTTCAGAAAGAAGCTGAAGAAAAAGGAGAATCCTTCGATGGGCAGGAAATCAAACCAATCATCGGATGTGAATTTAACGTCTGTAAGGATTTACGATCACGGTCGGGACAAGACAACGGTTACCAAATCGTTATTCTTGCCAAAAACAGAAACGGGTATCAAAACCTGATCAAACTCGCTTCCATAGCTTATACGGAAGGATTTTACTATGTTCCCAGGATTGATAAAGAAGAAATCATCAAATACAAAGAGGACCTGATTGTTTTGACCGGAAACCTTTACGGAGAAGTCCCGAACATGATCCTCAACCTGGGAGAGAAACAAGCCGAAGAAGCACTGATATGGTGGAAAGAGCAATTCGGAGAAGATGTATACATTGAGATCATGCGACACGGACAAGAAGACGAAAATCGTGTCAATGAAACGCTCATCCGGTTTTCGCAAGCGCATGGTGTAAAATTAGTGGCCACTAATAATACGTTCTATACTTCCCGGGAAGAAGCGGAAGCACATGACGTTCTGTTGTGCGTGAAAGACTCCTCTTTGGTAAGCACTCCGAAAGGACGCGGGCGCGGATTTCGTTTCGGACTTGAAAATGAAGAATATTATTTCAAGTCGCAGGAAGAAATGAAAGAACTATTCCTGGATTTACCGGAAGCGATCGAATCCGTTGAAGAAATCATTGATAAATGCGAAGCATACGGACTGGCACGCGACGTACTCCTTCCTGCATTTGAAATTCCCGAAGAATTTCAGGACCCGCGGGACAAAGAAGATGGCGGAAAACGTGGAGAAAACAATTACCTGCGCCACCTGACATACGAAGGAGCCAAAAAACGCTACGAGGAAATTACGGATGAGATCAAAGAACGATTGGATTTTGAGCTGGCAACCATTGAACGTACCGGTTACCCCGGTTACTTCCTGATTGTACAGGATTTTTGTCAGGCAGCAAGAGACATGGGCGTTTCCGTCGGTCCCGGAAGGGGATCGGCAGCAGGATCTGCGGTTGCTTATTGTACAGGAATTACCAACGTAGACCCGATCAAATACGATTTACTTTTTGAGCGTTTTCTGAACCCGGACCGGATCTCCATGCCCGATATTGATATTGACTTCGATGATGAAGGGCGTGGGGATGTGATCAACTGGGTAATCGACAAATACGGTTCCAACCAGGTTGCACAAATCATCACATACGGTACAATGGCGGCGAAATCTTCCATCCGTGATACGGCGCGGGTGATGGATTTACCTTTGAACGAAGCCGACCGGATCGCCAAACTGATTCCCGACACCTCATTGTCCAATATTTTTAGTCTGGACGACAATACACTGGCTGCCAAACTAAAAAACAATTCCGAAGCGATTGCAAAAGCGAAAGAACTGAAATTACTGGCTTCAGGACAGGGACTACAGGCAGAAGTTATCAAACAGGCCCGCCAGTTGGAAGGTTCTGTCCGCAATACGGGAATTCATGCCTGCGGTGTGATTATTACACCCGACGACATTACCAATTTCGTCCCGGTAGCATTGGCCAAAGATTCATCCATGTGGTGTACGCAGTTCGATAACTCCGTTGCTGAATCGGCAGGCTTGCTGAAAATGGACTTTTTGGGACTGAAAACCCTGACCCTTATTAAAGATGCTGTTCGTAATGTCAAATTACGGCACGACATAGACCTCGATCCGGACAACTTCCCGATCGACGATGAAAAAACGTACGAACTATTCCAGCGAGGTGAAACCGTCGGGATTTTCCAGTACGAATCTGCCGGAATGCAGAAATACATGCGGGAGCTGAAACCAACCGTCTTTGCGGATTTGATTGCCATGAATGCGCTGTATAGACCGGGACCACTGGAATACATTCCCTCTTTCATTCGCAGAAAACACGGAGAAGAACCGATCATTTATGACCTGGATGATTGTGAAGAATACCTGAAAGAAACCTATGGTATTACCGTTTACCAGGAACAGGTAATGCTTCTTTCCCAAAAACTGGCAGATTTTACGAAGGGTGAAGCCGATACCCTGCGGAAAGCAATGGGAAAAAAGCAAAAAGACGTCCTCGACAAAATGAAACCGAAATTTGTGGAACAAGCCATGAAAAAGGGGCATGCCGAAGACAAATTGGAAAAAATCTGGAAAGACTGGGAAGCATTTGCTTCCTACGCCTTCAACAAATCGCACTCCACCTGCTATGCATGGGTTGCTTACCAAACAGCCTATCTGAAAGCAAATTACCCGGCAGAATACATGGCGTCTGTTCTCTCCAACAACATGAACGATATCAAATCTGTTTCATTTTTCATGGAAGAATGTAAGCGAATGGGAATCAATGTACTGGGGCCTGATGTAAATGAATCGCACATGAAGTTTACAGTGAACAAAACAGGAGATATTCGTTTCGGGATGGGGGCGATTAAAGGACTGGGATCAGGGCCTGTTGGTGCGATTATAAAAGAACGGGATGAAAACGGTGGGTTCAAGTCGATTTTCGATTTTGCGAAGCGCGTCGGCTCAAAAGATTGCAATAAAAAAGCATATGAAGGTTTGATTCTCGGAGGAGGATTCGACTCATTTAAAAATATACACCGGGCTCAGTATTTCAGAGAAGATTCCAATAAACGAACATTTCTTGAGAACCTGTTGAAATTCGGAGCAAGCTATAAAGATGAAGAAAATTCCGCACAGGTATCACTCTTCGGTGGAGAATCCGGCGTAGAAATGCCGGAACCTGAAATTCCGAAATGTGAAGAATGGGGAAGCTGGCAAAAGCTGACAAAAGAAAAAGAAGTCGTAGGAATCTATATCTCGGGACATCCACTGGATGATTACAAACTGGAGTTGACATCCTTTTGCAACGGAACAGTTGAAATGATCGCCAATCTGGAAGAGCACATGGGTAAAGAAATTACCATCGGATGTGTGATTTCGGAAGCAGAACACCGCTTTACCAGTAAGGGAGAACCATTCGGAACGATCACACTGGAAGATTACACACATTCTTCCAAGCTATTTTTGTGGAGAGAAAACTATTTGAAATTCAAACATTTTCTGACAACCAATATGTTTGTTGCCGTCAAAGGGAAAATTGAAATTCCACCGCGACGAAGCCAGGCAGAATTTACCATTCACACCATTGAATTGTTGCAGAATCTGCGTGAGAAAAAAGTAAACGCGATCAACTTAAAAATTCCTGCACGTTCACTGGAACAACGACTGATTTCAGATCTGAATAAGTTATTCCTGGAAAATGAAGGAGCATGCGCTGTTAATTTCCTGGTGTACGACTCTGTAGATGAAGTAGAGGTTAGCCTCGCTTCTAAAAGTGTAAAAATAGAAGTAAACAATAATGTCATTAAAACATTGGAGGCCTTGAACGTCAGCTACAGCCTGAAATAAGTTGCCGGTCGACGCGAAATTTCGATGCGTTGCGTTGGCAGATAACTGATTTTATTTATTTTTGTAATCATGGTAAAAGTGGATGAAATAATTGGAAGTTTATTGCTCCGTCACAATTGTGTGATCATTCCCGGATTCGGAGGCTTTGTCGCAAAACAAGCTTCTGCCCAGATTGATTACAAAAGCGGTGTTATTTCACCTCCGAGAAAATCTCTTTTATTCAATCGCCAGCTGATCAGTAATGACGGGTTACTGGTTTCTGAATTTGCACTTCGCAATCAAACCTCTTATGATGAAGCATTGGACAGTGTCCGGCAGATGATCGGCAACTGGAATGTGGAACTCAGTTCCGGAAACCGGGTTTCCATCGATAAAGTAGGATTTTTATTTTTTGACCAGGAACGTAACATCTGTTTTGAGCAAGATCGTGAATTTAACCTGTTGCTTTCTTCCTACGGGTTGGGCAGCGTTCACTTCCTGACAGAATCAGATGTAGCGATCGCTCAGCACAAGATTGAAGTCATGGAGCAATCCCTGATCACAGAAGAAAAACCAACCCTTGTGGTGGAAATACCTGAGATCAAGCCAATCGTTGCGGAACAAATTACACATCTCTCCCCTGCACAACCAGAAGAAGAAAAACACATTGTGGTTGTTCCTAAGAAATCTAATTTCTGGAAATACGCAGCTGCTGCATGTGCGATTCCTGTGATCTTTTATTCCTTATGGATTCCTATGAAAACGGATGTATTGGAATCAAAAATGATTTCTTTCCAGGATTTTAATCCGTTTCACAAGCAAGAACAAGCTACCTATACACAGCAATCGGTAGAGAAAAAAATCACAAAGAAAGGGGAACAACAACAATCATTGGAAACACAGTTGGAAGCTGTTGAATCAAATGAAGATACATATTCATACAACCTGACCAATGAGACGTACGTGCTCGTAAATATTGAGAAAAAACAGGAAGTAGAAAATTCCGTTGAAAATACTTCTCAGCCGACGTACACTTCTGCTGCAGGTACGATGAGTTATATTGTCGGATGTTTTTCAGATGAGATCAATGCCCAAAACCTGGTGAATGATCTAAGAAAAAAGGGATTCAACGCTTCAATCAAAGATCGGAAAGCGGGGTTGAGCAGAGTATCCATCGGCTCTGCAAATTCCCAGGAAGAACTGAACCAACTGATGGCAAAATCCACTGCTTTGGGGCTCACCGGCTGGGTCTTAAAATAAGAATCTTTCTGAACGCATGAAATTTAGATGTTTAACCAACGAAGAACTTACGGTTCTCGAAGATGATTTAAAAGCGTTCCTGATTGTCAACGGAATTGACGGAGATGAATGGGCTAAAATCAATCAAAATGAACCCGAAAAGGCCATGAAGCTGGTTGAAATATTTTCCGACAGCGTGCTTCAGATTGCCTACAGCAACATTCATTATGTAGAATACCGTTCTCCGAAAACATGTATTGTTTTCCATTGCGGAGATACCGACACGGAGATTATCTCACTACAGTTGAATGAAACAGCGCCAGCAGATTTGTCAACCCCTGAGTCGATTCACCACGCATTGGTGAATCATGCAGGTGAAATCCAGTTTATCCGGCAGTCCAAACCCAATAACAAGACCCGGGAAGAAGAAATTCATCAATTACTTGATCAGGGATGCGTTCCCTCCAGTAAAGAATTTTGGGTATCTTTGGAAGCTGTAACACATCAGAATTAATCAATACAAAATAAATACAATGAAAAGAATTGCAATTGCAGCCATTTTAACGGCATCTTTCGGAGCAAATGCTCAAATTAAAACTCCTGCGTTGAGTCCGCTTGGAGAAGTTGAACAGACCGTTGGACTTACGGAAATTGACATTGAATATTCCAGACCGAGTAAAAGAGGTCGTACAGTTTTTACAGACATCGTACCATATGGAGAAGTATGGAGAGCCGGAGCCAATAAAAATACAACAATTGTTACCGATGACCATTTGGTATTCGGTAAAGACACATTGAAAGCGGGAAGCTATGCTATTTTTATAAAACCGGAAGCTGCAAAATGGACAGTTTATTTCTACGCAAATACAGAAAACTGGGGAACTCCGGAAAAATGGGATGACAAACTGGTTGCCGTGAAGGTAGAAGCTCCTGTTCAATCAGGAAATGTAGTGGAAACATTTACAATCGGATTTGATAAAGTAGAAATTGACGGAGCTCACCTGACATTTGCATGGGACAAAACACATGTCAGTGTGCCATTCAAAGTGATCAACGGGCCGAAAGTAGAAGCCAGCATCAAAGCGACATTGTCAGGTAAACCAACTGCAGGTGACTACTACAGAGCAGCTGATTATTATGTAAATTCAAACGGAGACATGAAACAAGCATTGGAATGGATGAACAAATCCATTGAATTGAGCGGTGAGAATGTTCCGTTCTATTTCCTGCGCAAGAAAGCATTGATTCAGGCAAACCTGAAAGATTTCAAAGGAGCAATTGAAACAGCGAAATTGTCATCGGAAGCTGCCAAAAAAGCCAACAATGAAGAATACGTAAAAATGAACGAAGCTTCCATCAAAGAGTGGAGTAAAAAATAACGACTTTATACACAATAGAAAGGGATTCGGTACCGGATCCCTTTTTTTAACGGTTTGACATGACACAATTATACGACGCATTAGCACAACGATTTGGTGAACACCGGATTTCTATGATTCCCGTAGGAGATGATGAACTTCCGTTGATCGCGCTCGACCTCGAATCCCGTTCTCCGATCACTGTTATTTGCACCAATGGCTTGTCTGACTATAAAATGCCTGTTCCTGAAAAATTAGCAGAAAGAGCGCACAATGAGATCTGTTTTTGTCTCCCGAGTTACTGGGAATGGGAAGATTTGGAAAATCCGAACATGAACTGGATTTTTCCATGGATTCAGAAACTCGCAAAGCATGTGACGGAAAAAGAAACCTGGTTCGGTCACGGACATACCATCCCAACCGGAAAAGACCTAACCCCGCTCTCCCCTACCATGAGACAAAACAACCTGATTCTGCTCGATCCGATGCTGCTTGAAAATGAACTTGCCCCCATTCGTGTTGGGGAAAAAGAAGTTCATTTTCTAACCATTGTTCCTATTTTTTCCGACGAAATGGATTTCAAGCAGGCGAAAGGAACATTTAAGCTGCTACAACGACTTTCGAATAAAGGAGTGAATGAAATTCTGGACGATTTCAGAACAACTTCACTGCGAAGCAAATGGCGGATTTTTTAATTCATTTCCTGCTGTTAATACAAGAACAGAGCGGATTTTACACTGTCGGATCGTGAGAATATACACTAAACATGTGTGTATTTTTAGTATCTTTAGCAAAAAAACATTTCAAATGAAAAGATCCGTTTTCCTGCTTACAACCGTTCTGACATTTCTGTTGATCACATCTGTTGTTACTGCTCAATCCAACCCGTTTACCGGTAGTTGGCTGGGGACAATAACTACTTCCGGACTACAATTGAGAATCGCTTTTCATATTTCCGAACAGGAAGGAATCATCATCACGAAAATGGACAGTCCCGATCAGAATTCATTTGGGAATGCCGCACATAAAACCACCGTTTCAGGAAATCACATTACCATTGACTTACCCTTAATGGGAGCCAAATATGACGGAACACTAGAAAACGACAGTATCAAAGGAACATTCTACCAAGGGGGGAATGAAATCCCCTTGAAAATGGGAAAATTCGAAGGTCAGTTATCCCCTCCTAAACGTAGTCAGGTTCCACAGGCACCATTTCCTTACAAAGAAAAGGAAGTTACCATAAAAACAACCGATCCGAAAGTAAAATTGTCCGGTACATTGACAACACCGACAGGAAAGGAACCATTTCCCGCAGTAATTCTTATTTCAGGAAGCGGTCCGCAAGATCGGAACGAAGAATTAATGGGACACAAACCATTTCATGTATTAGCGGACCACCTCTCCAGAAACGGAATTGCGGTATTGCGCTACGATGACCGGGGAGTAGGGAAATCTACGGGTGAATTCAACAAAGCTACAAGCATAGATTTTGCAACAGACGCAGAGGCTGCGTGGAAATTTTTACACAAACAAAAAGGAATCGATAAAACAAAAGTGGGCATCATCGGCCACAGTGAAGGAGGATTAATCGCTCCGATTGTTGCATCAGCAAATAAACATGTGGGATTCATTATCCTGATGGCCGGGCCAAGCGTTCCCGGAGGAATTATTATTCCCGATCAGCAGGAATTAATCATGCGGGCCTCAGGTACAGATGAAGAAGAAATCCGACAGCAAACAGCATTAACGCAACTCATCATTAATTACATCTTTCAACACGCCGCGTCAACTTCATTGCAACAGGATTTGACAACTCAAATAGAGGGATGGATCAAAGAATTGAATTTTCCGGTTCCGAAAAGTTCTTCACCTAAAAATTTTGCACGCCAGACAGCCTATACTTATACAAGTGACTGGATGAAAACCTTTATCATCACATCTCCGGCCGATTTCATGAAAGACGTTACATGTCCTGTGCTGGCACTCTTCGGAGAAAACGACCTGCAGGTTTCCGTACGTGCCAATATGGAACCAATGCAGCAGTTACTACATTCTCACAAAGGAAGTAGTGTTCACACATTTCCCAAACTCAATCACTTGTTTCAGACTTCTGAAACCGGTGCTCCTTCGGAGTATTTACTGATTGAAGAAACACTCTCTCCTGCATTTATGGAATACGTGAGCAACTGGATTTTGAATCTGAAGTAAACCGTTTTATTTAACAAGTATATAACACGATTTACCTGCAAAAAAATAAAAACACATGGTGTAAAAACAACTTTTTATGCTTACATTTGCAAGAATTTTATTGTAAAAAATAGGTTCACAATGTCACTTTCAAACGTTCTTAACATCCAGGAAGGCTTAACTTACGACGATGTTCTTTTAGTACCAGCCTACTCAGAAGTATTACCCAGAGATGTTCAGTTAAAAAGTAAATTCACACGCAACATAGAAGTATTTTCACCGGTTGTTTCCGCAGCCATGGATACAGTAACAGAATCTCAGTTAGCAATTGCAATTGCCCAGCAGGGAGGAATTGGTGTCATCCATAAAAACATGACCATCGAAGCTCAGGCGCTGGAAGTCCGCAAAGTAAAACGTTCAGAAAGCGGAATGATTCTGGATCCGGTTACTTTGAGTGAAAAATGCACGGTTGGTGATGCACTCGATTTGATGAAAGAATTTAAAATCGGAGGAATTCCTGTTGTAGATGACAATGGTCTGTTAAAAGGAATTGTTACCAACAGAGATTTGCGATTTGAAAAACAAACTGCCCGCCCGATCACAGAAGTGATGACCAGTCAGAACCTGGTCACAATCAAGGACGGAACGGATTTAATTACAGCGGAAGGCATTCTTCAGGAAAATAAAATTGAAAAGCTGCCGGTTGTCGATGCAAATAATAAATTGATCGGACTCATCACGTACCGCGACATTATAAAAGTAAAAACACACCCGAATTCATGCAAAGACTCATTCGGAAGATTACGGGTTGCCGCAGCTGTAGGAGTAACACACGATACAATTGACCGCGTTGCTGCCTTGTACGAGGCTGGTGTTGACGCCATTGTCATTGACACTGCACACGGACACACAAAAGGAGTTATTGACAAATTAAAAGAAGTAAAATCCCGCTTTCCAAAACTGGATGTGATTGTTGGAAACATTGCTACACCTGAAGCAGCAAAATACCTCGCGGAAGCAGGTGCCGACGCCGTAAAAGTAGGAATCGGGCCAGGATCGATCTGTACAACACGCATCATTGCCGGAGTCGGTGTTCCTCAATTATCTGCTGTGAACGATGTTGCAATGGCACTGGAAGGAACAGGAGTACCGGTGATTGCAGACGGAGGAATTCGTTACACGGGAGATATTGTAAAAGCAATTGCTGCCGGAGCCGATACAGTTATGGTCGGATCCATGTTGGCCGGAGTGGAAGAGTCTCCGGGAGAAACAATCATTTTTGAAGGAAGAAAATTCAAGTCATACCGTGGAATGGGATCATTGGAAGCCATGCAAAAAGGTTCGAAGGATCGTTATTTCCAGGATGCCGAAGACGACATCAAAAAACTTGTTCCGGAAGGAATTTCAGGAAGAGTTCCTTACAAAGGAAATCTATACGAAGTAATGCACCAGATCATTGGTGGATTAAGAGCTGGAATGGGATATTGCGGGGCTCCGACAATCGACCAACTCAAAGGTGCTAAATTTGTTCGCATTACCAGTGCGGGAATGCGTGAATCACACCCACACAATGTAACAATCAGCCGGGAAGCACCAAATTACAGTATCAGATAATCGTACAATTTTGAATACGGAATTTTGTCTAATCACTGTCATTCAAAATTCCGTATTCAATATTCAAAATTAAAACAGCATGTTTGGATCAGGAATGATGGATAAACTCAATGCAATGAAAGGTCTTGCAGAAGAGAGTAAAAAACGACTGGATACAATTAGTGTCGAGGGAGAAGCCGGAGGCGGATTGATGCGTATTGAGTTAACCGGTAACCGGAATTTTAAATCAATTAGTATCAACGCAGACCATACGCAAATGTCCAAAGAAGACCTCGAAGATTTATTCAGCGTGGCGTTAGAGCGTGCATTGGAAAATGCAAATAAAATCAATGAGCAGGAAGTAATGAGTTCCGCAAGGAATATGTTCCCGGGACTATGACCAAAGCTGAGTGCAGAAAACTATATACCGAAAAAAGAAAACAACTTTCAGCCGTTGAAATTGAACATCTGTCGGGAGTCATACTGGATACCTTACTGAAAACTGTTGATTTCAATGGCAAAACCATCAGTGTATTTCTCCCCATCCGGGAAAAACGAGAAATTGATACCTATCCGATTCTGGATAAGCGCCACGAACTCAATTATCGCGTTGCATTACCTGTAGCGGATTTTCAAGCCAATAACATGTTCCATTACCTGTATGAAAATCCGGAACAGCTTGTTGTAAGCGAGTATGGAATCCCGGAACCTGTCAGGGGTACACTTGTTTCTGCGGAAGAAATAGATATTGTACTCGTCCCGCTTCTTTGCTTTGACAAGAAAGGCTATCGCGTGGGATACGGAAAAGGATTTTATGATCGTTTTCTCTCCACCTGCCGCCCTGACTGTCTCTTTGTCGGCCTTTCTTTTTTTGAAGGGATTGATGCAATAGAAGATATTTTCCGGGATGATGTCCCTCTTAATCTTGTTATAACTCCATACCAGATTTGTCATGTCTGATTAACAGTTTTTAATGCCCTAAGAACTTGTTGTATTTTATTTTTTTATATTATTGTGATAGTATTTACTAAATTGTCTATAATATGAAAATGAAATTTTTATCTGTGTTTGCTTTAACTGCAATGTTTGCTGTTAGCTGTGGTTCAAAAAGTGAAGAGCCTGTAGTAGAAGAAAAAATAGAAGACGTTACAGAAACCATTGAAGATAAAACCGGAGAGGTTGTAGAGCAAGTAGAAGAAAAAGTAGAAGAAGTCAAAACAGATGCTAAGAAAACGACTTCTAATAGCGGAAAAACGGAAACAAAAGCTCCAAGCCCATTTGAAAATTCAGGAAAAACGCTTGATAATTCTACAAAAACGGTTGACAATTCTGCAAAACAGAACTATAATAAGGTAAAAGAAGAAATAAAAGATGGCGGAGAAGTAATTAGCGGCGAAGAAAAAACCGTTACCGGAAAGAAAAAATAATCCAATGCAAAAGAAAAAACCAGAACATTCGCATTATACCACTGAACAGGTCTATGTTCTTTTGGAAAAGGGTACAGAACGTCCTTTCTCTGGAAAATACAACGATTTCTATGAAGAAGGAACGTATCAGTGTTCCGGATGTGGAGCTCTTTTGTTCACCAGTGAACAAAAATTCCAATCCGGGTGCGGATGGCCGAGTTTTGATGATGCAATCCCCGGTACGATTGATGAAACTCCCGATTATACGCATGGTATGATTCGTACCGAAATTACCTGTAAAAATTGCGGGGGCCACCTGGGACACGTATTCAACGACGGGCCGACAGCTACCGGCTTGAGGTATTGCGCCAATTCGGTTTCTCTTCATTTCGAAAAAAAATAAACGAGACATCTTTAAACTACTTGAAAACAAAGGATTTACTCCCTATTGTTTTCAGGTAGTTTTTTGTTTTAACACTTCTCAACTTAAATTCCACTTAATCTTCCTGTAATTCAAATAATCACTATTTTTACACGCAAAATCTTAGCGTTGGACAACCATTCACATACAAAGTACGACATCATCATTATCGGAGCCGGAGTCAGCGGCTTAATGTCTGCTGCTTTATTTGGACGATTGGGATACAGTGTGTGCGTCCTTGAAATGGATGCACGTCCGGGAGGATACATCGCCGGCTTTAACCGGCTTGACTACCGGTTTGATTCTGCAATACACTGGCTGAATCAGTGTGGAAAAAACGGATTGGTTACGCAGGCATTTTCATTTATCGGTAACGATTTTCCAAAAGCTGCTGTTCAACACAAGATACGGCGTTACCATGTCAATGAGTACGATTACCTGGTAACAACAGATGTGGATGCATTCAAACGGCAACTCCAGCAGGATTTCCCGGAAGATTACAACGGAATTGAGCGATTTTTCAGGGATGCCAGAAGAATTGGTACTTCATTTGAAAATTTCCGGTTCATCAACCGGAACATGTCAACCATGAATATCTGGGAAAAAATGAAACGCGGCATCCAAATGCTTCGCTTTGTGATTCCCTTCATTCCTCATGTTCGTTTTTCCGGAGAAGAGGGGGTAAAAAAAGGATTAAAACGGTATTTCACTCATCCGAAACTCCTTGAACTGTTCGGATCGGAACCTGATTTACTCTCCTGCCTGATTCCCATTGCATGGACCTATATACAAGATTATCAGACACCTCCTCCCGGTGGAAGTCAAACGTTTGCAGAATGGTTGGAGTATGTATCTCGCACCTATCAAAACGATATCCGGTTTAAATCCAGGGTCTCCAGAATTAGCATTGAAAACGGGGTGGCAACCGGTGTAGAATATGAAAACAGGGGACAACTTTACAAGGTGGAAGGAAAATACATCATTGCCGCCTGCGATGTGAAGAACCTCTATGAAAAATACCTACCGCAAGGGATTGCTCATCCGGATTTGCTCAAACGACTGGATAACGCGGAACTCTATGCTTCGGCCTTTACACTGTCATTGGCGCTTGATTGTACGGGAGAAGAATTAGGGTTCGGAGAAGAAATCCTGTACATTGCCGACGCAACATTAAACCGAAATAAATTAGGGAACGGCGATCCTGAAACCAGTGGCATACATGTTATTTCCGGATCCGTAAGAGACAAATCCCTTGCGCCTGAAGGAAAAGGAACGCTGACGATTTTCATTCCGTCATTTATTGAACAATACGAAAATTGGGGAACGACACTGGATGCAAAAGGAAATTATAAACGTGGCACCGACTACAAGGACACCAAGCAAAAGGTCGCGGATATACTGATCGAACGGCTTGAACGGGAACTAAACATTGATTTACGCTCACATATCGTTTACCTGGATATTGCAACACCGATTACACATCAGCGATATACCGGAAACAGAAATGGCACAATGATGGGCGCCCGACCGGGAAAATCAAACATGCAGGCAAAAGTTGCACACTATAAAACACCTGTTTCCAATGTATTTTTAAGTGGTCACTGGGCAGAACTCGGAGGAGGAATTCCAGTAGCTGTAAGGGCTGCGATGAATTCTACATTACTGGTATTGAAAAAGGAAAATAAACTTGCTTTTCGACTGCTGGCCGATTATATGGACGGCAAACTGACAGCCGATTCGGTCAATCAATCAACGTTGGTTCGACCATACGCAAATGACTGGCAACAGAAACCGACACCTGCAGAGAAAGTACAACGTAAAAAACAACAAGTCAATACCTCCGACCAGGTTGAAAACTAAACCTCATTCAGTGGTTTTCGGTCTTTCCCTCCCCCGTTTTTGTATTCAGACGGTGTCATTCCGGTGATCTTTTTAAATTGTCCACTCAAATGCGCGACGCTGGAATAATGCAAATGATCTGCAATTTCACTCAGTGTCAATTCATTGTAACTGATCAATTCTTTCACACGTTCGATCTTTTGAGCAATGACAAATTTTTCAATCGTCGTGTGCTCTGTTTCAGAAAATAATTTGCTGATGTAACTGTAATCCAACTCAATTTGTTCACTCAGGTAATCGGACAAATTAATTGTCAGGTACGTGTGTTTATGATGTACCAACTCAATGATAATGTTTTTTACCCGCTCGATCAACTGGTGTTTTTTATCACCGATCAGTTCAAAACCAATCTTTTCGAGGTTTGTTCCAAGTACTTCTTTTTGAGCATCGCTGATTATACCCGCTACCTTTACTTCTCCCAGGGTAACTGATAAAGGTTCGATATCCAATTTTTCCAATTCCGATTTTACCGCCATGATACAGCGGTCGCAAACCATATTTTTGATACGCAACACCTCTTCCATACAACAAATTTATTTAAAATAGTCGAGTGTCTGGTTATCGGTTGTCAATTGCTCGTCATAATCCGACTTTCGTCCGGTTCTGTCTCTCGGAACAAATAATAGCAACAACCACCCCATTGCGAAGAAGAAAATGACAGACAAAATAGAAGAACGCATGTCATTTGTCAGGTACTCCATCAGTCCGAAGAAGAATGTTCCGAATACAATTCCAACCTTTTCAGTAACATCATAAAAGGAAAAATAAGAAGCGTGGTCTTCTGTTTCAGGGAGAAATTTAGAATACGTTGACCGGGATAAAGCTTGCGTACCTCCCATTACAAGTCCCACTCCTGCCGCCAGAATATAAAACCCGAACGGTGTTTTCAGGAAATAAGCACTTACACACAGCGGAATCCATACTGCAACGACAATCAGCAAGGATCGAACGTTTCCTACTACTGTCGAAATCCTGGAGAGCAAAAATGCCCCCAAAGCTCCCAATAACTGGATCAGCAGAATGGCGATAATCAAACCCGTTGTCGCCTGATCTTCATACTTACCTGCAAAAATCTCTCGTTTGGCATACAAAACAGCCATGAGCATTACGGTTTGAACCCCTGTATTGAAAAAGAAAAATGAATTCAAAAAACGCTTTAGCTTCGGTTGGGTTCTAAACTCTTTCAATACTTTCTTTAATTCCCGGAATCCGTTCATTAAAACCCGGGAGGATTTCGGTCTGTTGTACACGTTGTTTGGCAAAACACGGTAAGTGATCTGGCTGAAACCGATCCACCAGACTCCGACGAGGATGAAACTGACATTGGTGTATTCTTTTCCGATTCCCATAACAATTCCCAGGCAAACGATCAGCAACAACATACTCCCCAGGTATCCCATTGTATAACCGCTGGCAGATATCCGGTCGTGGTCTTCGGGTGCTGCGATTTCGGGTAGGAATGCATTATAGAATACCAAACTGTTCCAAAACCCGATACTTGCCAAAAATACAGACAACATTCCAACCTCCAGTGGAGCTTGTCCGAACCAATAAAGGGAAATGCAGGAAAATGCTCCCAGGTAGCAGAAAAACTTCATGAATTTCTTCTTGCTTCCCGTCAGATCGGCAACTCCGGAAAGCATCGGTGACAAAATAGAGACGATGAGAAATGAAAACGATAAGGTAAAGGACATTAAAACAGAGGGAGAAAGCTGCGTTCCGAAGAAATCGACGACCACATTCACTCCTTCCGGTACTTCTTCCAGCTGTAATCCGTGCTGTTGATTGTAGTGACGTAAAAATGCCTGTGTTGTAACCGTATCATAAAAAATAGGAAATATTGCAGATGATATTACCAGGTTATATACTGAATTTGCCCAATCGTAGAAAATCCAGCCCCGGATCGTCTTTTTATTTCCCTTTTCCAATGTCATACGATGTCTAATTCGTTAGCATAATCGCTTAAATAGTTAAAGCCCGGCATCAATCTTCCCTGCAAGTCTGTTTCTGATCCTCGTTCAATCACCCTGTCCGGGTCTTCTCTGAACAGTGGCGGGAAAACATTTTTGATCAGTTCATTTCCAAAATCTTCTGAGGCGTCTTTCGGTAGTTCGCACGGTAAATTATCAATCGCCATTACTGCAATTGCTCCTTCGTTCATAAAATCTGTTTCCGCTTCCGAAACCGGGTCGTATCCATAAACCGGATCGGCAATCTTACTGGAGCGAATGGTACAAGCGATCGGACCGGCGATATCACATGAAATATCAGCAACTACTTTCAATTTCAATCCTTCCTTTCTCAAACATTCTTTTGTCAGCAAAAATGGTGATTTACTACTCCAGAAATGACACGGAATGTACATCAGTGTCCCTTTTTCAATGAACTGCTCCAACACGGCTGTATATTTTTCCGGATGGGTGTAAAACTCCCCTTTGTCGAATTCACTTCCATCCTTCGGTACGTAATAATCTTCAATATCCAGGTGCGTATAAATCGGTTCGTCAAATTGTTTGTTCAGAAATTCAGAAGGCGCAACTTCTTTGATCGGGAGCAAATCAATCACTTCCCTGGCACCGTTTCCTACCCTTCCCCATCCTGTCAATACGACTCTTGCATCCGAAGGCAGAACAACTTTACTCAGCTCTCCTTCCATTTCTTTACGGTTGGCACATTGATTAGCCGGTTTTAGTTCATACATCCCCAGTTTAAGCCCGAGCGTTCTGAAGCCGTTATAACAACCGACAATTCCGGCATACCTTCCAAATCCGATAATGCGTTTATCAAATTTGTCTTTCAACACCTCATAATCAATCAACTGGATTTTTTTATCCAGAATTGCGCGCAGTAATTTCTGATTATACGGTTGTTTTTTGATTGTATGTGAAAAAAACATAAATTTCTTTTCGGGAATCAAATCTTCCAGATTCACTTCCTTTACTCCGATAATAATGTCACATGAAGTTAAATCTTCATTGATTTCAATTCCTTGTGCTTCATATTCTTCGTCTTTAAAGCAACGAATAGCGCTTGGCTGAACCACAATTTTCACTTCGGGGTACTGTGCTTCTACTGTTTTACATTGTTTGGGAGTCAACGGAACCCGATGATCATTCGGTACCTTCCCTTCTCTGATAATTCCTAATCTAACCTGTTTCATTTTCTAGCTCGTAGGTTACCTTTTCAGATAATCCGTTTAAATTTTAGGTAAATATGTGTCAATAAATTCCCGAACACACCCCTTTCCACCATCTGTCTGCAATACAATATGGGCGTGTTGCTTCACTTCCTGAACTGCATCTCTCGGGCAAGCCGCGATAGCAACTGTCTTCATAACCTCCAGATCATTGATGTCATCTCCGATAATGGCTACCTGTGAAACATCCAACCGGAGTTCTTCGAGTATTCTGTTGAGCACTGTTAATTTGCTTTCTCTTGTTACAACGCAATGCTGTATTCCTAACATTTCAGCTCTTGCCTTTACTGTATTTGAAACAAATCCTGACGAAATAATGGCGAGTTGAAAATTATTTTTGGAGAGGTGAAGGATTGCCATTCCGTCTTTTGTGTTGAACTTTTTGAACTGATCGCCGGTTTCTGTGAAGTACATGCCCCCGTCGGTCATGACTCCGTCAACATCCAGCACCAGTAATTTAATGTTGGTTAACTTCTGTTGTAAATGTGCTAAAGGAAATAACGGTTTGAACAATAATGTATACAAATCCACATCATATTCTTCTGCAATTGCCCGTAAATCAAAGACCGATAATTCCTGCGGGTTTTCTACTCCCAGGTCGGAGAGAAACGCCACATGATCGATTCCGAATTTCGCACAAAGGCCCTTTATATTTCCTTCTAAAAACATCTTTGTTATACAATTTTATATCCGACAGCGCCGGCCACAGTTTCCAGGTCTCGCTTCAACGCTGTAAATTCTTCATAATTCAATTGCTGGGATGCATCTGATTTCGCTACCTTCGGATTGGGATGTGCTTCGATGAGTAAACCATCTACTCCCATTGCTGTACACGCTTTAGCCAGCGGAGCAACGCCGTACGCATACCCCATTGCATGCGATGGATCAAGGATTACCGGTAAATTTGTGTATTCCTGTAACCATGCAACTCCACATAAATCAAGCGTAAAACGGGTTTTTGTTTCAAACGTACGGATACCGCGTTCACACAATACAACGTTCGGATTACCTCCGGAAAGCACAAACTCAGATGCCTGAACAAACTCCTGTAAAGTTGTTCCGAAACCGCGCTTGATTAATACCGGTTTATCTGTCTTTGCACATGCCCGTAAAATCCCCTGATCATACATCGCTTTCGCTCCGACCTGGATGATATCCGTGTATTCGATAATTTCATCAATATGCGTCGCATCCCTGGCTTCCGTAATAACCGCAAGACCATATTCTTCCCGCATTTTTGCGAGCAATTTCAACCCTTCCAGTCCCATTCCCTGAAATGAATACGGGCTGGTTCTTGGTTTATAACATCCCCCTCGTAACACCGATAAATTTAATGATTTCAGGAGTTCAGAAGCAGACCGGATTTGTTCTTCCGATTCTACCGAGCATGGTCCGCCGATTAAAACAGTATGATTAGTCGTTCCGCCGATCACGACATCTCCCAACTGAACTGTTCTCTTTTCTTTCTGATAAATAGTGGATGCCAGCTGAATGTCTGAATCAAACGCCCAGAATTTCTCTACTTCTTTTTCGATAGCAACCGGAATCGTTTTCATTCCCGCTCCCGTAATCAATACATCTTTTTCCTGGTAACGGATATGAAATGCCTTTAATTCTGTCGTTAATTCATTTATTCGCTGTGCATTAACGCCAGCTTTCAAGTGTAAAATCATCCTCTTTTTTTAATGAGACCCACAAATGTACGAAATCCTTAGAGTATTTACAATTCCTGAAAAGATATCGTATAATTCCTCTGGTAAAAAATAAAGGACGTTCGTCTGTAATTAATGATGTTACCCGAACTTCTGTTTAAAAGTAATCGAACAAGGATCAAAAATATAGATTCATTAACGAACAAAGATACTTTTTCGTATGGAAATAAAGAGAGATCACAAAAAAAGAGGGATCTGTTTATAGCTCTGCTTTGACCAAATTAGCAAAATTAACAATCCCCAATGCTTTTCTGTCAGCATCAACAACAGGAAGGTATGACACAGTAAACGGGCTGTTTTTAACCGTTTTGAGCATTTCTACAACCGTTGCATTTCCATTGATGGTGATCGGAGTCGTATTGATCATCTCAACAGGTTCCACCTGATTCAGATCCGCCAGGTTTTTCATCAGTGCTTTTCTGACATCTGCATTTGATATTAATCCTTTAAAACCATGAAATTCATCTAAAACCAATGTAAAACCAACACTTCCCCGTTCAATGGATGTAAGAATATTGTTGATCGTTAATTCCGACAAATATACAAACGGACATTCTTCCAACGGAGTCATGAAATCCTCAACAATATATGCTGATTCAATTTTTCGTTTGGTCAGGTTCATCAATTGATGTCCTACACTTGGCCCCTTGAATAAATAAGACCCGCTGACAGATGATGTTACCCCCATATTTCGGAGAATAAATGATACTTCCCCATTTACTCCACCGTCAACATGTATGGATTTTACAGGAAACTGTTTTCTGAATTTCCGGATTTTATCAAAGTTTGTTTTGTCAAAAACACCTCCGCTTTGTCCCGGAACCGTTGCCATGATCAGTATAAAGTCGAAATGAGCGTATGCTTCAAATACGTCTACAGAAGTTGGTGTAATAACCGCCAGTCCCTTTTTCCCGGTTATAGTTTCAGGAATATTCAACGGCTCTTTCAGGTCTTCATACTGAAAGGTAATGTATTCTACGGGATGTTGCTCCAAAAGTGCATAATACTTAGAAGGAGTTTCTGTTATAATGTGTAAATCGATCGGTAAATCACACCATGTACGTATTTGTTCAATATCATCAAATACAGATACATCATCATTACAATCCACGTGTAGCATATCAACCTGGTGATTGACCAAATCTTCTATGACTTCTTTTAATGAACGGGATTTGTCACTGTATACAGATGCTGATATTTTCACTTTTTATAATTAAATATTTCCACAAATATACATTTTAAAGCCGGTCCTTTGGTCTTTCCAAAACAAAAAGAACCTCCCGAAATTCATGAGAGGTTCTTTCTGATCTTTTACCGGAACGGCAACTACCTTAAAATATTGACATGCCCTACAAATGATTTCCGTTCATCTGTTGCGGCAGTTTTTACTTCTATTTTCCATGTATAGGTTCCTTCCTGACAAATATATCCGTCTGCGCCATATGTTCCGGCCCATCCGATTGATGCATCATGTGATTCAAAGATTAATTCTCCCCATCGATTAAAAATCAACAACGTGTAATCGTATGGATCATATCCGTACGTGAAAACCGGTGTGAACACATTGTTGTATTGATCACCATCCGGTGTAAATGTGTTTGGTATATAAAACAATAACTCCTCTTTCACAGAAACATCTGCATATGCTGTATCAACACATCCTGCATTCGAAGAAGCTACCAGCATGATCGTATAGGTAGCAGTTGAACCATTTGGAAATTCATGTACAGGAGAATGTGCAGTAGAAGGTGACGATCCGTCTCCGAACGTCCAGAAATATGAATCTGCATACAAGGTTTCATTTACCATTTGTGATTCCGAATTGTATGAAGTTAATTGATCCGGGTTCGGGTAGAAGCTTGCAATCGGCTGTGGCTCTACGCACACATAATCAGTCAGTGTCAGGGTATTTGAACAACCTTCCGGCGTACTCACAACCAATGTTACATCATAACAGCCCGGTTGATCAAATACCGTAGAAACCGTTCCGCATCCCTCAACGACATCTCCGTTTTCAAAATACCAGGTACAATTCGTAAGATTTCCCGTTGAATGATTCGTAAACGTAGGCGTAACCGGATTACATCCGTATAAGTTTTGTCCTTCTATATCAACAACAGGAATCGGAACGACTGTAACAATTACCTGATCTGAGTTTTGGCATCCATGGATATCTGTACCTTGAACGGTATAAGTTGCAGTACCCGCAGGTGTGAACGGTACACCATTGGTAACACCATTGTTCCATGCATAAGTTGCCGCTCCGGAACCTGATAACGTAACCGGTTGTCCTGCACATACAGAAAAATCAGTTCCTGCTGACACAACCGGTAAAGCATGAATGGTAACCATCGTTGCTATATCCTGCGTTTGCTGACATCCGTACACACTTCCCTCCCCGATATGCGTAATGGTATAAATAAATTCACCTACTACATTCGTTGGAACCTGAAGTGTTACAACCGAACCGGTTGAAGTCGCGTATTGATCTGCTCCACCGTTTACATTATAAGTAAATGTATAGGGAGTGTCTCCGTTTGTTCCGGAGAATTGAACTTGAGGCAATACATTGTCCTGAAAACAAGCTTCAACAGGTAACGAAATAGCTGCTACAGGCAACTGTCTGATAACAATCGTCTCAGTATGACTAATTCCCCTGTTACATCCCGTTGCCGGATCAGATACGTTAATTAATTCATAAACATATGTTCCCGGAACAGCAGTTGATTGCGTCACATTTGCACTGGAAGAACCAGATGTTGTTACTGTTTGTGGCACTCCGCCATTGATCGTATATGTGAACGTATATTCACCAGAACTGTTGGTTCCCGTAAATGTAAGTACCGGAGCTGTTTCATCCTGACAAACAGTAGTTGATCCTGCACTTGATGCGTCCGGCATCGGATGAACCGTGACTGCGACTGTTCCCGTTTGCGGCTGGCCACATCCTGTCGTGATATCCGAAACGGATTGTAATGCATATGTAAACGTTCCCGCTGTGGTTGTCGGAACAGTGATCGTTACCGTATTTGACCCTGATGTAGTAATCGTCTGGCTTGCTCCACCATTTAAACTGTATGTAAACTGATAATCAGAGGAACCATTGGCTCCCGTGAATGTGATCGTCTGAGCGGCATCTCCCTGACACACCGTTGTCGTTCCTGCGATCGTTGCGGTTGGAAGCGGGTTCACGGTTACCATTTGTGATTCATTCACATTCTGGTTACAGCCCGTTGCAGGGTCTGATACATTCAGGAGTTCATACGTAAACGTTCCTGCAGTTGTTGTCGGAACAGTGACTGTTGCACTGTTTGTTCCGCTGGTTGTCAGCGTCTGGTCGGCTCCTCCATTCAGATTGTATGTAAATGTATACTCACCGGAACTGTTGGTTCCCGTAAATGTAATCACAGGTGCTCCGTCCTGCTGACATACGACAACTGTTCCTGCAGTCGTTGCGTCCGGCATCGGATGAACCGTGACCGCAGCTGTTCCCGTTTGAGGCTGGCCACATCCTGTCGTGATATCCGAAACAGATTGTAATGCATATGTAAACGTTCCCGATGTGGTTGTCGGAACGGTGATCGTTACCGTATTTGATCCGCTTGTAGTAATCGTCTGGCTTGCTCCACCATTTAAACTGTATGTAAACTGATAATCAGAGGAACCATTGGCTCCCGTGAATGTGATCGTCTGAGCGGCATCTCCCTGGCAAACGGTTGTCGTTCCTGCGATCGTTGCGGTTGGAAGCGGGTTCACGGTTACCATTTGTGATTCATTCACATCCTGGTTACAGCCCGTTGCAGGGTCTGATACATTCAGGAGTTCATACGTAAACGTTCCTGCAGTTGTTGTCGGAACAGTGACTGTTGCACTGTTTGTTCCGCTGGTTGTCAGCGTCTGGTCGGCTCCTCCATTCAGATTGTATGTAAATGTATACTCACCGGAACTGTTGGTTCCCGTAAATGTAATCACAGGTGCTCCGTCCTGCTGACATACGACAACTGTTCCTGCAGTCGTTGCGTCCGGCATCGGATGAACCGTGAC
>NZ_JACVEL010000018.1 GCF_014518315.1 Taishania pollutisoli
ACTACGGCGAACCTTTGAAGGTTCTGAACTATATGTCATATGAAATAAATTGTGTCAACTTATTTCAGGACGAGACAACCCAGACAAAAAGAGGCTTCATCAATTGACGAAGCCTCTTTTTAGTTAGAAGATTTATTGATTATCAGACAACATCGAACCCGATATCTTTTCGGTAGTATGCCTTTTCAAATTCAATGTTATCAATACTCGCATATGATTTCTCCAATGCGCTGTCCAGGTTTTTTCCGTAGGAAGTAACCGCCAGAACACGACCTCCGGCTGACATTACTGCCGGGCCGTCGGAAGTGGTTCCCGCATGGAATACAATGGAATTGGTAATGCTGTTTAGTCCGAAAATCTGCTTTCCTTTTTCGTATTCTTCCGGGTATCCTCCGGAAACCATCATGACGGTTGCCACACTTCGTTCATCAAATTGAATATCGCGTTCCGAAAGTGTATTTGTCACAACTCCTTCAAATAAATCCAGTAAATCTGATTTTAAACGCGGAATTACTACCTCTGTTTCAGGATCACCCATGCGGCAGTTGTATTCGATCACGAATGGTTCGTTCTTGACATTGATCAGTCCGAAGAAAATAAACCCTTTGTAGGGAATATTGTCTTGTTTTAATCCTTTGATCGTCGGGATGATGATCTGGTTTTCTACTTTGTCCATGAAAGTGGCATCTGCAAACGGAACAGGGGAGACTGCTCCCATTCCTCCGGTGTTCAATCCCTTGTCTCCTTCTCCGATGCGTTTGTAATCTTTTGCTTCGGGAAGAATTTTATAGGATTCACCATCCGTAATTACAAATACAGATAGTTCGATTCCACTTAAAAATTGCTCGATGACAACTTTTGAACTGGCTGCACCGAATTTTGCATCGGCCAGCATATTCTTCAATTCTTTTTTTGCTTCGTCCAGTGCATGCAGAATCAACACGCCTTTTCCGGCTGCTAAACCGTCTGCTTTCAAAACATATGGTGCAGACATGGATTCCAGGAATGCATATCCTTTTTCCAGCGTATCTTTTGTAAAGGTTTCATATTTAGCTGTCGGAATGTGGTGACGCTTCATGAATTCTTTGGCAAAATCCTTGCTACCTTCCAATTGAGCGGCATGTTGCTGAGGACCAACCACACCAATGTGTTTTAGTTCATCATCGTTCAGGAAGAAATCATGGATGCCGAGCACCAACGGATCTTCCGGTCCGACAATAACGATTTCAATCTCATTTTCCAGTACAAACTTCTTTATTGCAGGGAAGTCAGAAGGTTTGATATCGACGTTTTTACCGTGGTTTTTCGTTCCCGCATTTCCCGGCGCGATGAATAATTCTTCCAGCGCTGAACTTTGTGCAATTTTCCATGCCAGTGCATGCTCTCTCCCTCCGGATCCCAATAATAAAACTCTCATTCGTTTGGTACTATGGTATTAACAAAATTTCAATAATGATTCAAAAAATGCCTTCCCGTCGATGTTGTTCAACTCACTGTCAGCAGCTCGTTCCGGATGTGGCATCATTCCAAATACGTTTCGTTTCTCATTGCAGATTCCGGCAATGTTCAACAGCGATCCGTTCGGATTGGCAGCATCGGTTACAGCTCCTTCCTCATCTGCATAATAGAACAAAACCTGATCATTGTCCAGAATTTTTTTCATCGTGTCTTCTCCGGCATAAAAGCGTCCTTCTCCGTGAGCAATCGGAATTTTATGTGCTTTATTGCTGTCCAGTCCTTTTGTCAACGCCGTGTTGGAGCTTCCAACCTTGAGGTGTACATTTTTAGAAATGAATTTTTGTGTATTGTTGTGTAATAATGCGCCGTCCAGCAATCCTGATTCCGTCAAAATCTGAAACCCGTTACAAATCCCCATCACATATCCACCGTTGTTGGCATGTTTGATCACTTCCTCCATAATCGGGGAAAGTTTGGCAATGGCACCGGAACGTAAATAGTCCCCGTAAGAGAATCCCCCCGGAAGAACGATCAGATCACATCCTTTCAGATCGTGGTCTTTGTGCCACAATGGCTCAACTTCTTGTCCCATAATTGTTTCCAATACATAAATCATATCGGCATCACAGTTAGAGCCCGGAAATGTAACAACACCAAATTTCATAGTTGAATCAAGATTTTAAAGGGAATTCATTTTCCCGTTCAATTTGGATGCGAAATTAGTTAAAATCGAGCGATTGACCGAGTTTATCAGAGGAAAAATTTCAGCAAAGAACAGATAATAATGATTATAAATAAACCGTTTGCCAAAACAGACAGTGGTTTCTTCACGAATGAAAAAACGGAAAAGAACGGCAGAATTACAAACAACAGGCTAAATGATTCTTCCTGTTGTGCTAATAAAAAATCAGTCACACCAATGCAACCTGCCAGGAATAATAAGACCCAGAGAATCCGGGTAAGTTTCCGGAGCCGGATGCTGCTTTTCTGCAATTTTGCCCTGATTCCGAAGGCACTGAACAGGATAAACAGCAAAATCAGGGAGGCCATGACAAATAAGTTGAACGGCTGGTTTTCAATTGCAACAAAGTTCAGCTTCCAATTCCACTGAAATGCTTCATGTTGATAAAGCATCAGTACACCTGCATACAACAGTGGGGTAATGAATCCTGTAATCAGCAGCAACGATTCCCGGAAAACAAACGGACGAAGTATCCAGACCATAATGAACAGGAAGGGTAGCAAAATGACCATTGTGGGATGCAGACAGGTTGCAACACCAGCAAAAAACGCGGCATTAAATACCAGCCTTCTTCCATCTTCGTTCTGGTTCAACCGGAAAAGTTGAAAAAGAATGAAAATGTAAAAGGTATGGGCCAGCAGGAAACCTCCTGGATTGTACATTTCTTCAAAGAAACTCATCCACACAATGTAGATAAACGCAGGAAGGTAAATGGTTTTTTCGTGAAAGTTCTGATTGTTGAAGACCAGGTTGATTGCCACTGCATTCAAAAAAACAATTGCCCCTCCGCCAATTTGTTTTACCAGGGGGTTTGCAACGGTGTAGGTTCCGAATAAACCGAAATCGATCTCATTGGAAAGTTCAAAATAGGGAAAAAATGCATTCAGCAGGACGTATCCAACTGTAAAAATCGGCAATAAAAATACCGTCAACGCTCTATTTTCGGCAAACAAACGAATCATTCCTGCACAAAGTTAATGTTATTCGAAATATAACAGCAATGATCCGTGACGAATTAGAAAAGTGCCAGTAAAATAGGGATAGGCAGCATTTTTTACTTTGATTTTTTATACATTTTACTACCTTGGACTAAACGAACCTGGTCTGTTGTCCTGTCCTTCAATGATCAGCATTCCTTCAGAAAAACGCTTTTCTGATGTGACTTTTCCTTTTTTGTCATAGAGTTTAAACGTTCCGTGTTTTAGCCCGTCTTTGTAATCGCAGGTAGAAATAATTTTACCGCGTTTGTCATAGGTTGCCATTTCTCCTTCTAATTTACCGTTTTTGTAGTTAGAAACGACTGCTTTCATTTTCCCGCCCGGATGATACGCATTCCAGGTTCCGACCTTGTTCCCGTTTTTATAGTTTCCTTCTTCCATGATTCTTCCGTCTTTATCGGAATATGCCTGGAATTTTCCGTTCAGCTCACTGGAGTAAATAATTTTAGATCCTTTTCCTTCTTTGTTGACATTGGATTTCTTTTTAATGATCTTATATGTTTTCAACTCACGTGGTTGACCATTCTGAAAGTATTCCATCCAGGGGCCTGTTTTCATTCCGTTTTTATACGTTCCTTCCAGGGTCATTTTACCGTCGGGGAGGTATGAATACCACTGACCATTCAGTTTTCCTTCTGAAAACGTGGACACATTCTTCAGTTTACCGTCATCCCAGTAATTTTTCCATTCTCCGGATTCTTTTCCGTTGACGTATGCTCCTTCCATCAACAATGTCCCGTCTTCGTACCACGTTTTCCAGACACCGTTTTTTTGATCATCAACAAAGGGACCTTCTTTGAATTTTTTACCGTTTTTGTAATAGTAACTCCACTGGCCTGTTTTTTTGTCTTTTGTGTAGTGGGCGGTATAGGAAACTTCACCTGTAGGGTACCAGTACGTCCAGTCGCCATCTTGCAGATCGTCGACAAATGTTCCTTGCATATCACGGGTTCCTTCACTGGTGTACCACGTCCATTTCCCCGTTTTTTTGCCATCGATGTATTGTCCTTCCGCATATACTTTTCCCGATTCGTAGAAATTTTTGTACGGTCCGTTTAATTTTCCGTTTTTATAATTACTGATCTTGTCGGTCTTACCGGAATAGAAGGCAAACATCCACTCTCCGTCTTTCTGTCCGTCAACAAATGAACCGGTAAGTGTTTTGTAGCCATAAATGCTCCATTCCTCAAACGGACCATGCTTCAATCCGTCTTTGTAATGGTACCATTCTTTTAACGATCCGGTTGTATAAAAGGTCATCATTTCACCTGTACCATTCTTAACGGTTTGTGTATGATTGGAGTCGGGCATCCAGAATGATTCCATCAGGTTAATCGAATCTTTTGTTTTCTCTTCTGATTTTTTTCGTCCGTCCAGGTAATAATAAGTCCACGTTCCCTTTGGTTTTCCGTACGAATAATTTCCCTCTACGGCCAATCTTCCCGTTTCATTCCATTCGCGGTAGATGCTGTCAGGTTGATTCAGGTAAAAATATCCTTCCTGTTTTGGTCTGGAGTTTGGGTAATACAGGACTACTTTTCCGTGTAGCATATCTTTGAAGTACTCACGTTCCTCTTCAATTTTTCCGTCACGGTCGTAATAAATCCACTTTCCGTGCTTCATGGTAGTTGCACCCAGCTTATCCGTGTAATAAGCACCGAGTGATTGAATTTTTGTTTTGTTGAAATCGTAAAACAAACTTTCTTTTTTCGTCAGATTTTCCTTCTGCACTTTGTATTCATCTACCTGAGAAAAGGCTGTCTGTATTGAAATCAATACGAACAACACCAACAACTTCCACATACATTTATTTATTTATGTTATAACACCAATCGGGGATGATTGTTACATTTTTTCTACAATTCCCTGCACAAGAAGTACGACTCCGAAAACCATGAATACAATCCCGATCAGGTGATTCAGAGATTGCAGTAGTTTATCCGTTATAAACGGTCGTAACTGTTTTGCGCCCACTATCTTCAAAATGTCAATTGAAAAGAAGGTCAGTAGAATGATACAAATGAAGACAAATAACACTGTTTGTGTACTCCATCCGGCTACATGATTCGCATCTCCGAGAGAAAGCACACTGAACCAGTAAAAAATGACAAGCGGATTCGCCAGGTTGAGTAAAAACCCCTTTAAACACAACATTCTGTATTCCTTCCAGTCGGATGGTTCTCTATCTTTTGAAACAGTCAACGGAACGTTTTTTGGTTTCTTGAAAAAGGTAAACAATCCGTAAACGATGAACAAAATGCCTCCTATCCCTTTGGCAATTTCCTTGCTCTGTCCCTCTGCAAGTGATTTGACTTCATTGTAAAAAAGAAATGCAATCAGGATATAAATCACATCGGAAATAAAAACGCCGAAGTCCAATGCAATACCGGCACGAATTCCTTTTCGTATACTTGTTTCGAGCAGTACAAAAAATACTGGTCCGATCATTACACTTAGAATAAATCCCGTAATTACACCTTTTAGAATTAAGTCGATCAATTATTTGAGTTTTTATCAGGTTTCTACAAAAATACTTTTTCCTGTTCAAATACTGTGTTTTTACACGAAAAAACAATGTCGGATGTAGCGATGCATCTACAATTCTTCATCTTCTTTGATGGTATCCCCGCGCAATTCCCGAAAACGTTTCCGTGCTTCGGTAGTGTGAAGTGATCCCCGGTATTTGAACAAGATTTCTTTGTAACATTCCATTGCTTTTTCATTGTCAAACAGATGATTCTGGTAGATTTCTCCCTTAATAAACCAGGCATCATCCGCCAGGATATCAGTTCCGTAATATTTCAGCAGCTCATCCAGGTATGCCAGTGCTTCCGACCATTTTCCCTGTTGCTGCATCGCCTGTGATTTTTTGATCAGGATTTCATCACCCAGGCTGTGATACGGAAATTGCCTGATGATGCTGTCGAATAACTGGAATGCCTGTGTGTATTTGTGCTGCTCAATTAACAAATCGGCACTTGCAAACCAGAACATTGCCCGGTAATTGCTGTCCAGCCCGAAGTTATCTGTAATCAACAGAGAGAGTTGAATGGCGTCGTTGGAAATTAATTTGGAAGTTCCCTGTTTCAGGACATCGAGCTGTGATTGGGCGTAGTTAAATTCTCCGTCGTAATAAAAAATGCGTGCATTCTTAAAACGCGCCTCCTGTCCGATGGGTTCAAATTTAAAGTCTTTATCTACTTGCATGTAAAACAGGGATGCTTCCCAGATATCACCGTGAAGGACATGAATATCTCCCAGTTTCATCTTTATTTCCGCTTTTTGAATGTCTGTAAGCCGTTCCAATTTTAACGCGTCGTTCAATAGGTCAATCGCTGTTGCTGCCCGGTCGTTGTAAAATGCCTGGATGTGTGCCAACTCAATGATCAGTGGCAGTGAACGGTAATTCTTTCCGATGCGTGCAATGGTGGATTCATATTCCCTTACCGTTTCGTTCATTTCAGTGGCGGAAAGATTTCGGGCGGTTATGATTTCTTTATAGCGGGTATTCAGCATGGCATTTTCTGCCTGGTAATAGAGTGGAGCGTTTTCTCCCAGGTTTTTGACGTATGTAAAAGCTTTCCGTGCTGTTGTATAATCATTGTTTTCTACGCAGATGATCCCCAGGTCGTATACACGTCTCCCTTTCAGATCCATCCGCTTATCCATGGCCTGTTCCTGCATCAACGCAGTCGGAAAATCCTTACTTTGAATAAAAAACCAGGTTACTAACTCGGATAACACAATGTCATCGGGTCTGCTTTGCGTTCGTTGCAGTAATTCCGTTTTCAGTGTGGTGTATTCTTCAGAAGAGGTCGCGGAAAAATCAATGATGCGCGAAAGAATATTCTGCACGGAGGTTTTATAATTGGCGCTGTAATCGACCAGATCGAGGTACTCCTGGATCATCTTTTTTGTTTCTTTTGTTGCACCGTAATATTCCGCAAACTGGAAATGCAGGGGATATGAATTTTTCAATAAACTTCGCCCTTTCGTGATGGTCTGAAATGCCAGGTCATTCTTTCCTTTTGATTTGAAGGCATTAAACAGGTTAATGATTGCGGTCGGGTTGGGAGAAATGTTATCTACCAGCGATTTATAGATCTTATCGGCTTTTGGCTGTTCCTGGCGGTCCTCATAAAACTGGGCGAGCATCACATTGTATTCCACTTCACCATTGCTGTAATCGACCTGTTGTTTTAATAGTTTTTCCGCATTTTTCCAATCACTTTCAGCGACCAGACACTGGTAGTATCGTTCAAAGTATAGCTTTATCGGCTCCCGTTTGTACAATTTTTCATAATATTCTTTTGCTTTTGCATAATCCCCGTTATTGTAATAATGATTTGCCAGCTGCGCGTCTGTTCCGGGCTGTGCATACAGTGATTGGGACATGCACATCAGGGACATGCACAGGGTGAAATGTCTGAATAGTGAGGGAAAGCTATAATTGCATGTGTTCATAGGGATAAAATTACAAGGAAAACTACAATTATCGTGCGATTTTTTCCTGATTTTCCCGGGTATTTTTCAAGCCCGTTAAAAAATCGGTGACCGCATCACTGGATGAGGTATAGTATTCGATGCAATGTTCTTTTGTCCGGAGGTACTCCTGGTATTGCTGCCGAATGGTGGCCATTTCTTTTGTTTCAAAATCGATGTATTCGTCGTATTTTTCTCTTCTTCCGCTTCCTTTATTGACATCTGCTTTCAGCGAAGCCAGTGCTTGCTTTTTCTCTGTAAGCAGACTCGGAAAAAAAGAATGAATCTTTTTCAGTTCTTTTAAATCATTATTTGATTGTTTGAACCGGTCAATTTTGGATGCCAGTTCAAGGTCAATTTTCTGGTCATTATACAACAGGCTGATGGAATCTATTTTAGCGGAGCAGATGACAGACAAGCTATCTATGGTACCCGATTCCTGGTTATTCCATTCTTTTTCCAGGCTGTCCAATGCTGCTTGCAATGCGGTGATTTGCTCCATTTGTTTCCCCTTTTTCATGTCTGTACACGAAAAAACAACCAAAGATGCTATGAGCAGAAAGACAAATTTCATAGCACTAAGATAATGAATTGTGATGGAAAAGTAAAATTCCGTTATTGCTGGCTATACGTATATAAATCATTAATTTTAGCGCATGAATCGAATGGTATTTGCTGTTGTTGCTCTGATCTTACTGTCATTACATGGCTGTAACACGCCCGTTGTGGAGTCTAAAAAACCAAAACGGTTATACATTGCATCGGATTTTCTGACTCCGGCAGATAGTATTCTCTTTAAAGATTTTAAAAAGCGGGAACGCATCAAAATTGTGATTCTTCCGATGAGTGTTGATTCGATTGTCGCACATTACAACGAAAAAAAGTACAATTCAACTTTTGATCTTGTGTTGATGAAGTCGACTTATGCACTGGATTTTTTAGCAAAAAACAATGTCCTTCATACAATTGAAGAAACACATACGTGGGAAAACAAAGGGTTTGTTGCTCCTCAGTCGGACTGGATGATTTTAGGGTTGGATCCGTATGTCATTACAGGTGCGGAGAAGAACCGTGGCTTTCAGTACAACGAACTGACGTACGGAAAGAAATGGAAAAATGAATTGAATCAACAAGAGATGGCGGCATTTCAGGCTTCTGTATTGTTTCAGTTTGGCCGGAAAAACATGAACAAGTCACTTACGTGGCTGGAAAAAATAGAAGGTCAGACAGCAACTCCCGGAGATACGGTTCAAACAGCACCGTATGTATTGAGCCGGTTGTCGCATGTACAAAAAGACGGGAAGTTGTTTGTTTATCCGAATCAAAGTATCAAGTTCGGTGTTTTTTATGATGGTGTCGGTGTCGGAATTATCCGGCAGGCATCGAAATATACAGCCGCATTGTCGTTTATATCCTATTATTCCAATTTGGTCTACAACCAGAAGTTGTGTAATAGACTTCATTTGTTACCGGTTCAGAATCCAAACGGGATGTCTTCGTTTTCATATCAGAATGACTACCCGATTTTATTCAGATGCACTCCACGGGATATGGTCATGCAATTCAGAGATTTGAAGCGGATTCGCAAACGCATCTAAGGAATACTCATTTACTGGCAACAAAAAAGCCCCGGATTTCGGAGCCTTTCTGTTTTTATTCCGTTTCTTCTACCGGAGCTTTTCTGAATTCCCCTCTTCCCGGATTCGGACCTCTTCCGTGCTCTTTGTCTTTCACACGGTCCATCAATTCACGTTTAAATTCATGCTCCAGGTGTAGTGATTTAGCAGCGCGTTTGTACCCGATTACGTCAGCAGCTTTGTTGAGGTAATCTTTTTTAAGCTGCACGTCAGCAGTTTCCAGACTCAGCATTGCTTCCATTTTTGTGCGAACGTCTTTTTCCGGAATGGAATCAAACCCGTTACGGAGTTCTTTTCCGATTTCCCGTTGCTTTTTGCGGTTTTCACGGTTTGCTTTTGAGAATTCGTCATGTACGGGCCAGAATTTTTCCGCTTCTTTATCGGTTAATTTCAATTCCTGCGTGAAGTATTCTTTTTTTGCTGCTTCGATTTTTTCAAAATTTTCTTTTTTCTTATCTGCACCCGGCTTTGATCCGTCTTGTGCAAACACCATACTTGTTGCGAAAAACATCACTACAAATGCCCTCAACGCTTTACTCAACTGTTTCATGTGCTATTGATTTTAATAATACAATTCTGATTCGTCATTTGTTTCCCAATCCCCGTATTCTTCCTGTAAGTAACTGCTGATCTCTTCTTTTTTGATTTCTTTTGTCAGTTGACTTACCGTCGTGTTGGCTACTGCATTTTCTTTCGGAGCAGCCGGTTCAAAAGCAAGCAAAATAGTTGCTTCTTTTTGATCCTGTACATACTCCCGAATCGATTCATGAGGAATGTTATCCAGCCCTGTAAGAGATGTACGTGTTGAAGGGGATTGATTGGTGCGGGCAAAGAAGATCACAAACGGAACCAGCGCCGCTGCAGCAGCAATCCATCGCACAACCGGTTGTTTATAAAACGGTGTTTTGTTGACAAAAGGGTTTTCGTGTTCCGCGATTACACGTCCGGCCAATTGCTTGAAAAACTCCGCATCCGGATAATCCGGTTGTTTCGCCTGAATGGAATCCAATCTGTTTTTTTCCTTGCTCATATCCATCAGACAGCCAACGACGAAAAAGGTTTAATAATGAAGTGATTTTTTTAGCATTAAAGATGATTTAACAAGTAATTGACTATTTAAATTCTGTTTAAAATGTTTAGCAAGAGATAAGAGAAGGAATAAATAATGCATTTAACCTGTTCTCGCAAAGACGGTAAGGGCGCAAAGATGTAACTCGGAATGAGACAATACCTTAGCGGCTTGGCGAGCTATTTTTATACAAATCATTAAAGAAATTAGCCTGAAAAATTTTAAATGCGTTTGCCCTGTGGTAATTTAACTTTCTATAAGCTTTATTACGTTTTTCTCTGTGGCTTGCTCAAGCACTAAGAGCGCATCCGTTTTAACAAAAGGAGATAAAGCAGCACGCGTTGTTTCTCCCCAGGCAATGACGGTTGCGTTTTCCGGAAAAGTATTGGATGCGAGGAAACCAGTAACATTTGAAGGGCTGGTAAACACATAAATGGTACATTCTTCGATTTTTTGAGTCGAAATTTGCGTTTTATAGATCGGAATAATTTCTAACTGTTCCTGTTGAAGATGCTGTGTGTAGCTCTTTTGTGAAATGTCGGAAGTGGGAAACAACACGTGTCGGTGGTTTACCCAGCGGGAAAATGCCAATGTACTTTCTTCGATGTTCCCACTGTTTTCCGGTGAAAAATGAACCTGTTTTCCGAGTTCCGTAACAGCTTTCCGGGTTGTTTCTCCCGCAACGGCAATCAGTGTGGTATCAGCGATGGTTTCTTGCTGAAAAAAAAATCGCACAGCTCTCGGGCTGGCAAAGAAGATGACCTCAAAAGGTTTCGTGATGTGAAACGGAGTGGCTTCAAAGGTTAGAAATGAATGTGCTGAAAGTGAAATGTGCTGTTCGTTGCAGAAACGAGGTAACACTTCCAGTTCGCTTTCCGCTTTTGATATAAACAAACGGGTCGACGGACGATGGATTTTATGTTCCTCTTGCTGCATTTATTCCGGATTCTGAAGATCTTCCACAATGATTTCGGCAATATTTTCCAGGTCTTCTACTTCATAATGTGCAAGAATAGCTCCGTCTTCCCAGTTTTCACCGTAGGAAACATACACGTTTTGCTCATCCGGACAATAGACTCCCAACGGCAATTGGCATCCTCCCTGCAATAGGTTCAGCACCTTTCGTTCCACAGCAATGCGTTGCTGAACAGCCGTGTGATTTAACTGCGAAAGCAATTTCGCTAATTCTACATCATTCTCGCGAATTTGAAGACCCAGTACGCCTTGTGCAGGAGCAGGAACAAAGGCTCTCGGATCTAAGACGACAGCATGGAAATTATCTAAATTGATCTTCAGCCGGTCGATTCCCGCTTTTGCCAGTAAGATGGCATCGTAACCACCATCTGCTAACTTTTGGATGCGTGTGGGAACATTTCCCCGTAAATCCTGAATGGTGACATCCGGTCGGTAACGCATCACCTGTGATTTTCTTCGTGCAGATGAAGTTCCGACAACAGCTCCTTGTTTCAATCCCCATTTTTGGCTTTCGTCAACGGCATTTTTGTGAATCAACAGCAAATCACTCGGATCTTCACGTTCAGAAACCGCAGCGATTGTCAACCCTTCCGGGAAATTTGTTTCCAGATCTTTGTGAGAATGAACAGCCAGGTCAATGGATTGGTCAAGCAATGCTGTTTCCAGTTCTTTTGTAAAGAATCCTTTTCCTTCCATTTTGTCAAAGCTCAGGTGTTGAATGGCGTCGCCCTGTGTTTTGATGATGGTGATGGACACTTCTGCTCCCAATGTTTCCAGTTGTCGTTTGATGTGATTTGCCTGCCACAAAGCCAGGTCACTTCCTCTGGAGCCGATTGTAATTTTTTTCATATTTATTTAATCCTGATTACGGATCAATTGGTTTTCAAGAGAATTTCTTTTGCCATCAGCATGGGCATACTCATGTACTTTTTTTCCATGTAGTTGATAACCTTTTCCAAAATTTCTTTGGACTCGCCGTCTAATGCATCCAAATCATTTTTAAAGACCTGGTTCAGTGCGGTTGTTTTAATGTCTTTTACTTTTTGAGGGACTTCCCGCATAGCGAGTTCGACGGTTCTCAATTTATGCAATTGCTTGAACTCTTCTATTTTTTCAGCTAAAATAACCTCTACATGTTCAATTTCCTTACTTCTTTCTTTCAGGTTTTCGTTGGAAATTTCCTGAAGCAGGTGAACAGAAATATGAGTGACTTTGTGTTTGTTTTTAATTTCAGGAGCTAAATCCTGTGGAATGGCAATATCAATCACCACTTTTTTATCTGTTTCTCCTTGCAGTAAGCTTTCGTACAATTCAGGTGAAATGATGTGGCTTTCGGAACCGGTACATGTGATGATTACATCAAATCCTTCGTTGAAGGATGCCAGCTCTGTTAACGGGAACGCACGTCCGTTGAGGTCTTGTGCCAATGCCTGTGCTTTTGCAAGTGTCCTGTTAAACACAACAAAATTCCTGAATCCGTGTTTTTTCAGAAAGCGACTCATGTTGGTATTGGTCACACCCGCCCCGATGATCAGAATGCGTGCATCCAACGGAATGTTCATTTGCTTCAGCCTGTGATAAGCCAGTGAAACAACGGAAACAGGTTTTTTGGCAATATTGGTTTCAGTATAAACTTGCTTTGCGGTTTCAATTGTATGTTTAACCAACAAGCGGATGAAATCTCCTGTCAATCCATTTGCTTTTGACAGTTCGTATGCATTTCTGACCTGTGTAATGATTTCCCGTTCTCCAACCACCATGGAATCGATCGATGATGCAACGCGCAATAAATGTTTTACTGCCTCTATTCCCGAAAAGATTTCGGAAGAGTGGAGAAAGTTCGAAAGCTGCTCTTCTGTTAATTGCGGATACAGTGTCCGGAAGAAATCGGATAAATACGTGTGATTGACTTCTTCATTGGTGCACAGTTGAAATTCTACCCGGTTACAGGTAGACAAAAACATGAGCTCCGGCAACGCAAACCGTTGTTTAATTTCATTCAGACGGTCTTTTTGAACGTCTTCTGAAATGTGTAACGATCCGATGTCATCCACCGACAAGTTGCGATGCGTAAAGATGATGCTATGAAATGAGTCTAATGCCATGTTCAATTAACACTGCAAAGTTGCGAAGGGTTTGCGGTTTTATTGTCATAGGATTGTCATATTCTCTGAAAAACCCTGTATTTAGAATGGTTTTAAACAAGAAAAGGAAGGAAAAGAATGTGTGTGCAGCAATTAAGGACTGAAGCTGTATGATTTGAAAAGCGAATTAGTCTTCGATGACAATGGTACAGTTGTCTACGTCGCCATTAATCGGCGGACAGATTTTGATGATTTTAACGCTCAGAGAGTGGATATTCTTGAGTTCTGACCGGATGCGGGAGAAAATTCTTCCTCCCGCATGTTCAATCAATTTGGATCGGATGGCCATTTCTTCTTTGACAATCGTATTGATGTCAACATAACAAATGGTTTTTGTGAGATCATCTGTTTCAATGGCTTCTGAAAAATCAGTGAGCAACGATACGTTCACGATATAATGTCCGCCAATCCGGGCTTCTTCTTCCAGACATCCGTGATAAGCGTAACATTTAATACCGTTGACTTCGATGCGGTGTTTCATGTTTTTATTTTAATGCTTCGATTGCAGAACTACCAATTTTCATACGCTCAATCGCTTCTTCTTTTCCTAAAAATTCCGTGATCTCAAACATGCTTGGACCTGCTCCTTGTCCGGTCAATAACAGGCGGAACAATGGTAATACGGCTCCGATTCCCAGGTTTTTTTCTGCAATAAACGATTTAAATGCCGCTTCTACAGAAACAGCTGAATAATCGGAAAGGGTCTCCAATTGCTGCAACCATTCTCCCATTAATGCAGGAGCATCTTCTTTCCATTTTTTACTCACCGTTTGTTCATCGTAAACAGCGGGACGCTCCAATAAATAAGCTCCTTCCGTCAGGATGTCCTGCGGGAATGTTGCACGTTCCTTCATCAGGTGAACAATTTTTGTCAATCGTGCTTTATCTGTTGTTGCTCCGTACTGGTCAATCAGTAATTGCGCCAGGTCTTCGTCGGAAACAGCTCTCAAATGTTGTTGCTGGAACCATTTTGTTTTTTCAGGATCGAATTTGGCTCCAGCTTTGGAAACGCGCTCCAGGGTAAACGATTCTTCCAGTTCCTTCATGGAAAAAATTTCCTGTGTTGTTCCCGGATTCCACCCCAGAAATGCCAGCATGTTGACAAACGCCTGCGGCAAGTATCCTTTTTCGCGGTAACCGGAGTATAACTCACCTTCTGCAGTGGTCCAGTCACACGGGAAAACAGGGAATCCTAAACGGTCTCCGTCTCGCTTGGATAATTTCCCGTTTCCATCCGGACGCAGCAATAACGGTAGGTGTGCAAAGCGGGGAGCTTCCCATCCGAATGCTTCGTACAACATTACGTGCATCGGCGCTGAAGGCAACCATTCTTCTCCACGGATGACGTGGGAAATTTTCATCAGGTAATCGTCCACGATGTTTGCCAGGTGATACGTTGGCATCCCATCGCTTTTGAACAATACTTTATCGTCCAGGTTATTGGTATTTACCGTTACCCATCCACGGATCATGTCTTCAAAACGCACATCGTGATTGCGGGGCATTTTGATGCGGATCACATACGGATCACCATTTTCCAGTTTGCGTTTTACTTCATCAGCAGGTAATGTCAGTGAGTTTTTCATCGACATACGGGTAACGCTGTTGTATTGCCAGTTGGGCATCCCCATTGTTTTGGCTTGTTCACGCACTGCTTCCAGTTCTTCCGGCGTATCAAATGCGTAATATGCTTTGTCATTTTCTACCAGTCCTTCTGCGTAAGGTCTGTACATTTCTTTGCGTTCGGATTGAACATAAGGTCCATATTCACCCCCGATTCCGGGGCCTTCCGTAGGAATGATTCCACACCAGTGCAGGGCATCCATGATGTAGTCCTGCGCTCCCGGTACAAAACGTGTCTGGTCGGTATCTTCTACCCGGATTAAAAATGTTCCGTTGTTCTTTTTCGCAAATAAATAATTGTACAATGCAGTTCGTACTCCTCCCATGTGTAATGGACCCGTTGGGGACGGAGCAAAGCGAACTCTAACCGGTTTTTCTGACATTTTGTTTGAAATTTTGTACAAAGATATAAAAAGTTGATGGTGGAATGTTGAATTATGAATGTTGAATTATGAATGTTGAATTATGAATGTTGAATTATGAATGTTATTTAAACACTCCATTTGATCATTCAATATTTATAATTCAATATTACTTACAATTCCAGTACCTTTTTGATGTCCGGTTTGAAATACAATTCTGATTTCATCACTTTTCCATCCTCCCGGTAAATCGGGTTTCCGTCTTTGTCCAGTTTACTCATGTTGGAGCGTTGAATTTCTTCAAATACTTCCACAATTTTGTGCTGCATTCCATGTTTGAGAATCGTTCCGCACAAGATATACAACTGGTCACCCAATGCATCTGCAACTTCTACTAAATCACCGCTTTTGGCAGCCTGCAGGTATTCGTCGTTTTCTTCCTGCATCAACCGGTGGCGCAGTTCAATCTGGTCATTCCCGATCTCTGTGGTCGGGGCGTGGTTGTTTTCAATTCTGAAAGCGTCGTGAAACTGTTCAACGGCTGCAATGATTGATTTGAATTCCATGATTTAATTTTGAGGTGTATGTTATCCTGCTGTTACAATCGTAAAATCGTCCCAGTTCAGGTACTTGTTTGCCAATTCTTTGATACGTTCCGGTGTGACAGCATTGATGGAATGAATTACCTGGTTGTAAAAATCCATGTTCAATCCGTGTTGTTCTACGCTTAGGAACAAGTCCATCATAGAGTAGGGGCCGTCGGCACTTTTTAACAATTGTCCCAGCATGTAATTCTTTACCAGGTCTAATTCGTCCTGCGGAACCAGTTTCGTTTTTAACTTGTCCAGCTCGTATTTGATTTCAGCGAGTGCCTGGTCCTTTACTTCTTTTCCTACTTCGGTTCCGATCATAAAATAGCCGGAGTGTTCCATTTCGCTCACCATCGATCCGATTCCGTATGTATATCCTTTATCTTCACGGATATTGCGCATCAGGCGGCTCCCGAAATAGTCACCGATGATGGTGTTCAGTACCAGGAAATCGGAATAATCTTCGTGTGTTTTATTGAACAGGTGGCGTCCGATCCGTATGGCTGTCTGCAATGCGTCTTTCTTCTCCAGATGAGCATACCCCTTGATATTTTCAAATCCCGTTTCAAAGGTTGGTGTTTCCTCACTTGCCCATGCGCCGAACACGTCCATAAATGAATCAATTTCGGATTGAGAAAAATTTCCTACCAGGACCATCTTTTTTAACCCTTTGAGGTAATGCTGTTGGTGAAATTGCATTAACTCTTCCTGGGTGATGAAATCCAGATCTTCCGGATTGGTAACCCGGCTGTATTTTTCTGAACTATTGAAAAAACGTTGTCTGAACGAACGTTGCGCCAGCACACTGACTTTCTCCATGTTGACCCGCAACTTTTGCTTTCTGGAATTAATGGATTGCTCCAGTTCACGTGTATCAAACACGCAATTTTCTATGGCGTCGCGAACGATCCGTGCAATGGGAAGAATATTTTCCCGGAGTGCATATACTGTAAAAACAGCATTTTCCATTGATACTCCCTGCTCCAGAAATCCTCCTAATTCATCAATTTCCGTATTGATTTGGATGGATGTTTTATCCTTGGTTCCGCTTAGCAATAATGCATTAACAACAGAAGCCGTTTCCGTTCCACCATAAATTGAACCCGCATCAAAATACAATTCAAATTTTGCGGTTTCATTTTGCACATTTGTCATGCAAAACAAGTGGTTTCCTTTTGTAATGTCGAAAACAAGCGGTTTTTCAAAATTAATGGATGCAATACCCTGGATAGAAGGCGCATTTTTTCTGTCGATCATACGATGTTGTATTTAGAATGTAAAGGTAATAACTTTCGCAGATTCGACAAGAACAGTTTTACTGCTTAGTCAGGACAAAGGCAATTAAAATGTTTCACGTTTTTAGTGTCCATCACTTGTGTTTCCGCAACGATTTGTATAAAAATAGTTCGCCAAGCCGGTAAGTCGCAAAGGTATTGTTTCATTCCGAGCTACATCTTTGCGCCCTTGCGTCTTTGCGAGAACAACAAACCCAATACATCTCCTATTTTACTCTGAACTTAAAAAGAATAACCGAACTCAGGTTTTTAATTAAAAGTAAATGTGTTTGTCCTGACTACTCAGTACAGATCGTCTACTTTCATGCGTAGGTAATTTGTTTAATTTCCGCAACGATTTGTATAAAAATAGTTCGCCAAGCCGGTAAGTCGCAAAGGTATTGTTTCATTCCGAGCTACATCTTTGCGCCCTTGCGTCTTTGCGAGAACAACAGACCCAATGCATCTCCTATTTTACCCTGATTTCAAAAAGAATAACCGAACTCAGGTTTTTAATTAAAAGTAAATGTGTTTGTCCTGACTGCTTAGTACAGATCGTCTACTTTCATGCGCAGGTATTTGTTCAGTGCAAACCAGGTAGAGATATAGCTGATCAGGACTCCCAATAGCAGGATAAGTCCGAAAAGAATCAACAATAATTCAAGGCTGAGTGTGATTTCAATGACCTCCATTAAGTTATCGGTGACATATACCAACAGCATGAATAACCCCAGTCCGAGAATGGCAGATACGATTCCCTGAAGAATGGATTTTGTCAGGAACGGTTTCCGGATGTAGCGTGACGTTGCTCCCACTAACTGCATGGTTTTGATCAGAAAACGTTGTGAATACAACGCCAGACGAATGGTGTTATTGATCATGGCAATGGCAACAACCACCAATAAGATTGCAATGAAACCGAACAAATAGACGAAACGTTTAAACCCGAGGTTGACATCCGAAACACTTTCTTCACTGTAGTGAACTTCATCAATTTCATCCGGGTACGCAGCCAGTAATTCCGACTTGATTTTTTTCATTCCTTCCAGATCTGCATATTGTTCCTTCGGGTGAAAGCTGATATTGGTCGGGATAGCGATATCTCCGTTCAGGATTCCGAGAATATCCGACGGATCCTGATCCAATCCCTTTATTTCGTTAATTGCCTGATCGGAATCGACGTATTTTACTTGTTTGAAGTACTGCCAGGAGCGCAATTCCTGTTCAATCTGTTTGATATCGGCATCCGCATATTCCGGCTTAAAGAAAATATCGGCTTGTAAACTTTCTTTTGCTTGTTTTTGAATTGAATTCAATGCAAATGAACCACCAACAATAATGGAAATGACAAATAAAACGAGTGAAATACCAATCACGGTTGAAACATAGCTTGTTCGTACTCCTCTTTTACTGTATTTCTCTGCTGATGCACTCATTGTTATAGTTTTGATGGAACGTAATGCTCCAATGTAATTACGAAAGTAATCAACCTTGCTGAGTAAAACCGGATCAGTTCATGGAAAATACAAACAGTTGAATGTTTGCAACATCCCGGAGATCTTACTTTCCTTTCTCCAATCCAGCATTTTTGTATTGATCGGAATTCAGTATTTCTATTGCTTTGGTCAAGACCTCGTTGCTGTCATTGATGATTTCGTAGAACTGCGGTGTGTCAAACAAACTTTGTGCAAAAACAGCTTTCATGTTCAGCTTCATCAGCTGCTCACTTTCCTTGTATTCTTCTTCATTGAATTCAATCTTGTGATCTTCTGCCGCATATTTGAAAAAGTCATCCATGAACGCCTGTGAAAAATTAAATTCTTTTTTGTACTTCTCAAACGTCGGGTATTGTTGTTTCAACGATGCGCGGTTATTGTTGACGTATTGAGCAAGGTACGTATTGATCGCTCCTTTCCGGATCAAACTGGAGAAAAACGGAGAAACGCCGGTTGTATCATAAGCAACAAATACATCGGGCATGATTCCACCTCCACCGTACACCGTTCTTCCGGTCATCAATGTTTTTACTTTCAGGGAATCATTCAGTTTAATCGAATCCTGGTGGTAGTATTCTCCGTGTTCATACCGGTTGTTCAGATCTTTTTTGTACTCTTCATTGTTTTCGTACGGTTTCTGGATAAAACGTCCGGAAGGAGTAAAATAACGTGCAATCGTCAACCGGATTTGCGATCCGTCCATCAGATTGATCGGACGTTGTACCAATCCTTTTCCGAAGGTTCTTCTTCCGACAATCAGTCCTCTGTCCCAATCCTGGATAGCTCCTGAAACAATTTCACTTGCAGAAGCAGAATTCTCGTTGGTGAGGATAATCAATCTTCCTTTTTCAAATGCATCTTTTTTTGCTGTTTTGAATTCTTGTCTCGGTTGTGCGCGCCCTTCCGAATAAACAATCATCTTATCACCTGATAAAAACTGATCGGCCAGTTCGTGTGCCGCAGAAAGCAATCCTCCTCCGTTGTTTTGTAAATCCAGGATGAGGTCTTTCATTCCTTGTTCTTTCAATTGCTTGATGGAGTTTTCAATCTCTTCGGTTGTTGTACGGGAAAAACTGTTCAACTTGATATACCCGATATTTTTATCGATCATATAAGCTGCATCAACGGAATGGACAGGAATTTTATCACGTGTGATGGTAAACGAAAGGGGTTCTTTCTCATTTTTCCGCACAACGTCTACTTTTACTTTCGTATTCAGATCCCCCATCAGACGCTCTCTGATCTGGGAATTTTTCAATCCTACTCCGGCAATGGTCTCACCATCTACGCGAATCAATTTATCTCCCGATTGCAAGCCCACTTTTTCGGATGGTCCTCCCGGAATTGTTTGCATGATCGTAAACGTATCTTTGAATACCTGGAAACGTACACCGATTCCCACAAAGCTACCGACAATCGCCTGGTTAGCATCTTCTACTTCTTCTTTGGAAATATAAGTGGAATGCGGATCCAGCTTTTCCAGCATCGCAATTACAGCGGCATCCAGTAATTCTTCATTATTTACTTCATCAACATACAACTTGCTAACATAGTTGTATACTTCATCAAATTTATTCCCGCGATTTTGGGAAAAACCTAAACCGGAGATAGACAGGCAGATTAAAGGCAAAAGGAACTTTTTCATCAACTTGAATGTTTATTTATAAGAACGTGAAGGTAGCAAATTTCTTGCCTTAATTTATCAATGATTATTGCTCAGCGATTGTTTTTATACTATTTTAACTCTATTGTGAAAGTAAAATCAACAACATTCCCTTCCTGCGGTGACGAAGGCATTCCATATTTCGTACGGTCAATAGATGCTTTTCCGATGAATTGCTGTTTCCCGTCTTTCTCACCCAGGTATTTAATAAATACATCTTCCGGATTTGTTTTTCCCAATAGAGTAAAGTTTCCTTTCAGCAGATAACCGTCTTCTTTTGGTTCCATGCCGGAAGAAGAAAAAGACATCACAGGGAATTTAGCTGCATTCAGATACGCACCACCCATGATGGACTCATCACGCATCGTGTTGAAGGTCGTTAACTTCTTTGTGGGTAATTTTACATTGAATTTAGCGGAATTAACAGATGTTCCGAAATCAACCGTTCCTTCAAATTCCTTGATCGCTCCTTTGGTAATTCCTCCTTTCTGACCTAATTGAAACGAAATAACAGCTGTTTCGGATACAATCGTATAGTTTCCGGAGAGTTTACTTGCATCCATTCCTTTGGGTTCGGCAACCGGTTCTTCAGAAGTTGTTTGCTGCTCGGTAGCAACGGAAGTCGTTTCTCCTGCCGTTTCAGAGAACGGATCGGAGGGAAGGAACAAGCCAATGGCTACCAGAGCCGGGAATAAAATGTTTGCAGCTTCATGTCTTCCGTTAAACAGGTTGATGACTGCAACACCGAAAAACGCGGCAAGCAAACTTTCTGTTCCTCCGTATGCCGGGTGGACATTGTTTAGTAATGTAACCAGGCTCAACAACACGACAGACAATAAGACAAATACATACCCCATTAGTTTATGGGTTGTTTTTGTCGCTAAAACAGCAAGCATATAAGCTCCTGCACCAACGATCAATCCCGCTGTAATCTTACCGACAGACAAATCAATTCCTTCTACACCATATTTTGCTGTAATTCCGGAAGTTGCTGCAACTGTCAGCAAAGAAATCAGCAAAAGGTCATTCTTCTTTTCACTATAAGCATTGTACAGAAAATAGCCCAGTGTGAGGAATACCAATCCGTACCAGGAAGCAAAAAACGTTGCGGGAATGATGAACAATCCGCTCAATGCAATCTGTGCAGTTAATTGAATGGATTCCTGCTCATCTGAGGGAAAGAAGCGTTTTAACGCAAGTTTCAGTAAATATGCAATTGAACCGATTAAAAAACCAAGGGCGATGACTCCGGTTACTTTCGCATCGGCAAGATTTAATGCGTAATCTCCGAACAGCAAATCATTCTTTCCGATGAATGGTAGGATAAGAATGGAAACAACCGGAGCCGCCCAGCGAATCCACTTTGTTTTAACCAGTGTCGCGACGGCCAGGTTCAGTCCGGCGACCAACCCGATGATTCCGGTCATCCATGCGTTGCTTTCTTCCGGTGAAATGCCTGATTGCAGTAATCGGGTGGATAACAGAAGAAATAAGAAATTCAGTAACGGCTGAAGGCTGGATGAATACCTGTATAGCGAGACCAGACCTGCCAGCAACAGGACAATCGTTGTCAAAGGAAAGATAGTGTCATAATTCATCGGTCAAAATTTTTAATTAAAGATATAAAATTGCAAAGATATAATTTATTTACCGAGGTAAATAAATTAACTGTAAGTTTTTATGTAAAAAAACAGCTTCCGGGAGAAACTGTTCTTTAAAGATAGATAATAATTGAAAGATTTGTCTGTGAATAAGTGGATGGCTTGATAGAGAAAACGATCCAAGTCTGTGAGCAGTAAGATTGACGGGGGCAAAGGTAGGCAGATTTTAATCAAAAAAAATACCTAATATTAGGTATTTTTGGCTGTATAGTTGATTTAATCTCAATTTGTTACAAAGCAAAAAAAGACAGGTTTTCATAGTGTTTATTGAAAAAATCCTTTTTCAATCCAATTCAAAATAGTATTTTCGTGTTTGGAATATGAGCGAAGATAATTTCATAGATATCCGTAAACTGGTACAGAGTAAAAGTCCAAAACTGGCAAAACTTATACCCGGATTTATCTATCGTTACTTAAAACGGATTCTTCACCAGGATGAAATAAATGATTTCATGCGGCGCAACGGGCATTTGAAAAACGAAGCATTTTGTAATGTTATTGTTGAAGAGTTCGATCTGCGGGTGGAAATGAAAGGAATGAACCACATTCCTGCTGAAGGAGGAGTCATTTTAGTAATGAATCATCCGCTTGGAGGAATGGATGCGATGGCTTTGGTACATGCATTGGGAACAAAACGAACCGACATAAAATTCATTGTCAATGACTTATTGCTGAACCTCGCGCCGTTAAAAGAATTGTTTGTGGGGGTAAACAAACACGGTTCCAATGAGCGGCAGTTACACATGCAAATGACGGAACTGTTTTCTTCGGATGCAGCTATCGGAATTTTTCCGGCAGGGCTTGTGAGCAGAAGAAAAAACGGTAAAATTGCCGACCTGGAATGGAAAAAGACATTTGTCCGGTATGCCCGGCGGAATAACAAAACAATTATACCTATCTATATAGAGGGGAGGCTGTCAAGTTTTTTTTATAACTTATCCAACTTTCGTAGGTTTATAGGTATAAAAGCAAATATTGAAATGCTGTATCTTTCAGACGAATTATATAAGCAGAAGGGAAAGCGTATACAGTTTACTGTAGGGAAACCGATTCAACCGGATGAGTTGAAAAACGGAAAATCGGATGAAGAAGTGGCGCAGGATATAAAAGCTACTGTTTATGAGCTAAAAGAGCAGCGCAGGTAAAAAGAAAATAGAATGGAACCAATTATTGAAGCAATAGATAGAAACATACTGAAGTCAGAATTAACAGCTGACCGTTTTGTTCGTGTTACTAGAAAAGGCGACAATGAAATCTATATTGTAAATTATCACAATGCACCGAATACCGTTCGTGAAGTCGGACGATTGCGTGAAGTTACTTTCAGAAATTCAGGAGGAGGAACGGGATTGAGCCTCGACCTGGATGAATTTGATACCAACGAACATTGTTACGAACAACTGATTGTCTGGTCACCGGAAGATGAAGAAATTGTAGGGGGATACCGGTTTATCCGCTGTGAAAAAGCGATCCTGGAAAACGGAGAAATTGATTTATCAACCACACATTACTTTCGTTTTTCAGAACGTTTTGTAACGGATTATCTGCCCTACACTATTGAGTTAGGAAGAAGTTGGGTACAACCGGCTTTTCAACCGAGTGTGAATCCGCGTAAAGGATTGTTCGCATTGGACAATATCTGGGACGGGTTGGGATCTCTTATTATTGAAAACCCGGACATTCGTTATTTCTTCGGGAAGGTAACAATGTATCCTACCTATGAACGGGAGGCAAGAGATTTCCTGTTGAACTTTTTGAATCATTTTTTTCCGGACACCGAAGACCTGATCCAGCCGATTCACCCGTTGGTTCTTGCAAAAAACAAACCGTTCGATGAGCTGATTGCCCAAGACCTGGAGTACAAAGAAGCATTTAAACAGTTGAACAGTTATGTTCGGGAAAAAGGGGAAAACATTCCTCCATTGGTTAATATTTATATGAACTTGTCTCCGACGATGAAAACGTTCGGTACGGCTGTCAACCCGGATTTCGGGAATGTAGAGGAAACAGGAATCCTGGTAACTATCGACGACATCTACCCGGATAAAAAAGAACGGCACATAGAAGGTGATTTCGGAACCAAGCAATAGCGCATGTCATTCCAGTCACCATACCCGCTGGTTAAAAACAGTATTTCAGATTACATCTTCGCACTGCTGATTATTCTCGGTGCGTATATTGCCGGAAACATCCCGTTGCTGGTTGTTTTTTCTCAACTGAATGCTTCGTCAGCAGATATCATCTATGAACTTCAGCGAAACCTGGGTAATACTGTCACGTTTGTTCTGTTCTTATTTTCCTGGATCACCGTTTTTGTTAGCGTACCGCTTATTTCAAAATTTATACTGCGATGGCCGTTTGAGTTTTTAATCACCGGCAGAAAAAAAATAGATTACAAACGATTAGGCGTTGGTTTTGGGCTGTGGTTTCTCTTGTGCACGATTACATTTTTTGTTTCCAGAAATGACCTGGTAGTAACAAATTTCAATGTAGAAAAATTCATTCCCCTGGTTGTTGTGGCCAGTTGTGTACTCCTGGTTCAATGTGCGGCCGAAGAACTGATTTTCCGATCATTTTTGTTGAAATGGATGTCTACCCGGATTCAAAACGGATTGATTCTTTCCATTATTACAGGTACTATTTTTGGGTATTTGCATGCTTCCAATCCGGAAGTGGAGGTGATCGGGAATGTTGCATTGGTGTATTACATTGGGACAGGTATTTTTTTAGGATTGATTGCTATTATTGACGACGGACTGGAATTAACAATCGGATTTCATTTTGCCAACAACTTATTTGCAGCATTAATCGTTACGAGTAACTGGCAGGTGTTTCAGACAGATGCTCTTTTCCTGGATACCAACCCACCGGCTTTTACATGGGTGGATTTCATAACTGCGTTTGGGGGACAAGTGATATTTTTTCTGATATGTTGGAAAGTGTATAAATGGAAATCAGCAGGTAAAAAAATACTGAATGGATAAATTATTGCTGATTCACTCCAACGTTTTACAAAATCATTTCGTTATATTCATAGAGTAACGCGGAAAAGTTTGTTAGAATTACTGAATACTATTAAAAAAATAAATGTCATTTTATCATAATCATAAAGGTATACATATCATTTTAATCATGATTACCATTAATGCCACAATGGCATTTTCTCAAAGCAGAGTTGATTTAGCTGTAGGAGTGGGCAATGCAGTTGGTATGAGTGAAAGAGGACTTCATTTAGATGCTACGCTTTATGTAGGACCACAAATGGAAATGCACAAAGGAGCAATTGGATTGTATGGACTGTATCAGTTCTCAGGGAGTTCTACGTATGCACTACAAAGTCATTTATTAGGAGTAGGATTTGATTATTACATATTGAAAGAAGCAAGAAGATTTCGCCCCTTCATTGAAATTAATGCTACTTCAGAGATTGCATCCAACTATCGGGATGGTTATCTTCAAATGGATTCATGGGGTGTCCAATCACGCCCCGAAACATATACAATCCTATTAGGATCTCATGGAAGCGGGCCGGAATTGACACGTTACTATTCAAGATTCTATGTTGGCACACCAATTTATAGTATCATTTTCATAGGACTAAATATCCGAATTGTAGATGCGTTAAATCTGAATATCTCTGGTGGGGTAGGACTTCGGGGGATTCAATCAAGGGCTTATGATTGGGGTGGATCTCAGGTCGTTTCTACAGATGTATTGCATCAATTATCTATAGGAACAAAATGGTTTAGGACGTATTCTGCCAAAATCGGATTGAGGTATAATTTCGCACTGGTACGTAAAGAGAACAAAAAGCAATAAAATGAAGAACATTATCACAACATGCTTGCTTGTATATTTTTCTCAGGTACTATTCATGCACAAACAATAATTGACAATAAAAAAGAGCAAAACATTTCCGGATTGATTGAACTTTGGTGTGGTTTTTCTGCTTAACGAGGATTCAACCGTTTTTTAATCATTATGCGAAAGGAATGATTGAAGACAAGCTTTTGTCTGATCGTGTATAAGCCCTATTTTTCATTTTGAAATGGGTTCAATTATATATGATAATACAAAATAGGTATATAACAGGTGGTTTAAACGTGAATATATATTTAGGTATGTTGAGAACATAAAATTCAATAAACAACATGAATTGGCAAGAGGAATAAAAACACAAATTCATTCTTTTATTGTTTCCATTCTTTCAAAAAAACTATCTTCACACCATGAAAAAACTTGCTCTGCATTGGAAAATCATCATTGCGATGTTTCTTGGAATCATCTGGTCGTTTCTGTCCGGAAAGTTAGGATTGGCACAGTTCACTGCTGATTGGATTGATCCGTTCGGTACGATTTTCATCAATTGCTTAAAGTTTATCGCCATTCCGTTGGTAATGTTTTCCATTATTACTGGGATTGCAACCATCGGAAAAGAGACAAATCTGGGAAGAATGGGGGCACGAACGATGGGATTGTATGTCTTCACAACCATGTTTGCGATCACAACAGGGTTAACAGTTGTCAACCTATTCAAACCAGGAGTCATTAAAGATGAAACAAAGCGATTGGAAAATCGCCTGGAATATGAAATATGGGCAAATGAAAATGGTGTTAAAATTGCAGACGGACGAAATCTACTGGCAACAGCAGACAGTAGTGTGGTTGCAAAAGTCAACGCTTCGTGGAATGCCAAGAAAAGTTCGGATGAATATGCAGAGATGATGGAGAAGAGCAGCAGTAGCTCAGCTGCGTTTGAAGACAGAGGACCATTGCAACCATTAGTCGACCTGATCCCGGAAAACTTAATTTTGTCGTTGAGTGATGGGAACCTGATGCTACAGGTAATTTTCTTTGCCATGTTCTTTGGGTTTAGTTCCCGATTTTTGCCGGCACACCAGGCACGTCCCATGATCAATTTCTTTGAGGCCGTCAACGAGACATTTATTAAGATGGTGCAGCTCGTTATGAAAGCAGCGCCGTTTTTTGTATTTTGTTTAATGGCCGGAGTCCTGACCAAAAAAGCCGGCTCTGCAGAGGAATTGTTGCAACAGTTGGCGGACCTGGGGTATTATAGTCTGGTTGTTGTCATTGGATTGTTGTTTGCCTTGTTTGTTTTTTACCCGACATTGATGCGTGTATTCGGAGTAAAAATCCCGTATGGAAAATTCTTCAGAGAAATGAGTCCGGCAATGATCCTGGCATTTTCATCGTCTTCCAGTGCAGCAGCACTTCCCGTTACGATAGATTGTGTGGAGAACAGATTGAAGGTTCCGAAGAAAATCACTGACCTGGTTTTGCCGATCGGAGCCACATTAAATATGGATGGTACTTCTTTATACCAGGCAGTGGCTGTGATCTTTCTTGCCCAATATCATGATGTGGATCTGACATTGATACAACAACTCGGAATTATCATTACGGCAACACTGGCTTCTTTTGGCGCAGCGGCTGTTCCGGGAGCAGGATTAATTATGTTGATTATGGTACTTTCCTCCCTGGGGCTAAACCCGATGTGGATCGCATTGATTTCTCCCGTTGACCGTTTATTGGACATGTGCCGGACAGTAAACAATGTCGTAAGTGATGCTGTTGTTGCTATTATTATTAATAGAATGGAGGAAAAACAAGTAAAGGTGATCCCCCCGGAAGAATATTAATCAGGAAAAATCTAATCATCTATACTATTATATAAGTGCATCGTTTTGCCGTATAGGTCTCTTATATATAGTATAGTGTTACAGTATAGCCGGCAGGTTCCGTCAAGCAAAAGCATTTTTTTCATTTTTTACATCGTTAATAACGAATGATTTAATCGTTCGATTTGAAAAAAAATAAAAAAAGATAAAAAAAACGCTTGCAGATACAAAAAAAGCACATACCTTTGCGCCCCGCTAAGGGCCGAACGAGGTTTGAGGGAATATAGGAATAGGGGTTATCTTTAGGGAAAAATAAAAGTAAAAATTTTTTCAAAAAGTGTTGCAGGAATAAAAAACCTGATTATCTTTGCACCCCGCTTAGAACG
>NZ_JACVEL010000019.1 GCF_014518315.1 Taishania pollutisoli
AGATCAATTGCTCCGTCGCTTGCTCCGTTACAGCTTACATTCCATCCTCCCGCGTAGGTAACAGCAGTTGTTGAGGCTGTCAAAACAGGTGGTTCGGTAAGGGTGATAGTCTGTGTGTTTGTACATCCGTTCGCATCCGTAATTGTCACAGAATAAGTTCCGGCGGTAAGTCCGCTGAGATCTTCTGTTGTCGCTCCATTATTCCATACATAGCTGTATCCCGGGGTTCCACCGCCAACAGTCAGATCAATTGCTCCGTCGCTTGCTCCGTTACAGCTTACATTCCATCCTCCCGCGTAGGTAACAGCAGTTGTTGAAGCTGTCAAAACAGGAGGTTCGGTAAGGGTAATAGTCTGTGTGTTTGTACATCCGTTTGCATCCGTAATTGTCACAGAATAAGTTCCGGCGGTAAGTCCGCTGAGATCTTCTGTTGTCGCTCCATTATTCCATACATAGCTGTATCCCGGGGTTCCCCCGCTAACAGTTAAATCAATTGCTCCGTCGCTTGCTCCGTTACAGCTTACATTCCATCCTCCCGCATAGGTAACAGCAGTTGTTGAGGCTGTCAAAACAGGTGGTTCGGTAAGGGTAATGGTTTGTGTGTTTGTACATCCGTTCGCATCGGTAATGTTTACCGAGTATGTTCCTGCTGGAAGACTGGTTATATCTTCTGTTGTCGCTCCGTTGTTCCACGCATAGCTATATCCCGGGGTTCCGCTATCAATTGTCAGGTCAATTGATCCGTTGGCTAGCCCAAAACAAGAAATGTCAACAGGATTTATGGTGATCGCATCAGTAAATTGGGTAAGTGAAATTGTAATATCATTTGGTATGAAGGGGCATCCTAATGTATTTGTTGGAGTCAGTGTTAACGTGACCGAACCGGCAGCTATTTCATCTGCCGTTGGAGTATAAGAGAGACTCAACGATGCCGCATCAGGTGAAAAAGAACCTTCTCCACCTGACCATATTCCTGAATTGGTAGCACTCACACTACCAGACAGATTAAGGGTAGGGGCGGGGGTTCCGCAAATGGAAAAATCGTTTCCTGGATTTGCGATGATATCTGTAAAATATTCTACTACATTAATTGAAGTTGTTGCTCCCGGACATCCGGTAGCATCCATAACAGTCACTTGATATGTTCCTGCGATCATTGCGGTAACCTGATCTGTGGCGTTGTTATGGACATTGATCTGATTAAAACCTCCCGGGCCTACCCATGTATAGGTGAAAGGGGCGACACCTCCTTGAGCGGTAACTGTCACGGGAGTTCCGGTTGTTGTTCCGTTACAGATCGCAACATTTGGTCCCGGAATGGCGAATAAAGTTGGGTAAATTGAAACGGTGGTGGTATCGCAGAAGGTAGATGAACCGCACCCTCCCACAACGGTTCCACAGACCTTATACTGAATTTCGTTGGGGTAATTAGGCTGTGGGGTTACCACAACCGAAGAGTGACCTGTGTAAGTAACTCCGGATGTTCCCGGCTGACTTCCGGATAGATTATTTAAGTAATTATTGTACTGGCCAGAGCTTCCCGGAGAGATAGAATTCCAGGTAATTGTAGATGTTTGAAGTCCCGTTACAGATAAGGTATCTGAACACCCGTCAGCGGTAATTATATCGCCAGATGTCAGAGGAGCCGGAACAGAAGTGATAGAATATGTATTGGTATTATTTCCTACTTTACAATATGAGATTAGATGAGGACCTACACCGTCTAAACAAATCGGAGCAGATCCGGAAGGAACAGGTATATTTACACAGTTTATTTGATAATACAGCGAGCCGCCGGGGTTGGCCCCCGAAGCAACATTAAAAATAATTCCTTCTGCCGCTGGATCCAGAGTAATGGAAAGTTCTATACAATTTACTTGATTCGTACCTCCACCACAGCAACTACCATTCCTTACTACTGCGGGACTGACCCATGTGCCGGAAGGATTTCCCGTTAAATCTATTGTGAAAAATGGGGTGTTATTTGTACAATTAACCTGAGAATAAAGAGATTTTCCTATAAAAAAGATAACAATAAAAAGATAGAGATATCTCATAAGAAGTAATTTTTTAGGTGAGAAGTTTTTGGTGTAACTCTAATAATTTAAACGTAAAAAAAATTATAAGGTTGCTTGTATTCACGGCTAAAGATATAATAGTATTGTAACAAATCGGGAGAAATTTTGAAAAATTTATAAGGCCCTTAAACCAGGCCAATCCCCACTTGGGGCAAGGGAAAGAAATAATGATATGGTTACGAATACTTTGCGAATAAACTTAAAAATTCACCGTCTTCAATAATTTATTCTTCGTGGTACATATGTGTTGAAATGGCAATTCTGTTCCAGGGATCGGAAATCTTATTTTCGGGGTGAATTGGATTTGAAAGATAGTGAAGAATGTTTATCGTTTGCGAGTATATTCTTTAACCATTGTTAGCATACGGTTTTTATTTCATAATGAGAAAGTCTCCTGGTGATGGCCTCAACTCTATATCATTTAATTTTACTTCAGTCCAGTATTTTTTGTCGTCAGATTCATGGTCTTCTATCAGCCGAAATTCAGAAGAGGGTGTTTTAGTAGCTTGTTCAGGAATCATAATAATCTTCAAGTCAGGGTTTATTTGATGTTGCATTCCTTTTTTCAACCACTTTATGGCGTTATCAATATTTCTTTTGTCACTTATTAATTCCGAAGTGTTATTAAACCTGAATTACCAGGGAAAAGAGTCATAGGCGTTTATTTCACTGAAAAATCCAGGTATAATCAAACGCTCACCGGTTTTAGAATTTATCCACGAAAATGAATGCGATATGAGAAATTTACTCCATGCTCAAAACTCACGCTCAATACGGAATAGAAAAGGAACTTAGAGTGGGGGAGAGTAAGAGAAGAGTACAAAAAAGAGTATTTGACACCCGTTGAATATTCTTTTTCTTTTTGTGAATCTTATTTATCCGAAAAAGAAAACGAAAATGTACTTCCTGCTCCATATTCACTTATTACGGATAGTTCCCCTCCCTGTGCTTCAATGAATTCTTTACTGATACTCAATCCTAACCCTGTTCCTTCCTTTTTAGTCCCCGGAACGCGAAAATAACGATCAAAAACTTTCGATTGATAGCGCGGTTCAATGCCTTGTCCGGTATCGGTTACTGAAAACATAATTTTGTTACCTTTCTTGCTGACATCAATGAAAACGGTTGAGTTTTCATAGGAATAATGAATGGCGTTGGACACTAAATTTGTCAGTACCCAGGATGTTTTTTCACCATCTGCCATAACGGATGTTATTTCCGGATCAATTTGAACAGCAAGTTTGATGTTTTTTTGCTCAGCAGCTGAATGATTCGTATTCACTGCATAATCGATTATCGAGTGCACTTCCGTAACACTCATCTTTATTTGAATTGAACCACTTTCAACCTGTGTCATGTTCAGCAATTCACCGGTTATTTTCAACAAGCGGTTTGTATCTTCGCTTATCCCGTTGAGCAGGTATTGTTGTTCTTCATTCAAGGTTCCTATTTGCTGATTTTCCAGTAACTGGATTCCCATTTGAATAGAAGCAATCGGTGTTTTAAATTCATGCGAAACAGTTCCCATGAAATTCGTTTTGGCTAAATCTAACTCTTTGAAAGGAGTAATATTTCTCAGGAGGATGACTTGCCCGATAAATTGCGTATTACGTTCACCGGTCGGAACGATGTTGATGTCAATTACTTCTTTTTCAAAATAACTTTCCTTACCGTCTGCATAGATCTTTAACGGTTCCGACTTCATTGTTTTCTGTTGCGGTTCGACCACTTGCTTTACAATATCGCGAATTAAATCATTCACAATTGCCATGTCCTGTATTTGTTTTCCGACAAAATCAGAGTGCTTTAACCCTGTTATCTTTAGTGCTTCCTCGTTTACAAATAATACGACTCTGTTTTCATCAATACCAATTACAGGATCGTGCATATTGTCAATTAATGCCTCAATTCGCTTTTTACCTTTTATAATTTTATCCAGTTTACTTTCCGAGTATTCTTCCAGTTTTTCAGCCATGCTATTGAATGATCTGGCTAATTCTCCAAATTCATTGTGGCTTTCAAAATGGACCCTTTTCTTATAATTTTGATTGGCAATCTCTTTGATACTTTCTGTCAGTTCTTTTATCGGGTTGGAGATGTTGGAAGGAAGGTTGATTAGTAGTGTAAATGCAATGATGAAACAAAGTGTACCGGTTACAGGAATCCACAAAACGGCTTTATCGGCAGTGTCTACCGCTAATTGACTTTTTCGCTGAATCGCCTGCATGTTCATATTCATGATCTGAAAAATTCCTCTTCGAATTTCAGGATAAACAGAACTGTCTGTCAGGTTTGATTTTAAAATTTCAAACTGTTTTCGCAACTCCCCGGTAGCTTCTTTTTCTCCTATCTCCGTATTGTTTTGTTCCTGGAGATGGAGGTTTTCTTCAAATTTATTAATCAGTTGTTCCGCATTTTTATCCAGTGCTTCAAGCATGTTTCTTGAATATTCAAGTGAATTGTAGTTCGCTATCAGAATATTTTCCGTATCTGCCTTTAATTCATTGACATATTTTATTCCTACGACACTTAATATGATAATAAGGAGAAATAACAGCCCTACACCCAGTGTTAATTTGGTTTTGATTCTCATTATGAAAGAATTATAAGGTCAATATTGTTTGAAGATAATTTTTTTAGTAATTCGTTGAATAAATTGGTTGCTAAAATAACTTTAAACAGGTTCAGGCGTGGTTTCCCGATACAGATAGTAGTAATTTTGCGCTCTTCGGCTTGCTTGATAATCGCTTTAGAGATCACCGGGCTTTCTATTTTGATGATCTCGGCACCTAATTCAGTTGCCAATTTTAAGTTATTAATCAAAAACCGCTGTTTATCCAGCGCTATTTTATCTGCGCTTTCTTTCGGAGTCTGGACATACAGAACATACCATTTGGAGTTGTAATAATTTGCCAGCCTGGCTGTTTTCCGGATGATATTTTTAGCTGTTTTGTCATTACTGCTGATGCATGCCAAAAATCGTTCGTGTTTGATGGTATTTGGCCGGGTAATTTCTGTTTCGACCTTTCGTTCTACCTGAGAAGCTACTTCTTTGAGTGCAAGTTCCCTCAATTGAAGGATGTGTTCACTTTGGAAAAAATTTTTAAGTGCCAGGTCAATCTTGGTAACATCATAAATTTTTCCTTCTTTGAGTCGTGTAATCAACTCATCGGCAGTAAGATCAATATTAACGACTTCATCTGCCTGCGCCAATATACTGTCAGGAATGCGTTCTTTTACTTCTATCCCGGTAATACTTTTAACTTCCTCGTTTAAACTTTCAATGTGTTGGATATTTACAGCTGAAATGACATTAATTCCAGCTGCAAGAATATCCAGCACATCCTGCCATCTTTTTTCATTTTTGCTTCCTTCAATATTCGTATGAGCCAATTCATCCACAATGACTACCTCCGGACGCAAATTGAGGATGGCTTGCAGATCCATTTCCTCCAGCTCTTTTCCTTTATAAAACAGTTTCCGTTTAGGAATCACAGGCAAACCGTCCAACAACTCATGTGTTTCGAATCGGTTATGTGTTTCAATAAAACCAATTTTCACATCAATGCCACTTTTGAGCAACTTGTGTGCCTCCTGAAGCATACGGTAAGTCTTTCCTACACCGGCACTCATTCCGATGTAGACTTTAAACTTTCCCCTTCTGGATTTTTTGATTAAGTCAAGGAAATACTGAGCTGCTGAATCTTTATGTGTCATTTAAAATGAAACTGCCAATGAAGTCGTTACAAAGAAGTTGTGATTGCTCGGAGCATTGTTCAGCATAAAGATCTGATCTTTGCTTGTGAATCCACGTCCTTCAATACGCCATATGAAGTACTTATTGATGTTATAATCAAAATTAATGGAATAACCCCATGTTTGAAATCCATTCGGAGTACCTGTAGCGATGATGGTACCTTTTGCATCGCTGTAATATTCTCCTCTGATTCCGATTGCCGTTTTCTCTGATGGTGAGATTCTTAAAATCGCAACAGGTGAATACCAGGGATTGTATTGATTGCTGCCTTTTGAGTTTTGTTGAATACCAATGTCAAAGCCAAGAGTTAAACCAATATAGTCATTAAACTGGAACATCCCATACAAGTTGTGGAAGTAACGCATTACACGTATGCTATCCGGTGCGTCGCTTCCGATAAACGAACTGCTGTTCAGGGTTAGTTTTTCATTGGGTTTCCAGGTTAACTGGTGACCAAACGCAGGTGTATTATTGCCGTCCGGACGGTAAACACGCTGCCATCCGTTCAGAATTAATCCACTGACAAACCATTTTTCGTTGTCGGATGTGTAAGAAATTTTTACCCCTGTTTCATAGTACGGAGAGTTATCCGCCATCAGGCTTCGGGTTAAATTCCAGCAGTCTTTCCCAATTGCGCTTTCAAATCCGATGTGAGAAGAAAAGATGCCGGCATCCAACCAGAGCTGTTTAGTTTTGGATAGTTTGAACCCGGCATTTGCTTCAAACACATTCTTGATGACTCCAGGTTCTGCCGCCAGGTTATCGTTGCTATACGTCCCTGCCATCAATCCTAAATTCGCTCTTATTTTTTTATTATCATACGAAGTTTTTATCACCCCGAAGTTCAGGTTAACCTCATTGTGTCGGTTAAATGAATAAACGAACGGTTGACGCACGTGATTGGAAGGGTTGGCAAAGTCATAGCTATAATATGTTTCCAGATAACCCGAAACGGTCAGGTGTTTGAATGTTTCTTTCTGTGGGTTGTTGTCATTGTGTAAACTGTCTAAAACCGCTTGTTTTACCTGATTGATAATTTCCTGACGTTCTGCTGTTGTCAAGCTCGTTGTTTGAGCAGTTGATCCATTGATTACTGAACCTGTGATCAAGAGAGCGACGACACATTTCATACTGTTTTTCATTGTTTTTTAGTGTTTATATGACCGTTTAATTTGTCTAATGCAAGGTTTAACTGAAGTACATTAATTCGTTCTGTTCCAAAGACTCCTAAGAAAGGAGCATCTGTATTTTCAGCAATTAGTTTGTGCAAATCAGATTCGTCAATTTTTCTTATTTTTGCGATGCGTTTAATCTGAACCTTTGCTGCCTGAACTGAGATATGCGGATCCAAACCACTGCCACTTGCTGTTACCAAATCTACGGGAATTTCAGATTTATCAATCGCCGGATTATGGGCTAAAAAAGTATCAATGCGGGCTTGAACTTCTGCCAGGTATACTTCATTAGAAGGACCTTTGTTACTACCTCCGGAGCCTGACGCATTATAATTTACGGCTGACGGACGTGACCAAAAATACGTATCTTCTGTAAACGATTGTCCGATATTGGCATAATATTTTCTGCCATCCTGTTCAATTACGGCTCCCTTTCCGGAGTTGGGAGCGAACTGTGCTATTCCCCATACGATCAGGGGGTAAATCACTGCAAAAAACAACAGCATTACGACTGTTAGTTTTATTGCGGGAAAAATATGTTTTTTCATTGTTTTATTTTTAGTGTTAAAAGAAAATCGAAACAATCAGATCAATCAGTTTAATTCCTGCAAAAGGAGCCACTATTCCTCCCAAACCAAATATAAACAGGTTTCTGCGAAGCAATGCACTCGCTCCGATTGGTTTGTAGGAAACCCCTTTTAATGCCAATGGAATCAGTAACGGAATTATAATTGCATTGAAAATTACTGCTGAAAGAATCGCGCTTTCGGGAGAATGTAAATCCATGATGTTTAATCCTTGCAGTGCCGGAATGGCTGTAATAAACAATGCCGGAATAATCGCGAAATACTTTGCCACATCATTTGCGATACTGAATGTGGTTAAAGTACCACGTGTCATCAGCAACTGCTTCCCGATTTCCACCACTTCAATCAATTTTGTCGGATCATTGTCTAAATCAACCATGTTTCCGGCTTCTTTTGCAGCTTGTGTCCCGCTGTTCATAGCGACTCCTACATCTGCCTGAGCCAGAGCGGGTGCATCATTTGTACCGTCTCCCATCATGGCAACCAGGCGACCTTCTGCTTGTTCTCTTTTGATGTAATTCATTTTATCTTCAGGTTTTGCTTCTGCAATAAAATCATCTACACCGGCTTTTTCGGCAATGTATTTGGCTGTCAAAGGATTGTCGCCGGTTACCATTACTGTTTTAATTCCCATTTTACGCAGGCGTTCAAAACGTTCCCTGATACCTGTCTTGATAATGTCCTGAAGTTCGATGACACCCAGCACTTTTTCATTTTCAGCAACAACCAAAGGTGTACCACCGTTTTCAGAAATGACTTTTACGACTGTTTCGACTTCCTTCGGAAATGCATTGCCTGCATTCATGACCATGTTTTTAATAGCATCTGTTGCTCCTTTTCGAATACGTGTTCCTTCAAAATTAATTCCGGAACTGCGTGTTTCAGCTGTAAATTTGATAAACTGAGGGTTTTTAAGATCATAACTAAGCGGATTGACCTCACTTAATTCGATAATTGATTTTCCTTCCGGAGTTTCATCAGACATGGAACTCAATACAGCAGCACGAATCAATTGTGTCTCATCAATACCATCTGCAGGGTGGAATTTTGTTGCTTTTCTATTTCCGATTGTAATCGTACCTGTTTTATCTAAGAGTAAAACATCAATATCACCGGCCGTTTCAACTGCTTTACCACTTTTAGTAATTACGTTTGCTCTCAAGGCCCTATCCATTCCGGCAATGCCAATTGCAGAAAGCAATCCCCCGATAGTCGTTGGAATTAAACAAACGAACAAAGCGATAAATGCGGCGATCGTAATTGGTATATTCGTATAATCAGCAAGTGGTTTTAAGGTAATGGTCACAATAATAAACACCAGTGTAAATCCTGCGAGTAAAATTGTTAATGCAATTTCATTCGGTGTTTTTTGCCGGCTTGCTCCTTCCACTAAAGCAATCATTTTATCCAGAAAACTTTCTCCCTGATTGGTTGTTACCTGAACGACGATGCGATCAGAAAGAACTTTTGTCCCACCGGTAACAGAACTTTTATCTCCACCGGATTCACGGATAACCGGAGCAGATTCCCCGGTAATTGCACTTTCATCAATTGTTGCCAAACCTTCAATGATTTCTCCATCGGAAGGAATCACGTCACCTGGTTCACAAATAAATACATCTCCTTTTTTCAATTTAGAAGAAGAAATTGTTGTTCCGTTTTGGAGTTTCGCAGGAGTTTCCTCTCTGGTTTTACGCAAGCTGTCTGCCTGTGCTTTTCCTCTCGCTTCTGCAATTGCTTCTGCAAAATTTGCAAACAAAAGTGTAAGCAACAGGAGTACAAAAACAGTAAAGTTATAAGCAAAACTCCCTTGATTTTGTCCACCAAACAATGTCCAGAAACTGACAATTAACATGATCGCGGTTCCTATTTCTACGGTAAACATAACCGGGTTTCGGAACATAACTTTAGGATTGAGTTTCACAAAAGATTCTCTTAGCGCTTCTTGCACCATCTTTTTTTGAAACAAAGAATTATGAGTACTCATTTTATTTTAAATTATTTAATGTCTATTTCATTGAAAAAAACTCTGCAATCGGGCCAAGTGTTAATGCGGGGAAGAATGACAATCCCGCTACGATAATGATTACAGCAAACGTCATCAGACCAAATGTCGCTGTATCTGTTTTCAGGGTTCCGTCTCCTTCCGGAATAAACTTTTTCTCCGCCAATAATCCTGCGATTGCTACCGGACCGATAATTGGTAAAAACCTGGAAAGAATGAGTACAAAACCAGTACTGATGTTCCACCAAACAGTATTGTCACCAAGTCCTTCAAACCCACTTCCATTGTTTGCTGATGCGGAAGTATATTCGTACAGCATTTCACTCAGTCCATGGAATCCTGGATTATTCAGAGAAGCTGCTGTATATTGTGGTAACGCAGCTGCTAACGCAGTACCAACAAGTATCAACAACGGATGCAATAAGGCGATGATCATGGCTATTTTTATCTCCCGTGCTTCTACCTTTTTACCCAAAAATTCTGGCGTCCTTCCCACCATCAACCCACTAATGAAAACTGCAAGAATGATAAATATGAAGAAATTCAATAGTCCTACACCAACTCCGCCATAAAAAGAATTGATCATCATCGCCAGTAATTCGTTCATCCCTGAAAGGGCCATTGAACTATCATGCATGGCATTGACGGAACCGGTAGAAATCACTGTCGTGACAATGCTCCAAAAACCCGAAGCAGGAGCACCCAAACGGATTTCTTTTCCTTCCATCGCTCCCAGAGAATTATCTATTCCCATAGCAGAAATGGCTTGATTTCCATTTGTTTCCATGTTGATGTTCGGAATTGCAAGCATGAGAAACCCGACTGTCATTACGCTGAAGATCATCCGGGAAAGCTTTTTTCTTCTTATAAAATGACCAAAAGCAAAAATCATGGCCATCGGAATAATAAGTTGTCCCACCATTTCCACCATATTTGAAAAATAGGAGGGATTCTCAAACGGATGAGCTGAATTTACTCCAAAAAAACCACCTCCATTCGTCCCTACATGTTTGATCGGAACAAATGCTGCTACCGGACCGGTTGATACTTCTACCGTATTTCCCTGAAGAGTGGTCATTGTATCCTTTCCTTCAAAGGTCATGGGGGTACCTTCAAAAACCAGTATAATAGCGATGATAAATGATACTGGTAACAAGATTCGGGTGCATGACCTTACAAAATAATCATAAAAGTTTCCAAGCGCCGATGTGGATTTATCTCTGAATGCCCGGAATAAAACTACAGCTGCAGCCATTCCGGTACCTGCGCTTACGAATTGTAGAAACATCAGCCAAAATTGTCCTAAATAGCTTAGTCCTGTTTCTCCCGAATAGTGTTGCAGATTACAGTTTACCACAAATGAAATAACTGTGTTGAAAGCTAAATCAGGTGACATACCTGGATTATTATCCGGATTTAAAGGCAGGCTTCCCTGGGTCATTAGAATAAGCATTCCAATTAAAAACCAAACCATATTAATTGTAAGCAAAGCGATCATGTGTTGTTTCCAGTTCATATCACTTTGTATATTAATACTGCTGATTCTATAAAAAATCCGTTCAACCGGATTGAAAACAGGATCGAGTAAGGTTTTCTCACCGGCATATACTTTTGCAATGTATTTACCCAATGGTATTGCCAGCAATACGGATAAAGTAAACATTACAATTATTCCTAAAATTTCTGTATTCATGTTGTGTATTTAAATTAATGTTGTTAATACCCATTCTATAAGTTTGATGAATCCCGTTATAACCAGGATGATTAAACTAACTCTCACAATTTCTCTCATCTCATCCAATTGTTTGTCGTTTTACACCCAATAATTCAAGGAGATAATCACTACAATTGAAAGGTAAAAGAGGAGACAAAGGATCCCGTATGGAAAAGAAAGATGTATCCTTGCTTTTTCGTCGATATTACCTTTCATCATTCGTTTTGGGATTAGAATTTTTCCGGTTTGAGTAATACATAACAGATGTATATAAATACGCCTATTGCTATGATAAATAATGCTGTCATCGTTTAATTTTCCAAGATTGTTTTGATGTATTCTTTCCTCAATTCAATGGGTAAAAAAGTCAGATGCTTTTTTAGGCTTGCGGGACTTTCATCCATTGATAATTCCCTTAAAAACTCGTTTTCGATGGCGTTTCGTGTATATTGATTGCTGCTTTGGTAAAGCATCGAAACCACTTTTATTATTTCGTTGGCAGTGTCTGTATCAGCTACATTTGTCGATTTAAAATATTCGATACATACTTCCGCCAACTTTTTCAACACACTGTAATCTGATACTGCATCTTGCTCACGGAAGAGCTCTTCAAACCACTGTTCGGATTCAGGAATCCATTCCTGAACGGTTGTTATAATTGTTGTCTTCATAAATGTTATATATGTTCGAAAAAATCAATAGCCTTTCGGAATAAACCGAAACAAGCTACTCCTGCAATTATTAAAATGATTGTTACCATGTTGATTATTAATTTGTTGTTAATTTTAGTATGCCACCAAAAACCATTATTACAAAAAAAGCGATCAGTAATAAGTGTTGAGATTTCAGCCATTTAGGAAATGTGTCTGATTCCTTCGGCTGTTTGCATTGAACGTTTTTTGCTTCCATTTTTACTTGAATCGGATTGGAGAGAACTCGTTGACTGAATTACATCCCGGATGAATAAATCTGCTTGCAATACTCTGCTTTGAGTTGATTGGGAAACAGATTAATGTATTCTCTTCCCCAGCTGTAATTCATCTCCAATAACTGAGATAGGGGAAGAATAAACCTGTTTGAAATAATGTTACGGGTGCTGTTACTACCTTTACTGAATAATTGCTCTACTTTTTCATAGAGGTGAATTACTTTGTTTTTTTGTCCTTGAAAAATTGCCTGAAGTGCTTCAGATTCTAATGCTTCAATTTTTCGGATTTCATCATTCTGTTTCATGTCGTACTAAATTTTTTATTTGTTTTCTCTATGCCAAAACATATTCCAAAATCAAACAATGTACATTTAATTATTTGAAAATAAATGATTTGAAAATGAGTTGCAGGAAATGTAAAGGACTGGACCTTATCATTTTGATAGGGTTGTTCTCAGAATGAGAGGAATGGGTATTCAACTGGTAGCTGAAATGTATTGTTCCGATCAAAAATCGTACTATTGCTATATCCTATTATTTTAAAATCAGATGAAAAAAGAAGGTAATTCATTAAAAAATAGATTGATAATCTACTTGTTTGCATTTCTGGGTATCCTATTCATTGTCTTTTTTATGACGAATTCCAGTTTTTTCAATTGGGTCTTTGAACGGCATCAAAATCAGCTGAGTTGGTACATTCGACCACTTTTTCTGATTCCTTTTTGTTTTTTCGCATACCAGAAAAACGGGCCGGGAATGGCCATAACAATCTTCTGTTTGTTTACAAGTATGTTTTGGTTTCCTAAACCAGAAGTCGTGAGTAATGAAGTATTGGAATTTTTAACATTTGAAAAGGAGTGGTTAACCGGGGAATGGAGCTTGTATAAAGGACTATTCGTATTAACCATACCCCTTTCATTTACATTGTTAGGTATTGCATTTTGGAAAAGAAGTCTATTATTGGGATGTGGAGTCATTGTACTAATGGCAACAGGAAAAATGATCTGGAGTATTGGGAATGGCGGTGAGTCGGGGAAATCAGTTCTTTTGCCTGCAACAATAGGTTTGATCATGTGTGTCCTATTGGTGTATATTGGATATAAAAAGTCAAGTAAACGCAATCAATAAGTTTGTAATAAAAGGAGCAAAACCGCGATTGATTTATCGTACGTAAATTATCGATCAGTTCTCTTACCATTTCTTCCGTTTAAAATAGATAAATGTACTAATCACGATAAGTGTCATCACACCTAAAATGATAAAGTAACCATACTTTTGGGTAAGTTCGGGCATGTAGCCAAAATTCATTCCATAAACACCTGCCAGGAATGTAATCGGGAGGAAGTAAACTGAATAGATTGCCAGCAGCTTCATAACCTGATTGGCTTTTTGATCTGAGAAAGCTAAAAACATTGCAATCAGGTTGGCTGCTTGTGAATTCAGGTGTTCAAAATCTGCAATTACATCTTTGTATGAATCGACAAGATCTGTGATTTCACTTTCTGCGAGGTTTAATGTCGTAAAGTTTCGGACCCATTCTCCTGAAATATTGAGCAATCTGGAACTAAGTGCCGCTTTTCTTTTTACTTTGTATAAACGTCTGATCATATGGGAAGAGCGTGTGTTTTTAAGAAAAATCTCATTCTCCAGACGATCCATCTTATCCAATAACTTTTTGTTTTCATCATCATAAGATTTGATCACTTTTAAAGCAAGGTTCAAAGCGATTCTGTCGGGGGTGATTTGTTCTTTTGTTTTGCTTAATTCCCGTTTATATTCATAGATGCTGTTGTTTTTTATCCGGTGAATGGTAATGATCACATCTTTCAAGATGAAAACACTCAGTTTGGTACTGATATCACTAATTGTATTGAGATTGTGCCGATCAGTTTCTGTATATTCTCTGGTGAGGAAGAACTTAACATTTCCCTGTTCTTCAAATTTTGGAAGGTGATTCGGTTCCATCGTATCGTCCAACAATAGCTTGTTAATCGCGTACTTTTCAATTAAATGTTGAATATCTGCTGTATCTGGAGTCTCTACATCAATCCATTCACAGATTTCATTTTTGAATAGTGTTTGTATTGCCATAATCGGAGTTTTTTTTGTTCATTGGGATTAAAAAAGGTTGTATTCTTCAATTTTGCGATACAGCGTTGCAATGCCAATTTCCATTAAACGAGCAGCTTCGGCTTTGTTTCCGCCGGTATAGTTTAATACTTTTTGGATGTGCAGTTTTTCTACGCTTGCCATTGAAAATGCTGAAAGAGCTTTATTCGTACCTTCGTTTCCTGTTTGAATATCTACTGGCAAAGTTTCAATATCCAGAACGTCTGTATCCGTAAGAATAACACTTCGTTCGATGACATTTTTCAGTTCCCGGATATTTCCTTTCCAATGATTGTGTTTCAAGGCTGTAATAAACCGTTCTGTCAGGATCAAAGGTTTTCTGTTCATTTTTACCGCAAAATGGTCTGCAAAATGGCTTGCCAGCAAAGGGATATCCTCTTTGCGTTCCTTTAGAGATGGTAGATGAATACTAAACACAGATAATCTGTAATAGAGGTCACTCCTGAAATGCCCTTGTTCGATTTCTTCTTCTAAATTTCTGTTCGTGGCGGCAATAATTCTGACATTGACCTTAGTGGGTTTGGGATCTCCAATTTTTAAAAATTCTCCTACTTCAAGCACCCGTAAAACTTTTGCCTGCAATTCTATGGCCATTTCCCCGATTTCGTCCAGGAAGATCGTTCCTTTATCTGCTTCTTCAAATAACCCTTTTTGGTCTTTATTTGCCCCCGTAAATGCTCCTGATTTATGTCCGAAAAGTTCATTTTCAAGCAAGTCTTTACTAAAAGCAGAACAGTTAATTGCAACAAAATTGTAACTGTTCCGATTGCTCGCCTGATGAATTGCCTGGGCAAAAACTTCTTTGCCTGTTCCGGTTTCTCCTGTTAATAAGATGGTCGTATCCGTTTTAGACACTTTCTGAGCCAGTTCAATCACATTTTTAAGCGTTTTTGACTTCCCTATTATTTTATCAAAGGAGTGCTTTTCCTCTAATTGTCGCTCCAGTTTCTGAATACGCTTTGAAAGCGTTGCTTTTTCGCTGGCTTTGTGGAGAAGTGGAATAATTTTGTTATTGTCATCTCCTTTTGTTATATAATCAAAGGCTCCGTTTTTTATCGCTTGCACCCCATCGGGGATGTTACCGTATGCTGTTAGTAGAATAATCTCAACGGAGGGATGCTTTTCTTTAATCCGTTTAGTGGCTTCAACTCCACTACCATCCGGAAGCTTTACATCGCACAAAACAACATCAATTTCTGACATTTCTAATCTTTTAAGACCGGTTTTGATATCAGAGGCCTGAAAAACTTCAAAACCTTCCAGGCTGATTATCCTGGAAAGAAGTACACGAAGCTTATCTTCATCGTCTATGATCAATACATTCATCATGATGTCGGGCATTTGACTACAAATCTAATATAAAAAAGAAGGTAATTATCCCATCTCATGCAGTAACGGGCATGTAATTTTAAGATTCATTTTAAACCACGAAAGAAATTTACTTTTTCTCAAAACTGAAAAGAAAGTAGCGTAGAGTGGGGGAGAGCGGGAGAAGAGTACAGAAGAAAACGAGTATTCAAACTTGCCTTACATACTCGTTTTCTTTTTGATGAACCAAAAAAGGAGAAATTTCGAACTTTTTGATGGAAGATTTGGAACAGATTCGACAAACAAAATGATTCCCTTGTAAGGGGTTGAAACTCCAGATTACTTTCGTTTATGAATCATAACAGTTTGAGAATATCTTGTTCGTGACAGTCTTTTTATGCTTTACGTACTTTTTCAAACAATTGCAGTAGTTTTTCAACTCCATTTACAGAGTGCATCAGTTCAGTATTGTCCAATGTGTCTTTTGTTACTTCTGCGGTTCTTTCCAACATTTGTTTTTCGTAATATGAAATGGCTGTTTGAATGTCTTGAAACGCATTGCTTGTCAAATTTTCGGCTAATTCAAAAGCATCTTGCATTGCCTGATTTACGCCTTCTCCTGCATAAGGAGGCATGCGATGTGCTGCATCCCCAAGCATTGTTAAATTTGGCAAAGTTGTCCAGGTTTGATCTAACGGAAAATGATATTGCGGACGTGGCACGAACCAGATTTCATCACTGGCAAAAAGTTCTTGCCACTGGTCATCCCACGAAGCAAATGCTACCTTAAACCAATTAAGAACTTGTTGCTTGTCATTGAAATCTATATTACTTTCCTGCATCCAATTTTCGGCAACCTTACAGCCTGTGTAAAAAGAAAGACTACCTTCTCCTTTTACACTTAAAATGATCGTTTGTTCATTTCCGAGGGCGAAAATTTTACCACCTTTTGCGAGTTCCCAAAGTTTCGGTGCATTTTTTTCTGCGTTGTAAATGTTGCCTTCAACAATGGTAACACCTGAATAAATTGGTTGAATATCTGTAAGGTATGAACGGATTTTGGAGTTTGCACCGTCTGATGCGATTACAATGTCGGCATACGCGGAAGTTCCGTTTCTGAAATTTAAGGTCCAACCTTCGTCTTGTCTTTCCATTGAAAGAAAATGACAGTCCCAAACAATCGTTTCAGAGTTTAGTGAGTTGATCAGAATATCACGCAAAGGCGCCCGGTCAATTTCCGGACGGTTTTCTTGATAATCGTTTTCTATGGCATGGTCGTCAATTTTGATAAAGGCATTTTTGTCTAAAACTCTTAATCTTCCTGCATTTGGGCGATAATTGACCTCAAACTCGTTCATTAAATTTGCCCTGCGAAGTGCTTCCAGACCCGATGTTTCGTGTAAGTCCAGTGTAGCACCTTGTTGGCGAACATCTTTATTTATATCACATTCGTAGACTTTAACATCAATGCCTTTTAGTTGTAGAAGTTTTGCTAATGTTAATCCCCCCGGACCACCGCCAACGATTGCTATTTTTTTGTTGTTTAGTAACATGCTGTATCATTTTTAAATTATGATACAAAATTACTTTGGGTCAAGGGTTGAAAATTGTATAAATCGGTCGTTCTCATTTTTTCTTAATTCCTTGGGCAACACACCTGCTAATCGTTTAATTTCTTTAATAAAATGAGATTGGTCAGTAAAGTTTTGTTGTGGAAATAATTTGCCTTGTTTTATGTGTTCAAATGAAGAACGAAAGCGAAGAATGCTGCAATAAGTTTTTAATGAAAGTCCGAATTGTTGATTAAAATAACGGTTGATTTGCCGGCTACTCCAAAATACCTTTTCTGAAAGTTCTTTGACAGTAATTTCTCCGTTTGAGGAATAAATGAAATCAAACAATTTTTGTTTTCTACGGTCAATTTCCTTTGGCAGAAGCGACTGAATCTTTTGTGTTGCTTTTATACAAAAATTATCAACGTTTTTTAGATCATCCGCACTAAAATCCCAAAAGTGATCTGATAAACTTTGTGCATTGTTCAACAAATTTGAAATTGTATTTTGAAGAATATACTCGGTTGCAAGTAGTTTAAAACTGATTGCAACTATTTTTGTTCCGGCTGTTAATATGGTATTGTCGGGGTGTGTTCCAAGCCCTAAAAGGATCGGGGGAAAATGTTCTTTTTCTGATAGCGTAAAAATCAAGTCAATTCGCCCGTCTGGTAAGACAATAATTTCTTTGTCGCTTTCTGACAAGTTTTGTAAAGACCAAAAACTATCTACAAAGGCGTCAAGCGTTTTGTCGGGGTTGATCTGTTTGTATTCAAAGTCACTGTTCATTGCATGGTTTGTCCATTTGCTAAGTGTTGATAAAATTGCTACGGACTTGTTTATTACGAAAATAATACGTTTTGGGGTTTTACCAAACTGCTGTTATCGGCTGTTCTTCTTTCGTCATTATAGTTTAAACTTTTCAAATGTCTTTCCGTTAAATTTATAGGCGCCATTTTCATGTGTTCCAAGCCAAAGGTCGCCATTGTTGTCTGTGTAAATGCTGAATAAAGTAATGTTTTTTAAATTATCTTGAATTGGATAGTGCGTGATTTTTGTTCCATCATATTTCCAAACTCCATCACGATACGTTACAAACCACAAATTATTCTCGTTGTCTCTTACCGTTGAAAGATACTCATTTAGATCAATTGTATTTTTCCCATCTAAACTGCCTATGCTTTCGTGTCTTGTATAAAATTGATTGCTTTTTAAAGTTGTGCTGTCGTAAATACTATAACGGTTTTCGGTATTGAACCAAAAGTCGCCATTTTTGTCTTCCGTAATGGATCGCACTCCATTTGCCCCTCCATCTCGAAATTCGGTCACATCTTCTTCTGTAATCCATTCGAATGATTTCCCATCGTAACGACATACTCCAACTGGGTTTGTGCCAAACCAAATGTTTCCTTTTAGGTCTCTATAAATACTATAAACTTCAAATGGATTGTTTAGATTTGGTGGCTTTGGAATCGTCAATTCATACAAGGTATTTCCATCAAAGCGGTAAACTTTTTGTTTGGCTTGATAAGAATTTTTTATCCACAAATCATTCGCTTCAAGTTTCCATTCATTACTTGGGATTGCTCTAATATTGGTAAATGATTTTCCGTCAAACTTTGTTATTGTAGAGTTTGGGTTCATACCTGCGAAATATATGTTACCCGATTTATCTTCTTTTATATCATCAACTCTATCACTATACAAACCGTGTTTTGTTGTGTAATTTATCAAAGTTTTACCGTCGTATTTGTACACTCCCGTTTCCCAACTGCCAAACCAGTAATTGTTCTTCGTATCCTGATAAACTAGCATTATGTTTTTACCAAGTACTTTGACTGTGTCTCCGCTTGAAATTAACGGACTTGATTTATCTGAGGTTACAGATTGAGTTGTCTGTCCATTGCACGAAGTCAAAAAGGTCAGTATGCTAAAAAATAAAAGGATTCTTGTTTTCAATGTCTGTTCGTTTTATGTCTGCGGTGTCGTTTGGTAGAGTTACCGATAACGGTTCGCGGCTTTGCGAAGGCGGGGATTTGCAGCACTAAACTTCATTAGGTACACAAAGCTTCAATCTAGTACTTCACTTACATAGAAGCACGCCCCCGCTTTTACAAAACGGCTGTTAGCACTTGGTTTTTTACTTCCACAGTTCTTCAATTTCGGCATTAGTTAAGTGTCCGATTATATTTAGTTCTATTTTTTCGGATTTTGCGTCAAAGTTGACTTCAATTTTTTCTCCATGCAGAAAGTGAAACCAAACTTGACCTAATTCAAATTTCTTTTGTTCCCCCCACAACTCGTCATAATTTCTTTCGTCATTTTCATAATTATAGTCATCTGAAAAATAAGTTGTTTCAACAATTTGAATTGAACAGGGCTTATATAAACACATTGCGGATTCACTTGCAAAAAGTGTCTTTACTGAGTCGATTTTTACTGTATCAGAATTATGCTCACAAACTACAAGTCCTAAGTCTTTGTCAGATTTGTTTTTGAATGTAATCGTCCCACGATTTGCATTCTGTCTCGCTTGCATTGTAAATGCAGCGCAACAACATCCAGGTCTTAATACATATTCTTGTCGGTTTTGAAATTTAGCTAAAAAATTCAATGTGTCTTTTCCGATTATAGCGGTGCATTTGTCAAAATTGTCATTTAGTCTAATAGTCTGTGTTAAGGTGTCTTTTCCCCAAAACTTTGTTCCATTTATGTCAAAGTAAATGCTGTCAAACTTTTCAAAACTATTGTCAAAAAAATGCCTTTCAATTTTAATTGTTGCTGTTTGTCCGAAACTGTTTAAAAATGTTCCGATTGTCATTGTCAATATATAGATTATTCTTTGCAATGTCGTCTTTTTAAAATGAGTGCTAACGTTTTGGCGCTTGGCGCAGTGGCGGATTTCGGAGCATAAAACTGTCAATACACCACAAAAGTTGATGCGTGGTAGAATGTTCAATTAACCACGTCACCCGCCATTGAGCCAAACGCCTGTTAGCACCAGTTTTTCTTAGTCCCATTTCCAATGTGTCGTAAAATATTGTCCAAGTTCTTTCGTCAAATATTCAGCCGCCTTAATTTTTCCTGGTTCATCAACTTCAAGGGATTGTGCAGGAAACGATTTTCCGAGGTCGATATAGTAATATCCTGTCCCATATGAACTAGCTAATTCCAAATCAATTAAGGCTTGTGTTATTTCACTGTTAGTTACATATGTTACAACGTAAGCCCAACCACAACCACCAACATCTCCTTTTTCGTTAAATACTCTCTCACATTCTGCATATGAAATTTCAGATGCAACTTTAATCGCATTTTTTACTTTTTCAATTGTTTCTTGTTTTACTTTAATTTTAGAAAGTTTTGGTATTGCATTTAATGGTAAATCATCTAGTTTAATTGTATCTGGGTCTTTGTCGAATTTAGATAGCTCTTCAATTGATAATATGTAAGTGTTTGCAATGGTTGTCAAATTATATTCAGTTCCATAATTTGTAGATTTAGAATGATACAAGTGTTGTATATGTTCAATTATATCTTGAACGTCTTCATTTGTTTTTACCAATACAATAATCTTTGAAAACTTAAACTCATCGTTGTCCGCATAAAATGGCAAACCTGCAAATTCAAATTTTTCTTCTAAGTCAGCCCACCGCCATTCTCGTTCGTGTGTCCAGTCTATGCGTTTATGAGTCTTAATACTTGTATATACGTATCTATACATTTCTTTTAGCCCAATTCCGCAATCTGAGGACAAGGTTCTCAGTCCGATTCCGAAATGTTTGTCTCCTTTAATAGCTTCTCTATGTATTCCGCTAAGTCCATAAATTACCGGTCTTGCTCCTGCTTCAAATAACTCATTCTTTAAGAATGCAATACCATATGGTTCAATATAATTATCGTTGTTTCTGTCTTTGGAATATTCAATTAGTGCATACAGAGGCATTTCAGTAAAACATACTGCTGATTTAGGACCATATATTGTGGGATTTCCATTTCTGTATGACCAACCACTTTTTATAATACCATCGTGTAAAATTTTCTTTAATACACCCATTGCCCCAGCGTCAGATTCTAATCCATAGGCTTCTTCTGCGTGAATGTCTGTTTGAAACATAGGCTCACCATCAAATTTAAAGTTGTCAGGAAACTCAATATAATCCATTGTTTCTTCCCAGTCTCTCGAAAACTCTAAGGGGTCATTTTCGGAATTTCGCTTGTGAACAAAATGTATAATCCAATCTGTAATATCGTGTCTGCTCATTATGTTTTCTGTGTCGTTCTAAAATTGGTGCTAACTTATTTATTGACGAATATAATCATTTTCATTAAATTTTTAAATTTCGTTTTAAGTGGCATTAAAACAATGCGTTATATGTAAAAAAAGTTACGTATTTTTAGTTGTATTTATTTAACAAAACCTTCGCCTTTTATGACAAATATCTTTAGAAAATTAACTTTTCAGGAAACGCTTCACCGAAATCAAACGATAATTTTGCGTTCATTTCCCTATGATCTGCAATTACTGAAAGAATTTAGAAAAACGTTCCCGTCAGCAAAATGGTCACGAACGCATAACGCCTGGTAAGTAAAAGATTCAACACTTTACCGATCACGACTAAAGCTTCCTCTCCCTGAGATTGGCGACGTCTGGTTGTCTAAATTATATGAACACAATAAAACTGAATTTCTTAAATTTTGAAATGAGCTTACCCAAAAGGCATTCATCGAAAGGAAAAAAAGATAGATACGTTCACTTCCCAAAGAGTCTCAAACCACTTTACCTGGATTATTTAAAAGCCTACCAACCATCGATTTATTTGTTTGAAGGACAGTTTTCCCAACAATACACTGTTAGAAGTGCCCAATCTGTTTTTCGTAATGCAATGAAAAAGGCCGGGATTAACAAAAGCTCAGGAATTCACGGTTTGCGCCATTCCTACGGCACACATTTACTTGAAGCAGGAACAGATATGGTTTTTATTCAAAAATTACTGGGACACAATAATATCAAGACGACTGAAATTTATGCGAAAGTTTCCAATAAGACGCTTTCTAACGTTCAAAGTTCATTGGATACTTTATGTCTTAGCCCCTTAAAGAGTTGGACTGAATTTATAAAACAATTTAGTAATATCTTTAAGAGTAATGAAAAAAGCAA
>NZ_JACVEL010000002.1 GCF_014518315.1 Taishania pollutisoli
CCGTTTAACTACAGTGGTATGTTGGATAATGCCTATGGTGACAAGCGGTATGAACTGTCGAATCATCTGGGGAATGTCTTGCAGGTGATCACAGACCGCAAGCTTCCGGAGAATGACGGAACAAACCATGTAGCACACTACCTGGCAGATGTGGTGAGTTACAGTGATTACTTTCCGTATGGGATGCAGATGCCCGGAAGGAATGGAAACGATGGGGATGGGTATCGATATGGGTTTCAAAATCAGGAAATCGACGATGAGATAAAAGGCACGGGAAATAGTGTAAACTACAAATACCGGATGCATGACCCGAGGTTGGGAAGGTTCTTTGCAGTGGATCCGCTTGCATCGAAGTACCCGTATAATAGCCCGTATGCATTTAGTGAGAACAGGCTAATAGATGGTATTGAGCTGGAAGGATTGGAAGTTTTTATAATGCGAAAAGGAGGGAACTTATATCAATCTCCTTTAGTAGGTCCATACAATCAAGAGATTGTTAAAGCAACTGCTGCAGCTTCAAAATCAGAATACGTCGGATATTATTTAGGAAATCAGAAAACAGTTACAGAAGCAAGAACTCCAAATCATACTCCTGTTAATCCTAAGGCTGCAAGTCCAGCACCCCAAAAACAAAATAGTAACGATGGGGCAGATAAAATGACTGATGCCGCTGGAAAAGGTCTAACTATAGCTGAATCTATTTCTAAGAAAACAGGAACCAATCTAACTACTCCTGTTAAGGTGATAGATGGAACTCTTAATGCTTTGGAAATAACCGAAATGGCATCTAATGTTGTTGATGGAGTGAAAGATTATACTGAATCTGGAGCAACCCAAAAATTGAAAAAAGCGGGGGAGGATGTAACTGAATTTATTGGAGATGCTGTTGCAGATGAACTAATCATTCAACCCCATCCAATTGGTAAAGCTGTTGGTGCATTGTGGTATGTAAGCAAATTTCCGATATTGGATGTTCTAGAAGATATCTTTGGGTTTAAAAAACAAGATTCACCTCCATCCGAGACACGAGAAGAAAAATCAAAGAGAGAAAATATAGATAACACAAGAGTTGACAAATCGGCACTTGCACCGAGTTTTTAACTTAAAAGGAGAAATAATGTTAATGATATAAAAAATCAGTAATTAATTATAATGAACTATTTTTATTCAATATTTCGATTAAGCACTCAATCTGACATAGTCTTTTTGAGATTTTATATTCCATTTTTAGTGTTTGGGTTAGGAGGAATTTTTAATCTTATGTTAGTTCCATTTGGATTAGACCTTAAAAGTGCTCTAGTTATATCATCGACACTTGCTCTTTTTTATACTCTTGCATATTATTTTTTCTTTGGATTTAAGATAGATAAGAGAATTTCAAGTTATTCTTTTGCAAAAATTTATTTCTTACGAATAGCGTTTTTTATAGCTGCAATTTTAGTTGAATTCGGTTCTTTTTTTTTAATAGCTTATTATAACAAATATTTTTACTCATAAAATGATAAAATTCATAATATCCTTTACTTTTATCTTATCGTTTAAGATGACGTTTGCTCAATCAGTATGCTTGGAAAATATCAAAGAGGGAAGATTTACACATTTTGCTTCTGATGGGGAGACAATTATAATTAGAAAAAAGAATAGTCAAACAGAATATTTTGATAGAGGCAAAATTAAATCAAAAGTGACGTGGATTAAGGAAGATGAATATCTTTTAGAAATAACAAAAATTAAAAAAGCTGAATTAGTAGCGGTTAATGTAGGTTCAATTATTTCTGTTAAAGTAATAGGATGTCATGAGAACTATTACGATTTTACTATATCATTGAATAATAATGGTGAGATAATTCAGGCTGATGCAAGGTATTATTGGTAATGTGGTAATGGGGGTCGCGTATCAGATTAGCAGGTAAAAATTTAATTTCCTGTTTTACAAATTTTTATATTCTTTGAAAGCCAAAAAATACCCCAAAAGCATTTTTTTCAGGTGGGGTTTAACTTATTTTGTATGGAGTTCGTTCGTTAAAATTGATTTATTTGCAAATTTTTGGTAATGTTCCAAATTTGCACCTGAGTTATTTTTATAAGATTAATCAATTGAAAACCAGGAATAATTTATTTCTGGTTTTTTGTTTTTTCCACTACCTGTGGTGTCGTTTCAATCAAAATAATGCAAAACAGGGATCTTAAAAGCAGCATTTTCGTATCATGTGTTCCAAATTTGCACCTGATGAACTATCGATATACCATTGGTGGAAATACGGTATATAATGTGTATCTTTCAGAACGAAACCTTTATGGATCATCGAGATTGGAGCAGGAGCAAGTAAATATGGTATTAACACAGGCAGCACCGTTTAACTACAGTGGTATGTTGGATAATGCCTATGGTGACAAGCGGTATGAACTGTCGAATCATCTGGGGAATGTCTTGCAGGTGATCACAGACCGCAAGCTTCCGGAGAATGACGGAACAAACCATGTAGCACACTACCTGGCAGATGTGGTGAGTTACAGTGATTACTTTCCGTATGGGATGCAGATGCCCGGAAGGAATGGAAACGATGGGGATGGGTATCGATATGGGTTTCAAAATCAGGAAATCGACGATGAGATAAAAGGCACGGGAAATAGTGTAAACTACAAATACAGAATGCACGACCCGAGAATCGGTAGGTTCTTTGCTGTGGATCCGTTGGCAAAAAAGTATCCATATTATTCACCGTATGCGTTTAGTGGAAATAGGGTTCTGGATGCTATTGAATTAGAGGGGTTGGAGCCTGCTAAGTATCAAGATCAATATGGAGGTCAAGACATTTTTGATTATGAATTACGTGGTGATCAGTTTACAACGGGTGTAGGTGTAATTAAAGATGGTCAATTTACTGACTTGGGAGACTTTCATTATGTTTTTGTTGAATTTGAACAGCAAATTGAATCAATGAACAGTGGGTGTTCGCCTATGGAGAGCGGGAATGATTATGGAGTGCCGTTAGTTTCTGATAACAAAGGGTCTGAAATCCAAGCAGAATCAACATTTGGTTCTATAGCCGGAGATCTGGCTGGTCCAACGGTGGACGGTGTTGAAGAATTTGGGAAACGAGGAGATAAATTAAGAAAAACAACCACTCCACTAAAAAGCACAGGAGAGATCAAATATTACGATAATGCTTGGGGAGGAAATCAATATACTAAAACCGAACGGGTATTTGGTAAAAATTTGACCAAAGGACTAATAAAGAATGCCCCCATAGTTGGAAATGTATTGGATATTTTAGAAGTGGGGGAAGGCTTTGTTAAAGATGGTAATACTATTGGGAAGAATACAATAAAAGAAGCAGTAGGGGTAGCTGGTGGTGCTGGTGGAGCTGCCGCTGGTGCTTGGGGGGGGGCTTTAACTGGTGCAACTATAGGATCTTTTATTCCGGGAGTTGGTACAGTAATAGGAGGATTTATAGGAGGGGTTGCTGGTGCATTTTTCGGAAGTTGGGGCGGAGAAGCAGCCTCAGAGGCCATTATTGAAAATGTTGTTAAGTAATATTCATTATGGAAAGATATTGGAATTATCTATTTTATCTACAGCATAAATTATTGAATGTAATTGGAGTTAAGTATTTTCAGAGACCATTAAGCTACATAATCTTTTTTATTTTCCCTAAACTAAAAAAGAAAAAAAAGGAAATACTAAATGCAGCTGCTTCTAGCATTGATCATAAGGAAATGGGCTTTAATCTAGGTTTTGCTTTTAGCCATATGTTTTTGACAACTGTAGTTATTTTTAGCATTATTTGTTTGTACGTGACTGTTTTGATTAATTATAAAATAAAAGAAGATATTAAGTATTTTATAACTGGGGTCTTATTATTATCGTACTTGCTTAATTACTGGCTTTTATGGAAAAAAGATATTTATTTAACGTATTTTAAAAAATTTGAAAAACAACCGTTCTCACAATGGCATTATTTGTATATCATTTTCTTCCATTTAGGAGTTTGGGGTTTTGGCATTTTGTCTATCCATTGGACCATTGGTTTTAATCTTTAAGCGGCTATCAAGTATGTTAAAAAATATGCGAATTAATAGAATTTTTATTGAACATTAAAATTGAATAAATGAAGCAGTTATTATTTTCCGGAATGTTAATATTATTTTCTTTCACTTTGTATGGACAGAATAATAATGGATTTTTAAGATCTATATTGTATATATATTCTATAAATAATTTGTCTAAAGATACCTTTGAAATAGTCTTTTATAACTCATTAAATGAGCAAGTTATTAGTAGGTCAATAGGGGAGGGGATAATGTTTATGTCTTTGCCAGTTGGTATGTATTCTATGAAGTGTGCGAACAAATTAGGAATGTCTATTACAATAGAAGGTGTAGAGATAAAATATAAATCGACTGTTCTTCATGATATAAACGTGTCCTCATTATCTGAACATTAGGTAGGTCGCGTATCAGATTAGCAGGTAAAAATTTAATTTCCTGTTTTACAAATTTTTATATTCTTTGAAAGCCAAAAAACACCCCAAAAAGCATTTTTTCAGGTGGGGTTTTACTTATTTTGTATGGAGTTCGTTCGTTAAAATTGATTTATTTGCAAATTTTTTATCAGGTGTATCAGATTAGCAGGTGAAATCATTTAACAGGTGGTAGGAATTCACGAATACAGTATGAACCCCAAAGAATATGGAATGTTTGAGATGTTCGTCTTCCTGTATAAAAGCAGGAAAGCAACAAAATGGGAAACTTACATCCAATAACAAAAGCAGAGTATGGCAAACCAACAAAAGAAAGTTGCGTAGAAATGATTTTTAAATATGGAAAAATAAATAAAGATGAGTTAGTAAATATACCGACTCCGTTTGTTATTAATGATCATTTTTTGACAGAAGATTTGTTTCAGTTAGATTTTGAAAACGGCAGATATGGATTAGATGTTGGATGGTATTCTAAAAATGGTGGGGAATGTTTTGTTATATATATTATTAAAAATCATGATTGGGATAATCCTGTTTTTAGTGTGGATGTGTTTGATAAGCATACATTAGAGGGTGAATTTCTCAAAGCATTGGATATGTTTTATAATCTATGTGAAGGCAACAGGTAAGGTTCCAAACTTTCACCTGAGTTATTTTTTTTTTTTTTGTAAGGTTAATCATTTAAAAATCAGGGGTAAATTACTTTTTATTTTTTCCAATACCTGTGGTATAATTCTAATCAAAATAACGCAAAACAGGTATCTTAAAAGCTGCATTTTCGTATCACGTGTATTAAATCTGCACCTGATGAAATGTTGATATACGGCAATACAATAATAGTGTGTACCTTCGGGAATGTAACCTGTATGGTTGGTTCACCGTTTGTAAACTTCCCTAAAACTGGAAAGGCTACAATCTGTCTTAAAATTTCTGTTGACATTTCTACCGGCAAATCAAGAATTTCGGTCACAGCGACTATGAAAATAAAAGAGAACTAAGAAATATGAGAAAAATAAATTATTTAGCATTAATCCTCTTATTGGTTAATTCATGCAATTTGCCGGAAATGAAAAAGTTAAACAATGAATCAAAAAAGGAGATTGATGAAATCATCAATGAATTGAAATTAGAAGATTTTCAATATTCTTTCCACCAAAAAACAACAAATGAGAATACAAAAAAGGCTTTTTTTGTCGATCTTTCAAATATTGATGATTCAACCGATTTTAAGCCATATAATGATCGAATAATTTCGGCATTTGAAAAAAGCGGATATGATTTTAAAGACCAAGATTTTATTCGTATTGGATATTTCAAACAGCTGATGACTATAGATTTATACGTTTATTACGAAATAGACCCAAGGACGAAGCAGATTATTAAGGAAGGGAGTCAATAAGGTGGTAGTGTTATCAATGTAGTGATATAAATTGCTAATATTCCCAACCCGCACCTGATGAAATGTCTCCATTTTAATGCATCTCGTCTGAAGAAAAGAAAAATTCGAGGTAATTACCCCAGTTAATAGCTCCACCAATCCATGAACCGGTGGTCAATTTAACATCCTACTGATCATTCATCAAAAAAGTGCAGCAGATCATTCTTCCTTCTCACAGAAACCGGAACTTCCTTACCGTTGATCAATACCAATAATCCACCGTTACCGCGAATGTAAGAAGTTACATGCTGCAGATTCACCAGGTAGCGGTCGTGGACACGGATGATGGAGTGTGACTCCAGTTTTGAAACAAAACTCCCGATTTGCTTACTGACAACAATTTGCTCCCGGTTAACAAGAAAAAAAGTGGTGTAATTACCGCTGCTCTCACAGTACAAAATATGCGCAGGATCTACAAACGTTAATCCTTTCTGACTGGTGAGAGTAATCCGTTTATCCTGGTTGTTTCCAGATGTAATAATTGCCTTTTTGAGTGTTTCTACCAATCCCGTATTGGTCTTTTGATGAATGAGCTCAATGGCGCGGGAGACGGTTCGGACAAACTTTTCAGAAACAATGGGTTTGGTAATGTAACCGATTGCCTGGTGGTCGAATGCATCCAGTGCGAATGCATCATGAGCTGTCACGAAAATGACTTCTGCTTTCTGCTGTTTCCGGACATGTTGAAGCAACTCGAAACCATCCATTTCCGGCATGCTGATATCTAGAAAAAGTAACTCCGGTTGAAGCGTTGTTATCAATTCCAGTGCTTCAGCAAGGTTAGATGTGGCATACGGCCGGATGCGATCCGGGAAGAAGTTTTCAAGTAATCCTTTTACCAGGATGCAATTGATTTCCTGATCGTCAATAACAAGCGCTTGAATCATGTTGTAACGTAATTTGAAGTGTTAGTATCACAGACCGTCCTCCGGTAGCGTGTTCAATGAATGCCGTGTCTATTGCATACAATTGTGCTCTTTTTTCAGTAATGGAGATCCCTTTTCCTGTATGCAGATGTGATTCTTTCGGAAGAGGTTGCCGCACAGATCCCGGACCATTGTCGCGAACAGTACACACAAGTCGCTCACCTTGTAAGTCGAATGAAACAGTGATCAGTCCCTGTTTATCATTGCGTGCAGAAACACCGTGTTTGACTGCATTTTCTACGTGCGGTTGCAGCAACATGGCGGGAATAAAAATCCGCTCGGGATCAAGAGAAGGAGAGAGGATTAACTCAAAATTAAACCCGTTGTTCGAGCTCAGCTGCTCAATTTCCAGGTAAGCCTGCAGGTAACTGATTTCCGAAGAAAGCGGGTAATTACGTTCAAACGATGCCTCCAGTGTATTTCGAAAAAGCGTTGCAAAACGGTCGATGTAACGATCGGCTTCCCCTATCCGTTTTTGATACATGAGGCTTTTGATCGAATTCAGGCAGTTAAAAACAAAATGCGGATTGATCTGTGCCTTCAGAGCTACCAGTTCCAGTTCCCTGAGTTTGTTTTGCTGTAACAATTCATCATTCAGTTTTTGATAATGCCGCTTCGTAAAGTAGCGAACCAGCAGGTAAAGCAGTATGATCAGGCAGAATCCCATCGCAACCAGGAACCAGTTCTGAACATAAAACGGATAAGCAATCGAAATCGTAAGGGTATACGAATCGGAAGGACGGTTGTAATTGTTCAGCACCTGGATTGTAATCCGGTAGTTCCCTGATCCGAGTTGATCAAGAGAGAGACTTCCGTCTGACACGTATATCCAGTTGCCGGTATTGACCCGGTAGCGATAGCGGACTGGAAGTCGTTGATAATTCTGTGTCGAGAATTCAACCTGCAGGTCATATTTTCCGGAAGCTAATGCCGTCCGGGGTTGAATCGTCAGTGCCGTCTTATTGAGTAATACCCGGGTAATTTGGAGTTGAAAAGACCGGACAGGAATTTTCGTTCGTGTATCAAAACGGTACAGGCTGCTGGTACTTAAACCGTACATGGTGTCGGCATGAAAAAAGAAATTACGGATACCTTCCCCTCTGAAAACAGGAAGTTCCGTCAGGTCCTCTATGTGTAGCTTTCCTCCCGAAAATGTGTAGGACAATTGTTGTGCTCCGTTGATATACCCGATGTAGAGCTGCCCGTTATCACTCGCTTCAATTGTTTCAATATGATTGCGGGACGTGCCGTTTTCAGCGTTGAGAATGAGGTGTGCTTTTCCATTGTATACAGCACTCAGACCTTCACCGGCTGTCGCCACCCACAAAATGCCGTTTCGGAAGCTCAGGTCGGTGATGCGGATCGGGTTGAATGTTCCTGCATCACTCCAGTTAATTAGTTCCCCGGATGCTGTCCGCTCAATCAATCCCTGGATCGTGCCGATAAAGACGGATCCATTGGGTCCGGGACTGATGGCAGTTGAACGTCCCAGGTAGAGTAATTTTGCTTTCCTGGTCTTGTTGTTGAACCAAAAAGCACCTTTTCGTGTTGCCACATAGCGAATAGAATCATTCAGAATGCTAACCGCTTTTACGCCCATCATGTTAGCAGCGTCGTAGATCAATTCATCCGGGTTGGAAATGATAATTGTTGAATTTCCATATACCAGATCCTTCCCGTTGACCTGTTCGGAAAATACTCCGACATCATAAGTTCCGGCAGTAATGTTTCTGACAGATCCATCTGGCAAATTGAGCAGATTTCCGATAAAGTCGCTTACGTATAACTGGTTCTTTTGCAAGTGGAAAAATCCGGGAATCTTTCCCTGGAATTGTTCTTCTGTTCCGGAAGGTTGATTCTGAACCCGGATCCCGTTGTCGGCAGAGAATAAAACACGGACATCACCCGCTTTATTCTCAGTTGCGTGTGCCAGAATAACGTGTTCCGGCAGTTCGACTACTTTCCGGGTTTTAAAATCAAAAAATAACAGGCTGGCTTCCTCCGGATTGATTAAAACACCCGTTTTGAACACCCCGAAACGATGAACGGATCGGGTGAGGGGAATCGAAATTTGTTCTCCTGTCCTGCTGTTCAGGCACAAGAGAGGAGGGCCATTTAAAACAGATTGAAAGCAAATCCACTCGCCAAATGATTCAACCCGTAAATACCCGTAAAAGGGTTCTTGTTTCACGGTGCGTTGAGTCAGATCAAAGGTGAATTTGTTCAGGGAACAAAACAAAATCATCTTTTTGTCATGTGTTTCGTACAGGAAAGCATTGTGGTAATGAAGATATATCCCGGGAAAGCGCGATCGAAGAAAGTAAGAAGTAAGCAAACGATTGTGCTGAATAATGCGGATAACCCCGTTCTCACTGATCAGGCCAACCTTGCCATCCCGTAAAGGGAACACGCGATAAGACTGATCTTTTTTTACTGTATCGGGATGAATAATGGTGCGTATCGTTTGAAAACGGACTGCGTTTTTTTTGAGAAATGCAGGTTCCCGCTGAAAAGGTTGTGCCCAGATGGTTCCGGTTGAATCTTCTGTAACATAAATGATATCATTGTCCGGTAAACCGTCTTCAACGGTGAAATTTGTAAAATGCGTTCCGTCAAAGCGGGACAACCCGTGATTCTGACAGATCCATAAAAAATTATCCCGGTCAAAAAGTCCGTAGTACGTCGTATTGGAAAGCATTCCGGATTGTGTAGTATATTGAACGGTATGCAGATTGGTTTGAGAATAACCGGCAGCTATGCAGATACAAATTAAATTAGTCGTAAGAAAGAGTCGCATGCCGGTATTTAGTATTATGTATGCCCTGTTACATGTATGTAACGAATGGAAGATAAAAATAATGTTTAATCCCGGAATTTTTTAGCGTTATTTATTTAAATGTGGAACCTGTATATTCTATGATTCAATCGTGAAAAGAGCCGATTACATTCCTGTTTCAGGGCAATGGGCTCATTCCGGGTTAAATAACCACAGCGTGCAACATCTATTACCTCTGCACTACCTGGCAGGTGAACAATTAGAACACAGAAGCCGGCTTGCTTACTGACACACCAGTGTGTCGTAGACCGGTGAATACCCGGCCCATACGCCCAGGCATCCTCCTTGCAGGTTGGTTTTCACATTCATTGAGGAAGCAAAAGGATTGCCGCTGGATAGTGCCTGAGCTACTTTCGTATAGAGAAAATCATAAACGCCTTCGTCTATTTTTGAGAATTTTACAACCACGGTGTCTCCCGCTTTATAGCGTCCCCGTTGCTTTGAATCGATACTTTGATCGCCCATCGTCCAGGGGTTTTCATAATAGAAATCAAATGTTTTTCCATCAAAAAATTCATCTTCAAATACCGGTGAAAACGTCGGTTTGTAATATCCGTCAATTGGTTTTCCGTCGACCACATTAATCCGTTTTACTTCCCATTTGTACGCATCATACACATCTGTGGGGTCACTGAGCCGGGCGTACGAAAATCCATATCCCGGATTCTCATTTTCCTCCTGCCACCAAAGTGAATCCAATGCGTGTGGCGGTAGAATCTGCGTTGTACCGGTATAACTTTTTCCTTCGTGTTCGATCCGCAGGTGATAGGTTTTCCCGGCCTGTCCCCAAATAGCAGGATTCATACTGGTATACGCACAAATATTCAATTGAGCCAATTGCTCGGGGGTAACTCCCAGGAATCCGGCAACCAGTTCTTCCGTCCCCGGGGGAAGGTCATTGGAACAGAGCAGGGTCAACTGGTATTCATTTGTGCCGTCACTGACATAAACCGCTGCATCGGTTACAAAACCGGATAAAAATGCTTCGATATTTGTCGGGGAATAAATGTCCTTTGAACGGGAAATGATGACAATAGGTGGCATTCCCGGCTCAATGGAACCATCAATGACAAGTTGCTCTTTAAACCCCGGGATATCGATTTCCACCTCCTTGGTGCAACCGGAAATCAACGACACGATTACCAAAAAGAGTAAACCGGCCGGAAAGAACTGTTGAAATATGTTGCGCATGTTCACTGGTTTTAAAATTCAAAATTCCATGTAATACTCGGGATGATCGGGAACAAACTCACCTGTTTCACCTTGATCTGAAAGTCACCATCCATAAAATTCCCGTCGCCGTCTACGTACAAAAAGTAAGGATTCGCCCTGCTGTAGACATTGTACACCGACAAAACCCAATTACTTCTGAACCGTTTTTTTACGGCAACTTTTTCTCCGGTGGCCGGATCCAGCTTTTCCTTAAATTCTTTGTCATACCAGGTAACAGATAGATCCAATCGATGATAGGGTGCCATCCGCGTTGAATTTCTGGCTCCATACTGGAACAGCAAATCCTGGTTGTGCATGTACCAGGCATTCGGAAGTGTCAGTGTATTTCCCGTTGCATAGACAAAGGCAGCTCCCAGGCTCCACCGTTTGTTGATGTCATAGTTCCCGACAACAGATAAATCGTGTCGCCGGTCGTATTTTGCGGGGAAGACTTTTCCTTCATTTAATGCTTCAAACTTTCGTTCTGTTTTCGCCCAGGTATAACCGACCCACCCGGTGAATTTTCCACGTGTTTTCTTGAAAAAGAGCTCGACTCCGTAACTCCATCCTCTGCCAAATGCGAGCAGGTTGTCCGTATTGTCATTCACATTGTCTGTTGGCAACGCCCCTTCTTTGAATTCAACAAGATTGTTCATTCCCTTGTAGTACAATTCAACAGAAGACTCAAACATGTCATCCGCGAAGTTGCGAAAGTAACCGATCGCTGCCTGCCATCCCTTTTGCGGGCGAGCAATATCCGTTGTCGGGTACCAGATATCTGTCGGGAGCGAAACGGCACTGATCGAAGCCAGGTGGATGTATTGATAATTGTACGCAAATCCGGCTTTGATAGAACTGTTGTCCGGGAGCAGATACCGCATGGAAATACGTGGTTCCAGTCCCTGGTAAAACGAAACAACATCTCCGCGACCGTACTCAATTGTTGAGTCAGGAGTGGAAATATCACCTTTAACGTACCGCGTAAACCGTCCTGTATGTGTAAAGGTGCTGTACCTCAATCCCGCATTCAGCCGGAAGTTTTCAGTAATGTCCCATTCATCCAGTACATACAATCCTGTTTCATGACTGTATAGACTTTGTCCTTTTCCCGTATCAAATACTGTCGTATCCTGTTCCGCAGAAACACTGGTGGGAGTGAAAACATGATACGTATACTGTGCTCCGAATTTGATGGTATGCCGGTTGTTTCCGGGGAAATAAGAAAAATCAACTTTCCCACCCACGTCGTTGATTCCGGACGTTAGTTTGAGTTGCAATTCATCCTGTTCTGAAATAAAAGAAAAATTATAGTGCGAGAAGGTCGCAGCAACGTTCATAAATAATTTCCGGCCGAACAGGTGTGTCCATCGCAGGGATGCAGCTCCGTTCTGCCACGGCATGCTCACCATGAAATTATCTTTTCGGTTGTCGTATTTGAATTCATCTTTCCCGAAATACCCACTCAGGTAAATGTGATCTTTTTCGGAGAGTTTATAATTGGCCTTGAAATTCAGGTCGTAGAAATAATAACCGGATCCGTAGAAGGAAGAACTTTTGGGAATAAAGGCTTTCATCAGCAAGTCGATGTAGGTTCTTCTTCCCGAAATCATAAACGATCCGCGGTCTTTCTTAATCGGACCTTCCACGGCCAACCGGGAGGAGATGACTCCCAATCCACCCTTGACACCAAATTGTTTCTTATTTCCTTCCACCATGTTTACTTCCAGTACGGAAGAAAGTCGCCCGCCGTAATTGGCCGGCATTCCTCCTTTTATCAGGTTAACGTTTTTGACAGCGTCCGGGTTAAAAACAGAAAAAAAGCCGAAAAGGTGAGAGGCATTGTATACAATTGCTTCATCCAGCAACACCAGGTTTTGATCAGGGCCGCCACCGCGAACGTAAAACCCTTGCCCTCCTTCAGAGGCGGAAGAAACCCCGGGCAGTAACTGAATGGCTTTAATCAGGTCAACTTCTCCCATGAATGCGGGAAGTTTTTTGATTTCTTCAATCTGAAGCTCAATTTGACCCATATTGGCCGATTTTACATTTTCCGATTGCTTTGCACTCACGATCAACTCGTCAATTTGTGTTGCAGGAGTTTTTAATTCGAAATGAATGGTCGTATCACGTTGAAAATTGGCAGTGATCGTTTGTTTCTCCAGTCCGGTAGCGACAACTTCCATCGTTTGCGCTCCCCTGGGAACGGAGACGGAATAGAAACCGTAACTGTTGCTTACTGCTCCGACAGATAAACCGCGGAATGTAACTTTTGCACCGATGACTGTCTCACCATCCTCAAAATTGGTGATTGAACCGGAAATGGTGATCTTTTCCTGTGCGGAAATGACGAATGGAAATATGAACAGAATTACGAGTAGCTGTCTATACATTGGAGTGCTGTTTTCTCCCGACAAAAGTACAAACAAAAAGCAAACTCGTTGCACCAAAAGATGTTAATTAACTGGTTTACTTTTGCGGATACCGAAGGGTTTTCCGGTAGAGGATTAAAAATACAATCAGGGTATAAAATACAAAGAATAACAAGGCGAGCGTGTAGCCGATTTTGAGGAGGTAGAGCATGGATAAAGTGAGTAAACAAGCAACCGAAGCAATCGCCAGGAAAACATACCAAACCTGCCGGTCTTTTAGCCCTGAGTAAACCAGGTGGTGCGTGGTGTGATCTTTCCCGCCGACCATTGGTGATTGTCCTTTCTTCAAGCGGTTAATGACGACCGTCAGCGTGTCGGAAAACGGTGCGGTAAAACAAACGGCAACCAGTACCATACCGATTCCGTTGTGCAATCCCTGTCGGGCACCCACCATCCACAGGTCATCAATGGTAATAAACGCAATGTACAACCCGATAAACTGAGACCCGGCATCGCCCATAAAGATTTTGGACGGATGAATGTTGAAGTATAAGAACCCCAATAATCCACCCACCATCGCACAATTGATTACGGACCAGAAACTGCTGTTGATGCCGTTCAACATCCAGTCGGATCCCAAACAGGTAATGATAATAAACAAAACGACTGTTCCGGTAATACCGTCCATATTGTCCAGCATATTCAGTGAGTTCATCAACAGAATGACCCAAAATATGGTGACCAGGTAATTCAGCCATTCAACGGAGGTAATGCTGATAATTGTTCCGGTGTAAATAAAAATCACTCCGCAGAGGATTTGAACAGACAATTTAATCAATGGTTTTGTGTTGTAGGCATCATCTGCCAATCCCATTAAAAAAGCAAGTGTCCCCGATACAAATAAACCAATGAATTTTAGATCGTGAAAAATATTTTCATCGTGCGCAAAAACAGAAAATGCAAAAATACAGAAGATGAATACGACAAAAAAACTGATCCCTCCCAAAGACGGCTTGGATTGGTTGCTCCACCTCACCGTAATGTCATTTTTATTCCGGATGCCCAGAGATTGTGAAAAATTCAGTAAGAGTAAATTACAGATGTATGCGGCCAAAATACCACCGGCACAGAATGCGACTAGCTGTAAGAGCGTTTCTTTCATCGTGAATAGGACTAAAAAGGAGAATTCAATTCCTCAAAGATACGACCTTTTTTATCTTTTTCCGACACAATGGGATGATTATTTCCCCAATCGATGTTCAACGTCGGATCATTCCAACGTAAAGTTCCCTCAGAATCAGGGGCGTAGTAATCAGTGCATTTGTACAAAAACTTGGTGTGATCTTCCAGTGCGATGAATCCGTGTGCAAAACCTTCCGGAATCCAGAAAAGTTTTCCGTTTGCTGCCGATAAGATCTCGCCATGCCATTTCCCGAATGTCGGCGAATCCTTCCGGAGGTCTACCGCAATATCTAAAACACTTCCGGAGCTTACACGCACTAATTTCCCCTGCGCATGAGGAGGTTTTTGAAAATGCAGTCCTCTCAGTACATGCCTGGATGAAACAGATTCATTGTCCTGAACAAAACGAATGTCTGCCCCGACAAGTTCATTGAATACCCGCTGATTGAAACTCTCCGTAAAATAGCCTCTTTCATCTTCAAATTTCCGGGGAGTTAATACTAAAAGGCCTTCGATGTATGGGTGGACTACCTGCATTATCTTCGGAATAATTTTTTAATGAATTTTTTTGTCTTGCTGGTCGTTTTCAATTCAGCCAGCTTATCCTCGTCGTCCATGTAACCACCATATCCTTCTCCGTAACCATATCCATATCCGTAACCATACATGTTTCGTTTCGTGTTGGCGACACCGTTCAAAATGATATTGAGCGATTTGAGTTGTTGCATTTCAAATAACTCCCGGATACGGTATGCAAAATTTCGTTTGGAATACTGTGATTTGAATACATAAATCGGTATATCTGCTTCCGTAAGTACCTGTACACCATCCGAAACGAGTCCGATTGGGGGATTGTCGATCACAATGATGTCGTAAACCGTTTTGAGTTGCTCAATTAACTGTTTGTAGCGGTCGCTCAAGAGTAATTCTGCCGGGTTAGGAGGAACAGGTCCCGAAGTGATAATGTCCAGGTTGATGTCCACATCTTTGACAATTGCTTCCTCCAGGCTGATTTTTCCGATGATCAGATTGCTCATTCCGTGTTCATTGTTTAACCCGAATGCCAGGTGGACTTTGGGTTTTCGCATATCCAGATCGAGCAAAATCGTTTTCTTCCCGGTCATAGCAACAATTGCAGCGAGGTTTAGGGCAACAAATGTCTTTCCTTCTCCTGAAATGGAAGAAGAGATTGCAATGGTCTTGTAATCGGGATGGATATAACTCAGATTAATCCGTATTTTCCGAAGTGCTTCGGCCATCATTGACTTGGGCGCTTTTGTCACGATAATCTGTGAATGTTCCAGCGTTAGTTTGGAAAGTGGAATTCCTCCCAGGATGGTAGCTTTTTCCGGAAGAATGGCCTGCAAGTCCTCCAACAGATTGATTTCATTAAAACTTACGTACTTGACAAACAACACCCCGATTCCCAGGAATAAACCGAGCAGCGTAAAACTGACATAAATCATGTTGGCTTTCGGTTCCACTGGTGTACTGCTTACGGAAGGCTGCGAGAGAATACGGTTGTTGGTGGAGAACCCGGCATCGGAAATGGAATACTGTACTTTTTTCTCTGTCAGCAACTGAAAGTATTTTTCATTCAGGTCCTGGATGTTTTTCAAGCGGTTGAACTCCATTCGTTTACCAGGTAAATTGGAATATTCAGATTCCAGTTCATTGATTTTAGAACGCAGAATTTTCACCCGGGATTTCAAGCGTGTCTCAATGGCATCGGAGCTGCGCAGAATCTGTTTGATTTTTTCCTGTATCTTTTTATCTATCCGTTTGACTTCCGAACTTTCGGGGGTTAGCCGAAATAATACATCTTCCTTTTCTTCCAGCAGCAGGTGAAGGGCTTCAATGTGCCCGGCAATGGCTGATTCATACGATTTCCCTAAAAGCTCCGGTAGAATCCGGTAGATTTCCAGTCGATTTGAATTTTCATTCATACGTTGGTTAATGAATTGCAACGTACTGAGTTCATCTTCGAGGTTGAACAATTCTTCCTGGAATTTGTTAGCGTCTGTTTGCATCAGGTCTCCTTCTTTTTCAGGATCGGAAAGATTCACCTCACGCTGGTAGTCCATCAAACTGTCTTTTGATCGTTTCAGTTCCGTAGAAAGAGAATCCAGTTGCACTTCAATGAACTGAAGAATGCTTTCCGAACTTTTTTTCTTTAGTTTGACCGAATAATCAATGAATGTATTGGCAACGGCCAATGTGACGTCGTGACACAGCTTGGAATTATCTCCTTTAAACGCAATTGAAACTGTTCGTGCCCGTTCATCAATAGGCAAGACATACAGGTTCCGAATGAATCGTTCTGATAAACTTTGTGTGCTGTTGAACGTGAAGTAGATTTCATTTGATTCGGTCTCTTCTAAAAACGCGCTGATGTTTTCCGACTTCACAACGACATCAAAATGTTGTGAAATAAGGTGTTCTCCTAACTTTCCTTTTACAGTGTATGCCTTCCCTTCGTGTACATAGTTGAGGTTGACCAGTTGGTTAACATAGGTAATCGTGACAGGTGTCCCCACCAGGGTAGAATCATTCAGGTGGTAGGGTTGTACATTTACACTACTGAGTTTATACTTCTCCTCCGTGAGTATTTTTCCTTTATAAAATATACTGACGTTCATTGCCAGCGAGTTCATTGCCTGTTTGAACAATAATTCCGAACGGAGCAACTCTACTTCTGAAAAGAATACGTCTTTCTTGGAATTAATATTCTCTACATCAATAACATTTTTTGCATTGTCTTCATTCTCAATCTGTAAAATCAACTGTGATTCATAGACGGGTTTTGTATACCGCAGGTAAATGATGGCAACAAAAAAGAAGAATGCCATGAAAATCGGAACCAACCACCAGAAACGACGGAGAACCGTACGAAATAACAAGGAGTCGTACGATTTGTTAATGATGAAACTATTTTGATTTTCCGCCATATGTTTATTTGAGCAGGTTTACAACTGTTAGTATCACAACGGCACTCGACAGAATGGTAATGATCGGTGCGACTTCTTTGACAACTTCCCGTGCCAGCTGAGGATTCGGTTCGACATAAATATAATCATTTGCCTGGACAACCATATCCACGTACTGCAACCCTTCGATGGTCGATAAGTCAAGTACGTATACATTGCGTTTATCTCCGTTCCTTCGCATGAGTTTTACCCGTTTAGCTTTACCGCGTTCCGTAATACCACCGGCCTGTGCCAGTGCTTCCATGAGCGTTGTATTGTTATTCTCCAGTAAAATTACCTTGGCATCACTTCCGTTTCCGGGGAAAACAACAACGCGCTGGTTGGTAATCTGAACCTGTACAAACGGATTCTGGTATTCGGAACTATACAACTCTTCCAGTAAATCTTCGCATTGTGAAACCGATAATCCCTGAATTTTGATGCTGCCGATCTTTGGTAGCTCCGCAGTTCCGTCCCGTCGCACCAGGTATTCGACCTGCATGGTCGTTCCTGTCAAACTTTTTTGAGAAACGTCTGCATTGTTAGTCAGTAAAACCTCTCCTTCGTTGGTGTATAACTGAAATTTAATCTTGTCATCGATGGAAATGAGGTAATCCTGAGTAGGTTTCATCGGTATTGAATCGTAATGAACCGTATCGCCTTTTGCTTCCTTAAACATAATGTTGGAATTGATTCCGCAACCGGAGAGAATGATGCACATCACTGCACAGCAGACGACAACTATTTGATTATTTACGGATGACATTTTTTTCGTTCAATAATTTAAAGTACAACTGTTTAACATCATTAGCTAAGCGGGTATAATGAAACTGTTCTTTCACGTACTCCCATCCTGATTGTGACATTGCTGAACGGAGTCCGTCATTCTCAATCAGTTCCAATAACTTTTCTGTATACTCTGTTTGTGTTCCGGAGGTTACAATAATCCCCGTTTTTTTATCTGCTACAATATCGCGAACTCCTCCTACATTGGTAGAAATAACGGGTACGTTTGCAGCTTGTGCTTCAATCAGACTCACAGGTGTCCCCTCGTTCTTAGAACACAGGCAGATGATATCCATTCCGGGGTTAAAAACCTCAATTTCCCTGATCCAGGAAGTTAGTTGAATGGTTAAATTTTCCGGCCAGTTAAAACCGTCAATGTGCTGCTCGATAGCTCCTCTTTCCGTGCCGTCCCCAACGATGAATACTTTTACTTTTTTAGTCGTTTGCCGTGAGATTTCTTTCAATACATCAATGAAAAAGAGGTGATTTTTAATGGGGGCAAGCCGTCCGATAATCCCGATCGCGATCTCATCATCTGCAATGTGAAATTGACGGCGCGTTTTTGTCCTGTTTTCAGTTCTGTTTTCATGGAACTTAGAGAGGTCAAATCCCAATGGAATGACTACTGTTTGTTGATCAGAACATACCTTGTGTGTGTTGACCAGTTCATCTTTCTGAAGCGAAGAAATGGCAATGATCCGTGTACTCGATTTGGAAAGTCGCCGCTCAATGGCTTTGTAAACAGTCGTTTTTAACGGGTTGAAATAGCCGTGAAAAACATGACCGTGATACGTATGTACAATGACCGGAACTCCTGCCGCTTTTGCTGCTCTTCGTCCTAACGCACCTGCTTTTGCCGCATGTGTATGAACAATATCAGGCTGAAATTCCTCAATGATTCGTTGGATGCGTTTGTATGCTTTCCGGTCTGATGAAAAACTGGGTTTTCGTTGCATTTCATCCAATAAAACCGGTTGCACACCGTATTGTTCCAGGATGTGAAGTGAATCAGACTCTCCCTCTTCGGGTAGACCGCCGATCAACAAGGTTTCGAATTCATCTCCCAGGAAACGGGTAAGGAATGTTGCGTTGTACGTCGGACCCCCGATATTAAAACGATTGATGATTCTTAATACTTTGATCTTCTTCACACTGAAAAATGGTAAAAAAATTGCTGTTAATCATGCAAAAGTAGTGCAGAATTGTTAATTTCCTTCAATAAATAAATAAAATGAATAGAAAGTCAGTCCGTGTTTTCCTTTTCCTGTTTGTTTTTCATAGCTCTGTGGGAGAAGCTCAATCCTTGCAGGAAACTGTTAATAAATTTGCAGCACATCCTGAATTTGAACATGCATCTATCGGTGTTTATGCCATAGATGTCAATACGAAACAGGTGTTGATGGACTATGGAGGAGGCCGATTGCTTGCTCCGGCTTCCACGACAAAATTGTTTTCAACAGCCCTTGCCCTGGATGTGCTGGGAGGAGATTACCGGCCTGTAACATCTCTGTATTACAACGGAATGATTAAAGATAGCGTACTCACCGGAGATGTGTGGATTATCGGTGGGGGAGATATGTCGTTGGGAAGCAAATATTTTGCGAAGAATGACCGCGACGGATTTCTCAGGGAATGGGCATCGGAACTGAAGAAAAAGGGAATCGGCAGTATCAATGGAATCATTTATGCAGACGGATCTGGATTTGGCTATGAAGGGGTTCCTGATGATTGGTTGTGGGGAGATATCGGTAACTATTACGGAGCACATTTCTCAGGAATCATGTTGTATGATAACTTAGTGGAATACCACTTTAAAACAAGCACAGCAGGAAAACCGGCAGAATTAGTGTATACCTTTCCGAAGATAGACGCATTACAATTTATAAACAACGTTGTATCCTCTACAAAATCGGGAGATAATTCGTACATCTTCGGAGCGCCTTATTCATTTGTAAGAGAGGGGAGGGGAACACTCCCGCAAAATATGGCAGACTTTCTGGTAAAAGGAAGTCTTCCTGACCCGGAATTGCAGTTGGGAATCGAATTTGACCGTGTTTTATCCGAAATGGGAATAATGCATGAAGGACCGTCACTAAGTACCCGGCTAACCCATCTATCACCTCCCGCGGGAACGTGGCAGAAGGTGATAGAATACAACGGAAAAACACTCCGGGAAATTGTACGTGAGACAAATTATGAAAGCATCAATGTATTTGCGGAGGGATTAATGCGATTGACTTCCTATGTAAAAACAGGAGACGGTACACATGAAAAATCCAGTGGTTACATGCAGAGTTATTGGAAAGAAAAACTGAAAACGAATGCCTTATTCCTCAGTGACGGGAGCGGACTTGCCAGAACCAATGCTATTGATGCAAAAACGATGTGTGAGTTGTTGGTGTATATGGATACATCGACAGGTAAAGCGGATTTTTATAACTCACTGCCGGTAGCAGGTGTTAGTGGAACACTGAAAAATGTAGCGAAAAACCAGGCTGCTCACGGGAAAATTCATGCCAAAAGCGGTACGATGAGAAGAACGAAATCCTACGCCGGATATGCTGAAACAACTTCCGGAAAGAAGATAGCTTTTGCTTTTATTGTCAATAACTACACCGGATCCAATAAAGATGTAACTACGCAGATGGAGGTACTGATGAATGAATTGGTAAAACAATAAAAAACCCCGTGATTTCATTTCACGGGGTTTAAGTTATATCAGGTTAATTTCTTCCTTTCTGGATGACTCCTCCTCCTCCTCCTGTTCGCGGAGCAGTAATTGTGGTGCCAACAGGTACCTTTGCCGGTTGAGGAGAACTTCGCTTTTCACCTTCTTCCACACATGCCCCCCTTGTTGCCCCTAATCGTTCATACCTTCTCCATTCCGTTGCTGCAATTGTTTTGGTAACGTAAACTCCGTTCTCCTGCACGCAGATGAGCATTTTATCCGTAGGGACGGTATTGCCGGTTGAATCGGCCTCGGACCCGACGTTGGAAGTCGGACACGCGCCGAGTGTGGCACCTTTACTTCTGTATGCCTCCCATTGTGATTGTTTAATCGTCAGGGTGTGGCTTTCTTTTCCGTCAGGAACACAAATGATAATATCGGCATCTACCACCTCCGGACATGCTCCCAGTGATGCTCCCTGAGCCTGGTAATCCGGCCATTGTGATTCTTTGATTGTCATTGTTGTCAATACCGAATTTTTGCGCATACAAATGACAATGTCCGGATCATCATTACTGATTCTGCAATCTCCCAGCGTTGCCCCCATTTGCTGATATTGCGGCCACTGTGATTCTTTGATCGTCATTGTCACTTTTGTTCTTCCCTGAGGAACGCAAACAATGATGTCATTGTCAACCACCTCCGGACAGGCCCCCAATGTTGCTCCCAATTGTTGGTATTGCGGCCATTGTGACTCTTTAATGGTCATGGAGACACGTTCTTTATTTTTTACAAGACAGATCACAATGTCATTATCGACAGCTTCCGGGCATTCACCTTTCGTTGCTCCCAGCTTTTCATATTGCGGCCACTGCGATTCCTTGATGGTCAGTGTCATCCGTTGTCCTTTTTTATTGAGACAGATCACCAGGTCATTATCTACTATAACAGGACATTCGCCCATGGTTGCTCCCAATCGTTGGTACTGAGGCCATTGTGATTCTTTGATCTTCATGGTTTGCCGGACACCGTTTACCGTGTGGCAGATAATCAGATCATTGTCAATTACAGGAGCATCTTCCGTTGTGATCTGGCATTTACTTGTCGTTGTTCCAACATGGTTACTCGCGGTAATTTCCATTGTATAGGTTTGTGAGTAACCGACCCGCAGTTCCAGTTCAAAACTAAATCCGTTTCCAATTGGCCTGAAGGTTACCCCGTTCTGAACAACATTTTGCAATTTCACCTGGATTTGCGAAGCTTGTGTTACCCCAAAAACATTTCCTGTAAACTTAACCAGTCCGGCAGCTATTTTTACACCACAATTATTGGTAAATACAACCACCGGTTTTTCACCGACAATAACTGTTTCTCCTTTCAGGTTGATGGTAGTGGAAATCATTGCTTCTCCACAGTTGTTACTTGCTGTGAGCTGAATTAAATTATTTCCTTTTTGCAGTTTAAGTTGTTTCCGCAACACATTCGTATTGTTGAAATATGTAAGGTTCGTTACCACACTACCATTTAAGGTCAGTACAACGTCATTGGCAGAATTGATTCCCGTAATAACAGCTTCCAGTGTGTAATCTTCTGAATTTACACTTGTCCCTGAATTGGCCGGTTGTTTCCATGTGGCAATCGGCTTATTACATGGCGCTGTATACGAAATCGTTGAAGAAGAGCTTGCATATCCACATTCATTGCTTGCAGAAAGTTCAATTTGATTGCTTCCGTTGCCCAACTGAATCGTTGCAGTAAACAACCCGGTCTGCATACTGTAATTAAAACTTGTTACAAGTACATTGTTGACTTTAAACGTAATGTTTTGCGGATTGGTCACATTGCGGATGGTTGCCTGAATCGTATAATTGGAAACGTTGGAAGTGACACGTGAACCGGACGGGTTGGTCATTACAACTGTTGGATCAAGACACGGTTGCCCGTATTCATAATTAATCGTCTGCTCGTGTGTTCCGCAACTATTGGTAGCGCGGACTACAATTGAATTTTGCCCCAATCCGAGTGTGAGTGCTTTTTTGTAGATTCCATTCGTATAAGTACCGACTGTTTGTTTTTGGCCGTTTACATATACATCTACCTGGTTGACATTGGAAATGTTCTGAATGGATGCATTCAACTCAACCCGGTTGGATGTTCCATAACCATTGGATGGTGATTTGATGGAAACAAAAGGAGTCGGACACAATTTGTCATACTGTACGTAAATTGTTTGAGAATTACTCCCGCAACTGTTTGAAACGATGATTTGAATGCTGTTGTTTCCGTTTTGCAATGCAACAGTACTGGATAGCATTCCTGTATTGTTCGTATAACTGAAATTTGAAGTTTGCTGACCGTTCACATATAATTGAACCAGGCCGTCTCCCAGGTTGGTAATCTGTGCCTGAACAGCAATTGTTGCGTTTGTCGTCGAAGTATTGGCACTTCGCGGATTTGTAAAATTGACAAGCGGGTTGTCACATGCGGGAACGTAGTTTACATGAATCGTTTCTGTCCGGATTCCGCAATTGTTCGAAGCGGTTAATACAATTGTGTTTAGCCCCGGCTGTAACTGGAATGTTCCGCGGAATGTTTCACTGTTATTATAGACAAAATTTCCTGTCTGAATACCGTTGTGGGTAGCGGTAATGCCTTGTAATGTTGTATTCCTGATGATTCCGCTTACCTGGAATGTCGGCTGATTGACTGTGCTGTTTGCTGCTGTTTGCAATACGATTACCGGCTCCGGGCAATCAACAGGAGTTGTCGGGTTGGTTGGGTTCGTCGGTGTTGTCGGATTAGTAGGTGTTGTTGGATTAGTAGGTGTTGTCGGATTAACAGGTGGACGGGTTGAATGATCCTCGTGATAACGTGCCCGGTTGAAATAAACTTTCAAATACACACTTGTGTAGTGATAAATATCTGTCTTGAATTTTCCGTGATTGTTGACCGTTCCGTCAAAAATATCACCTCCTGTAAATGTGGTTTTATGTTCAAATCCCATGGCGAAATTTCGGGTGAAATAGTATCCGAGACCTATTCCAAGGTGCCCCATGAGCTGTGCATTCACCCTGTTCTGACTTCCGTCCAGGTCTGATTCGTAGGTTTTATCCATGAAATTGTACAGGGAAGTTTTGCTGTAGTCATTCAGTAAACTGTAGTCATACATAAATCCCATGTCATCTGTGAGGTTCCCTTTTGCACGGAAAAAAGTTGCACCTACGCCACCGAAAATATAGGGATCCAGTCCTGTTCGTTCGGTTAATCTGTTGAGGTGGATTGATAACTCCAGGTTGAGCTCGTGCGCCTTCGTCTGGAAATTGTTGATGGAATATCCGTAGGTATTTTTATAGTCCGTCGGAACCTGACTCAGAGCCAGGTTGGTGTAATCACTGAACCCGGTTGTATCGGTATTCTGTCCTCTCCATGCGCCACCGAGGTAACGCAACTTCAGATCATAACTAAAAATATTAGCATAATCCCGGTTAAATGTTCGTCCGAGAACAAGTCCCCATCCGTAATGTGTTTTATTCTTGATATCCGTATGATGCCATGTGCCACCTACATTGACTCCGAAAAACCAGGGGGAAGTACGTTCATGATCCAGTTTCTGTGAAAAAGAACTGTTGAAAATGAGCGCGAGTGTTACGAAGAATAAAGTAATAATTTTAGTCATAAACGATGCTTTTAATATTGTGAGTAAAAACCCCCAATCCATTTTTTGTGCCAAAATTCATAAAAAAAAATGAATTGCAAATCAATCGATTTTAGATTGTTTGTAATTAGATGGTTATGGACGATTTATTTATTCTGCTGTATCTGTTTTATTTCTAAATTTAGCCTTGTAATACACTAAAAACTAAGTCTATGAATACACGAATTCTTGCATTAATGCTATTACTGCTTCCTGTGTGCTGTTCAGCTCAATCCCTGGAAGAAGTTAATATGATATCCGATGGTCTTTCCCGTAAATTCTGGATACAACTACCGGATGCCCCCGGAAACCTGGATAACAATCTGCCGGTTATCATTGTTTTACACGGCGATGGCGGGACAGGTTCCGGAATTGCTGCTTACTCCGGAATTGCAGACCTGGCTGCGGCACACAATTTTATCGGCGTGTTTCCGAATGCTTATGCCGGTGGCTGGAATAGGGCTGTGTTAGGAGATGCCCCTGCTGATGACCTGTTGTTTATGCAGGATATCATTGATTACTTATGTGAAAATTACTCCATCAACAGGAACCGCGTTTACGTAACAGGTCACTCTGCCGGCGGTTTTTTAGCTTATCGGATGTCTATTGAACTGGCAGACAAAATTGCTGCAATAGCACCGGTTGCCGCAAGCATGTATGGCGATGCGAATAACAACGGAAGTGCTTACATTAATAATTACCTGGGAAGTGGTAGTTTTGTGAAAATGCCCATTCTTCATATTCACGGAGATAATGACAACACGGTGGCTTATCCCGATCCGAATCACCAACCGGACGCATGGAGCGAGTATCCGCTGACCGGATTTTCATACCCGACCTGCGGAGAAAATACGTACAATCCGGCAAATGTATCTGATATCAACCCGAATGTAAAAAAAATCACATTTTGTTCAACAGGAATCAATTCAAAGGAAATTACATTGATCCGAATTGTTGGTGGGGGGCATGGATGGCCGTCGGCTCAGCTCCCGGACGTGGCGACCCGGATTGTTCAGTTTCTCATGGCTTTTGAATTGCAGGGACAACCGGTTTGTCAGGAATTGGGAGTAAACACTGCTGCTGTAACTGTTAAATTGATCCCTAACCCGGCAAAAGAGGTGGTTTATATTCAGACGGATCAACATGTGAAGGCGGTACGGTTGTACGAACTGACCGGTAAATGGATCAGAGACGGAAAACCCGGTTCCGGAGAATTGTCGCTTCTTGGACTAAATCCGGGAGTATATTTATTAATGCTGGAAACAGAAACGGGGACCAGTGTTCAAAAACTGGTAAAAGAATAAAGTCGGTCATTAGGAGAATTCAATCCCCTTTAATTCCGTTTCCGAATGTCAGTATGTCAGTTTCCTGACAACTTTTCTGCCAGTTTTGATTAAAAAAAGGATTGGCACAAAATTGGTCTAAACCGGAACGAAACAGTAAAACAAATTGTACATATGTCTATATCATTTAAACCTTTGGCAGACCGCGTTCTGATTGAAGCGGCGCCGGCAGAAGAAAAAACAGCAAGTGGAATCATCATTCCTGACACAGCAAAGGAGAAACCATTGAAAGGAACTGTTGTTGCTGCAGGAGGAGGGAAAAAAGACGAACCGATGACAGTAAAAGTTGGTGATCATGTTCTGTACGGACAGTATTCGGGAACAGAGATCAAACTGGATGGTAAAACATACCTGATCATGCGGGAGTCTGACATTTATGGTATTTTCTAATTAATAATTACAAGAACAAGTAAACATGGCAAAAGAAATTTATTTCGACGTCGAGGCACGTGAGAAACTGAAAAAAGGTGTAGATGCTCTGGCAAATGCAGTGAAAGTAACTTTGGGTCCAAAAGGAAGAAATGTGGTGATCGGTAAAAAATTCGGTGCGCCGCACGTTACCAAAGACGGTGTTTCCGTAGCAAAGGAAATCGAACTGAAAGATGGAATTGAAAACATCGGAGCGCAAATCGTAAAAGAAGTTGCGTCAAAAACAGCTGATATTGCCGGAGATGGTACAACAACAGCAACAGTACTGGCGCAGGCGATTATTACGGCAGGTTTGAAAAACGTAGCTGCAGGAGCCAATCCGATGGATTTGAAAAGAGGAATTGACAAAGCGGTTGTTGAGATCGTGAAATCCTTGAAATCCATTTCAAAAGAAGTAGGTTCGGATAACGATAAGATCAAGCAAATTGCTACAATTTCTGCGAATAACGACGAAACAATCGGAGCATTGATCGCAGAAGCGATGAAAAAAGTAGGAAACGAAGGTGTAATTACTGTTGAAGAGGCAAAAGGTACCGAAACAGAAGTGAAAACGGTAGAAGGAATGCAATTCGACAGAGGATACTTATCTCCTTACTTCGTGACAAATACGGAAAAAATGATCGCTGAACTGGATCGTCCGTACGTCTTGATCTATGACAAGAAAATTTCCAACATGAAGGAATTGCTTCCGATTTTGGAGCCGGTGGCACAATCCGGAAAACCATTGTTGATCATCGCTGAAGATGTGGATGGTGAAGCATTGGCTACTTTGGTGGTAAACCGTATTCGCGGAGCACTGAAAATTGCAGCAGTAAAAGCACCTGGATTCGGAGACAGAAGAAAAGCAATGTTGGAAGACATCGCAATTTTGACAGGCGGACAAGTGATTTCGGAAGAGCGAGGATATACACTTGAAAATGCGACATTGGAATTCCTGGGAACAGCTGAAAAAATAGAAATTGATAAAGACAATACAACAATTGTCAACGGAGCAGGCAAAAAAGAAGAGATCGATTTACGTGTGAATCAAATCAAAGCACAGATCGAATCCACATCTTCTGATTACGACCGTGAGAAATTACAGGAGCGCCTTGCGAAACTGGCAGGAGGAGTTGCAGTATTGTATGTAGGTGCTACAACAGAGGTTGAAATGAAAGAGAAAAAAGACCGTGTTGATGACGCACTGGCAGCTACAAGAGCAGCTGTTGAAGAAGGAATTGTGCCAGGTGGAGGTGTTGCGTTTATCCGTGCCATTGAAGTGTTGGAAAACCTGAAAGGAGCGAACGAAGACGAAACAACGGGAATCCTGATTGCAAAACGTGCCATTGAAGAACCGTTGCGTCAAATCGTTGCCAACGCAGGTGGTGAAGGGGCTGTTGTGGTTCAGAAAGTACGCGAAGGAAAGAATGATTTCGGATACAACGCACGTACGGATGTGTACGAAAACCTATACGAAGCAGGTGTAATCGATCCGACAAAAGTAACGCGTATTGCCATTGAAAATGCAGCATCTATCGCATCTTTGTTGCTGACTACCGAAGCCGTAATCGCTGACGAACCGGAAGAGGCAGGAGCACACATGCACGGTGGTATGCCCGGAGGAATGCCAGGAATGATGTAAGTTGAAATGCAGTGAAAAACTGCAAATTGATGTGAGATCAGTTTCCCCCTTTGGAGGGGGATAAAAGGGGGAGGATGCTTCTGGTTCTTAGAGGCGTCTTTATGAACAAAGAGTTCCTTACCTCATAAACGCTCAAAGAGTCGGCTACTGTCGGCTCTTTTTCCGTCTTGTTTTTGCCGATTTATTCGGGTAAAATAAGACGACCATATATAAAAGAACCTCTTCTGAAACAGAAGAGGTTCTTCTTTTTAATCCCTTTGCCCTTCACAAGAAAAAAACAGAATATTTTATTGAATGCTTCTACTTAGTTTATATCTAACATCTAACTACTCTTGAGCGTATCCTTTGCGTCTTCGCGCCTTAGCGAGCAAAAACACTACAATTCATTTTACCCAATTTTTCCATCTAACCAACTCCAAAATCCAACGATCCTCTCAATCCTCCCTTCATATCTTCGCGCCTTCACAAGAAAAAACACTGTGTTTTATTCAGTTCGTCTACTCAGTCTATTCCAAAATCCAGTTACTTTTCAGTCTGACCTTTGCGTCTTCGCGCCTTTGTGAGCAAAAACACTACAGCTCATTTCGCATCTTCGCATCCTGGCGAGCAAAAAAAGTCCTTTTACACTTTCTCTTCCACTGTTCCGTCAGCGTGCTTCGCAAATCGACCTTTCGTCCGGTCGTGCACCTGATCGTATTTCGCCCACGGCCAGCCGCCGAATTTTGTCCGGTGATATTCTTCAAATGCTTCCTGGATTTCCGCTTTCGTATTCATGACAAAAGGTCCGTATTGCATCACCTGTTCATTGATCGGTTTTCCCTGAAGAATGAAAATACTTGCGGCAGTAGCTCCTGTTGTCAAAGTTGTTTGCACATCCGTGTTCAGGAAAACTCCTGTATATGCATGAAAGGTGGTTTGATTAATTGTTAATGCGCTCCCCTCATAAAAATACAGACTTCTGTTTGCTCCACTGTCGGAAACAGGAAGTGTAACAGAGGAGTGAGGTTCCATCTTTATGTTTACAATAAACACATCATTTTCCTCCGTAGCTGCCCACGAATCAGGTGGGGGAGAAACCGCCCGGTACTGGTCCCATCTTCCTGCAATCAGTTCAACGAATACCTTATTGTCATCAAAATGCAGATACGGAATAGATTCCCGCCACAGCATTTTAAAATGTGGTTCAACCAGTTTGTTCTTTTGTGGTAAATTCAACCATACCTGGAACAATTCCATCGGATTGTCTGCCGTTTCGGAAAGCAAAGGGAACATTTCAGAGTGCTGAACTCCTTTCCCCGCTGTCATCCACTGCACATCCCCGTCTCCGTACCTTCCGGCAGCTCCCAGCGAATCGGCATGGTCTACAAACCCTTTCCGGACAACGGTTATGGTTTCAAAACCCCGGTGGGGATGTCCGGGAAATCCCGGAACGGTTTTTCCGTGATACATACGAAATCCGTCTTTGATAATGAAGTCATCCCCCATGTGGCGTCCTTTGAAATGGTCGGATGCAGGTCCCATTTCTTCATTTCCTGCCGGGAAGTGATCTTCGTGATGTACACAAAACAGGAACGGATCCTGTGTTTCCCACTGAAAACCCAGGGGGAACTGATGTTTGATAGCTTGTTTATTCATAGATTCAAGTGTCGTTTGATGATTACTGCTTCTAACAAGTCCCGGAATAGCTACAAAACCGGCAGAAGCGGCTAAGAGACGTTGGAGGACATTTCTGCGCGATACATTGCTCATTTTTTCTTCAGTCATTGGTTCAACTTTCACTCAAAAATAACAAACTTTCACGTTATATACTCCTTTGATTTTCTGTATTTCAAAAGAGTTTAGGAGCATCGGGATAAAAAAAATGCGGAAGTGTTTGTTTAAATTAAAAAAATAGTATCTTTGCAGTCCCAAAACAGCTTTGGGGGTGAAACGAAGAAGCGTTTTATCATTGAAATACAAAGATGCGGATGTGGTGAAATTGGTAGACACGCCAGACTTAGGATCTGGTGCCGAGAGGTGTGCGGGTTCGAGTCCCTCCATCCGCACTGATAAAAATGTTTGAATGGTGTAAGCGGGTCTTATGCCATTTTTTATTTATTAAAATCAACAAGAGATGAAAGTAGTTCGTGAAGACATTGATGCGTTAAATGCAGTGTTGAAAGTTGAAGTAGCACCGGCTGACTATGAAACAGCGGTAAAGCAGGAATTGGATAAATACAGAAAGACTGCAAAAATCCCTGGATTTCGTCCGGGAACAGTTCCTTTTTCGTTGGTGAAAAAACAATACGGTAAAGCAGTGTTGGCTGAAGAATTGAATAAATTGGTTAACAAATCCTTGTACGATTTTATTCAGGAAAACAAAATCAGCATCCTTGGAAACCCGATTCCGAAAGAAGGTACAGATGTAAAAGGTGACTTTGACAATCCTTCAACATTCGAATTTGAATACGAAATCGGACTTTCTCCGGAAGTGAAAGTGAATCTTTCTGCAAAAAACAAATTTGAATACAATAAGGTTAAAGTAGATGACGAATTGATCGGAAAGCAAATTGATGACCTGCGTCGCCGCTATGGAAAACTGGGAACAGCTGAAAAAACATCCGATACAGATATGATTCTGGGGCAATTTGTTGAATTGAATGAAGACGGATCCATTAAAGAAGGGGGAATCCTGAATTCATCAACAATTTCAGTGGAGTTTGTTGAAGACAAAGCAACAAAAAAATCATTAACCGGATTGAAGGTAGGGGACAGGGTAGTTGTAGATCCTGCAAAAGTTTCAAGAGGAGAGCGCGATACAGCTGCGATGTTGGGAATTAAGCCGGAGCAGTTGAATGCGATCTCTGATAAGTTCCAGATTACAGTAAACGAAATCAAGCGAATTGAGTTGGCTGAAATGAATGAAGAACTGTTCAATAAGTTATTCGGTGAAGGGGTTGTGAAAACAGAAGCGGAACTGAAAGAGCGCATTGCAGAAGATTTAAAAAATATGTTTGTAAATGATTCGGACCGCCTGTTGACAAAATTCGTTTACCAGGATTTGATGAAAAATACAGAAGTACAGCTTCCGGATGCATTCATGAAACGTTGGATCAAACTTTCAAATGAAAAGCCGATCACAGACGAACAGATCGAAGCAGATTACGATTCTTACTCGGATAACCTGAAATGGCAGTTGATCCAGGGAGAAATCTTCAAGTCTAATGACATTAAACTGGACAACGAAGAAGTAATTGAATTTACAAAAGGATTGTTGGTCAACAATTATGCACAATATGGAATTCCTGCTCCTGCAGATGACGAATTGACAAAAAGCGCGATGCAGGTATTGCAAAACAAAGATGAAGTAAACCGCATCTACGATATGCTGGCAGAGTCAAAATTGACCAAGTTTTTCAAAGACACAGTGAAGTTAAACGAGAAAGAAATTTCATACGATGACTTCGTAGCATTAGCAAATAGTTAAGCAGTTTTTAATTAACCGCATTTTTTATAAACCCGGACTCAGTTCGGGTTTTTTTATGTATTTTAGTTCCACATTTATAAGCTTATGAATCTACGAATTGTCATCGTTCTGTTCCTCCTCGGATTTGCAAAGCAAACCAGTGCTCAATCCGATTATCTGAAATTTCGCCCCTATTCTCCGTATACATGGAAAGTCGGATTAGGGTGGAGCTTTGTTGACAATGACGGACGGTCTCATTCTCACTTCCTGGACTTGAAAGGTGCCTGGCTGATGCATCCTTACCCGACACATTTATTGGTTGATAGGTATATCAAGCACGGAGTCAGTCTGGAGTTAGGGGCATCACTGAATTTACTTACAGGAAAGAAAATGGTCAACGGTGCCTATCCTTCGGGAATGATGGTTTCGACAGATTTGACAGCACGCTATAGCTTTTATCAATTCCTGCAACCGATGCGATGGTTTGATCCGTATGTAGGGATCGGCGTCGGAGCAACCTATATTACTGCCGGATCGAATGGTTTTTACCCTACGGCAAACGGAGTAGTAGGAACCAATTTTTGGTTTGGTAATTTCGGAATCCGATTACAGGGAGCATTAAAATTCGGACTGGTTTCGGATGTCTATTACAATGATACCAATTACCTTCATTACACCGCTGCTGCACTTTATCGTTTCCAGAAAAAAGACAAACGCGACAACTCATTCAACAAGTCCAAACATAAATGGGCACGTAAAAAACCGGGTAAATACAAAGGACGGTCCAAGTAGCAGGTTACATATTTTTTAGACAGATTCTATAAAATGCGCATAAATTATATCTGGTGTTAAGGTGTTCATGATCAGTTTGCGGAGGGAGTAAAACATTTTTTAACAAAAGTTTGTAAGTTAAAATGGAATTACTTAAATTGGCTATTACCAAAATATACTAGCTATGGAAACAATTGCTCAAACTCCACAATTGGTGGATAAGGAATCTATTCCCTCATTATCTTTCAAAGGTGTTGTTCTGGCGGACAAAAACCCGGAATTGGAAAGACAGATCGAACAAGCTGTTCGGTTGGGAAATGCGTATCATTCAAAAGTTTCCATAACCTTTATTGACGACAACGGACTCAAACGTGTTGAAACAACAATATGGGCGAAAGGAGAAAAGTTTATTTGCCTGAAAGGTGGCATCTGGCTACCGATTTCACGCATTATTTCAGTAAAATTTTAACGTTAGGATTACAAGGATAATCTGAAAACGTTGCTTTCATTTTAGATTCTATTGGTTACCTTTGGGAAAATGGAATTTAAAATGAAAGCATTTTTTTTGTCGCTATCAACCTTGCTGTGTTTTGCCGCATATACTCAACAGGAAATTACCTGGGATTTTTCATATAATCAGGAGAAAGAACAAGTGGAAATGAAAGCCAGCCTTGCACCTGGTTGGCATGTTTACAGCACGGATCTGGGGGGAATTGCAGGTCCGATTCCAACTGAATTTGCATTTGAGGAAAATGACCATGTTGCCATAGAAGGAAAAGTAGAAGAGCCCCAGCCAAAAACAGAATTTGACCCCAACTTTGAAGAAACAGTAAAGTACTTCGATCAACAAGTTACTTTCGCGCAACGCGTAAACGTTAAGAAAAATACGTCACTAAAAGGCGGAGTTGTATATATGGTATGCAACGATACAATGTGCCTGCCTCCTGTAGAAGAAAAATTTGAAATCACGTTGAAGAAATAATACCAAATTATGAAAAGCAGACTTTTGTTATTTTTATTATTTATTACTGGGAATATTCTTTCCGGATATTTATTTGCACAACCTACCGGATGGCAAGATAAGGTGAAATGGTTTTTCGCTGTAGAGAAAATTAATGAATCGGAGGCGTATATTGTCGCCAATGCAAAATTAATTGATGGCTGGCATGTTTTCTCTGTTAATCACGACCCTGCAAAAGCAGATTTTACTGGATATCCTACAACATTCAAGTTCCAACCAAATAAAAATTACAGGTTGATTGGTAAACTTACAGACGGTAAAAAACCGATGACTCATAATGATGATTTAGGAACGTCTTTGTACTTTGAAAAAATAGGTGTCTTCAAGCAAAAAATAGAGGTTTTGTCTGGAAACAAATTTGACGTTGAATTTGATTATTCTTTTCAAATCTGTGATGAGTTGGGATGTCTTTTCCCTCCGGACCAGGAAGGAAAGGTCTCTGTTAGTGGATTTATTCCGAAAAATAAGGACATAGTAGATGAAGTGCAGGAGAATACGGGAGTTTCCGGTGATACCAATAAGGGGGCTGTTGTAGATAATATTCATGAAAATCGGGGACAGGTAAAACAAGTAGACAGTCCGAGAGCTGATGGTCAGGAAAGTAAAGAAGTTAGAAGTTTGTGGTCTGTTTTTATAGAAGGTTTTGTATGGGGATTTATTGCCTTGTTTACCCCTTGTGTTTTTCCAATGATTCCAATGACTGTATCATTTTTTACCAGCTCTACGAAATCAAGGAAAAAAGGAATTTTCGATGCTTTGTTTTATGGATTTAGTATCGTCGCAATTTATGTTTCAGTGGGGTTATTAATCACCTTATTAACAAATAATGCTGCGGCAATCTATGAAATTTCAACAAGCGCAACGTTAAATCTGATCTTTTTTGCAATATTTATGCTGTTTGCGTTTTCTTTTTTGGGTGCTTTTGAAATCAGAATGCCATCTAAATGGGTAAATTCAGCGGATAAAAAAGCTGATAAGGGAGGATTGGTTGGCATCTTTTTTATGGCATTCACTCTTGTTCTTGTCTCTTTTTCGTGTACGGGGCCAATTATCGGAACATCATTGGTAAATGCGTTAACTTCTGGTTCTGTGATTGCCCCTGCAGTTATTATGTTTGGTTTTTCACTAGCATTAGCCTTGCCATTTATGTTATTTGCATTTTTCCCCGGAATGGTGAGTTCTTTACCTCAGTCGGGAGGGTGGTTGAATAGCGTAAAAGTGGTTTTGGGATTGTTGGAAATTGCTTTAGCAATGAAATTCTTAAGCATGGTAGACTTGGCTTATCATTGGAATATCCTGACACGTGAAATATTTGTTGCTATCTGGTTTGTTATTTTTGCTGTTATTGGATTTTATCTACTGGGGAAAATCCGTTTTTCACATGATTCTCAAGTGGAAAAATTATCGGTTACACGATTTATGTTTGCATTTACATCATTAGTGTTTTCAGTTTATTTATTGACTGGTATGTGGGGGGCACCTTTATTTATGATCGATGGAGTGGCGCCACCCAGAACGCACTCAGAAGATAATTTCCGGTGGGCAAAAGGGCCAAGTGTGAATGAGATTGCTATGGAAATAGCTTCAATAGATAAAGAACAACACGATTTATTTAAAGAATACAAAAAATATATGCACGAGGTTGGTGACGGGTCTATTTTAGTGTTTCATGATATGGATATTGCACAGGAGTATGCAAAAAAGATGAATAAACCACTATTAGTGGACTTCACAGGGCATTCTTGTGCTAACTGCAGGAAAACGGAATCTAAAGTATGGACAAATGATAAAATTCGTCCGATATTGAAAGATGAACTGGTTATTGTTTCTTTATACTGTGATGATAGAACACCTCTTCCTGATTCTGAAGTGCGTTTTTCAGAGATTCTCCAAGGAAAAATTAAGAATGTAGGGAATAAATGGTCGGAATATCAAATCAAGAGGTATAATCAAATATCACAACCTTTATATGTCATTCAAGATTTGGAAGGGAATGATTTGACGGAAGCAATTGGATATACACCCAATATTGATGAGTACCGGAAATTCCTGGAAAAAGGACTTTCTAAATTTAATAAACAGCAGTCATCAAATGAGTAACGATCCGCTACACGGCATTCCGCTTCAGCGAATAGTGAAAGAGCTGGAGGATAAATTCGGATGGGAACATCTGGGATACCTTATTCCGATCAATTGTTTTACAAAGAACCCGAGTTTGAACAGTAGCTTGAAATTCCTGCGGAAAACAGAATGGGCGCGTAAGAAAGTCGAAGCACTGTACATCGAACGCATTGTTAACGCGCAGAAGTAATAAACTGCCCGGAAATTATGCAGGCGTATTTTTCGAAAATAAAATGAATCAGTAACTGACAGTTACCAGCTTGGCTTTGATTTCCTGCTCAAGTGTATTGAAGTCGAGATCTGCACGGTGATCATTTCTGAAGACAAAACTTGCGTCCTTTTTATACGGATGCAGATAACTCTCATAACACGGTAATACATGATTGTCCCACTGGTAAATGATAGCTTCGCGCGTGTATCCCCTTGTTTCCTGATCGCGATACAGGCGTCTGTCCAACTGAACAACCGGGTCAACATCTACAAAAATGGAATAATCCAGCAATTCGCGAACTCCTTCGTAGTGGAATAAAAACAATCCTTCAACAATGATCAATTCCGATGAATTCAGTGTGATCAACACATTTTTATCCGGAGGTGAATTGAAGTGGTATTCCTTTACCTCAATCGGATCTCCTTTTGCAAGTGTTCGAAGGTCTTCTGTCAGACGCTGTTCATCCAATGCCGTAGGTAAATCGAAATTAACAATTCCGTTGTGGTCATTCTGCTGTTTCTCAATCGGCAGGTAATAATTATCCATCGAGAAAACACTTGGGTTTTTATCTGAAAATGCAGCTGCCAACCGTTTTAATAAGGTTGTTTTTCCAGATCCGCTGCCACCACAAATTCCTACAATCATTTTTTTATAAATTCAAATTCCATATCTGTTGCCGTTTTCAGTTGACTTTTGTCAAAAAACAGATTTCCGGATGGCAAAGTTACGGCAAAGAATTCTTTTTTATCAGAAATTATTGAACGACTTGGGTTATAAATCACAGATTCGGTGAAGTTATTAACAATCGGGGTACTTCCGTCTAAAAACAACGCCAGCGTTTGATTTCCGTTATCTCCTGATAATTTGAAAGTTAATGCCTCGTTCAACGGGTAAATTCCAATCGTTAATCCCTTTTTAGGGGCACTGCTGCTGATGGTGTAATTGTTAATTTTTTTCCAGTCGTCACCATCCAGTTGATGCAGTTCCAGTACTTGCTTCCCGTCGGCTGTGTTCAGCGTTGTAAAGTAAAACTTCCCGTTGTGAAAGGATAAGAGCCCGTTTTGCTGATCTTTTTCCGTTCCCAGGTAATGAGCACCATTGGTACCAAAGCCGGTGGTGGAAAATACCGTATGATTGCTGGCCTTATTTTTCAAAAAGACCCTTCTTTGTTCCTGTCCTTTTGAATTAAATATAACCGCATTCCATCCTTTTCCCGATTTGCTCCCGGAAGAATAGTCAGCAAAACAGATTTCATCACCGGAAAAACCAACGTACTGAAAATGATTACTTCTTCCCGCCTTTATTTCCTCTTCCTTGATCTTTCCCAATTCCACAGCGTATACCAGCATGTTGTGATGTGTAATGAATGTGGCAATCTCCGTATACACTTTTTCTTTCTTGTCAAAATGGCGAAAATGATGCACCAATGCTTTGTCTGTAACAATCACATTTTTCAATTCCAGTTCAAAAGCATCGTATCCCAGTGTCTTGATAACAGAAGTAAGGGTTACGCTTGTGTTTTTTACGTTTCCGGCTGAGTTGAGCTGGTCGAAATAAATTTTTCCGCTCTCCGGGTTAAGATTTCTCAGGAAGTAGACATAGCGGGCATTTTCACTGGAGATGTAATAATATGGTAGTTTCTGCGGTGCAAAACGTTGCTCCCAGATACTTTTATCCTGCTCTCCGACCAATGTCAGGTAGATTTGATTGCTGTTCCCGCTCGGATCTTTGCTCAGAAGCAATGCTCCCATCCCTTTCCATTCAATGATGTCATAAAAAGGCTGTGTTGTTTTTACAATGGTGAATTTTTGCGCCGAAGCGATTGCCGTACAAAAAACAGCAAGTAAAAAAAGTACTTTCTTCATTTGATATTGGTTTGGATGCCTGATTTGTGTTCAATCCGTTCACTCAAGAAAAGGTACCGTTCACGAGAAAATAACAAGTAAATACATTTTTATTTCTTACTTTAGCTTATTCTCAAAGTTCACCAAATTGAACGATAACAAACATAAGCATTAAATTAAAAATAGAAAAGTGATGAAATCTACATTTTTAACAATTTTATTAGCAGTGGCGGGCGCATTTGCGTTCGGACAGCATGCGACATTAAAAATTTCTGATACAGCACCACTGACCGACCGGAAAATGGAAGCAACAGACGGAAAGCAATTGTCGTTAAACGATGTAAAAGGGGAGAACGGAACACTGGTTATCTTCTCCTGTAATACCTGTCCCTTTGTTGTTGGAATGAAAGACGGAGGATTTCCCGGATGGGAAAAAGATTACAATGCATTACACAAATTGGCAGCGGAAAAAGGATTCGGGGTCATCCTGGTTAACTCTAATGAGGCAAAACGCAGTGGGGAAGAAAGTGAAGACACAATGGGAGCCATGAAAGAGAGAGCAAAGGCGAACGGCTATACGATTCCGTATGTAGTGGATAAAGAGTCAACATTGGCAGACGCATTCGGTGCAAAGACAACTCCACATGTTTTCTTGTTCGACAAGGAGATGAAATTGATTTATACAGGTTCCATCGACAATACATGGGACCCGAAAAGAAAAGAAGATATTCCGTATTTGATCAATGCGTTGAGTCAGTTTGACAGTAAAATTAAAGTGGCAGAATCTGAACCGCGCGGATGCAGTATTAAACGGGTTGCTAAAAGCTAAGAAAATGAAACAGATTGTCGGGTGTGTTGCATTGGCCGTTTTTCCCTGGTTGACGTTTTCTCAGTTGCAGGGAGACGGGGGAATAACCGGAATTGAAAAAAATCAGTTAATACATACCGGTTTTCAGGAAATCGCGTTTCCGAAGCCGGATTTAAAAAAACTGCGTGCCGAAGATGCGTTGAACGATGTGAAAGGAGAGGGACCATGGCGATTCGGCTTCAACCATGATACCGCATTGTCTCCGGAAAATTCAGGAACGTGGGTGTCCCTTCTGGACGGAGGGAAATTATGGCTTTTGGGAATCCATTGTCCCGACGCGCAAACGATCAATCTGACTTTTGAACAGACAACAATTCCGAAAGGAAATGAATTGTTTGTATACAACCCCGATAAATCATTTATCCTGGGGAAATTCACCGAAAAACACCTGTATGAAGGTCAATTGGGAACGGAACTGATTCCGGGATCAGCAGTTGTCGTTGAATATTATGTAGCTCCTGAAAATGTACAAAATCCAGGTGATCTGACCATTGCCACTGTAACACACGGATACCGCGTTGCAGAAGAATTTCAGCAGAAAGCATTCGGTCAGGCAGGAGCGTGTCACATGAACGTTAATTGCCCGGACGGAGCGGAATTTGCACATCAGAAACGAAGTGTTGTCATGCTCGTTTCCGGTTCCAACGGTTTTTGTTCAGGAGCATTGATTAATAACACGCAATACGACGGGAAACCATATGTGCTTACTGCGAATCACTGCTACAGCAATCCGGCAACATGGGTATTTCGCTTCAATTGGGAATCTCCCGACTGTACCAACTCGGCGACATCTCCTTCTTTTTCTTCGTTGTCAGGTGCTGTGCTGAGAGCGAGAAGAACTGCTTCTGATTTTTGCCTGGTAGAAATAACCGGGGGATTGGAATCGGGGACGGTTCCGGCTGCTTACAATGCTTATTTTTCCGGATGGGATCGCACAGGTGTGAATCCGGACCATACCTTTGGGATTCATCATCCGCGGGGAGACATTAAGAAAATTTCCTTTGATGATCACGCTTCCATCCCGACACAAAGTGTGATCGGCGGGGTAACAAGTGACGTCAACGGAGTGTGGCAGGTGCAATGGGACAGAAATACGAGTACAGAGCCCGTTTCTTCCGGTTCCGCGTTATTTGATCAGCACAAACGGATAATTGGACAGTTGTGGGGAGGAGGTGCTTCTTGCAGCAACCTGACCGGAAGGGATTTTTACGGACGGGTAGCCGTTTCCTGGAACCCGGCAGGTAGCAATGCGACGAATCAACTGGAATCCTGGCTGGATCCGTCCGGTACAGGTGCGCTTATTGTAGATGGATACCAACCGGGAGTTCTTGCTTCCAATGACGGAGCACTCATCATGGTGAAAGAAATAAAAGGAACGATTTGTAGTCCTTCTGCAACACCCAAATTCACATTGGTCAACCTGGGACAGCTGCCATTGACAACAGCAACCATCAATTATGGTATTGACGGCGTGGAAAACCTGACATTTAACTGGTCTGGAAATTTGGGATTTCTGCAATCGGAGGAAGTAACTTTGCCTGTGCTGATAGCATCCGGAGGAAGCCACACATTCTCCGCTACGATTGCAAGTGTGAACGGAGGCGTGGACGATCAGTCGGATAACAACCTGATTACCGCTGAATTTTTTGTCATGGAATCCCCGGAAACGATTGATCTGAACATTGATTTGGATTGTTACGCAAGCGAGACGAGTTGGAAACTCATCAATTCGGATGATGTGGTTATTTATGAAAGCCCGGCGTATGTGAATGCGGATGACGGAATGCACAACTATGAATTTTGCCTTTCGGAAGATTGTTATACATTCAAGGTATACGATTCATACGGCGATGGAATGATCGGGTGCCCGAGTGGTAACGGAAGCTTTCAAATCGTAAACGCTTCTAATGATGTACTGAAAGAAATGACAACAGCGCAGGCGAATTTCGGTTCTTCCTATTCCGTGCAGATTTGTTTGGGTACAGCATCGGTTGAGCAACTGGAAAATGTGTTCGATGTATATCCGAATCCTTCAACAGGAATGATCCGATGGAACACGGATGTAATCCGGTCCGTAACAGTGATTGATGTAAATGGAAAACAATTGTTGAAGAAACAACTTGACGCAGCGACACGTGAATTGTCTCTTGAAGCAGTAGACAACGGAATTTACCTGGTGACATTCGAACTGATAAATGGTAAGACGATCCAGCAACGGATCATTCTTCTGAAAGAATAAATTATTTGTAATATGTATAGGAGCGTTTAATCGTGTAGATGCGCTCCCCGTTTTCATCAACAAATTCACCGAACGTAAAATTTCCAAAATTATCTTCCTGATTATTTTTGTAATAAGCCGTTGCTGTTCGCTTGGTGATCAGATCAATTGTTATACTGGAGTCCAATATTCCCTGGTTCGTATAGAAATTCTCTTTTTTTGTTTCAAACTTGCTGTCAGCGTAGTGCCCGGTTGTGTATGATCGTACCGGGAGTTCGTTGTTGTAGTAGATTGTCCGGTTCACTTCCACATCCCGTTCTTCTATTTTAAACGTATAGCGGATCTCATCATCCGAAACTTTTTCAAGTTGGAATACTTCGTATATTTTTTCCGAGCCCGGTGCCGTTTTGTAATAATTTCTTCTTCCGTTTTCTGCCTGTTTAACATGCGTAATGTACTCCAGGTCGAAGGTCCCCGATGTGTCGGTAGATCTAAAATGCTCTGCTTTTGTTAATTCTCCCTGTTTATTGAAATAATAGACATTTTTAGATAGTTGGTCAGGATAGACGGACATTTCTTCAATTTCCGTGATCGTCTCAACAGGACCTTTTACTTCATAAAACAAACAATCCAAACTTCTGTTTTCCTGTTTACATGAAACAAAGACCAATGTGATGAGGAAAAGAAAAACAACGATTTTCATAAAAAATAAATGAATGGTAAATATACTTTTTTGAATTGATTCCAGATAATAATTTCCCACTCTCCAAAACAAATATCCCCACTTGATCATTCAAAACTCTCCTCCACTTTATCAACTATTTTACCACTTTATCAACTTTTCATAGATCGTTCTATAAATTCCTTAACTTCGGCCCGTAGAATTGAAAACAGTTGTAGTAATAGCATGATTGGTCGTTTTTTTGAATCGCTTACCCGCTTTTTCCTGCGCAGTAAACTCCTTTTTTGGATCGTGTTTACTGCTATTGTTACCGTATTGGTGATCGGGGTTTCGCGTTTAAAGGTTGAGAAGGACATTTACTCTATCTTCCCGAAAGGAAAAGAATTCCAGGAATTCAGCAAGGTAATCCAGGAAAACAACCTCAATAAACAACTTGTATTTTCATTCAAAGCTTCCGACAATGAAGAGGACAATTTTGACCGGTTGGATGCGCTTTCTGCCCAGTTAGAAAAACAGTTCGAAAAAGAAATCGGTAATATCCAGGTGTACCGGATGGTCGATCAGGCTATGATGGTGGAATACCTTCAGAGTGCATCCATTGCTTACCTCACTGATACAGATTACAAGGAGATTGCCGGGAAACTGAATCCCGAAGCTATAAAAAAGCAATTGGAGACCGTGAAAGAACGCCTGACCGGAGCCAATTCCGTATTTATTGGAAGCTATTTTGCAAAAGACCCGCTCAACGCGTTGGGCAATAAAATGGCACAGTTTAATGTCCAGTCTGATTCAAGCGCCTATACCGTTGAAAACGGAGTGGTATACAGCTACGATAAATCCCGGGTATTTTTCTTTGCCGACCTGTTGATTGATTCCAAAGACAACGAACAACTAAAGAAATTTGACGAAAACCTGAAGGAATTCGCCAATCGGCAAACAGCTTCCATTGATTTTGACGTGTTTGGCGTCTACCAGATTTCCCTGGCAAATGCCGAACAAATTCAGAAAGATACATTCATTACTTCCATCATCAGTGTTTCACTGATTTTATTGTTATTGGTTGTCTATTACCGGAGTATTGTCGTACCCTTTTTTTTCCTGCTCCCTGCTGGCTTTGGTGTGCTCTCAGGTTTGGGGATGACAGGATTTATCAATCCCGAAATAAATGCAATTTCTATTGCAACAGCGAGTGTCTTACTGGGAATTGTGCTGGACTACGCGTTTCACTTCTACACCCATTACAAACATTCGGGTAACCTGCTGGAAACAGTACGGGAGATCGGAACCCCGATGATTGTCGGTAGTTTTACGACCGTTGCCGCATTTGCCGCATTGTTGTTTACAGAGTCGATCGTGCTGCGGAATTTTGGTTTGATCGCACTGTTTACGTTGTTGGGAGCAGCGCTGTTTACCATGACAGCATTGCCGGTCATATTGCACGTAACCGGATTGAAAATCCCGAACAGGGAGACGAGAAAACAACCGAAAAAGACTTCCCGTCTTGCATTTCGACTCCTCATTCTGGCGGTTGCCGGGTTTACTGCGTTCTGTTTACTGAAAGCACAGGGACTCAATTTTGACGGAGACCTCAATAACCTTTCTTTTCACCCGAAAGAATTAAAAGACAAAGAACAAACATTCACAGGAATTCACCCGCAATCAGAGAAGCGGCTGTATATTTTTTCCAATGGGGAAACGTTGGAAGAAGCAAAGACTGTTTCGGAGCAATTGTACGAAGTACTTCAGAAAAATAAAACAAACTACACCGTTTCAGAGATTATTTCTCCGTCTCCTTACCTGGTTTCCTTAACGCGGTGGGAGGAGAAAAGCGGGCAGTGGCTCAACTTTTGGAAACAACATCCGGATGTAAAACATGAAGTAGCCGATCTTGGTTCGGAACTGGGGTTTTCAGAAACAGCTTTCACACCGTTTTTTAAATCCATTGAGCAACCGGAGGAAATCACATCAATCGGGGAAGAACTCATTCAGCAGATGGGGATGACACGACTCATTCATTCGGATGGCACGACTCATTCACTACTCACAAGTATCATTGTGTCAAAAGCTACCGTTGATGAGCTGAAACAGGAAATCAGGAAGGTGGACGGAGTATACATCATGGATATTTCTGAAATCGCTTCTGGAATGTTGACATCCGTTAAAAGCGATTTCGATTTCCTGCTCTATTTCTCTTCTTCCGTGGTGTTCCTGTCGCTTTTGTTGGTGTATGGACGCATTGAGTTGGCATTGTTTGCCTTCTTCCCGATGATGTTGTCCTGGATCTGGATCATTGGTGTGACGTCTGTATTGGATATTAAATTCAACTTTGTCAACATCATCCTGACCACCTTTATTTTTGGACTGGGAGACGACTTCAGTATTTTCATTACCGACGGACTGATTCAGAAGTACAAAATCAACAAGGACAGTATTACCTCGTATAAATCGGCAATTATTCTTTCCGGTCTTACAACAATTATCGGTACCGGAGCGTTGATTTTTGCGCAACATCCTTCCATTCATTCCATTGCAGTTGTCAGTGTGATTGGTATTTCCACCATTCTGCTGATCACGCTCTATGTGCAACCGGGTGTATTTCATTGGTTTGTAACACGTCGAACAGCGGAAAAACGTGGCCCGATTACCTTTTTTATTTTTGTGTACAGTTTGATGCTGTTCGCTTATTTCTTTCTCGGAAGTATGTTTCTGACGATCCTGCTGATCTTTTTCGTGCTGCCATTTCCGGTCAAAAAGGTGAAAAAACAGCAGTTCATGAATTACATGATTTCCAAACTGGCGAAATCAACCCTGTACGCCGGCTTTCAAATTAAAAAAATAGTCCTGAACCCGGAAAAACTGGATTATTCCAACCCATCGATCATTGTTGCCAACCACACATCATTCCTGGATATTCTGGCTGTATTGATGCTGCATCCCAAAACAATTATTATGGTCAAAAGCTGGGTGTATAATTCGCCTGTTTTTGGTCCGTTTATCCGGTATGCAGGATACATTTTTGTAGAAAAAGGAACCGAAACCAATGTCGATGTCATCCGGCAGCAATTCGACAAAGGTTATTCACTGGTTATTTTCCCGGAAGGAACGCGCAGCAAAGATGGAGAGATTCATCGCTTTCACAAAGGTGCGTTTGTCCTTTCAAAACAATTGAATGTTCCCGTTCAACCGGTCTTACTGGTTGGTTTACACGAGGTGAACCCGAAGAATGATGTCATGATCAACGCCGGTGAATTGTATGTACAGCCATTGGACAAAGTATATCCTGTAGAAGGAGAGACCGACAAGGAATATACAAAACGGGTGCAGCAAATGATGCGAACCTCTTTTGCCGAAACAAAACGGGCACATGCACGGTCGGGTTACTGGTTTTCTTCTATCATGCGAAATTATGTGTTGAAAGGACCGGTATTGGAATGGTACGTGCGGGTTAAATTCCGTCTTGAACGCAAGAATTTTGAATATTACGATGAACTGATCGGAGACCGGAAAACAATTTATGACATCGGGTGCGGCTACGGGTATCTAAGCTATTATCTTCATTACAGGGAACCGTCACGCAATATCACCGGGTTGGATTATGATGAAGAAAAAGCATTGACGGCGGAACATGCACTGAAGAAAAACGACCACCTTCGGTTTGAATATGCGGATGTGAAAACGTATGCTTTCCAACCGTGTGATGTTATTTTCCTGAACGACGTGTTGCATTACCTGCCCAAAGAAGGGCAAATCAATGTGCTTCATAAATTACTGGAGGTACTCAACCCGGGAGGGATCTTATTCATCCGGGACGGTGTGACAGATGTGGATGGTGCTGGGAGCCAAGCGTCATCCCGACAAGTAAAAAATACGAAACGAACGGAACAGTTGTCAACAAAATTGTTTAAATTCAACAAAGCGGAGAACGACCTGGAGTTTTTAAAGATTTCCGAAATAAAAGCATTTGCAGCACACAACAACCTGTCATTCGAACTGGTAAAGCACTCAACAACGACTTCGAATGTGCTGTTTGTTTTAAAGAAACATGATCGTTGATTTTCCTCCTACACCAATGAGCGAACAAAACCTGAAATACGATGTGATTGTAATCGGAAGCGGAATCGGAGGATTGACTGCTGCGCTGGTGCTGGCTAAAAACGGCTTCAAAGTGGCCGTGTTGGAGAAAAACCATCAAATCGGAGGAGCGTTGCAGGTGTTTAGCCGGGATAAACGGATTTTTGACACAGGGGTACACTACATCGGCGGATTGGACGAAGGAGAGAATTTATATAAGATTTACAAGTACCTCGAAATTTACGACGACCTGAAACTGGTGCGGATGGATGAAGCATTTGACATCATCCGGCTGCCGAATGGAAAAGTATTCAGACAGGGGCAGGGATACGAGGCATTCACACGGATGCTGCTGGAAGATTTCCCGGAAGAAGCCGCTGCAATTCATACATTTGTCGCTAAAATTCAGGAAGTATGCACGTATTTCCCATTGTACAACATGCGCCTGGAAGGAGAAAAAACGTATTATTCACATCCTGAAATACTGGCAATCGGCGCGTGGGATTACCTGGTCGGATTGACCGGAAACAACGAGCTTATTGCTGCACTTTTGGGAAATGGAATTTTATATGCCGGCGACAGGAAACGAACACCATTGTATGTTGTGGCGCTGATTCTGAATAGTTACATCAAAGGAAGCTACCGGTTGGCAGACGGCGGTGCGCAACTGACAAAAGCGTTGGTGAAGCAACTCCGGAAACACGGGGGAGAACTGTTCAAACGTAAAGAAGTTGTTGCAGGAATCAAAAGGGAAGACGGAAACCTGAAAGCAGTTGTTTGTACTGACGGGACAGCGTATGAAGCAACTCATTTTATTTCAAACCTGCATCCGTCCAGAACAATGGAAGTTATTGGCCATGAACATTTCATGCCGGCGACAATCCGGCGTGTTTCCTCCCTGAAAAATACAGTTGCTTCGTTTGTCGTCAACATTGCATTAAAAGAAAATACCTTTCTGTATAACAATCATAATTACTACGATTTTTTTACGGAAAACGTCTGGGATACGGCCGATTATGATGCCGAAAACTGGCCGCAGGTGATTTTCAGTTGTACGTCAGCATCCTCGAAGCAAACGGAGTATGCGGAAAGTTTATCGGCGATGGTTTACCTGAAAATCGATGAGTTTGAGAAATGGAACACAACCTTTAATACCATTGCGCGGCCGGCAGAACGAGGAATGGAATACGAGCAGGCAAAAACGTTGTTTGAAGAAAAAGTGATCAATCGCTTGTGTGAACGTTACCCCGGACTCCGAGAGGCAATACGTCATGTATACAGCAGTACGCCATTGACATTTCGCGACTATTTGGGGACGCCGGAAGGTGAAATGTACGGCATAGAGAAAGACTTTAACAACCCGATGCTGACCATTATCAATCCCCGGACAAAAATCCCGAATTTGTATTTAACCGGGCAAAACATTGTTTTTCACGGAATTTTAGGTGCAACCATCGGCGCATTGGTAACAAGTTTTAACTTTGTCAACGGAACGGAGATAGTTAGTCAAATTAATTCATACAAATCATGAAAAATCATTACGACGTTATAGTGATTGGAGCAGGGCCTTCAGGAGCTGTCGCTGCTGCAAAATTGCTGAAAGAAGGAAAGTCAGTACTTGTGTTGGAGAAAATGATTTTTCCGAGGTTTGTTATCGGAGAAAGTTTGCTGCCCCACATTATGGATTACCTGGATGATCTGGATTTACTGCCCGTGCTGGAAGCACAGCAATTTCAGATCAAAAACGGAGTGTGTTTTCACCACAAAAAAGACGATTGTCCGTTCTTTTTCGCAGACCAGTTTAAACCAGATGCATGGACATATACCTGGCAGGTAAAACGCGCGGATTTTGATCATGCGCTGATCAAAGAAGTGGAGCGAAGAGGTGCGGATGTGGTCTTCGAAGCAACAGTAACAGCAGTTGAAACAAGTAAGCGTTTGCAGACGGTTCATTTCGTGCATCCTGAATCGGGTGAGCAGACAGTGACGGGCGCATTTTTAATTGATGCCAGCGGTTACGGACGAGTACTGCCGCGCTTGAAAGACCTAGAAATTCCCGTAAGCACACCGCCGCGCGGAGCAATTTTTACACACATCAGAGATGTGAATCGTACGGAGAACGCGGGAAGAAATATTTTTGTGCACATTTTCAGAAACAATACGGCATGGATCTGGTCGATTCCGTTTTCAGACGGAACAACTTCTGTCGGAATCGTTTCGGATGTTGACTTTATCGAAGCATGTAAAGCGGAGAATAATAAAGAATTTTTACGGCTTCTGGCAGAATTTCCGGGATTGGAAGGACGTTTTGCCGATCCGGACATCCAGTTTGAACCACGTACAGTGATGAACTATGCTGTTTCTGTGAAACAATTGTACGGAGAAGGATATGTGCTGAGTGGAAATGCAACCGAATTCCTGGATCCGACATTTAGTTCCGGGGTGATGTTCGCTATTTCATCCGGGTACAAAGCAGCAGCATTGGCTGCCAGACAATTAAACGGAGAAGCAATTGACTGGGAACAGGATTACAGCGAGCACATGAAGCAGGGAATCAATGTTTTTCGCAGTTATGTAAATGCATGGTATGACGGACGCCTGCCGACAATTTTCTTCAGTAAAAACAGGAATGAAGATTTCATGAAACAAATTTGTTCCGTTCTGGCAGGATATGTGTGGGATCAAACAAACCCGTTTGTGAAAAAGCATGCCACGATTTTAACAACACTTGCACACGTCATTAAAATGAATGAAGGGGAGAACGAAGAATCAACCGATCAGTAAAGGAATTTCGTTGTTTTGAAAATCAGACCCTACATACCGGAAGATAAAGACAAGCTTCTTCAGATCATTCGTACGAATACACCAACCTACTTCGCGCCGGAAGAAGAAGCTGATTTTGCAGATTACCTGGAGCGTGAACGAGAAGAGTATTTCGTCATCGAATCAGGTGGTGAACTTGTTGGTTGAGGAGGAGTAAACTATACGGATGACAAGTCTGTCGGGATCATCAGCTGGGGAATGATTCACCCGGATTTTCACGGAAAAAAAATAGGAACAGCACTACTGCGTCACCGGCTTGATGTGTTGAAAAACACGCCGACGGTCAAACGAATTACGGTACGTACATCCCAATTAACTTATCAATTCTATGAAAAAAACGGTTTTCGGTTGATCGAAGCAACAAAAGATTTCTGGGCACCGGGACTCGATATGTATTATATGGAATATGGTGAATTATGAATTACCAAGTGTAAGGATGTTGATTTTTTTTGTTGTGCAACCTTAATCCTTGACTCCACTGATAATTCTGAATTCCGAAAATCGAAAATCCAGCACTCCCGCCAACCGCTAATCATTCTTCTCTCTTGATTTTCCACTTTTCTATTCTCAATTCTTCATTCTTTACTAACTATTGGAACGAACTTTGATGGATTCTCCTGAAAATAATTGGTTTATTCATGAAACTACTGATTCTCTTTCTTCTGCTGACGACTTTCGGACTCGCCCAATCTGATTTTTATACCCGTTTGGCAGATTCTACTTGGACATTGACGCGGCAGACTGTAACATACGATCCGGCATATTTTTCGATTGCCTATCCGAATGGAGATGTTCCGAAGGATAAAGGTGTGTGCACAGATGTTGTGATTCGTGCCTATCGTAAAATGGGAATTGACCTTCAGAAAGAAGTTCATGAAGACATGAAAAAGAATTTCAGTTTGTATCCTAAAAAATGGAAATTGACAAAAACAGACACAAATATCGATCACAGGAGAGTTCCTAACCTCATGACTTATTTCTCCCGCTTCGGATCGGTTTTACCGATGACACAACAAGCAAAAGATTACAAACCCGGAGACATTGTCTGTTGGGATTTAGGAAAAGGGCTGACGCACATCGGGATTGTTTCCAACAAAAAAACAAGCGATGGAAAACGCTACATGATTGTTCACAACATCGGAGCAGGCCAAGTGCTGGAAGATTGTTTGTTTAGTTTTAAAATTATCGGACATTATCGGTATGGGAAGAATCTTGAATAATTGACATTATGATTGGTTGACGTTATGACCTTTTGATGTTATGACTGATTGATTTCACACTACCCCATTCAAAATTCAGTATTTGTTACGAAGGTTTGATAATTGAACATTGATAATTAAACATTCTGCACCTCTCACTTTCCACTAATCACCCTTAACTTCCCTCCAATACGCTTTCACCATCATTTCCAGGCTTGTAATGTTCTGAATTTCCCGATCGGCAATAATATGAGCTTGTCCGTAAAATTGTTCCCTGTTTTTCAGTGTATCTTCGATAAAAGAGATCAATTCTTCTTTTGATTTTCCATCTGTCAGTGGTCGTTTTTTCTTTGAATTGAACACCCTTTCTGCCAGTTCCTTTGCCGGGCGTTTGAGGTAGATCGTTGTGCCGATTTCATTCAAGTCCTTCATTAACTCATTGAAACAAGGCATTCCTCCTCCGGTAGAAACAAGCAAATTCTCCTCTTCTCTTAATTCAGCAACCAGCTTTTTTTCCAATGCACGAAAATGTGTTTCTCCGCAACGGGAAAAAATTTCGGGGATTGTCATGCCCTCATTTTGCTCTATTCGCTTGTCCGTATCGACGAACGTTAACCCAAGCCGGGAAGCCAGTTTTTTCCCCAGGGTTGTTTTCCCTGATCCCATATAACCAACAAGGATGATATTCATGTCATAAAGAAACGAAAAATAAAAAACAGAAGGAGCGATAACCTGTTGAAGTTTTTTAATTGTAGAAAGAAAAAAATATGCGTACATAATATTTTTCTCCAAAAAATGTTTAACTTTACTCGCATGGCATTCGCCTTATTAGTTGGGAATATACAATTTTAAAATATGAAAGAAGAAGCATATATCGTAACGGGTTTTCGTTCAGCAGTAGGGAAAGCAGGTAGAGGAGGATTCCGTTTTTATCGTCCGGATGACCTGGCTGCAGATGTAATTAAACATTTAGTGGATTCTGTCCCGCAATTAGACAAAACACGCATAGACGACGTAATCGTAGGAAATGCAACTCCGGAGGCGGAGCAGGGATTAAATGTGGGGCGTTTGATTTCATTAATGGGATTGGGCACGGATAAAGTTCCGGGAATGACCGTTAACAGGTATTGTTCTTCCGGGTTGGAGACCATTGCGATTGCAAAAGCAAAAATTGAAAACGGAATGGCCGACTGCATCATTGCCGGAGGAGTAGAATCGATGTCCGTCATGGCAATGGGAGGGTGGCGCATTGTGCCGAATCCGAAAATAGGAAAAGAACATCCGACCTGGTATTGGGGAATGGGGTTGACTGCAGAAGCGGTCGCCAAAGATTTTAATGTCAGCAGAGAAGACCAGGATTTGTTTGCATTGAAATCACATGAAAAAGCAATTGCGGCCATCAAAGCAGGAAGATTCAAAGATGAGATTGTTCCGGTAGACATTGAACACATTTTCCTGGATGAACATGAAAAACGACAAGTAAAACACTATGTTGTTGATACAGATGAGGGGCCGCGTGCAAGTACGATTGAAGCGTTAACTAAATTAAAACCTGTATTTGCGAATGGAGGAAGCGTAACGGCGGGTAACTCATCGCAAACTTCTGACGGAGCGGCTTTCGTATTGGTGATGTCAGGGAAAATGGTGAAAGAATTAAACCTGGAACCTGTTGCCCGGTTGGTTTCATATAGCGTTGTCGGTGTCGAACCGCGCATCATGGGAATCGGACCAATAGAAGCAATTCCGAAAGCTGTCAAACAAGCCGGATTGACATTGAATGATATCAATTTATTTGAGTTGAATGAAGCATTTGCTTCACAGTCATTGGCGGTCATTCGCGAAGCAGGGCTGAATCTGGATATTGTCAACGTTAACGGAGGGGCAATTGCATTAGGGCATCCACTTGGTTGTACAGGAGCAAAATTAACTGTTCAGATGATTCATGAATTGAGAAGACGCAACCAAAAATACGGAGTTGTTACCATGTGTGTCGGAACAGGACAAGGCGCAGCAGGTGTGATCGAGTTATTGCGATAACCTCAAGAGAATAAAATACAAAGAAACGAATTGAGTAATATGATTTCAGGAAAATACACCTGCAATTGTATTACTCTTTTTATTTTATGACGCATCTTCTTCACACGAGTTTTTAATTATGAATTATGAAGTGTTGGTTGTGAAATTTCTTGTTACGAAGCCTTGATAATTGAACATTGATAATTAACTTTTCCCGCTTTCCATGCTCAACTACTTACTTTCTCCACTTCCCGGACAAACAATGAAAACCTCCCACATTTGATACTTTATAATTCACCACTTCCACTCACTCCATTACTCACAATCCGGTTCCTTTTCCACCACCTTGTATCTTCTTTTCACCTCATTCCGGCTATATGCATTGAAGTGCCACCATTCAGAAGGGATATTAATAAAACCCTGATTCCGCATGACCTTCCGCAATAATTTCCTGTTTTCCACCTGGTGAGGTTGCAATTCTCCACTGGCCAGAAATTCATTTTCCATACTTGGATAAGCGATTTTTCGGATATCATCGTAACCTGCTCCCATATCTAACGGTTGCTTGTATTCATCTACAATTGTCACATCCACTGCAGCACCATAATTGTGAACACTGTGATTCTTCGGATTGGAAACAAATTTACCCCGTTGTGCAACAGGAATCGTATCGAGCGCATCCCACATCCGTTGCTGCACTTCTACCGGTCGGACACCATCGTATACCAACAAACGATATCCCGGATGGATGGATTGAAGGTATTGCTGACAGGCTGCCAGTCGTTGGGCGACATCTTTTTGTAAGTATAACTTAGTGATGGTAAAATACAACTGCCGTTGCATGAAATTATCGTCTGAAGCATATTTCAGATCAACCAGAATCGTGGAGTCAACAGACTGAACATCGACCAGGTTAAGCGACATGAAGACAGCGTCCGTACAATTCACGTTTACTCCCGGCGAGTTTTCTGTCGGAAAATCATCACTTACATCACGCGGCATAGCTGAAGATGGCTTTTGATCAGTAGCGCATGAGAAACAGACAAGCCACAGAAATAATAAACAGTTGATCGGTTTAATCATACTGCAAGGTAAGTAAATACTGTTAAATCCCAAATAGATAAACAAAGATTCATTTTGACAAAAAGTGATGGGTACAAAAACAAGGAGCGTATTGTTTTCAACAGTTTATCAAAAGAAAATACAGAAGAGTCAAGTGCCGGTTATAAACATGTGACGAAAGAAACGTATTCGGAAGGTGACAACATTAGTTATTATACCATTATAAGTGCTGATAAGCATTCGCTGGAACTTAAAATTCAACGGGAATCTGAAACGCAGTCGTCTGACGGAGGAACCTCGAATTCGACACAATATTTGGAACAAATTGTTAAATTGTCAAAGTGATAGATATGAAAAATTTAATTGTACTCTTCTGCTGTTGTCTCATTGCTGTTTCCTGTGGTAAAAATACGAAGCGGAAAATAAGTGGGGAGTGGTCGGTAAGCATATTTGAAGAAGACCGGAAATACACTTCAAATACAGATAATTCATTCAGTAGGGAGTTGTTGAAATTTGATGGAGAAGCACTTCAGAAGATGGAAGAAGATCCAAATCAATCAAGTGTATTTGACGGAATCGTTCATGAAGCATACTGGAACATCAAAAAAGACGGAACATGGGAGCGAAAAGTGTCTTATACGGTTAATGAGCCGTACGACAAGCATAAGTTTACACGCGTTGAGACCGGTTCCTGGATGTTTTATACAGGTGTGGGAGAGTATAAAAAGCATGAACGTATCGTGTTTACAACTGCTACCATTTCCGAGATGAAAGAGTTTGAAAATAATGATGTTCAAACAATCAACTACAAGATAGAATTGTCAGAAACATACGAAACAGTGACATCTAAAAACAAAACATTGGAATTGGCTCTCCTTGGTAATAATAGTTATTCGGAAATCAATTATAGCAATGCAGCACCAACCGGTGAAGAAATTGAAAATGGAACGTTGATTACATCGCGAAAATACCGGTTGACAAAATAAAGGATTTTCTGTAGCCTTACGAATTGCCGTGTTCTTCCATATCTTTTGTCAGATCTAACCTTCGGAATGTCGGGGAAGAAATAGCTGTTACTCCTACAGTCAGCAAGGTCATGCAGCCACCAAAAACTACAGCTGCTACAGGTCCCAGTAACCTGGCGGCTACACCGCTTTCAAATGCCCCCAGTTCATTGGAAGAACCCACAAACATTGAATTAACGGAAGAAACGCGACCTTTCATATCATCAGGAGCTTTTAATTGTAAGATCGTCTGACGAATCACAACGGAAACACCATCCGCAATTCCACTGAGAAACAAGGCGAGCAGAGAGATCCAGAAAATATCCGATAAACCGAATGCGATGATGCACAAACCGAACAAGAAGACTGCAATCAGTAATTTTTTACCTGCGTTTCGGGCAATCGGGATATAAGCAGTTGCGATTAATGTTAAAAATGCTCCTACTGCCGGCGCTGCACGCAGAAATCCGAACCCTTGCGAACCGACTTCTAAGATGTCCTGCGCAAAAACAGGAAGCAACGCAATTGCCCCGCCAAACAAAACAGCAATCATATCCAGTGTCAGTGCGCCCAAGATGGCCTTCGTTTGAAAGACAAACGCAAGACCTTTCCGTAAACTCTCCATAACAGGTTCTCCGATTTTTTTATTGAGAACAGGTTGTTTCGGAATACGTGTCAATGCCATCAACGCGATCAGTGCAAAACCAAAAACAATACACAATGACCAGTGTACACCGAATACATGAATGGCCAACCCGCCGACAGCAGGTCCTCCTACAGCTCCGATTTGCCAGGTAGAACTGCTCCAGGTCGCGGCGTTCGGATACACTTTTTTAGGTACGATCAGTGAGATCAACGAAAAAATACTGGGGCCGATAAATGAACGGACGATTCCTCCTGCGAATACCAGGCCGTAGATTCCCCATAATACCTGATTTTTGGAAAGCGATTGCTGAATGGATGGAATCGTCAGGAGGAACAACAAGAAGCTGATACAGCTAAATGCGATAATGCATTTCATCAACAATCCGCGTTTCTCCTTCTGATCGACAATGTGACCCGCAAATAATGCCATGGACAATGCCGGTACAATTTCCATTAAACCGATGAGACCGAGTGAAAAAGCATCCTTGGTCATCGAATACACTTCCCACTCGATGATAATAAACTGCATGGACCAGCCGAAAACCAATGCCAGTCGGACAAGTAAGAAATACCTGAATTCTTTGAATTTTAATGCTGCATATGGATCAACTGTTGCCACGGTACAAATGTAATAATCAGGTTGGAATTGAGAGTGATCAATGTTCAATTATCAAACCTTTGTAACAAATACTGAATTTTGAATGGGGTAGTGTGAAATCAGTCATAACGTCAACTATTCAAAAGGTCATAAAATCAACCAGTCATAATGTCAATGATCAACTCTCCGGAGTAAAAAATATTCACAACACTTGATTCAAAATTCAGGATTCATCCTCCAAAACTTTTCCGATCTCCAATTTTAACCTATCTTTGCGATTCTAATTTGTAATAGATTATGCCAAAATTGTCACAAAAGGCAGTTGATATGCCTGCATCACCGATCAGGAAGCTGGTTCCATATGCTGAACAAGCGTACGCAAAAGGATTAAAAGTATACCATCTTAACATTGGTCAGCCGGATATCGCTACACCCGAAACAGCGATCAATGCGATGAAAAATGCAGATATCAAAGTGCTGGAGTATAGCCACTCTGCAGGTTTTGCATCGTACCGGAATAAACTGGCGGCATACTATCAGAAGACGGGAATCAATGTCAACGCGGAAGATATCATCATTACAACAGGAGGATCGGAAGCACTCGTCTTCGGATTTATGACCACCTGTAATCCGGGAGATGAAATCATTATTCCGGAACCGTTTTATGCGAATTACAACGGGTTTGCAGTTATGGCCGGAATGGATGTTGTGCCGGTGAGAGCAACCATCGAAAACGGATTTGCATTGCCACCGGTAGAAGAAATTGAACAAAAAATTACCGCTAAGACAAAAGCGATTGTGATCTGTAACCCGGGGAACCCGACAGGTTACCTCTACAGCAAGGAAGAATTGGAACAATTGGCTGCGATCGTCAAAAAACATGACATTTTCCTGTTTGCAGATGAGGTGTACCGCGAATTCTGTTACGATGGAGCTGTGCCTCATTCGGTGATGAACCTGAAAGGAATAGAGGAAAATGTCATTATGATTGATTCTGTTTCCAAGCGTTATTCCATGTGCGGAGCGCGAATTGGCGCGGTTATTTCCAAAAACAAAGAAGTAATGGCAGGTGTCATGAAATTTGCCCAGGCACGATTATCCCCGCCGACCATTGAGCAGATAGGGGCGGAGGCAGCATTGGAAACACCGCAATCGTATTTTGATGAAGTGATTGCAGAGTATGTAGAACGAAGAAATGTGCTGGTAGATGGATTAAACAGCATTCCGGGCGTATTTTGTCCGAAACCGAGCGGAGCGTTCTACTGTGTTGCAAAATTCCCGGTCGATGATTCAGATAAATTCTGTCAGTGGTTGTTGGAAGAATTCCAATACGAAGGGCAAACTGTGATGATGGCACCGGCAACGGGATTCTATTCGACAAAAGGAGCCGGAAAAAACGAAGCGCGACTGGCGTATGTGCTCAATAAAGAAGCACTGGAAAAGGCTGTTGAATGTTTACGTGCTGCTATTGAGCAATATCCGGGAAGAGTTGAGGTGAGTGAGGACTCCAAAAATCTGAGCTCTGTCGGCTGATCGCTTTCAGAGTGACAGAAGTTATCAACAAAGAATTATTAGAAAGTTAAAAAAATACGAATTTTAATTTGGATATGTATTGAAAAATACTTTTCTTTGCACCCCATTTTAGAATTTTAGGATTAATACAATTAAGAAATGTCAAGAGTTTGTCAACTTACAGGAAAGTCGGTAATGGTAGGAAATAATGTTTCTCACTCAAACCGCAAAACAAAGAGAAGATTTTTACCAAACCTGGTAACTAAGAAATTTTATCTTCCGGAAGAAGATCGTTTTATCACGTTGAAGATTTCAACATCTGCGTTGAGAACGGTTACGAAAAAAGGAATTAGCGCGTGCGTGAAAGAAGCACGTGAAAAAGGGTATTTGAAATAATTAATCCGTCATTACCCCACGATGCTTAACGGGTAAAGCGAAAACAACACGAAAATGGCAAAGAAAGCAAAAGGAAATAGAATTCAGGTGATTCTTGAATGTACGGAGCACAAAGAGTCCGGACAACCGGGAACTTCTCGTTACATTACAACGAAAAACAGAAAAAATACACCTGACCGTATCGAAATTAAAAAATACAATCCGATTTTGAAGCGTTATACGATTCACAAGGAGATTAAATAATATTTGAATCATGGCAAAGAAAGTAGTAGCATCCCTTCAAAAAGGAGGAGGAAAAGAGCACACGAAAGTAATTAAAATGGTGAAGACTGATAAAGGATCTTACTCATTCAAAGAAGAAGTTGTGCACAATGACAAAGTTAAGGACTGGTTTGCTAAAAACTAATTCTTAATTGGCAAATTCTAAAAAATACTAGCTTCCGTTCTTCATTGAATGGAAGCTTTTCTTATTTTTGACCCATGGCATTTTTCGGATTATTCTCAAAAGAAAAAAAAGAGACCCTCAATAAAGGTCTGGAGAAAACAAAACAAAGTTTTCTAAGCAAAGTAGCACGCGCAATTGTTGGTAAATCCAGAGTTGATGAAGAAGTGCTGGATAACCTCGAAGAAATCCTGATTACGTCGGATGTCGGAGTGGAAACAACGTTGAAAATTATTGAGCGGATTGAAGCGCGTGTGGCACGGGACAAAGTTCTGGGAGCTGATGAGCTGAACCGCATTTTGAAAGAAGAAATTGCTGCACTTCTGGAGGAAAATAAATCCTCAGACGGAACGACGTTTGAATTGGAAAAACCAAACGGACATCCACATGTAATTATGGTGGTTGGTGTCAATGGTGTTGGAAAAACGACAACAATCGGGAAATTGGCTCACCAGTTCAAAAGTGCAGGGAAAAAGGTCGTTCTTGGAGCTGCCGATACATTCCGCGCAGCAGCCGTTGATCAGTTGATTATCTGGTCGGAGCGGGTTGGTGTACCAATTGTTCAACAAGGGATGGGAGCAGACCCGGCATCTGTTGCGTTCGATACATTGCAATCCGCAAAAGCACAGGATGCAGATGTGGTAATCATTGATACGGCAGGCCGCTTGCACAATAAAGTAAACCTGATGAATGAGTTGTCTAAGATCAAACGGGTAATGGATAAAGTGATCCCGGGAGCTCCGCATGAAGTGTTATTGGTATTAGATGGTTCCACAGGACAAAACGCATACGAGCAGGCCAAACAATTTTCCATCGCGACGGATATTTCCGCGTTAGCAATTACCAAACTGGACGGAACAGCGAAAGGTGGTGTTGTGATCGGTATCTCCGATCAAATGAAAATTCCGGTTAAATACATTGGCGTTGGTGAAGGAATGGAAGATCTGCAGGTATTCAATAAAATGGAATTTGTCGATTCCTTGTTTTCAGAATAGCATTTCCTTAAAAACAATCCTTTTCAGATTCACTAATCCACCTTTTATGAAGTCAACGATTCTGTTATCTGTATTTTTGCTGGTATCTCCATTTTTGATCTTTGCTCAGGATACGGAGGCATTGGAAATTCGTCATTATTTTTCTGAGGGAGACACATTACTATTGTCGGGAGGTGGGCACATTCGTTCCACGCCTTCCCGAAACGGTAAATCCATTGATCAGCTGGAAGTAGGGCATACGTTATATATTAATGTCGAAGTTGAATACGGAGGAATCGGAGAATATGTCATTCAGACATTAAAAGCAGGATATTATCCTGTCCGGTACGAAAAGGACGGGCAATGGAAATCCGGTTATGTTTGGGGAGGTTTGATTGCTCAGGCGTATTCCTATGACAAAAACGGAAACTGTTATATTTTTGGCCAACGTTCGTTTAATGCAGATACGGAAGAGCTAACGGTTGCTGTTATTCGTATTGACAGAAAGACCAAAAAAATGCATGAGCAACTGTTCCCGTATATTTTCGGATACCAAACAAGTTATGAAAGTAAAGTGCTTGGCAATATGGGATTGAGCCAATTGGATCACATTTTTCGGGTGGGATTTTTAGGAGAAGCGTGTGGTATTTATACGACATATCATTACTATGGCTGGAACGGTAGCCAGTTCATTGAGTTACCGTCCAAAAAGAGTGTGGGAGATGCAGGTGTGTATTACTATTCTGAGAATATGCTTTTCCCGATTGAACATAAATCAGGGAAAGATTTGATCATCATTGAATCAACTTCTTCAGCAATTGACTATGTTGGTTATGCGGAAATTAAAGATCAATCGTTTGAGGTAGAAGAAATCACAAAAGGAATAAAGGTATACTTGTGGGATGGGAAATCTGCCCGGTTACTTGAGCCGATAGAAGTGGAGTATTGATGTTGTGATGGGGTGACGTTATGACTGTATGATAGTATGATTGGTTGATTGTATGACATTATGATTGAGCTGATAGTAGAATGTTGCTGTTATGTAAAACCCACTATTTCTAGCATGTCACGCTGTTGTTAAGTATATTGGTTATTAGTTTAATACATCGTTTCAAAACATCAATTATCCGAATATTTTTTTTTGGTTATTTTCATTTTATTTGTTAATTTCCTTTCACCAAAACTCTTAAAATGAAAACAAAACTACTCGTAAATCTTGTTGGAGTTATCATCTCAATCGTTTCTATTTCTACGTTTTCAATTACAACGTACGGACAAATCATCAGATGTGCCACCGTTGAAAATGATTCTCTCCTCCGATTAGAAAACCCTGATTTGCAATCCGACCAGGATTTTGAAGCCTGGCTGGCCGAAAAAATCGAAGAACGACGACAATTGGAAGCCACCGGATTAATTATTAACGGGGTATACCAGATTCCGGTAGTGGTGCATGTTGTCCACAACGGAGAAGCTGTCGGTTCCGGTACAAATATTTCGTATGCGACGATCTTATCCCAGATTGATGTCCTTAATGAAGATTTCAGAAGAATAATGGGAACTAATGGGTATAATACGCATCCCGACGGAGCAGATACGCAAATCGAATTCTGTTTGGCGAGAAGAAGACCGGATGGGTCTGCCTTTCCGAATGGTGAACACGGAGTGAACAGAATCAACCGGAATACGGCGGGTTTTTCGACTCCTCCCTATAGCATGAACTATACGAATACAACCATTAAGCCCTATTGTACTGTTATACAAAACTGGAGCCCGTCACGGTATATGAATTTTTGGTCGATCAATCTTGGCGACGGATTACTCGGGTATGCACAATTTCCGACAACTATCCTGGGAGGAATGGGGTGCGGTTCTCAGAGTGCAAACACCGATGGTGTTGTGATGTTGTATTCAAGTATCGGTAAAAGTGCCGTTACGGGCCGTCCGGGACCTTATAACGAAGGGCGGACGGCTACACATGAAATCGGTCACTGGTTGGGATTGCGTCACATCTGGGGAGATAGCCCGAATTGCGCTGTGGATGATTTTTGTCTGGATACACCACCTTCTGATGCGGCCAATTATGGATGTCTGACCAATCATCAGTCGTGCGGATCATTGGACATGGTACAAAACTACATGGATTATTCGGATGATTTGTGCATGAATATTTTCACCAATGATCAGCGGATGCGGATGCGTACTGTTTTGGAAAATAGTCCGATCAGGGCGTCGTTGATTACATCGGATGCTTGTGTTCCTCCGGCAGTAAATGACGCTTCTGTTGTCACTATTATCAACCCCAAAGGTGATCATTGCCCCGGGTCCATTACCCCGACAGTTGTTTTGAGAAACAGGGGCAGCGCGAATCTCACTTCCGCGACGATCAGGTATACCATTGACGGAGGAACGCCGGTGAATTTTAACTGGACCGGAAATATTGCACCTGCCGGCAGTGCGAACGTTACATTACCTGCGTTTACCACCACATTGGGAATTCATACGTTTAATGCAGTTTCGCTGATGCCGAATGGAGTAGCAGACCCGCATACAACATTTGATGCGTCTGAAATCACATTTGCCGTTTCAAACGGATACCAACCGAATTATTCGCAGGATTTCGACGGCGGACAATTTCCTCCGGATGTGCGTTGGACAGTTGTTAACCCGAATAGTGATTGCTATGCCTGGGTAGGAGCAACAGCAGTTTCCAGTGCAGGTGTTACCAACAATGCCTGTGCAGTAATGACTAATTACGGTAACGGAACAAACCAGGATGAATACTTGTATACACCTTATTTTATATTGCCGTGTAATGCAGCTTCTGCACAACTTTCCTTTGATGTAGCTTACAGGAAAAGGGTGACAGGAAGTACGGACCGACTGCGCGTTGAAATTTCTACGAATTGCGGTGCTACCTGGCAATCGACTCCGATTTATGACAAGAGCGGGACAACACTGCAAACAGTAACAACAACACAGGATGCTTACTGGATTCCTACAGCAGCTGGAAACTGGCGTACAGAAACGATTAATCTGGCGTCATTTGTGGGACCGACTTCTTCGTCCGTTCAATTTCGTTTCAGAGCGACAAATGCGGGGAGCGGGGGAAATGTATACGTTGATAATGTGCGGATGACTGCATCCCAACCGGTCGAAATTCGGGTTTCAGCCAATGGAACGGAAGTCCTGGACGGCGGATTTTTCAACTTTGGGACACAAACAACAGGAGCGACTGTTACTCAGACATTCACAGTTCAAAATACAGGAACGTCAGCACTGACACTGACCCCACCGATTACAATTACCGGTGCATCACAGTTCTCTGTGAGCAATTCATTTGGTTCGACAACCATTCCGGCGGGAGGCTCAACGACATTTGTTATATCTTTTACCCCCAATGGGATTGGACCATTCACAGCTGTGTTAAGTTTTACCAATAACGATTGTGACGAAGGAACGTATAATTTTGAATTGGCCGGAGCAGGAGATTCTCCGGGAGTTGTTACAGCGGGATTTTCGACATCTCAAACCACCATCTGTAGCGGAAGTACTGTCACATTTACAGATAATTCAGTTGGTGCAACATCCTGGAACTGGAATTTTGGTGCCGGGGCTACACCTTCTACAGCAACAGGGGCAGGACCGCATACTGTAACGTATACAACTTCCGGGACAAAGACGATTTCTCTGTCGGTTAATGGAGGGGCAGCCTCAACAACAGGGACCGTCCAGGTAAATGCAACACCAACGCCTGCTGTTTCCGTTTCCAATACGTGTGGTTCGTCAACACTGACGGCTACGGGAAGTAATTTAGTATGGTCAACCGGAGCGACAACTCCATCCATTACCGTTTCTTCAGCCGGTACCTATACCGTTACACAAACCGTAGGAGGATGTACAAGTGCGAGTGCTTCTGCAACGGCGAGTCCAACAGCAACACCAGCAGCACCAACGGTTTCTGTTTCGAATACGTGTGGTTCATCTACATTGACGGCTACGGGAAGTAATTTAGTATGGTCAACCGGAGCGACAACTCCATCCATTACCGTTTCTTCAGCCGGTACCTATACCGTTACGCAAACCGTCGGAGGATGTACAAGTGCGAGTGCTTCTGCAACGGCGAGTCCAATAGCAACACCAACAGCGCCAACGGTTTCTGTTTCGAATACGTGTGGTTCATCTACATTGACGGCTACGGGAAGTAATTTAGTATGGTCAACCGGAGCGACAACTCCATCCATTACCGTTTCTTCAGCCGGTACCTATACCGTTACGCAAACCGTCGGAGGATGTACAAGTGCGAGTGCTTCTGCAACGGCGAGTCCAATAGCAACACCAACAGCGCCAACGGTTTCTGTTTCGAATACGTGTGGTTCATCTACATTGACGGCTACGGGAAGTAATTTAGTATGGTCAACCGGAGCAACGACTCCATCCATTACTGTTTCTTCAGCCGGTACGTATACCGTTACGCAAACCGTCGGAGGTTGTACGAGTGCGAGTGCTTCGGTAAGCGCCTCTCCTCTGGATTTACCGGTTGTAACGTTTGGTTCATTATCGAATTTCTGTGTGAATCATTCAGCAGTTTCGTTGACATCAGGAACACCGGCTGGTGGAAATTATTCAGGAAATGGTGTTACGAACGGAGTATTTGACCCTGCTATTGCCGGAGTCGGAACCTGGAATTTAAGCTATTCTTATACGGATGGAAACGGATGTACAAATACTGCTCAAACGTCAGCTATTGTAGAAGCGTGTCTGGGATTGGAGGACAAAGAAACATCCATCTTTGAAATCTACCCGAATCCGACCAACGGATTATTTACGATTGTTTCAACCGATCCGATTTCTGTCGTTCAAGTGATGGACAATACGGGAAGACTGGTGTATGCTAATTCAGCGCCTGATCATTATTCTTCTATCATTAATTTATCGGGATTTGCCGATGGAATATATCAAGTGTTGACAACAACAGATAGTGGAGTCAGAGTGAGTAAAATAGAAATTAGAAAATAAAAAGGAGTAAGCCGTAAGTTGAATAAAATTGGCGGCTTATGGTTTCTTGCTGTAGAAACCTCCTTTTTCTTTGATTGATTGGAACAGCGTTTTTGCTTTGTCCTTTTCCCCGTTTGCCTGATAACTGTTTGCAAGCATCCATTCTGCCTCTTCATCAAAGTTGTTGAATTTTGATTCCATACACAGCTTAAACGCTTCAATTGCCCGGTTGTATTCGGCAAGATTGTAATAACAAATTCCTGAATAAAAAAGTGCATTTACATCATCCGGATAGTGTGAGAGAATGATATTACATCGTGCCAATGCCTTTTTATATGCGCCTTCATCCAATAGAAGTGTTGTTTTACTGATGTAATCATAATACGGAATTTCAATCGAGGAAATCGCTGATTTTTTCAATTGCTCTTCTTTGATTTCTTTATCTGCAGGAACTCCTGAAAGCTGAATTGATTCAACCGTTAATTCAGGTTTCTTCCGGTAATTGCGGTAATCAATCAATTTTAAATTATTCAGGTACATCTCTTTCGCTTTGATTTTTTGCAATGTTTGTGTTTCCGTTGTTACAGCAGGCTTCACAACAGGTAACTCATTTACTTCAATTTGTTCTTTCTCAATTACTACTTCTTTTTTCTCGCTTTCCTTTGCTTTGGTTGCCTGTTTAACGGGTTGTTTAATCACTTTTATTTCATCCAATGTGATCCGTTCATTGTTAGGTACTTCAACCAAATTTGCCACTGAATCGGGTAAGATATAGTCTGTTTTTTCAATACTTACAGCGGCTATCTGAACAGGTTGGTCTTGTTGGCGGGTATAAAAATAAATCCCTGTTACAATCAGCATTATTGTTATCCCGGAATAGATCATCCAGGTTTTGGGCGAAGGAGTATATTTTTTGTCCAGTTGCTTCAGGTCTGAAATACCGGCACCATAAGCTGACCATCCTTCAAGCGCATCAGTATCAAAGTCATTGTTGAGTGCTTTTCCTTCAATGACACGCTTTTCCCGTTCGTCGTGGGTCGAAAGATACGCTTGAATGTCTTCGCGCGTCAGGTGCTCGTTTTGTTTTTTACTTGTTGAACTCATGATGTTGCTCTAACAATAGTTTTAAATTTCGTTTTCCATTCTGAATGGCACTTTTCACTTTTGACAGTGGCAGATTCAAATCGTCACTTACTTGCTGATACGACTTTTCTTCCAGGTAGAACAAGCGGATACAGGCTTGTTGTTCATCTTTCAGAAGTGCGATTTTTTCTTCCAGTAATTCCAGCTGTACTTCTTTTTCAACCAAATCCTCAGTGGGATCTTCATGAATCGCGTACATTTCTGCCGATACATCGCTTTGTGGTTTTTGTTTCCGGAGGAACATCAGGCATTCATTTCTGGAAAGTGTATACAACCAGGATTTGAAATACTGAATGGGGTGTTTTTGAAGTTTATCGAAGAGGTGTTCGAATACGTGTGCAGTCAGGTCTTCCGCTTCGTTCTTGTTTTTAAGGTATTTCAGGGCTAAACCAAATACCAGGTGACCATAGCGCTCGTATAGAATACCAACGTAATGAGAAGCTTGCTCCTGCCGGATCAGTAATACAAGTTCCTCATCGGATAGTTTTCTGTATTTTCGATTCTTAAACACGCCTTTAGCAAAGATTTATACTATACAGATGCAATGGAACGAAAAATTCCACAAAGAATTAAAAAAAATAGACAATGAGGTCAGAGAAGAATTTACCGGAAATGATTGACCACCTCGTCCATTGCCATGGCACCAAACGTATTGTTCACCCAGATCGTCATCGGTTCTTTTTCATTGACCAATACAAAACTCGGATACCTTCCTTGTGCAAGTTTTGTCATTTCGTCCGGATTTTCAGCCAGTCGAAGCGGGAATTCTCCTTTGATAACTTCTTTGTAGAATTCGAGGGTCATACTATCGGTAGATGTAACAACATATTCCACTTCTAACTTGTCGTGTAGCTTTTTAACTTCTTTCAACCGTTCAACAGATTCTTTGCAGTATCCACATCCCGGAAGTGAAATGACAACTAATTTTTTACCTGTTAACTCACTGGTTGCGGGTGAATGTTCAACTGTTCGTGATTCATTGGAAAAATCACCCTGATAGATCGGGTTGACGGCAAAATATGCTCCAAAAGGAACGCCAATCAGCAGAACGGAAATAATTTTTATCGTTTTCGATTTTGTTTTTCTGAATAAATAAATACCAATCAGTAAACCCAAAATGATCATTAAAATGTAGGGGAGGGCTTTACTCCAGGTGTATGAAAGTCCGAGATTTAGAAAGAATGATTCCATGGTATATTATTTAGAACAAATGTATTGTTTTTCAATTATCATGAAGGATAGCAGATAAAAAATTTCTCAACAGGTTTTGTCAACGCTGAGATATTCAGGTTGTCGGATGCGTCTGTCAGATTGATGATTTCCCCGTTTTTCATGAGCAGGTTGATTGTCTGTTTTTCCTGGTTGTATGCATTATTAACCAATCGTGATGAATGCAGGTAATAAACTGTTTCTTCTTCTGAGATTCCTAATTTAGCCGCAATTTCCTGTCGTTTTGTACTCAATTCTGCTTCAGAAAACGGTTCTTTGGAAATTTTTATTTTAAATAATTTTCGGTTGATCAATCGTTTAGATAAATCGGATAGAATTTTGTCATCACAGAATTGCCATACTTTAATTGCCCCCATGATATCGTAATCATCCAACAAAGCAAACGTATCTAACGTAGAGGGATCGGCTTCGAAATCACTGCGGGTAATGTTATTTTTCAGAAAATAAGCAAGAGCAGGGGAGGCAAACAATTCTTTTCCTTCCAATGATACCTGTTTCGCTCTTTTTAAGGTGTTGATCAATAAATGTTCGGCAGAAACGACTGTTTTGTGCAGGTACACCTGCCAATACATCAATCTTCGGGCAGTAATAAACTTCTCGACCGAATAGATTCCTTTTTCTTCCAGCACAAGGTTGCCTTCATGTACGTCCAGCATTTCAATGATCCGGTCACTTCCGATTACACCTTCACTTACCCCGGTGTAAAAACTGTCTCGGTTCAGGTAGTCCATACGATCCATGTCCAGTTGACTGGAAACCAGTTGATACAAAAACGGTTTGTGGTATTGGTTGGTGAAAATTTCCCGTGTCAATCGTAATTTATCGCCAAATTCATGTTCGAGCCGTTGCATAAAAAAACCGGAGATGTCTTCATGGCTTACACCATTGACAATGTCGTGTTCCAATGCGTGACTGAATGGCCCGTGTCCAATGTCATGTAATAGAATTGCAGCTAAAACCGCCTGTTCTTCTTTTTCCGTTATTTCATGTCCTTTTCTCCGGATTACCTGAACAGCTAAATTCATCAGATGCATGGCGCCCAGCACATGGTGAAAACGGGTATGTAAAGCCCCGGGATAGACCAGATGGGACATTCCCAACTGCCGTATTCTTCTCAACCGTTGCATGTACGGGTGTTCAATGAGATCAAAAATGAAATCGTTTGGTATGGAAATAAACCCGTAAACAGGGTCGTTGAAGATCTTTTTCTTGTTCTTATTCTTCACAGTTATGTTGTGCTAATCGTATTGAAACAGACAAAAATAGCGATTTTATCAATGAGGAACACATTTATTGCGACTTCCGGCATACAGGAAAAGATCAATTGTATCGATACCGACGGAATGAAAATGTGAAAAGAGATGTAACAAATGTAAAACGAATGCGTTAAATGCCATAAAATTGATGTACATGATAAAAACCGTTCAACCTCTTTTTTTGCTGATACTGACTACCTTTTATTCGTTCGGACAACTGAAAAAAGTACCGATCGGTCAGCGATCTTCTGAAAATAATGCCCTCACACTGGAATTGACACATCGCAATCAATATTATAAAAGCGTAACAGCCAGCGATAAAGATGTGTATGAACCGGCAATTAATTCTCCAAAATCAGTAACGTTCAGCCAGGATGGTTCGAAGTATTACATCCAGTCATTGGAAGGATGTGAAACCGTTGTTTTTGATGCGAAGACGCACAAAAAAATAAAGGGCATTGCTCATAAATTTAATGCAGGGAATAAGCAACTGTTCAAAAACAATGAATATACACTGTTTGACTATGTGTTTCCCGAAGACCGGTCGAATCCGAATTTCTTTTCAGGAAAACCGGTTGAAGCCTGTTTATCTGCAAATGGCGATTGGTTGTTTGTAACTTATTACCGGAGAAGCTATGACGCAAATGCACAATTGCCTTCTGCACTCTGTGTGATTGATACAGAAAAAGATGAGATTGTACGTGTTATACCAACAGCACCTCTTCCAAAGATGATTGCGGCTTCTTCTGACGGGAAATATGTCGCTGTGACACATTGGGGAGACAATACGGTTGGTGTTTTGGATGTTTCTTCCAATGATCCGTTTCAATTCAATTATGTCAAATTACTGGAGGTAGACAAGCGTGTGACATTAGTATATGATACAACTGAAATCATTGACCGTGATAATAATTGTAGTAATTGCCTGCGGGGAACGACCTTTACTCCTGACAGCAAATACCTGCTAATTGGTCGGATGGGAGGAAACGGTGGCCTGGCGATTTTCAGAATGAGTAATTTTTCAAAGGTCGGGAGTGTGGCCGGATTGAAGCCGAATATCCGTCATATTTTAGTGGATACGGAGTACATTTACATGAGTGTGAATAAAACGGGATATGTCGATAAGGTGAAATGGGGTGATGTGCGTTATCATTTCAATCCTGAAGAAATAAAAACGATCACTGTGAAACCGGATAAAAGCGTGTTTGTAGGAACCGGCGCCCGTACGATTGCAATGGATCCGAAGAGTGAATATACATTTGCGGCGGTGAACAATGAAAGTAAGATCGTTGTGATCCGGAATTCGGATTGGAAGGTTGTAACGGAGATCAATGCAGATTCTTATCCCGTTGGACTGGCGGTTTCTCCTGATGGAAAACAGTTAATTGCCACTGCTCAGGGAAAGGGAAATCAGGGAGGTAATTCGGTGATGGTTTACTCCATTCAAAAGCAATAAAAAAGGGAGAAATCTTCTCCCTTTCGAATTCTTTTTATTTCTTGTTTAGTCTTTTACGCGCTCCCATGTCTGGGTTCTGTAGAACGGTCCCACATAACCTCTGACATTTAATTTGTCCGGAGTATCTTTATCGACCCACATTTTCACCTTGTATGTTTTTCCGTTTTCAGGATCGACAATTGTTCCGCTGTGCCACACTTCACCGTCCCATTTCAGGTTTCTTACGATTTGAAGACCAATGAGCGGCTTGTTTTTTCTGTCGTCTGTACACAATGTACATTTCGGATTTTCTTCCCTTCCTTCACGTGGATACAAATAGGTAATTTTCCCATATAATTGCCCTTCGTATTTGTACAATTCGACAATCGATTTTTTCTTTCCTGATTCATCGTCAATGGTAGTCCACTTGTCTACGCATGTTTGTCCCCAACTCATAACACTGATCAGTGAAAATGAGAATATAAAAAGTAATTTCTTCATACTGTTATTTTTTACATAGCTTCTTAAAGCTACAAATTATTTTGAAATTAACCTTAAAAAATTATGCCAAATAATGAGAGAATGAAGTGTTTTTGATTTTAATTGATGGGAAATCAGTTGAATATATTTTTGATCGCATGAAAATAATCCAGGTATAGTTTTGAAAGCATTTATGTGTGCATAATAAAATCACAATCCTATTGAAAAACCGATTTAGACGTTAATTCAGAATGAAAAAAAAGCTAAATTTGCGCCAATTAATTTTAATTCAATGGCTGATATTCATTCTTATAATTTTTCCGGCAAACGTGCCCTGATTCGGGTGGATTTTAATGTTCCGCTCAATAAAGAAACTTTTGAGGTAACGGACGATACCCGTATTCGCGCTGCTGCACCAACGATTTTACATGTTTTAAAAAATGGAGGAAGCGTAGTGCTGATGTCACATCTGGGGCGTCCGAATGGAGTTGAAGAAAAGTATTCGCTTAAACACATCGTTGGCCAGGTTTCCAACGTAATGGGAGTACCTGTTAAATTTGTTTCGGACTGTATTAATGAAGAAGCACTGGAGGCCAGTACTCACTTAAAGCCGGGAGAGATTTTGCTGTTGGAAAATGTTCGGTTTTACAAACAGGAAACAGCCGGAACGGAAAGTTTTGCGGAGGCCTTGGCGAAACACGGTGATGTGTACATTAATGATGCATTCGGAACAGCTCACAGAGCACATGCTTCCACAACAATTGTCGCGAATTATTTCCCGAATGATAAAATGTTCGGTTACCTGATTGAAGGAGAAATTGAAGCGGTAGATAAAGTGTTGAACAGTACGGAAAAACCACTAACGGCAATTGTAGGAGGAGCGAAAGTTTCATCTAAAATTACAATCATTGAACGTTTATTGGATAAGGTCGATAACCTGATTGTAGGAGGGGGAATGGCATATACGTTTGTGAAGGCACAAGGAGGAAAAGTCGGCAATTCACTTGTGGAAGATGATTATATTGATGTGGCGCTGAAGATCCTGGCGAAAGCAAAAGAGAAAGGAGTTAATCTGTATATTCCTGTCGATACTGTGATTGCGGATAGATTTGATAACGATGCCAACAGACGGGAGGTTAAAATTGATGAAATTCCGGATGGCTGGATGGGATTGGACACAGGAGCTCTTACTTCTGTAGATGTAGCAAAAATCATTACTTCATCCAGGTTGATTTTGTGGAACGGACCAATGGGAGTGTTCGAATTGGAAAATTTCCAAAAAGGTACTGTTGATGTGGCAAACGCGATTGTTGAAGCAACTGAAAATGGTGCTTTTTCACTGATAGGAGGAGGAGATTCCGTTGCTGCGATCAATAAGTTCGGACTGGCAGATAAGGTTTCGTACGTTTCAACAGGAGGAGGAGCAATGCTTGAATACCTGGAGGGGATCGAACTACCGGGAATTAAAGCCATAAAAAATTAAACCTTATTGAACTGTTTTCGAAAGAAGTTTCATAAAAATTGTTGTGAAATGCGTTAATGAAAATGGAATATCTATCTTTGACTGATAATGAAAGTAACCGAACACATCGCTCAAGCAAAAGAGACTTTGTTCTCTTTTGAAATTTTACCACCGCTAAAAGGAAAAAGTATCCAATCGATTTACGATGGAATCGACCCGTTGATGGAATTTAAACCAAAGTATGTCAATGTTACATACCACCGGGAAGAATACATTTATAAGGAACACGACAATGGATTGCTGGAGAAGATTTCTGTTCGGAAACGTCCGGGAACAGTTGGTATTTGTGCCGCGATCATGAATAAATATCACGTAGATGCTGTCCCGCACCTGATTTGCGGAGGATTTTCGAAGGAAGAAACTGAAAATGCATTGATTGATCTGCAGTTTTTGGGAATTGATAATGTGTTGGCTTTGCGCGGGGATTCGATAAAAACGGAGGCGGCATTTCGACCGCATAAAAACGGACATGCGTATGCTGTGGAGTTAATTCACCAGGTAAGAGATATGAATAACGGGGTCTATCTGATGGATGATATTCACCTGGAGTCAACAGACTTTTGTATTGGAGCTGCAGGTTACCCTGAAAAGCATTTTGAAGCGATGAACCTGTCTACGGATTTGGAATACCTGAAACAAAAGGTCGATGCCGGAGCAGAGTATATTGTAACGCAAATGTTTTTTGATAATTCGAAATACTTTCGATTTGTAGAGGCGTGCCGTAGTGTGGGAATTAATGTTCCGATCGTTCCGGGAATCAAACCGATTAAAACCCTGAACCATATTTCTTTTTTACCTAAATTCTTTCACATTGACTATCCGGAAGAACTGTCCAGGGAATTATTGAAATGTAAGACCAATCAGGATGCTGAGAAACTTGGGATTGAATGGGGGATTCACCAATCAAAAGAGTTAAAGGAGAAAGGAGTGCCTTGTATCCATTACTATACAATGTCAAATTCATCGTCCGTAAAGGCGATCGCCAAAGAAATTTTCTAACACATGAAGAATAGTGTAATTGTTTTGTTTGTATTGATGTCATTGAACTCCTTTTCACAGTTGAGTAGTTTGAAACTCAAAAACGTTGTAGTAGTGGGGCAGTTTGATAAAATTGAGGAACGTTTTACCATTGAAAGCACATTGGTCACTTTGTTAAATGAATTTCAGGTAAAAACAACTCCTTCTGTAAATTATGTAAAATCAGGCGAGAGTTCAGCTGTTTTAGCAAGTGATTCATTGCTGAATGTACTCAAGGAAAAGGGCTTTGATACCTATGTTATTGTTTCAGTAAGAGGATATGACAGAAAATACAAAATTTCGGAGATTAAATACCCCTTTGCAGAAAAATTAGATCAGGGGACATTAAGAGAAATTTACCGCAATGCAGCTGTTTCCGTTACATTTGAATTTGCCTTCTACAGAAACGGTGAGATGGTTGCAATCGACCAGATCAAATGTAATAATATTTCCGACAGAGAATCTACGTTGAAACGCTTTGTGAAGAAAGCAGCAAAACGTATTGAATCTAAATGGTTATAATTTAATTTATACGACAATTATCCTATTTTGAAATATGTCTATATCGGAATATAGCGATAAATCGATATTGCTATACTTCCAATTTGAATTCTGAATTTTTATGGAATGTAATATCCGGATAATCCTGTTCAGCCATTTGCAACAAAAATTGAGTTTCAGCTAAAAATACCATATTTCCATCTTTATCTGTTGCAAGGTAATTTGCTTTCGCACGCTTAAATGACTCCAGTTGCTCCTGATTTGTTGTCGTAATCCAGACTGATTTTGTGAAGTTTCTTGGTGTAAAGCGACAATTTGCACCATATTCATTAATTAATCGATACTGGATGACTTCAAATTGTAATTGTCCGACAGTTCCTACAATTTTTCTGTTTCCGGGTTGCATAATAAACATTTGAGCGACTCCCTCGTCTGTCAACTGATGAATCCCTTTGTCCAATTGTTTGGACTTCATCGGATCCAGGTTTTCCAATTCCATGAAAATTTCAGGAGAGAAAGATGGGATACCTTTGAACTGGAGTTTTTCTCCTTCCGTTAATGTGTCTCCAATCTTAAAGTTTCCGGTGTCATATAGCCCGATTACATCTCCCGGAAATGCTTCCTCAATCACAGACTTATCTTGCGCCATGAATGATGTCGGGTTTGCAAATTTCATTTTTTTGTCAGAACGCACGTGTGTATAAAATGTGTTACGTTCAAATTTTCCGGAAACGATGCGCAAAAATGCAATTCGGTCTCTGTGTTTTGGATCCAGATTGGCATGGATTTTAAAGACAAATCCGGAAAACTTCGGATCGTCTGGTTCAATAAATCTCATGTCTGTATCTCTCCCTCTTGGAGATGGGGATATTTGAATAAATGTATCCAGCAATTCTTTTACCCCAAAATTGTTGACGGCTGAACCAAAAAATACAGGAGCCAGTTTACCGGCCAGGTATTTTTCTCTGTCAAAGTCATCATATACGCCGTTTATTATTTCAACTTCTTCCCTCAGCTCTTCTGCAAATGATGTCCCGATCATTTCATCAAGTGTCGGATCTGAAAGGTCTTTTATGGTTACAATATCCTCTGCAATTTTAGTTTTGTTTACCTGGAACAAATTCAGATTTTGTTCATGCAGATTGTAAACACCTTTGAATCTGTCTCCCATTCCAATCGGCCATGTTAACGGACGAACTTTGATATTCAGTTTTTCTTCTAATTCATCTAAAAGTGTAAAAGCATCCTTTCCTTCCCTGTCCATTTTATTGACGTAGATGATCACAGGTGTATTTCGCATACGGCAAACTTCCATCAGTTTTTCTGTTTGTGATTCAACTCCGTTTGCGCTGTCAATAACCAGGATTACGCTGTCTACAGCGGTTAGCGTCCGATAGGTGTCTTCTGCAAAGTCTTTGTGTCCCGGAGTGTCCAGGATATTTACCTGTTTTCCGGAATATTCAAATGCCATAACAGATGTAGCGACGGAAATTCCCCGTTGTTTTTCAATTTCCATGAAGTCAGAGGTTGCGGTTTTTTTTATCTTATTGTTTTTTACCGCTCCGGCAGTTTGTATTGCCCCTCCAAATAATAATAGTTTCTCCGTCAGTGTTGTTTTTCCTGCATCGGGATGGGCAATAATTCCAAATGTTCTTCTCTTTTCTACGGCTTCACTATTCTTCATGTTACGTTATTGTTGTTGAATTCTGAAAAATCAGAGCGCAAAGATAACTGATTCTTCCTCAAAAACGGAATTGAGTAGAATTTTTAGATAAAGAGTAGGATGGATCTAAGATTCAAAACACTGATTCCAGTTGTGTACAGACTTTAGTTTGCTGTAAAAATGGTAGAATGATTCATATCGATCATCATTTTTTAACTCAATTTTTTTGAGTAGGTGCTCTAACATATTCATCAGGTGAGTAAACGCAATTTTATTTACTCTAAATACTTTACAACATTTACTTTCATTGTTGATAACAGCTGTTTTTACAAGTCCGGAATTATGAAGTTGTTTAAGGTGAACAGAAAGTGTGGATTGAGACAGTTTAATTTCTTTTGCAATGTCTTTAATTGTTATGTCCTTGTCTGTCTCATTTGCAATGATCAATAATGCTTTTAGTCTTGCGGGATGAGCAATTGCTTTAAGTAAATCTGCTGTATTGATCAATTCATCGGAATAAAATTCATATTTAGTAGCGCCCATATTTAATTAGTTTTAAAAGGTGGTTAATAAAAATTATATGAATTATGAATATAGTGAATAATAGTGTTTTGTGCAAGTGTTAATTTGGATTTTTTGAAGAATCTCCATATCGTAATATTTCGATATATCAATGTGTTAGAATAATTATAAGATAAAAAACCGGATCAACATGTTGATCCGGTTTTACTATTTTGTAAGATCTAAAACGGTCTTTATGCCTCGCAACTACTACAACTAACTAATTCTGTTACGAGCTCCTTCGAAACGCTTTGACTACGTTGGTAATAAAGGGTTTTAACTCCTAGTTTCCATGCCTCGATCAATAATTTATTGACTTCTTTAATTGGTAATTCTGCAGGAATGTTAATGTTTAAACTTTGCGACTGATCAACAAATTTTTGACGAATAGATGCCTGTTGAATAATTTCCAATTGACTGATCTCTTTAAATGTTTTGAAAACAGCCTTTTCCTGCTCGTTCAATTCTTTCAGGTGTTGAACACTTCCTCCGTTCAGCATGATGCTTCTCCAGATATCTTCATTATCAATTCCTTTTTCTTCAAGCAGTGCTTTCAGATACTTATTTTTTCGCATGAAGTTACCTTTCGCCAACCCCGCTTTGTAATAATTACTGCTGAAAGGTTCAATTCCTGGTGATGTTTGACCTAAAATAGCAGAGGAAGAGGTGGTTGGAGCAATCGCCATGGTGGTTGTATTCCTTTTCCCATATCCTTTCAATAGCTCTGGCTCTCCATAGATTCTTGCAAGTTCTTGGGTTGCTTTTTCTGTTTTTTCATGCAGGTGGCTGAAAATTTCATGCGTCAATTGCTTTGCTTCTAACCCTTCAAAAGGAATCATTCGCTTTTGCAACAGGGAATGCCACCCGAGTACACCTAACCCCAAAGCTCTGTGGCGTTTCGCAAATTTATTCGCCGCTGCCAGGTAGTAATTATCTTCTGTTTTTGCTATGAATTCTTGCAGTACTGCGTCAAGAAAGAAGGTTGCCAGTTTTACCGCTTCCGTGTCTTTCCATTCATCGTACAATTCAAGATTCATTGAGGATAAACAACAGATAAATGACTCATCGTCTGTTGACGGGAGCATAATTTCGGAGCATAAATTACTGGCATTAATCATCAGGTTGTGATCCTTATATACTTGAGGTTTATTTCTGTTAACATTATCCGTAAAGAAGATGTAAGGCAGGCCTTTTTGCTGGCGACTTTCAAGGATTTTGGCCCATAACTCACGTTTTTCCATATCCCCGTCAATCATTTCCTGCATCCAGTAATCAGGAACACATACGCCGAAGAATAAATTTTGAATGGGATTTCCGATGTTTTTGATTTGTATAAATTCTTCACAATCCGGATGATCGATATCCAGATAAGCTGCAAAAGCACCTCTTCGTACACCGCCCTGAGAGATTGTATCCATTGCGGCATCGAACAATTTCATAAAGCTAACTGCACCACTGCTTTTTCCGTTATCTGTTACAGCACTTCCTCTTGATCGCAATCCTCCAAAATACCCGGACGTTCCACCTCCTGTTTTTGTTTGCATAATTACCTCACCCAATTTGTGAGTGATTGCTTCAATACTGTCCGGTACGTGGACATTGAAACAAGAAATCGGCAATCCTCTTTCGGTTCCCATGTTTGCCCAAATCGGAGAACTTAAGCTCATCCATCCGCGTTCAATCATTTCTACAAACGCTTCTTTCAATTCGGGTTTGTAGAGTCTTTTTGCTGCGGCTTCACAAATGCGGTCAATTGCACCTTCTACCGTTTCTCCCTTTAACAGATATCCTCTGTTTAGTATTTGCTCACTTTCGGAGTTTTTCCACCATAATCTTTCCATTGTCCAATATGTTTGCCGGTTTTTTTAAAATAAATCTTCAGCAGTAATGCTTTTATCGTGTTTCGTATAATCAACAGGTCGTTTTGCAAAGAAGTCATCCAGACTGTTGGCAAAAACCTCTTCTTCAAACCAACTCATGGGCTGGTATTCGGAGTTGCTAACATTGAAAATAGCATCAAATCCAATTTGCTTCATGCTTTCATCAACTCTGAATTTCATGAAATTCAACAAATCCTTTTTGTTGATGATGTCCAATTCTCCTTCAATGAAAATCCAATCCAGAATTTTTCGTTCAACTTCGATCGAATCTTCAACGCTTTTCCTGATTTGCGCCATTGTTTCGGCATCAAAAAAGTCAGGGAATTCATCTTTAATCGTGTTTACAATATAGATCCCCGCATTTGCGTGTATTTGTTCATCAACAGAAGTCCATGCAATAATGTTGCTTACATTTTTCATGTATCCTTTGAACCGGGTAAAAGATAAAATGATTGCAAACTGACTGAACAAGGATACATTTTCAATCAGGATGGTAAAGAGAATCAACGACACAACGTATTTTTTTCTGTCGTCAGAGCGGGTGTCCTGTAGTACGCCGGAAAGGTATTCAACGCGTTCGCGGATGACAGGTATGTCCATGAGTTTTTGGAATTCATTGTTGTATCCGAGGACTTCCAGCAGGCGGGAATATGCCTCCGAGTGACGGAATTCACACTCTGCAAATGTACTTCCCAATCCATTGAATTCAGGTTTTGGAAAATGAAGGAAAATATTGCCCCAGAATGTTTTTACTGCTACTTCTATTTGGGCGATTGCTAACAAGCTGTGTTTGATCGCAGTGCGTTCGGCCATTGTTAGATTTGAATGAAAATCTTGTGTGTCAGCTGTAAAATCCACTTCGCTGTGAACCCAGAATGATTTGTTAATTGCCTCTGTAAATTTCAATACTTCCGGATATTCAAAAGGTTTATAATTTACGCGTTTGTCAAAAATGCTCATGATTGTATTTCTTAAATTGTTATTATTCGTCTATTCTTCTTCAGTGCAACCGGGAATGTAGCGCTTTAAGGCCCTTGCAACACCATTTTTCCAGGTGTTGATGTTTCCTTCCAGTTGAAGGCTGTTAATCAATTCAACTACCTTTTCAATGGGCATACCATAGCGCAATGTTCCTGAAAGCAATTTGGCATAATTCCAATACTCGGGATTGAATTTATAGGATAACCCTTCGATTGTAGTTTTATAGCCTCGTGTGTTTTTGTACTGAAAATCATAACGGGAGGTTCCGTCCTGATCCTTTCCTTTAATAATCTTACCGTTATCTACCCATCTGGGGATGGCAATACCATCTTCATCGTCCAGTAATCCGGTAAATATCTCATACGGACGGCCATCGATCAAACCGATAAATGCAATCCATTTTTCCTTATTGTTTTGGAAGCGAACAACATCTGCTTCTAATTCAACCGGTCGATTGGTCGGAAAAGGGATTTGAGAGAAATTTTTATCTGTCTCAACTTGGTCGATTTTGCCTCTTTCTATGGTTTCCATTTCTTGAATGATTGAAAAGTTTGGTTGCTTTATTCTGGTTGACAAATGTAAATTATAAAACAACTATATAAAAATTAATTTTTCAAAAGTTTACAGATTTATATACTTAAATATTTATTTATCATTTATTTATGTTTTTTCTAACATGAAAAAGTTTACAAAAAATGAAATAATGATACTTTTTTGGTATTGTTAAAGTGGACATTTTTAGTTAAGGAGTAATAGTGTTCAAATTCCAAAATAGGGATATCGCAATATGACGATATGGCAATTTCGTGTAAATGACTTCACTCAGGCTGTTAATAACAATTTAAAATCTAAAATTCTCTGCCTAAAAATTACTATTTTTGTAAGCCTGTCTAACAATCAGGAGTGAATACGGTAGCTATGAAATACAATCTTTCAGAAATAACAGAATTAATTCGCAACAGACGAACTATTTTCCCGGAGCAGTACAGCTCGCGAAAAGTACATAAGGAACAAATTGAATTAATTATTAATAATGCATTATGGGCGCCTAATCATGGAAACACACAGCCGTGGCGGTTTCATGTTTTTACAGACGGCGGACTTCAAAAACTAAGTGATTTTTTGGGGAAAACATACCTGGAAGTAACACCGAAAGAAGCCCAAAATGATATGAAACTGGCAAAGATGGTTTCCCGCCCATTGAGATCTTCTGTGGTTATTGCTGTCTCTATGGTACGACAACCGGAGAGTAAAATCATGGAGCTGGAAGAAATTGAGGCGGTTGCATGCGCTGTTCAGAATATGTATCTGACCTGTACGGCTTATGGATTGGGTGGTTTTTGGTCAACGCCGAAACTTATTTACAATCAGGAGATGAACCATTTTCTTGATCTGGGTGAGCAGGATAAGTGCCTGGGATTGTTCTATGTCGGTTATCCGGACATTGAGTGGCCGAAAGCGCATCGAAAACCGTTGGAATACGTAACTAAATGGATTTCTGAAGAATAATCAGCAAGAAGAAAGATATATATGCAAAGCATCATTTCAGTACTTCCGGATCATATTGCCAATCAAATCGCGGCTGGAGAGGTGATCCAGCGTCCAGCTTCTGTTGTGAAGGAGTTGGTTGAGAATGCTATTGATGCCGGGGCTGAAAAAATACAGGTACACATCAAAGATGCCGGGAAAACATTGATCCAGGTGATAGATGATGGAAAAGGAATGAATGTGAAGGATGCGGAATTGTGTTTTTTGCGTCATGCAACCAGCAAAATTCATTCAGCAGATGATTTATTCGCTCTGCAGACAAAAGGATTCAGAGGGGAGGCGTTGGCGAGTATTGCAGCAATCGCACATGTGATACTGCAAACACGGCAGGAAGGAACGGATACCGGTACGCGCGTGCTTGTAGAAGGAAGTCAGGTGATTGAACAGGAGGAAGTTGTTTGTGATAAGGGAACAAGTTTTGAAGTGAAAAATTTGTTCTATAATGTCCCGGCACGTCGCAATTTTCTGAAGTCAAATGATGTTGAATTTCGTCACATCAAAGATGAATTTGAGCGAATTGCATTGGCACATCCGAACATTCATCTGATTTTGACACATAATGGAACGGAAGTGTACAACCTGAGAAGCGTTGTTCTCCGTAAAAGAATTGTGGATATCATCGGCGATCGTCAGAACGAACGGTTGGTTCCTATTCATGAAGAAACAACAATTGTAAGGGTTTCAGGATACGTTGTGAAGCCGGAATATGCAAAAAAAACGAGAGGAGAACAGTTTCTGTTTGTGAACAACCGCTACTTTCGGGACGGCTATTTTAACAATGCTGTAAACAGGGCGTTTGAAGGATTGATTCAACCGAAAACATATCCGGGGTACTTTCTGTATTTTGAAATCGATCCTGCAAAAATTGATGTGAATGTCCATCCGACAAAAACAGAAATCAAATTTGAAGAAGATAAATACATTTACTCGATCCTGATCAGTTCGATTCGTCAGGCATTAGGTAAATACAATATTGCACCGACTCTGGATTTTGAACGTGAGCAAAGTTTTGATTTGCCATATCACATGCATTCTCAACCGGTTGTTCAGCCGCAAATTCAAGTCAACCCGAATTACAATCCGTTTTCTCAGGAAACGAAAAGTATAGGGAAAAATTCTCATTCAACAGAACATAAGGCGTTGAATAAACACGGCTTTGGTGAAAATAAATCGACGCAACAGGATTGGGCCGGTTTCTATAATATTGATGAGATTGCGGAAAAACAGGAAGAAGTTCAACAAGCAATTGAGCTGGAAGAAGAAGGGACGCAGTTTGATCAATTTATTCTGCGACCACCTTATATTTTCTTCCCCGCAAAAACCGGGTTGATGGTAATGCACGGTAAACGCGCGTTTGAGCGAATCGTTTACAATTCCATGATGAAAGAATTTATTGTGCATCCGATTGCATCACAAACATTGTTATTTCCATACGAAAAAGAAGTATCATCCGGAGAACAATCGACCTGGGAGTCCCACAATGCGTTACTGAGCCGGTTGGGATTTGAAAGTAACATTCAGGAAAATACATTGTTGCTAAGTGCTGTTCCGGCCGTACTCGAAGAAGAGGCGATTAATGACTGTGTGGATTCCATTCTGCACAATCTTTCCTTTGCGGAAATAGATAAAGGGGAGATTGCACACATTCTGATTTCGAATGTTGCACGAAATGCGGGGAAATCAAAAGTAATCTCAGGAAACAAAGAACAGGTGAGTAATTTGGTAGAATCGCTGTTTCAGTGTGAAGAACATGTCTATACCCCCGGAGGAAAACTGATTTTAAAAACAATACCTTTAACAGATATCCATCAACTATTTTAATTTTTTGAAATGCTGAATAACATTCCTATCGTAACAAAAAACATCCTGATCATCAACATCCTGGTTTATGTAGTGATGATGGTTGGCATCAATATGGGGCATGAGATGTTACCGTTCTATTTGAGTACCCATTATTTTAATGCTCCGACATTTGAACCATACCAGGTGGTTACACACATGTTTACACACAGCGCGACAGATATTTTTCACATTGTGTTCAATATGTTGTTATTGGTAATGTTCGGGTCTCATTTAGAGCGAATCTGGGGAGCGAAACGATATTTTATATTTTATTTTGCCTGTGGGATAGGAGCATTGGTCTTGTATAATTCAATCGGAGTTGTGCAGATTCACCAGCTGAAACAGGCCCTGATTGCCGATGGTTATAACATAGATGTTGTCAACGAATACATCTGGGGAGGGAATGTCAGACAATTACCGATACTTTCAGCTAACAGTCAGGAGTTGTTTAACGAGTACAGCGAGATGGTTTTTAGCTCAATGGCAGGTGCTTCAGGTGCTATTTTCGGATTGCTGGCGGCATTTGCGATACTTTTTCCCAATACTGAATTAATGCTGTTATTTCCGCCTATTCCGATCAAAGCCAAATACCTGATCGGCGGTTATCTGGTATATGAAATCTATATGAGTTTCTTTTCAACAAAAATTGATAACATTGCCCACCTTGCCCATGTCGGAGGGGCGATTGTCGGTATAGTTTTTGTACTGTACTGGAGAAAAACGGACCGACGTAATTTCTATTGATTTCCAATTGATTGTTTTCTAAGTAATAATTCACGAATATGCAAACTGAAAATAGTCTTCTTACCGATCTTAAAAATACGTTCCGGACAGGGGGCATGACCGTGAAGTTGATTTTTGTCAACATCCTGGTTTTTATTGCCATCGGAATTCTTGAAGTTGTTTCCAGTATTATCGGAGGTGTTCCGGGGACTCTGGTACTGGATCTCACAGATGTTGTTTTTGCTTTATTTACCCCCATCAGGGAGTTTATTGTCAAACCCTGGGGGTTGTTTACAAGTATTTTTGCGCACTACAGCTTCATTCACTTGTTGTTAAATATGGTGTTTTTGTATAGTGTGGGAAGAATTTTTGAGCAATTCTTCAGTGCAAAACGCTTGCTGTATACATACATTCTCGGAGGTATTTTTGGAGGATTGCTGGAATTGATTGCGCATTTAATCCTTCCTTCAGTCGGAGGGACAATGGTTGTTGGAGCATCCGGTGCCGTGATGGCAATTCTGGTAGCAACCGCATTCTATCAACCGAAGTTAACGGTTTCTATCTGGGGGATATTCAATATGCGGTTGATCTATCTCGCATTGATCTTTATCCTGGTAAATTTGTACAATGCAGGAATGGGTACAAAAGACGGAACAGCTTATTTTGCTCATCTGGGAGGGGCGCTTTTAGGTTTTTTATCCGTTCGCAATCCATTTAGTATGAATAACATCATCAATCGGGGGATCAGAATCGGGGACGGGCTCGTTTCTGTTTTCAAAAAAAGGAAAACAAACAGCGGAAATTTTCGTTATTCTAAAGAAAAAGCGGGAGCAACAAAGCGGTTTAAAACGGACGAGGAATACAACATGGAAGCAAAAAAACGTCAGGAGCGCATTGATGCAATTCTGGATAAGATTTCAAAATCCGGTTATGAATCCTTGACAAAGGAAGAAAAAGATTTGCTGTTCAGGCAGGGAAATCAGTAAGGAGACAGGCATGAGTAAGGTGAGCAGGCTGAAAAAGATTGTACGTTTTTCCAACGTGATGAGAATAGGATCCGTGGCCCTTATTGTCGCTCTGCTTATTTCTTACCTGACTCCGTTGATACATCCTCAGCACCTGTGGATTTTACCCTTTTTTGGATTGGCGTACCCAATTCTGGTGTTTTTATCATTTATTGTTATTCTTTACTGGGCCTTTCTTCGTTCTGCAAAATGGAGCATTACACTCTTGCTGCTGGTTGTTGCAGGATATCCTTATTTCCTGCGATTGTTTGCATATGGAGAATCCGTGAAACTTCCTGAAAATGCAGTGACAAGTATTAAAGTTGTGTCAAACAATGTGCAGATTTTTGACTTGTATGACGAAGACAGAGAAAAAAAGTACACGACCAGGGATAGTATCTTTAATTACGTCATTAATCAGCAACCGGATGTTGTCTGCTTCCAGGAGTTTTATAAAAAAGACAACCCGACGGAATTTCAAACAACAGATTTATTTCGAAAAGAATTTGATGGTGCAGATCATCATCAACGCTACATTTACAAAAAAACAGGGAGGCAGCATTTTGGTGTTGTTATGTTTTCCAGGTTGCCCGTCATTGCAAAAGGAGATGTTATTTTTGAATCGGAAGACGAAACAAATTACAATTTCTGTATTTACATGGATGTTGTAAAAAATCAGGATACATTTCGCGTGTACAATGTCCATTTGCAGTCGTTTAGAATCAGTAAAATTCAGGATGAAGGAGAAGGAAAGTCGGAGGTGGTGAAAGGAATCGTCCAAAAACTAAAAACAGCGTATCCTAAACGTGCAGACCAGGCAATCCGAATCAATGAACACATCAGGAATTCCCCTTACCCGGTCATCGTATGTGGTGATTTTAACGATACACCAGTGTCATTTGTCTACAATCAGTTTCAAGATCACCTCACAGATGCTTTTCTGAGTTGTGGATCGGGAATCGGTTCAACATATGTAGGAAAGTTACCGGCCGGAAGAATTGATTACGTATTTCATTCTCCGGAGTTGGTTTCAACAAATTTTTTCATTCAAAAAAGAGCATTCAGCGATCATCGTGCCATTTCATGTGTGGTGAGTAAAGTAAAATAGATATGAGCGAAGGACAAGTGACACGCATCAATAAGTACCTGAGTGAGATTGGGTTTTGCTCACGAAGGGCGGCAGATAAGCTGATCGAAGAAGGTCGTGTGAAAATTAATGGTGTGATTCCTGAAATGGGAACAAAAGTTGGAAAGGATGATCAAATTCATGTGGACGGGAAATTAATCCAGGATAAGAAAGCCGCACCTGTATACCTGGCTTTCAATAAGCCAAGAGGAATCGTCTGTACAACAGATACCAAACGTGAAAAAGATAATATTGTTGATTTCATCAATTACCCGGAACGGATTTTCCCGGTTGGAAGGTTGGATAAAGCAAGTGAAGGATTGATTTTCATGACCAATGACGGAGATATTGTCAATAAAATCCTTCGGGCAAGGAATAACCATGAGAAAGAATACATCGTTCGCGTAGATTTACCCATTACAGCACAATTTTTAGAAAAAATGCGTTCCGGAGTACCTATTCTGGATACGGTAACGCGAGAGTGTGTCGTAGAACAATTGGATCGGTTCAAATTCAGAATTATTCTGACACAGGGATTAAACAGGCAGATCCGAAGAATGTGTGAATACCTTGGCTATGAGGTTAAAAGTCTGAAACGAATCCGGATCATGAATATCTCATTGGATGTTCCGGTTGGTCAATACCGCCATTTTACGCAGGAAGAGTTGGATACACTTAACCAGTTGTGCGCTGATTCATCTAAAACAGTCGATTGATTTAAATCTTCCCGGGGAGTTAGGCCACGATTGTATGATCCCGTGTTTTTAACAACTATTTATGATTTTGTCCTATCGCAATAAGACGATATCGCGATAATTACTGTTAATTTTGTGGTTTCGTTATGACACATAAACCAATCAATAAGACATTCCTCATTATTCTTCTTGGAATCCTTGCAGCCTTAGGGCCATTTACAATCGACATGTACCTTCCCGGATTCAAACGCATTGCAGAGGATTTCGGGACCGATGAAAAACAGGTTGCTTTTACGCTCACCTCTTATTTTGTCGGTATTGCTGTCGGACAATTGATCTACGGACCAATTGTTGATAAATACGGTAGAAAAAAGCCGTTACTGGCAGGGTTGTTGATTTATATTCTTGCGGCAGTGGGGTGTGCATTGTCCCCCAATATAGAAACGATGATCGGAATGCGCTTGCTTCAGGCATTGGGAGGATGTGTCGGAATGGTGGCTTCCAATGCGATTATCAGTGATACGTACGAAAAAGAAAAAAGAGCGAAAGCATTTTCTTCAATTATGTTGGTGATGGGAGTTGCTCCGCTGATTGCTCCCAGTTTTGGAAGCCTTTTACTGAAAGAGGCTGACTGGGAATATATTTTTTACTTTCTGGCGATTTTTTCAGCATTTGTTGCGGCATTAATCTATTTTTTTCTTCCGGAGACCAGTAGCTATATGCATTCAAATAAGTTGAAGGTTAGAAAGATATCCGCAGATTACTGGAAGATTTTCCAAAATAAAACGTTCTTATTTTACACATTAGCAGGGAGCCTGGCCATGTCGATTTTATTCGCCTATGTTTCCTCTGCTGCTTTCGTTTTTCTGACGATTCATAAATTGGATCAGGGAACCTTTTCTTTGTTATTTGCAATAAATGCTTCCGGTCTGATATCCGGAAGTTACATCAACGGTTTGTTGACGAAGTACTTCAACTATATAAAAATTGCCAAAGTTGCTTCTTGGATATTGAGCCTGGTTGCGATCGGTATTTTAATTGCCGTGAATTTCCGTTCCGATCTTCATTATTACTGGATCGTGGCGGGTATTTTCTCCATTCTCTTTTTGATTGGATTTATCAACCCGAATGCGACAGCTGCTTCCCTGGCACCGTTTACAGAGAATGCAGGAGCGGCATCAGCATTAGGTGGTGCGGTCAGAATGGGGATCGGTGCACTGGTTGCTGCGGTGATTGGTATCTTTCAGGGAGATTCCTCGAATACCTTGTTTGTAACCATCTTTTTATTAGCGTTTTTAGTAATGTTGTTGTTGTCCGTTGCTCCGGTAATTGCAAAGCGGAAAGCAAAGAAGAAGGCTGAAAAGGGAGAGGAGCATCCTCCTGGTCCTATCGCAATATGACGATATCGCGATATTTATGAATAGAAAAGTGCCATAGCAAAAAGGCCTGAATATTACTATCCGGGCCCTTTCAATAAAATCGTTCTGTAAAGTGATTATTTCGCGTTCTCAACAACTTTTGTTGTAAATGACAAATCGACTTCTGACCATACTTTAGTGACACCATTTTCTGTATGATTTTCTTTACAAGCGGCATTCAACACATCAATTGCCTTACTGGTATTCCATTTTGCAATGTCCATTGTTGCCTTGAATGAAAAGTTTTTGTCTGCAATCTCGTATTTTCCTTTTACAAGATCGGTAATGCCATTCATCGTTACTTCCAATTCCGCAGTCCCGTCATCAGCTAACTTGACAATATGACCAGTTAAATCTACCGTTGACATGGTTCCAAAAAAGAACTCTATGATCTTAGCGTTCCGCGATTCATCCTGTGTTTCGATGGAACTTACAGGAATCGTAAAACCAAATGATTCTGCTAATGTTTTTACGTCTGCAGCTTCACTAACAGAAGTAATGGTGATCTTGTTAAATGTTCCCTTCACCGGAGCTTTACTTTCAAATTTAAAAGCTGTCCACTCCATCACCGAATTTTCGTGACTGTAACTATACGTAACATCTTTTTTTTCGTCCGTTTGTTCACCTTTTCCTCCACATGCAGCAAGTACAACAATACCCGCAATCAGAGTAATACACTTAATAAACTGTTTCATTTCACGCTATTTTTTTCGAAAATACAAATTTCAAAGACAAGAAAGGTCAAAATCTATTGTTAATTTTGCGTTATAATTTCAGAACATGGATCATCACATAGAATTGAGGTTTCAAAAATTGAAATCATTGCTGGAGGAAAAATTTGGAGAAGGAATGGATGTTTCCGCTATTCTGTTTTTGATTGGAGTCAATGAATTGGGAGAGGGGTATCGCAAATTCAGTAAAAATCAGAAAACGGACCTGATGCACATTGCTATTTGCACCTTATTGGAACCATACGGATATTATGAGTTTGAGGGGAGAGACGGAGACAACTGGCCACATTATAAATTATTGAAGGACTTACCTCCACTTGACAATCGCCAGCAGCAACACCTGCTCAAAGAAGGAATGATTGATTATTTTATCCAGAATGATTATTATACGGAAGAAGAATTACATGTCGTTTAAATGAAATACGAGATCATTACAACAAATGACGGTTCTAAAACCATTTATGTGCCTCACTTGGATGAGACATACCATTCATCTCATGGAGCGGTACAGGAAGCGATTCATGTGTTTATCCGGCATGGAATTCGGGCAATTGAAAAGCGCGAACTTCGTGTTTTTGAGATGGGATTCGGTACGGGATTGAATGCATTACTGACGTATGTTGAATCGGAACAGTTCAAACGAACAATTCATTACAGCGGTATTGAAGCGTATCCGGTAGAACTGGAGATGGCAATGTTGATGGACTATTGTTTATTAATCGGAGAAGAATACCAGGGAAATTTTGCAGAATTGCACCAGGCAGATTGGAACCGCAAACACCGATTGTCAGATTTGTTTTCATTTGAAAAAATCCATGCAAAAATAGAAGAATTTACGCCGCCCCATGCGGAATTTGACATTGTCTTTTTTGATGCGTTTGGCCCCCGGGCGCAGGAAGATATGTGGGCCCCTTCTATTTTGAAAAAAATGTATGACGCACTGATTCCGGGTGGTTTTTTGGTAACTTATTGTGCAAAAGGACAGGTAAAACGTGATTTGAAGTCGCTTGGTTTTCACGTCGAAGCATTACCGGGACCTCCCGGAAAACGAGAAATGACAAGGGCGTGGAAATACAGTTGATCCAACGGGAAAAATGAATACATTGCGATATCGCAATATTCCGATATGGCGATAACTGATTATTCTTTATTCAGAGTCCTTAATGCTTTTCGAATAATATAACCTGTCGCTTTCGTATCACTTTCTTCTTTCCATTTTTGACAAATAATCTGTACAAAATCAGGGCGGGTTTTGCTGGCATCATTCAGCCAGTTTCCGACGCTATCCTGTACATATTTCGCAGGATCGGATTTTAAAGGGTTCAATACCGGTAATGCCAGTTCCGGTTGCTGTTTTAATACATCAATGTGTGTGCACCAAACACCTCTGGGACGAATGGATTCACATGCAAATCGACGCACATTCGGATTTTCATCGATTGCCCAGGTCGATAAAATATCAATACTTTTTTTCAGCTGATCGGTAATGTCCTTTCGAACAGCCATCCAACAGATTTCCCTCACACCAAAATGTTCATCTGCCGCAAAAAGCTTAATGGCTTCCAGTTTTTTCTCAATGGAAAGCTGTTGATTTTTCCCGATGAAATAAGTCGCCCAACACCGAACAATATCAGCTGAATGCTGCATTAACAAAGTAGAAAATGCTGTGTCGTTATTCTCAATCGTCAGCATAAACAAACGAGTTCCGATCGCTTCATTGATTGTATTGACGGTTTGTTTTTTTAGCTGGTCAATTTCATCGAGTACCGATTGCAGGTAGTGAATCCGGTTGTTGTGCTTCAGGATATTCGATAGCAGTAATCGCTGATCAACAGATAGCCATTCTACAAGATTTGCTGTTTCGATCGTTCCCTCATTTAATTGTTGCAGAATTGCTCCCGGAATATCTTTTGTGGAGCGTGCCCCTTTTCGCTTTTCGGTCATTGCTTATTTGTCTTTCATGACAATCCGTGCCGTCTGACGGGAGAATTGCTCCAGTAGAATATCTTTTTTAATTGTCACGCGGTCAATTGTTGCCTGATCATAATGTCGAATGGTAACCAATTCCAGCCCCTCGTTATACCGAACTTCATAGTCAGACCGAAAGGTCTTGAGAATGGTTTCAATATCTACTTTTTCGGCATCAACCAGAATTGAAAAGCTGAGGGCAGAGTTTTGCATCAGGTTTATTTTTGCCCCGATTTCAGAAAGCCGGTTGAAAATATCGCTGAGGTGTGATTCCACAATAAATGAAAAGTCACGCGTTCGGAAAGAGATGAGTAACTGGTTTACCTTGAAAATAAAGGACGGTACCAGGTGGTCGAATGCGCCGGAAGATTGAATTTCTGTTCCTTCAGCCTGTGGGGCAACGAATGATTTAACAAACAATGAAATGTTCTTGTTTTGAAGTGGCTTCAATGTTTTCGGATGGATGACACTTGCTCCGTAATAAGAAAGTTCAATTGCCTCACTAAACGAAATCTTATCCAGTTTGATCGTGTTATCAAAGTACTTCGGGTCGGCATTTAGCATGCCCGGAACATCTTTCCAAATGGTCACATTTTCAGCATCCAGACAGTATGCAAAAATTCCCGCAGTAAAGTCGGAACCCTCTCTTCCCAATGTGGTCGTTAATAATTCAACTGTATGTCCGATGAAACCTTGTGTAATAATAATATCTGCCTGTTCAAAAGCCGGTAATACCGTTGAACGGATCAGTTCTTCCGTGCGCTTCCAGTCAACTTCTGCATCGCGGAATACATTGTTGGTGCGAATGAGTCTGCGGGCGTCCACCCATTTTGAAGCAAAACCGGACATGCTGATATACGCTTCTACAATCAGCGTGGAAATGACTTCTCCCAACGAAACAATTTGATCGTATTCATAATTGTAATGATCCGGAATTTCATTTTGGTACCGGTTTTCCAATGCCTGAAAAACCTCGTTCAATTGTTGATATACGGGATGAGCAGAAGAAGGGAATAGTTGATCTGCAATGGTGAAATGGAATGATTTTAACTCCGCAATTTTTTCGTCAAATACGGATTTATTTCGTTTCCAGAGGGCGTCAACAACCAGTTCCAAAGCATTGGTGGTTTTTCCCATAGCGGAAATAACAATTAACAGCTTTTTTCCCTCAAATAACCGGATGATTTCAGTAACATTTCTTACAGCATCAGCATCTTTCACCGATGCACCTCCAAACTTAAACACATTCATATCAGATCAAGTTTTGTAGTCGTATGGTCATTTTACGACGCTTTTAACGGCCGGTAAATTGAAATACAGACAAGGTTCAGTTCAATTTCTCAGTGAGAATACGCATCTCAATCACAGGAGAGATTTTTTCATAAAGAATATTGTAAACCGCCTCTACGATGGGCATTTCCACCTCAAATTTCTTTTTTATTTCCATCACACTTTTTACAGCATAATATCCTTCGGCAATCATGTCCATCTCCAATTGAGCGGATTTCACCGAATATCCTTTCCCGATCATGAAGCCAAAGGTCCTGTTGCGGGAAAATTTAGAATAAGCGGTAACAAGTAAATCTCCCAGGTAAGCACTTGACTTCACGTCGCGGTGAATCGGACTCACTTCGTCAATGAAATTTTCAATTTCCTGTATTGCACAGCTGATCAAAACGGCCTGGAAATTATCCCCGTAACCTAATCCTGCGCAAATTCCTGAAGCGATGGAGTACACATTCTTTAAAACGGCTGAGAGTTCTGTTCCGAATAAATCATCAGAAGCTGTTGTTTTGATGTACCGGCATGACATGAATTCAGCCATTTCTTCTGCAATGACATCTTCCTGACAGGCAATGGTCAGGTAAGAAAGACGCTCCAGTGCAACTTCCTCAGCATGGCAGGGACCGCAAATGATTCCAATCTTACTGTAGGGAGTCCGGAAGGTTTTATGAATAAACCGTGCAGGTATGGCATGGTACTCAGGAACAATTCCTTTTACGGCTGAAAAGACAACTTTGTTTTCGAGCAATTCAACCGGGAAGTTCTCAAAGGTTTTCACCAGAAACGCTGAAGGAGTGGCAATGATGACAATATCAGCCGGTTCAATGATTTCTACCAGATTGGTACTGACATTGATCTTGTTCAGGTCAAATTCAACCGATTGCAGGTAGTTGGGATTGTGACGATACTTTAATATATGTCGAACGGCAGCATCGTTTCGCATCCACCAATTGACAGAAGAAACATTGTTGCACAATATTTTCACGATTGCAGTAGCCCAGCTACCTCCTCCGATTACAGCTATTTTTTTCTCCGAGTTCATTACTAACAACCGCAAATGTATGGATTATTTTGAATTAACAGCAATGAGATATACAGGTTGTTGACAGAATTCATAGGGTTGAAGCGTAAATCGTAGAATATCGCCATATCGTCAGATAGCGATATGGCGATATGGTTTTATTGGGCGATTACTAAAAACTATTCCGGTTTTGATTTTAATCGTTTAACCCACAGTAGATATCTTGCAACTGAACAGATTCCAGGTGCAATAAAATACCATTCAAAATAGGGGCAGGTAATCAAAAAAGATACGCGTTTATCAAGTGGTTTTTACCTTTTTTTAACACCGATTTAACACGAAAAAATACCCGGGTATTTTAAAGTTGATGTACTTTTGTTGACACTATTGTCAAACGGAGTGTCAAACATGGAGTGCTTAACAGAAGAACATATCAAACAGCGTGCGAAAGTACTGTTTTTCACAACCGGAATACTTGATGCAAGTACACAGGAAATAGCAGATTTTGCAGGTGTTAACAGGACATTGGTCAATTATTATTTTCGTTCTAAAAAGAACCTTTTTAACATTGTATATACAGAAATAATCAGTGAAATGCGTGCTGGTTTCGCTGCTGTGTATGCTTCCGATGGTACGTTTCGGGAGAAAGTCGAAGCGTTGATTGATTATACAATTGAATTCAGGGAAACATATCCGTTCCTGGAAATTTTTAATATTCAGGAAACCAGCAAGCTGAATAATCAAATGGAGACATTGCTCCGCCCGACAGCGATCAAAGAAACCCATTTGTTTCTAAAGGAAATAGAAGAAGAAATGAAAAAAGGGACCATTCCGACGTACGAACCGGTGAATTTCCTGATCAACTTAATGTCACTCATCTCGTTCCCGATTGTCATGAAACCGATATTCCGGGAAATATTCTGTATTTCAACGGAGGAACAATACCAAAAAATATACAACCAACGCAAAGAAATGGTGATGACCATTCTATTTAATAATGTAAACCAATGAGAAAAAACAATTCAACAATGATACGTTTATTTATAACTGCTACAGTGATCGGATTGGTCGCGTCATGCGGAGGGAAACAAGAAGAAGCACCTCAAAAAATGATCGGAACATATAAAGTTGTAAACCTGGAAAAAACAAATACAACTTTATTAGCTGAATACCCGGCATCACTCGAAGGAATAATGGACATCGATATTCGACCGAAAATTGACGGGTACATCGAACAGATTCTGGTAGACGAAGGGCAGGAAGTGAAAAAAGGACAAGTGCTGTTTAGAATCAGCAACCCGCAATTTTCACAAGATATGCAAAGTTTGGCAGCTTCTGTTGCAGCAGCAGAATCCGCAGTTGCTACTGCTGAATTACAAGTAACAAAAACAAAACCATTGGTTGACCAGGGCATTATCAGTGCGTTTGAACTGAAAAATGTGGAATTGGCATTGCAGGCACGAAAGGCAGAACTACAACGGGCAAAAGCACAGTATTCCAATGGAGTGACAAACGTCGGATATACGACGATAAAAAGTCCTGTAAACGGAATGGTAGGAACAATCCCTTACCGGATCGGAAGTTATGTAAACAGTGCAACTGCGCAACCTCTAACACGTGTTTCAGATATCAGTACTATTTACGCCTATTTCTCCATCAGTGAAAAACAACAGTTGGATATTGTTGCGGAAATCGAGGGGAAAACCTTCCAGGAGAAAATTGCAAAAATTCCGGAAGTAAATATGGTCCTGTCGAATGGTAATTTATACAACCATCCGGGAAAAATTCAAACATTCAGCGGACAGGTAAACACACAAACGGGAGCATTTAATGTACGTGCGAGTTTTCCCAATGCGGAAAAATTACTGCGTTCCGGAAACAGTGCTACTATTCAGATCCCCACATACCTGGAGCATGTGATTATCATCCCTCAAAAAGCGACGGTAGAGTTGCAGGATAAGCGAATGGCGTACATTTTAGATGGTGATAAAGTAAAAGCAGTACCGGTGAAAGTGAGAGCCGTTCCCGGAGGTAAATTCTTTGTAGTAGATGAAGGATTAACTGAAAAAGACCAGTTGGTGATTGAAGGAATTGGAATTTTGACAGAAGGAACAGTAATCAAACCTGACTTCGTTAAAATTGCCGATGTATTAAAAGAAGAAAGCAAGTAACACCTAACTTCAATTGTCAGGTACTTGTTTTCAGGCTGTCTGACACCTAAAAAAAAGAATATGTTTGATAAATTTATCGATAGACCGGTATTATCTACCGTGATTTCCGTAATCATTGTGATTCTGGGAATTTTGGGACTCATTTCACTCCCTGTTTCACAATATCCTGAGATTGCCCCGCCAACAGTAACGGTAAGCACAAGTTACCAGGGAGCGAGTGCCGAAGTGGTGATGAACTCTGTGGTGATTCCACTGGAAGAACAAATCAACGGAGTAGAGGACATGACGTATATGACATCAACCTCCAGCAACGACGGATCCGCTTCAATCAGTATCTATTTTAAGTTGGGGACGAATCCGGACCTGGCAGCGGTAAACGTACAAAACCGGGTTTCCAGAGCGACTCCTTTGCTTCCGCAGGAAGTAACACGGGCAGGGGTGACAACAGCCAAACGGCAGAGTGACAATATCCTGATCTTCTCGCTTTACAGTGAGACACCGTCATACGATATGACATTCCTGCAGAACTATGCCAATATCAACATTCTTCCGAAAATTAAGCGTGTGAACGGAGTAGGTGAAGCAATGGTATTCGGACAGAAAGATTATGCGATGCGTATCTGGTTGAAGCCGGATATCATGGCAAGTTACGGATTGGTTCCTTCTGATGTCATGGCACTGCTGTCGGAACAAAACATTGAAGCGGCGCCCGGACAGTTTGGAGAAAGCGGAGACCAATCGTTTCAGTACACCTTGAAATACAAAGGACGTTTACAGAGCGTAGAGGAATTTGAAGAGATCGTTATTCGTTCAACAGAAAACGGAGAAGTATTGACCCTTGGGGAAGTTGCCAGAATTGAATTGGGTGCGCTCAGCTATGCGGGAGGTTCAACAACCAATGGAAACCAATCCGTGGGAGTTGCCATCGCACAAACCGCAGGATCGAATGCGCAGGAGGTAATTGATGGCTCAATCAAAGTACTGGATGAAGCATCTAAAAATTTCCCGGCTGGAATTCATTACACAACATTGGTGAATGCCAATGACTTCCTGGATGAATCCATTTCAAAGGTCCTTAGCACGCTGGTGGAAGCATTTATTCTCGTATTTATAGTCGTATTTGTTTTCCTGCAAGATTGGCGCTCGACGTTGATTCCCGCGATTTCTGTTCCGGTAGCGATCATCGGGACCTTCTTTTTCCTGAGTTTGTTCGGATTTACCATCAACATGTTGACGTTGTTTGCATTGGTGTTAGCGGTAGGTATTGTTGTGGATGACGCGATTGTCGTCGTGGAGGCCGTCCATGCCAAGATGGAACAGGGAGAGCACAATCCGAAAAAAGCAACGCATCAGGCAATGGGAGAAATCAGCGGAGCGATCATTTCCATTACCCTGGTAATGTCGGCAGTATTTATCCCGGTTGCATTTATCAGCGGTTCCGCAGGTGTGTTTTACAAACAATTTGGTATTACGCTCGCCGTTTCCATTCTTATTTCTGCGGTTAACGCATTGACACTTTCTCCGGCTTTATGTGCAATATTACTCAAACCGCATGCACATGACGAGAAAGGAAAAAAGAAAGGTTTGCTGAAGCGTTTTTACGGAGCATTCAATACGGCATTTGATGCGACAACTGCAAAGTACAAGAAATCCGTTGAATTCTTTGTAAAACGAAAAACAGTCGCCTTCGCGGGTGTTGCATTATTTGTGGGATTGTTTATCCTGCTGATGAACTCCCGACCAAAAGCATTTGTACCGAATGAAGATACAGGAGGGATTATGTCCGATATTTCATTGCCTCCGGGAACATCCGTTGAACGGACGGAAGAAGTATTGATGCAGGTAGAAAATGCAGTAAAAGACATTCCGGAAATCAATAAAATTCTGCGGATCTCCGGACGAAGTTTGATCAGTGGAGCCGGAAGTAACTACGGGATGATCATTATCAAGTTGCATCCGTGGGCGATGCGGAAAGGAGAAGGTCAGGACGTTACCGCTATTACGCAACAACTCTTTCAGCGGATTGCTCCGATCAAAGATGCGAAAGTGATCTTTTTTGCCCGTCCGACAATTATGGGGTTTGGTTTCAGCAGTGGATTTGAATTTCAGTTGCAGGATCAGATGGGGGGGACCATTGAGAATCTGAATACGGTGAAAGATCAGTTCCTTGGAGCGTTGAATGCACGACCGGAAATACAGCATGCTACAACTTCCTTCTCACCGAACTATCCGCAATACAGGATCAACTTGAATGTTCCTGCAATTAAACGGGCTGGGTTGACCGTATCGGATGTTCTTGGAACCATGCAAGGGTATTACGGAGGGGTGTATGCCTCTAACTTTAATAAATTCGGGAAGCAATACCGGGTCATGTATCAGGCAGAAGCTGAATTTAGAACAGATGCCGAATCACTGAATAAAATCATGGTGCGAAACAGCAAGGGAGAAATGGCGCCGATTTCCCAGTTTATTGAGTTGGAAAAAGTCTTCGGACCGCAGATTATTAGTCGTTTTAACTTGTTTACATCGGTCAATGTGCAAGGAGCTCCGGCTCCGGGATACAGTACCGGTGATGCCATTAATGCCATTGAGGAAGTAGCGGAAAAAACACTACCTGTCGGTTACGGATACGAATATTCGGGAATGACACGGGAAGAAATCAGTGCCGGTGGTCAGACGATCTATATCTTTATATTGTGTCTGGTCTTTGTGTACTTCCTGCTCGCAGCGCAGTATGAAAGTTACATGCTGCCGTTTGCGGTATTGCTGTCACTTCCGATTGGTTTGGCAGGGGCGTTTATCTTCGCCTGGTTTTTTGATGTAAGCAACAACATCTATTTGCAGATTACACTCATCATGCTCATCGGTTTGCTGGCCAAGAACGCTATTTTGATTGTTGAGTTTGCAGCAGATGCGAGGAGAAAAGGAGCAAGTATTCCACAGGCTGCTGTTCAGGGAGCAGTTGCCCGTCTGCGACCGATTCTGATGACATCTTTCGCATTTATCTTAGGGTTATTGCCGCTGATGTTGGCAAAAGGTGCCGGTGCGGTTGGTAACAATGCAATCGGTACAGGTGCAATCGGGGGAATGTTGATCGGTACCATCTTCGGAGTATTGATTATTCCGGCATTGTTTGTTGTATTTCAAAAATTACAGGAGAAAGTAAGTTCTAAAACAATTGAAGAAAAAGAATCACATTAAGTCAAAAACATGAAAACATCATTTTTCAAATACATATTTGCCTCCGTCTTTGTAATTGCATTGGCAGGATGTGGTTTGGTGACGAAGAAATACGAAGAAGTCACCTTAACCGAAAGCCAGCAGAAAGAACTCTATCGGGATTACCAGTCCGAAGATTCTACGAACATTGCGGATATTCCATGGCAGGATTTTTTCACGGATGAACACCTGAAAACGTTGATCAGTGAAGGATTAGAGAAAAACTATGACCTGCAAAATGCTATTTTGCAGATTTCCACTGCTGAAAATACACTGAGACAAAGTAAACAGGCATTCTTACCAAGCCTGGATTTTACTCCCTCGGTGACGTACAATAAAACATCCCAAAATTCATTGAACTTGCCGTCGAATATCAACATCAACCTGCAGACGACAACTGTTTCACTGGGGTTTTCAACAAACTGGGAAATTGAGATCTGGGGGAAATTATCTGCTTCCAAAAGAAGCGCGCAGGCAGCATGGATGCGATCTGTTGCGTCCCAAAATGCGGTTAGAACTTCCTTGGTTGCAACAATTGCAGATGCCTATTATACATTGTTGTCGCTGGACAAACAGTTGGAGATCACTGAAGAAACAATTGCCATTCGTGAAAAAACGGTAGTAGCAATGAAGGCACTCATGGAAGCGGGAAGCGTAACGGGAGCGGATGTGGTACAGGCGGAGTCAAATTTATATGCTGCTCAGGTTAGTGTTCCGGAGTTGAAACGTTCCATTCGCGAATTGGAAAATACCTTGTGTGTTCTGACTGTAAGACCATTGCAGTCCATTCAACGGGGAACGTTTGATGAGCAGCAAATGACCATTGATCTGAAGTCCGGTGTTCCAACGCAATTGTTGGCAAACCGCCCGGATGTTCAGGCGGCTGAATTGTCTTTTCGTCAGGCCTTCGAGTTGACAAATGTTGCGAAAGCTTCGTTTTATCCGACGCTGCGATTGTCTGCCGGTAGTGGAGGAATCAGTGCGTTGACAACCCGTACATTGTTGGATCCGTCCAGTATATTTGTGAACCTGGTTGGTGGATTAACACAACCGATTTTTCAGCGCGGACAATTGAAAACAAATTATAGAAATGCAAAAAACACCCAGTTACAAGCCTGGAATTCATTTGAGCAGACATTGTTGACAGCAGGACAGGAAGTAACGGATGCATTGTATTCCTACGATATGGCGAAAGAAAAACAAGCCATTCGGGAAAAACAGGTAGATGCATTAGAGAAAGCAGTGAGTTTCCGCATGCAGTTACTGGAGTACAGCAGCAATACAAACTATACCGACGTACTGACTTCCGAACAAAGTTTAATTACAGCACAACTGGCAGGAGTAGCGGATAAATTGCAAGAATACAAGGCTGTTATCTCATTGTATCGTTCCTTAGGTGGCGGTTGGAAATAATCTTCCATTTTACATCAATCGAAAATAAACAACCCCGAAAGCGTCGTAATCAGTACGACGCTTTTTTTATCTTTGAGTAATCAGAGAGGAAGTCAGGAAAAAAATTGATTTTTATTCAAGCGATCATCAGTTTTATTATTTGTGACAAAGAATCAGCAATGGAGACGGATTCGTCCATTGAATTTGAGTTGAATGTAATCCCTGGTTTTTATAAATTTAGGATTTATGGTTTTGATCGTGCAATTGATGATGATGGCAATGACTACTATCGAATTGAAATCTGGAGTGACAGAAATACCGAAAGAAAGGTGCTTAAACAGATCCGCATTCAGCACTTTGACATTAAATAGTTATTTTTGCTTAATGAATATACTTGACAGACCAGTCCCGCGCCATTTTGACCATGGATGGAATTTTCCCCTGAGAATCCGTATTATCGGGTTTGTTTTTCTTCTTTTCGCACTGCTTCAACTGCTGATGGGAATGTACTTTATCGGGGGAGCGATGCTGTTCCTTGCGCTATTTATCTCCTTTTCTTTTTCCGGAGTGAAGATTGATGTCGATAATCAACAAATAAGTGAATACATAGCTTATCTGGGGTTTATAAGAATTTCCAAAAAATATTCCTATCTGAAACTACATTATATAACAGTGATTCCGAAGCGTGTTTCAACCGCTGTATCGGCTAATATGGTTCAACAAACGGTTGATACTAACTACAAATTTTCGGTCTGCCTTTTCACTGAGTCATTCAGAGTGAAAAAAACAATTGTAGACTTTGAAACGAAATCAGAAGCGACAGAGATTACAACACAACTGGCTCATCTGTTAAAAATGAATTATTTTGAATATGACCCGCAGGTAGTGCGTGAAAAATTGACAGGAAGATCCGTATAGTTCATCCGTGCGATTTTCCCCTCTTTTAATCTTCTCAATCTTCACCATCTTCCTAATTATTTTGTATTTTTGCCCCGAATTTTGAAACACCTCTCCGGTATGGTTGGAAAAAAGATGAAGGAGTATCTCGTATTTACAAAGTTTCGGTTGTCCTTTACTGTTGTATTGTCGGCATTGGCCGGATACCTCTTTAACGGAGGAACGGATTGGAAAGAAATCCTTTTGTTGGTAGTCGGAGGGACGTTGGTAACAGGAGCCTCAAATGGTTCCAATCAAATCTGGGAGCGCGATCTGGATAAATTGATGAATCGCACGAAACAGCGACCACTTCCCGCAGGAACCATGTCGTTGAAAGAAGCATACATTGTTGTCATCCTTTTTCTTGTTGTCGGTACAGTCATGCTGGCAATGATTAACCTTCCTTCCGCAATTCTGGGAGTGTCGGCTTACGTTTCATACGTTTTTATGTATACGCCATTGAAGCGCAAATCACCGTGGGCTGTATTTGTGGGGGCTTTTCCGGGTGCAATTCCACCGATGTTGGGCGCGATTGCTGCAAGCGGAACTTTCTCATTGGTTCCGGGAGTATTGTTTTTCATTCAGTTCATCTGGCAATTCCCGCATTTCTGGGCCATTGCCTGGGTTGTTTATGACGATTACAACGCCGGTGGATTCTCATTGCTACCTTCGAAATCAGGAAAATCAAAAAACTCAGCGTTTTTCATTTTGTTGTATTCATTGTTTTTAATCCCCTTCAGTTTAATCCCATGGGTGTTGGGGTGGACAGGTAATATTTCCATGGCGATTGCTTGTGTACTGGGAGCATTGTTTTACCTTGCCGCATACCGTCTGTACCAGACACTGGATACAAAAGACGCGAAAAAATTAATGTTTGCCTCCATCATTTACCTGCCGATTATACAATTCCTCTTTGTTTTTGACCGGACAGATGAATTTATTTTGCAGTTGAAAGATGTAGTGGAATTTGTGTTGAAGTAAAAGAAAGAATATGAGAGAGCAGTTTGAAACTGAAATGACGCCTGAATTAAAAGAGAAAGTAAAGAAAAATCTCGTTTACGCTGCGTTGGTTAGTATTTCTATGGTTTTTGCAGGATTGGTGTCTGCATACATTGTGTCAATGGGTGGTTCATTCTGGTTGAAAACCCCATTCCCGACGCCTTTTTTCATTTCAACAGCGCTCATCGTGTTAAGCAGTATCACATTTGTGCTGTCTGTGAAAGCAGCAAAAGCAAATAACCGCAGGTTGTTATCGATTCTGATCTCTGTTACCTTCATGTTGGGAATCGGATTTGTGGTGTACCAGTTTAAGGGATACGGAGAATTAGTCGACAGGGGCGTGTATGCAAGTGCCAACAAAATATTGGTGAATGAAGGGCGTTACGGAGACTACTATACCCTGAAATACAAAGGGAAATACCTGGTTGTGGAAGGGAATGATTACCTGATTGAAGGGAAGAAGATTGATGAAAAGACAAAAGCAGCAATCCGGGCGATCGGGAAGCAGTTTGAAAATGCCGACAGAACAAAGGGATTGGAGGGGATTAAAGGCTACGGAACAGATTTCGTACTGTTGTATGAAAGTGAGCCGGTGGCATACCTGAACAATCAGCTGGTGTTGCCGGATGGAGCGGTGATCGGATCGCATGATTTGTACCGTTTGAGAACCTGGGCAGAGCACATCCGGGACGGCCGCGGTGACTTCTTTGTGAAAGGAGAATTCGGAAAAGATTTTCACGTGTACTACAAAAGTAAAGAACTGGCATATAAAAACAGGACGCTGTACCTGGGGGATCAAAAGCTGAGCCCTTATCTGTTGAACAAGGCAATGGACTCGGCAGATACAGCATCTTCCTATTTATACGTCATTACTTTTTTACATTTATTACATATAGTGTTTACGCTTCTTTTTATGATTAGAACAGTATCATTCTCATTTTTAGGTAAATACACGAATGGTGACGCGATAGGATTGAGAGCAACAGGAATTTTCTGGCATTTTTTAGGTGCTTTGTGGATATTTTTGTTGTTGTTTTTACTTTTTATTCATTAAACTTGCAAAAAAAAATTTAAGAAATGGCTGGACACGCTTCTGAACACATTGACTCAGCAAATGCTTGGGGAGGAAAAGAATCTCCGTTTAGAGTTAGTTACGGAAAACTGATGATGTGGTTTTTCCTGGTATCCGACGCTTTAACATTCGGAGGATTCTTGATTGCTTATGGTTTTTCTAGACACGCACACCAGGGTGAGTGGCCGATTGGAGAGGAAACTTTCCACTCGTTACCGTTCCTGGAAGGGAATTACCCGTTGATGTACGTGGCATTTATGACCTTCTTGCTGATCATTTCATCTGTAACGATGGTGTTGTCAGTTGAGGCAGGTCACAGAATGGATAAAAAAGGAGTGATCAAATGGTTGGTTGCAACAGTAATCGGAGGGATTATCTTCGTCGGATCACAAGCATGGGAATGGTCGCACTTTATTCACGGATCTAAATTCGGGAAAGTAGAATTGGCAGATGGTTCCAAAGCAGTTGTACACGCAGAGCAATTTGGAGAAATTCAAAACTTTACCGTCCAAACAGCAGGGCACCATTACAAAGCAGGGCAAGTTTTGACCAATAAAGATTTGGATTTGTTGCACGAGTTTCAACATGCAGTTGAAGCAGGGCATGTAAAAGATAAGATGATCACGTTGCACGACGGTTCTGTTGCTAAAATTGCGAAGAGTAACGATGTCGGAATGTATCTGGTAGTAAAAGAAGCAGGTTCAAAATACGAACTTCGTCAGCACATTGAAGGAGCGGAAGCGACAAAGTTATATTATGACGCAGCTTACTCAGGAGAAGCAAAACGAATTGTGTACGGAGCGAACATGGAGCGCAATGAATACGGTCCGAGACAATACGCGAACTATTTCTTCTTTATTACAGGATTCCACGGATTCCACGTGTCTATTGGTATCCTGATCAATATCATCGTATTGATCGGATGTATCAAAGGTACATACCATGCGAGAGGACACTATGAAATGGTTGAAAAAGCCGGATTGTACTGGCACTTTGTAGACTTGGTTTGGGTATTCGTATTTACGTTCTTCTACCTTGTTTAATTTGTTAAATCGTAAAAAACACTTAGGATATGGAAAGAGATGATGTTATTGAGTATTCGTTACATACGCACCACTCAGAAGAAGAAGGAAAGAAAATTCGTAAGAAAATCTACTTTGTTACGTTTTTACTTTCTGCCATCACCGCAGTTGAAGTAGTTATCGGTATTTTGTGGGGGCGTTCAACCGTTCACGGATTCTGGTGGGAAACAATCAAATGGTTCTACATCGCACTGACAATCGTAAAAGCAGCATACATTGTGTTGGTATTTATGCACCTTGGAGATGAAAGAAAGAACCTGAAACTGATGATTTTGGTTCCATACCTGGTGTTCATGTTATACCTGATCTTTATTTTATTGAAAGAAGCAAATGCTGTGGGAAGCGTTTGGGCAACTCACGTATAATATAAAATTCATACCATGACTGGTAAAAAAACTGCCGGACGAATGAAGGGGAAAATGATCATACTACTCTTGTTCGCTCCGGCTCTTTTGTTGTTTGTAACCTCCAGAGGTTGCCGGATGAAATTCAAAACCCTGGAAGATTTCGGGAAGGTCAATAACTATTCGTTTGTTGATGCAAGTGGTAAAACATATACCCAGGATGATTTCAAAAACAATGTAATCATCTTTACGAATATTCAGGAAAGTTGCCTGGATACATGTAGTATTAACTTGTTTACCTTCGAAAAAATTATCTACCAGGATATCCGTTCGAAGAAATCATTGAAACATGTCAAGATCGTGTCGTTTGTAAACGATATAGACGGAAATCCCGTGAAAGACCTGAGTCCTGTGCGGGATATGCTGAAAGATAAAATTCACAACTATGATCCTGAAAAGTGGATCCTGGCAAATGGAGATGCAAAAAATGTCTATAACATTGATCACAACGGGAAATCATTGCTGCAGAAAGGAGATGAATACTTTGGAGGCAATGCCTTCCAGGAACTGATGTTGCTGGTTGATAAAGACAATCATTTGCGGATGGCACTTCGCGGAAACGTAGAAGGGATGTTCCGGCGAATGAAAGAATGTGTTGCCTTACTTCAAAAAGAGTACAATACCAATGATACGCATAAAGGAAAATAAACTGATAATTGGTCTGCTGGCAATTGCACTTTGGGGATGCGGAACAACCGAAGAAGAGACCCGCCGGCTTCCCATTGTCGGAGAAGTTGACGTTCACTACCGCATGGTAAACGGAAAAGAAATTGCCGATACAATCTATCATAAAGTTCCGGATTTTAAATACATCAACCAGGATTCGGTATGGATTTCTTCCTCCGATCTGAAAGATAAAATCTGGGTGACAGACTTCTTCTTTACACATTGCCCGACAATTTGTCCCCCGATGACAACCAACATGAAACGGTTGAACATCATGACGGAAGATCTGAAGAATCACCTCCAGTTTTTAAGTTTTTCGATTGATCCGTACAGAGATAATCCGACGCGTTTAAGAGCCTATATTGCCGAGCATGGTATAAAGGCAACAAATTGGTATTTCTTCACCGGAGAAGAAGAAGCAACACACAACCTGGCAAAAGAATTCTTTAACGGGGCAGAGAAAGACGAAACCATTCCCGGAGGTTTCGGGCATACACCTTATTTCGCATTAGTGGATACCAAAGGGCACGTCCGGGGAATTTACGACGGAACCAACTCGGACGCCATTGATTCATTGGCAAACGATATACGAATTTTATTAAAAACAGAATACAATGTTACAGGAAGCAAAAATTAAAAGAGCCCGCACCGCAATTATCATCGCATCCTTTGCAATCCCGCTGGTTGTAGCTGTTTTATTCGGCGTGAACTTAAGAGACCTGGGTTTTGATGTGAAGCCATTGTCATTTTTACCTCCGATTTATGCAACAATCAACGGTGTAACGGCTGTTTTATTAATCCTGGCCTTAGTGGCGATCAAGCAAAAAAACAGAAGGCTGCACGAAGGATTGATAAAAGTGTGTATGGTACTTTCATTGTTGTTCTTGGCGAGTTATGTCGCGTATCACATGACATCCGATTCAACTGTGTTTGGAGACCTGAACGGAGACGGAGCAAGAGATGCGGCTGAAAAACTGGCAGTCGGAAGTTCCCTGTATATCTACACGTTTATTTTATTATCCCACATCTTATTGAGCGTTGTAATTATCCCGATTGTACTGTTCACCTATCTGTTTGCCTGGCAGGGAGATTTCGTGCGTCATAAAAAGTGGACACGTTTTGCCTGGCCGATGTGGTTTTATGTCGCTGCAACAGGAGTAATTGTCTACCTGATGATCTCTCCGTATTACCATTAAATTTAACGGGTAAATTTATAACCCACCCCCCTTATTGAATGAAAATATACAGGTTCTTTGGGGTTTTCTTCAAACAACTTCCGAAACGTTAATATAAAGTTGTCAATTGTACGTGCGGTTGGAAACTGGTCCGTACCCCATACTTTATCCAGAATTTCATCCCGGGATACCACCTCTCCCTGTTTTTCAACAAACAATTGCAGTAAAGCCACTTCCCGTTTGGATAACTCAGTAATTTTCCCCCCGTTTTTGTCGGAGACAATGTAAGTTTTAAAATCTATTTTTTTGTCACCGATTGCAGTCATGTTGTTGGAAACACTTGTTCGGCCGATTAAAATCTTCACGCGCAACAGTAATTCTTCCAGGTCAAATGGCTTACTTAAATAATCGGTTCCCCCGCTTTTTAATCCTTCAATCTTATCTGTACTGGTTCCTTTGGCTGAAAGAAACAACACGGGGACATTCGAACGCTCCCTCAAAGCTTTGCAGATATCAATTCCGTTAACCTCTGGTAACATGACATCTAAAATAACCAAATCCGAACCCGCCAATACCTGGATTTCATCCAGTGCTTTTCTTCCGTGATTGATATGAATAACCTCGTATGATTCCAGTTCAAGATTGAGAATAATTGCCTCAGCAATAGCTTGTTCGTCTTCTACAAGAGTGATCTTCTGACCCATGATTGTTTTTTTGTGATAAAATTAACGATTTACTGATAGTTTAATTTAAAAATGTTCTAAATTTGATCAAACTATAAAATAAAACTAGATCATGAAAAAAGTAATTACCCATGTATTGATTGGTGTTTTACTGCTCTCTCTGCCTTCTGTCTCTAAAGGTCAGAGCCAGGTGAGTGAGGTGAATAACTTCCAAAAAGATGTACCGGTTTTGGCATTTCAGCAACCGGATTTGACGCTTGTACATGCAGAAGACATCCAGCGGGATAATAAAGGTCAGATGTATCGCATCGGAACAGGTATTGGTGTGAACATTACTCCTCAAAACAGCGGACTTTGGTCGACGAATGCGAACGGTGATAAAGTGTGGAGACTGAAGGTGAAATATCCCGGAGCACAGGCACTCAGCTTTATGTTTTCCAAATTTTACCTGTTCGGAAATTCCCGTATTGATGTGTACGGAACAAATGGGAAGAAACTCCACTTAACATACACGGCAAAAGATGTACTTGAGCACGGGCAACAGAATATGTCACTCTGTGTGGGAGATTACATGATGATAGAACTGGTAGAGCCGGCAGGTACACCTGCTTCGATCCTTGAAATGGACCAGATTATCTACAACTATAGAGGAGTGACTCACTCCACAGAAAAAGATTTCGGAGATTCTGAAAGTTGTGAAGTTAACGTGAACTGCTCGGAAGGAAATAACTGGCAGGATGAGAAAAGAGGTGTTGCAAGAATCCTTGTTTTTATAGGAACCCAGGCGGGGTGGTGTTCCGGTTCGCTTGTTAACAATGTCCGCCAGGACTGTACGCCCTATTTCCTCACTGCAATGCACTGTGCGGATGGAGCAACAACAAGTAACTATAACAATTGGCGTTTCTATTTCAATTATGAAGCTTCCGGTTGTACAAACCCTGGTTCTGAAGGTTCTCTGGCAAGTGGATACATCACGGGATGTGTGAAAATTGCCGGTTCAGAAGATGCTTCAAACATCGTAAGATCTGATTTCTTGCTCCTTCATTTGGGAACGATGGCAAATGCTTCATCGACCATTACAACACTTAAAAACAAAAACGTGTATTGGAACGGGTGGGATGCAAACAATACGGCATCTGCAAACGGTGTGGGAATTCATCATCCGGCGGGAGATATTAAAAAAATATCAACCTACACTTCTACTGTACAGTCTGTATCTTACGGAGGGGTGAATCCAAATACACATTGGATGTTAACCTGGGCCGTTACAGCAAACGGACGTGGTGTAACAGAAGGTGGTTCTTCCGGATCTCCGCTCTTTAACAACAATGGAGGTGATTCACGTATTGTAGGAACACTTTCAGGAGGATCTTCCGCATGTACGGTAAATGGAGCCGGACAAGGAACAGGACCGACACAACCGGATTTATATGGAAAAGTATCCTACCACTGGACAAGTTCAGGAACTACGAATGCCACGCGATTAAAACCATGGCTGGATCCGGATAATACAGGTGCGTTGGTTTTGAGCGGTTCTTCTGATCCGTGTGCATCGACTCCGGGAGCACCAAATGCCAATTTTGTTGCCAATCAAACAAATGTAACCCCGGGAACAACCGTTTCATTTACAGATCAAACAACCGGTTCGCCGACATCCTGGTCCTGGTCGGTGACACCTGGTTCCGGATGGGCGTATGCAGGGGGAACATCCGCTGCTTCTCAAAATCCGCAAATTACATTCAATACAGTCGGCTCATATACCGTAGCACTGACTGCTACAAATGCAACCGGTTCGGATACTGAAACAAAAACCAATTATATTATTGTAGCAACAGTAAGTGGCCCGTGCGCTGCAACGTCTACAAATTGTGACGAATACATTGCACAGGTACAGTTGAATACCATCAATAATTCCACTGCATGTAACAATTACACCGATTATTCTTCCATTTCTACAACGTTGGTGAAAGGGCAGCAATATACGATAAGTGTCATCCCCGGAGTTATCGGGGGACAGGTAGGAGACGCATACACCAATGATCAGATTGCTGCGTGGATTGATTTCAACGGAGATGGTGATTTTGTAGATGCAGGAGAACAAATCGGAATGGGGACAATTGGTTCCGGATATAACGGGTCATTTACGTTTACTGTTCCGGCAGGAGCTACAACCGGTTCGGTGCGCATGCGGGTACGTATTATTTTCCCTGGCACTTCAATGCCAACCATTCAGCCGTGCGGAACCAATACAGACGGAGAGGTGGAAGACTACAGAATTAATCTGACTGCTACAGCAGGTGTCGACGACGTGGCTTTAAATGCACTACTAACACTATATCCGAACCCGGCATCTGATAATGTAACGATTGATTTCAATTCAGCAATTCAACAAGCAACCATCCGTATATTGGATGTTACCGGAAAAGAGGTGTTGGCGACTGCTAATACGAATGTTGAAACGGTTACGTTGAATATTGCAGCTTTGTCTGCCGGAATTTATCAGATTGTGATTGATACCGAGCAAGGGAAAGTGGTTAGAAGAATCAATAAACAATAACATAAATAGCTTATTTTTAAAGGCATTCGAATTTCGGATGCCTTTTTTAATATAGAAAATCAAGCGTTATAATACATTGGATTTGAAGAAAAAAGCGCATTAAAATTAGATGAAATTTTAAGCAATTATCCCCTGACTTCCAACTATAATTGTATCTTTATCGTTCTATATACTGTTAATACATTGCTTATGAGAAGAAATCTACTAATCTGTTTTTTGATAGGGAGTATTGGGTCTTATCTGCTCAATTTCGCCCATTCTCAAAATTATCTGGGAGTCCATTCAAGTAATTATGCCGGCGTGATGGGACTGGATATTCAACCGGCAAGTTTCGTTGACGGACGTTTCGTGGTGGATGTGAACCTGGCCAGCGGAAATGTAGGCGGGTGGACAAACATCGCTAAGTTCGACACAAGGGATATGCCGGGATGGTGGACCAAATCGTTCAAACGCGATACGATGTGGATGAAACCGGATTCAACATTCAGTGACCGGTATATCATTGACAATTACCAGTTGGGAAGCGGTAAAAATCTTGGCGTTTATGCAAATACGCAAGTGGATATCCTAAATTTTGCTTTTCACGTTCATCCTAAAATTGCAATCGGATTGGGAATGAAGGTCAGAGGGATCGCCAATGTGGAAGATGCAAGCCCCGAATTGATTAAATTACTCCGGAACGGATTGGACTATGCCGATTTGTGGCAGCAAAATCTTCGTGACCAGAATGTCAACATTTCATCCATGGTATGGAAAGAGTATAAACTGAACTATGGACAGGTTTTGCTGGATAAAGGAGAGCACTTCCTGAAAATGGGAGTCGGTGTGAAATTGTTGCAGGGAGTTTCTTCCGTGTACATGTATTCCAATGACATCAATTACGGATTGAACAATAAAGACACTTCTTTTCTTTTGCAGGGAGACTTCTCTTATGGATACTCATCCAATCTGGATAAGGAAAAAGTAAATTTCGGTAAAGAGTTGCAAGGATCAGCATCGAAATTGGGTGTTGGTTTCGATCTGGGATTTGTGTACGAATGGCGTCCTGATCATGAAGAATACAAATATGAAATGGATGGTGAGACAGGATTGTGGCGAAAAGATAAAAACAAATACAAGGCTCGTGTGGGTGTTTCCCTGTTGGATATCGGCGGAATGCGATTCACAAAAGGTGGGTATAGCCGCGATTTTACCGTTAATGAAACCAATCCGTTTGATCTTCGCGTGTTTGAGAATGCAAAAGACCTTGAGTCTACCGATCGGATCCTGGATAGCTTGATCCGATTTGATCCGGATTGGTCGGAAAAGCAGGGAACTGGTGAAAGTTACTATCACAACTTGCCAACAGCATTGAGTTTGCAGGCGGGATACCAAATCTGGAAAGATTTTAATGTGGATGTAACAGGAATTGTTAACCTGTTATCCAGAAAGAATGAAAGCCGGGTAAGAATTGCCAACCAGATCACCGTAACACCAAGTTATGATTTTGCGTGGGCGGGCGTTCATTTACCAATCTCTTACAACTCCTTTTCAGGGTTTAAGGCAGGTATTGCAACACGTTTAGGACCGATTACCATTGGAGTAACTGATTTTAAAAGCTTGTTTGCTACCGGAAAACTCAGAGGAGCGGAAGTCTATGCCGGATTGAGAGTTCCTGTATTGTACGGAGAGCCGAAGGATCGCGACAATGATAAAGTATCGGATAAAAAAGATTTGTGTATTGATGTTCCGGGAGTGTGGGCATTTAAAGGATGTCCCGACACAGATGGAGACGGAATTCAGGACTCCGAGGATGAGTGTCCTGCTGAACCTGGAATTCCTGCATTCAATGGGTGTCCTGATACAGACGGAGACGGTGTGAAAGATGCATTGGATCTATGCCCGGATGTTCCCGGACTTCCACAATTTAACGGATGCCCGGATACGGACGGAGACGGTGTGATTGACAAAGATGATGATTGTCCTGAAGTACCCGGAATACCGGCGTTCAAAGGATGTCCGGATACAGATGGAGATGGTATTCCTGATCATGAAGATGCATGTCCTACAGCAGCCGGACCGGAAATCAATAACGGTTGCCCGGATACAGATGGCGATGGAGTACTTGACTTCCTGGATAACTGCCCGACTGTTCCCGGACCTGCCGAAAACAACGGATGTCCGTGGCCGGATACGGATGGTGACGGAATTTTGGACAAAGATGATAAATGCCCGAATTTGCCGGGACCAATCAAAAATCAGGGGTGTCCGTACCAGGATACAGATAACGACGGAGTGATCGATTCAGAAGATGATTGTCCGAATACACCTGGAACTGTTGCCAACAAAGGATGTCCTGAAATTGAAGAAGCGGTGAAGGAAATTCTGAAAACAGCATTCGATAACCTGGAATTTGAAACAGGTAAAGACATCATCAAAGAGGCATCCAAACCTTCATTGGATGAGTTGGCTGAAGTATTGGTGAAACGCCCTGAATGGAAATTGCAGATTGCAGGACATACCGATAATGTAGGTAGTGCGCAAAGCAATTTGATCTTGTCCAAGAAAAGAGCAGAAGCGGTAAGAAATTACCTGGCTTCTAAAGGACTGGATGAAAAACGATTCAGTGTACTGTACTTTGGTCAGACGCAGCCGATCGCTGATAATGCAACACCTGAAGGACGTCAGAAAAACAGACGGGTGGAAATGACAGTGATTTTTGAATAAAACCGATTCGAGAGAAACATCGAAAGAGGTTGTCTGTACAGGCAGCCTCTTTTTTATGGACGTTAAATTCATGTTATAAAAAACAATACAACCGTTATTTTGGTAAATTTGCACTTCCTATGTCACCTCAGAAGAAATTAAACATACAAATCTTTTTCAGGCTTCTTACCTACGCGAAAGCGTACAAAGGATTGTATATCGTAGCAATAATCACAACGGTTGTCCTTGCATTTATTTCTCCTTACCGGGTGAAATTAATAGGAGATGTAGTTGATAAATACGTCGCACAGAGTCAAAACAGTCAGCTGTTGCTGATGTGGATTATGATTATCATCGGTATGCTGTTGGTGGAAACAGTCCTTCAGTTCTTGTCGAGTTATTATTCGAACTTGCTGGCTCAGTCTGTCATTTATGACATCCGGGTGAAACTTTTTCGACAAATTTCTACGTTTCGTATGCAGTTTTTTGACCGGCACCCGATCGGAAATATCGTGACCCGGTTAATTTCCGATTTAGAAGCGATTTCCGATGTGTTTTCGTCAGGACTGATGAGCATTATGGGGGACTTACTGATGTTGTTTATTACCATTTTCATGATGTTCTACACCGATTGGGAATTGTCGTTGTATGTACTTGTGCCGGTACCTATATTGGTGATTGGAACCCGTATCTTTGCCCGTGCAATGCGCAAATCTTTTCAATTGGAAAGTCAGCAGGTAGCCAAGTTAAATTCATTTGTACAGGAACGGATTTCAGGAATGAACCTGGTACAGTTGTTCAACCGTCAAAAGAAAGAATTTACCGCTTTCCGGGAAATAAACGAAGGACATAAAGCAGCACATATCAAAGCGATTTGGGCCAATTCGATCTTTTTTCCCTTTGTGGAAATGCTGAGCTCGTTATCCATTGCATTTTTATACATCATAACCGTTGTCAACTTGCAGGGAAATTCTTCCGCTGATATGACCGCAAAATACGGGGAAGTAATGGTTTTTACGTTATGGGTTAACCAGTTGTATCGCCCGATCCGGATGCTGGCGGATAAATTTAATATCCTGCAACGGGGAACCGTTCGCGCGGAACGTGTCTTTTCATTGTTGGATACGGAATCAAATTCTCAAAACCAGGGAACGTCTGTGGAATGTAATTTCGGAGAAGAAATCGTGTTTGATAATGTATCCTTTGCTTACGAAAACACGGACTGGATTCTGAGAGACATTGATTTGCGGATACAACCGGGATCAATGGTGGCATTCGTCGGAGCTACGGGAGCCGGAAAAACTTCTATTGTCAATCTGTTGGGACGTTTCTACGATTTTCAGAAAGGGCAGATCCGAATCGGAGATAAAGACATCACAGAACTGGACCTGAAATTCCTGAGAAGAAACATCGCAATTGTTCTGCAGGACGTGTTCTTGTTTTCGGATACTGTCTTTAACAACATTACACTTCGCGATCCGGCGATTACCAAAGAGCAGGTCATTGAAGCTGCCAAAGCGGTCGGAGCACATCAATTTATTGAAAAGCTACCAAACGGGTACGATTACCAGGTGGGGGAGAGAGGAGGAGTTTTGTCTGTTGGTCAACGTCAATTACTGGCATTTATCCGGGCATATGTTTACAACCCGCAGATTTTAATTTTAGACGAAGCGACGTCCAGTGTCGATAGCGAATCAGAGTTATTGATCCAGCAGGCAACAGAAAAACTCACAGAAGGAAGAACGTCAATTGTCATTGCACACCGGTTGTCTACGATTCAAAAAGCAGATAAAATCGTTGTACTTGAAAAAGGACGCATCATTGAAGAAGGTTCGCACAAAGAATTGTTGAGACAGGATGGGCAATACAAACGCTTGTTTGACATGCAGTTCGGCGTGGAAAGTAACGGATAATTTTTGAGGAGAAAAAGCAATGAAACTGAGAGTGGGCGGAGTTCCTGAACATTTTAACCTTCCGTGGAAACTGGCAATTGAAGAAGGTGACTTCAAAAATGAAGGAATTGAATTGCACTGGACCGATATGCCGGGTGGAACAGGACAAATGTTACGCGGATTTGAAAATGAAACGCTGGATGTAGCTGTTTTACTGACGGAAGGGGTTACAAAAGGAATTTTACAGGGATTAAAAGCAAAAATCGTTGATGTATATGTTACCACTCCCTTGCATTGGGGGGTGCACGTTCCTTATACGGGAGATTATCACAAGATTGAGGACCTGGAAGGTAAAACGTTTGCGATTTCCAGGTTTGGTTCCGGTTCTCATCTGATGGCCTATGTTTGTGCAGACCGGCATGGCTGGGACACGTCCGATTTGAAGTTCAATGTGATCGGCGATGTATACGGGGGCTTGTGGGCTCTGGAAAACAATGAAGCACAGATTTTTCTTTGGGATAAATACATGACGCATCCGTATACTGTTCAGAAGAAATGCCGGTACATCGATGAAGTAATTACACCATGGCCTTGTTTTGTTATAGCTGCCCGTGAAGAGGTGATCCGTAAAAATCCGGAGGTGATTGAGCGCATTTCAAAAATCGTGAACGAACGGGCGCAGATCATGAAAAACAGTGAGCACATCATCGAGATCATTTCCTGGAGGTATAACCTGCGTTCTAACCAGGTACAAAACTGGTTGACGGAAACCGATTGGAATTATAATCTGATTAAATATCCCCTTGCGTTTGAACGAACAGTGAGTTATTTGTTGAAATTAAACCTGATCAGCCCTGAAGAAGCAGAAGGCTGGAGGGAAAAGTTGTTTTATTAGTGGTTTTCCGATTAAGGCAGCTTAAAAAATCGGATGGACAACGATTGAAAATAAAGAAATAAAAAAGGGGCGAAAACGCCCCTTCAATTTTTTTAGATCACCTAAAATTATTTAGTAGACCAAGATCCACCTGCAAGTTTGCAAGATGTTTCAGCTGCTTCAGCTTCAGTTTTATTCAAATCTGTGTAAGTGATTTCAGCGCTGCTAGAATCGCTAAATTTACAAGTGTAAGATTTCTTACAAGAAGCCAATGCCAAAACTGCAACTGCAGCGAACAATACTTTTTTCATAATTTCTAATTTTTTTTAATAATAGTTACAGGCGCAAAGATAGAGTTAAATTTTAATTGTGCAAGAAATCAATAGTCAAAATACGAAAAAATACGTATAAAAGTCGATCGCTTGGCATTAATCACTTGTCAATCAGGTCGGAATTTATAAATTCTTTAATAAAAAACGGTACAATTCCACCATACACATGATGTCGTATTTGTAAACCAGTTCATCCGGGGTATGTACATGATCTTCAGGGGCTCCGATGAAGCACCAATCGATAGGAAGATCTGATTTCTGAAGTACCCCGCCGTCACTTCCCCCGGCCGATTCAACCTCCAATTGAAAGGCTATTCCGGATGACGTTGCCAGGTCAATTATTCTATTCAGGTAAGACCGTCTCGGAAGTAAACTGTCCCGCATGGAAATGGCAACTCCTTTTCCGTGGGGAACTCCCGGGGTAACCCAGGTGATGTCGGAAATCAACGCTTGCCGAACCTGATAGTGATCCAACAGGTACTTCGCGCAGAATCCCACACTATTTCCTCCGTGCTCTTCATATGTAGAGAATACAATTGCCCCGGCCTCCAGTGTTTCTGCCACTTTTAATGCATTCCAGACTCCCAGGCGGTTGTCCATATAAGGCGATTGAATGTAGGTGTCTGTTTCCCGGAAATCAGGTTTGAAAGTGAGTAACGTGCCCCGGTCAATTTCACGGTCAAATACATATTGCAGGTCTTTTGAGCCGTCTTCATTCTCGATGACCATTAATTCTGTTTCAATTTCTCCCTGTGAATCACTTCCAACCAACTGGATACCGTCAATCAATCGGGGACCCCCGACTTTGATTAATTCTTTATCATAACCAACTGAAAAACCGATGGTGTCAATGTGCGCGTAAACGGCCGTTCTCGGTGTTCCGAATACAAGGATCACACAATCCTGGAACCCGGGACCGGAGATAATCTGCGGTTGCGTTTTCCAACTACCGGAGTTTGACTTAACATAGTCAATAATAAATGCTGCGATGGCTCCTTCATCACTTGCTGCCCCTCGTATTTCTGTTAATTTTTTTAGTAATTCCATCTGTTTTTTGTTATTTGTTGACAGGTGTTAATAATCTCCCAGAACTTCACTGTCAGTTATTCCGAGGGTTTCCAGTTCTTCTTTTAATTCGCTTACCCGGTTAAGTGGCAGTTGGATGTCAAGGGTACAAGCCAGTTCAAATTGCTGGTTGCTATAATCGAGGTTCATACGCTTTAACCAATTCATGACTTCCGGCATGACCTCGTACGAAAAGTGAATGCGGACATGATGAAACACTTCGACCTCGATAATCTCTGCTTGTTGCAATGCATCCTGAGCAGCTTCTCTGTAAGCATGGATTAATCCGCCGACTCCCAGTTTAACTCCTCCGAAATAACGCACCACGCCAATCAGAATATTCGTCAGATCAAACGATTGAATTTGACCAAGAATAGGTGCACCGGCGGAGTTGGACGGCTCTCCGTCATCATTTGCCCGGAATTGTTGTTTATCCAGTCCGAACCGATAAGCCCAACACAAATGCCGCGATTGATAGTGCTCTTTTCTCCATTGTTCCAGGTAACGCTTGGCTTCCTCTTCAGAATAACAGCAAACGGCATATGCAATGAATTTGGATCCCTTTTCTTTGTAGAGTCCCTCCGATTGCTGCCTGACGGTTTTGTATGTTGTCTGAATGTCCAACCCGATTAATTTAACTGGTATAATTTCACATCTCCTTTGTCAGAAACAAGGTGATAGTTTTCTTGCACTAATCGCATCAATTCTGATGTACATGCGTCCGGCTCTTCAGGAAAATTACCCATGACAAATATATAATCTATCTTGACGGCTTGATTGGCGGTGTAAGGCCAATGGTTACATCCAATGGACTGGAGTGATTTTCCGTCAATTGAAGGGGATGGAATGGTCTGCATTTTCCACCGAAGCGGGAAATAGTCTTTGGTACATTCATAATTTTCCAGTACAATAACAGGTTTGTCGGCACCGATGTAATTTGAAAAATGCAGAAATAACCAGTTGTTGATGTAATTCAACGGTAAAACAACACTGTTGGGTTGAATGGCGGAAGACAGTTCATAACATTTTTGACCATATTCCCGCAGCCCTTCGGTTTTTTCAACATAAAAATCAATGCGAAGGAAGTGAACAATAATAAAAATCCCTGTGACAGTTAGCTGAATCCATTTGTTCAACCGCTGACCAATAATCCATACCAATACAGACAGGTAGAAAAGAAGGGCTATTCGCAATGAAATAACGCCACCAAAATCATTAACATCGGGAGAAACATAATAAGCTGCTAATAAAACAAGGGCAATAACAATCCATGTATCGCCAGAGGTTAGCAATGAAAGAATCCGTCGGTGCGTTGTATTTTTATAGCTGCGGATCATACTTCTGATTCGCTGATAGATCGCATAAATAAACAACATCAGAAAGGTATAAAACAAGACATTGATCAGTGGTTGTTCTTCAGACATAAGTCCTTTCATAATTGACATGTCCGTCAGATTTTTTGTCAAGTCAGATGCAGATAAATAGTGATTGAATGTCGATGCTTCCCGCGAGAAAAAATAGTTGGCGAATAAAAGCAGGGGAATGACGGAAGCTAAGGTTAAAAATTTTATTTGTTTCAAAAAAAACGAGCGCAACCCGGAACCATTTTCCCGTGTATGCGCATAGCGATGAATAACGCCTATCAGAAGGTACAACCCGATAATCGCCATCAATATGACAAATACAAAAACGTGAGAGAAATACGTGAGTGTAATCAGTAAAGAGAGTTGAATAACAGCACCGGTAGAGGCATGATTGTTTTGATAAATCTTCAGCCAGAAGCTGAGTGTGAAAAACAATAAAATCAATGAAAGATTAAAGTTGTAAAAACCTAAAAAGAAAAAGGAGGAAAAAATGAAGGGAAAGATCAGGTAACTGACCAACCGGTTTTCAGGATGTGTCCGATTAACAAGGCTTCGGAAAGAATAGGGAAGTCCGATGATGTAACAGATAAACAAGAGTTTTTCAGCGATAAAAGCAGGTAAAAATAAATTGAAAAAAGAAAGCAGGAAATGTCCCAGCCAATTGGGTACCGGTTCGGGATTAATCTCTACAAAATCATGAATGATACTTTGTTCATTAAATAACAACGCATTGATGAGATTTGCATTGTGTAAATGAGCCGGACCATCCAGTGTCGGAAAAACAATGCCTGTAAAAACGGGATACAGACTGATGAATGTAATAAGTAAAAAACAATATTTTTCAAGTTGACCGGCTTTTAAGTTCATGTGCTAATGCTAATAAGTGGGAACAGGGTAAATATATCAAAAATGAGAGAACATGCGTTCTCTCATTTTTGATGAATAATCAGATCCGGTATTAATTCAATGAAGCCAGCTTTTCTTCTAAGATTGCAATCTTACTCAGTGCATCTGCCTCTTTCTTACGTTCAATTTCCACGACTTGTGCCGGTGCTCCGGAAACAAATTTTTCATTCTTCAGTTTTCCCTGAACACTTGCCAGGAATCCCTTCGCATATTTCAATTCGTCTTCCATTTTAGCTTTTTCTGCTTCTACATCGATCGAATCTCCGAACGGAACGTAATATTCATTATTTCCGACAATGAAACTGTTTGCATTGGCAATTTTGTCAGAAACATATTCCAGGGAGCTCAGATTTCCCATTTTAATGACCACTGCATCAAAACGCGGATCAAACGCATTGTTTTTCTTGATCAGTAAATCCATTTTTACCTTGTTGGCAATGTTGTTGGATTTACGGATGTTTCGAATGCCTGTAATTACTTCTTCTGTGCGTTTGAAATGATCAAGAACAGTCGTGTTGATTGTTCCGATTACCGGCCACGCTGCAATAATGATATCGTCACCTTCTTTGCGGTCGCGGATCAAATGCCACAACTCTTCTGCAATAAACGGCATAAACGGTTGGATCAACTTCAGAATGTTTTCAAAGAAATCCTTTGTTGTCTCCAGCGTTTTCGGATCAATCGGGTGTTTGTAGCCCGGTTTAATCATTTCCAGGTACCAGGAACAGAAATCATCCCAGATTAATTTATAAATAGCCATCAACGCTTCTGAAATCTTGAATTTATCAAATAAACTGTTGATCTCTGTCAATGCTTCATTAAAACGCGATTCAAACCACTCAATGGCACATTTTGATGACTCCGGCTGATCAATTTCATGCACTTCCCAACTGTCAACCAGACGGAATGCATTCCAGATTTTATTTGTGAAGTTACGTCCCTGTTCACACTGAGAACTGTCAAACGGTAAATCATTTCCGGCAGGAGAAGAAATCAGAATCCCCATACGAACACCGTCCGCGCCGTATTGTTCAATCAACTCAATCGGATCCGGAGAATTTCCCAGTGATTTTGACATCTTTCGTCCCAGTTTATCGCGAACGATTCCTGTATAGTAAACATTCCGGAAAGGTAAATCTCCCATGTATTCATAACCGGCAATGATCATACGTGCAACCCAGAAGAACATGATTTCAGGTGCTGTTACCAGGTCGTTTGTCGGATAGTAATACTTGATTTCCTCGTTTCCGGGCTGTGTCAATCCATTGAAAACAGAAATCGGCCACAACCAGGAGGAGAACCAGGTGTCCAGTACGTCCTCATCCTGACGTACATCCTGTTCAGTAACTGTTTTTCCCGTTTTTTCGGAAGCCAGCTTTGCTGCTTCTGTAGCGGTTTTCGCAATCACAAAATCAGTTGTCCCCTCACCAAAATACCATGCCGGAATCCGATGTCCCCACCATAATTGACGGGAAACACACCAGTCTTTTACATTTTCCATCCAGTGTTTATAGGTATTTTTAAACTTATCCGGATGGAAATTAATGTTTCCGTTTAATACATTTTCCAATGCAGGTTGTGCCAACTCTTTCATTGAAAGAAACCACTGGAGTGATAATTTCGGCTCAATAACGGCATTGGTGCGTTCCGAAAACCCGACTTTATTAATGTGATCTTCTGTTTTTACAAGGTATCCTTTATCATACAATTCTTTTTCGATGGCTTTCCGTACCTCGAAACGATCCTGTCCCTGGTAATGCAATCCGTGTTCGTTCAACGTTCCGTTGTCATTCAGAATATCAATTGTTTCCAGGTTGTGACGAATCCCCAGGTCGTAGTCATTTACGTCGTGTGCCGGAGTTACTTTCAAACACCCTGTTCCGAATTCCATATCGACATATTCATCCAGGATAATCGGAATCGTACGGTTGGCGATCGGAACGATTGCCTGTTTTCCGTGTAAGTGCTTATAGCGCTCATCGTTCGGGTTGATACAGATCGCCGTGTCTCCTAAAATTGTCTCCGGACGGGTGGTTGCAATTACTAACCAGGCATCGTCAGCACCTGCAATTTTATAGCGCAGGTGAAACAATTTGGAGTTCACTTCCTTGTGAAGTACTTCCTCATCCGATAAAGCCGTCTTTGCTTCCGGATCCCAGTTAACCATTCGTACGCCACGGTATATTTTTCCTTTGTTGTATAAATCGATGAACACATCGATCACCGATTCAGAATATTCCGGATCCATCGTGAAACCGGTGCGTTCCCAGTCACATGAAGCCCCTAATTTTTTCAATTGCTCAAGGATGATTCCCCCGTGTTTGTCTTTCCATTCAAATGCATGTTGTAAAAACTCTTCACGTGTCAGATCCGATTTTTTAATCCCTTCCGCACGCAGTTTCTGTACAACTTTTGCTTCTGTGGCAATCGATGCATGGTCCGTACCGGGAACCCAGCAGGCATTTTTACCCAACATACGCGCACGGCGAATCAATACATCCTGAATGGTATTGTTCAACATATGCCCCATGTGCAAAACCCCGGTGACGTTTGGTGGTGGAATGACAATTGTATAAGGCTCGCGTTCATCCGGTGTGGAGTGAAAGTAACCTTTGTCTAACCAATGCTTGTACCATTTTGTCTCTGCGCTTTGCGGTTCGTATGTTTTAGGAATTTCCATAGAATAAAATAAATTTTTGCAAAGGTAGTGATTATGGCTGTTTTTAACAAGATGTAAATGATGCATGAAAAATAAAAATAGTTACATTCGCTGCGTTTTACTGGGGGATAGTTTCGCTGCACGATTTTTATGTAAGGCATTGCTATAACGAATCATTTAATTACCAACTTCAATTAAAAAATATGAAAAAAACAATTACGACTTTTTTAGGTGTATCAATAGGTATTGTTGCAATGAGTCAGGGACCTGCAATTGAATGGAAACAATCACTGGGTGGTTCTGAAAACGAAATCATTTATTCAATTCGTGAAACGTCAGACGGGGGCTATATTGCTGCGGGATATACAGAGTCAAATGACGGGGATATTACAGGGAATAACGGAGACCGGGATGCCTTGTTGATAAAGTTTGCGGCGAATGGTGCAGTTGCATGGTATAAAACGTACGGAGGGACAGGTGCTGAAAATGCACGATCCGTTCTTCAAACAACAGAAGGGGGATATATTTTTACCGGTTCGGCAAGTTCTGACAACGGAGATGTTTCTGCTAATCACGGAGGAAATGATGTGTGGGTTGTTAAACTGGATAGTCAAGGGGAAATAGAATGGGAGAAAACATACGGTGGAATGTATGGTGATGCGGGATTCTCAATTGTTCCGTCGACAGCAGGAGGATACATTATCGGAGGACAGTCCAATTCGTCAGATGGTGATGTGACGGAAAACAACGGAATGACTGACTGCTGGATATTTAAAATTGATGCATCAGGAACACTTACATGGCAGGCATCATTGGGTGGGGGTAACACGGATTATGCTCGCAAGTTAATCGAAACATCGGCAGGGGATATCGTGATCGTTGGTTATTCCGATTCGGCGAATGGTGATTTGACAGAAAATAAAGGAGCGGAAGACGGATGGATCATTAAATTGTCGGAAACGGGAACACTGATCTGGCAAAAGTCAATCGGGGGCAGCGGATCCGATTACCTGTGGGATGTGATTGAAAGCACGGGAGGATCTTATGTGTTGACAGGCTCAACAACTTCCACGAATGGTGATGTTGCTGCGAATCACGGCGGTCTGGATACCTGGATTGTTCAATTAGACGAACAGGGAGTCATCGAATGGGAGCATACATTTGGAGGGACAGGTTATGAGGAAGGGTATCATATCGCTGAAATTTCTGCAGATAATTATGCCGTTTTTGGAACAACAACCTCTAATGATGGAGATGTTGCAACAAATAAAGGTGAAAATGATTATTGGATCTTTGCTGTGAATGCCGCGGGAGCCATCCAATGGGAAAAAACAATTGGGGGGAGCAGCTGGGATATTGCACTGGCAGGTACTTTGACTTCCGACGGTGGATTTGTAATTGCCGGAAGCACAGGTTCAGCAAATGGAGATGTGACTGAAAATCAAGGTCAGGATGATGCCTGGATTGTGAAATTGAAAGAGGAAGGGCTTGGTGTTACTTCTATGCAACAAAATGAAGTAATCGTATATCCAACGGTGACAAACGGACCGGTTGTGATTCAAAGCGAATCGCTGATTGAACAGGTTACTGTTTATACGGTGGCTGGAACAGTTGCCTTGACGATTACCGGACAGCCGGCAACACTTGTTCCGACGGACATTGCTGCTTTAGCAACAGGGAACTACCTGGTTGAAGTTGTATCAGGAATGACAAAAGTTACAAAGAAAATTGTCAAAAAATAAATTGAATGTCAGTTCATGACACCGGAAATCGTGGTTATTCCAATAACCACGATTTTTTTATAGTACCTGTGATCGGCTTAAGTTATTAAACATACCAGGGGTTGGAAATATGTACAGTGTATAAATAAACAGTTGTTTGTTTACATAAAATAGATTAGTTTAGTATACGATATGCTGGAATAGCAGACTATTCTTCGCAGTAGAAACAATTAGACAACACTACTATAACATTCAGTCAAATGAAAAAAGTATTAGTTCTGTTTGCAGGAATCAGCATTGTGCTGCTGTCGTGTAAAAAGGCCGAAATCACTTCTGAGGAAAGAGGTGCGCTCATTAGCAATGAGCGGGTGGGTTCCATTGCCAAAGATGAGGTTAAAGACTTTATCGATGAATACGACGCAAGTGGTATTTCAATGCATGATGTAGAGGTGATACGCATCTCTTATGTGTCTGAAAGCAAAGGGGAAAATGTCAAAACTGACGGGATGTTGTTTCTGCCTAAAAACGCGGATTCGGTTTATTTTATCTCCTATTTCCATGGCACGTTGATTCCCCTGAATGTGTTCGGAGTGAAAAAAGCAGTGCCCTCGCTCTATGACCTGCAAAAAGAAAATTTTTACGAAGTAAGAAACATCGCGTTGGCGTGGGCATCTGCAGGATACACTGTCTTTATGCCCGATTACATCGGGTATGGAAGTACGGAAAAGGAAGAGCACCCCTATATTTATTACCCGGAATTATTTAAATCGTGTATTGACGGGATGAAGGCCTGCAAAACATATTTTAACAACGAGCAGCTGGCATACGATAACCGTGTTTTTCTGGCGGGATGGTCACAAGGCGGAGGAGCCAGTTTGTCCACGCATAAATTCATCCAGGAAGGATATGCAAACGAGTTCCAGGTAGTGGCCAGCTCAAGTCTGGCGGGACCACACGATTGCAAAGAGTTTTTATTCGATGTGTTCAGAAACAAAGACCAGGAATACCAGTTGGTGAATATCTATTCATGGGCCCTGTACTCCATCAATACTTTTTCAGGACTGAAACGCCCGAATGATCAAATCTGGACTTATCCGGTTTACGACCAGGCATCGAGTTTCAGTACCCCTTCAAAAATTCCCGCTCAATTGATCCGTGAAGGGTTTATGCATAAACTGCTTTCAGGAGAAGATACAGGGATGCTCGCGGAAATCAACAAAAATGTATTTTCCGAAGGCTGGACCCCTGTCGGTAAAGTGTTCCTTCATCATGGGGATGCCGATGATGTCGTTCCTTATTTTAATTCGGAACGTGCAAAAACGGGGCTGACAAATGCCGGGGGAGATGTGACCTTGTATACGTACAGCGGCGGAAACCATGTATCGGAAGTAAAAAATTATGTACTGAATACCCTTGCGGATTTTAATCTTTTAAAGTAATGAAAAAACTGCTGCTGATTGCTTTTTTCGGAATTTCTGTTGGAACATTTTCCCAATCGTTGATTCGCCAGGACATGTATTTTAATAACATGAACTACATCAATGCTGCGGCCGGTCTCGCTGACACGAATTTCAACAATGACCTGCAATTGTATCTGCTCCATCGGTTTGTGCCGAACAATTCATCCGTTAAAGCGCCGAATATTTTTCTCAATTACATCCGCCGGATAGATAAAATCAAAGGGAGTATCAATGCCGGGTATGTCTACGATCAGTATTCCTTTTTTGACCGTCATTTACTTCAATTGGGGTACGCAACGCACCTGAAAAAAGGAAACCACCGGTTTGATATCGGGTTGCGGGCGGTAATGAACCTCGATTATTTGAAAGACCGGTCTGTTTATGAAAGCAATGATGCAACGGATATTAAAGGAGCCTATCTGTTGCCCGATCTGGATTTTGGGTTTCAATACAGAATAAAAGGCTTTACACTCGGACTTGCTGCAAAAAACCTGTTTCGCAATAATGTGATTAATACCTACAAATTGTTTGAAAACGAACGTATTTTCTACTCCAATCTTTCATACACGCATGTATTTGGAAGGAATTTTCAATTATCTGTATTCACACTTCCATCTTACACGACTTCTTTCCAGGTTGATGTGGGGTTGGATGCCGTTTTCTGGAACAAGGTCGATGTGGCTTATTTTTTTCGTCTGAAGGAATTGAGACATGTATACAGAGTTGCGGTCAACATCAGCAAACAGCTGTATACGGGAATATCCTTCGGTCATTCACACGTGACATCTGACTACACCGGTAATTTCATGTTCGGTTACCGGTTTTAAGGACAAAAGTCAATACCTTCCCGGGAGCGATGGGCGCATTCAATCATTTTCGAATCAATGGATGATTGTCCTTACCTTTTCGTACTTTTGGTTTTTTGATGCATACAGATGAATTTCAATTTTCCTCCTTTTGAGTCGTTTATTTCCAATTATACTACGCAAAACAGTAGAAGTGAAGCGGAAGTGGTAGCTGTAAGGGAACTGGAATTACAAGAGGGACAAATAAAAGCCAGGCTGGAAGATGGAACGACGTATGCGGTACACATCAATTTCAATCAAAAAAAAGTGCTGAATGCAGCCTGTTCTTGTTTGTACAGCCAGGCAGGATACTGTAAGCACATCATTCGCGCACTGACCTACGCCGATGGGTTACTGCCAAAACAGAGCAAGGAAAAACGAAAGCAGGAAGTCGTTCCTTTAGTTGAAATCAAAAAAGACAAAACCGGTTTTACAATCGAACATCAAGACCTTCTTCAACTCTCAGAAGAGGAGATTGTCAGTGTTTCCCAAGGGATACAGAAAAACAATACATGGGGAAGCCGGATGGATTTCCGGGAAGCAAAATTAGGAAATCATCGGATCGAAGCAAAAATTTATCAGGGATACAGCGATGAGTGGACCGTTGTCATTGAACAGGCAAACGGGCATCTTTCACTGGCATGTACCTGCTACAACCCGTCCAAAAAGCTGTGCGCGCATATCCATTTCGCCATTGCGGAAATTCGGAATACGAATGAATTACAGCTGCCCTTTAACGACGAACAACGCTTTGACTTTTTACGTAAATATGCCGCTAAGATGGGATTGACGAACCTTGGAAACCCGGATGATTTATTTGAATTGAAATTCGATTACGGACGCATTCACGTGCACCCCAGGTATACCTTACTTTCGCTCACGGCTTATGAGAAACAGGAACTCAAACGCCAGTTGATCCCCGAATTCCAATTTCCCAAATTGAACAATGCGGAAAAAAAAGAATTTGTATTGGTCGAAACATCCAACTATTCCAAAGAATTGGTGTTCACATTGATGGAAGCTCCCTTGTCAAAGTCGGGAGAACTCAAATCTCCGGTAGAAAAAGTGACATTGCAGGAGAAAATGAGGCAGCATACCAACCAGGATGAACTGTTGTTCTTCTCGGCGTTGATGCAACAGGATGTATACGGCGCGAAACCGTTTTTATACCAGGACATTGTCAGAAATCCATTGCACTTCCCGTTTTATTTTAATGCAAATTCATGGGATACGAAGCGGGTAAATGTCAAAAATCTGGAATTGATAACGGTTCAGCCCGGAAATCCGGAAGCAACACTATTTGTACGACAATCCGGCGATTTTTACGTGCTTACCTGTGAGGTGACGATTGGGCATAAAACATTTCAATCTAAAAACATTCACCTGTCCGGTTCGTTCTTTCGCTCCGCAGAAAAATTGTTTTTTGTCAATAACGAAACAGTGGTACAGGTACTGCATTTTTTTAAAAGCAAAAACCACGAAATTTTTATTCACCGGACCCAATTTGAATCGTTTCGGGAAGAATTTTTAAATCCATTGGAGCAACGGATCACGGTTTCATACAGTTTTGTGAAAAAAGCCCCTGCAAAAGTAATCAAAGAACGTTCCTTGAACCAGGTGTCAGAACACCTGATTTACCTGTCAGAATCGGATGATTACATCTTAATTACTCCCGTTATTTGTTATGGAGAAGTTGAAGTAGCGGTGCTTTCCAGGCGGACCGTTTACACAGAAAATCCGGATGGAACATTGTATTCTGTTGAACGCAATGAAGCTGCCGAACGAAAATTTCTGCGGTCGATTCAGGCACAGCACCCGTCATTTGAAGCATTTCCGCAAACAGAATTTTTTTACCTGCACAAACAAGAGTTTTTAGACCAGGGGTGGTTCATTGACGCGTTTGAGGAATGGCGCAGCAATCAGTATGCGATCTTAGGATTCAGCCAATTGAAAAACAACCGCTACAATGCGCATAAAATGAACGTTCAGACACAAATCATTTCAGGAATTGATTGGTTTGACGTGAAAATAAATGTGTCGTTCGGAAAGCAACAGGCAGGATTGAAAGAAATTCAAAAATCCATTCTCAATAAAACCCGGTTTGTACAATTGGGAGACGGAACGCAGGGAATCTTGCCGCAGGAGTGGATTGAAAAATTCGGACATTATTTTCGCTCCGGGGAAATTAAAAATGACACCATCCAGGTGCATAAAAGTAATTTTAAACGGATTGATGAACTGTTTGAACGGGAAGTCTTGTCCCGGGAAGCACAGTTGGAAATTGATCAGTACAAACAAAAACTGGAAAATTTTCATTCGATCAGAAAGGTTCAGGTACCCGAAAAATTAAATGCTACGCTGCGTGATTACCAGAAAGAAGGACTCAACTGGCTTCACTTTTTAGATGAATTTTCCTTTGGAGGTTGCCTGGCCGATGACATGGGATTGGGAAAAACCATCCAGATTATTGCTTACTTTTTAACCCGCCATGAAAAAGGAAATACCCGGCCCAACCTGGTAATTGTTCCCACCTCGTTACTCTTCAACTGGCAGCGGGAAATGGATAAGTTTGCTCCTCATCTGAATTACATCGCGTTGCACGGAACAAACAGGGAAACATATACAGTTGATTTCAACCTGTATGATGTAGTGCTTACAACCTATGGTACCTTATTGTCAGATGTGGAGGAATTGAAAAAACAACGCTTTGACTGCCTTGTTCTCGACGAATCCCAGGCGATTAAAAACCCGGATTCAAAACGCTACAAAGCCGTGCGTTTGCTGGATGCACGACAGCGATTGGTGGTGACAGGTACACCATTGGAAAATAACACATTTGATTTGTATGCCCAGTTGTCGTTCGCGATGCCGGGATTATTGGGTAGTGCCAAACGCTTTGCGGCCGATTATTCGACCCCCATTGATAAATTCCAGGATACAGCACGCGCAAAAGAATTGCAACAGAAAATTCATCCGTTTGTGTTGCGACGAACCAAAAAACAGGTGGCTGCAGAATTACCCGAAAAAACCGAAATGGTCGTTTATTGTGAAATGGACACCGAACAACGAAGGGTGTATGATACCTACAAAATAGAATTTCAAAAGTACCTGGCGGGCTTGTCAGAGGAAGAATTACAGGCGTCAGGACTACATGTCTTGCAAGGGTTGGCCAAGTTGCGGCAAATCTGCAATTCCCCTGCATTACTTTCCGATGATGAATTTTACGGTGATCAGTCTGCCAAACTGGATGAATTGATGGCACAAATCAACAACCTGAAAGAAGCGCATAAAATATTGGTGTTCTCGCAATTCGTAGGAATGCTTGACCTGATCAAAAAACGGCTGGATGATCACAAAATCAGGTACGCTTATCTGACAGGACAGACAAAAAAACGGGAAGAACAAGTTGAAATTTTTCAAACTGATGAAACTGTCCGCGTATTTCTAATCAGCTTAAAAGCGGGAGGGACCGGCTTGAACCTTACACGGGCAGAATACGTGTTTTTAGTGGACCCGTGGTGGAATCCGGCTGTGGAAAACCAGGCAATCGACCGGGCACACCGCATCGGACAGACCAATAAGGTAGTTGCCGTTCGCCTGATTACCCCGGGCACCATAGAAGAAAAGATTATGGAATTGCAGCAACGGAAACGTCAGTTGGCTGATGAACTGGTCCATACAGATAACAGCATGCTCAAACAATTATCCAAAGAAGAGTTGATGAAGTTGATGTAAATACCGTACCGGATCAAAAAGTGATGGATTCCGGTGGAATTTAATCGCGAATACCTGACGTTTTCGTTACATTTGCTCCCTGAATAAAAAAATATGGCATCAAGTTTTTTTGCAATTTTAGATGATATCGCAGCATTGATGGACGATGTTGCTGTTGCCAGTAAATTGGCGACAAAGAAAACAGCGGGTATCCTGGGGGATGATTTAGCAGTGAATGCGGAAAAAGCCACGGGTTTTCTTTCTTCACGGGAATTACCGGTCTTGTGGGCCATTACAAAAGGTTCTTTGCTGAATAAACTGATCATCGTTCCAGTCATTTTCGGATTGAATTTTCTATTGCCCGTTGCCATTAAAATAATCCTGATCATCGGCGGGTTTTACCTGGCGTATGAAGGAGTGGAGAAAATCATCGAATACCTGTTTCACCGGAAGGACAAAGCTCATACTTCGGCAAAAGAAGAGCTTGAGGAGGAAGGCATGGAAGCGGAGAAGAAGAAGGTACGTTCAGCGATTTCAACAGATTTTATTCTTTCACTGGAAATTGTGATCATCGCATTGGCAACAGTGCTGGACAAACCATTATCCGTTCAGATCATAACCGTTGCAGTTGTAGCGTTAATTGCGACAGTAGGAGTGTATGGGATCGTTGCACTCATTGTGAGAATGGACGATGCAGGATTCAAATTAATCAAGCGTTCCAAAAATGACGGCTTTTTGCGGAAATTGGGGAATTTAATGGTCAATGCGCTTCCGATGGTGATTCGCTCGCTCGCTGTGATTGGCACCATTGCATTAATCCTGGTATCGGGAGGTATTTTTGTTCACAACATTGATTATTTACATCACCTGCTACCGGGTGTTCCTTCCATTGTGAAAGAAATTGCTGCCGGACTGATTGCCGGATTGCTTGCTGTACCGGTAATGGCAGTAATTAAGAAATTGGTAACAGCAGTGAAAAAATAAGTTCCTTACCTTTACTGGAAATAACAATACAATGAGCATCCTGAAAAACCTGTTAAAAAACCCGTCGTACGGGAAGAATATTGATTTATCCCTTTTATTGCTCCGCATTGCAGCGGGTGGATTTATGCTGTCGCACGGATATGGGAAAATGGTCAAATTATTCAACGGAATAGTTGAATTTGCAGATCCGATTGGATTGGGAGTCGAGTTGTCATTGATTTTAACAGTATTTTCAGAAGTGTTATGTGCGTTGTTTATATTACTGGGAATCATTCCGCGCCTGGCAGCGATTCCGTTGATCATCACCATGCTTGTAATTGTTCTTGTAGTACATGCCAGTGATGGATTTGAAAAGCAGGAATTACCATTGTTTTACCTCATTTCTTATCTCGTGATTTTATTGGTTGGGGCAGGTAAATACTCCGTGCAAAGTCTGTTTTCAAAAGGGTAAAAACTAGTTTTATAGAAGCTTTTGAGAATTAAATGTTACTTTTGCACACAAAAAATCTTATGAAAGCTACTATTTTATGTTTCTTTTTTCTTTTACCGACAATTTATTTGTTTTCTCAAAAGGATGAAGGAAAGTTGTCAAATCCCATCCCTAATTCATTCATTGAAAAAAGTGTCTCATTTTTTCATAATGGAAACCTCTACTTTTTTGACAGCAATGCTGCATATAAAGAGAATACCGTAGTTGTGAATACAGAAAACGGTGATGTATCAACATTTCAACAAAATAAATTAGTGATTGATAACTATGCCATTACGTCGGTTAATAATAAAAAACACATTTCAGGAGAATACCTGTATGAATTGGTTTATTGCTCTAATAAAAAGAAGTTTGGGAATGTGTCATATGCGATTCTGAAGCGAAATTTAAACAGAATATCTGAGGTTGAAAAAGTGTTGTGGTTGGATAATTTTCAGTTATCACCAACGATGATTACCTATTCAACTGTTAATATTTCATTTTTTCCGGGGAAGTCTGGTTTTTACATCATTCGTAAAGCCACAGTTGGTAAGAGCGGAGAACAAAATTACATAGCAAAATACAATTATGATCTGGAAGAAGAATGGAAAAAAGATTTCTCATTCACAAATGAAAAAGGAATTGATGTAGATTATACAGATGTTAATGAAAATGATGACCTTTTGGTATGTATAAAAATGACAGGGGATGTGAAGGGACGTTGGTCGTTTAAATCTACGGTCACCGTAAACCAATCCGGATTGTTTTTTTATATTTTGGATAAAGAAGGCAATGAAATGGGAATCGCACCAAAAATAGATCAAAATATCTTTTTTAAAGCATACGATTTACGTTATTATCCTGAAAAAAAAGAGGTGGTAGGTTTTTTTCAGGTGAACAAGTTAAATCAAAAAGATTATACAATCTATGGGAATGGGTACGCATACATGAAATGGGATGAAGAAGGTTCTATCTTAGTAAGCAATTCTCACTACTTTACAATAGATGAATTTAAAACACCTGAATTTGATCAGTTTCTAAAAGTAAAAGGGAGGGATTCGAAAGATATAGTAGATAAAAATAATGAACTGTTACCATTTAGTTCCGGCTTCTATTCAATATCCTTCAGCCCAAATCAGGAAGTCGTTTTAGGATATAAATATGGGAAACAATTACTCTACAAAGTAAACGAACATGGAGAATTGGATTGGACTTATTTTATGGCAATTAATAACTGTATAATAGGTGAATTTATTTTTGGGGAGGACGACATATATTTTATTGCAACAGACTATGCTGAGAATTTTGTTTCAGGAAAGTATGAGATAGCCGCTCAATCTAAAAAAGAAATTTTATCTGCCCGAAAAATAGACATGAAATCGGGTGAGTTAATAACGATTAACCCGATCTCTAATATCCCATCGGACTACCTCGTCTATAGACAATCAATTTTAGTAGACGAAAATAAAACGACAGCTGTAATTGAGTATCGGAATACCAGGAAGAATAGTCGGAAATATGTGACTTACAATTTATAACGCTAAATTTATTGTTTCGTATTCTGATTAAATAATAAGTAATACTTAAATATTTCCATGTATTTTCTCTAACTTTCTTGCTGTGTGGGGAATTAATCTTAATTTCACATTCAAATTTAGCGTACAACCAAAAACACAGTGAAACTTTCACTATCAAATCGGCAACTTTCAGAAATCGTTGGAGGTAAAAACGGTGTGGGAGAAAATGTATCTTCTGTTCACAGTATTGTTTATGACTCCAGGAGAATCGCAACTGCGTCTACCAGTGCATTTTTTGCATTGAAAGGAGTGCACAGCGACGGACATACTTTTATCGATGATGCCTATGAGAAAGGAATCCGCACATTTGTTGTGAGTGAGAATGTCACAGAAGCTTCTTTTCCTGGAGCGTGTTTCATATACGTGGATGATACGTTGAATGCATTGTTCCGGTTGGCAGCATACCACCGAAGGTCTTTCAAAGGAAAAGTGGTGTTGATTTCAGGGAAAATCGGAAAAACAAGTGTCAAGGAATGGTTGTATACCTTGCTGGCACCTGAACTGAGTGTTTCCAGAAGCCCGAAAAGCTATAATTCCAACCTGGGAATAGCTATATCGGTGCTGGAAGCAAACCCGGTTTCTGATGTGGTATTGATTGAAGTGAAACCCCACGAGGAATTAAACCCCGCTAAAATTAATGAATTGCTGCATCCCGATCTGGGTATTTTAACGACAACAGAAGTAGCGGGAACGATGTTCCCGGATGCATATTTCGAAGCGTTGTACAAAGGATGTACCGATTTGTTTCATGCGGAACGACAACGTGCTTTCCTGAATATGAAAACAGCTGTACGCTTTGTCAACCCATTAAAGGAAGAGTTGTATCCGAGTGAAGCAAAACGGAAAAATGTGGCACTGGCACATGCCGTAGCATTGAAAATGGGGATTTCTGAACCGAAGCTGCAAGAAAAAATGAAGCATTTACCGGATCTGGCATTGAGAATGGAAACATTTGAAGGAAAAAACGGGAACTTTATTATCAACGATTTGTACAACCTGGATGCGGATGCATTTCGAAGTTCACTTGAATTTCAGCAGGCACTGGCAAAGCGAAAAAAACGTGCGGTCATTTTAGGGTTACAGGAAACCGATTTACCTAAAAAACAAGCATTGGAAGAATTGATCCGTGAATTCAAGCCGGATTATTTTTTCCTGTTGAATGAAAACGAAACGTTTACAGAGCAGTTAAAAGATACGGTTATTCTGATCAAAGGAAGTACTTCCAGGTATTTGTTGCGCATCGCGAATCAACTCAAAGAAAAACGCCACCATACACATCTGCGGATCAACCTGAAATCGCTGCGGAAGAATATTATCGCTCATAAGCAGGTACTACCGGAAGGAACCAAATTAATGGCAATGATGAAAGCCTCCGGGTATGGGTCCGGACTGGATAAAATGGTTCAGTTTGTCGACGGATACGGAGTCGATTACTTTGGCGTTGCATTTGTGGATGAAGGTGTTGCAGTACGCAATGCCGGGATTGCAAAGCCGATCATGGTGATGAATACCGAAGAAGACAATTACGAGGCATGCATCAACCACCGGTTGGAACCTGCAATTTTTGATTTTCAACAGTTGGATGACTTTATTTCGGAGTGTATCTATCAGGGAGTGTACGATTACCCGATTCACCTGAAAATCGACACGGGAATGCGACGGTTGGGGTTTGAACCGGATCAGTTGGGAGCAGTGTTGGAAATCATTCAATCACAGCCCGAAGTCAGAATAAAAAGTGTGTATTCACACCTGGCTGAATCTGATAACCTGCGGGATAGACGCTTTACAGAGCACCAAATCCGGCAATTCGCACTTGCTGTCAATAAAATCCGGCAAGTCATTGATTACCCGTTTGAACAGCATATTTTAAATTCCCCGGGGATTGAAAACTACCCGACAGTAGATTTTTCTATGGCCCGGTTAGGAATCGGCATGTACGGAATTTCCGCAAACCCGTCCTTTAAACGGAAGTTAGAACCCGTGATCAGCTGGTACAGTGTTGTTTCGCAAGTGAAAAGAGTCGCGGCCGGTCAAAGTGTAGGGTATTCACGCTCCTATTATTGTAAAACAGACACCATTGTTGCAGTTGTTCCTGTTGGTTATGCGGATGGACTGAGACGCTCATTGAGCAACGGAGCCGGTTACCTGACAATTAACGGTACAAAATGCCCGATCATCGGTAAAGTGTGTATGGACATGGTGATGGTGGATGCAACCAATGCGAAGGTAAAAGTAGGGGATGAGGCAGAAATCATCGGTCCGAATTGTCCGTTGGAAAAAATGGCTGAACTGTTAGGAACGATTCCCTACGAAGTCATGACCTCTATTTCAGAACGAGTACATAAAGTGTATGTTGAATAAATTACAGCCGACATATCCCGTTGTTTCCCTTACTGGAAAAATAGCCCTTCGTCTCGGATTACTTTTTGTGTTTTGGATTTTCGTGTTTGATGCGCAACGCATCTTTTTTACCATTCACAACCTGAGCAAATTTTCTGAATTGGGGTTTTTTAACTGGTTGGGAGCCTTTGTTTTTTCATTTCGGCTGGACATGGCCACGGCAGGCTACCTGAGTATACTACCCGGGATTTTTTTAATACTTGCAACGACGTGGGAAGCAAAATGGGCGTACCGGGTATTTGCAGCTACGCTGTTGTTTGAAGCCATTGTCTGTGCGTTGATACACGCAGGAGAAATCAATGCTTACCCGGAGTGGAATCACAAACTCACCGGACGTGTTTTTACCCATTTATCCAACCCTGATGAGGTTGTCAGAACAGCCGATTACGGGATGATGTTCTGGTTTTTTATCTATGCGGGACTGGAAATCATACTGGCATTTAAATTGAGAAAATGGTTTTTCCCGTTCAAAACGACCGGATGGGAATTGTCAGCTTTGAAACGTACTTTTGTAACAATGATGACCATACCAGTGGCATTCGCGACCTGTTTGTTACTTGCCAGGGGAGGATTGCAACCGATCCCGATTAATACGGATGCGGCAATTTATACCAATGATTATGTCGCCAATGATTTATCCGTCAACTCAACGTATTATTTTGCCAAAAGTTTCTTATTGTACAACCGGACGGATATTGATGAATTCATACCTGAAATTACCGATGAACAAGCAGCTCAGACGCAAGAACTGCTGTACGGCTACAATACGTATCACGAGAATTGGATTCTGGACAACAAACGCCCGAATTTCGTGTTCATCATCCTGGAAAGCTGGACGGGAAATGCAATGGGCTGTCTCACAAAAACAACGACGGCAACTCCTCATTTTGATGAGTTGACCAAAGACGGACTATTCTTCTCCAATATTTACGGTGTTTCAGGAACATCTGAAATCGGTAATTCCGCTATTTTCAGCGGATACCCGGGAGTTCCCGAAATTTCAATTACCATGCAGCCGGATAAACACCGGAAGATTCCTTGTTTGAATGAAGACCTGGAAAAGTGGGGATATACTTCAGCGTATTTGTTCAGTGGTGACCTGAAATACGGAAACATAGGCGGGTATTTTACCGATCACGGGTTTGATCACGTTGAAGATGAAAATAACTTCCCGAAATCATTGGGGAAAGGAAAATTAAACTATTACGATGAGGATTTATACGATCTGCTGATTGCGAAAATGAATCAGCTTCCGCAACCCTTCCTGCAGTGTGGCTTTACGGGAAGTACCCACTCTCCATATGATTTTCCGAATGCAGAGCGCTTTTCCCGGTTCGGAGGAGTAGAAGGAAAATTCCACAATTCGATGCTATATGCCGACTCGTGCCTGTACGATTTTCTTCAAAAAGCAAAAAAACAGTCCTGGTATGCGAATACCGTTTTTGTTTTCGTAGCAGATCACGGACATGCCTCCAATTTACAGCAAAATCCTTCTGCTAGCGCGTACAACAGAATTCCGCTGTTGATTTGGGGAGAACCGTTGAAACAGGAATACAAAGGAAAAACAATCCACAAACTGGGATCTCAGGCTGATATTGTTCGAACTTTGCTCTACCAGATGGGAGGAGATTATCAACGGTACAAATGGGCAAAAGATTTGTTGAACCCGAATGCACCGGAATTCGCCTTGCATACAATTAACCGGGGGTATGGTTGGGTAACACCAAAAGGAAATTTTACCTACCACATGGAAAATAAGTATTTTGTGGAAAATACTTATTCCGAAGCGGATACCGAACGGGAATTTTCTACCTGTCAGTCACTGTTGGCATTGATTTATGAAGAATATAAAAAATTATAATGTGAAACAATCTGTCTGGACTGATTACAAATTGATTTTATGGACAGCTCTGCTGCTTCGTTTGATCGCTGCGATCTTTTCCCAGGGATATGGAATGCATGACGATCATTTTTTGGTAATTGAAGCATCCGGCTCGTGGGTGGAAGGGTATGATTACAATAAATGGTTGCCGTGGAACCCTTTAAATAAAGGACCGGAGGGACATTCATTTACCTATGTAGGATTGAATTTCTTTTTCTTCTACCTGTTGAAACTCATTGGTATTGTTGACCCGAAAATCATGATGCTGCTGGTACGGATTGTACATGCATTGTTCTCGATGTTGACAGTCGTTTACGGAATAAAAATCACAGAGAAATTATCCAATAGACGGGTGGCTAAAATTGTTGGTTGGTTACTCGCTGCATTGTGGGTAATGCCGTTTTTATCGGTACGTCAGTTGTTTGAATTTACCCCCATTCCATTCCTGATGATGGGGATCTGGCTCTTACTGAAAGATGAAAAACGCGCAACGAATTTTCTGTATGCAGGATTGTTGATGGGACTGGCGCTTTCCTTTCGTTACCAGATCGGGGTGTTTGCAATTGGTGTAGCTGCCGTTTATTTCTTTCAATGGAAATGGAAACCGTTTTTCTTGTTTTGTGCAGGTGTACTCGCAGCATTTGTTATCACGCAGGGATTGGTCGATTTTATTATCTGGGGATACCCGTTTGCAGAAATGATGGGATATGTCACCTACAATATGAACGAAGGGACAAAGTACCTGCCGAATACGAATTACTTCATGTATTTCTATGTTCTGATCGGAGTGTTGCTTGTGCCTCTCGGACTCTTGATTTTTACAGGATTTTTCAAAGTGAAAAAGGAATATCTGATCCTGTTTATCCCGGCACTACTCTTTTTGTTGTTTCATACCTGGTATCCCAACCGTCAGGAACGTTTTATCCTGACGATTTTACCCGTATTTATTATCCTTGGTGTAATGGGGTTCGAGCACCTGAAAAAGAATGGGTTTGACAGTAAATTGTGGCGGTATTCCTGGATTGTTTTCTGGATATTAAACATTCCTCTTCTGGTCTTTACAACGCTGATGTATTCAAAAAAATCGCGTGTAGAAGCCATGTATTCCATCTATGAGCCCAACATGCATCCCAAAAATGTATTGATGGAAGGAACAGGAAGTAATAAAACCTCCCTGATGCCTCGTTTTTACAGCAAAGACTGGGCAGGAGCTTATTTGGACCGGACAGATGCCGGCCAGCCGCTAACGGTTGCTGAGGGGATGGAATACGATTACATTTTCTTTTTTGATGAAGAGAAATTGCCGGAACGAATTGCGGAATACAAAACAATTTATCCCAAAATGAAACTGCACCAAAAATGTTATCCGAGTACGTTGGACGTATTACTTCGCAAAATGAACCCCCGAAACTCAAATGAATACATTGAGGTGTGGAAGACAAATCGGTAAATGAATATCTGAAATGACTTGTCAAGGATGAAAATTCTTTTATATATTTGCCGCTGTATTTAAAATATATTCACACATGAAACTACTCTTATCTATTACTGCTTCTTTTTTAATCAGTTTAAGTATTGCCCAACAAGATCCTACTGGTTGTTTCTTTTTTTCTGATTATTCATCTGCTGCCGGTTGGACACAGGTTGGTACGTTGGTCGAAGTAACGGGAGGTACCTTGTCATTTATTAACGGAGCTCCGGGTGGAAGTGTCGGTTCTTCATCTGTAGGAACACAACGACGGGTACACAAAAATATAGGTGTTACAATCGCTGCTGCTGATGCATGGAGAGCTGATTTTGAGTTTACTCCGAATACTGTAGGCCAATATCAGAATAATCCTTACACAGGACATGTTCTGATGGCTCTAACTGCCGGAACACAAGACCCTCTGAATGATTGTACAGATTTACCATGCACCGGATTTCCGAATAGCACACAAAAAGGAATAATGGTTGCTTATGCAGCAAATAATCCTACGGATGGCGACGTTTATTATTATGTGATTGTAAGAGACGGAGTAACAACAACAGAGTATAATTCACCTAAGATTATATACAATGAGTTGGGAGCTACTTTGTACATCAAACTGGTCAAATCTTCTGCAACAGATGTTGAACTAAGTGTTTATAGTGATTCCGAACATACAACTCATGTTCCCGGATCGCCGGTTTCTTACACCATTCCTGCTACAATCGGAGGATTAACCACTGTACAACATGCAAGTATGGTTCGGGGTAGGGTTGAAAGAGAATTAACGGGGTATATTGACAATTTGTGTATTACCAATCAGTTGAATTTATCCATTAAAAATAATGATGTGATACCAGGACTTTCTGTATTACCAAATCCTGTAAACGACGTAGTGTATGTAAACAGTTCTAATGAACCAGTTAAAACAAAAATTTATACACTTTCAGGAGATCTTTTATTTGAGCAAAATAAAGCAGAATATTCCAACAAAATTAACGTTTCAGATTATGCACCCGGAGTATATATGCTAGAGATTACCTCAAAAGATAAAGTTATCATTAAGAAAATAGTGAAGAACTGATCAGTTGATAAAAGCTTTAGGTGTATGAATCGGTTGATTGAAATCTAAACGGATAAACGACCTTCTTTCAGTCAATAATTCTACCTTTGTCCCAATGACGATTGAAGAATTGATTGCAGCATTGAAAATTGAGTCCCGTGCACAGGATGAACGCTATTCCTTGTCCGGTGGAGCCAGTTTGAAACAACTGAGGGCGGATGGATACCTCCTGCAGCCGATCCGGGTGAACCGCCGTAGTTATGGTTTCGCGGATTATCCTGAATTTGAATTTTACCTGCCTTTCCCGGCAGAGACCAGTCAATTCAGAAACGGATGCAGTATTCAGTTGTTTTCAGGAGATGAGCAACCCGTTGCGGGTGTATTATTGTACCTGGAAGGAAACAAAGGAGAAATCCGTCTGTACACATCCGATTTCCCGGATTGGATCGATGATAAGAATATCGGCGTGCAATTGGTTACAGATCAGCGGACCAATGAAATCCAGTTGGAAACATTGAAGCAGATTCAACAATCGAAGAAATATCTTTCGTTGTATCAGCGCTTTCATCAACCGTTTTCCGGAAAAGAATCCCTGGTTCGGAAAACTGAAATTACGTTTCAAAATTCATCATTGAACAATTCTCAGAAACAAGCAATTATGGCTTGTCTGGATACGGATGAGGTGGAAGTGATTCACGGACCTCCGGGTACAGGAAAAACAACAACGTTGGTTGAGTTAATTGATCAACTGAACCGGCAGGGGAGAAGAGTGCTGGTATCCGCTCCGAGCAATACGGCTGTAGATAACATCGGGCAGAGACTGGCTGCACAAAATATCGATTTTCTGCGTGTCGGAAATAACGTGAAAGTACGGGAAGAACTGATTCCGTATACCATTGAGGGAAAGATTGAAGAGAGCAATCTCAAACAGACGATTAAAAAGATGCGCATTCAGTCCGAACAGTTGCGTAAAATGGCACACCAGTACAAACGCAAATTCGGAAAAGACGAACGGGAACAACGCAAATTGTTGTTGAATGAAGTGAAGTCTATTCGCAAAGAAATCAAAGCGTTGCAGCATCATTTTGAGGAATCCTGTTATGAAAAAACGAACGTTATCCTTGGAACACCGATTGGTCTATATGATTGCCAGTTCAAAGAAGAGTCCTATGATGTGTTGCTGATGGATGAAGCGGGACAATGCCTGGAACCATTGACCTGGACAATTATTCCGCTGGCAAAGCGATGTATTCTTGCCGGAGACCCGTTCCAGTTACCACCGACAGTGATTTCCGAAGAGGCCAAACGAAAAGGGTTTAACGTATCTTTACTGGAAACATTCATTGCAAACGGATTTCCGGTCCATTTACTGGATATCCAGTACCGGATGGAAGCAGTGATTGCAGAATTTTCCAATCGTTATTTTTACGAAGGAAAATTGAAATCGGACAAACCTGTTATGGCGGACAGCAATCACTTGTTTTTTTATGATTCGGCCGGTGCAGATTATACCGAGCAGGAAGATGAACATTCCGCATCACTTTACAACCTGGAGGAATTGCGTTTCATTGAGCGTTTGCTGGATGCGGAGGGAATTGATCCGAAGTCAACAGTGTTTATTACGCCGTATAACGGCCAACTACAACAGGCAAAGGACTATTTCAAAGACGTTCCGTTTCAACGTTTTTCAACCATTGACAGTTTCCAGGGGCAGGAAGCCGACGCGATTATTTTGTCGCTTGTGCGTTCCAACCCCAACCAGCAAATCGGTTTTTTGAATGACTACCGCCGGATCAATGTCGCCATGACGCGCGCGCGTAAACAACTCTACATCATCGGTGACTCTTCCACGATCGGTGGTGATGAATTCTATTCTAAGCTGTTGGATTACCTGGAAGAAATCAATGCCTACCACAGTGTGTTTGAAATTTCTGAATAAAAAACAACCACTGATTCAGACATTGTTCTAAAAGCTGAATGGTATTTGTGGTTATGAAACAAAGAACAGTACTTTGCTTAAAGGAGCTGTTATTCTCCTTCCGTTTTTTTTATGGTTGCAGCTCCTGTTGTCGATGCATCATAATTAGATGGTTTTCCACCTATTTTCATTTGACTGGTTCCGGAAGCCCGCAAATGTGCTTTCTCGTTCACAGTGATTGCTAAAGAACTCGCACCATCCGCTTGTGCTTTCACATCGTTTGCACTAAATTTTTCAGCTTTTACAGCACTTGTTCCACTTAGATAGATCTCTGCTTTTTTTGCTGACCCGTTTACACTCAAGCGGGAGGCACCGCTTAAATTCAGCTTTACGGACTCGGTTGTCGTTGCTGAAAGCTCCAGATTTGATGTTCCGGAGAGAGCGATCAACGTCTTCTCAAGTTGCAGTTTATCGTTGAATTTTCCATGTGAAGCCCCTGATAAATTAGCATCTAAATTGTTTAATGTACCGGAAAAACTTGCGTTTGAAGTACCGGAGATCGTTAGGTTGAGCGATTGAACAGTCAGTGATAGATTTGATTTTGTTGCGCCGGTTGCCTGTACATCTAATGTTGTTGCTTTAACCGGCAATTCCATCAAAGAAGTGCCACCAATGCTCAATTTTAATTCTTCAGAAACAATGTCTGTCTGTGCAGTCACTTTGACGATTCCGTTAACAGACAGTTTTTCTAACGATTTGAAGGTTAAATAAAGTGTCAAATCACCATCGTTGGTTGTGTTTATAACAGTGTTTTTACCTTTTTTCTTAACTGTTTTTTCCTGATGGCAGTAGGAAATATGAAGCTCCTTTGTTTTTTCGTCAACAGTAAGTTTAAAATCATCAGCGGTGTAATTTCCTGTGGTTTTATATGAATAACTGTCTCCCTGAATTAAGACGAGCTTAAACACACCACCTGTAGAAATTTTATTAAATGCAGGAAGTGTATTCTCTGCGCCGGAAATGGAAATGGTTTGCTTTTTCTCCGGGAGTTCACGCTGCAATTCAATAGTCTTTTCAATAGGCGCAGGAGTTTCAATAGGAAGTTCAGGCATCATTGATACTTCTTCCGTAAGTTCCGAAAGAACAAACCCATTTTTGTCGACTTGTTCAGACGACGTGTCTGATGATAATCCGATGGATGCTGCGGTTTCTGTTTCCGGAGCGTCAAGCGTTTCATTCACAGAAAATACTGTTGGTGTCTCAGAGACTGTGATTTTTTCTTCCGGAATGGAAGTTTTGGGTTGGGATAAAATCAATGCTGTTGCGCCGATTCCTATAACAGATGCAATGCTTGTGTACATAATAACGGATTTAGTAAAACTTATTTTTAATGATGAGAGGAGATGTGCAAGTACACTCATAAATAGCGTCATTCCCATCCATTTATGGACATCGCTGGCTGAAGTTTCAACAGGTTCTGTTCGTGCCAGATCAAAAAGGTGCTGTAAGTGTTGATCCTGATTCATAATTCAACTGTTTGTATGGGGTTACTTTTCTCCGAAAGCAATTCGAGTAATTCTTTGCGACCTCTGGAAAGCCGTTGCTTCACTGCATCCTCGCTGGATGATTGAATGCCTGCGATTTCCTTGATGGAAAATCCGGAGATTTCAAAGAGTATCAATGCTTCCCGTTGCATGTCCGGTAATTTTTCCAATGCTTTGTACAATTCCTGGATTTCCAGATTGTGCTCTGCCGTGTTTTTCCCACTTGAAGCATAATCGAGATTGGCCGGCCATTTTTCTTCCCGGATTTTTTGATTGGCGTTGGATAAAACACGGATGCTGATCCCAAAAAGAAAGCGTAAAAATACCTCATGCGACTGAAGGGTTTCAAACTTTTCAAATGCAATCGCGATCGTCTCCTGCATCATGTCTTTGAAATCCATTTGTCCATATGCACGTGCCTTGCAAAAGCGCTCAAATTGCGCGTGTACGGGCATGTACAGTGATGTAAATTCTTTATTCTTTTTGTTACTCATAAGGGTGTCTCATAAAGTAAATGTGATGAGAACAAAAAAGGTGACAAAAAAAGAAAACAAATTTTAGGCACACTGCCAGGGAAACCACCAAAGAGAAATATTTTTAGTTGAACCATTCTATTTAAAAACTTCAATGTCCACAACCTCAGCCTCAGTCATTTTTGTCTCCGTGAAACAAGGGAAGACAGTTGGTCGTATTGTGTTTCTGAATGCTGCTTCTTTTCTTCGCTGTTGCTGTACCTTGTAATTTGCTTTTTCCTTAAACAACCACTGCAATTCTTCTTTCAAGCTCATTGGTTGATTAATCCGGCTATTATTTAAGGCGTTGATCCGTTGGTCAAATTCCTGCTGACTAACCTCTTCGAGTGCAATTGTTCCTAAATTAACAGCACTTAGCTTGTCAATCTGGTGATAAAAATAACCGTTTTCGCTCATTCCGATGATGGCAGCCGAATAATTCATGTCTCCATTGAGGTTGTATTTCAAGATCCCGTTATTCACATCCAGTCGCTGGTAGCTGTTCATTTCTTTGGAGAATAAATACAGGAAGAGTTTATCGTATTTCTTGTAATCGTCAATTTGAGCGGAAACAGGTTTGTAGGTAATTTGTGCTGTTTTTCCGGTTTTCGGATCTGTAATAACGGTTGATTGGCGTGCAATCGTTGCCTCCATTACATACTTGTCAATGTTTACGATTGCTGTTCCGTTTCCTTTTCCGTTTCTATTTACACTTGTTGAACCATTGATCCTGAAACCAACCGTGATTCCCAATTGTCGGTATACGTTTTTTAAATTGAAACCAAATTCCTCTGACAAATTTTCATTTTCTCTCATACCTTTTCTGATAAACGCCTTTTCACGTTCCTTCTGCATGTGGTGGTCCCATTTTTGCTCTTTTCTCAATGCTTCTTCCACTCGTTTTTTACCCAGATTTTGAAGTCGTTTTACAGTAGTATTGTAGAATGCATCCAGATTCTTTTGGTGTGCATCGTTGATTTTTATTTTTCCGACACGTTGTGTAGCAAATTCCTGAAATTGTGTATATCCCATTCCAACAACTTGTTCATCCAGCTTCCAAAGCGGCTCACTCAGATTCTTAACATACACATCGAGCACTTGCTGATCACATGTTTCATGGATGAATTTCATCCGGTCCTCAAAATCCTGAGTAGCAAGGTTCGTCTTGTTAAATTTCGAATTCCAGATGGCAAGTACTTTAGAAGGGGGGATAAACCGTTGCTGACAATCTACGTAATCAAAAATGGCATCAATTTGTGCATTGGTCAAAGAAGGAAATTTATTCATGCTTACTGGCTTCAATTTCGCTACAAACATAGCGTATGGATCTCCATAGGCAGCTTTCTCCCAATTGCGTACCCATTCGTAGATAGTTCCTGCTTTTGCACCTCCTTCTTCCCATTTGTAACGCACATCTTTTAGTTTAGGCGCAGTTCCGTCCGTATGGGGAGAGTGACAAGTTGCACAGTTGGACTTGAATAATTGTTCCCCTGTTAATTGATTATTGGGTGCATTGATTGTTATTGAAAAAGTACGCTCAACTGGAGGAAACGCTTTTTGGATATCAAATGGCTGAAAGCTGTATGTTCCGGAAACAGTCGTTTTATTAGTATTTAAAATTCTAATTCTTTGTTTGAAAATAGCTTTTTTTTCGATACCGATTAGATATTCAGCTGTTTCATTGGATAAGTTTTCTAAATCGTTATTCTCAATTGGTTCACCTACTACTTTATAATATGAGGTAGGAATTATTCTGAAAGTGGATGGAAGAAGTACTCCCTCTATTGTTTGACGAATAGGACCAATGTACCATCCATTGTCAATAGTAACAGTTGCAATAATATCAGCCTCATTGTTTTTGAGGTATTCTATATGAAATGCCCACCTTACTTTATCATAAATCCTGTTTTCCGTTTTCTGTTGATTTGCAGTTGCTGTTATTGTGTCAGATGGATTTTCTATATTGGATACTATTTCTCCTTCAAAACTCAAATACAAGCTATCTCTTTTCTTCTTATCTGTATGCCATTTCAATTCATTTAATTTCGGTTCATATCGAGAAGGATATAAATCCATGTCGTTCATGTTTTTTTGTTTAGGCAGTCGTTCCAATTCTACCGGATCTTGCCAGTCGACATCACCATTAGGTTGCGGAACACCTTTAAAGAGCTTCATTCCTTCTTTTACGTTGTCCACTGGTACTTGAATATACACTCCTTCATCGCTCAGATCTAATTTTTTTCCATCAGGTGTAAATGCCGTCAGGCTGAACATACCTTGTGTTTCCAATAAGCGGTCTCCCGATTTTGTGCTTAATCCTGCTTTAGCAAAATCGGACGGTGTTTGCGCTTCTTGCCACTGTATGATTGCTTCACCTGAATAGCGATTGCCATTCAGTAAAAATGAATGTTCTGTCAGACTCAGCAGTACTCCTGTTTCAGAAAGAAAGACATCAGATGTTCCCGTAAACTCGAAATATTGAGCAGGAATATTGGCAAAAACAAGGTGCTGTTCAATTTGTTGAACAAATGAATGTTCAAGCTGTTCCGGCTGATTTTCCGGTGAAGTGTCATTTTTTACAGCCAGCAGATAAACGATTGCTGTGATGAGTATGATACCAGTAAGTGCAATGGCGCTGACTACCAGTTGTTTTTTTAAGCGGTACCACTTACCCGACTTTTTTACAAGTGTTCGCAACGAATGACGCTGCAAGAGTTCAACGGTCAATTTATGCAACTCCAATTCCGCTTGCAGATCGGTGTTTTTTGCCAGTTCATTTTCAAAAGCTACTTTTCCTTCTGCTGAAAACTCGTTATTCAAATAACGCTCAATCAATTGATTCCAATTGTTCTCCATGTTGTTAGAATTGAATTGGTTCAACAGTTAGTTGCGCTTCTTGCACCAAACTTTTGGCTTTTTGAATGCACCGGTATTTTTGAGCCTTCGCTACTTTATCGCTTCTGAAATCCATTTTTCTGGCAATTTCTATCATGGACCATCCCAGGCCGTAAAACAAATGAAGAAGCTGCTTGCATTGGTTTCCTATTTTTGTCAATGCTGTTTCCAGTTGCTTGTAGTGTAATTCACGCTCCATCCATTTGTCGGGCGTGTCTTCCAGGTCAATCGAAGAAACGGATATGTTCTGCTGTTGTTCCTTTCTGGCAAGGTTGAACCACAGTAATTTACATGTCTGTTTGATAAAATGAATCGGTTCCAACTGAAATTCGAAGTCTGCATCACTTTTCTTCCGAATGTAGATGATCAATGATTCTTGAAAAATGTCTTCTGCAGTTACACGATCACATCCGAATGTACGCAATAAGCGTTTAATTTCCGGAAAATGTTTGTAAAGAGTGGTGAGCTCCTTCTTTACGTCTTGTGGATTATACGTTTTAATTTCCATGTCTGAATTTTATTGGTAGTGTTCAGATATCGGAAAGGTAAACAAAAAAAGAAAAATAAATTTTGAAATGATTAGATATACCGCTTCGCAAATTCCCACAATACCACGCCTGCACAAACGGAAACGTTTAAACTATGTTTGGTTCCGAATTGAGGGATTTCTACCACACTATCGGATTGATTCACGACTTCCTGGTTGACACCGTTGACCTCATTTCCGAATACGAGCGCAAATTTGTCTGCTTTTAGTTGATCAACGTTTTGCAACAGGGTTGTTTGTTCTGTCTGTTCAATGGATACAACATGTATCTGATTTGCCTGAAGTTCACGCACCAGTTCTACAATGGATTCCCGGTATTCCCATTCAATGGAATCCGTAGCACCGAGTGCTGTTTTTTGAATTTCACGATGGGGTGGAGTAGCGGTGATTCCACACAAATAAATTTTTTCAACATTAAACGCGTCTGCAGTACGGAAGAAAGAACCGATATTGCTCAAGCTCCGGATGTCATCCAATACCACAATCAACGGGAATTTTTGTTGTTGCCGGAATGCTTCTTCAGATACCCGATCCAGTTCCCACAACTTTAATTTTTTATTCATCGTGCTACAAAAGTAGAGAATTTTAAGTGAAATGCAGACAACTCAATGCTTTCATCCATTTTTGGGATAGATTTTCTCGCCAAGGCGCAAAGACGCAATCGGAATTACCCGATACCTTTGCGGCTTAGCGTCTTTTCGAGCTATATTTTCTGTGTCTATCGCAATGAAACGTAATAAAAGACAGGAATTGAAACACAACTGCTTGTTCACGTTTTTATTTTCTCGCCAAGGCGCAAAGACGCAATCGGAATTACCCGATACCTTTGCGGCTTAGCGTCTTTTCGAGTTATATTTTCTGTGTCTATCGCAATGAAACGTAATAAAAGACAGGAATTGAAACACAACTGCTTGTTCACGTTTTTATTTTCTCGCCAAGGCGCAAAGACGCAATCGGAATTACCCGATACCTTTGCGGCTTAGCGTCTTTTCGAGCTATATTTTCTGTGTCTATCGCAATGAAACGTAATAAAAGACAGGAATTGAAACACAACTGCTTGTTCACGTTTTTATTTTTCTCGCCAAGGCGCAAAGACGCAATCGGAATTACCCCAGACCTTCGCGCCTTCGCGAGCTCTTTCTACGTAAAACATTCAAGAAATTGGAGGTGCGATCGAACAATAAAAGTGTGAAAAATTTTCAATGCGTTTCACTTGTTCTCGCCAAGGCGCAATGAATCACCCCATACCTTTTCTATTTAGCGGCTTTGCGAGCTATTTTTATGTAAATCATTATGTATTTTCTCCGGAGTCATGTTGATGATAATCAGTTAATCCGAAAAATAGTATTAATTTGCAGGCAGCAGTTGAAAAGTAGTTAAAAATGAAAACGGACTCCGAAATAAAAGAGTATTACAATGAGCTGGCAACATCCTATGATCAGGATCGGTTTGATAATACCTACGGTCGTTTCATCGATCGAAATGAACGCATGATCATTGAGCAACTTCTTCTTAAGGAAAAAGGTTCAGTCATTCTTGATCTGGCCTGTGGAAGTGGGAGGTTCCTTAATTATGCAACCATCGGTATTGATGTCAGTGAAGAAATGATTAAAGTGTCTCAGAAGAAATTCAGAGAAAAAAAATTGTATGTTGCCGATGGAGAACACCTTCCTTTGGAAGATAATTCTGTGGATGTTATTTTTTCTTTTCACCTGTTCATGCATTTGAATGATGAAAAAATAGCACGTATTCTGACGGAATGTAATCGTGTTTTAAAAGACAATGGCAAAGTCATTTTTGATATCCCGTCGAAAAAGAGACGTCAATTGCTCAATAAAAAGAGAAACGGTTGGCATGGCTCGTATAGTATGGCATTAAAAGACCTGAAAGAAAATAAAGAGTTCAAAATTACCCGTTCATTTGGATTGTTATTGTTGCCGATTCATCGTCTGCCACCATTCATTCGGCCAGTATTCACGAAGGTAGATCATTGGTTTGCGAACTCATTTTTCAAAGAATACAGTTCTTATTTAATTATTGAAATGAAGAAAAAATGAAACGATTAAAACTTCACGTCAAATTATTGAGAAGAAAGTTGCAGGATGCGTTCGGTGGGGAGAAATTTTCCCGAAAACAAAGAGTAGAAATTCCCTTCGCTTTTGAAATTTGCATTTCACAGGAAATAAAAAGCTCTGAAACATTCGAAAATAAGCTTTATAATCTTCAGGCTGCATCAAAAAAAATCAATGAATATGTTCTTTTTCCGGGAGAATTATTTTCTTTTTGGAGGGTTGTAGAAAATCCATATTCTTTCAAGGAAAGCAGGTCAATTAATAAGGGGAAAATTATTCAGGAAGTGGGAGGAGGCATTTGCCAGGTATCGGGAATTGTGTATTATGTAAGTATTCTTGCGGGGTTGAAAGTTGTTGAACGCTACAATCATTCCGCTGATCTTTATACCGAAGAGACGCGATTTACTCCATTGGGAACCGATGCAACAGTAGTTTATGGTAATAAGGATTTAAGAATCAAAAACACATTTGACTTCCCCATTAAATTTCAGATAGATATCATTGAAAATCGAATTGTGGCCAAATTGCTGAGTATGCAAAAAATTGAAGAAAACCAATTGCAATTTGAGTTTCTACCTTCTAATGAATCGGAAACAATTGTGGAAGTGAAATATACTACTGGTCAATTGGTGAATCAATCTGTTTATAAGAAAATGAATGTTTAATTTTATCTCCTCCATCTTCGCAATAAAAATTCCTGCGTCTCCGCGGTTAAAAAACATCATTACCTCCTGCAATCGTTGATTAATTTGCTATTTTGTTGAAAACAACTCAATATAGAACCTTTCCTAACCCGCATAGATTCTCTATTTTTACCCTGCAAATCAAAAAAATCAGAACAAGTTGGCAAAGAGTGAGACACCTTTAATGAAACAGTACAACCAGATCAAAGCAAAACATCCGGGAGCTTTGTTACTGTTCCGTGTGGGAGACTTTTATGAAACATTCGGAGAGGACGCAATCAAAGCCTCAAAGATTTTGGGAATTGTACTGACAAAAAGAGGAAACGGAAGCGAGTCCGAGACTGCACTGGCTGGGTTTCCGCACCATTCACTCGAAACCTATTTGCCGAAACTGGTGCGTGCCGGGCAACGCGTAGCAATCTGCGATCAATTGGAAGATCCGAAAATGGCAAAGGGAATTGTTAAACGTGGCGTGACCGAATTAGTTACGCCGGGAGTGTCATTCAACGATCAGGTATTAGAGCAGAAGAAAAACAATTTCCTGTGTGCCATTCATTTTACAAAGGGACAACATGGAATTGCCTTCATTGATGTTTCTACGGGGGAGTTTTTGGTTGCTCAGGGAAACAATGAATACATTGATAAACTAATCCAGGGATTTGAACCGAAAGAAATCATTTTTCAAAAGAATAAATCCAAAGAATACGACGCTGTTTTTGGTACAAAATACTATCACTTCCGATTGGATGACTGGGTATTTACACCCGATTTTGCGCGGGAGAACTTAACAAAACATTTCAGTACAAAATCCTTGAAAGGATTTGGGGTGGAAGGTCTGGATGCAGGGATTGTAGCTGCAGGAGCAATTTTGCACTACCTTTCGGAAACCCAAAACGATAAACTGGGACACATCACGGCATTGTCTCGCATTGAAGAAGACAAATACGTTTGGTTGGACCAGTTTACGCTTCGCAATCTTGAATTGATATTCTCTCCGCACCAAAATGCGACAACACTGAGCGATATTCTCGATCAGACATACACGGCAATGGGAGGACGTATGATGAAGCGTTGGATCGTATTACCTTTAAAACATACACAGCATATTCAGGCCCGCCTGGATGCAGTTGCCTTTCTGAAAGCAAAAGAACAAATCACAAACGAGTTGGCCGATCACCTCAAAGACATTGGCGACCTCGAACGATTGATCTCAAAAGTGGCTGTAGGGAAAGTAAATCCGAAAGAAGTGATGCAACTCAAGCGAACCATCTGCCGGATAGATCCGATTAAGGCTTTGCTGAACAATTCAGAATCACCACTGATTGAGCAGATTGCCGGTCAGTTGAACCCGTGTCACAAATTGATTGAGTTGGTGGAAACAACCTTGTCGGAAGATCCTGCCGTTCAGATCGGGAAAGGGCGTGTCATTGCTGACGGTGTGAATGACGAATTGGATGACTTGAGAAAAATCCTGCATTCCGGGAAAGAATACTTGGAAGAACTCCAGGACAGGGAGAGCGATAAAACAGGGATCCCGAGCTTGAAAATTTCATTCAACAACGTGTTCGGTTATTACCTGGAAGTACGGAATACACACAAAGATAAAGTTCCTGCCGAATGGATTCGTAAACAGACGCTCACCAATGCGGAGCGCTACATTACGGAAGAACTGAAAGAATACGAAACGAAAATCCTGGGAGCGGAAGAAAAAATACACACGCTTGAAACGCAATTGTACCAACAGCTTATTGTATCGTTGGAAGCATTCATTCAACCCATTCAACAAAATGCCATGTTGATTGCCCAGCTCGATTGTCTGACTGCTTTTTCAGAAGTTGCCAGAGAACATAACTATGTGCAGCCGGTTGTCAACGAGACATTTACCATTGAAATTAAAGAAGGACGTCATCCGGTGATTGAACAAAAACTACCGGTTGGTGAGAGCTACATTGCCAATGATGTATTCCTGGACAACAAAGAGCAGCAGATCATTATGATCACGGGACCAAACATGAGTGGTAAGAGCGCGATTCTCCGTCAGACGGCATTGATCTGCCTGATGGCACAGATGGGAAGTTTTGTTCCTGCAGCTGCAGCAAATCTGGGGGTAGTCGATAAAGTGTTTACCCGTGTCGGAGCTTCGGACAATATTTCCAGCGGTGAATCGACGTTTATGGTGGAGATGAATGAAACAGCCAGTATTTTAAATAACCTGTCGGAAAGAAGCTTGGTGCTGCTGGATGAAATCGGCCGGGGAACAAGTACCTACGACGGAATTTCCATTGCCTGGGCGATTGCCGAATACCTCCACGAACATCCGAAATACAAAGCAAAAACATTGTTTGCAACGCACTACCACGAGTTGAATGAAATGACACATCAGTTCCAACGGATTAAAAACTACAATGTCGCAGTAAAAGAGGTGGGAAATAGAATCCTGTTCCTGCGTAAATTAGTAGCGGGCGGAAGCGAACATTCCTTTGGTATACACGTAGCAAAACTGGCAGGAATGCCGCCTGTTGTACTCAGTAGAGCAGAAGAAATCCTGGCGTCACTGGAAAAATCGCACGATTTGGAGAATTCGTCCGCGAAGAAAGCCAATAAGGTAACCAAATCAGCGAAAAAACTGGAAACAGTACTTGAAGACAATATGCAGTTGAGTTTCTTTCAGTTGAATGATCCGGTACTGGAACAAATCCACGATCAGCTGATTTCCATTGATATCAACACACTGACTCCGGTAGAAGCACTCATGAAATTGCACGAAATTAAGAAACTGACAGGTGGATAATATGCAGAAAAAATGAACAATCGGCTACTATTTTTCGTGTTGATAGCTTGTACGGGAGTATTGACATCATGTGCGAGTTATATCAGGGTATTTGAAGCCAAAAGCGTCCCCAATGAGAATGCCATGCAGTCCCGGGTAATCACAGTGCCTTCGGACACCATTACGATGCAGTTTTTCGGGGATTATTGTTTTGAAACCATCAAAAAAGAATTCATTTTGATCTCCGACCGGGACGTGCGGAAAATTCTCTCGCAGACACCAGAATTAGCAGAAGGAAAACAAGTGTTGTTTACGTACACCGATTTACAAGATTACAACAACGTCTTTGGTTTTTACTACAACCTCGAAGATCTGGATACCGTCAGAAAACACTATGCGGTCAAACCTTACAAAGAGCATTTCAACGGAATAATCTACGTTTATGCGCATGCTGATTATACGGTTGCAGATGTGTTTAAACAAGTGAACGGAGGGATCATCCGCTTTTTGATCATTAGTAAGCAGGCCGGAGAATCTCAGCGGCAGGCATTTTTAGAGCATGAAGTCAATGAACTCTACTTTGTTCGTAATTAAGAGCAGATGTTCGGAAATTAATTACCTTTAGCCAAATCAAAATGGGAATGGCATTCGCTTATTTTTCAACTGCTCAACTTGTTCCGTTTATCATTGGTGGCGTTTGCCTGATTTGCTCCATCGGATTGTTTTTGGGAAGCAGCAGAAAATTATCCCTTATTTTCCTTTTTTCAGGAGCGATTTCACTGGGGTTTTTTATTTCCAACCTGGACCCGTTCCTGAATTTATGGGATGAACAATTTCATGCACTGGTAGCCAGGAATATGGTTGAAACACCGTTGATGCCAAGACTCTATCCCGTTCCGATTTTGGAGTATACGCATACCGACTGGACACAAAATTATATCTGGTTGCACAAACAACCGCTCTTCTTGTGGCAAATAGCGCTGAGTATAAAGTTATTTGGTGCTTCCGAACTGGCAGTAAGGTTACCGGGGATTCTGATGTTTGCATTGGCGGCATTATTTGTTTACAGAATCGGAAAAATTGCTTACAGTGACAGGGTCGGTTTCTTCGGTGCTGTATTTTTTATATCGGTCAATTACCTGTTGGAACTACTTACCGGGAAGCACTCAACAGATCACAATGACGTCGCTTTTTTATTTTACGTGACAGCAAGCTTTTGGGCGTGGTTTGAATATCAGGCAAAAAAGTCCGTTTATTGGATTGTCCTGATCGGAATCTTTTCAGGATGTGCCATACTTGTCAAATGGTTGGTTGGTCTATTGATTTATGCTGTATGGTTTTTAACAATTGGTGCAAATAACCGGAAAGATTTTTTCCGGATAAAAAACTACTACCCGATGCTCATCGCTTTCGGTGTTACAATGCTGATTACTCTTCCCTGGCAATTATTCATTCTGAATGCTTATCCGGTGGAGGCAACCTATGAATTTAAACTGAATTCAACACATTTTTTTCATGCGGTGGAAGGACATGGTGGCGACTTCTGGTATCATTTCAGAGTACTGAAAAAAATCTACGGATCCGGAGACCTGATTCCTTTTCTGTTACTTGCCGGACTGATTATTTTCCTGATCGGTACGAGACATAGAAAATACCGGATCGCAATCGGAGCAGCAGTTGTAATTGTCTACGGATTTTTTTCGATCGCAGCTACGAAGATGGATTCCTTTTGCATTATTGTGTTACCGTTTGTAATGTTGGGGATGGCAGCGTTCGTAGATAAAATCTTCTTATGGATTGCCGGAAAAAACCGTTTTCACTGGTTAAATAACCTGTTTCAGTTCATCATAATTGGGGGATTAAGTTACTCGTTTATCAACCTGTCGAAAGTGGCCGGATATCACGTAGACAAAGGAAATGCCGTGAATGAATTGCGGAGTCAAAATCTGAAATTGATGCAGTTTATTGATCAGTTACCACGTGAAGTGAAAGAACAGCCATACGTTGTATTTATTCCGAATCATCGCTTAAAAAGCAGTGTTCCGGTGATGTTTTATACCCATGTAATTGCGTACGATTTCATCCCGACTCAGGAGCAGTTGGAAAAAGTGTGGAAACAGTCTTATGCTGTTGCAATTGAAGACAACGGAAACTTGCCGGATTACATTCGCGAGGATGCACGTATTCTGAAATTGTGATTTCCTTCAGAATTGTTGGGCGTGAAAAGCAAATTGCTTAATTAACAATTGTTAATATCATCTTTTAATATCTTTTTAACGTTCTTTTCGGATTTCCCTCCACCCAAGTACTTCATTTGCGTATATTTGTCGTATGGAAAATCAACCGGAGAAAAAGCGGAAACCAGCAGCAAGAATTGCTTCAAGCACACCTGGCATCAATGAATTGGGGAGGGTACCACCTCAGGCAGTTGATCTGGAGCAAGCTGTTCTGGGAGCGATGATGTTGGAGAAAAATGCGGTGACGGATACGATTGATATTCTTAAAATCAGCAGTTTTTACGATCCGAAACACCAGTATATCTACGGTGCGATTCGTGAATTGTTCGGAAGTTCTTCCCCGATTGACTTATTGACGGTGATCAATTACCTGAAGAAAAAAGGAGAGTTGGAAGCAGCAGGAGGTGCAGCGTATGTATCTTCCCTGACGAGCAGAGTGGCTTCAACAGCACACGTGGAATACCATGCGCGGGTTATTTCTGAAAAATACATCAAACGGGAGTTGATCCGCATGAGTTCAGAAGTGATCAAGGATGCATTTGATGAAACACAGGACGTTTTTGACGTGTTGGGAAAAGCGGAAGGTGAATTGTTCCAGATTGCAGAGAACAACATGGGGAAATCGGTGGATACCATGCAGAATGTTGTTCGTCAGGCAATTGAAGAAATCGAAATTGCTTCTCAGAATAAAAGTGGAATTTCAGGAGTCCCTACCGGATTCATCGATTTGGATAAGTTGACCTCGGGATGGCAGCGTTCGGATATGATCGTTATCGCGGCACGTCCTGCAATGGGGAAAACAGCATTTGTCCTTTCCATGGCACGAAACACCGCAGTTGATCACAACATGGGAGTGGCCGTATTCTCACTGGAGATGTCCTCCGTACAGTTGGTCAAACGTTTGATTGCGAGTGAGGCGCGTTTGAGTGCGGAAAAATTGAGAAAAGGAGACCTGGCGGAACACGAATTCCAACAGCTGCATACACGGATTTCCAAACTGGCAAGTGCACCCTTGTACATTGATGATACCCCCGGAATTTCCGTATTCGACCTGCGTGCGAAATGCCGCCGCTTGAAAATGCAACACAACATCGATATGGTGATCATTGATTACTTGCAGTTGATGACCGTGGGTGGATCAAAAGGAACCGGAAACCGGGAGCAGGAAATCTCAACCATTTCCCGATCCATTAAAGAAATTGCCAAAGAATTAAATGTTCCGATTATCGCACTTTCCCAGTTGAGCCGTTCGGTTGAACAAAGGGGGGGGGACAAACGACCTGTATTGTCCGACTTGCGTGAATCCGGAGCGATTGAGCAGGATGCCGATATTGTTTCGTTCATTTACCGCCCGGAATACTACGGGTTTGACACCGACGAAAACGGAGAATCCAATAAAGGAGTAGGAGAGATCATTGTTGCAAAACACCGGAATGGTGGATTGGATACGGTTCGTCTGCGCTTTATCGGGGAATTTGCCCGTTTTGAAAACTTGAACAGCTACGGAGATTTTGCAGATATGGGAGGAGGAAACAGAACTGGAGGGTTGAACCCGATGCAGTCCATGGAAGGAAACAGCATTACCATTCCATCTAAAATGAATTCATTCGACGATGATGGCGCGGATTTTGACCGATCGTACAATGACGATGTTCCATTCTAACCGGATAACAGAATAATTCCGTCTTTTTTTCGTAATAACTGAAAGAAGTAAGTAGAAAGAGAAATATGAAAAAATTACTGTACCTGTTTGTAGTGATTGTCAGCTTTCAGTTGAATGCTTCACAGATTCTTGTTCCCATGGACGATTCACAATCCAACCACCTCAAAGCATATGGTGTTTCCTACTGGGCATTGGAGCACGATGTGGTGATTGAATGGTTGCTGAATTACCGTGGAGGGTCGTTTTTATACCCGCACCTGCAGGGATTGGAAGAAGAGCTGTTGCTGAAAGGAGTCAAATACGAGATTATTACTGACGGACAAGCCAATTCAATCCGGAGCCAGATTGCTCACCCGGAACAGAACATGGAAATTGTACAGCTGGAAAAAGCACCGAAAATCGCAGTGTACACCCCTGACGGTAAACAACCGTGGGATGATGCTGTTACATTAGTACTTGAATACGCGGAAATTCCCTACGATAAAATTTATGATTCAGCCATTGTAAACGGAAAATTACCGGAATACGATTGGTTGCATTTGCACCACGAAGATTTTACGGGACAGTATGGGAAGTTCTATGCTTCCTACCGTTCGTATCCGTGGTATAAACAACAAGTAGCAGATGCCGAGGCGCTCGCTGCTTCTTTGGGATTTAACAAAGTTTCCAAATTGAAGCTGGCAGTGGCTCAAAGCATTAAAAACTTTGTCATCGGAGGAGGATTCCTGTTTACAATGTGTAGCGGAACGGATAGTTTTGATATTGCATTGGCAGCACAAAATACAGATATCTGTGAAGTCATGTACGATGGCGATCCGGCACGTCCGAACTGCCAGAAAGAATTGGATTTTTCCCAAACCTTTGCCTTTGAAGATTTCCAGTTGGAACGGGATCCTCTGAAATATGAATATTCATCCATTGACGGAACAGACTTGAGAAGACGGCAGGGAATCCGTGAAACGACCGATAAATTTACCTTGTTTGACTTTTCTGCGAAATGGGATGTGGTGCCGACGATGCTGACACAATGTCACACGAACATTATCAATGGTTTCATGGGGCAAACAACTGATTTTATGAAAGAATACATCAAACCAAATGTCTTGGTGATGGGAGAAAATCAGGCATTGGGAACGGCTCGTTACATTCACGGAGAAATGGGGCAGGGAACGTGGACTTTCTATGGTGGACACGATCCGGAGGATTATGAACACAGGGTGGGAGATCCGCATACAGACCTTAATTTACATCCTAATTCCCCTGGTTACCGGTTGATTTTGAATAACATACTTTTTCCTGCGGCTAAAAAGAAAAAACAGAAAACCTAAGACGCGATTTGAATGCCTCCGACAGTTTTCGTTTTTTTTAACACATATTTAAATTTAACTTTTCGGATGAATTGTTAAATTTGTTGCCGTATGAAGAGATGTTTTTCAATAGTATTACTTTCGATTTTTACATTATGTATAGTCTCAATTAGTTATGGACTGTACAAAAAAGGTAATCAGACATCGGTTGTAATGGTAGAGGAGGATGAGACGCATACACAGCTACTGGAAGTAAAGGAATACCTGAAAACAGAAGATCCGCAACCTTTTGCTATTTACAAAATCATTGAATTTAAAACAGACCAATTAACAGACATCCCCGTAAAAAACTACGAGGACGTCTACCTGCGTTGTGTTGAAACCCCTCCTGATTTTATGTGTTAATATCCCCTTTGTTTTGCATTTCCTGAAATGCATTTGTATTGTTAACGCATAATAAAAAATCAATGAAAAATATTTTTTCCAACTGGAGAAGTGATGCTCCTGCCAGTTTGGTTGTCTTTTTGGTTGCCCTTCCTTTGTGTTTAGGAGTAGCCTTAGCATCTACAGGTGAAAATCCTGTCTTGTTCTCCGGTATTATTGCCGGGGTAGTAGGAGGTGTTGTGGTCGGTTTTTTCAGTGGTTCCCGTCTGGGAGTCTCCGGGCCGGCAGCCGGACTGATTACAATTGTACTGGGTGCAATTGCCACACTCGGCAGTTTTGAAGCATTTCTTGTTGCAGTTGTCATTGCCGGTATTTTACAGATTATTGCCGGTTTCTTTGGTGCAGGAGTGATCGGAAACTATTTTCCGTCCTCCGTGATCAAAGGAATGTTGGCAGCAATCGGTTTAACCCTGATCTTGAAAGAAATTCCACACCTGGTGGGATATGATAAAGATTTTATGGGGGATGAGGCCTTTCTGCAGACCGATGGAGAAAATACCTTTTCAGAGATTTTTAAAGCATTCGATTACGTCAGTACAGGAGCAATCATCATTGCCATTCTTTCGTTAGCCGTTCTGATCCTCTTCGATCGTCCGTTTATGAAGCGAATTGCACTGTTCAAGTTCGTTCCGGGAGCATTGATCGTCGTAGTGATGGGTGTTGTACTTAACCAGCTTTTCATTTCTTCCTTTCCGAACCTGGCAATGGGAGGAGAACACCTGGTGAGCTTGCCCGTTGCAGAGTCGTTCAATGACATCAAAGGATTCTTCATGTTTCCTGATTTTTCCGCATTGACCAATCCGAATGTGTATGCTGTTGCGTTTACAATTGCATTGGTAGCCAGTCTCGAATCACTGTTGAGTGTAGAGGCAACGGATAAACTGGATCCGGAAAAAAATGCAACCCCGACCAATAAAGAATTGAAGGCACAGGGAATCGGTAACGTGGTTTCCGGCATGCTGGGAGGATTGCCCGTGACACAGGTAATTGTAAGAAGCTCTGCAAATATTAATGCAGGAGGTCAATCAAAATTATCAACGATTTTACACGGAATTTTATTATTCTTGTGTGTAATGTTGATACCGAATGTGCTCAATATGATTCCTTATGCATCCCTGGCAGCGATCTTGATGATGGTGGGATACAAGTTGTCAAGCGTATCGCTTTACAAGAAAATGTACGCGTTGGGATGGGATCAGTTTCTTCCCTTCATTATGACAATTGTAGGTGTGTTGCTCACAGATTTACTGAAAGGAATTGCAATTGGTTTGGCATTTGCGGTCTTTTTTATTCTGCGCAAAAACTACCGGAATAACTACCGCATTGAGGAAGGAAGTGAAAATGGAAAGCCACTGGTTCGGATTCAGTTGTCTGAAGAAGTTACGTTCCTTAACAAAGGAAGTATTTTGGAATCCTTGTACAAGGTTCCTGCCGATTCACACCTGATTATTGACGGTTCGAGCAGCAAGACAATTGATTATGACGTGCTGGAAGTCATTCAGGAATTCAGGACGCATACAGCGATGGAAAGAAATATTAAAGTAACAACGTTCAGAATCCCGAAAGTAGATGTAATGGGACACTAACGTGAATAAACGTAAGTCAAAAATTAAAAAATTAAATAGAAGCAAATACCATGGAAAAGTTTTATAACCAATTATTAGAAAACAATAAGAACTGGGCAAAGAAACAATTAGAGAAAGATCCTGAATTTTTTAACGACCTGGCGAAGGGACAGACACCACCGGTCTTGTGGATCGGATGTGCGGATTCCCGTGTACCTGCAAATGAAATCATCGGTGCAAAACCGGGAGAGGTATTTGTACACCGCAATATTGCCAACATGGTTGTTCACTCAGATATGAACATGTTGAGTGTGCTGGATTATGCGGTAAATGTGCTAAAAGTGAAGCACGTTATTGTCTGCGGGCATTACGGATGCGGAGGAGTTGCTACGGCAATGAGCAACAAACACGTGGGGTTAATTGACAACTGGATTCGTCACATCAAAGATTCATACCGTTTTCACAAGGCGGAATTGGATGCTATTCAGGACAACAGAGTGCGTTTTGACCGTTTTGTTGAATTGAATGTACAGGAGCAGGTCTTAGATCTGGCGAAAACATCCATTATCCAGAACGCGTGGGAAAGAGGACAGGAAGTTCATTTGCACGGATGGGTATATTCCATTGAAGACGGAATTATCCGTGATCAGAACTGTACGATCAAAAGCAACGACGGATTGGAAGAAGTATACCAATTGGACTTATAATCCGCTAAAATAGCATATCTTTGAAGCGAGGGTGAAAGCCCTCGTTTTTTGTTTTCTTAACCGGATAATTGACATGAATCTCGTTTTCGCGACACAGAATCGAAACAAAGCATTGGAAATTCAGGCATTAATGCCCCAGGGAATTACCATACAAACGTTATCGGATATTGGTTGTACCACAGATATTCCTGAAGATGCGGATACCTTGCACGGGAATGCCGAATTAAAAGCGAAATTTGTTGCAGATAATTACAACGTGGCTTGTTTTGCGGATGATACAGGACTGGAGATCGAAGCACTGGACATGCGTCCCGGAGTTTATTCGGCGCGGTATGCAGGAGCTCAAAGAAGCGATGAAGCCAACATTCAAAAAGTCCTGACCGAACTGGAAGGGAACAAGAATCGAAAGGCACAATTCAGAACAGCGATCTGTCTGATGATCCATGGAGAAACATATCATTTCGAAGGGAAAGTAGAAGGAGCAATCCGTACTGAAAAAGCAGGAGCAGAGGGGTTCGGTTACGACCCGGTGTTTGAGCCGGAAGGATGCGGAATTACTTTTGCGGAGATGTCACGTGAGGAAAAAAACAAGCGAAGTCACCGCGCGCGCGCATTTGAGAAGATGATCGCATTTTTGAGAGAAAGAAAGTAATCAGGATCCTATTTATTCCAGTTTTTTCTCCAGTATTTTTCCAGCTCGGGAAGTTGTTTCTTGTATTCTTCCAAATCCCAGGTCATGCCGAACATGGAAACGTAGTCGTTTAATGGCATGAGTCCCACTTCAGCCCGGCGCTTATCTACATCATCAGGGTTGGCCAATGGCAAAACAAAGTATGTTCCGGTTTCGTTATTGATGCCAATTTGACTTCCATAGACTTGTTTTTCGCCCAATCCCAGCGCTACGCGATCTTCGAGTAAAGCCAAACTACCAGGGTCGGCATTTTTATTCTTCACCGCTTCACGCATCATTGGTAGATACTGCTGCTGGGTGTTCAAATCCGAATGTTGAATCACCAAAAATAGCGTAGAGCTGCCCTGTCCACTAATTAGTTGAGGTCCCAGCCATCCCCGTTCATCGAGTATTTTCTTTACCACAATGAGATTCAGCGAATCTTTTTCATTAATAATGTCCCAATGCGCTTTTACTTCGGGAGAATTACGGCCGTATTTTTCTTCCAGTGCGGGGAGTTCGTGTCTGTATTTTTGATCTTCATTGTAGATGGAATCTAAGAGTGCTACCAACGGTTTGTCATAATCTTTTTCAATTTCATCTTTGTTTGCCTTTACATGTTGAATCAGTTGCTTCCATCGCTTGTGTTTGTGTAACGCATTCAAATCGGGATCTTGAATAATGTGATCATAATCGGAATAGTTGACAGAACCTGTCGCCAAATTTTCTAAATGGAAGAATGCCATTTTTTTGTTGCCTGCTAAGGTATAAGCACAGGCGGCATTGTAACGGTCATTTGGATAGGCTTTTCCGTCAAGTGCGTCAAAAGCAGTCTGAAAGTTCTTTGCAGATTCTTTGTATTGCTTCACGTGATACAAACTGTCTCCGATAGTGATATAGCGGGCATATTTTTCTAAATCATCCTTTTGCCCCCGGGACGGCTCGATTAGTGTTAAAGTAAGGATAAATAATACAATAGCTTTCATTCGATTCATTTTTAGTTACAAAAGATACTAATTTATTTCCTGGTTAACTGTTTTGTTGAATTAAGTTCTGGTAATCAACAAATGATTCCTTTTTTGAAAGAGCGCAATGAAATCAATACTTGACTTCCTCGTCGAAACAAGACGTTTGCATGTATTGAAAACCCTGGTATTGTTTATTAATAATGGCAGTGTACCAGGTATAGTTTTCTTTGTTGTCCAGCACCTGAAACAGCTGATTGAGGTCAACCCAGAATAATTCTCTTCCTCCATATACTTTATCAGTTCCTGCATAAAAGCTAATGGCAATCGGCTGAAAGATGTATTGATTGGTCTTTGTATTGTAGATTCTAATTTCTTTTAATCGTATTTCATTAAAATCCTCTATACTATAAGCTTCTCTTCGGGCATGTGGATAGGTGAAGGTTTCCGTGCCATCCGGATTTACAGTAATGACTGGATCGCCATATTCATCAAGAAAAGGTGTGTCAGACTGAAACAGGTATTCAAAATAAGGATCTTTTTCTTCTTCCGTTGTGTCTAATAATCGGAACCGTATTTCATGAAGGTAGTAGACTTCTCTCCATGGAATTGTTCCACGTGACTTATTATCTTGTTTGTAAATAGGAAGTTTTTCTTGTTGCGTTAATTGTTTTATGACCTGAAAAATGTTTGTGGATTCTGATGAAAACAATAATTTGTTGGCAGTTGTTGGCTTCAAGGCAATCCACCGTGATTGGATACAAGTTGTATCGGTCAATTGACTAAAACCAAGAAGCGGAACAATGGAAATCAGGAATATTGGTAATGCATATTTCATAACCGTTTGGAATAAAGAGATTCTAATTATATAATCTCTTTTTCAATAGAAGGTTACAATTTATTTTCGCGCATTTCTCATTGCTTTTACTTTTGCAACGTTTTCGTCCTGGAGTAATTGCGCATATTCTTCCGTTTCAATTCCGTAAAGTGCAATTTTTCCTTCCTCATTCGCATGAATCCCGAAACCATAGCGTTTGGCAAGCGGAGAAGTTCGCAGACACGGTTGTCCTTTTGAAAAAAAGACGGCTCTTGCTGCTTCGTGTTCTGATGGAGTCAGGTCATTCTTGTCAGCATAAATCCGGAAAATAACATCATCGGAAGTCAGGGTGTAGGGATGTTTGGAAATCAATTCAAACTGTACGGTTGCAACAGTGGATTTCCCGCCTTTCGTTGTAGGGATTTCACTTATTGATACAGGACAATCTTCTGCGGGTTGAATGAGTGTGTTGCTGTAATTGGTTGTATGAATTTTATCGGATGCCATTCTGCTTATATCATTAAAGACGGACTGCTTGTTTATTATTCATTTGTTACTGTTGGTAATAAATCACAAGGACAATAAAAATCAGACGAATATATGAAAAAGAATGCATTTATTCTTTCTTTTCCCTGATTAATCGTTGCATCTGTGGTTTTTGATCGGTATCATCCGCGGGAGAAAACGACCGATCTTCATCCGGTCACCCTTCCAACAATGCAATACCTTCCTCAATCGAAGCAACAAAACCAACTTGTTTACCTTTGTTACATTCATGGATAAAATCCCGGAGGCTTTTGCTACTTGTATATTGAGAAAAATCTCCTGCAATGACCAGCCGCATACGATAATTGGAGAATTTTTGAAGAATTTCTCCTGCCAGACCTGTTTTCAGATCAAAGAAATCCGGAGAAATGCTCTTTTCAGGTACAATGATACCATCAAATCCTTGATAATAACTATTCCCAATCAAATTTGTTGCGTCTTCGATAGAAGCAATGACAACGTGTTCAGATTTTATTTCTGCAATTTGTATGTCTTTTATCTGATGTCGTATATAATCCATTTCCTTTTGATTACAGTTTTCAACTTCCAGTCTTTGTATGTCCCGATTTAATTGTAATTTTGCACTCCAATGGCACAGACTGCTGTAAATATAAAAAATAAACGGGCAAGGTTTGAATATCACTTGCTGGACACTTTCGTTGCCGGAATTCAACTTTCCGGAACGGAGATCAAAAGTATTCGCCGCAACAAAGCGAGTATCCTGGAAGCCTATTGCATTTTCAGTAAAGGAGAAATGTGGGTGCGTAACATGCACATCACGGAATATGAAAACGGAAGTTTTTATAACCATTCTCCCCGATCCGACCGGAAATTACTGCTCAATCGTAAGGAAATCAATAAGATTGAAAAGTTTCTCAAAGACAAAGGAAATACAGTCATTCCGCTGAAAGTGTTTATATCAGACAAAGGTTGGGCAAAAATGGAAATTGCACTGGCGCAAGGGAAAAAATTACACGATAAGCGTCACGACCTGAAAGAAAAAGACGACAAGCGGGACATGGATCGTGCAATGAAAAGTTTCAAATAATGGGAAAAATCATTGCGATTGATTTTGGCTTGAAGCGTACCGGATTGGCCATCACCGACGAATTGCAAATCATTGCAACAGGACTGGAAACTGTTGAATCCAAACAATTGATGAATTACCTCATTGCCTTGTTTCAAAAAGAAAAAATTGAAAAAATTGTTCTTGGGGAACCAAAGCGAATGGATGGAAGTGATGCGCACATTACCCAAAATGTCTATTTACTCAAGGAAGCATTGGAAAAACAATTTCCAGGAACTCCTGTTATTCTTCACGATGAGCGCTTTACCTCAAAGATGGCAGTGGAAGCAATGATTGCCGGGGGAATGAAGAAAAAACAGCGTCAGGATAAAGCCATGATCGACAAAATCAGTGCTACGATCATCCTGCAATCCTACATGGCGGGAGAGTAACCGGTCTTTATTGCTTAGGCCCACTATTTTTTCCTGTTTACCATCTGTTTGATTGTTAATCAATAACACCATTTTGAGTCAACATCCTTTCCGGTGATTCACGGATTGCTTGTGAATGTCCGTATCTTTTAAATATCTTTGTCGCGCTATAAGGTTTCCGTTAACCGGAATTAATAGGGAATCGTGTGAAAATCACGAACTGTTCCCGCAACTGTAAGTAACAAAAAAAGTTTATCCATATAGCCACTGTTTGCCGACCGGCGAATGGGAAGGAGGATAAATGTTACAAGTCAGGAGACCTGCCTTTTAGCAGATATGTAGCTTTCGGCGAAAAAGTGAATTACTTCCATTGGTAGCTTCTCCGACTAATTGTCGTTGTTTTCTTTTTTGCTTTTTATTCAATTTTTTTAATCAGTAGAAATGAGAAAAACATTCCTTTCTTTACTGCTCATTGCGGGCAGCATCACCTCGTTTACACAAACAACCTACAAACTTGAACTCATCGCAGAAGGAAATTTCGGACAAACCAACGGAGACGTATTTGTTCGGAACACAACTGTGACACCTGCACAAAATTCAGGACCATTGTACCAATCAGTGAACGCCGTACCCGGCTTAAATGTGCTGCAGGATTTCAAAGTCGCAGGAAGCAAAGCGATCATGGTGGATAAACCAACAGGGCAGAGCACGGTGTATGTGTTAAATTATCCTTCCATGGAAGTGGTACAAGTGTTACCAACAGGCAATAACGGAGGACAAACAATTGGTGTGGCAAGTCCGACAAAAGCATATGTCAGTTTTGGAAGCCCGGGAGGTGTAAAGTTGCTGGATCTGACAAATCACACACTTACCCAGGTGACGGATCCGAACACTGATCTCAGTTCTTATTCCAATGGGATGGTTCATGCAAGAGGATACATGTACGTACAGATTTCCAGTAAAATTGTTAAAATCGACACGTTGACCAATACGGTTGTCGGAACAATCTTACCGGGCGTCGGAACCATTTCAGGACTGGTAGTGGATGACGCACAGGAACAATTGTGGGTAATGGGTGGATCCAACTTAAAATCAATTGACTTGTTGGACAATGAAACGGTGAGCACAGCGATTGCAATGCCTGTTGCCGGAAAACATATGCGTTATTACGATCAGAAAATTTACTTCTGGTCCTCCAAAAAAATGTACATCTACGACATTGCTCAGGGTATTGTTCCGACAACTGAAGTGTACACTTCTTCATTAGCCGGCTCTTGGGATTTCGGATATGGAAGAGGTTTTGACATCGATCAGAATACCGGAGATTTTGTGATCACATCGGCAAGTGGATTTACCGGTCCGTCAGCATTTGAGGTGGTAGACGGTACAACATTCGAAGTGATTGAATCTTCTTCCATAACCGGATGTATCGGAGCAAATAACTGCCGGTTGTTTACCTATCATTCCACACCGGAATTACCTGTTCCTGATATAGCCTTATTGCCTGTGGTTGAAGAAGAATGTTCCGTTGAGTTGACCGCACCAACGGCGGATAATGGTACGATTACCGGAACGACAACTGATCCTGTTACTTATGCAGCGCAGGGAACATACACGGTTGTATGGACTTTTACCAACAATATGGGAAGTGTTACACAGGAACAAACTGTTGTGATCAATGATGTAACAGCTCCGGAGCTTGATACAATAGCCGGAAGTTCAATTACCTGTTCCGAAACCGTTGATGCTCCGGTGGCAATGGACAATTGTGAGGGAGAAATTACCGGAACGACAACAGATGCGGTTAGTTTCGATACTTCAGGAACATACAGTATCAACTGGACGTTCGACGATGGTAACGGAAACAGCGTTACAAAGCAGCAGGAAGTAATCGTAACATGCAGTGATCTGAGTGTAGGAACAAAAACGATCATAATCAATAGTGTTTTCCCGGTTCCGGCTGACCAGACAATCACAATTGTATTGAGTGAGCAGGTCACAGGAGAAATTGTTATCACAGATGTGCAAGGGAATACGATCCTGGTACAAGAAACAAACGGAATGAAAAATACGATTGATACCTCTTCATTTGTTGCGGGAATCTATTTCCTTTCAGTAAATGGGGAAATGATACGTTTTAACGTAATGCATTAACACAGGAATAATAGATAAACAAGCGGCGTTTCATGATTGAAACGCCGTTTTTTATTTTTTGAATTGATTCAGAAAGTGTGCATCACAAGGAGAGAAGAATGAATGCTGTTGATTGAAAATACATTTGTTTATTCGTTTGAGCAATCTTTACGTTCAGCGTTTAATTAATTATGAATTATCAATGTTCAATTATGAGTTGTCAAGACTTTGTAACAAGAAATCTACGGCCAACATTTGATCATTCATAATTGATAATTAAACACGCTCCACTTTCCATTTTCAACTATTCACTTTCCACCAACTCACTGCGTCACCAGCTCCATTTCCTCGACCAAATGTCCGGCTCCTGAATAAATATCCATGACCCACAGTACATAGCGAATGTCTACGACAATATTTCTGCAACGCGACGGGTCGAACATATAATCACTCATCGTACTTTCCCATGAACGGTCAAAATTCAGTCCCATCAGATTTCCATTCGCATCAATCACCGGTGATCCGGAATTTCCTCCTGTTGTATGGTTGGACCCCGTGAAGCATACCCACAATTCACCATTTTGAGCATAATTTCCGTATTCCTTCTTCTTGTGTAAGTCAAACATTCGTGGCAGCAGCTCAAAATCAGGATTTCCCGTGTAGTATTTGTCAATGATTCCGTCCAGTGTCGTATATTCCAGGTATTGAACACCGTCCTGTGGCTTTGATCCTTCCAGTTTCCCGTAGGTAATACGCAGCGTACTATTGGCATCTGCCCAATGCTTTTGATCCGGAAATAGCTCGAGTTTTCCTTTTACGTATACTTTTAGTAAATCCGCCATTTTAGCATCGTAAGCTTCATAGTTTGCGTAATGATTATTAATAAAATCGTTGAATAACAGACTGTAATGGCTGTATCCGGGGTCTTTTTCCAGGTTTTTGACGGATTTTGCTGTAAACTTTTTGATAAACGCGATGTACCTGTCTTTGTCTGTCAGGAATGACTTACTAAAAATAGCAGCCGAATTGTAACCGTTTATTGGATTGTTGATCTTACTTGTCGACGGGCACGAGATGTAATTGTTGTAAGCTGCAGTTTGCAATTCAAATACTTTTTTATCAACGGAAGCATCGTAGTTTTTGAAAAATCCTTCAGCGCCGTCGATCAATCGTTTTTTGACTGTTTCGAGGGCTGTAGGATTGGATTCCGCTGTTTTTTTCAATTGGTCAACTCCTCTTGCCAGCCGCAGAAATTCCGAACCGGTGAAAAAATACTCAATCAGCATGGAATAACGGAATTCATAATCAGCCGATGATGCCACCAATTGATTCATATCATTGACAACCGTCCCGTATTCATTTTTCCAGGAATCTTTACTCAACGCGCGGTTGTTATATTCCTGTTCCCGTTCTTTTTTCACCGTTACGGCATCCATTCGTCTCAATCCGTCAATTTGCCCGATCCATTTTTTGTAAGCGTTGGCAATACTTGCCTGTTTTGACGCGTATTTAATCCGCACTTCGTCCGATTGGCGCATCGCCTGGTCAATCACGCTCAACGACAATTCCCGCATGTGAATACGTGCCGGACGCTCCTTCTCAATAATGAATTTCAGGTAATCGGAAACGACGTGTTGCTCTGTTTCTCCCGGGAAACCGTAAACCATTGTAAAATCTCCTGCCTTTCGGTCATTAAACGCAATTTTTAAGTGGTGTAAAGGTTTGTAGGGAACATTGGATGTGTTGTATTCAGCCGGTTTATTATCTGTTCCGGCATAGATACGGAAGACCGAAAAATCTCCTGTGTGACGCGGCCATACCCAGTTGTCCGTATCTCCTCCGAATTTTCCGATGGAGTTGGGTGGCGTTCCTACCAAACGGACATCTTTGAATGTTTCTTTGACAATCATGTAAAATTCATTCCCCTGATTGAATGGCTTGATTTCTGCTTCGTAGTGGTTGCCGTTCATGGCTTCTTTGATCAGCGCTTGTGTATTTTTTGTCAGAATTTCCTGCAACTTTGCCGGATCGGTAACTCCTGCGGTTCCCAAGAGCACTTCTTTGGTTACATCCTGGATGCGTACCATGCGCGAAGCTGTCAACCCTTTATTGGGAAGCTCTTCCGATTTGTTTTTGGCCCAGAAACCATATTTCAGGTAATCGTTTTCCAGAGAAGAATGTGACTGGATCTGGGAATAACCACAGTGGTGATTGGTCAGTAATAATCCTTGATTGGAAACCAATTCTGCTGTGCATCCACCACCAAAATGAATAATCGCATCTTTCAGACTGGATTTATTTACACTGTAAATTTCTTCTGCGGTCAATTTCATTCCGAACGACTGCATGTCCGATTCAAACGCTTTGATCAGCGCAGGAATTAACATCCCCTCTTCTGCAGAAACGTTTAAAATAGTGAGTGTAAGCGTAAAGCCTAAGATGAATTTTTTCATGATAATTTAAAACTTGATTGCGCCAAAAATAATGAAAATGATCGGAAGAGAAAAGCAACATACATAACGTTGCTTTTTTTAGCAGGCATTCCAATTATAAAATAATTTTAGATGATTACAGGTACTGTATAGCGTACATAAGTGAAACGGAGTTGTTGTTAGAAATTTACCTTGATATTGGAGTGAATTGATAATCCTCTCTTGATCGTTTTATTTTGAATTGCGTTTTAGCGCCTTTGCGAGCAAATGAATGCTTAATGCGCCTTCTGATTTTTCATGGTTTTATTGTTTAGTACTTATACTTCTTTGATGATTTGTTTGAAAAATGCCTCGCCAAGCCGCCAAGTCGCAAAGGAATTGTAGCGATTTGAATTGCGTCTTAGCGTCTTTGCGAGCAAATGAATGCTTAGTGCGTCTTCTGATTTTTCAAGGTTTTATTAGTTAACAACTCATTTTCTTCAGATGAATCTTTCATTACCTTCCGCTCTTCTCTATCCAATTATTACTATATTTAGCCCTAAACAAAACACGAGTATAATGACACGATTTTTTGTATGTATTTCATTTTTAGTTTTTTCACTGATTACCCACATTTCTTATGCACAAACCGCTCGCTATGAGTTAAGAATAGAAAATCCTGCCAATCATTATTTTCAGGTTGATTTCTTTTTGAGCGATTATAAAACAGACGAAATTGAAGTCAAAATGCCGGTATGGGCACCCGGATCTTACCTGGTACGCGAATTTTCGAAAAACCTCAATGCAGTCCGTGCGTACGACGAGTCAGGAAAACAACTGGAGGTAATAAAAAAAACAAAGAATGCATGGGTTGTAAAACGGGGAAAGGCAAAAACAGTAAAAATTAGTTATGAAGTATACGCCTTCGAATTGACTGTGAGAACGAGTTTTTTAGATCAAACCCATGGATTTGTCAGCGGGACGGGGGTGTTTATGTACACAGAAGAAACAAAAAACAAGCAGGGAAGGTTAAAAATTATTCCGCACGCGTCTTTTTCAAAAATTACAACAGCATTACCATTGGCAGGAGAAGGTGTTGTTGGTGACGGTGGAGCAAAGGAATTTGCGTTTTCAACTTACGATTATCTGGTCGATTGTCCCATTGAAATCGGCAATCATGAAGAGTTTACATTTACAGCAGCCGGTATTCCACATACAGTTGCGATGTACGGTTGGGGAAATTATGACATTCCGACATTAAAAAAAGACATGGCGAAGATTGTCGAAGCAGCAACGGAAATTTTCGGACAGAATCCCAATAAGAATTATACGTTCATTATTCACAATGTGACGGATTCCCAGGGAGGATTGGAACATATTAATTCAACAACCTTATCGATCAACAGGTATTCCTACACCGGAGGAAGTTATTTGGGGTTCCTTTCGCTGGTTGCTCACGAATATTTTCACCTCTGGAATGTAAAACGCATCCGCCCGTTTGAATTGGGCCCGTTTAATTACGATCAAGAAGTTTATACTTCATTGCTGTGGGTAATGGAAGGGTTTACATCCTATTACGATGAATTGATTTTACTACGGGCGGGATTCTATGATAAAAATCAATACCTGAACAAACTGTTGGGAACGATCAACTATGTTGAAGGAACACCGGGAGCACGCGTTCAACCGGTTGCACATGCAAGCTTTGATGCGTGGATCAAGTCCTATCGCCCGAATGAAAACAGTAACAACACAACGATTTCTTACTATTCTAAAGGAGGAGTTATTGCGGCGTTGTTAGATGCCATGATCATCAAAAAGTTTGATGGAAAAAAATGCCTGGATCATTTCCTGAGAGAATTGTATACGAAATACTTCGAAAAGTTACAGAGAGGATTCACCGATAACGAATTTCAACAGGAAGTAGCTGCTTTTTTAGGGGAAGATATGACAGGATTCTTTAACGATTACATCTACGGAACAAAAATTCCGGATTACAATGCCATTTTTGGGAAAGTTGGAGTAAATGTAGATTATACAGGAGTTGCTGCTCCTTCATTTGGTGCAGTCCTGGGGCAATCGGGAAAATCGGTGACAATTCGTTCTGTGAGGAGTGGTTCCGCTGCGGAGAATGCAGGATTGAGTCCCAATGATGAAATCATCGGATGCAATGGAATCCGTGTGAACCAAAGCGATTTTGAAACTTTGGTGAACAGCCTGAACAGTGGAGAATCAGTCAATCTGCTCATAGCAAGAGATGATGTGTTATTGGAAATTAAACTAACAATTTCTGATTACGAACGTCCGAAGTTTAACTTCGCTGCGGGAAGTGGTACCAGGGAAGTGAAGTTGAGAGATTATTGGTTGAGAACAGTGCTTTGATGACAGAGATATGGCAATTGAACGATTTATAAATATATTGATCATTGACGATGATGCCCGGCTGGCGTCAGGGTTAAAAGAAATTCTGACAGGATCCGGAAATAACGTGCTGGTCGTCAACGATCACTATGAAGCATTGCCGATTGTCAGAAAACGGGAAATAGGAATTATCCTGATTAACCTGGACAGTGAGTCATTCTCAGGAATGGAGATTTTACAGGAATTAAAAAATGAAAGCATTACCCCCAACACCTATAAGCTACTCATTACGCAAAGTACAACCTCGGCAGCGAAAATGGTTCGGGGATTAAACAATGGCGCTGTTGACTTTATCACAGCACCGTTTAGTCCAAACCTGATCAAAGCGAAGATCGATGTTTACAAATCGTTGTTTCACAAAGACCAGCGAATTGTACAATTGCTGAAAAACATCTTCCCGATGAACGTACTGGAAGATTTCAATGTGTACGGAAAATTTTCTCCGAAACGTATTGAAAACGGAGTTGTACTGTTTACAGATTTTGTAGACTTTTCAGCTATTTCAAAAGATATGGATCCGATTCAGTTGCTACGTCAGCTGGAAAAATACTTTACCGTGTTTGATGAAATTATCAACCGGTACCAATTGGAGAAAATTAAAACCATCGGAGATGCGTACATGGCACTGTCCGGTGTGACAGAAAACAAGGCAAACCCTGCAGTCAGAGCGTGTCTGGCAGCATTGGAGATGCAGCAATACATCGAAAACGAAGCGGAGTTATCGCGGGCAATGGGAAGAGGGTTCTGGCAAATCCGGATCGGCATTCACACAGGGCCGTTAGTCGCCGGGATTATCGGAAAGACAAAATTCTCATTCGATGTCTGGGGAGACAGTGTAAACGTTGCGGCCAGAGCGGAGCGGGTAAGTACCCCGGGAAAAATTACCATAACGGATGCCGTTGTTAGTGCGATTATGCCCTATTTCGAAGTGGAATCAAGGGGAGAAATTGATATTCAGAAGAGGGGAGGAAAAGTAGAAATGTTTTACCTCGAAGAAATCAAAGAAGAATACGCATTGAATAAAAACAAGCGGCTTTCCGGATCGGAGTTGCGAAGTATTTGTGACCTCCCGACGATTGATTTCGATAACATGCGCAGTGATATTATTAACAAGTTGAAGGCCTTGTTGCCCGAAGATCTGGTATACCACGATGTGCAGCATACCCTGAATGTCGAAAAGGCTGCTATCCGGTACGCGCGGTTGGAAGGGATTTCTGACCAGGAAATGTATTTGCTCCGGACAGCGGTTTTGTACCACGATGCGGGATTTATTCTGGAATACAAGAACAATGAAGATTTTGCCATTCGGTTGGCACAAAATAACTTGCCTCAATTTGGCTATTCCGATGAACAAATCACTACCATTTGTTCCATCATTGAAGCGACAAAATCTACGGTAACTCCTGTTACATTGCTGGAGCAAATTATGCGGGACGCCGATCACGATTACCTGGGAAGAGCAGATTACAAAGTCATTTCGTCGCGGTTGAGAACCGAACTGGAAGTAATGGCAGGAGAAGTGAAAAATGATGTAGAATGGGTGGAATTTCAACTGAATTACCTTAAAAATAAACACAGGTACTTTACAGAAACAGCCAAAAATATCAGAAGTATCGGAAAAAATGCACGGATCCAGGAATTGACAATGCAACTCAATTTATTAAAACAACAGTCATGAAAATATATACAAAAAAAGGGGACCAGGGAACGACAGGGTTGATCGGGGGAACCCGTATTTTGAAAAGTTCGTTGCGGATTGAAGCGTATGGAACAGTAGACGAACTGAATTCACACATTGGTTTATTGAGGGATTTGGCCGGTCAGGAAGAACTGGTTGACCAACTGTTAGAGATTCAGGATCGTTTGTTTACATTGGGATCACACCTGGCAGCGGATCCGGTAAAATCAAAGATGAAATTGCCGGATATTACCGGTGAAGATGTAGAAAAACTGGAACAATGGATGGATAAAATGGACGAAGAGCTCGAACCAATGCGCTTTTTTGTACTTCCCGGAGGACATCCGACGGTCTCATATTCTCATATTGCCCGGTGTGTATGCCGTCGTGCAGAACGAATCGTGGTGGACTTAAATCAGTCGGAACCGGTGGAGCCCGTTATCATGAAATACCTGAACCGCCTGAGTGACTATATCTTTGTGTTAGGCAGAAAACTGACCAAAGACCTGAAAGCTGATGAAAAACCGTGGATTCCCAGAACATAATCGCATACGAAGTAAACCGGTAAAATTGAAGAGATATGAACGTACGTTTTTTAGTAAGAATGGCTCTGCTGACACTGCTGGGGTACATTCATTTTGGAGCGTCTACTGATCAGACATTTGATATTCAGGTGAAGTTTTCAAATGTCCGGAATACAAACGGAAGAATCCAATTGCAGATTTACAGGAGTCAGGAAGCTTTTGCGGGTGAAAAACCCTGGAAAGTGATCCAGGTTCCGAAAGACGGTTGGAAAGACAAAGGATTTAGTTATAAAGTAACGGGAATCCCGGCGGGAACGTATGGAATTGCTATTTTAGACGATGAAAACAGTAACAAGGAAATGGATTATTCGTTCATGGTTCCCAAAGAAGGATTTGGCTTTTCCAATTACTACCATACAGCGTGGAGTAAACCTAAATTTGACAATTTTAAATTTACATTGAATGAAGATGTCAGTGTAAATATAAAAGTGAGGTATGTGTAAGCAAAACAGGAAGTAATCAAAAAAGAAGAAAAACTTTTTTACACTTCTCTTGCATTTTTTCAAAATAAAATTACTTTTGCGGCTTTAATAGCCACTTTTAAAAGATAAAAATATGTATTGGACATTAGAATTAGCATCGTATTTGGAAGACGCACCTTGGCCGGCGGCAAAGGATGAGTTGATTGATTATGCCATCAGAACGGGAGCTCCTTTGGAGGTGGTTGAAAATTTGCAGGATTTGGAAGACGAAGGTGAAATTTACGAAAGTATCGAAGAAATTTGGCCGGATTATCCGTCAAGAGAAGACTTTCTTTTCAATGAAGATGAATATTAAACAATAAGTAAATCCCTTCCAGTTTCGGAGGGGATTTTTTTTTCAATGAATTTTTTAGGACATATCTATTTTTCAGGCAACGACCCGGAGTTGATGCATTCCAACTTGTTCGGAGACTTTGTCAAAGGAAGTGACCTGAGCTCATTTCACCCCGAAGTGCAGAAAGGAATCCGTCTGCACCGCAAGATAGATGACTACATCGATCACCACCCGGAAGTAAAATTGCTGACAAGACAACTATCTCCTTCGCTCCCCAAAGTAGCGGCAATTGCGGTGGATATTTATTTTGATCACTTTCTGTCAAAACACTGGCATCATTTCCATCCGGAATCACTTGATTCATTTCTGGATAAATTCTATACATACCGCATCAACGAAAAACAGTATCCGAATGAACAGTTTCTGCACATGATCTTCCGTCTGAAAAGAGGGCGATGGATTTCTGGTTATTTGAGTCTGGATGGAGTGGAAGCAGCCTGTTTTGGCGTATCCCGGAGAATATCGTTTCCCAATGCATTAATCAACGGACGCATGGTACTTGAAAACAATTATACTGCTGTTGAAGCAACCTTTTTCATTTACATGAAGGATGCAATTGACTACTTTCGTACAAACTCAGATTAACCCAAAAACCACTTCAGTTCAACCATACCCTCCGTGCCTTAGCGATTAAAAGATACGGTTTGCCATTTAAAATGACAGGTGATCGAATCCCCTACCTGAAAAACTTCTCTACACTACCGTTGGAATAGCGTTTGATAACAACCCCCTTGTAGTATTCATCCACTTCATAACCATACATATTGTATAGTTTAAAATCAGACGACAGTTGCCCATCATTGATATAACCGATTCTCAATACTTCAGTTGTTCCCTCAAAATTCACAGTACTTAACTTATAGTAATTTATTTCCCCTCCGTACGTTCTGTCCGTATAATTATATGTATCACTTGTCCCTGGAGAAACGTTGTCCAGTTCCGTCCAGTTGTAACCATCGTTAGAGCGCTCAATCAGGTAGTGATCGATACCCGTTTCACTCTTTTTATCCACGGACCAGTGCACCAGATTTGCGCCTTTTTTGTTTTGCAGCGAAAAATCCGTCAGTGTAATGTTCAGTGGAGTCCCTAAATTTCCGGTCACACTCCCGTTAGGTGCCCAGTAATCCATTCTGAATGAGGTAGGATTGGCATCCAGAACCGTAAAATTCTCACAGCGTTGCATACATTGCGCGCCAGTCATATTCGTACAGTTGACCTGAAATCCATTGTTAAATACCTGATAAATATTATTTTCACTGGTATTGCTGAGCTGGTAAGCCCCCCCATAGGCATGTCCCGGATTGCTGGAGCTGTAAAAGTAAAGATTGTATGTCAGATTATAGGGCGTATTGTTCATTGATTGAGACTTTACCCGTACAACAAAACCATAGTGAAATCCCCAGCTGTTACATGTTTTCACAATGCCCAGAACTTCAACAGTTACCTGCACATTATTGTTTACAATAACGGTTCCGGCGTAATAAGCAGGAGAATTCTGATCGTATCCGTAAGATACAGATTGCAGAGAAGTAAGAATAAAAATAACGGAACTGACAAATAATGCCTTTACAGTGTGGAGTGGTCGTCCAAATGATTTCATGATAATGGTTAGTATTAAAAATAAGGCGCAAAATTAGCACCTCATTTTTACTTGAAACCTTAAATAAATGTTAAATAAAATCAACGAAAAAAGATGCATTAGCTAAACCTGTTTAGTAACCGTTTTTGATGAAATGTTAAATTTTATTCCACGAACTGCTGAGTAATCAAATGCCTTACAAAACAATCAGGGATCGTGTTTCTACAGCCACATCGTTTTCGATGAGTCTGACGAGATATTGTCCCTTAGGCAGGCTCACCTCATGACTGGAAGTCGCAGTGTTAAGTTGCATGCGTTGAACAAGATTTCCTACCGGAGTATAAAACTCGACACGTGTGTCACCGTTGTTCGCTGTTTCATAGAAAATAACAGTTGCTTTACCACTTTCAGTAGGATTGGGGAACAGCTTAAATACATGGTCTGCTTTCAGCTCAATGCTCTTGATTTCGAGAATACTTACTTTTCCGTCATAATTAACTTCAGATAAGCGATAGTAATGATAGCCGGAATCTTTATTTTCATCGGTGAACGAATAATTGTTTTCCTGGTTGGGTAATCCGGTTGCCTGAACAGTAGAAAGTTGCTTAAAAATTCCGTCACTTCCGGCATGTTCGATCAAGAAGTAGGAGACATCACGTTCATCAGCAGTTACCCAATTCAACAAAATGTCTGTTGCTGCTGTTTCTAATTCGAATGATACAAGTTTCACCGATAACGGAAAAGCACAACTGGTACAATTGGTTACCAGTGTAGCATTTCCTCTTGCGATACTGGACGGATCTGAAGCAGTGGTTCCCTGGCAGATATACAAACCGGCATTGTTTGTGACCGGGTTATTGCCACCGAAAGAACCGGAATAGCTGATACATGCATTTCCGGAAGGGATTGTAACACTGTTCGGGTGGTCATTGTATACACTTCCTGAGTTGAGTGCGGCATTTACCCCCATACACATCTTTGCTCCACTGTTAAACCGCGTTTCTCCGGTTACAGTTATAAGACCATTGTTAATAATCCCATTGCTGTTGACAGTTAAATTGCCGTTGATGGTAAGACTTCCCGAATTATAGATTTTATTGTTATTTTGTAAATTAACAGATCCGTTAATGATCAGCGAACTTCCGGAAGTAATGATGACATCCCCCCCCGGATTGAAACCGTTGATGGAGACAGGACCTCCGCAAATAATCAGAGTACCTCCGTTGTAATAACTGATGGACAAGGTTGTTGCACCTCCACTATAATAGTAGATACCTGAGTTCATGCCAAAAGAGCTGTTGGGACTGATTTGTATCGATCCGCCCGGAAGATTTGAACAGGAAGTGTAAGGTGGATTCGCACATTGCGCAGCTATTCGGAAGGAAAAGGACAACGCCAAAACAGCGAACAGAATGCTGTTTTTTGCCAGTGATTGAAAAATTGTTTTCATGGGATGAAAAATAAAGTGTTACGGTTCTTATGAATATGCTTTGTTGCGGGTGTATTTTAGCCGTTATTTGCCCTTCTTCGCGGCGTTTAGTACACTATATTTTAAGAGCGTAAATAGGGTTGACAGATGTATGTACGACGTTGTTTTAGTAATGGATTTCTTCCGTTGATACATTTAGTCAAAATTCTTCTAAGTTTTTCATTTCTTTCGTTATAGCTGTGTTAAATAATTTGTGTGGGAACCCCAAAAAATGTTAATGAATCAGACAGATCGACTCCCGTAAAAAAGATTCACACAACAATAAAAGTTGCATTAATGGCAAATGATTTCAACTATTTTTTATCTTTGGGCTCGTTTCTGTGTAGAAAACGCGTTTATAGATTGACATGAAGACAGTACAATTTAGAGAGGCTTTGCGTGAAGCAATGTCTGAAGAAATGAGAAGAGACCAACGTGTGTTTCTGATGGGAGAAGAGGTCGCTGAATACAATGGTGCCTATAAAGTTTCTCAGGGAATGTTAGACGAATTTGGTCCGAAAAGAGTAATCGATACTCCGATTGCAGAACTTGGATTTGCAGGGATTGGAGTGGGAGCGTCCATGAACGGATTGCGCCCGATTGTTGAGTTTATGACCTGGAATTTTGCCATTCTTGCAGCTGACCAAATTATCAATAGTGCAGCTAAAATGTTGCAGATGTCCGGAGGACAATATGGTTGTCCCATCGTTTTCCGCGGAGGAAACGGTACCGCAGGACAATTAGCGGCGACGCACTCTCAAAGCTTTGAGTCATTTTACGCACATGTGCCGGGCTTGAAAGTGATCACTCCTTCAACACCTTACGATGCCAAAGGATTACTGAAAGCCGCTATACGTGATAACGACCCGGTTGTTTTCCTGGAATCTGAAAAAATGTATGGAGACAAAGGAGAGATTCCGGAAGGTGAATACATCATTCCGATCGGAGTAGCCGATGTTAAAAGAAAAGGGAAAGACGTAACGATTGTTTCATTTGGAAAAATCATTAAAGTCGCTCATGAAGCTGCGGAAGCATTGGCAAAAGAAGGAATTGAACTTGAAATCATCGACCTGCGTACAGTACGTCCGATTGATTATGCGACAGTTGTAGAATCCGTTAAGAAAACAAACCGTTGTGTGGTGGTGGAAGAATCATGGCCGTTGGCGTCAATTTCCTCGGAGATCGCATACCACCTGCAGCGTTACGCATTTGATCACCTGGACGCACCTGTTTTACGTGTAACACAGACCGATACACCTTTCGCATTTTCACCGACACTGATCGATGAGGCGTTGCCAAACGTTGACCGAATTGTAAAAGCGGTGAAATCCGTATTGTATAGATAATAGTGAATGCTGGATATCGTTCGGTATTCAGCATTTATAATTCATAATTAAGTTGGTATTTAGTAGCATCTTTTTTCTGCTTTATTTCCTGCCAATTTTCTTGTTGGGTTACCATTTTATTGATAAAAAGTATAAAAATTACTGGATTTTAGCGTCCAGTATTTTTTTTTACGCCTGGGGCGCACCGAAATTCATTTTTGTGGTATTGGCAGCAGCCATTGTTGATTATAGCCTGGTAAACAAAATGCATGCGGTCGAAAACCGTACACACAAAAAAAGATGGCTGGTTTTTTCACTATTGTTAAATATCGGGCTACTCGCTTATTTTAAATATGCTAACTTTTTCATTGAAAATGTAAATGCGCTTCTGGAAGCGATGGGAGTGACGACGATTGCATGGACGGAAATCGCACTTCCGATCGGTATTTCCTTTTACATCTTTCAGTCAATCACATATGCCGTTGATGTATATCGCGGTGTCAATCCTCCCGTTAAGAATTTCTCCCTTTATTTATTGTTCATCTTATCGTTCCCCCAAATGATTGCAGGGCCTATTGTGAAATTCAACCACATTGCCCACCAATTGGCCAACCGGGATGAAACGGCAGATGACAGGTTGTTGGGATTTTATCGTTTTTGCATCGGTTTGGGAAAAAAAGTCCTCATTGCAAACGTCCTGGCAGTGTATGCGGATCGGGTGTTGAACGGAGATCTGCACGCAGCATCTTCAGCCGCTGTGTGGATGGGAATTATCGCATATACGTTTCAAATCTATTTTGATTTTTCGGGATATTCCGATATGGCGATCGGACTTGGCAGAATGATCGGGTTTAAATTCCCGGAAAATTTTGATTCACCATACTTATCAGCAACTATTTCTGAATTCTGGCGGCGATGGCACATGACCCTGGGAGGGTTCATGAAAGAATACCTCTACATACCGTTAGGAGGGAGTCGGGGAGTTTCAAAAAATCGTGTGTTGTTAAACCTGGGAATTGTCTTTTTATTATCCGGTTTGTGGCACGGAGCATCGTGGAATTTTATCCTGTGGGGAGCATTTCATGGTTTATTCCTGATCCTGGATCGATTGTTCCTGATCAGGCTGTTGAACAAATTGGGAACAATTGTTTCCGTTGTCGTTACGTTTTTTATTGTTGTGGTTGGCTGGGCAATCTTCAGAATGGAAGATTTCGATGCCATGAAACTGGTGCTTGAAAAAATGTTTTCGTTTGAGGCAGGTACGGCAATTCAACTGTCATTGGAATATTGGGTGGTACTTGCCGTGGCAGTATTTTTTTCCGTTGTCACTGCCTTTCGCTTTGGGAAAATGGCGGAAACGTTCTTTCTTCACCAGGAGACGGCTTCTGTAGCTGCTCACTTTACATTGTTTGTTATCGCAGTCGCACTCCTTATGTTGAGTATTTCAGGTATCGCGGCATCCGGGTTTAATCCGTTTATTTATTATAGATTTTAGGATGAAGAAATATACCGGACATATAAAAAATGGATTGTTTTTAGTTGTGTTAGTGCTGCTGTTCCTGCCGATGCTGCAGTCCAAGTTCAGAATAGTCAACATTCAGCCATTGAAAGGTGCTGTTCAGGCAACGGCCGATCCGTATATTTCCGGAAGCAATTGGTTGTCCGGAGAGTACCAGAGATTGCAGGAACAATATGTAAAAGATAGTTTTGGATTGAGAGAGCCATTTGTCCGGTTGTACAATCAATTGAACTTTTCCATGTACAATCAAACCAATGCGGAAGGAATTGTTATTGGCAAAGAAGGGTATTTGTATGAGGAAGGATATATCAGGGCATATCTGGGATTGGACTTTGTAGGGGAGGATAGTATCCGCAAAAAAGTTGAGCAGTTGAAGGTCATTGCGGATTCCCTGGAGAAAGAAGGTATCGAAGTGGTTGTTCTGCTGGCACCGGGAAAAGGAAGTTTTTACCCGGAATATTTCCCGGAATCTTATAATGGGATTAAGAAAGGCAAGACCAATTTTGAAGTCTATAAAAAATACCTTACCAGTGAAGGAATAAATGTATTTGATGCCCATACCTGGTTTGCAGAAATGAAGCATGGTGTGCATCAACAGAACAAACTGTATTCCAAAACGGGAATTCACTGGAGTAAATACGGAGAGTACCTGGTGGCTGACTCACTGTTGGCTTATTTAACTCAGGTAACGGGGCGTCCTTTTCCCGGGATTGAATTGGACCACATCGAATATACTTCAAAACTCCGGGATACCGATAACGATATCTGGCAGGGGATGAATCTGATCCGGCCGTTAGAGGATTTTAAAATGGCATACCCGGTTTTTCACAGAACGGAAGAAGAACATAACAGAACGCGGGTTGTCACAATTTCAGACAGCTACTTTTGGGGCTTGTACTGGATGGGATTGCCAAAAGATTATTTTGCTGATGGTGAATTCTGGTATTACATGGAGCAACGTTACCCGCAAAGTTTCACAACATCAGCTCTTGTTGACAAAGCGAATTTGGCACGGGAAATAGAGAAAAACAACGTAGTACTGCTTATTTGTACCGAATCCAATCTTCCGCGGTTTGGCTTTGGATTGATTGAATCATTTTTTAAATGATCCCGGCCCTTCATTTTCTCAATATTTTTTTTCTAACTACTTGTTTTGTAAAATTAATGTCATATATTTGCACCCCCCAAAGTGTGTTTGGGGTTATTGTTTATTTATAAAAATTAAGAGTATTTTATGCCAACTATCCAACAATTAGTTCGCAAGGGAAGAACAGCGGTAGTAAAGAAATCAAAGTCTGCCGCACTTGATTCATGTCCACAGCGTAAAGGGGTATGTGTAAGGGTTTACACCACTACTCCTAAGAAGCCGAACTCTGCAATGCGTAAAGTTGCGAGGGTGCGTTTGACCAATGGAAAAGAAGTCAATGCGTATATCGGTGGAGAAGGTCACAATTTGCAGGAGCACTCCTTAGTGCTTGTACGCGGAGGAAGAGTTAAAGACCTTCCGGGGGTACGTTACCACATCGTTCGCGGTGCGGAAGATACTGCAGGAGTAGAAGGAAGAAGACAGCGTCGTTCTAAGTACGGTGCGAAAAGACCTAAACAAAAATAATAGTTAAAGCTGTTAGACAATGAGAAGAAGAAAAGCGAAAAAGATAACCGTCCTTCCTGATCCGCGTTTTCAGGATGCGCAAGTAACAAAGTTTGTGAATAACTTAATGTACGACGGTAAGAAAAGTTTGGCATTCAAGATTTTTTACGATGCGATTGATATCGTAGAAAAGAAAATTGAAGATGTTTCAGGATTGGAGACGTTTAAAAAAGCATTGGAAAATGTTGCTCCTCCTGTGGAAGTTCGTTCACGCCGTGTTGGTGGTGCAACGTTCCAGATTCCTACTCCGGTTCGTGAGTCAAGAAAAAATTCACTGGCAATGAAATGGTTGATCGGATACGCACGTAAGCGTAACGAGAAAACAATGGCTGGTAAATTGGCTTCTGAAATTATTGCTGCATCCAAAGAAGAAGGTGCTGCATACAAGAAAAAAGAAGATACATTAAGAATGGCTGAGGCAAACAAAGCATTCTCACATTTTAGATTTTAATCACCATGGCAAGAGATCTTAAATTTACACGTAACATTGGTATCGCAGCGCACATTGATGCTGGGAAAACTACAACGACAGAGCGTATTTTGTACTACTCTGGGATGAGCCACAAAATTGGTGAGGTACACGATGGTGGTGCTACAACTGACTGGATGGCGCAAGAGCAGGAGAGAGGGATTACAATTACTTCTGCGGCTGTTACAGTTCCATGGAACTACAAAGGAAATACTTACCAGATTAACGTTATTGACACCCCGGGACACGTTGACTTTACAGTTGAGGTGAACCGTTCTTTGCGCGTGTTGGACGGATTGGTGTTCTTGTTCTCTGCTGTTGATGGTGTAGAGCCTCAGTCAGAAACAAACTGGCGTTTGGCTAACAACTACAACGTTCCTCGTTTAGGGTTCGTTAACAAAATGGACCGCCAGGGAGCAGACTTCATGAACGTTGTTCGCCAGGTGAAAGACATGTTGGGAAGTAATTCACTTCCGTTACAGTTGCCTATCGGTGCTGAAGATGATTTTAAAGGAGTGGTTGACTTGATCAACTTCCGTGCGATCGTTTGGAACGAAGAAGACAAAGGAATGACATTTACAGAAATCGAAATTCCTGCTGATTTGTTGGAAGAAGCAACAGAAATGCGTGAACACTTATTGGAGCAAGTTGCAGAATTTGACGACAATTTGATGGAGAAATACTTCGAAGATCCGAATTCAATTACGGAAGCAGAAGTACTGGCTGCATTGCGTCAAGCGGTAATCGCTGGTAAAGTGGTTCCGATGATGTGTGGTTCTTCTTTCAAAAACAAAGGAGTTCAGGCGATGTTGGACAACGTAATGGCATTGTTGCCATCTCCGTTGGATCAGGAAGCAATTACAGGTACAGATCCTAAAACAGGAGACGAAATCAGCCGTAAGCCTTCTTACGATGAGCCGTTCTGTGGATTAGCATTTAAAATTGCAACAGACCCGTTTGTAGGTCGTTTGTGTTTCGTGCGTGCGTACTCAGGAAAATTGCCTGCAGGATCGTATATTTACAACCCGCGTACAAATAACAAAGAGCGTATCTCACGTATCTTCCAGATGCATGCAAACAAACAAAATCAAATTGATGAGTTAGGAGCAGGTGATATCGGAGCGGTTGTAGGATTTAAAGATATCCGTACCGGAGATACTTTGTGTGCGGAAGGTCACGGAATCATTTTGGAATCGATGGACTTCCCGGATCCGGTAATCGGATTGGCAATTGAGCCGAAGACACAAGCTGACCAGGATAAATTAGGTGTTGGTTTGAACAAATTGGCAGAAGAAGATCCTACGTTCCAGGTACGTACAGATGAAGAGACAGGACAAACAATTATCTCAGGAATGGGGGAGTTGCACCTGGATATCATTGTTGACCGTTTGAAGCGTGAGTTTAAAGTGGAAGTGAACCAGGGAGCACCTCAGGTTAGCTACCGTGAGAACATCACTTCTTCTGTTGATCACAGAGAAGTTTACAAAAAACAATCAGGTGGTCGTGGTAAATTTGCGGACATCGTTGTTAAAATTTCTCCTCAGACAAATCCTGAAAAATCCGGATTGGAGTTTATCAATAGTATTAAAGGAGGTAATATCCCTAAAGAATACGTTCCTTCTGTTGAAAAAGGATTTAGAGAATCAATGAAAAACGGTGTATTGGCGGGGTATCCGGTTGATGCGTTTATCGTTGAATTGTTAGATGGATCTTTCCACGCAGTTGACTCGGATTCATTATCATTTGAATTGTGTGCTAAAATGGCTTACAAGGCAGCGATGAAAAAAGCAAACCCTGTATTGTTGGAGCCGATCATGAAATTGGAAGTAGTTACTCCGGAAGAAAACATGGGAGACGTTGTAGGTGACTTGAACCGTCGTCGTGGTGTGATCAGAGGAATGGACGATAGAAACGGAGCAAAAGTTGTAAAAGCAGATGTTCCATTATCTGAAATGTTCGGTTACGTGACTCAATTACGTACTTTGACTTCAGGTCGTGCAAACTCTTCAATGGAGTTCTCACATTACGCAGATGCACCTAAAAATGTTGCTGAAGAAGTAATTGCAAAAGTTAACGGAAAAGTGAACGCATAATACAAGAGTATAATGAGCCAAAAAATTAGAATTAAATTAAAATCATACGATCACAATTTGGTTGACAAATCAGCTGAAAAGATCGTGAAGACAGTTAAAGCTACGGGAGCGGTTGTTAGTGGACCAATTCCGTTGCCGACTCACAAACGTATATACACTGTATTGCGTTCTCCACACGTAAACAAAAAGGCGCGTGAGCAGTTCGAATTGAGCTCTTACAAGCGTTTGTTGGATATCTACAGCTCTTCTTCTAAGACTGTTGATGCCCTGATGCGTTTGGAATTGCCAAGCGGAGTAGACGTTGAGATCAAAGTCTGATCGGTTTTAAATTAGAAAGACATAAAGGCCTAATCCCGGAGTGTTCCGGGATGCCTTTCATTCAAGTAGTAATAATTAAATAAGTAAAGTAATGCCAGGAATTATTGGTAGAAAAGTCGGAATGACTAGCATCTATAGTGCTGAGGGTAAAATTTTACCATGCACAGTGATTGAAGCTGGTCCTTGCGTCGTTACTCAGGTAAAGACACAAGACAGAGATGGTTACGATGCCGTTCAACTTGGATTTGGAGTACGTAAAGAAAAAAACACTCCAAGCGCGTTGAAAGGTCACTTTAAAAAAGCTAACACAGACCCGAAGTCTAAGTTGGTGGAATTTAAAGGTTTCGATAACTTGAATTTAGGAGACGTGGTAACAGCGGAGATCTTCGAAGAAGGTGAGTACGTTGATGTCATCGGAACTTCTAAAGGTAAAGGATTTCAAGGGGTAGTAAAACGCCACGGATTTGGTGGGGTTGGACAATCTACTCACGGTCAGCACAACAGATTGCGTGCACCGGGATCCATCGGAGCAGCTTCTTACCCTGCGAAAGTATTCAAAGGAATGAGAATGGCCGGTCAAATGGGGAACAAACGCATCACTGCTGAAAACCTTCAGGTATTGAAAGTGTTAACTGACAAAAACCTGATCATCGTTAAGGGTTCCGTTCCAGGAGCTAATGGTTCAACCGTAACAATTCAGAAATAATGGAAGTAAAAGTATTTGACGTAAAAGGAAAGGCTACTTCGAAAACTGTTAGCTTGTCTGATGATGTTTTTGGAATTGAGCCAAACGATCACGCAATTTATCTGGACGTGAAGCAACACCTGGCAAATCGTCGTCAGGGAACGCACAAAGCGAAAGAAAGAGCTGAAATTGCAGGATCTACTAGAAAGATTAAAAAGCAAAAAGGAACAGGTGGTGCACGTGCAGGAAGTATCAAATCTGGTACTCGTGTAGGTGGTGGTCGTATCTTCGGACCAAGACCAAGAAACTACCACTTCAAATTGAACGTAAAATTGAAACGATTGGCGCGTAAGTCTGCATTTGCATACAAGGCGAAACAAGATTCAATTATTATTTTGGAAGATTTGAATTTCGATGCAGCAAAAACAAAAGAGTTTAAATCATTGTTGAGCAGCTTGAATTTGGATAACCAAAAAGTATTGTTCATTTTGGGGAACGAAAACGAGAACGTTTACAAATCGTCTCGTAACCTTGAGAGAGTTAAAGTTGTAACTGCTGAGTCTTTCAATACATTTGACGTGTTGAATGCGAAGAAAGTGGTTTTGGCAACAAGTTCAATAGAAGCAATCGAAAAGATTCTAAATTGATTGAAAGATGAAAGCAATTATTAAAAAACCGGTTATTACCGAGAAAGCAACAGGTCAAAGCGAAAAAGCAAACCGTTTTTCATTTGTAGTTGACAGAGCGGCAAATAAACTGGAAATTAAGGATGCTGTCGAGAAATTGTACGGAGTTCAGGTGACTGAAGTGCGCACAATGAATTATGGTGGCGGAAAATCCTCTGTAAAATATACAAACAGAGGTGTCGTTGAGCAACGAAGCAAACAATGGAAAAAAGCTGTTGTTACAGTTGCGGATGGAGAAACGATTGATTTATTTAGTAATTTTTAAGTAGTAAAACGAAATGAGTCTTAAAAAATTCAAGCCTACAACTCCAGGGCAAAGACACAAAATCATCAGCGACTACTCTGAAGTAACTGCAGCAAAGCCTGAAAAGTCTTTGGTAGTAGGAAAGAGCAAGTCTGGTGGTCGTAATCATGACGGTAAAATGACCATGCGCTACATCGGTGGTGGTCACAAACAAAAATACCGTATCATTGATTTCAAAAGAAGTAAGCATGGTGTTCCGGCTACGGTAAAAACGATCGAATACGATCCGAACCGTACAGCCCGTATTGCTTTGCTGTATTATGCAGATGGTGAGAAAGCATACATTATCGCTCCTGAAGGATTGAAAGTAGGAGATACTGTAGTAGCTGGTAAAGATGCAGCACCAAATGTAGGAAATGCACTTTTCTTAAGTGATATTCCGTTAGGAACTGTAATTCATAACATTGAATTAAAACCTGGTAAAGGTGGTGCCATTGCTCGTGGAGCTGGTACTTACGCTCAATTGAACGCGCGTGATGGTCGCTATGCAATTATCAAATTGCCTTCTGGTGAAACCAGAATGATTTTGACAACTTGTCTGGCAACAATCGGTGCAGTATCCAATTCTGAACACAACTTAGCGATCTCCGGTAAAGCAGGTAGAAAGCGTTGGTTAGGCCGTCGTCCACGTGTACGTGGTGTTGTTATGAACCCGGTTGATCACCCGATGGGAGGTGGTGAAGGACGTAACGCAGGAGGTCACCCTAGATCACGTAAAGGTATTCCGGCTAAAGGATACAAAACACGTGCTAGCAAGAAGTATTCAGATAAGTTTATTATCGAAAGAAGAAAAAAATAATTAGGATATGAGTCGTTCGTTGAAAAAACCGCCGTTTGTACACTACAAATTAATCAAGAGAGTGGACGAGGCGCAGGAATCAGGAAGCAAAGCTGTTATCAAAACATGGTCGAGAGCGAGTACAATTACTCCTGACTTTATTGGGTTAACGTTTGCTGTTCATAACGGGAATAAGTTTATTCCTGTATTTGTTACCGAAAACATGGTCGGACACAAGTTGGGCGAATTCGCTCCGACGCGTAATTTCCGTGGCCATGGAGGGAATAAAAAAGATAAGAAAAGATAGAATTTAATATAGCAAAGTCATGGGTGCTAGAAAACAATTAAGAGCAAAACAATTAAAAGCGGAGAAAGCGACAACTGCGATTGCACGTTTGAATGATTCTCCGATCGCTCCGAGAAAGATGAGATTGGTTGCAGATCTTGTAAGGGGAGTAGAAGTAAATAAGGCTCTGAACATATTGCAACACAATTCCAAGGCTGCTTCTGTAAGCCTTGAGAAGCTATTGCGTTCCGCAATCGCAAACTGGGAGCAAAAGAACGAAGGAAAAAGCATTGAAGAAGAAACATTGATCGTGCGCTCAATTGAAGTGAACGGTGGTCCGATGTTGAAGCGAATTCAGGCTGCTCCTCAGGGACGTGCTCATAGAATTAGAAAAAGATCAAACCATGTTACCATTATCGTTGATGGTGTTAAATAAGTAAGAGAATGGGACAAAAAACAAATCCAATAGGAAATAGATTAGGTTTCATCCACGGATGGGAGTCTAATTGGTACGGTGGAGATAACTACAAAGATAAGTTAGTAGAGGACGATAAGATCCGTAAATATCTTCACGCTCGTTTGTCTAGAGCTTCGATCGCTAAAATTATTATTGAGCGTACGTTGAAGCTTGTCACTGTTACTATTAACACTGCAAGACCAGGAGTTATCATCGGTAAAGGTGGGCAAGAGGTTGACAAGCTGAAAGAAGAGTTGAAAAAATTGACGAAGAAAGAAATCCAAATCAACATTTTCGAGGTGAAACGTCCTGAATTGGATGCTCGTTTGGTTGCAGATGGAATCGCTCGTCAGTTGGAAGCTCGTATTTCATTCAGAAGAGCAATTAAAATGGCTATCGCGAGCACGATGCGCATGGGAGCTGAAGGAATCAAAGTGAAGATCTCCGGACGTTTGAATGGCGCAGAAATGGCTCGCTCAGAGATGTACAAGGATGGACGTACTCCGTTACATACGTTCAGAGCAGACATCGATTATGCAATTTCCGAAGCACACACGACTTATGGTCGTTTAGGTATCAAGGTGTGGATATGTAAAGGTGAGGTTTACGGAAAACGCGATTTGTCACCAAATGTTGGGCAAGCTCAATCTTCTGGAAAAACAGGAGGACAGGGAAGAAAACCTGCAGGTGCTAAAAGAAAGAAAAAGTAATTAGGACAGTAAAATTTTAGAAAAATGTTACAGCCAAAAAGAACCAAATTTAGAAAAGCACAGAAGGGAAGAAACCGTGGTCTTGCTCACAGAGGAAGCACCGTAGCATTCGGATCTTTTGCGCTGAAAACTTTGGAACCGGGATGGATCACATCCCGTCAGATCGAAGCTTCCCGTATCGCAGTTACGCGTTACATGAAGCGTGAAGGTAAAGTATGGATCCGTATCTTCCCAGACAAACCAGTTACGTCAAAACCAGCTGAAGTACGTATGGGTAAAGGTAAAGGAGCTCCTAGTCACTGGGTGGCAGTTGTTAAACCGGGACGTATTTTATTTGAAGCGGACGGAGTACCTTACGAAATTGCAAAAGAAGCAATGCGTTTGGCAGCTCAGAAATTACCGGTTAAGTGTAAATTCATCGTCCGTAATGATTTTGTAGTTCCAGAAAAATAGTCGTAAAATGAAGCAGCAAGAAATCACAAAATTATCTCTTGAAGACGTGAAAAACCGTATTGCGGATTTGAACGGACAATTGTCGAAAATCAAGTTAAATCACAAAGTTTCTCCATTGGAAAATCCACTTCAGATTCGCAAGATGAGAAGAACGGTTGCCCAGTTGAAAACTGAGTTAACAAAACGTGAAAAACAAGCTTAATCGCTTGTCATTCAAAAAAATGATTACAATGGAAGAGCGTAATTTAAGAAAAGAACGTATCGGTGTTGTTACAAGCGATAAGATGGACAAATCTATCGTTGTATCCGTTGAAAGAAAAGTAAAACACCCTAAGTATGGTAAGTTTGTCAAAAAAACTACTAAATTTGTGGCCCACGATGAGAAAAATGACTCCAATATCGGAGATACAGTTCGTATCATGGAAACACGTCCTTTGTCAAAAACAAAGAACTGGAGATTAGTAGAAATTGTTGAGCGAGCTAAATAATTTTAAGTAATGATACAGAGTGAATCAAGACTTACAGTAGCAGATAACTCCGGAGCGAAGGAGGTGTTGTGCATCCGTGTATTGGGTGGTACAAAACGTCGTTACGCTTCTGTCGGAGACAAAATCGTAGTTGCTGTTAAGAGCGCAGCGCCCTCTGGAGCCGTTAAAAAGGGAGCGGTTGCCAAGGCAGTAGTAGTAAGAACAAAAAAAGAAGTACGTCGTGCGGACGGTTCTTACATTCGTTTCGATGATAACGCGTGCGTTATCTTGAATCAGGCGGGGGACATGAGAGGAACCCGTATTTTCGGACCAGTTGCTCGTGAGCTACGTGAAAACGATTATATGAAGATCGTTTCATTGGCTCCTGAGGTACTTTAAATGAATGGAAGTCATGCAACAGAAATTACACATTAAAGTAGGTGACACTGTTAAGGTTATTAGCGGTACGTCACGTAATCAGGAAGGAAAAATCCTTGCGATTGACAGAAAGAAATCCCGTGCAATTGTGGAAGGAGTGAACATCGTTAAGAAACACTCTAAGCCAAGCGCACAAGACCCTCAGGGAGGAATCGTGGAGAAAGAAGCAAGTATTCACATTTCAAACCTTATGGTTGTTCACAACGGCGAGGCAACACGCATCGGACGTAAGTTGAACAAAGAAGGAAAATTAGTTCGTTATTCAAAAAAGTCAGGGGAGGAGATTAAATAATGAGTTATACACCACGACTTAAGGAAAAGTATAAAGCAGAGATTATCCCTGCTTTGACTGAACAGTTCGGATACAAGTCTAGTATGCGTGTACCGAAACTGACAAAAATTGTTTTGAGCCAGGGATTGGGTGATGCTGTAGCCGACAAGAAAATTGTTGAAACTGCAGTAGACGAATTATCCAGAATCGCCGGACAAAAAGCAGTATCGACAAATTCCAAAAAGGACATCTCTAACTTTAAGTTGAGAAAAGGAATGCCGATCGGGACAAAAGTAACGTTGAGAGGAGATAATATGTATGATTTCCTGGATCGTTTGATCTCTATCGCACTTCCGAGAACTCGTGACTTCAGAGGGGTGAGCCCGAAAGGATTTGATGGACGCGGAAACTTCAACTATGGAGTGAAAGAACACATCATTTTCCCGGAAATTGATATCGATAAAGTGAACCGCATTTTAGGAATGGATATTACGTTCGTGACAACTGCTGAGACAGACGAAGAAGGTAGAGCATTGTTGGATGCATTCGGATTCCCATTTATAAAAAAATAAGAGATGGCAAAAGAATCAATGAAAGCGCGTGAGCGCAAAAGAGAAAAACTCAACGCACGTTACGCGAAAAGACGTGAGGAATTGGTAAAGGTGTTAAAATCTGCTGATAACTCAGACGAAGTCGGAGCTGCGAAATGGGATGCAATGATGGCATTGCAAAAATTGCCTGCTAACTCTGCAAAAAACAGACAGCACAACCGTTGTGGTCTTACAGGACGTCCAAGAGGTTACATGCGTCAGTTTGGTATTTCACGTGTTACTTTCCGTGAAATGGCATTGGCAGGAAAAATCCCGGGAGTAAAAAAAGCAAGCTGGTAAAAAATATTTTTATATATTTGCAGCCCAATTTTGTATTATTAACTGATTAAAGGTTCGGTATGTCATTTTTATGGCATACCGAAAACCATAATCGCAATTTTTTTTATATGTATACAGATCCAATAGCAGATTATCTGACGCGTATTCGTAACGCAAGTTCTGCTGGCTTGAAAACAGTTGAGATCCCTGCATCTAACACAAAAAAAGCGATCACGCAGATTTTGTTCGACCAGGGGTACATCACCAATTACAAGTTTGAAGATGATTCAAAGCAAGGAATTATTAAAATCGCTTTGAAATACAATCCTTCGACAAAAGTTCCTGCGATCACTAAGATCCAGCGGGCATCAAGACCAGGTCTTCGTAAGTATGCAGGAGCACAAGAGCTTCCACGTGTAATTAACGGACTTGGAATTGCAATTGTTTCTACTTCTCACGGAGTAATTACAGACAAAGAAGCAAGAAAGCAAAACGTAGGTGGAGAAATTCTTTGCTACGTATATTAATCTTTAACAAAAAACAAAAATGTCAAGGATAGGTAAATCCCCAGTTAACATCCCGAGTGGAGTAGACGTAAAGTTTGACGGTAAAGTGATTACTGTTAAAGGTTCCAAAGGAGAATTGACTCAGGTTATCGATACCGATAGCGTGAATTTGTCAATTGAAGACGGAACAGTAACTTTCAGCCGCGCATCAGACGCACCTGCCCATAGAGCAAAACATGGTTTATACCGTGCATTGCTTCAGAATATGGTGGTTGGCGTTTCAGAAGGGTTCAAAAAGGAATTGGAAATCGTAGGGGTTGGATACCGTGCGACAGCAACAGGACAAACACTGGAGCTTGCATTGGGATACTCTCACCCGTATATCTTCGAAATTCCGAAAGAAGTAAAGGTATCTGCAGACACCCAAAAAGGTAAGGCACCAGTGGTAACACTTGAGTCGCACGACAATCAGCTTTTGGGTCAGGTTGCTGCCAAAATTCGTTCCCTTCGTAAGCCAGAACCATACAAAGGAAAAGGTATTAAGTTTGTAGGCGAGGAAATCAGAAGAAAAGCAGGAAAATCTGCAGGTAAAAAATAAAACTTAAGTTATGGCATTTAGTAAATTAAATAGAAGAGCAAAAATCAAACGAAGAATCAGAAAGAAAATTTCTGGTACTTCTATGGTGCCTAGATTGTCAGTTTTTCGTAGTAACAAACAAATCTATGCGCAAGTAATAGATGATACTACAGGAAAGACATTAGTATCCGCATCTTCTTACAACAACAAAGCAGCTGAAAAGAAAAACAAATCTGAGCAAGCTGCAGTAGTAGGAAAAGAAGTTGCAGAAAAAGCAGTAAAAGCCGGAATCGAGAGCGTTGTGTTTGACCGCAACGGATACTTGTACCACGGGAGAGTTAAATCATTAGCTGACTCAGCAAGAGAAGGCGGTTTAAAATTTTAAGAAATGGCGACACAAGCAGTAAACAAAGTAAAATCTTCGGATATAGAGCTTAAAGATAAGTTGGTGGCCGTAAACCGCGTTACGAAAGTTACAAAAGGAGGACGTACATTCTCTTTTTCAGCAATCGTTGTAGTTGGTGATGAAAACGGAATCGTTGGTCATGGCTTAGGAAAAGCAAAAGAAGTTACAGAAGCAATCACAAAAGGGATTGACGATGCGAAAAAGAACCTGATCAAAGTTCCGATTTTGAAAGGGACAGTTCCACATCCTCAAAAAGGAAAATTCGGTGGTGCCAGCGTATTGTTGAAACCAGCTTCTGAAGGTACGGGAGTAATCGCAGGTGGTGCGATGCGTTCAGTGCTGGAAAGTGTAGGTATACACAATGTATTAGCGAAATCTCAGGGCTCATCAAACCCGCATAACGTAGTGAAAGCAACAATCGATGCATTGTCTCAAATGAGAGATGCGGTATCTGTTGCAAGACAGCGTGGTATTTCGTTGGATAAAGTATTTAATGGTTAATAGAGACAAAGACATGGCTACAATTAAAATTAAGCAGGTAAGAAGCGCTATTAATCGTCCGGCGGTACAAAAAGCTACGATAAAAGCGTTAGGATTGAGAAAGTTGAATCAAGTAATTGAAAAAGAAGCAACTCCTCAAATCTTGGGAATGGTTAAAAAAGTTCAACACTTAATTGAAGTTGTTGAGTAACTTAAAAAAACGATTTGATATGAGCACTTTACATAATTTAACTCCTGCGAAAGGATCTGTTAAGGACAGAAAAAGAATCGCAAGAGGTCAAGGGTCCGGATACGGTGGAACATCTACACGTGGACACAAAGGAGCGAAATCCAGATCAGGGTATAGCAAGAAAATCGGATTCGAAGGAGGTCAGATGCCACTTCAAAGACGTGTACCTAAATTTGGTTTCAAAAATATAAACAGAGTAGAATACAAAGCAATCAATTTGGATATCATCCAGTCACTGATTGACCGTAAGAACGTAACGGAAATCACTCCTGAAGTTCTGCGCGAAAACGGACTGGTATCCAGAAATGAATTGGTAAAAGTTCTAGGAAGAGGTGAGTTAACTGCAAAGATTAATGTAACTGCACACAAATTTTCAGCGTCTGCAAAAGAAGCAATTGAAAATAAAGGTGGGAATTGTTCAGAAATCTAATTAACTTTGCCAACATTTTTATAAAATGAAGCGTTTTATACAGAACATAAAAAACATCTGGAAAGTGGAAGAGTTGAGAAAGCGAATTCTCTTAACTCTTTCGCTTATTTTGATTTACCGTTTGGGGTCATTCATTATTATTCCGGGTGTAAATTATACTGCGTTAGCACAGGCTAACCAAGCTGGTTCAGCAAATGTACTGGAAGATTTACTTTCTCTCTTCTCGGGAGGAGGGTTTACCAATGCCTCTATTATGGCACTGGGGATCATGCCTTACATTAGTGCATCGATCATTATGCAACTCTTGGGGATGGCAGTTCCTGCCGTTCAGAAGATGCAGAATGAAGGTGAATCAGGTAGAAAACGTATCAACAACTACACACGAATTCTAACAATCGGAATCTGTGCTTTACAGGCTCCGAGTTATCTGGCTCTTTACGTTAAAAGTAAAGGAGCGATGCCTGCGGATGAAACTACTTTGTGGTGGGTTCAGACGATCCTGGTGTTGGTTGCAGGTGCAATGTTTGCTGTGTGGTTGGGTGAGCGTATTACTGAGAAAGGAATCGGTAACGGTATCTCGTTGTTGATTACTGTCGGAATCCTTGCTCGTTTGCCGCAATCGTTTATCTCCGAAGTTGGTATCAACGAAGGAAACCTGATTAAAATCGTTCTTGAAATCGTAGCGTTCATGGTGGTTGTAATGGCAACTATTTTCATTGTACAGGGAGTTCGAAAAATTCCGTTAAACACAGCGAAAAGAGTTGTTGGATCCCGATCTGTTGAAGATGCACAGGGAGCACGCAACTACTTGCCGATTAAAGTAAATGCTTCGGGAGTAATGCCGATCATTTTCGCACAGGCAATCGTTACCATTCCAATGATGTTATTTGCTTCCAACACGGAAACACCAAGTAAATTGCAAACAGCAATGAGCGATCCGTACGGATTGTGGTACAACGTGATTCTGGCGGTATTGATCATCGTATTTACGTATTTCTATACGGCGATCATGATCAACCCGAAGAAAATTGCCGATGATTTAAAGAGAAGTGGTGGATTCATCCCGGGAGTAAGACCAGGTGAAGAAACAGCTGATTACATCGATTCATTGGTGTCGCGTATCACATTCCCGGGATCATTATTCCTGGCGGCGATTGCAATTATTCCTGCAATTGCTTCTTTGGCCGGTGTAAACGGTCAGTTCGCAATGTTCTTTGGTGGAACTTCTATCCTGATCATGGTCGGTGTTGTATTGGATACATTGCAACAAATCGAATCGTACTTGTTGAACCGCCATATGGATGGATTGATGGAAGGTACACGTGTGAAAGGTAGAAGGTCTGCAAACGAATTATCCGGATTTTAAGATATGGCGAAGCAGACATCAATTGAACAGGATGGAACAATCATCGAAGCATTGTCAAATGCGATGTTCCGTGTCGAGTTGGAAAACGGTCACGTGATTACAGCTCACATTTCAGGTAAAATGCGCATGTTTTACATCAAAATTTTACCTGGAGACAGAGTGAAAGTGGAAATGTCTCCTTATGATTTGACAAAGGGGCGAATCTCTTTCAGATATAAATAAAAGTAGAAGCTCAAAATATTAAAAAATTAGGAAAATGAAAGTTAGAGCATCAGTAAAAAAACGTACTGCAGATTGCAAGATCGTTAAAAGAAAAGGTAGAGTTTACGTGATTAATAAAAAGAATCCGAAACTTAAACAAAGACAAGGATAATTATAGAAGATTATGGCACGTATTGCAGGTATAGATTTACCAAAAAACAAAAGAGGTGTAATTGGATTAACTTACATCTTTGGTATCGGAAGAAGTACAGCTTCTCAAATTTTGAAAGATAACAACATCGATGAAAACATCAAAGTATCTGAGTGGAATGACGATCAGATCGGTTTGATTCGTGAAGCAATCAACGCGATTAAAGTGGAAGGAGCATTGCGTTCTGAGATCCAGTTGAACATTAAGCGTTTGATGGACATCGGGTGCAACAGAGGAATTCGTCACCGTGCAGGTCTTCCGTTGAGAGGACAACGTACTAAGAACAACTCCCGTACACGTAAAGGAAGAAGAAAAACGGTTGCAAACAAGAAAAAATAATTAGATTTTTTCTGTACCTGTTTTTAAGTTTAATAAAAAACAATAGCTAGTTAAAATGGCAAAGTCGAATCAAAAAAAGAAGAAGAACGTCAAAGTAGATGCATCGGGCGAAGCGCATATCCAAGCTACCTTCAACAATGTTATTATTTCTTTGACTAACGGAGCTGGTCAGGTTATTTCCTGGTCTTCTGCCGGTAAAATGGGCTTCAGAGGTTCTAAAAAGAACACTCCTTATGCTGCATTGGTTGCTGCTGAGGATGCTGCAAAAGAAGCACATGACTTCGGATTACGTCGCGTGAAAGTGTATGTGAAAGGACCAGGAGCAGGTCGCGAGTCTGCAATTCGTTCTATTCACAACTCTGGTATCGAAGTAACTGAGATCATTGATGTAACTCCATTACCGCACAACGGTTGTCGTCCACCGAAAAGACGTCGCGTATAGTAAATTAATAACGAGAAAAGGATTCATGTCGTCGAAGGAAAGCCTTAATTCACGATACCTTTTCATAAATAAATAGTAAAATGGCAAGATATACAGGTCCAAAATCAAAAATTGCACGTCGTTTCCGTGATCCGATCTTCGGTCCGGACAAGGCGTTGGAAAGACGCGCTTACGGTCCGGGACAACACGGTCCGAACAAGCGTCGCGGAGGAAAACAATCTGAATACGCTATTCAGTTGGGTGAAAAACAAAAAGCAAAATACACATATGGTATTTTGGAGCGTCAGTTCTCTAACATGTACAAAAAAGCGAATGCGAAACCAGGAATTACCGGTGAAATTTTGTTACAATTGTGTGAGATGCGTTTGGATAACACAGTTTACCGTTTTGGTGTAGCGCCTTCAAGAAGAGCGGCTCGTCAGTTGGTAACACACAAGCACATCACTGTAAACGGTGAGATTGTTAATGTTCCCTCGTACCAGTTGAAACCTGGAGATGTAGTTGGGGTAAGAGAAAAATCCAAGTCATTGGAAACAATTACAGGAACACTTTCTTCCAACGGAAAAAAATACGATTGGTTGGCATGGGATAATGCAACAATGACAGGAACGTTATTAGCTGTTCCTGCTCGTGAAATGATCCCTGAGAACATCAAAGAGCAATTAATCGTCGAATTGTATTCGAAGTAATAACGTATAAATTAACCATTGAATCGCAGCTAAAGGGTCTGATTGATTTTCTTCACTCTTTCATACCGCGCAACTGCGAGACAATTAAAAAGAAGAACAAACAAAATGGCAATTTTAGATTTTCAAAAACCGGATAAGGTTATTATGATCCAATCCGATGAGCACCACGGACAATTTGAATTCCGTCCGTTGGAGCCAGGATATGGTATTACAGTTGGTAACGCGTTGCGTCGCATCTTGCTTTCTTCATTGGAAGGGTTTGCAATCGCTTCTGTAAAGATTAAAGGAGCAGACCACGAGTTTACTACAATCAAAGGAGTGGTAGAAGATGTTACTGAAATCATCCTGAACTTGAAACAAGTACGTTTCAAGCAGCAAATTGAAGGAACGGATAATGAAGCTGTAGCAGTGACAATTTCCGGACAAGAGCAATTGACTGCAGGAGATTTGGGTAAATTTACATCCGCATTCCAGGTATTGAACCCTGATCTGGTAATCTGTAACCTGAATGCTTCCGTTAAATTGGAATTGGAATTGACGATCAACAAAGGACGTGGTTATGTTCCCGCTGAAGAGAACAAAACCGGGAACGCTCCGTTTGGAACGATCTTCGTTGACTCCATTTACACACCGATTAAAAACGTGAAGTATTCAATCGAAAATTACCGTGTGGAGCAAAAAACGGATTATGAGAAATTAGTATTGGATATCACTACTGATGGATCGATTCATCCGAAAGATGCTTTGAAAGAAGCAGCGAAAATTTTGATCCACCACTTCATGTTGTTCTCTGACGAACGCATCACACTTGACAGCGAAGTGAAAGCAGAAACGGAAGAGTTTGATGAGACTTCATTGCACATGAGACAATTGTTGAAATCTAAATTGGTAGATATGGACTTGTCTGTACGTGCATTGAACTGTTTGAAAGCAGCAGACGTTGAAACATTGGGTGATTTGGTTTCTTACAACAAGAACGATTTATTGAAGTTCCGTAACTTCGGTAAAAAATCACTGACAGAGTTGGAAGACCTTGTTGAAAACAAAGGATTGAACTTCGGAATGAATGTTTCTAAATACAAATTAGACAAAGATTAGTATCGCAATTAATAATGTAAAATGGCGTAATAGGTGGTAAAATCCATGCGATACAAAAAGGATTTTACTAACCGTTACTTACGAAATTAAATAAAATGAGACACGGAAAAAAAGTAAACCATTTGGGTAGAACAGCTTCTCACAGAAAAGCGATGCTGTCTAACATGGCTTCTTCGTTGATCCTGCACAAGCGTATCACTACGACTGTTGCAAAAGCGAAAGCCCTGAGAACGTTTGTTGAACCATTGTTGACAAAGTCAAAAGAAGACTCTACTCACAATAGAAGAACAGTTTTCAGTTATTTGCAAAACAAAGACGTTGTTTCTGAGTTATTCAGAACAGTTGCTCCTAAAATTGCTGATCGTCCGGGAGGATACACACGTATCATCCGTACAGGGTACCGTTTGGGGGATAACGCTGAAATGTGTATGATCGAGTTGGTTGATTTCAACGAAATCTATACAAACGAAAAAGCGAAGAAAACAACACGTCGTTCAAGAAGAGGAGCGGGTGCTGCTAAAACAGAAGCAACAGCAACGGAAGAAGTTGTTGAAGCGGTAGAAGTAGAAACAGTTGAAACAGCTCCTGAAGCTGCAACTGAAGAAACTCCTGAAGCATCAGAAGAATCTTCTGAAGAAAAAGAAGATAAAGAATAATTAAATTCTTTACAGGAATAGAAAAGGATTGTCAAATTTGGCAATCCTTTTTTGTTTTAAAATAAACTGGGCTTTTTTTTAAGCGCAGCCCACTAATTAAGTTTTTGTTTGTTTTCTTAATTAGTTGAAAATCTTGAAAAACGAAATATCTATATGAAATAACAGATGCAAAAAGAGGCCGATTATATATGTTTAAAGGTTATGTAGCCCTTTTTAAATAAAAAAAAAACAGTACATCAAAACTTCTCCGACACCCTCAGCCCATCTTCATTCTTTAGGTAATACCCTTTGCGTCTTCGCGCCTTTGCGAGAAAAATAGACCCATTTCTCATCTCCGGAAAAGCTCGTTCATTAAAACTTCTCAAACGCCCCCAGCCCAAACAGTGCAAAATCGTACTTAACAGGATCTTTTTCATCAAACGAGCGTAAATGCCCCATCAGTTCCTCCAAGGCCTTCCAATCGTCTTGTTTGCGGCTTAAAATACCAATTTTACGCGCATTCTTACTCGTATGAACATCCAATGGAAGATATAACTCAGATGCATCCATGGATTTCCAAATCCCGAAATCAACCCCTTTTTGTGCATCGCGAACCATCCAGCGGAGAAACATGTTCAATCGTTTGCAGGCAGAATTCTTCAGCGGACTGGAAATGTGCTTTTCAGCACGTGATTCATGCTCAACAGATAAAAAATAATCCCGAAACCGGACAATACGCCCTTTCATCCCTTCGATTTCAGGATGTGCGGAAAATGCCTGCTCCAATCCTCCGGTATGATACATGTTTTTCAGTGAACGCAGGTAAAATTCCAGATCCTGGGAATTGAATGTCCGGTGAACAAATTCCAAATCCCGGGATGTAAAATCCAAAATATACCGATGCGGATCTTCTTCCATTAATTCCATCAACTTATTTCCGTTCCGGATAATCATCGTACGGTTTCCCCAGGCAATCGTCGAAAGTAAGAAACCACTGATTTCAATGTCTTCTTTCTTGGAAAAACGATGCGGGATCTGAATCGGATCTGTTTCAATGAAATCCGTATTTTCGTATTGTTCAGCTTTGAAATCGAGAAAGGATTTTAATTCGTCGGGAGTCATTGATTATTTTTTGATGCCGTAAAAATACACACTATTCTACATTCAATCGCGTCTTTGTGCCTTAGTGAGTAATAATCAAATTAAAAATTTCAAACAGCTACTTTCCTTTCGTAAAATACAGACCATTCTTCACACAATTGCGTCTTTGCGAGAAACAAAAGACATCTTCGGATGAATTATTCGTGTGCTTCTTAACAAGAAAATCAGCACAAAAGTAAAAGAAGCATTGATAATGCTAACCAATCACCAGCCCATCTTTCATGGTGATCATCCGGTCGGCCATTTTTGCCAGGTCTTCATTGTGCGTGACAATGACAAACGTTTGTTTAAATTCTTCGCGCAATTCGAAGAACAAGTTGTGCAGCATTGTTGAATTTTCCGTATCCAGGTTTCCGGAAGGTTCATCTGCAAAGATGATACTTGGTTTGTTTACCAATGCTCTGGCTACGGCAACACGTTGTTGTTCTCCACCCGATAATTCATTGGGTTTGTGTTCACCTCTGTGACTCAATCCCAGCCGGTCGAGTAGGGGAGTTGCCAGTTTTTTTGCATCAACCATCGATTTTCCGTTCATCATGGCTGGAATGCATACATTTTCCAAAGCCGTAAATTCAGGCAACAATTGATGAAACTGGAAAATAAAACCGATGTGTTGATTGCGGAACGCGGCAATTTTTTTGGAAGACAATTGAAACGGGTTGATTCCGTTGATTTCAAGGATGCCCTGATCGGGTTTATCCAATGTACCTAAAATCTGCAGCAAAGTCGTCTTACCTGCTCCGGAAGACCCGACAATCGAAACAATTTCACTGTCCGTTACCTCCAGACTAATTCCTTTCAGAATTTCCAGGTGATCATATTTTTTATGAATGTTCTTTGCCGCAAGCATAAAGAGTTGTTTTTAAGCATTCATTCTTCCCGATACCAGTAACTACCGGGAAGAATCAAGCACCAATTATTTTTTTATCATTTTAAGCGAATGTCCCATTTTATCGCGTTTTGTCTGCAAATAAAATTCGTTGTGGCTGTTGCTCTCAATTTCGATTGGTACATTGTCTACAATTTCCAACCCATAGCCGACCAATCCGGTGCGTTTGGTTGGATTATTAGACATCAGTTTCATTTTGGTTACTCCCAGGTCACGCAAAATTTGCGCACCTACACCGTAATCGCGTTGATCGCTTTTAAAACCAAGTTGCAGGTTGGCTTCTACAGTATCTAATCCTTCTTCCTGCAATTTGTAGGCCTTCAATTTATTCAGTAAACCGATTCCGCGTCCTTCCTGGTTCATGTATACAATGACGCCTTTTCCTGCTTCTTCGATCATCTGCATGGCTTTTTCCAGTTGAGGGCCGCAATCACAGCGACAAGACCCGAAAATATCTCCGGTCATACAAGAAGAGTGTACACGTACCAATACCGGTTCGTCTTCTTTCCATTCTCCTTTGATCAGTGCCAGATGATCCTGATCGGTTAGTTTTTCCTTGTAGGCAACCATTTTGAAGTCACCGGCTTTTGTCGGCATTTCAACTTCTACTTCCCGTTCGATCAGAGATTCATTGTGCATACGGTATTCAATCAATTGCTCGATGGAGATCAGTTTCAGATCAAACTTCTTCGCCACTTCTACCAATTGAGATAAACGGGCCATGGTTCCGTCTTCATTGAGAATTTCGACAAGAATTCCCGCGGGAGCATATCCTGCTAAACGTGCCAGGTCAACAGCTGCTTCCGTATGTCCGGTTCTTCTGAGAACACCACCTTCTTTTGCCCGCAGGGGGAAAATATGCCCCGGACGCCCCAGATCAGCGGGTTTGGTTGCCGGGTCTACCAATGCCTTGATGGTCTTTGCCCGGTCATGAACAGAGATTCCGGTTGTACATCCGTGACCAATCAGGTCGACAGATACCGTAAACTGTGTTTCGTGCAAAACGGTATTGTTGGTGACCATTTGATTCAATGCCAATTCATCACATCGTTCAGCGGTAAGTGGCGTACAGATCAATCCGCGTCCGTGCGTAGCCATAAAATTGATCATTTCCGGTGTGGCGCATTCTGCTGCTGCAATAAAGTCACCTTCGTTTTCACGGTCCTCGTCATCCACTACGATCACGACTTTCCCGTTTTTGATGTCTTCGATTGCTTCTTCTATCGTATTTAGTACTGATGACATAATTGTTGTTCTAATGAGAACTACAAAATTACTTTAAATTCACCACAGCACTACTAACACAAGAGAAGTTTTTTATGCCTTTAACAATCTGTTAGGATTTGCGAAGAAAAGTGCTACAGGAAGCCACATCAATTTCCTCCTTCAAAATGGAAGATTAACGAGAGAAGATCGGTTGATCACTTCCCGCTTGATTTCCGGTCAGCGAATCAATCATCCAGTGCCTCGCGCAATTTTTGTCGCAGCTGACGGTTGTATGTTTCCTGTAAATATTTGAAATAGTTATTGGTACTCTTGGAAATACACTTGGTGTATTGTTTCAGACGGTGTTCAATATGGTCCTGCAATGCTTCCTGGATATCCAGTGCATCGTAAAAATCACCTGAAGCACTGCGGATGACTTCAAAGTGATTGTCCAGTGATTGATCAACGGCAGCTTTCCCTTTGTCTCCGGCATCCAGACACTCATAATAAATGTCCTTCATATTGAATTCTTCCAGCTTCACCGTATCAATCAGTTCCGTTAATTTTTTAGGGAATTCAAACTCCACTTCAAATTCCACGTCATCCGATTCTGATAAACGTGATTCCAGGAAACGGTCCGGAAAGCGGAATGCATCCTGCCAGTTGATATAATCCTGCCACAATCCGAAACGGCGTACATTATTTCCCAGGTCGATGACCTTAAAATTGTCTTTGTTCGGCAGTTTCCGTGATCCCCGTCCGATCATTTGATGATACAACGTCAGGGAGCGTGTAGCACGGTTCAGTATAATCGTTTCTACAGTCGGTTCGTCAAATCCTGTGGTGAGAATTCCGACAGAAGAAAGAATGGCGTCTTTGGTTTCTTTGAACCATTGAAGTACTTCTTTGCGGTCTTTGTCTGAAAATGTCGAGTCCAGGTGACGAATCTTAAATCCTCGTTTTTTAAAGGTTTCCTCTACCCGGATAGATGTCTCGATTCCCGGGTTAAAAATGAGTGTTTTTGTTCCGACAGCGATTTCCTCATAAGCGAACAGCAGTTTTTCCTGCATGAAGTAATTTCCGTAAACAACATCGGAGCTGCTAACGGTAAAATCCCCGTTTGTCCCGATTTTCAACCCGTGAAGATTCACATCGTAAGTATAGGTTTCAGCATTAGCCAGGTATTGCCCTTCGATCAGTGAAGCAATGCTTTCTCCAACCAGGAGTTTGTTGTAATTGTCATTTAGCGGAAGCACACGATTGCTGCTCAGCGGCGTCGCCGTTACCCCTAAAATATTTCCTCCCTTATAGAATTGGAAGATTTTACGGAAACTGTTGTAATGCGCTTCATCCACGATGACCAGTCCAACGTTTTCAATGAAGTTTTCATCTTCCTGCAGCCGGTTATTCAACGTTTCCACCATTGCAATGAAGCAGGAATATTCATGCTGATCAGGAATTGTCTTTACTTCCGAATTGATGATTTTATTGTTGACATTAATGGCATGCAATTGCTTCGACGTTTGAACCGATAATTCAATTCTGTGTGTGAGGATCAGTACCTTTTTACCCCACAACTCAATGTAACGCCTTGCTATTTCTGAGAAAATAACGGTTTTACCTCCTCCTGTCGGCAACTGGTAGAGTAAATTAAAATTATCTCCATTGGATTTCAGCTCTTCGATAATGGTGTTTACTGTGTCTTCCTGGAAAGGGTATAATCTTTTTGCTGTTTCTAAATCCGTATCGATCATTTGTTCTTAAAAATGGGGTACAAAATTACCGCCTTTATTCTGATTTAGCAAATTATTAACGATAGATTACCATTTATTTTTTGTTCTGTAGTGATAATTGACTGCTTGGATACAACAAAAGGACGAAAAATACCGTTATTTGTGAAAATTAATGGCATCTTTGCAGCAAATAATACGATGAAATTCAGATTAGCAGTTTTATTTTTACTTTTTATCCAGGTCTCATTTTCTCAAACTGTTAAAGAGAAAATCCCTACTTATTTCGGGTTTCAGATCAAGCCGATCTTTCCGGGAGTTTTTATCGGGACAACTACATTTGACAGTAATGTGGACGGATTTAATACAACATTAAGACAAGCTACCGGCTATTCGTTTGGTGGAGTTGTGCGTGTCGGATTAACAAAATTAATTGCTCTTGAAACGGGAATTAACATGACACAGCGCAATTATTTTCTTGATTATTCAATTCCTGATTCCAATTTATATATGAATTCCCGGCTCCGTTACCTCACATATGATGTTCCGGTAAGTGCATTGTTTTACATTCGACTGGCAGAAAGAGCTTATATGAATGTTTCCGTTGGAGCTGCTATTTCGTACAATCCAACTGTAGTGGGGGTGAAGAACACAGAGGGAAAATATCATGAGTTTAATCAGTGGGCGATTGGGAAAAAAGTTTTGGGTGAAGCCATTGGGAATATCGGATTTGAATACAGAACGCAAAAGGCAGGTACATTTTATTTAGGAGCAGCGGCAAGAATCCCGTTTGAGCCATTATTTTATTTAAAGTCCAGCTATAAAAACCAAGGGTTTCAAATTGAAACAGATGCGGAAAATCAAGGAAGAGTGGATGGATCCTACATCGCATTGGAAATAAAATACTTTTTCCCGTTAATCAAAATCAAGGGAAGCCCGATCAAAACACCGATTGAATAAATGACTACTGCGATTCAGAAAATTGTAGAACAATTGAACATGCGACCGCATCCGGAAGGAGGCTATTTTGTTGAAACCTATCGTTCTCCCGTTGTGTTGGAAAAGACACAGAAATCACTTGCAACCGTCATTTACTTTTTATTGCCTTCTTCGGAAACGTCAAGTTGGCATCGCATCAAAAGTGATGAATTTTGGTTTTACCATGCCGGAAGTCCGATCGTTGTACATGCTATTGAAAATGGTGTATACAGCGCAACAATCGTTGGGAAAGAACTTGAACATGGTCAGGTCCCGCAACATTTAGTGCCCGCAGGTGCTGTTTTCGGAGCTTCTGTTTCGGAAGAAAACACCTATTCGTTGGTGTCGTGTGTCGTCGCTCCCGGTTTCGACTTTTCGGATTTTGAATTGTTTACACAAGAACAAATGCTGGAACTGTTTCCGCATCTGAAGAAAGAAATCAGCCTGTTATTTTAATTCGTATTTCTGATTCAGAATGAAGCAAGCGTAATCTTCCTCATTGCCCGGAAGTTCTCACCACTGATTTCAAGTAAGTAATTTCCGTTGTTTAACGGGCTCAGATCAACCGATTGGATGTTTTCTGCTTCCATTATTTGGATGATACGTCCTTGCAGGTCAAAGATGCGGACACGTTCGATATGTACTTTTGAATCAAAATTGATGATGCCCTGTGAAGGATTGGGATAGATAGCGAAATCCTGTGCTGTCGGTGTTGTGATTCCCACTTGTCCGGATGATTGGTATTGACTGAAAAAACGCCATATTTCTTTACTGGCACTAAAATCCATACATGTATTTCCGGCACCCGGTAACGGAACCGGTGCTCCCGGCCACGTATGACCTCCGCCTGTTACTTTGAAAAACTCGACCGTATGTCCGTTTGTTCCTCCTGCATAGAGGTAACGCTCAGCAGTAGCCCCGTCTGTCGTATTTGTATTGGGTACAGGAGTAATCGCAGGAGTTAAATTACATGCATTTTTGTCTGCCCAGAACAACACAACATCTTCCACTGCTTTTGACGTCGAATTACCGGAATACGGAACTGTCGGATCATTTGTTCCATGAATCTGAATTATTGGAATCGGATTGGAAGGAGTGCACAAATTGTACATCGGTACAGACATCGACCCCGTTACCGACCCTACGGCAGCAAATTTATTGCTCTGACAGGCCAAATAATAACTCATGTAACCGCCATTTGACATTCCGGTGCTGTATACCCGATTCGGATTGATGGTATAATGAGCGGAAATCGTATCGATCAGTGCTTCCAGAAAACCAAGGTCATCGACAGTAGAACCGAAAATACCGAAATTCCAGTACCGTTGACTTGTCGTTTGATCAATTGTTCCGTCCGGATGTACAACAATGAAATTGGCAGTGTCTGCAATGGGTTTAAAATTTCCGTAAATGGATTGCTCTGATCCGTTAGATGTATATCCATGTAAATTTAAAACCAGTGGAACAGCCTGTCCCGGAACGTATGAAGCAGGAACGTAAAATGAATAAGTACGCGTGATGCCTCCATGCACGAATGAACCGTTTATATTCTGGGCATTCCCGTAAAATGTGAAGAAAATAAAACTGATAAATAGATATGTAATACGCTGTTTCATAGAGTCAGTAATTTGCGCTAAAGGTAGAACAAATTTGTTGTGTAAGATACTGCCGGATGTAAAAAAAACAGACAGGTATCCTTATGTTTAACAGTCAGGTATTTTCAGAATTTGATAATTTTCCGCACATAGGTGCCATTGGAGGTAGAAATCGTCACCAGGTAAACACCGTTTTTCAGGTAGTTCTGATCCGTTAAAACAACCGATTTATTGTTGTATGTACCTTCGAATAGTTGCTGTCCGGTATAATCAACAATGACAATTTGTTGGATTCGTTCGTTTTTGGTGATGGCACGAAAGGTAATTTGTCCATTGAACGGATTCGGGTAAATTTTTACAAGGTCATACGCCTCTTCCGTAATTCCGTAATCAGCTTCCATATCCACCGCCAGTTCTGCAAGTGTGGCTATTCCGAGTTTAGTGTTGCGCAGAAAATAGGGCATGTTGAAATGACTCATCACGTCGCTTGCTGAGTGATAATGCGGGTTCAGGTCCTGCAGGTAATGTTCATTAATGGCAATGGCTGAATAACCGTTTTCCCAGAATGGAAACTGATCGGAGTAGTAAAATCCCGGGTCCACTATATTCAGTGTAACCTGTAAGTTGTAGACCGAATTGCAGTAAACGACTTTGTTTTTTAATGCATCCGAATGATGAATTTGTTTGACGTGCAGGTCTGCGACTGAATCGTTGTTTCCATCCCAGGCAATCATATCCAGGTTGATGTATCCCGCTAATTTTTCTCCTTTCATTCCGACCCGGTGCATGTGTGCGGTACTTCCCAACAGTCCCGGTTCTTCTTCATCCCATAAGGCGAGGACAATGGTGTAGGGAAATTCATAACCGGAAAGTACTCTTCCTGCCTCTAACACTGCGGCACAGCCACTTGCGTTGTCATCGGCGCCCGGAGCAACTGTTGTGAGCGGGAGGTTGTCATAGTGTGCGCCAAGCATCAGCCATCTGTCCGGGTATTCGTACCCTGTTTTGATGGCGAACAGGTTTTTACCTCCGGCACTGAATTTAAAAGAATCAATTGCATAACCATACCGGTGCAATTCCTGTTTCATGAACTGAAAAGCAATTTCATTGCCCGGTTTCTGGTACTGACGTGAATGAATGGTGTGTGATTGCCCGTTGATGACAACCGGTTTTCCTCCTGTTAATTGTTCCACAAAATTGACGAGTGAATCCAGTTGTATTTCTTCGAGAATCGTTTGTACGACCGGGTGCTGTGCATGCAGCGACTGATTGCACAACAGAACAAGCAACATTGATCGTATTATTTTCATGGATACGTAATCGTATGAACCGTTCAAAGGTAGCGTTTTTCGAAATGACAACAGGCACTTTTAACCGGATGTGTTGTGATTATTTAGTGTGCGGATTTTTGGTTGTTGTATGATTTACGGTTTTTTGTTGATCAACGCATAACAATCGGAGTCTTCAAATACTCCGTCAACCAGGTAGTGTTCTCTCAATGTGCCTTCTTTGATAAAGTGATTTTTTAGCAGGAGTTTTACCGAGGGGATATTCCAGTCCGCGACCAATGCTTCGATCCGGTGTAATTCCATTTGTGTAAAACCAAAATCGAGCACAGCAGGCAGTACTTCACTCAGGTAGCCTTTTCGCTTATCGGATTCATACTTCAGAGAGTAAAACACTTCCGCCCGTTTGTGTGCTTTGTTCCAGGTATGAAAGCCGCATTCTCCGATGACCTCGCCGGTTTCTTTTTTTTCCAGCAAAAAATAGAGCAGTGAAATACGGTGTGTCTCCATGCCTTGCCGGTACATGTTCAGGTATTTTTCATACCCGGATTCATCCAGTGCCAAGGCTTCTTTTACAGACATTTCAGTATGTGTTTCAAAGAGATTGCGAATGATTTCAGGAGTAATGATTTTCAGACGGATTCGCTCGGTTTCAAGTGTGATTGCATGCATTTCTCAGAATGTTTGGTCAAGGACGTGTTAATACAAAGTCGACACGCATATTGGCGAGTTCATCAGCTTTTGTTTTTTCAGGAAATACGACCGGCATGGAGTTTTTCATTCCCACGGTTGTGATTTGCTCCTTGTGCGTTCCAAACAACAGCAGGTAGTCCCGTACTACTTTTGCCCGGCGTTTGGCTAACCCATTTCGCTTGACACAACATACATGCCCTCTGATTGTAACGTGCAGATCGGGTGTTTTCCGCAAACTGTCTGCCAGGCGATAAATCAGCGGAAGGTACTCGGGTTTTAATTCTGCTGAAGCATCTTCAAACTGGATGTTGAGTTTGCTGAAATCAATGTTCTTGGAATAGTTTTGAGCAGTTCCCCAATGAATAACCAACGACAATATGACCAGACAGATGTACTTCATTCGTTCGCAAAATAGCAAAAAATAAAAAAGGCTTGCAATAATTTACAAGCCTTTTTCTATAGCAACCTCCATCCGGTTAATTGTCGATTGACCCGGTAACGCGTTTCATGAAGTCATTTAAGGCATCCCGTTGTGATTTACCATTCTTTTTCATGTCTTCATGTACTTCAATGGCACCCGAAAAGTTGGAGAGCAATTCCCCGATCACGTCCAATTCTTCATCTTTCAATCCCGGGGCATCAATTAAATGCTCCAGTGTTTCCAATGTTTCATGGATATAGTCTTCATCGTTTTGCTCGATGAAGCCGATCATGTGTTTAATTACCGGCAACCGCATCTCTGACCTCCTGAATGATTTCCACTTTGTTTCCCTGAGCCTGTTTTACCAATTTTCCGTCTACAAAGCCTGCGAAAGTAGGCAGGTTGGAGACATCTGCAAATTGACGTGAATTCGGCAATTTCTCCGCATCTACGTAGTAAAACTCAATGTCCGGGTTTTCTTCCGCCATGCGTTTGAATTTCGGCTTGGTGATTTTACAGTTACCGCACCAGGATGCTCCGTATTGAACCATCACTTTGGTGTTGCTGTTCAATAACTGCTCTAGTTTATCTTCCGTTAACTCTGTAAACATGTTGTTTGTTGTTTAGTTTTTGCTCAAATATTCAGCAGTGCTGATTCTGTTTGCTTTCATCGCTTCTTTTCCTTCTTCCCAGTTTGCCGGACATACTTCACCATGCGTCTGAACGTGTGCATATGCGTCTACCAAACGGATGAATTCAGCTACGTTACGTCCCAACGGCATGTGGTTGATTGATTCGTGGAATACTGTTCCGTCTTCATCAATCAGGTAAGTTGCGCGGTAAGGAACATTGTCACCTTCTGATTCTTCATCAAATTGGTCATAATCCAGAATTCCCAGTTCTTCCGCTAATACACGTGTTGAATCTGCGATCAATGGAAAGCGAACACCTTCGATTCCTCCGTTGTCTTTTGCTGTGTTTAACCATGCAAAGTGAACTTCAGCAGTATCACAAGAAGCACCGATAACGATTGTATTTCTTTTTGCAAATTCAGCAGCAGCTTCCTGGAATGCATGAATTTCTGTCGGACAAACAAATGTGAAATCTTTCGGATACCAGAATAATACTACTTTTTTCTTCTCATTAACAGCTTTTTCAAATACATTGATTTTGAATGTATCCCCCAATTCATCGATTGCATTTACTGAAAGAGACGGGAATTTTTGTCCTACAATACTCATAACGTTTTGTTTTTTTATTGTGATTATTAATTTATTTCCGGAACAAAGATACATACCTTTTTCACGTGACTTCAATTATAAAAAGCAATAAGTATATAGATAAAATTTATATCTGATGATGAAGCTATTTTTTTCTTCTATAAAAGGGTGGGTTTTCTGGAAAAAGTGTGTTCCAAACACGTGATTAACTTCGGTTTGTTTGCATAATTTTACTTTTAAAGCATCCTCTTTGGCGAACGAACGCTTTTTGGTCGTATCTTCGTGTAACCGAAATATCACAAACAGTTGGAATATGAAAACCGATCCGGAATTACTCAAACATCTGATGCAGCAGGGAAGTTTACTTCCTCAGGAAGAAATGCTTGAAATCGCGAGAAAGAAAGGGAGTTTAAACATAGGTATTCCAAAGGAGACCTCTTTCCAGGAGAATCGTGTTGCATTGGTGCCGGAGGCCGTTTCGTTACTGGTTTCCAACGGACACCGGGTTAAAATTGAGACAAAAAGCGGGGAGGGGGCCAACTTTTCGGACCGGGAATACAGTGAAGCAGGAGCTGAAGTATGTTATAGCAGGGAAGAAGTCTTTAAATGTGATATTATTTTCAAAGTAGCTCCTCCGTCAGAAGATGAAATCGATATGATGCCGGGACATCAAACGATGATTTCCGCGTTGCAGATTTCGATTCAACCCAAGGAAATTCTTCAGAAGTTAATCAACAAAAAAATTACGGCAATTGCCTGGGATTACATCCGTGATGAAGAAGGGGTGTTTCCGGTTGTACGTACCATGGGAGAAATGGCCGGAACAACTTCCGTATTGGTTGCAGGAGAGTTGCTTTCCAAATACAGTAACGGAAAAGGAATGATGTTGGGAGGTGTTTCCGGTGTGCAACCAGCAGAAGTGGTTGTTATCGGAGCCGGATCCGTTGGAGAATATGCTACCCGTGCCGCATTGGGGTTGGGAGCGAATGTAAAAGTATTTGATAACTCATTGTCGCGTTTGAGACGTTTACAAAACGATATCGGAACCCGGATTTACACATCTGTCATTCAGCCGAAAGTGTTGGCAAAAGCATTGATGCGTGCAGATGTTGCCATTGGTGCGTTGCGCGCTCCGTTGGGACGTACACCGTGTATTGTTACGGAAGAAATGGTGCGTGAGATGAAGCAGGGATCAGTCATTGTGGATGTCAGCATTGATCAGGGGGGGTGTTTCGAAACCTCCCGGGTGACCAATCACAAAAAACCGACGTTTGTGGAACATGGAATTATTCATTACTGCGTTCCGAACATTGCTTCCCGGATATCCCGGACAGCTTCGTTTGCATTATCCAACATTTTTTCACCGATTTTATTGGAAATGGGAAATGCAGGAGGTTGTGAAAACCTGATTTCGAATGACCTTGGTTTCAGAAGTGGGGTGTATATCTACAAAGGAAACCTGACGAGTGAAGTACTCGGAAAAGTCTTCGATCTAAAATACAAAAGCATCGAGTTATTACTGATGGGACTGAAAAGAGGACAGTAATGAACGTCATTCAACCATTAAATTTACCGAAAGCACCGTTGAAACTTGAAAAAAAGCAAGGTGAATTGTATGTTTGGTGTGTTGTCCGTAAGAAATCACTGCTCTTAACACCCGAAGAGTGGGTGCGGCAGCACTTCATCCATTATTTGATTACAAGTATTCAAATTCCTGTTGAACGCATCGCCTCGGAATTCAGTATCCGGGTAAACGGTTTGGCGCGGCGTTGCGATCTTGTTGTGGTGGATAGAAACGGGAATCCGAAATTGATTGTAGAATGCAAAGCCGTATCTGTTCCTGTTGATGAGCACGTCTTGTTTCAGATTGCCCAATACAACAGGGTATTGCAGGTGGATTATTTATTACTCACCAACGGAGTCGATCATTTTCTTTCGAAAATTAACGCGGAAACAGGTGAATTGGAACTACAGGAAGCGCTCAAAAAAGAATGGTTTGATGAATGATCAGTTATGAATGGTGAATTATAGATGATGAATTATCAATTATCAAGACGTTGGGACAAAAAATCTTTTTACCGACATTTGATAATTGAACATTGATAATTAATCTCCCACACTTTCAACTTTCAACTCTCCACTACTTAACTCCCCAAACAATTATCCGTGCATCATCTGAAGCGGTAGCAAATGTCGTATCATCTATCTTCACTGCACAATTGACCGAATGCCGGTGCCCTCCTTTTTTCAGATCGAGTCGTTGCAAAACCGACCAATCCTCTGTATTCCATATTTTGATTGTTTTATCCCTGCTGACAGATATCATCAATTCATCATTGAGTTGAATGAGTTCGTAAACCATATAGTTGTGTGCGGGAATCCGCTTAAAAAAAGATTTAGAAGCAATGTCGAGCAGACTGATGTGTGCATCTTTTCCTCCTGTGATTAACAGATGTGTTCGTTCAAGTATCGTTCCCACACCACCTTCATGTGCAAAAAACACATCGATGAGGTTGAAATAAGTCGTGTCGATGCATCGGATGTTTCCATCCTGGCAGCAGAGGTAAACCAGAGAACCGTCTTTCGAAGGAATAATTCTCCTGATTTTACCACAATCAAAAGGAAGCTGGATTAACAACTCCAATGTTTGCGTATCCCAAACAGAGAACGTTCCGTCGCCATCGGCGCTGTAAAATTGCCGCTTCAATTGATTTTCTGCTAATGCAAAAACACCTTTTTTATGAAGTTTATAGAATTTCACTTCTTTTCGTTCCACCAGGTCAAAAATGTGAAGGTCTCCGTTTGATAACCCGGTGATGAGTTTTGAATGTCCGTCAATTAACTGAATGGAATACGGAGTAGCAGGAAGACGAATCGCGAATTTGTCCTGTTCTCCTGTGGCTAAATTCCAGCGAACAACATATTTGTCAGCACTGGCGGAATAAATGAATTGTCCGTCATATTGCAGCGAATAGATCGCACCGGAATGGCCTTCAAAAACCAGTTTTTTAGAAAAATCAGTAACTCCGGACATGCATCTTGTTTTACGCCTACAAAATTATAGGATTTCAATCAACGGAGAACATTTCTCTCAATTAAAATCAATTCTTATAGCTGGCACACGTTCAATGATGAATCACAAATAATGAATTATCAATTATCAAAACTTCGGAACAAAGAATCTTCTTTCCGACATTTGATAATTAAGCATTGATATTCTAAACTTTCAACTCCTTCAAAAATAGTACCCCTATACTTGATAATTCAACATTCAACATTCATAATGCATCATTACTACTCCTTATCCGAACTCAACAACTACCCGTGTTCCTTTTCCTTCTTTCGATTCAATACTGATTGTTCCGTTGAATTCTTTCACACGCTGTTCCATGTTTTGTAATCCATATCCTCTCTTGGCAGTTTCGGGGTCAAATCCCTTCCCGTTATCCGTTATTTCTAATTTTGAAGCGCTGATCAGCACACGTAATTCGGTACAATTTGCATATTTTGAGGCATTGTTAATCGTTTCCTGGATAATTCTGAACAAGTGAAGCGCCAGTGCAGGGGAGAGAACGGTATTTTTATCTGTTGCAACAACAGCAACACGGATTTCTCTTCCTCCCAGAATCCGGTTGGCGTATTCTTCCGCTTTTCGGTACAATTCATCAATTGTGAGTTCCTGTTTGTGAATGGACCAAATGGTTTCCCGCAATACAAAATTGGCATTGGAAGAAATGCTGCGGATATCTTCCAGGTCTTTTTTATCAGTTTCATTCGTTGTACGGAATGCTTTCATGTCCAGTTTCGACGAAATCATGGTCAACTCCGCTCCCAGGTTATCGTGCAAATCCCGGGCAATACGGTTCCGCTCAGCTTCCAGGTTTTGTAAACTGGTAATCGTCGATTGTTGCCGGTCCAATTTTCTCCGTTGAATAATCAGTACAATGATAATGATAAGGATGACAATGGCACCGATTAATACCAGTAGCAGCAGGGTTTTATTTTTATTTTTAATAATTTCTTCCTGAAGCGCTAATTCTTTTTTCTCAGTATCAAACTTCACTTTCATTTCCGAAATGGCTTTGTTGGACTGTTGGTTGTAAATGGAATCCATTTGTGCAACGTACAATTCGAAGTATTCGTCAGCTTTTTCATTGTTTCCTTTCAAGGTTTCCAGGCGAAACAATCCTTTGTAGGCATGGCGGATATTATAATTCGATTCCATTTCCAATGCAATATCCAACCCCTTTTTCAGGTATTGTTCTGCTTCCGGAAAGTTTTTCTTATCCAGGTAGCTCATTCCCAGGTTGACAGCAACGAGAGAAATACCACTTTTGACACCGACCTCTTCGTATTTTTCCAGTGATTTTTTATAATACTCAATTCCCTTTTCCAGATTTCCCTGTTCACGTTCTAAAACTCCCAACCCCTGGTAAACTCCAGCAAGGTATTCAGTATGTTTAATCGCTTCAATTTCAGGAATAAGCTCCAGGTACATGTTCCGGGATGTGGTTGCATCACCTAATTTCCGATAACAATTTGCAGCGTTGATCTTGGAAGTAATGACACCGACTTGATTACCATATTTTGTTAATAATTCAATCGCTTGCAAGTGAAATTTCAATGCTTCTTCATACCGGTTGATCCGTTCATATACATTGGCGATATTGGTGTATACCTGGCCGATTAATTGTTCTTGCCCGGTCTTTTTAAAATAATCTAAACTCAGTAAATTGGCTTCAAGACATTTATCGTGCAGGCCTTTTTCATAATACGTGTTTGCAATTTTATTGAGGGATTTGCCCATTCCGATTGTATCGTGCAACTTCGTCCGGTATTCCAACGCTTGTTGATTCAATAGCAGGGAAGAATCCAGATCACCGCTATAGAAATAAGCAAAACTCCAGTCATTCCAAATGGTCGCAAGAAAAGCGGAATCGTTTAGCATTTTTGCCTCTTTTTCAGCCATCCGCCCATATTTTTTTGCCTCTTCCGGTTTAGACGCCGCCAGGTAAAACGATAAATCGACAAGTGATTGCGCTTTTTCTTTTCCTTTTTGCTTTGGATATGCTTTCTTGAGTGCATCAATTTCCGGTTGACTCCAAACAGAAAGAGAAGTAAGAAATGTCAGAAATAAAACAAATGAGCGCATAGGTTTAAAAATGAAAGTTTTACACCAAAAGTAATTTTTTTTTAGATAAAACGGTTTCAGTAGCGGGCAAAGAATGATTGAAAAATAATTGATTTGTGAAAATCAGGTGTTTTTTGTTAGATTAATCCGCCCTTTTTAGCTTTTTCCAGGGCTTCAACTTTGTTGTGAACCTTCATTTTCTTGTAGATGTTTTCCACGTGTTTTCTTGCTGTCCCATAACTGATGAACAAGTTGTCGGAAATTTGATCATAGCTGAGTCCCTTAGCGATTTGTTCCAATACTTCCAGTTCCCGCCGGGTCAACTCATAATCTTTTTCGATAACAACTTCACTCGGTTTTCCTTTTCGGATCAGTGTTAGTGATTTCTTAGCGATCATCGGACTCATCGGAGCGCCTCCTTCCAGTGCCTCATAAATAGATTTGTGAACTTTCACCGGTGGTTCATCTTTGAGAATGTATCCGCTTGCACCGGCCATGATGGCTTCAAAGATGTTTTGTTCATCGTCAAAAACCGTACACATGATGATTTTAATATTCGGCCAGCGATTGGAAATGATCTCCGTTGCCTGTACGCCATCCATTTCCGGCATGTTGATGTCCATGAAAATGACATCAACAGCGTGATTGTTTTCCAGTCGTTTGACCATTTCAGAACCATTGGAGACGATTTCTACGACTTTGAATTCAACGGCCAGTTCTATTTTTTCCTTTAAGGCCTGAGCGAGCTTGGAAATGTCTTCAGCAATAGCAATTTTTATTATTTGGGTCATGTTCTACTGTATTTGATTACAAAATTGGAAATTTTAACCAATCTTCAAAATACGACAAACTTCGGATTTTTTGTAGCAGTCTATAACATTGAAAGTGGAGAGTTGAAAGTGAATCATTACACACATTTCCAACTTTCAACTCTCCACTAATACACGTTTAATGCTTCATTCACTTAACCGTTAATCGCAACAACTTCCGTTACTTCGGGGATGTATTGTTTCAGTAAGTTTTCAATTCCACCTTTCAGGGTAGCTGTAGAAGAAGGACAACCGGAGCAAGAACCTTTCAGGATCACGGATACAGTACCGTCGTTGAATCCCAAATAATCGATTGCACCACCGTCATTTTCTACGGCCGGACGTACATATTCATCCAGGATGTTGGAAATGGCATCGTCGAACTCAGAAGGAGATAAATTAGCCAGAATAGATGCTTTTTCTTCTGTTTCTACTTTTGCTTCTACGTTTGCAGTTTTTTGCGGCATGGCAATTAATACCTCTTTTCCGTCTTCAATCCATGTTTTGATAAACTGACGCAATTCCATTGTGATAAAATCCCATGGAACATTATTTGTTTTTGTAACGGTAACGAAGTTAGCGGCGATGAAAACACCATCTACAAAAGGAAACGAAAACAATTCTTCTGCCAGCGGAGAAAAACCTTTTGCTTCTGATTTATTTCTGAACTCTGCGGAATCTCCCGTCCCAAGTAAGTATTTATTAGCAACAAACTTCATTGTTGACGGATTGGGAGTCATTTCTGAATAGATGGTAACCGGAACTTTCATATTGATTTTATTTTTAGAAATACAAAGGTACGGATTGTTTTGATGAAAATGAATTGGAATCTTGTTTTGTTCATCGGATTCTGTTTGTTAGTTTGCATCCCGTGTACACGGCAAAACTTCCGTCAGCGAAAAAAAATACTGCCTGAACGGTTAAAATGATACATATTTGTTAGGTTTGTTAACCAAAACCACTGAAATAAAATAAAAGCAGAGTAAATAATGAGGTAAATTGTTACCGGGATTGTGTGAAAACCGGATGAACAAAAAGCGGTCATTACAAGGATAGGGATCAACATGAAACATGAAATAGACGAAATAAGGCAGCACCGATTATTTGCGGAAATCAAACGTTTTGAAAAATGGATGCACAGGCAACCTGCTTCGGTTATGAGAGAATTTAATTATACGCATTGGAATCAGATTTACCAGGAATTTGAAGTGTTTATGCAGACGACAGAACCGGATGAATGGTCAGCAGCAGAAAAAGAACGGTTACTGTTTATCATTGCCAAAGATTATGAGACGCAGAATCTGACCTATTGTCTGAGTGAAAAAGTGATTGTAGCATTGGCAAAAGAAAGTATATTGACCGGAGAGAGTGATGCAAAATGGCAAATGGCATTGCAATTACATAAAATCACGGATAAAACACTTGCTTTCAACCTGCTCGAACAGTTTGTCAATGACCAGGATGAATACGTCAGCAGACGGTCGTTGATGGAACTCGCAAAATTGCAACCGGATAAAACAGAAGCGTATGCCGTTCATTTTTGGAACAGAAACATATATGGAGAGATGGATGAATACCAAAAAATGGCAGTTTTGCAGACGTTAAAAACCATTCATTCACCGCTGCTGGAAGATTATATTGCGCAGGCGAAAGCAGATAACAGAAAATACTTGTCTGATTATGCCCGGAAAATGGAGGAGACCGGTGGCGTGCACCGGTTCAATGAAAATTGATGTAAACCGCGATGACGTACAAACAACACATTCAACACCTGTTACAGCGCAACGATTGGGAAATTATTGAAATCGGCTCCGGTCTGTTTTGGTGGGATTTGGAACACTGGAAGATTTGCCGGTATGCACAATCAGAATTAGTGATTTGTTTTATGGGCGATCCACTGTCTGAAAATCGTGTCCAGGAGGTGCGATTGAGTATACAATTTCCGGAAAGAAGAGATGAGCAGGGAGCAATTGCTTCCATCGACCTTCAAAACGGACGATTCGATGAACAATTGAAACTATTTGAAGATCAGCTTGTCCGGTTTAAATAAAAGGTGCCATTCTCATGAAAGAGCAAACCTGTAAAGTCATACAAGCCTGGAGTGTTTCCAATATCGGGATGATTGCCGAATTGGAGAGTCATTTCAGGGGGCTTGCGTATGGAAGCATTCTGAAATCGTTGACATCCGGGTACAGTTGGACAATTCACCAGCGGGTTATTCCCGGGTTTATCGTTGATGAGGTGACCCGTTTTGAGAATGAAACGGAAAGCCTGGCACACCTTCGTTTTAGCTCGGTTGAAGCAAGGGAAACCGCAAAGCAGCAATTGCTGCAGAAAGACAAAAATTGTATTTTTCAGTACAAATTAGAGCCAAACGGACATCGTGAAAAGCCAAAGACAGGAGAAATTCTAAAGTTACTTTCCTTTGAGGACCAAAAAAATGATTTCCTGGAAGCTTACCGGAACGGACAACGGTATTTTAAAGACCTGGACCTGGAGAATGTGTCATTTGATAACGAAAACCTGGAAGGAATTACATTCGAACACTGTGCATTGTATGTGAGTTTTCGGAATGCCAACCTGCGAAATGCTACGTTTTTGAATGGAGGTATAAAAACTTGCGATTTTACAGGGGCGGATCTGACAAATGCCCGCTTCGAGATGCTGACAATAGAGTCGGCCGAATTTGCTTTTGCCAGGATGGAAGAGGTGCAAATTAAAAACTTGTACGCGTACGGGCAGGAAGTGTCAGAAGAAATGTTTTTCAGGATAAAGCAACAACAAGAAGAAGAATTAAAAAATAAGTAAGAACAAAAACGAACGAGATGGCATACATCATGGTAGACATAGAAAGTGACGGGCCGATTCCGGGAGATTACTCGATGATTTCGTTTGGTGCAGTCCTTGTTGATCAGGAGTTGAACAAAACATTTTATGGGAAACTACGTCCTGTTTCAGACCGGTTTATCCCGGAAGCATTAGTCGTTTCCGGGCACTCCCGTGAAGAGACGTTGGCTTTTGAAGATCCAAAAATTGTTATGGAAAACTTTGCGAAATGGATTCGGGAAGTGTGCAAAGATCAACCGGTTTTTATCAGCGATAACAACGGGTTTGACTGGATGTTTGTCTGTTGGTACTTTCACCATTTCACAGGAAAAAATCCGTTTGGGTTCAGCTCACAAAACCTGGGAAGTTTGTATAAAGGATTGTTACAGGATACCTTTAAGAACTTCAAACATTTGCGGAAAACAAAACACACCCATCATCCTGTCGATGACGCCAAAGGAAATGCCGAAGCTCTGCTAACCATGAAAAATGAGTATGGACTAAAAATAAAACTATAAGACCGAGACGCCTAACCACTATCATTTCATTGCTCACCATATGGCATTATGATTAGTTGATATTATGACTTTTTGATAGTACGATGCATTGACATTATGACTTGGTAATAAATTGATGTTATGATTAGCTGATAGATTACTTCTACCCAAAAAAAACTTCTCGCTTTCAACAGATCACTTCTCATTATCTAACGTCTAGCTTCTAATACTCTAACATCTGGTATCTCGCTTCTGGCATCAACACTAAGTTGTTAACAATATTTAGAATGCCTGTTGGAAAATATCTGACTGTTTTAGGCGTTCATCCAAATAGAACCGCTAAATTTGTGGCGAAAATAATAGCATAGCTAATAAATAGGATACAATTATGGATATGTTTGGAAAGTTGGGTAAAAACACAGATTTAAAAACATCTATCGGGCTCGATAAGTTGGGCAACCAATTCTGGAATTTAACCCCTGCGGAATTAGTGGAAGACACCATTTTGCTGGGACAAGGAATGTTAACTGATACAGGAGCAATCGCTGTAGAAACAGGTGAATTTACCGGACGTTCTCCAAAAGACCGTTTCGTGGTATGTGACGAAAAAACAGAAAATGCAGTGTGGTGGGGTGATATTAACATCAAGTTTTCTCCTGAGAAATTTGATGCGTTGTACAACCGCATGAAAGCATACCTGATCGGAAAGGACGTGTATGTACGTGACAACTATGTGTGTGCAGATGACGATTTCCGTTTGAATGTTCGTACAATTACCGAATTTCCCTGGTCAAACCATTTTGCGAACAACATGTTTCTTCGCCCTACGGATGCTGAATTGGAAGACTTTACGCCAGACTGGCACATCGTATGTGTTCCCGGGTTTTTAGCGATTCCTGAAGTAGACGGAACCCGTCAGCACAACTTCGCAGTATTGAATTTCACAAAGAAGATGATCATCATCGGAGGTACGGGATACACCGGAGAAATTAAAAAAGGGATTTTCTCTGTGTTGAACTTTATTCTTCCACACGAGAAAAACGTATTATCCATGCACTGTTCCGCTAACATTGGTGAAGCAGGAGACACTGCGGTTTTCTTTGGGTTGTCAGGAACAGGAAAAACAACATTGTCCTCTGATCCGAACCGACGTTTGATCGGTGATGATGAGCACGGATGGGCCGACAACACGGTCTTCAATTTTGAAGGAGGATGTTATGCAAAAACAATCGACTTATCCCGTGAGAAAGAACCACAAATCTATGATGCGATTAAATTCGGAGCAATTCTGGAGAACATTGGTTTTGTAGACGGAACTTCCACTCCGGATTATGAAGATAATTCAATCACAGAAAATACACGGGTTTCTTATCCGTTGGAACACATTGAAAACACAGCGGTACCGTCCATCGGTTCTGCACCTAAAAATATTTTCTTCCTCACATGTGATGCGTTCGGAGTATTGCCTCCGATCTCCCGTTTGACAAAAGAACAGGCAATGTATCATTTCATGTCCGGATACACGGCAAAAGTTGCAGGTACTGAAGTAGGAGTAACAGAGCCGACAACAACATTCTCAGCATGCTTCGGAGCGGCATTCTTGCCGTTACACCCTGCAAAATATGCGGAATTGCTTGGAAAGAAACTGGAAGGAACAGACATCAAAGTATGGTTGATCAACACCGGATGGTCCGGAGGTTCGTATGGTGTAGGAAGCCGTATGAAACTGAGCTACACACGTGCAATGATTACAGCAGCATTGACGGGAAAACTGGACAATGTGTCGTATGAGAAATTGCCGGTGTTTGAATTGGAGTTCCCTACTTCTTGTGAAAATGTGCCGTCAGAAATACTGAATCCGCGTGAAACGTGGGCAGATAAAGCTGCTTACGATGAAAAAGCAAATAACCTGGCAGGACAGTTTGTTAAGAACTTCGAAAAATATGCAGATCAAACAAGTGACGCGATTAAAAACGCAGCACCGAAAGTATTGGCATAACAATAAGACCATTGATAAATAACAAAAAATCCTTCAGTAATCACACTGAAGGATTTTTTGTTTAATTTAATGCCGCATTCAAACCGTTCAAATGGTGTTCAGAATGACTACCTGCGATGCAGAATACATGAAAACGTGATAATTGTCTTCCACATGAAAATAACCATTTTACTCTTCTTCCTCACATATAGTACATTCCATACAAACGGACAGGAAACAATTCAGCCACCACAACGATTGAGTACGGATGCTGCAAAAAGTGATTTCCGTTCGTTGATTTTGACACTTCGTGAATACCATCCGGCGTTACATGAATTCGTTGAAGAAAAAACACTTGAAGGTACAGCTGATTCCATTTTGCACACAATCCGGGACAGTATTTCGGAGTTACAATTACACCAGCTGGTCCGAATCTACCTGGCTCGCATCGGGTGTGGTCACACGGTTGCCATTCCCTCAGAAGCAAGCTATGCTTATTTCCGTGCGGATTATGCCTTTATTCCGTTTGATATCTATTATGTGGAAGGAAAAATGTACATCAAAGAACTGCATGTGGATGGAATGGATGAATTGACGGGAGCCGAGTTAATTGCGATCGAACAGAAACCAGTGACGGAGATCATTCAGGAACTAAAACAGATCCAGCCCCGGGATGGTTGGCAGGAATCATTCATTGATTACAACATTCAGGACAATTTCCGTACGTATTATCGGTTTCTATATGGTCACAAACCGACTTATGAAGTGGAGTATAAACAGAAAGGGAATACGGGAAAAATAATTCTTCCTGCCGAGACAACTCTTCCCCAAAAAGAAGAGAAACGGCAGCTGCCGGACACTACCCGTTGGAAACTGACAAAGGAATTCACACATGCGGAGTTGTACCAGTTCAAAAGGGATTCGAAATGGAATATGCTCCGGGTGAAAAGTTTTAACACCCGTACATTTAAAAAGACATACAAAGCAATCTTTAAAGAGATAGACGAAACCGGAGCAGATCACCTTGTCGTTGATCTGAGAGGGAATGGCGGTGGTTATTTCCCGAATGGAAATTATTTCCTGAGGTATTTTATGCGGGAAAAATTCAGTTACCATTTCTATGAATCCGACCGGAAAAAATCCAAAGATGTATTACAACCGGAAAGTAAAAATGCATTGACAAAATTTTTGTTCGCACTCATTCCCGATAGAAAAGACAAGCAAGGTTACCGGACAAATAGCTTGACCTATAAACCAATCCGTAAGCATGCATTCAACGGTTCTGTTTTTGTCCTCACAAACGGTGGAACGTTCTCAATGGCTTCTTCAGTAGCATCCTATCTGAAGCACAAAACGGCAGCTCAGTTTATCGGAACGGAAACAGGCGGTGGAGATGAAGGTTCCAACGGGATTCTGATGAGTTGGTTTGTACTACCGGCATCTCAAATCAGGGTCATGATCCCGTTTTTTCACGTAGATCATGCATTTCCGGGAGTCGAAAAGGGAAGAGGTGTGCTGCCGCACGTAGCGATTGACTATTCCATTGATGATTTGCTTCAGCAAAAAGACAAGGAACTGGAATACATAGAAACGTGGATCAGTAAATAACCGTTTTCAGGCCTTAAACTTATCGGACTTCATGCTGCAGGGGTGTTCCTATCTGAAAGATTTGTTGTAATTTTGAGTATTCAAAAGAAAAATGGCAAACATTCCCCCGCATATTGTTGACGACATCATGCAAACCGCTCGTATAGAGGAGGTCATAGGAGAATTTGTGAGTCTGAAAAAGGCAGGATCAAACCTGAAAGGATTGTCCCCGTTTACGGATGAAAAAACACCTTCATTTGTTGTGTCTCCCGGGAAACAGATTTTTAAATGTTTTTCTACGGGAAAAGGAGGAAGCGTAGTGACATTCCTGATGGAAAAAGAACATTTTTCCTACCCGGAAGCATTGAGGTGGCTGGCGGATAAGTACGGTATCCAGATTCCGGAAGAAAAACCACTTACATCCGAAGAACAGGCAGCGATTTCCGAACGGGAAAGCCTGCACATCATCAATGAATTTGCCAAAGAGCATTTTAAGAAAAATATGACCGGAACAGAAGAAGGAAAGTCTATCGGGCTGTCCTATTTTGTTGAGCGGGGATTCCGTCCGGATATTATCGAGAAATTTCAACTCGGGTATTGTTTAAACTCAGGGACGGACTTTACCGATGCTGCCAGAGAAAAAGGATATAAACTGGAATACCTGGAAAAAGTCGGACTGGTCAAAACCAAAGATGACCGCAACTTTGATTTTTTCCGTGGCCGGGTCATGTTCCCGATCCATTCTGTTTCAGGTCGCGTACTTGGTTTTGGAGGGAGAACCTTGTTTACGGACAAGAAAATTGCGAAATACTTCAACTCCCCGGAAAGCATCATTTACAATAAAAGTGAAATTCTCTACGGGTTGTACTATTCCAAAGGAGACATTATCAAATATGATAACTGCTTTTTGTGTGAGGGGTACACGGATGTCATCAGTATGTATCAGGCGGGAATCCAGAACGTCGTTTCTTCTTCCGGAACATCACTTACCAAAGAACAGATTCGTCTGATCAAGCGATACACGAACAATGTAACGATTCTCTACGACGGAGATGCAGCGGGAATTAAAGCATCGTTCAGAGGAATTGATTTGATTCTCCAGGAAGGGCTAAATGTAAAAGTGGTACTTTTCCCGGATGGAGAAGATCCGGATTCCTATTCCAAGAAAGTGAGTACTTCTGAATTGGAAAACTACATCAAAGAACATACACAGGATTTTATTTCCTTCAAGGCAGATATTCTGCTGAAAGATGACGGTGATGACCCGTTGAAACGTGCCGAACTGATCAAAGACATTGTGCATTCGGTCGGATTGATTCCCGATTCGATTACCCGGACGGTTTTTATTCAGAAAATAGCTGCTGAATTTCAAATCCAGGAAGCAGTCCTTGATTCGGAACTACTGAAAATCCGGAAAAATACACTGGCAAAAGAGTTCAATGAACCGGAAATAAGAGAGCTTCCCGTCGAACACCAGGCGGTTGAGACATACCCGGAATTTATTCCTGAATTTACAGAAACAGCAACCGGGGTCAGGCTACAGCCGGAAGAATTTGCATTGATTCGTCTGATGGTATTGTACGGTCCCCTGGCAACAGAAGTCATGGCATTGAACGAGCACGGGCAAATGGAAGAAACGGAAATATCCGTTATTCAATACATCTGTAATGAGCTCGAAGAAGATGAATTGTTCTTTGACACTCCCGTATTAGCCAAAATACACCAGGTGTATGCAGAAGGATTGGCCAATAATGAACTATACCGTTCTTCTGTTCTCAAACGCCAGGAAGATCAGGAAATCGTTCGACTGGTTAGTGACATTGAAGCTAATGAACACGAAATAAGCGACAATTGGTACATCAAACACCACATTGAAACACGAAAAGACGGAGACCGTTTGAAACAGGCTGTTCCGCAGGCAATTTATGCCTTTAAGTTGTACAAGTTGGAAAAACGGATCAATGAAATTCGCCAGGCATTAAAAAATGATATACAGGACGAGGAAGAATTGACATTGTTACTGGTGGAACAGGTAACATTGGAGAAAATTAAATTACAGTTTACAAAAGAATTGGGACGGACGATATTGAGATAACATTATGAGCACAGTACTTTTTCATTTAGGGCCTTTTGAAATCACCATTTGGAATATACTATTGACAGTGGTAACGCTGTTGCTGGCATCGATTTCCAGAAAATTGATCAACAGAAGGCTGAAACGTTACCTGGCGCAATCCAATATTCGTGTGGAAGGCCAGCGTACAATCGTCATGCGATTGGTTGGTCAGCTCATCTACCTGGTTGCCGGTTACATTATTTTCCTGGTACTTCAAACACAAAACCCCGATGTCAGCTTCCGGATGTTCCTGGAATATAAAATCATTGAAACAAAGAATTTTCAGCTGAGTTTTTCGCATATCATTGTTGTTGTAGCGGTATTTTACCTTGCCAAACTTGCTGTTCGTCTGTTCCAGCTCATCATTACCCGGCGATTGCGCAAACGAAAAGATTACGACGCAGGACTGGAATACGTATACGTTCAATTCAGTAAATACGTCATCTACATCATTGCGATTATGATCGCGTCCAAGATTTTGTTCAGCAATATTTCCGGTTTGCTAACGGGGTCATTGGGGATTTTGGTCGGAGTCGGACTTGGACTACAAGACGTGTTCAGAGACTTTATCGCGGGAATTGTCCTGTTGGTTGAACGCAACCTGATGGTGGGGGATATCATCGAATTACCGGACCAGGACGGGCAGGAAATGCTGGTGGCAAAAGTAGTGGCGATCGGTGTGCGAACATCTAAAATTGAAACACGGGAAGGAAATATCCTGATTCTGCCCAATACACAATTAACCCAAAACCGTATTGAGAACTGGAGCCACGGAAGCTTATTGTCGCGTTTTTCAATCGAAGTCCCCGTCGCTTACGGTGCAGATACGGAGTTGGTAACACGCTTGCTTAAACAGGCGGCTTTCAGCCATACCAAAGTAAGTAAAACAAGTGAGGTGATGGTACGCTTGTCCGAATTTCAGCAAAATAATCTGAAATTTGAACTTCTTTTCTGGGCGGATCAAAGTTGGCAAATCAATAACTTCCGTTCCGAGATCCGAATGGAAATTGACAGGTTGTTCCGTCAGTACAAGATCAATATGCCGTATCCGCAACTCGATTTACATATTGCCAGTGATAAACGTGATTCTCATAGAAAAACAGGGCATTACGACGATCCGAATGAGTGATTTATTCACCAAATACAAAGAAAAATTTGGAGATTATTTTTTTTCTTCATTATTTTGCTCCATCATTTCACAACGGTGAACGGCATTCTTTGCCGATATGATTTATACAGAAGAGGCGAGAGACAGGCTCTGCGACCCTCTGGCAACCAACTTTAAGTCCGTCTGTTGACGGGTTGGAAAACCGGTGCCAATTCCTGTTCCGGGTAATAGTGCTTCGGAAAAATATAAATTAAAGTAAGATGAAAAAACATTTTTCAAAACAACCGTTTTTTTCCGTTTCGTTTCCATCGAAAACGAATTGTTTGCATGAACAATGTGTCATGTGCTGTTGTTGATTATTTGTCGACTCAGAAATAAACAGCACAGCAGGTAGTTTACATTCCTGCTTTCACATTTAAATTCAAATTCTTCATGCATAGTTATACAACCAATACTCCTTTACATCTGGAGAATGGGGGAGTACTCGAACATTTTTCGATGACCTATCATACATACGGGAAACTCAACAAAACCAAAACTAATGTTGTATGGGTTTGCCATGCGCTTACCGCAAACAGCGATGCGCAGGACTGGTGGTCGGGAATTGTCGGAACAGGAAAACTGTACGACCCGAATGATTATTTTATTGTTTGTGCAAATACAATCGGTTCACATTACGGGACAACAGGCCCGCTAACCGCTCAACTAAACCAGCGTCCGTTGCTGGACAAATTCCCGGGTGTTACTATTCGGGACATGATCAATGCACATGTCTTATTGAGGAAACACCTGGGAATTCAATCAATCAACACATTAATCGGTGCATCCATCGGTGGACAACAAGCAGTGGAATGGGCGATTACTGAACCACAGCTCATTGAACAGCTCATTTTAATCGCAACGAATGCCCGTCATTCAGCGTATGGAATCGCGTTTAATGAAAGCCAGCGCATGGCAATTTATACCGACCCGACGTATGGAAACGGTAACATCAAAGGAGGAGTAAAAGGACTCATCGCAGCCAGAAGTATTGCATTGCTCAGCTATCGTTCCTATTCCGGTTACGCAACCAACCAGACGGATAGTGACAACGAGCGGACGGATGATTTTCTGGCGAGTTCTTACCAGCGGTACCAGGGAGAAAAACTGGCAAAACGCTTCAACGCGTACAGTTATGTATTGCTTTCGAAGGCAATGGACACTCACAATGTCGGAAGAGGGCGGAAATCTGTTGAACACGCACTGGCCCGAATTCAAGCAAAAACACTGGTCATAGGTATCGAATCGGATGTTCTGTTTCCTGTTTCGGAACAACAATTTTTGGCAGAACACATTCAAAATGCCCGTTATGAGCAAATTAAAAGCGATTTCGGACACGATGGATTCTTGCTGGAATACGAACAATTGACACACTGTATCCGGGCTTTTTATGAAGATAAATTACCGGATTCTTTACCCGGTTTGTCAGCAATCAATTACAATTAATAACCACTAAAAAAGAATAAAATGAGTAGTAAAATAACAATAGGATTGTTTGGATTCGGCGTTGTCGGAGAAGGACTGTACAATGTGATCAATGAATCTAAAATTCAGGATGCACAGATCAAAACGATTGTCGTAAAGGACAAAAACAAGTCGCGTTCCATTGGCAAAGATCATTTTTCTTTTGATCCGGAAGATATTTTGGAGGATGAGTCGATTAACCTGGTCGTGGAACTGATCAATGATGCAGCAGCAGCGTATGACATCGTAACAACAGCATTGAAACGAAAAAAGAATGTCGTTTCCGCGAATAAAAAACTGATTGCTGAGCATCTTGATGAACTGATTGCCCTTGCGCGGGAAAACGATGTTTCCTTTTTATATGAAGCGGCAGTCGGCGGAGCGATTCCTGTAGTGAGAAACCTGGAAGAGTATTACAATAATGACCTGTTGACTTCGGTGGAAGGAATTGTAAACGGCACCACCAATTACATTCTCACACAATTAGCGGCCGGAGGAACGTACCAGGAAACATTAAAAACAGCCCAGGAACTCGGGTTCGCGGAAATTGATCCGACCTTGGATGTAGATGGATTTGATGCAAAATTCAAACTTACACTGTTACTGAAGCACGCATTCGGAGTATCGGCAGATTATCGGAAAATTCAACAGATCGGAATCCGTAACATCAAAGCAGCGGATGCGGCATACGCGAAAGAGAAAGGATATAAAATCAAACTCCTGGCGCGGGCAGAGCGCATTGAAGATGGAGTGTTGGGATATGTTGCACCTCATTTCATTACAAATACCAACCTGTTGTACAATGTGAATGATGAATTCAATGGAATTGTTGTCGAGGGGGCCTTTGCTGACCGGCAGTTGTTCTATGGAAAAGGAGCAGGGAGTTACCCTACCGCCAGCGCAGTACTCTCCGATATTTCCGCAATTAAATATGCGTACAAATATGAATACAAAAAAGCGACGGATAACAACCTGAAACTTTCCGGGAATTTCCTGGTAAAGGTTTATGTAGGATCTGAATTTGTGGAGCTGATCAATGAAATTCCGTTTGTTCGGATTGATGAGGTGTTTCAGAGTGAAGGATATTCCTACCAGACCGGTTGGGTTGATTTTTCAGAATTACAGAAATTTCAGTTGAACAGTATTCCCGGTTTATCAGTCATTTTTCTTCCTGAGCCGATCCTTCATAAAAGCAAAGCGAAAGGACTGGAAGTATCAAAGAAGCAATATCAGGTTGAATTTTAAAGAAAAGGTGATGCATTTAAATTTAAGACGATTGGAATCTCTGTTTGTAATGGAGTTGAAAAATGAGCAGGGAATTACGTGTTTGATTGATGCCAATGAAACAATCGGCGGTCAGAATAAAGGGTTTCGTCCGATGGAATTGCTGGCGGGAAGCCTTGCGGCATGTGCCTCTATTGATGTCATTCAAATTCTGCGCAAAAAGCGGATATTGTTGGGGTGTTATGAAGTACACATCGAAGCAAAACGAAAAGAGTCCGTTCCGGCACCGTTTGAGCACATTACCCTGCATTTTATTTTTTGCAATGTGATCAGTGAAGAACAATTGAAAGCAACCATCGAGCTGGCATTGTATAAATATTGTTCGGTTAATGCCAGTCTGTCCGATGAGATAAAAATTGATTATACCTATAAAATCGAAGAATGAACAGAGAAACATTAGCGATCCGTTTACAGAGTCAGAAAAGTTCATACGGGGAACATTCCGTGCCGCTTTACCTGACCAGTTCTTTTGTGTTTGACGATGCAGAAGACATGAGGGCACAGTTTGCCGAAGAAAAAGAAGGGCAGATCTATTCGCGGTATGCAAATCCCAATGTGGAGGAATTATTACAGAAAATGGCGACATTGGAAGGGACGGAAGCCGGATGGGCTACGGCAACAGGAATGGCGGCTGTTTTTACCACATTTGCAGCACTTTTACAACAAAATGACCACATTGTGGCAAGTCGCTCTGTTTTTGGTTCGACACATAAAGTACTGACAGAATTACTGCCGAAATGGGGAATTACCACAACTTATGTGGATGTGAATGACTACGAGGGATATGAGCAGGCAATCGGTGCAACTACGAAAATGGTGTATGTGGAAACACCAAGTAATCCCGGGCTGGATATCATTGACCTGGAGCGTTTATCAGCCATCTGCAGGCAAAAAAAGGTCCTACTTGTCGTCGACAATTGTTTTGCAACACCTGTGATTCAGCGACCAGTGGAATCGGGGGCAGACATTGTGATTCATTCTGCTACAAAATACCTGGACGGACAGGGACGTACAATGGGAGGAATTATTTTAGCGAGTAAGTCCATTATTGATCAGATCAAAGCATTTGCCCGGCATAGTGGTCCTGCGTTGAGCCCGTTTAATGCATGGATTTTATCCAAATCGTTGGAAACGCTGTTTATTCGTGTCGAACGACATGCACAGAGTGCGTTGGAGATTGCCCGGCGATTGGAACAACATCCTGCCGTTGCCAGTGTACGTTACCCGTTTCTGGAATCACATCCGGGATATGCAATTGCCAGAAAGCAAATGTCATTGGGTGGAGGAATTGTCAGTTTTGAGATCAACGGAGGAATTGAAGCCGGGAAAAAATTCCTGGATGCCCTTCAGTTATTTTCCTTAAGCGCGAATCTGGGTGATACGCGCAGCATTGCGACACATCCCGCTTCTACAACCCATTCCAAATTAACGCCAGAACAACGCTTGGAATCCGGAATTACTGATGGATTGATCCGCTTGTCCATTGGTCTGGAACATGTGGAAGATATCTGGGAAGATGTGTTGAAAGGCTTGTCTTAAAATTTGAATTTGTAATAGTTAGTTGATAAAAAAGAAAACAGTGGAGTGTAAATCTTACCCCGCTGTTTTTTGTATAATGTGATGTGGTAATCAACTATTTTTTGATTCCATTGTTGAGTAAGAATAATCGTAGTCAAAAGCAATGTAATACCCCAAAGAAACAGGTGAAGGTGAATTGGCATCGAATGAAAAGGAGACATACAATTGCCCTCCCGGATTGTCTTTCATCAGTTGTGTAATGTCTTCTCCCGTCGAGGTGTAATTGATTTGAGAACTGGTACTTCCTATTCCGGCATAGTTTGCGAGTGTTACCTTTTTTTCTCCGCTGTTATCACTCGGGTAATACGAATAAATCAGTTTAGAATCCGTCAGGTGGTTTCTAACAAATGAACTTCCATCGGATATAATTTCAACATGTACATCGTAAGCCAATCGCAATTTACTGATCTGAATGTCTTTCACCCAATTGAGTTTGTCGTTCGTTGTATTTGAATTGGCCATACCGGATACAATTCCCATAATATTGGGATATACATCCGCGTTCTCAATGATGAGGACATTCCCTACAAGCGTCGGAGTGATTTTAGAAGGATAACCTTGGGGAGATCTGTATACCTGGGTATTGCTTCCGGTCATCACAGAATCTTTTTTACATGCAGCCAGTACAAGACAAGCCATTGAAATAATCAGTAATCGGGTCATAGAATTAATTTTTTGCAAGATTACAACCTATTTTTGAATGCATGAGCGATTTTGAATAACAACTTTTGAGATTAAATGTAAATCGTTACTTTTGAGACTGGTAAATAAAAGGTATAAAGATGGTACGTGATTTTGGGAAATGTATAAAGATATTATTCGTCTTCTTGTTTGTTCTGATTATTGTATCCTGTAAGAAGGAGAAGGTACAGGAACAAGTAGAAAATAGTGGTTATAAATCGGTGCCTAAAGGAAATTTGTTAGTATTGGAAGTAGGAGAAGATGTGAACTATGGATACGAGTATAAATATCAAAATGGACAAATTCCCTTGGACTCAATGCCTGTATGGATGTCTCTGACAACATATATAGACTCACTTAATTCATATATGTATTGGATTGGATTCGATAATCTTGCTGTAACATGGGGGTATGTTGCATACCCTTATGGCGGGTATTGCCGCAAATTCCCTGATTTTTATGCTGCTGCTCTGGACAATTTTATGCCGGGTAATTATACATTCATCCCAAAAGAACAGCTGATACATAATTCTTCAAAAGCAACACTAAAAGAAGAGAATGCGAATGTCCTCTTTGAGAGGGAGATGGGATCCCCGGGATGGGATAAAAATGCTTGTTGGAAACCAGTCTGGGAAAAAGTAAGTGATCTGGCAGTTGTCATCCAGTATAGGAATATGTATCCCAATGCAGATGTTGGTTTTATTATGTTGGAGGATGAACAGGGAGTTGTCAAAAACTATGTTTTTCTTGCGAAAGCAGATTAAATAATCAATGGTTGCTAATATTAATCATATTGACACTGTTTTGAGAATTATTAATTTTTCAATTATTAACAACGTATAAGTAGAATCTTATTCCATCATTTGATAATTCATAATTACTCCATTGATAATTCAGTATTCATCATTCCACATTCACAACTAATTCCTACTTTTATCACATGTTTCTGAAACGGATTTTGCTTTTCCCTTTTTCATTTCTCTACGGATGCATCACTGCAGTTCGCAATCTGCTGTACGATACCGGAGTAAAAAAATCATATCCCATTCCCGGAAAATCAATTGTAATTGGTAACCTGAGCATGGGGGGAACCGGAAAAAGTCCGCATACACTCTATTTGTGGAACTTACTGAAAAAAGACCATCCAATTGCCATGCTGAGCAGAGGTTACGGACGGAAAACGACCGGGTTACTGGAAGTGAACGATGAAAACACATCAACGGAAGTAGGAGATGAACCGCTTATGTTCAAAAAACGGGTAGGAAAACAAACACAGGTTATTGTTGCAGAAAATCGAAAAACAGGTGTCGATTACATTCGTTCCCGGGATAAACAGGCAGTTATTCTTTTGGACGACGCCTTTCAGCACCGAAAAGTAAAAGCAGGCTTTTCTATCCTGCTGACAGATTTCAACCGGCCGTATTATGCAGATGCGGTTGTCCCTGCAGGAACATTGCGGGAGTGGAAATGTGGAAAGAAACGAGCGGATTGTATTGTTGTAACGAAATGCCCGGAATTACTGTCCGATGCGGAAAAACAAACGATTATAAAAAAATTAAAGGTGAAGCATGATAAAACCGTATTTTTTTCCCAGATCATTTATGGAAGTTTGATTCCGTTTGCAAAAGAAATTCCGGCATATACACAGGTCCTGCTGATTACAGGAATTGCCAACCCGAAACCATTGGAAAGCTACCTAAAACGGTTTTATAAAGTGGATTCCATCATTTTTTCGGACCATCATCAATTTACTGCTGCCGATTTAGCAAGAATTCACGCAAAATTTGATACTTTTACACCTCAAAATTCAATTATTGTTACAACGGAGAAAGATTTTGTGCGCCTGGAGCCATTGCTATCGACAACAGAAAAACAAAACTATCCGTGGTACTACCAGTCAATAACGGTACAATTGGATCGGGAAGAAGCGTTTAATGAATTAATTAATAACTATGTTGACACAATTTAAAGAATCAGTTGACTACATCAAGTCAAGAACGAATGTTCAACCGACAATCGGAATCATTTTAGGAACAGGATTGGGCGGATTGGTTAAAGAGATCGAAATCATCGATGAGATTGAATACAAGGACATTCCGAATTTTCCGGTTTCTACCGTAGAAAGCCACAAAGGAAAACTGATCTTCGGTAACCTGGGAGGAAAACAGGTCGTTGCAATGCAGGGACGTTTTCATTACTATGAAGGTTACAACATGAAGCAGGTTACATTCCCTGTACGTGTGATGAAATTGTTGGGAATTCAACGCTTATTCGTGTCCAATGCTTCCGGAGGAGTAAACCCGGACTTTGAAGTAGGTGAAATCATGATTCAGGACGATCACATCAACATGTTCCCGGAGCATCCGTTATTGGGGAAAAACTTTGATGAATTAGGACCGCGTTTCCCGGACATGTCGGAGCCGTACGACCGAAAAATGATCGAAATGGCGAAAGGAATTGCTGCTGAAAATAACATCAAAGTTTCGGTCGGAACTTATTTGGGATTGACAGGACCAACACTGGAAACACCGGCAGAATACAAATATGTACGTGTAATCGGTGCGGATGCAGTAGGAATGTCAACCGTTCCCGAGGTAATTGTTGCCCGTCACATGAGCATCCCTTGTTTTGCGATTTCAATTATTACAGACCTGGGAGTTCCGGGGAAAATTAAAGAAGTGAGCTTGCAGGATGTAATTGATGTTGCGAACAGACAAGAGCCGAAAATGACCTTGATCATGCGCGAATTGATTACCAGAATCTAAACTGGCTTTTAAAATAAATAATAGTGCGTTTAGCAACGAAGCGACTTTAGCTTCAGGTAGCGAGCGATTCTTGTTTCTTTAGGAAGAATAAATGGAAATAAAAGATAAATACGAAGCAGTGATAGGGTTAGAGGTCCACGCACAAATGCTGACCAAATCAAAAGCCTATTCCAATGATGTGAACGAATACGGGGCACAGCCGAATACCAACGTGAGTATTGTTACCCTGGCACATCCCGGAACACTGCCGATGATGAACAAAAAAACAATCGAATACGCGATTCGTTTGGGATTGGCATGTAGCGCCGATATTGCAGACAATCAGTACTTCGCACGTAAAAATTATTTTTACCCGGATCTTCCAAAAGGATATCAGATCACACAGGACAAAACGCCGATCTGTACAGGAGGAGAGATCATCATTAAAGACGATAACGGGAATGATAAAACAATTGGACTGACGCGTATCCACATGGAAGAAGATGCCGGAAAAAGCATCCACGACGTAGATGTGTTTGACACACTGGTTGATCTGAATCGCGCAGGTGTTCCCTTGTTGGAAATTGTATCGGAACCGCACATTAAAACATCGCAGGAAGCATACAATTACCTGACAGAAGTACGGAAGCTGGTTCGTTACCTGGATATCTGTGACGGGAACATGGAAGAAGGATCGTTGCGATGTGATGCCAATATTTCCGTGATGTTGAAGGGATCAAAAGTGTTCGGAACAAAAGTGGAGGTGAAAAACATGAACTCCATCCGGAATGTGCAACGTGCCATTGAATTTGAGATTAGCCGCCAGATTGAAGCGATTGAGAAAGGAGAAGTAATTGCGCAGGAAACACGTTCATTTGACGCATTAAAAGGAATCACTATTTCCATGCGCTCAAAAGAAGCTGCCAACGATTACCGGTATTTCCCGGAACCGGATTTACAACCGATTTATGTAGGGAAAGAACAAATTGAAGCCGTTAAAAATGAAATGCCGCCGCTTCCGCGTGAATTGTTTATCAAATACACAAACGAATTGGGCTTGTCGGATTATGATGCGTATGTCTTGACGGATTCGAAAGAACTGGCACTGTATTACGAAGGAGTAATCGCGGCAACGAAAAATTATAAAGCGGCAGCCAACTGGGTGATGGGAGATGTGAAATCTTACCTCAATCACAGAGGCTTGGAAATTACGGATTTCCCTGTAGCACCGCAGCAGATCGCTGCCTTGATTCAATTGATTGAAGAAGGAAAAATTTCCACTTCAATTGCTTCGCAAAAGATATTTCCGGCGTTGACGGAAAACCCGTTGGAGCCACCTTTGAGCATTGCTGAACGTCTTAATGTTATACAAGACTCAAATGAAGATTCGATCAGGGCATATATTTTAAAAGTAATAGAACAGAATCCGAACGAAGTTGCGCGGTATAAAAGCGGAGAAAAACAACTGACAGGATTTTTTATGGGTCAATTGATGAAGGTCTCACAAGGAAAAGCAGATCCGAAGCAAGCCAATCAATTGATGCGGGAATTATTGGAAAATTGATTATGAGACACATTGTTGTAGTAATATTAGTAGCGTTTTTGGCAGGATTTACGTCCTGTAATTCAAGTGAATCTTCTGATTCGACTGAAAACAAAGAAAACAACCTGTTTATTTCAGGAACGATCAAAGGTGCAAACGGGCAAAAAGCATACCTGGAAGCAGTTTCGCAAAACGGTGTCATCTCCGTTGCCGATGGAGTAATTGAAAACGAACAGTTTGATTTGCAGACAAACATTCCCGGACTGGGAATTTACCAGTTGCGAATTGGAGAGCAACCTGATAATGCGCTTATTATTACGGCAAAAAAAGGTGATAAAATTAAGATCAGCGGGGATATCAGCAACATTGCCTTTGGTGCGAAGATTTCAGGAGTGGAGTGGGGCAACCAGTACGGCAAATACATGGAGTTGGTAGCCGGTTTCAGTAAATCCCAGAATGAACTGATGGCATTACAGGGGCAACTTTCTCAGGAAGAATTGGTGAAAAAATACCTGGAATTGAAGAAGCCGATGGACGAATATGCACGTGAACAAATCAATAAAAATCCTGCCAGTGCATTTAATATCGTACTATCCAATTCATTAATGCCGGCTACGGGGTTTGTTGATTACCCAAAGGAAAACGTAGAAACATTGCGGAAAATGGCTGACAGTTACGAAAAAAATCATGCCGATTCCCCGATTACACAAACATTGATTCAGCAAGTGACACAGATTGAATCCGGTTACAACGAATACGAAATCATGAAGACGGGTAAAAAACCTGCTCCGGATATTTTAATGGAATCGCCTGAGGGAAAAGAGATTAAATTGTCTTCATTGAAAGGAAAGGTGGTATTGATTGATTTTTGGGCCTCCTGGTGCGGACCGTGCCGGAAAGAAAACCCGAACGTAGTGAAACTGTACAACAAATACAAAAACAAAGGATTTACAATCTATTCTGTTTCGTTGGATACAGATCAGGCAAGTTGGGTGAATGCCATTGAACAAGACGGTTTGATCTGGCCCAACCACGTCTCGGATCTGATGGGGTGGAAGTCATTTGTAATTAAATTGTACGGATTTAGCGCGATTCCTCATACGGTACTGGTCGGAAAAGATGGCAACATTATTGATGTGGGATTAAGAGGTGATGCGTTGGAAAAGAGACTGGCGGAAATTTTAAAATAACAAACAATGAAACTATTTGTATTATTGATTACAGGATTGCTGACGGGAACTGCAGCAATGACACAGGAACAGATTGCAGTTAAAATAAGCGGAAGTGTATTCAATACAACTTCAAAGGAAATGATTCTTTCACAGCAACTGGAAAATAACAAATTCCAGGACTTTGCAACCGTCAAGCTTGATAAAGAAGGAAAATTTGAACTGGCAACAAAACTTCCTCAAAGTGATTACTATGTATTGCGAATCAATGAAGGAGTCATTCATTTAATTCTTCGTCAAAATTCCGACATCAAAGTATACGGTGACGGAAAACAATTAGGGAAATTTACCAATTTTGTCAATTCGGACGAAAGCGCCGCCTTACATACGTTTACCTATGCTTCACAGGAATGGATCCGCCTGCGCAACGATGCCATTCAGAAGATGCAAACCAATCCGGAATTATCTGAACAGATCAACCAGGAAATGCAGATTTCACTGAGAGATTTTCAGGGTGTTTTCCAAACATTTTATAGCGAAAATCAAAACTCCCCGGCACTGATTGCCGCGTTAAATGTGATTGATCCCAACAATGACTTCGATACCTTTGAAGGAATTGTCAATGCGGTGAACAAAAATTTCGGACAGAGCAAGCGGGTGAAAGAATTAGTCGCAGCATACAAGCAGTTGAGAGCAAAGAAAGATGCGGATAATGTATTTGCAGCAGGAAAACCAGCTCCTGATTTTGAGGAATTGATGCTGGACAGAAAAACAAAAATGAAACTTTCTGATTTGAAAGGAAAAGTAGTATTGCTTGACTTCTGGGCTTCCTGGTGCGGACCGTGTCGAAAGGAAAATCCAAATGTAGTTGCTACGTACAATAAATACAAAGACAAAGGATTTACCGTGATGAGCGTTTCTTTGGATGACAACCTGGATCGATGGAAACAAGCAATTGAACAAGACGGATTGATCTGGCCGAATCATGTCAGTGATTTGAAAAAATGGCAGAGTGCTGTCGGTCAAATCTATCAGGTCAGAGGGATTCCGTTTACGATGTTGATTGATCAGGAGGGAAACATCGTTCAGACCAATTTGAGAGGACCTGCGCTGGAAGAAGCAGTCGCGCGACTGTTACAATAATTACCGTCATCTCTGATAATGTCGCTACTCGAACGCCCAACAAAAATTTATTTTGCATCGGACTTCCACCTTGGGGTTCCCGACTATGAATCAAGCCTGGCGCGTGAAAAACGGATCGTCCGTTGGTTAGATGAAATAAAACGGGACGCGACGGAAATCTTTTTAGTCGGAGATATTTTTGATTTCTGGTTTGAATACAAAAGAGCCATTCCCAAAGGTTTTGTCCGTCTGCAGGGAAAAATAGCTGAAATTACCGATAGCGGAATTCCTGTCCATGTCTTCACAGGAAACCACGACATGTGGATTTTTGACTATTTACCAAAAGAATTAGGCGTGCAGTTGTACCGGGAACCAATCATAAGAGAATGGAACGGGAAAAAATTTTACATCGGGCATGGAGATGGATTGGGACCGGGTGATAAAGGATATAAATTCCTGAAAAAAGTATTTGCATCCCGCTTCTGTCAGTGGTTATTTGCCCGTTTACATCCCAATTTCGGAATCTGGCTGGCGGACCTCTCTTCCCGCAAAAGCCGCTCTGTTACCGGAAGTGCAGATGAAAAATTTTTAGGTGAAGAAAATGAATGGCTCGCAATATATGCCAAAGAATACCTCCGGAAAGAACACATTGATTATTTCGTTTTCGGACACAGGCACCTGCCGATTCAGCTTGAAATAGGTAAGCATTCCACTTATTTTAATTTGGGAGAATGGATTAATTACAACACATTTCTTGTGTTTAATGGGCAAGAGTGTACACTAAATGTATGGGATTAAATAATTTATAACAATTATTTTTATTCCTGAAGCAACCTTTCCTGATTATTATCGTATTATTAAAAAAGTGTTTAGATTTTCACAATTGTGAATAAATAATGGCACAATGCTTTTGAAACCAAAAACTCTAAAGATGAAAACTATGATTAAGACAAGCAGTTTAATTATTTTCTCTTTCTCTTTACAAAGCGCACTTTGCCAGGAGGTAACAAGGACTCCTGAAAGAACTATTCACAAAGAGATCAGGTCAGTACAAGAAACAAAGGAGAATGCAGCAAGTATCAGTAATTCTTCTCAAACGAATCACCAATCAGAACAGACATATTCTGTTGACAGATATGGCGTTCAGCGACAACATGACAAGGCGTATTACCAGGAAAAACTTGCCGAACTGGATGAGTTGGTTCAGGCAATTGACGTAAAAGTTGATTATGTAAATTCAAATCCGGAAGAACGGGCAAAAGCAACAGAGAATGGCTGGTTCAGAGATATGGAAACAACAAAAGAGCGACTCCGGAATGAACGGGTTGAACTTGTACGGAAAATAGAATCTTTTTAACTGACTATTTCTTCTTATTTACCATGAAAACAGTAATACTCTTTTTGTTATCTGTAGGTTTAACAGGTACAATACTAAGCCAGGCAAATACATGCGGTACAGCGAATCCATTCTGTTCTTCGCAATCTTATAACTTTCCGAATGCCACATCCGGTTCAGCACCCGTTGGTCCGAATTATGGATGTTTAGGTTCTCAGCCCAGACCGATCTGGTACTATATGGAAGTCGGTACCTCGGGAACAATTGATATGTTATTGCAACAGACAACCGGGCCAAACGGAACCGGAAGCCAGATCGACGTTGACTTTGCCATGTGGGGACCTTATTCAAGTCTTTCTGCCGGCTGTACAGCAATTATGTCCGGGTCAGCTCCACCGATTCAATGTAGCTTCTCCAGCTCTTATTCGGAAGATCTTGGATTAGGGGTGTCGGGAGGAACCGGAACCGGACTTACAACTCCGCCTGCTGCTGTCGCAGGACAGGTATACATCGTTTTATTGACAAACTATGATGGTGCGGCAGGTTACATTTCGTTCAATCAAACAGGTGGTACGGGAAGTGCGGATTGTAGTATTGTTGAACCTTGTTCAATTGATAATTTTACAGCGACCGTTTCGGCATGTAATTCAGCGACAAATACCTATTCCGTAAATGGTAACATTACCGTATCTAACCCTCCTTCTGCGGGACAATTAATTGTTCAGGCATGTGATGGGACACAAACGGTGGTTGCTTCTGCGCCATTTGGTTCAGCGACATACTCCTATAACATTGCAGGTTTAAATGCAAATGGAGCGACATGTGATGTTGAAGTGTTTTTTACAGGTGAGTCCTGTTCACAAATATTGAACTACACAGCTCCGACATGTCCGCCAGTATGTTCTTTTTCCAATATAAATGCAAACATCAGTGCATGTCAGCAGGGAAGTGTATTTGATTTGACAGGAACGCTGACATTTGTCAGTCCGCCTTCAACAGGGCAGTTGATTGTCCAAGATTGTAATGGGAATTCGGCAACCTACAATGCGCCGTTTACGAGTCCTTTGAATTTTGCAATTAACGGAATTGATGCAGATGGTCAGCCGTGTAATGCAACTGCTCACTTTACAGCAGACCCGGGGTGTACCATCTCTGTTTCATATACAAATACGCCATCTTGTGAGTGTACTGTTGACATCGGAACATTCTCAACAACAACCGCAGGACAAAGTAATAGTACGTATGTATTGTGTTACGGAGACGAAATATTGATTGAACCGAACGGTGATTATACACCGCCGGGAGAAGCATTGAATCCTCCTTTGGCAGAAGGATATGAACCGGGAATTGCCTGGATTATGTATTCCTGCCCGCCAACAGTTGCGGTTACTCCAAGTGCAACCAATGGTATCGGGGACGATCCTTGCTTTTTGGGAATTGTTTCTCCGACAGATTTGTATGATATCAATGATTTATACTGGATCAATGGTTATCCCGGGACGTTTACCAATAATACGGTGTATTTCGTGCCGATTACAATGTATAATTTAACAGAATATTATTATTCCTATGTCAACGGAGGGCTTCCGTGCTATGAAATGGGGGCTCCGTACGCAGTACAATATTTACCGGAAATAACAACTACGGTAACACCGAATTGCCAGGCAGGAACGGTATCTGTGGCTGTCCAGGGAGGTTCACCGGCCATTAACGGAACAAATTTCACTGCTTCGAATCTCCAGCCGGGAACAGCTTCACTGGCAAGTAATACGGTGGCAAATAACGGAACCTTCATTATTTCAGGATTGCAGAACGGAGATAACTATTCATTAGATATTGCCGATGAATTCGGATGTCCGGTAACCATCACAGGAACATTCCAGGGGGTCAACGCTTCAGGATTTACATATCCGCAGAATGCTTATTGTAAAGGCGCCGCGAATCCTTCACCGACATTGACGGGAGTTGCGGGAGGTACCTATACGGGATCAGCAGGATTGGTAATCAATGCCACAACAGGAGTGATTAATATTGCTTCAACCCCTCCGGGGAATTATGTAGTGACATATACGTCACCGGGTGCACCGTGTAACTCGTCTTCAACATTTAATATTACAATTAACCCATTGCCGGTTGTGACAGCTCCGAATGTGGCCGTTTGTAACGGGCAGGCAGCAAACCTGACAGCTTCCGGAGCAAATAACTATACGTGGTCTCCGGCAACAGGATTGAATACCACGACAGGTCCGAATGTAGTAGCTACATTGGCAACAAACCAGACGTATACAATAACGGGTACAAATACAACAACGGGATGTGTGAATACAGGTACCGTAACAGTTACTGTGAATCCCAATCCGACTCCGGTTATTAACGGACAATCCGATTATTGTACAGGAACAAGTGCGACGATTCAAACTTCTCAGACATATGCATCGTATTCCTGGTCTACCGGGCAAACGACGCCATCCATTCAGGTAACAACGGCAAATAATCCGATCCAGGTAACAGTAACAAACGGATTTGGTTGTAGTGGGACATCTGCTGTATATACTGTTACGGAAAACAATGTCATCACCGTCAATTCCCAGGTGGAAATTTGCCAGGGACAAAGTACGGTAATTCACGGTATTTCACGTACCACTGCGGGAGTTTATTCTGTAACATTGCCTTCTTCAAACGGTTGTGACAGTACTTCAAACGTTACATTGATCGTGAATCCGTTACCGGTTATTGATGCCGGTCCGAATCAAACTGTTTGTGAAGGAGAGACGGTGATTCTCAATGCTACAGGTGCGCCGGCAATTACCTGGTCACCAACACAAACGAATGGTGTTGGGTTTGTTCAGCCGGTTGGTTCGCAAATTTATACAGCGACGGGTACAGACGCAAATAACTGTGTGAATACAGATCAGGTTGAAATCATAGTACGACCAAATCCAGTTGTTGCAACTGTATCTCCTCAAACGCGTTGTAACGGTACGGCAACTGCAGCAGTTAATTTTACGAGTTCTGTGAGCGGTACAACATATACATGGACAAATGATACACCGTCGATTGGCTTGCCGTCAAACGGAAATGGAAATATCAATAGCTTCACAGCAACAAATACAACAAGTAATCCGGTTACTGCAACAATTACAGTGACACCGACTGCAGCAGGTTGTGTGGGGGCTCCGGTAAGTTTTACGATAACCGTTCAACCATCTCCGACGGCGACCATTTCAGGTACAACGGCCGTTTGTATCGGAGGACCTTCACCACAGGTTACATTTACAGGAGGTACCGGAACAGCCCCTTATACAATTACGTATACTATCAACGGAGGTGCGCCTCAGACGGTAACTACAACCGGGAATACCGCGACGGTGAACGCCCCGACCACTACTTCCGGTTTATTTGTATATACACTGACCAATGTAACAGAGTCCGGAAATACATGTAGCGCTGCTGCTAACGGTTCTGTTACGATAACAGTAAATGCTTTACCGGTTATTAATGCCGGTGCAGATGTTGCAGTCTGTCAAAACGGGCAGATCACATTGACAGGTACCGGGGCGGGTGTGAATGGAAACTACACATGGACACCGGTAATTACAAATGGTGTTCCGTTTGTTCCGGCTTCTTCCGGTACGTATACTGTTACGGGAACTGATGCCAATGGATGTTCAAATACAGATAATGTGAATGTTACGGTGAATGTTGCTCAAAATGTTGATGCAGGGCCAAACCAGGAAATATGTATCGGTGAACAGGTGACCTTAAGTGGGTCTCCTGCGGGAATAGGAGCTACGTTCTTATGGACGGGAGGTATTACAAATGGTGTTGCATTTACACCGAATCAATCGGGAACATACACCGTTACTTCAACGGATGTGAATGGCTGTAACGCAACTGACCAGGTAGATGTAATCGTACATAATCTCCCTGTGATTGAAGCCGGTTCCAACATCTCCGGATGTGAAGGAAATCAGTATACATTGACAGGTAGTGGAGCCGGTGTTGGAGGAACGTACGTCTGGAATCATGGTGTTCAAAACGGCGTTCCGTTTGCTCCTGTGGCAAGTGTAAGTTCCTATGTAGTTGTCGGTACAGACCAATATGGCTGTTCAAATACAGATTCAATTCTTGCGAAGATAGAGGCCATTCCGGTTGTTTCATTCTATGCGGATATTGATCAAAATTGTGCCCCTGCATCTGTGACTTTCTATAATACAACAACAGACCCTGCTGTCAACTGCCTTTGGACCTTTGATGACGGTTCAACGGTTTCAGGTTGCGGTCCGGTAACACATATTTTCCAACATGCAGGTGTATATGGAGCATCTTTACAGGTAGAGACACCGGTGAATAGATGTCCGGGGTATTTATACCAAAGTGCGATCGTTACAATAGATGCAAATCCGGTAGCACACTTTACTCCGAATCCGGCAATCGGAACACAGGTTAATAACCAGATCTCGTTTACAAATCAGTCGTATGGAGCGTCATCCTATTACTGGGAATTCGGAGATGGTGTCGGTACTTCTACAGCTGTAAATCCGGTTTATACATACGGGGAAGAATCCGATCTTTATACGGTCATGCTGATTGCATATTCAAACGCAGGATGTGTCGATACAGCATATTCATTGGTGACAATCCGTGAAGAATTGATTTTCTATGTGCCGAATACCTTCACACCTGATTTGGATCAATACAATGAAGTCTTTAAGCCGATATTTACATATGGATACAACCCGTTTGATTATACCTTGATGATATTCAACCGTTGGGGAGAAATGATCTTTGAATCGCACGATGCTTCGGTGGGGTGGGATGGTACTTACGGGATAGATGGTAAAATCTGCCAGGATGGTACGTATACCTGGAAAATTGAGGTAAAAACAACGAGTACAGACGAACGAAAAATGTTTACAGGACATGTCAATATAATCAGGTGATAATAACTGGAAAAACAGATACAATTGAAACGGGAAGAATTTTCTTCCCGTTTTTTATTTTTACAGCGAAAAATCTTGCTGAAATCGTTATTTAGAATCTTTCTTATTAATTGGACTGACGGATTGTAATCCCTTGATAAATCGATGTATTTGAAAGGACTTATGGAGGCAATGGCTTCTAAAACAGATACCGGGGTAGATGACCTTTTTTAAATTCACTTGCAAAGATGTTAAGAAGTGCTAATTTTGTTGGATTATTATACTTAAATCTTATGTCAGACGTTCAAGATTATATTCCAATTGTCCTACAATCACTTGTCGTGCTTGCGTTTGTGGTTGGAACGTTGGTGTTTGCACCTAAATTAGGACCGAAATTAAGTTCAGCTAAAAAAGATGCGAACTGGGAGTGTGGAATCGAAGCAGACGGAAATGCACGTTTCCCGATTTCTGTTCGCTACTTTGTCATCGCTATTTTATTCGTACTATTTGATGTAGAAGTTATCTTCTTCTATCCGTATGCAGTTAATTTCCAGGCGTTACAACTGGAAGGATTAATGGCGGTATTGATTTTTGTAGGATTCTTCCTGACAGGATTTATATACGTACTTAAAAAAGGAGCGTTGGAATGGGAAAAATAACAGCTGAAGGAAATGTGGAAGCCATCAACTATGAAGGTTTCCAGTTAACACGATTGGATACAGTTATTGGCGCCGCAAGATCTAATTCTTTGTGGCCTTTGCCGTTTGCAACATCTTGCTGCGGAATCGAATACATGGCATCCATGGCACCTAATTACGACATTGCACGTTTTGGTATGGAACGGATGTCATTCTCTCCCCGCCAGGCGGATTTGTTAATTGTCGCAGGGACAATTTCCAAGAAATTAGCCCCGGTATTGCGTCAGGTGTACGAACAAATGTCAGAACCAAAATGGGTATTGTCTGTCGGAGCATGTGCTTCTTCAGGGGGGATCTTTGATACATATTCTGTATTGCAGGGGATTGACAGGGTTATCCCGGTGGACGTTTATGTTCCCGGATGTCCCCCGCGACCGGAACAAATCATTGACGGTATTATGAACATTCAGGCACTGGTGAAACATGAATCCCTTCGCAGAAGATATTCTCCTGAATACAAAGACCTGTTGGATAACTATAACATTGAAAACGACATCGATGGAAAGTAAATTGACAAATGAGCAGGTATTGACCGCGTTGCGTGAGCAATTCGGTGACGCTGTCGGGCAGGAAGAGCAGACAACGGATCACTACCTGAATGTATATGTGACTGCTGAATCAGTTCATGCGATGATCGAATGGTTGTACGCACATGGAGAATTTAAAGTGCAGTTCCTCACCAATATTACGGGAATTCACTTTCCCGATAACGATGAAGACCAGAAAATGGTTATTGTTTATCACCTGCACAGCTTGCAAAACAACTTCAGATTGCGCCTGAAAGCTTATTTGCCAATTGAAAATCCATCCATTCATACAATTACGGATATTTTTTCTGCAGCGAATTGGCTGGAAAGAGAAACATACGATTTCTTCGGAATCAATTTCGTCAATCACCCGAATCTCACACGTATCCTGAATGAAGACTCGATGGATTATTTCCCGATGAGAAAGGAGTATCACCTGGAGGATGAGACAAGACAAGATAAAGACAACCGCTTCTTCGGAAGATAGCATATAAGTGGTATGAGCGAAGACTTAGAGAAATATAAAGGAAGTAACGTTCCCGAAAAATGGGAATCCGATGACACGATCGAGGGCGAAATCGCCACGTTAAACTTAGGACCAACTCACCCTGCAACACACGGAATCTTTCAAAATGTATTGAAAGTTGACGGTGAAAAGATCTTGTCATCTGAGCAGACTGTTGGATACATCCACCGGGCGTTTGAAAAATTAGCGGAAAGAAGACCGTTTCACCAGATTACACCAATTACAGACCGGTTGAACTATTGTTCGTCTCCGATTAACAACATCGGATGGCACATGACCGTTGAAAAACTGGCTCAGATTGAAGTATCGAAACGGATTGATTACATGCGTGTGATCATCATGGAGCTGGCACGTATTGCAGACCACCTGGTGTGTAATTCGGTAATCGGAGTGGATACAGGAGCTTTAACAGGATTTACATGGATGTTCATCGAGCGTGAGCGAATCTACGACATGTATGAGCAGATTTGCGGAGCGCGTTTGACAACAAACATCGGACGCATTGGTGGATTTGAACGGGACTTTACTCCGAAATTCCACGAATTGATCAAAGATTTCCTGAAAACATTTCCGAAACGATTTGAAGAGTTCAACTCCATGTTGGACAGAAACCGGATCTTTATGGACCGTACAATCGGCGTGGGAGGAATTTCAAGCGAACGTGCATTGAATTACGGGTTTACAGGCCCTAATCTGCGTGCTGCGGGAATCGATTATGATGTACGTGTTCATTCTCCGTATTCTTCTTACCAGGATTTCGAATTTGATATTCCGGTAGGGACCGGAGGAGATACATACGACCGTTTCCAGGTACGCCAGGAAGAAGTTCGTCAAAGTTTGAGAATCATCAATCAGGCATACAATAATCTTCCGGAAGGAAATTACCATGCAGATGCTCCGGAGTTTTACTTGCCGAACAAAGCAGATGTATACAACAAAATGGAGGCATTGATTTACCACTTTAAAATCATCATGGGAGAAACACCTGTTCCGGCAGGAGAAGTATACCACAGTGTAGAAGGTGGAAATGGAGAATTGGGGTATTATTTAATCAGTGACGGAGGACGTACTCCATACCGATTACAGTTCAGACGACCTTGTTTTATTTACTACCAGGCATATCCTGAGATGATTACCGGCCAATCGCTTTCAGATGCGGTTGTTACATTGAGTAGTATGAATGTGATTGCAGGAGAATTGGACGCATAGTTATGAAAATAGAAATTACAGAGCAAAAAAGACCCGTTCTCAGCGAAGAAGCAAAAGCTGAGATTCAACGAGTAATCAAACAATATCCTGAAGGTCGTCAGAAAAGTGCGATCCTTCGCGTGATGCACATTGTAGAGGAAGAAGCCGGAGGATGGTTGAGCCCGGATACGATGGACATGATTGCAGAAATCCTGAGCATCGAGCCGATTGAAGTGTATGAGGTGGCAACATTTTATACCATGTTCAACCTGCAGCCTGTCGGGAAATATGTATTTGAAGTATGCCGTACCGGACCATGTATGTTGGTGGGGTCGGATAACATCATTACATACCTCGAAAATAAATTGAATATCAAAGTTGGTGAAACAACAACTGACGGAATGTTTACACTGAAAACAGCAGAGTGTCTCGGAGCGTGTGGTTACGGGCCGATGTTGCAGTGTGGAGAAGAATACCACGAGTATTTGACTCCTGAAAAAGTGGATGAATTAATTGAAGCTTGCCGCAGAGGTGAGATCAAAGGAAATAAAGTAGTCTGATGGGAAGAAAATTACTTTTAGAACATGCAGATGTTCCCGGCATTGAAACATTCGATGTGTACAGAAAACACGGGGGATATCGTTCGGTTGAAAAAGCATTGAAAACAATGTCACCGGAGGAAGTAGTGGAAGAGGTGAAAACCGCAACCTTAAAAGGTCGTGGAGGTGCCGGATTCCCTGCAGGAATGAAATGGTCGTTTATCGCGAAACCGGAAGGAGTTCCGAGGTATTTGCTGTGCAATGCAGATGAATCAGAACCGGGTACGTTCAAAGACCGTTACCTGATGCAGTACATCCCGCATTTGCTGATTGAGGGAATGATCGTTTCAAGTTATGCACTGGGTGCAAATCAAGCATACATCTACATTCGTGGAGAGTATATGTTTGTATTGCGCATTGTTGAGAAAGCAATTGCAGAAGCTTACGAAAAAGGATTTTTAGGAAAAAATATTTTAGGTTCCGGCTTTGACCTGGATTTGAGTATTGCTCCGGGAGGAGGTGCTTATATCTGCGGAGAAGAAACAGCACTGATTGAATCACTGGAAGGAAAACGTGGAAACCCACGTATGAAACCACCATTCCCGGCAGTACAGGGATTGTGGCAATGCCCGACAGTGGTTAACAATGTTGAAACATTGGCAACAGTCGTTCCGATCATCAACATGACGGCAGCTGAATACACGAAAATCGGTACCGAACAATCAAAAGGAACAAAATTAATTTCAGCAGGAGGAAACGTTGAAAGAGGTGGTGTTTATGAGATTGAACTGGGGCTCTCCGTTGAAGAATTTATATACGGAGATGAATGGTGTCGTGGAATCAAGAACGGTAAAAAAATGAAGGCATTGGTGCCGGGAGGTTCTTCCGTTCCGATTCTACCTGCACATTTAATTACAAAAACTGCAAACGGAGATACACGTCTGATGAGTTACGAATCCCTTTCTGACGGAGGTTTTGCTTCCGGATCCATGTTGGGATCAGGAGGATTCATCGTCTTTGATGAAGATCAGTGTATTGTGAGAAACACGTGGAATTTTGCCCGTTTTTATGCACATGAATCGTGCGGACAATGTTCACCATGCCGTGAAGGTACGGGCTGGATGGAAAAAGTATTGCACCGGATTGAGACAGGAAAAGGAAACATGCGTGACATTGACCTGTTGGCAGATATCAACAAGAAAATCGAAGGAAATACAATTTGTCCGTTAGGAGACGCTGCCGCATGGCCGGTAGCTGCTGCAATTCGTCATTTCCGAGAAGAATTTGAATGGCACGTAACACATCCGGAAGAAGCGGTAAAACGCAATTACGGAATGTTGAAAGGGGTAACAGCCTAACTCGCGATTTCAATCGTGAGCTAGATGAAATCCCGGTGGATACAATAATTTAATAAAATCAAAAGATATGGTCAAGGTAACCATTGATGGAATAGAAATAGAAGTAGAAGAAGGAACAACGATTCTCAACGCTGCCCGTCAGGTCGGTGGAGACATTGTTCCTCCTGCTATGTGTTACTACAGCAAGTTGGAAGGTAGCGGTGGGAAATGCAGAACGTGTCTGGTGGAAGTTGCTGCCGGTTCTGAACGGGATCCGCGCCCGATGCCCAAGCTGATGGTATCTTGTTCTACACAGGTGCAACACGGAATGGTGGTGAAAAATCTGACAAGCGACCGCGTGAAAGAAGCCCGCGCAGGAGTAACGGAATTCTTACTGGCAAATCACCCGCTGGATTGTCCTGTTTGTGACCAGGCAGGAGAATGTCACTTGCAGGATTTAGGATTTGAGAACGGGAAAGAAGGAACACGTTTCGAAGAAGAGAAGAGAACGTTCGCACCAAGAGATATCGGTGACAAAATCAAGTTGCACATGAACCGTTGTATTTTGTGTTACAGATGTGTCTACACGGCAAATCAGTTGACCAATAAACGTGTACATGGAGTCTTAAACAGAGGAGACCATGCGGAAATCAGTACATACATTGAAAAAGCATTGGATAACGAGTTTATCGGTAATGTCATTGACGTATGCCCGGTAGGAGCATTGACGGATAAAACATTCCGCTTTAAAAGTCGTGTATGGTTCCTTAAGCCGATGAATGCACACAGAGATTGTCCTACGTGTCAGGGAATTGCAACTGTTTGGATGTTTGGAAACGAGATTCAACGTGTTACAGGTCGAAAAGACGCTTATGGTGAAATTGAGACACACAATGGAAAGACAGCGTGGTTATGCAATACCTGCCGTTTTGAATCAAAAGATGTCGCTCAATGGACAATCGAAGGGCCACGTGTAATCAACCGTCATTCGGTTATTTCTCAGGGGCATTACGTGTTGAAGAACCCGTTGGAGGATAAGAGTACTGTTAAAAACTTGAAATAATGGATACAGGTTTACTAATTGAAAAAATTGTTTTAATTGTCCTTTTGTTTGCAGTTTCCCTGGGAGTTGCAGCGTATCTGACATTGTTGGAAAGAAAGGTGGCGGCATGGATGCAGGATCGTATCGGGCCGGACAGAGCAGGAAAGTGGGGATTGTTGCAGCCATTGGCTGACGGTGGAAAGCTCTTCTTCAAAGAAGATTTTATCCCGGCAAATGCAGACCGTTTTCTGTTTATCATCGGACCCGGATTGGCGATGGGATTTGCAATGATGACATCAGCAGTGATTCCGTGGGGACCAAACATTCAGGCATTCGGAAGAGATATCGCGTTACAGGTTGCAGATGTGAACATCGGAATTTTGTACATCATGGCATTGTCTTCCGTTGCAGTATACGGAATCATGATCGGAGGATGGGCATCCAATAACAAATACTCGTTGTTTTCTGCTATCCGTGCTTCTTCTCAGATGATTTCTTACGAATTGGCAATGGGAATTGCGATCATTACGGTTGTGTTGATGTCCGGAAGTTTAAGTTTGAGAGAAATCGTTGATGCACAACACGGATTCTGGAACGACGGATATTTTACATGGAATTTCTTCAAACAACCAATCGGTTTCATCGTATTCTTCGTATGTACGGTGGCTGAATTGAACAGAGCTCCTTTTGATATGGCAGAATGTGAGAGTGAGTTGATCACAGGTCACCACACGGAATACGGATCGATGAAAATGGGATTCTTCCTGTTTGCAGAATACGTGCACTTGTTCATTGGTTCCGCAGTAATCTCCGCATTGTACTTCGGAGGGTACAACTTCCCGTTCATGGACTATTTCTCCGGAAATACACTGGCAATCCTGGGAGTACTTGCATTTTTCGTAAAAACAGGATTCTTTATCTTCGTCATTATGTGGATTCGCTGGACATTACCGCGCTTCCGTTACGACCAGTTAATGGGATTGGGATGGAAGAAATTGATTCCGATTTCCATCGTAAACATGGTGATTACGGCTGTTGCTGTTGCATTTGCATCCGGTTGGTTCAGTACGGATAAGAAAGATCAGACGGAACCGGCTTCCGCTAAAATGGAAGTAGTGGCTGACAAGCAAAAATTAACCTTGAATCAATCAACGATAAAACACTAAGTGGTATGGAAAGTTTATCGAATAGAAAAAAGGTAGTCTCCGACAAGAAAATGACCTTTGTTGAAAGTTTGTACCTCCCGGCTATTTTTTCCGGGATGTCAAAATCATTCAAACACATGTTCAACAAACCGGCAACGGTTCGTTACCCGGAACAGGAACGAGAGTTTGCACCGGTGTACAGAGGAATGCACGTCTTGAAACGTGATGAGCAGGGACGTGAAAACTGTACCGCATGCGGACTGTGTGCAGTAGCATGTCCTGCTGAAGCAATTACGATGAAAGCAGCGGAAAGACAACCGGGAGAAGAACATCTATACCGCGAAGAAAAATATGCGGAAACATATGAAATCAATATGCTGCGCTGTATTTTCTGTGGGTTGTGTGAAGAAGCATGCCCGAAGGAGGCGGTTTTCCTTACAGACAGAATTGTACCTACAAATTTTGAACGCCAGCCGTTTGTGTATGGAAAAGATAAACTGGTAGAACCGGTTGATCAACGCGTAGATATTACAAACAGACAACATACAGGTAAAAGAGGAAACAAATGAGTAGCATAGAAATTATAGCATTAGCATTGGGAGCGTTGACCATCGCATCTGCGTTGATGGTCGTATTGAGCATGCACCCTGTCAGAAGTGTATTGTACCTGATTCTGACATTTTTCCTGATTTCAGCCAACTACGTATTGTTGAATGCGCAATTCCTGGCAATTGTAAACATCGTGGTATATGCCGGAGCCATTATGGTATTGTTCCTGTTCGTATTGATGTTGCTTAACCTGAGTAAAGACAACGAACCACGTGCATCAAATATCATGAAACTGGCAGCTTCGCTGGCGGCCGGAGCATTGGTAATTGTATTAGTTGCAGCGTTGAAAGATGCAATTTATCTTCCTGTTGTAGAAAATGTGCAGGGAAATAGTCAGGGACTGGTTGAAAACCTGGGGCAATTGTTATTTACAAAATACGTATTGCCGTTTGAAACTTCTTCAGTGTTGTTCATCGCAGCAATGGTAGGAGCAGTACTACTTTCGAAAAAAGAAAAACAAATAATAGACTAAGCAATGGTATTAGCGACAATGTTGAAATCTGGAGTGTCGTTGGAGTTTTATGTGATTCTCGCAACAATACTTTTCACGATTGGAGTTTTAGGAGTTTTAATCCGCAAAAATGCCATCATCATCCTGATGTGTGTGGAATTGATGCTGAATGCTGTAAACCTGTTGATGGTGGCGTTCTCAACGTACCACGGAACAGGAGATGCGCAGGTGTTCGTGTTCTTCATCATGGTTGTAGCAGCAGCTGAAGCAACTGTGGGACTTTCTATCCTTGTATTATTATACAGAAATAGAAAAACAGTGGATGTTGGAATGTTTAATAAATTAAAAGGATAAGTATGTCAGTGGAACAATTACTACCGCTCGTATTGTTACTACCTTTGATCGGAGGGTTTATAAACGGAGTGTTTGGAAACAAACTTCCGAAAGTTGTGGTCGGATCGCTTGCTACCTTGTTGGTTGCCGGATCGTTCTTCATCGCATTATCGATTTTCTTTCAGTTGGATCAAGCAGTTGAAGTGAAACTGTTTTCAATTATCTCCTTACCGGATTTAACATTGAACGCGAAATTACTGGCAGATAACTTATCCATCTGGATGACCTTGATCATCACAGGAATTGGTTCACTGATTCATTTGTTCTCCATGGGATACATGAGCCACGATCCGGGATATAGAAAATTCTTTACGTACCTGAACCTGTTTATTTTCTCGATGTTAATCCTTGTTCTGGGAAGCAACTATTTCATGTTGTTTTTCGGATGGGAAGGAGTAGGAATCTGTTCGTATTTATTGATCGGATTCCACTATGCGGATGAGCAAAAAGGATTCCTGAATGGTATTGCGGCACGAAAAGCATTCATCATGAACCGTGTCGGGGATTTGGGATTGTTGATCGGATTGTTCCTGTTGCTGATGCAGTTCGGAACATTGGAATATTCAGAAATTGCAGCAGTGGTAACGGCAGAAGATTTTGTAAACCCGACCTGGATGATGTTTGGAATTACCATGTGTTTGTTCATCGGAGCAACGGGTAAATCGGCACAGATTCCATTGTTCACGTGGTTACCGGATGCAATGGCGGGACCAACTCCGGTTTCAGCATTGATCCACGCGGCAACGATGGTAACGGCAGGGATCTTCTTGACGGTACGTTCCAATTACTTGTTTGAATTGGCTCCGGATACACAAAAGGTTATGCTGTACATTGGTTTGGCAACGTCATTGGTGGCGGCATTCATTGCCATGCGCCAGAACGATATCAAAAAAGTATTGGCGTATTCAACCGTTTCTCAGTTGGGATTGTTATTCGTAGCACTGGGACTGGGAGCTTATACAGCAGCAATGTTCCACGTTACGACACACGCATTCTTCAAAGCATTGTTGTTTCTCGGATCAGGTAGTGTCATTCACGCCATGTCTGACGAACAGGACATTCGTAAAATGGGAGGATTGAAAAAATACATTCCGGTGACGCACTGGACATTTTTGATCGGAACATTGGCCATTACTGGTTTCCCGTTGTTGTCCGGATTCTATTCAAAAGACGAAATTTTAGGATATGCGTTTGCTGAAAGCATTCCTTTGTACCTGATACTGATGTTCTCAGTATTACTGACAGCGATTTATATGTTCCGGATGTATTTCCTGGTATTCCACGGAGAGTTCAGAGGTTCGGATCACCAAAAACATCACTTGCACGAATCACCTGCAAACATGACTGTTCCGTTGATCATTTTGGCGATTCTTTCCGTATTCGGAGGTGTGTTGAATTTACCGGGCTTGTTCCTCCACGATCAGGCGCATTACATGACACATTTGTATGAACACAACGTTGCAGGGATGAATTTGATTCACATGGAACACTTACCTTCGAATACGATCATGGTATTGATGGCCGTAGCAGTGATTTCGTGTTTAGCTGTGCTGGCAATTTCCTATCAGGTATATGTCAAGAAAAAATCACTACCGAAAGAAGATGCACAATTGACAGGTTGGGAAAAAGTATCAGCCAACAAATTATATTTCGACGAAATCTACACGGCTCTTTTTGTAAAACCAATTGAATGGTTGTCTGAAAAAGGATACCGTTTCTTTGAAATCGTATTCCTGAACGGAATCGTTTTCGGAGTGGCAAAAGGATTTGAAACAGCAGGGGAGGTAGTGAAGAAATGGGAGTCCGGTCGGGTGAACTGGTATGTCCTCTGGATGGTTTCAGGAATTGTAGGATTGATTATTTATTACTTGGTTAAATTTTAAGCGTTTTGGAATTACTATTAATACCTTTCGTTTTCGCACTTGTTGCGATGATTATTCCTCAAAAAGCGGTTAGAGGATACGCATTGATCGGAGCTTTGGTTTCTGTGGTAGTTGGTGTTGTTCATGCAGTGAATTACGTTCCTTCAGCAGAATACTTTTCGATTGTAGAAGCATGTACAACAATGATGGGAGGCAAATTGCCGTTCTTCATGAAATACGGATACGACGGAATCGGATTGACGATGGTCTTGCTGACAAATGTCATTGTATTCCTGATCTTGCTGAGTAATTACGATAATCAATCAATTGCCGCATCGAAAAAGTTTGTCGCATTGGTGTTTTTCATGCAGTTCGCCTTGCTGGGAGTGTTCTTATCATTGGATGGGTTGCTGTTCTACATCTTCTGGGAATTGTCATTAATCCCGGTGTTCCTGATCTTCTTGTGGTTCGGAGCAAAAGGAAAGCGAAGAGCGTTGATGAAATTCTTCATTTATACCTTTATCGGATCATTGGCAATGTTGTTCTCATTGATTTATATCCGTTCGTACGCACCTTCTTTCGCGATCGAAGACTTGGTTGCTGCTCAATTGACAACCGTTTCCGCTCTTTGGGTGTTCGGAGGATTCTTTATTGCATTCGCAGTAAAAATTCCATTGTTTCCATTTCATACATGGCAACCTGAAACATATACAAAATCGCCGATGGCGGGAACCATGTTGTTGGGTGCATTAATGCTGAAAATGGCCTTGTTCGGAATGATTCGCTGGATGATTCCGTTAGCACCTGAAGCATTGCACTGCATGACAGAGGTAATTGTAATACTGGGGGGTATAGGAGTTATTTATGCAGCGATTATTGCAATCAAGCAAAACGATATGAAAACGTTGTTTGCATACGCGTCGATTTCTCACGTAGGATTGATTGCAGCAGGAATCATTGTTTTGAGTCTGGATGCATTGACAGGAGCAATGGTACAGATTGTAAACCACTCATTTGTTGCCGTTGGTTTGTTCCTGGCAGCAGATATCATTGACAGAAGATTGGGGCACAGAAATTTATTGGAATTGGGAGGAATTGCGCAGCAAGCGCCCAAATTTGCATTCTGGTTTGCAGTCATCATTTTTGCGGGAGTATCTGTTCCGTTGACAAGCGGATTCATCGGAGAATTCCTGTTGATAAAAGGAATTTATGGATACAACTGGATGTACGGAGTACTGATCGGTACAACCTTGATCCTGGCATGTGTGTATTCATTCAGAGCATACCAGTTGAGTATGTTCGGTCCTTCAAAAGGATTTGAATTTCCAGACCTGACATGGGCAGAATGGTTGTCGTTCTTCATCGTGGCAATTGTGGTTGTTTTCTTAGGGGTATACCCGCAATTCCTGATTGACATGGTAGAACCGGGCTTGCAAAAATTGATAGAAATCGTAAACGTTAAATAATCGCACAGAGATATGTTGGCTTTAATTATTTTATTTTTAACGGCATTAGTTACCTTATTTGTAGGATTTGCAAAGAAGCCGTTATTGACCTTATCACTATCCGTTTTAGGGTTGTTGGGTACAGCAGCAGCGTTGATCTGTCAGTGGTACCATCCTTCCGACTTTTTAAGTTCATATGAAGGGGTAAATATGGATGGATTTGCAATTCTCTTCTCACTGGTTGCAATTATTTTCACAATTCTGATCATTTTCTCCGGGTTTGAACAATTCAAATCACGACTGGATCACACAGCGGATTACATCGGATTGCTGATTTTTTCTCTTTTTGGAGCAATTGTTATGGTTTCATTCCAGGATATGTTTATGTTCTTTTTGGGATTGGAAATTTTGTCCATTCCGATCTATGTAATGGCAGGAGCCAGAAAAGACGATCCGCTTTCGTCCGAATCTTCCCTGAAGTATTTTATTACGGGAGCATTCGCAACGGGAATCCTGTTATTTGGAATCGCATGGTTGTATGGAGCGACGGGAACATTCAAAATCTATGAAATCCAACAATTCTTCATGGAAGCGGAACAGATCAGTTCATTGGCGTATGTAGGTTTGTTATTTATCTTGTCTGCATTCTTGTTTAAGATCGGTGCGGCACCTTTCCACTTTTGGAGTCCGGACGTATACGATGGAGCACCTGCTCCGGTGACAGGATTCATGGCTGCAGTTGTTAAATTAGGAGCATTCGGTGCGTTCATTAAATTGTTTACCATTGCGTTTTCCGAATTATACGATTTCTGGATGCCGGCATTGACATTCCTGGCGATACTGACGATGTTTGTCGGAAACCTTTCAGCAATCCGTCAGGTGCGGTTCAAACGCTTGTTGGCATATTCAAGTATTGCACACGTCGGATACTCCCTGATCACGATGGTCGTATTGACAAACAACAGCGCATTGAATCTGTGGTATTACTTGTTCTCCTATGGATTTGCAACAATTGCATTGATCACGGTACAGATGATTGTAAACGACCGGGAAGACCGCATTGAAGCCTTTAAAGGATTGGGGCGTGCCAATCCGTTTGTTGGTTTTGTTGCAGTAGTTGCATTGCTTGCTCTTGCCGGAGTTCCACCATTGATGGGGTTCTTCGGGAAGTTCCTGATCTTTGCGGATGCCATTTCTCAAAACCCGGCACTGATTGCTGTTGCACTTCTGAACTCCGGGATCGGTATTTTCTATTACCTGAGAACAGTGATTGTTATTCTTCAGAAACCAGGTGTTGACAATGAAATTGAACAGTCAGAGTTTAAGACCACACCATTGCAATTGATTGTGCTGGGAATTTGTGTTCTTGCTATGTTGTTCGGAGGAGGATTGTTGATGGTGCATTAACCGACTGATAAAAAGATATGAAAAGCCCGTGTTTACGGGCTTTTTTGTTTTTTGCACACATTGTTTTTTTTAACAGTAAATTAATGATTTGTTGTTATTTTTTAAATCGACTGTAGACAGATAGTTGTTTAAGTCATTTAGTTTTAGTTTATTTGTCTCATTATCTAAATTAACTATGAAAAATAATTTACTATTTGCGGGAGCCCTGTTATGTGGCTTAAGCTTTACTGGTTTTGCTCAAACAAACCAAAAAACAGTAGGAACTGCTACATTGAACGTTAATCAGATGCATAACCGTTCAGCAATTGATCCTAATCAACCCAAAACGATTCAATGTGTTGATACATTGCATTATTCATTCTTGAAACAACAACAACTTGGTCCTAACGGACTTAGTGGATTTAGTACGTTTTCTCTGTGGCAATCAGATGCTGAATCTGTTTCTCAAATGTTTTTCGGGTATGCAGGAATGCAGATAAGAGGAGTAGAAATTTTAGGTTTTCGCTCTACGAATGTTAATGCAGCTCCAACAGTTGTTGTTCGGGCATCTATTTACAATGTAGATGGGACAAATACTCCTACAGGAACAGCTTTGGGAAGTGGTTCTGTTACGATCACAAGTACGACACAAGCTTTTTATTCAATTAACTTTTCTTCTCCAATCAGTGTAACAGGAAACTATGCAGTTGTTTTAGATGTAACGAATGCAGGAGGAATCTATACGTCGTTTTATAACAGCGCAGCACCTGGCCAGATCATAGACGAAAACTTGACACGTTTTAAATCCAATGACGCTACTTTAGGTAGTAATGGAAACTGGATTGCGATGACATCCATTACAGGTTTGGGGCAAACTGTTGATTTTGAGCCGATCGTTGCGCCTTTTGTTTCTTACCAAATCAATACAACAGCTACCGTTACTCCTACAACGGCTTGTCTTGGAACACCGGTTACATTGACAAATACAACAACAACTCCTCAACTGGGGAACAGAATGTACAATTATTCAAAATACCGTCAATACTTTGGATTTACGACAAATGACTCTACATATGTATGGGACGTAGATAACGATGCAAACCCTGCAACAACACCTGCAGCCGATCTTATCTGGACAGGAAATACGACACATACTTATGCAGCTGCCGGGACATTCTCTCCGGATATCATTTCATTGGGTGGTTTTATAAATTCATGTTTGGATTTTCAATCACATTCAGTTACAATCAACCCGGTTGACAACGCAGCATTCTCGTATGCTTCTTCAACAATCTGTGAAGGATCAGCAAACGTAACACCGGCTTCCGTGGCAACAGCAGGAGGAACATTCTCTTCTACTTCAGGATTGGTATTTGCAAATGCAACAACAGGAGAAATTGATGTGGCAGGAAGTACATCAGGTGCATACACGGTTACGTATACAACAGCTGGTGCTTGCCCGAGTACGTCTACACAAAACCTTACAATTACCAGTGCTCCTGATGCAACGTTCTCCTATGCACAAACAGGTTACTGTACGACAGGAACGAACCCTTCACCGGTATTGACAGGTAGTGCGGGAACGTTTACATCTTCACCAGCTGGTTTGTCTATCAACGCAACAACAGGTGCGATTAACCTGGCAGGAAGTACAGCAGGAACATACGATGTGACGAACACAATTGCAGCTTCAGGAGCGTGTCCTGCTGCGACTGAAACAGTACAGGTAACGGTTACAACTGCTTCTAACGCAGCATTTACATATCCTGCATCTACTTACTGTTTAAGCGCTGCGAACCCGTCTCCGGCAATTACAGGTACAGCGGGAACATTTACGGCGGCTCCTGCGGGATTGACTGTGAACGGAACAACAGGTATTGTTGACCTGACAGCAAGTACAGCGGGAACATATACGGTTACAAATACAGTTGCAGCTTCAGGAGCTTGTCCTGCAGCAACAACAAATGTACAAATTACAGTTACAGCAAATCCAAATGCGTCATTCTCGTACGCAGAAACAAATTACTGTCCTACAGGAACAGCAACTCCTGTAATTGCAGGAACAGCAGGTGCATTTACAGCATCTCCTGCAGGATTGACAGTGAACGGATCAACAGGTGTTGTAAACCTTGCAACAAGTACAGCAGGAACATATACAATTACAAATACGATTGCGGCAACTGCGACATGTGCGGCAGCTATCGAAACAACGACAGTAACAGTTGATGCTGCTCCGACAGCTGCGGTAACTGTTTCCGGAGCTACAATTACAGCGACAGAAGCAACAGGTGTAACATACCAGTGGATCAACTGTGCAGGAAACACTCCAATCGCAGGAGAAACAAACCAAACATTCACAGCGACAGCAAATGGAAACTATGCAGTGATCGTTTCAAATGGTGATTGTTCAACAACATCTGCATGTCAGGCGATTTCAGGATTGGGAATCGAAGACAATTCAATTGAATTGATTTCAGTGTACCCGAACCCGGCAGAAAATACAATTACAATCAGTGGATTGACAGCTGCAAAAGCAGTTATCTCAGTTGTAGATGTGAACGGTCGTTTATTGATCTCTGAAACAACTTCTGCAACAACATTGGAAGTGTCAGTACGTGATTTCGAAGCAGGTGTTTACTTTATCCAGGTAGCATCTGACTCCATCAACGGAACAAAACGATTCATCAAGAAGTAATTTTTTAAATCACTTATATGAAAACGGGACGATCGTCAGGTCGTCCCGTTTTTTATTGCAATTTCCCAATCTTTCAATTTCAGGGGCTTTCAAACTTCCAATTTCTGGCTATATTTGCACCATTAAAATTTCATTGATTTTCACCATGGAACAAAAAGAAGACAAATTAAAAGACGTTATTTCCCACGCGAAAGAATACGGGTATGTATTCCCTTCATCAGAAATTTATGATGGTTTGGCAGCTGCTTATGATTATGGACAATTGGGAGCAGAACTGAAAAATAACATCAAACAATATTGGTGGAAGTCCATGGTGCAATTGCATGAAAACATTGTCGGAATAGATGCGTCTATTTTCATGCACCCGACAACGTGGAAAGCTTCCGGACACGTTGATGCATTTAACGACCCGTTGATCGATAACAAAGATTCAAAAAAGCGGTACCGTGCCGATGTGTTGATTGAAGAACACATTGAAAAATACGTTCAGAAGAACAATAAAGAAATTGAAAAGGCGAAAAAGAAATTCGGAGATGCATTCGACGAAGTTCAATTCGTCGCAACCAATCCCAACGTTGTACGCAATACTGCAAAGATCAGAGAGATCGAAGACAGAATGCGTGAAACATTAGAAAACAACGACCTGGAAGGTGTTTACAACCTGATCATGGACCTGGAAATCGTTTGCCCGATTTCAGGTACGAAAAACTGGACGGAAGTGCGTCAGTTCAACCTGATGTTTTCTACTGAGTTAGGTTCCGTTGCCGGAGATGCTTCCAAAATCTATCTCCGACCGGAAACAGCACAAGGGATTTTTGTGAATTTTCTGAATGTTCAAAAATCAGGACGCATGAAAGTTCCTTTTGGAATTGCCCAAATCGGTAAGGCATTCCGAAACGAGATCATTGCACGTCAGTTTATTTTTCGTATGCGCGAATTTGAGCAAATGGAAATGCAGTTCTTTGTTCGTCCGGGAGAAGAATTAAAATGGTATGAATACTGGAAAGAAACACGCAGAAAATGGCATTTGGCACTTGGATTGGGTGCAGAGAAATACCGGTTCCACGATCACATTAAACTGGCACATTATGCGAATGCTGCTGCCGATATCGAATTTGATTTCCCAATGGGATTCAAAGAACTGGAAGGAATTCACTCGCGTACGGATTTTGATTTGAAACAACACGAACAATTCTCCGGAAAAAAACTACAATACTTTGATCCTGAACTGAACCAAAATTACATTCCATATGTTGTAGAGACATCTGTCGGATTGGATCGTTTGTTTTTGGCAGTATTGAGCGCTTCCCTGAAAAATGAAGTACTGGAAGACGGATCAGAACGGGTCGTATTGTCACTTCCCCCGGCATTGGCTCCATACAAAGTTGCAGTAATGCCGTTGACGAAAAAAGACGGATTACCTGAAAAAGCACAGGAAATATTCAACTCCCTGCGCATGGATTTCAGTTGCCAGTACGATGAAAAAGATTCTCCGGGAAAACGGTACCGCCGTCAGGATGCCATCGGAACACCATATTCTATCATGGTCGACCACCAGACATTGGAAGACAATACGGTAACGATCCGCGACAGAGATACCATGTTGCAGGAGCGCGTAGCGATTGCAGATTTACACCGGGTAATCGATCAAAAGGTAAACTTCAGATCTTTATTGCAGCAGTTGCTGTAAATACATCTAACTAGATTTAGAAAGCCTCTGTATTCTTTGTGAATGCAGAGGCTTTTTTTATTAAAAAGATGCTTGAAAATTTAACTTTTGAAGGTGTTGAACACTTTACTCCTTCCAACGATAATTACCATTGCCAGTCCGAACAGAGAAAATAAGGTAAATGACCAACTCAGGTTGAACAATTCAGCAATGTAACCGATTAATGGCGGACCCATCAAAAAACCTAAGAAACTGATGCTGGAAACCAGGGCGAGGGCCATTCCCGGAGAAATAGACGGGTGTTTCCCCGCCAGACTGTAAACCGTCGGGACGCAGCAGGCAACTCCTAATCCGACGAGCATAAAACTGATGGTTGCCACAACAAGATTTGGAAATACAACAGAGGAGATCATGCCGATAAACATTAAACTTCCGCTGATCATGAGTACTTTTTTATAACCGAAGCGGGTTACCATAAAGTCGCCGATGAACCGTCCGGTAGCCATCATGATCATGAATGCGGTATATCCCAGGATTATCAGTTTTTCCGGTGCGTTGACAATTTCCTGGAAATAGACACCGCTCCAGTCAAACATGGCTCCTTCTGTTGCCATACTGAAGAACCCGATAATCCCCAGCTGAATCAGAATCCGATCTGGTCGGAACCGTTCTTTTCCGGATTGATTTTCGGGTTGTACATCCTGGGGTAAGAGGTAGCGGACATTCCACAATGTGTTAACAATTAAGATTCCCAAAATGAACAGGAAATGAGTTAGTGTACTCAGGTTGAATTGCAGGGTAATTAGCCCGATCAATGCACCTGTAAACCCGGCAAGACTCCATCCGCCGTGAAAGGTCGTCATGATGGATTTACCGTAGAGTTTCTCAACACCTACCGCTTGTGTGTTGACGGCAATGTTGCACATGTTACTGGCAATACCGAATGCCATCAGTATCGGTGCCAGTATGTAAATAGAGGTTGCAAAAGAAATGCTTACCAAAAGCGATCCGTAAATCAGGCACATCATAGAAAGCACTTTTGCACTGCCAAAACGGGTAACCAGTTTTCCGGAGAGGGGAAGGGTGAATAATTGACCCAGCGGAAGCATCAGTAACATGGTGCCGAGTTGTCCTTCCGAAAGACCTAAATCGGCTTTGATCGTCGGAATACGGCTTGCCCAGGAAGCAAATGTAATACCCGTACAGCAGAAATAACTGAAAACGGCTAAGCGGTAACGTTTGTTGGAAATAGTGGAGGGATCGTGTGCAGGTGTGTCGGAAATCACGTTGGACATGTTGTTGAAAAAACTGCAAAGTTAATGGAAAGTTTTGATCTGTCGAATACACTGAGATAAAGGAATTGTTATTGTTTTTAAGCTTATCCAGACCAGTTTTTTGTACTTATCTGCAGATCGTACCGTCCCCTTTATGAGTGATTTCCTGATAGCAGTTGGTCACAAATGTGATTGTATAAAAATAAACTCCTTCAGGAGCAGGGAGCTCCATTCTGATTATTTCCGTCCCATCCTGAATTTTGGATGCGATATGAATCATTTCCCATCTGTTCAATATTGTTAATTCTCATTCAATGACATCAATGGCTTCAATGGGAATGAAGTAATCGTTTGTAAAGAGCTGAACCATGGATCCATCTTGTGCGAATTATAGAACAGATTTATGATCAGTTAACTAACGAATTTGTTTTTCAATCTGTTGGTTGGCAAACTTGTTTTTATGTTATTTTTACTGCTCATGGAAGAGCTGTGGAAAATAAGATCGCCGAAAAACAATAAACAACATAAATGAATCATGCTGAAGAATTGAAACATGCCGCTGAAAAACTTGCCTTAGACTATGAATTGTTAACCGGAGAAACTGCAGCTGCAATTATTAATACAAGTTTTGAAAAATTTGAACCGTTCAGAAGACAAGGTCACCTGGGAATTATGCATGAACGATCGGTCAAGTTGAAATTAAGTGAGCATGAATACACATTTTCTGAACAATTAAATGACGAACCCTTGTTGGTGTTTTTTGAGCAGACACGTGAAAATGTTGCTGTTGTTTTTAAACTCTTCAAAGGCCGATATTTTTGTCAATTGTTGGAAGAGTGCTATGGTATGGAATATTTTCTGACGAATACACACATGGATTACCTGATCGCAGTAAATTGGTATACCATTGAAATCGTAGATAATGACAATTTCTTATGAGAATGTATAGAAACTACCACGTAAAATGATAGTAATTTAATAGAAGATTATATAAGATATGAATGAAGATGAGTTCTTGGATTGTGTTTTTGAGGGAGACATTGAAGCCGTCAAAAAAGTAATTGTAGAAAATGATCGTCCGGGGGTAAATTTTGTATGTCATAAGTTAAATGCGACTCCTTTGATTATTGCTGTTGACTCCGGATTTCCTGCAATGGTGGAGCTATTTTTAATGAACGGTGCGAATCCCGATTTTACCCGACCTGGGTTGTCACTCCCATTGTACCACGCAATAGAATTGGCAGAAGAAGCTGCAGATTATCAAGGAACAGATGATTCCGGCTTACTTGAGATCATCCGGTTGTTGATGGAATATGGGGCGAATGCAAATGCACTTAATTACAATGAAACGTCCCCCGTTGATTATGCTGCACACAGGTACCCGCCCGCTTTGAAAATTATCAATAACTACGTGAAATGAACGAAGATCAACTGAAAGAAACGGTAATTGACTACTTCCGGAAAAAACGCTATGACGAACGAATGATCCCGAAAACACATTTTGACATCATTCACGAAATTGACGATGAGCTGACGATCCGAATTGAACCGTTACTGGATCGGAATTACAGCCATTCAACTGATTTTGTACTTATATTGAACCCAAAAGGATGGATCAACGGAACATATGAGTTTATGGGAGATGAAGAGGTAGGTGTATTGAAAAATACTCCGGATCATATTCACTGGGCGCTGTTGTTTAAACTCAGTTTAACAGGAGAGGTGGCGACCTGTATTTTTAATTCCCGTCGCTTGGTCGATGATGAAATTCAGGTAGAGCAAGTGAGTGCAAATGATCTTCCTGTAGAATTACAATCCCGGATCACGTCGATTGTTCACATCATGGAATCTTACAATTATCAATTTGTGAGCCTGGAAGAGTTAGAGCAGCAAAAAGACTGGGCCAATGCTATTTTTAAATTTCGGGATGGTTATCAGCCAACTCTTTATGACTTGTTATTTGGATCCTTCGAATTGTATACGGAAGCAGACATATGAACCTTGCGTAAAATGTATAAGTAACACTTTCTGTTAATCCAAGCAATAATAGCTTACCTATTTCTTCCTTGAAAACCGGTAAGCAATCAATCCGGGGATTCCAACCGTAAAAATAAACGCCAGCATGTATCCGGAAGGTTTCAGGTAAAAATCTTTGATGCCTGTCATATCTGCTTCATTGTAGCCCAATCCGATAAAATAAGACAAGCTCAGCGGTGCATCTTCCGTAATGTCCTGAATACCGTTGCCATATGAAATTACCCCCGGAAATAAATTAATGGGCAATGTCCACAACGGAATGGAAACAACCAGGAACAGGATGAGAAAAATAAGAAAAGGCTTGTTTTTTAACGCGTTCATACAATGAAAATCAAATTCAGACGGGAAAATTAACCAAAAAATACCCAACCCAATAAATAAAGGAGTATTTTTATCGTTTTCACCTGCGTGGCAGATAAGATGAATCTTTATTCAAACAAACAAAAATGGAAAATTGCCCTGCTGATAGTTGCTCTACTATTGGTCGGAGTTTCTTTGTTTATCTCCAACCAGATCGTATCGAAAGTCGGGGAGCAGGAGCGTCAGCGTGCAAAACAATGGGCGGGAGCTATCAAGAAAAGGGTGGAACTTATTCAGTTGACCAACCGTACCTTTACACAGCTAAGAGAAAAGGAGCAGGAAAAAATAAAGTTGTGGGTAGAGGCATCAAAAGAAGTGGCCAATCCAACGACGCTGTCTATTCCTGAATTCCCAATGCAGATTGTCAAAGACAATAATAACATTCCTGTGATCTTGTTGGATGACCAACGGAACATCTCCGGGTTCAGAAATATTTCGTTCGATACTTCTGACTTGCGTCCCCGCTATCCGGAACTTTCATCACGAGCGCTTGAAAAACGGTTTGAAGATTCCCTCCGGGTGCTTTCCGAAGTCTGGAAAAAGAAAAATCCGTCGTTTACCGTTGAAGTGTATGAAGACTTGTTTATGACGTATGTGTATGATGATTCAAAAGAGATTGTACGATTAGAAAAAGAACGTGATTCCCTGTTTCGTTCTTTCAACAAAGAATTGATCGAGAATGAAGGATTGGTTCCCGTTATTCTGATCAATCAGGATACCCGGCAGATTGTCGGAACAAATATTACCGATTCACTGTTGATGAAAAAAGAGTTGTCGGTATTGACCAGAGAATTGGCTCGCAACAATGATTCACTGATCATTGATTTCAACAACGGCGAGCGAAATGTACTGTATTTTGACAGTAGTGCGGAATTGAAACAATTACACTATTTCCCGTACATCCAGTTCCTGATTATCGGTTTATTCGGGTTCATTGGCTATGTATTGTTCAGTACATTCCGGAAAGCAGAGCAAAACCAGGTCTGGGCGGGGATGGCAAAAGAAACAGCACATCAGTTGGGAACACCGATTTCATCCCTGATGGCATGGATTCAGTTACTCGAATCCCAACAAGCAGATCCGATGATTGTGACGGAGATGCAAAAAGATGTGGACCGGTTGGGAATTGTCACAGACCGTTTTTCGAAAATAGGAAGTGGTGCCAATCTGGAAGCAACGGATTTGTCCGGTACGGTGACGGAAATTATTGAATACCTGAAACCACGCGTTTCCAAGCAAATAGAATTTACAACGTCTGTTCAGGGCAATGTCATTTCTCCGCACAGTGCGTCATTGATTTCCTGGGTGCTTGAAAACATTTCAAAGAACGCGATTGATGCGATGGAAGGGAAAGGGAAATTACAAATTGTGCTGACGACAACACCGGAATGGGCGCATATTGACATCAAGGATACAGGAAAGGGGATGACCCCGAAGCAAATCCGAACGATTTTCAAACCGGGATATACAACCAAAAAAAGAGGGTGGGGACTGGGATTGACATTGGTGAAGCGAATTGTGGAGGAGTATCACAAAGGGAAAGTATTTGTAGTTGAATCACAACCGGGAGCAGGTACTACCTTCAGAGTCAGTATTCCTATGTAGAATGATTTTTTTCGTTTTGAAAAAAGATTATCTTTGCATCCTGAAAAAAACGAAAATAAACAATAAAGAATGGCAACTACAGCTGATATTAAAAACGGATTGTGTATCAAACACAACGATAAGTTATTTCAAGTTATTGAATTTCAACATGTGAAGCCGGGAAAAGGCCCCGCTTTCGTTCGAACAAAGATTCGTCAGATCGAATCAGGTAAAGTATTGGATCATACGTTTTCCGCAGGACACAAAATTGAGATTGTTCGCATTGAAAACCGTGAATACCAATACCTGTATGAAGAAGCGGATTCATTTGTATTCATGAATAATGAAACATTTGAGCAGGTGAATATTCCCAGAACAATGGTCGAAAAACCATTGTTTTTACAAGAAGGAATGATTTGTAACATCTTGTATCATGCAGAAGAAGAAATGCCGCTTGTAGTGGAATTGCCAATGTATATTATTTCCGAGGTTACGTATACAGAGCCGGGAGTGAAAGGAGATACGGCAACGAATTCATCCAAGCCTGCAACCATCGCTACCGGGGCGGAAGTAAAAGTTCCGTTGTTTATCGGTAACGGAGAAGTGATCAAAATCGATACACGCACAGGTACTTACGTTGAACGTGTGAAAAATTAATAAAACTTCATAGAAGTGGGAAAGGATGCTGAACGGCATCCTTTTTTATTTTTCGGAATCATGTTCGTTGAGGATGACGTTGTGGGGTTCTGATTATAAGGAGACGGAATAACGAAACACCTGGTATGGTATGCTCAAAAGAGTTCCAACGGTGGTATATCCACTTTTTCAATCAGGTCAAACCATTCCATCACCAACAGGATGTGTCAGGGATATTTTAAGAAAGTCCGATAGAGAGGGACTTCAGAGTAATTCTTCAATGATACGCTCCATCGAATACCCTTCTGCTTCTGCCCGGTAATTGCGAACCAGACGGTGACGTAAGATTGGCTTTGCAACAGCTTTTACGTCTTCAATATCCGGAGAATATTTTCCGTTGAGTGCTGCGTGGCATTTTGCTCCTACGATGAGGTATTGCGACGCACGGGGTCCTGCCCCCCAGGTAATATAATCCTTGGTCAGTTGAGTTGCAAATTCCGAGTTGACACGTGTTTTTCCAACCAATTTAACGGCATATTCCAATACATTATCTGCTACCGGGATCCGGCGGATTAATTCCTGGTAGCGAATAATTTGCTCACCGCTTAATACTTGTTTTAATTCCACTGAAGCATCCGTTGTGGTAGCCCGCACGATTGCCAGCTCTTCCAGGTAGCTTGGATAATCTACCCAGATATTGAAAATAAAACGGTCCAATTGCGCTTCCGGCAGGGGATACGTACCCTCCTGTTCGATCGGGTTCTGGGTTGCCAACACGAAAAAGGGTGCCAGTAATTGATACGTTTTTCCTGCAGCCGTTACAGAACGTTCCTGCATGGCTTCCAACAATGCTGATTGCGTTTTAGGCGGGGTACGGTTGATTTCGTCCGCTAAAATAATATTGTTGAAAATAGGACCTTGTATGAACTTAAAACTGCGGGTTTCATCAAGGATTTCTGAACCTACAATGTCAGAAGGCATTAAGTCCGGTGTAAACTGAATCCGGTTAAAGGAAAGTCCCAATGTCTGAGCAATGGTATTGACAAGTAATGTTTTGGCAAGCCCCGGTACACCGACGAGCAGGCAGTGTCCACGGGAAAAAATGGAAATCAGTACCTGATCCACCACTTCGTCTTGTCCCACGATTACTTTATGAATTTCATTTTTTAACTCCTTGTAATGTTGAACTAACTCCTCAATTGCTGCTTTATCAGACATAAATGCTATTTTAGGTTGTTACTTTTGATGCAGTCAAACTTACACAAAAAAAAGATGTTTTATGTGATTTTTTCCCGGCGATGTATTATTTCGTAATCCAATCGTATTTATACGTACAATCCTTGTATGGCTCACTGATTTTTACATAAGCCAGCTTAATTTTTTTTGCCACCCATTCATCTACCATTTCCTGGTGCTTGGTGCTTTCTGCCGCTTTTTGGATCAATGGGTAATCTTCTTTTAAATTTGCTTTGTGCGGTTGTGTTCTGAGTGCCAGTCGAACAATGCGGACACCTTCTTTTCTTGACATCATGTCGACATACAAATTCGGTTCTGTAATTTGCCCGGGACTCATTTCTTTTGTCAGGATATAGATTTGGTTGTCAATCTCGTTCAGTGCTGCCGCATCCCATTTCTGATCTCCGGTGTACGGGTTGGTAATGATTCCCTTATTTTGTTTTGTCGCCTCGTCGTTAGAATAGGTCGTAACAGCATCATCCCACGTAATTTCATTTGCTTTCAATCTGCGGTAACAGGAATCCATCCGAATGGCTGCTTTTTCCAGGGATTCGGTTGTATAAGTCGGAACTTTCAGAATGTGCGCACATTTATAATTGTCTCCTTTCCGTTCGATCAATTTTACAATGTGGTAACCGTATTCCGATTCGAATACCTCTGAAATTTCACCTTCCTTCAAACTAAATACAGCTGCTTCGAACGGAGCGACCATCATTCCACGTCGTGCACTGATTTCACCTCCCTTGTTGGCACTTCCCGGGTCATTTGAGTTCAAACGTGCCAGCGTCGCAAAGTTTTTTCCCGAACGTGCCTGATCCAGGAGCTTTTGAAGCTCGTCACGTGCCCGTTGCTTATCCGCTTTTGTAATTTCGGGATACAACACAATCTGCTGAAACATCATCTGCATGTTGATGTATGGAATACTATCGGCAGGAAGGCTTTCGAAAAATTCTTTTACTTCCCGCGGTGTTACTGTCAGGTCTTGCGTGATTTGCCGCTCCATTTCCTGTGCGAGCATCCGCTCCCGGATAATTTCCCGGAATTCCGCTTTGATCTGGAGAATGGTTTTTCCATAAAACTTTTCCATTTTCTCGCGTCCGCCAATCTGTTCCTCAATCACACGAATCCGGTTTTCCATTTCGGAGTCAACTTGTTGGTCTGTTACCACCAAACTGTCCAGCAAAGCCTGGTTGACCAACAGGTTTTGATACATAATTCCTTCCAGAACGGAGCATCTTAACTCCTGTGTGACAACCATTCCGGCCTGTTTTGCCTGAACAACCTGCGCCTCAATATCGGAGTTGAGAATAATATTATCCCCGATCTGGGCAGCAATTCCGTCCAATGGAATGCGGGAAAGTTGTGAAAACCCAACTTGAGTAAACGTTAATAACAAACTAATACTTACTAGTAATCTCATGTTTTTGTTTTATTTTTTGTACAAACGAAGCGCTGTTCTTTTCCTTCAGTTCGTTCAGTTTCTGGCTCATTAATAATTGTTCAATTACCGGCTTCAAAAAATCGACCGGGGGTGTTGCATCTTTGAGTTTAAAATCAATGATGTTCAGGTAATAAACGTATTGACCGTCTGAAAAGTATGTTTTTGTCCGGTTGAGAACAAGGTTGTCTTTGTTCAGTTTTTCCGTTGGAGCATCTTTTGTTAATTCATCGAAGTAGACCCATGTGCTGTCGTCATAATAAAAATTATCAGCGTAAAGTTTAGCATAACTGACGACTTTTGAATAGTCTTTATCCTTTTTTAACAAATAATACTGTTTCAGCTTATCCTGGTCCGGTGCTTCCTTCGGAACTTTAATGTACAGCGCTCGGACAATATAATCGTTGAGAGCGAAATCTTCTTTGTGATGGTCGTAGTAATCCAGGATCAGACTGTCGGAAATTTCTGTTTCCAGTTCTTTTTGAATGTGCGATTCTTCCAGGTAAAAACGGGATAAATCTCCCTGGTACCAATTCATTTTTGAACGAATAATTGCTGCTTCTCCCGGATTTTCTTTTTCCAGTTCCTGGATGAATACCTGCCGCTCGATCCACTCTTCTGTAAATTTCTTTCGGTCTTCTTTTGCTTCCGAATCGTATCCCAGGTGTTCCATTAAAATGAGCGCGTCATTTTCTGTCAATGATACATCATTCACTCTCGCCCATTCTTTCCCATTGGAACCACAGGAGAAGAGCACCACTATAAAAAAAAGGCTGACCAAAGCGCCAGCCTTAGATAATCGATATGTTTTTTTATTTACCAAGCGAGTACAATACCTCTTCGTTGATTTTTATTTTGTGTTTTTGTTCCAGTTCTTTCAACCATTCTTTTTCCAGGTATGTCTGGTAGTCTGAGGTGATTAATCCTTTTGCTTCTGACAATTCCTTGTTCTTCGCTTCAATCACTTCATTGAGCACAATTACATAGTTCTTTCCGTCAAACGCATATGGTTTGTTAACACCTTTTTTCAATGGCTGATTTAACAGGTATGGAGTTTTGGATACCTCAAACTTACCGGACCTCACACGCAGATTCAATTCCGTATTGTCGTTGATAATTTTTGAGATGCTGTCGGAGCTGATTTTTTTCTTTGCGAGTTTGAAGACTTTTTTCGCAACATCCGGAGATACGGATTCATAAGCTACAACGTCGTATCGTTTTTCCCAAGTGTATTTACCTTTGTTGGCGTCGTAAAACTCTTTTAATCCCACCGTGTCTTTCATGGCTTTATTCCATACCTTGTCACTCATGATCTCATACAACAAAATTCCATCGTGGTATTCGTTCATCAACGCTTTATATTCCGGGTATTTTACAGGAAGTTTTGTCTTTTCCAACTCAACAACCGTATTGTTGACCCATTCAGGATATGCTTTTTTCGCTACTTCATTCAGTGCGTTCCCTCTCGTCAAACGCGGGTTTTCGTTCATATATTTAACAAAATCTGCTTGTGTATAGTTTTTTCCGTCGACTGTAAACAGTGATTTTGAAGAAGCAGGTACTTTTGCAGGGTCAAATGTTCCTTTGTAAATACTGGAATCCATGTTTTTTTCAAACCACTTGATGGACTCTGCAGATTGATCTGTGAATTTGTATTCTTTCTTCAACTTTTCAATGTAGCTGTTTTGTGTCAGACCTGCCCGTTCATCCCGGTTTACACGGCTTTCGATTTCTTTTTTCAGGTCATCAAATGATTTCAATGGCGTCAGTTCAATCCGTTTGATGATGTGAAATCCGAAGTCGGATTGAATTGGTTTGCTGAAATCTCCGTCTTTGTTCAACGAGAAAGCAGCTTCTTCAAATTCAGGAATCATGCGTGTTGTTGCACCTGTTCCGAATAACGGTAAAACACCTCCGTTGGAAGCGGAAGAAGGGTCGTCTGAGTATGCTTTTACAAGGTCTTCAAATTTTTCTCCTGCTACTAACTTTGTATACAATTCATTGGCTTTAACACGTGCTTTCTCAATCACGTCTGCGTCATCTGTTTGCTTGTTTGCTGCGATCATCAGGTGCGCGGCTTTCATCGTACCCCGTGCAGGACGTTTATCGGTTACTTTCAGGATGTGGTAACCAAATCGTGTTCTGACAGGCATGGAAACTTCTCCGACTTTCAGGTTGTATGCTGCGTTTTCGAACGGGTATACCATTTGAAATGCTGTGAAATACCCCAAATCTCCTCCGTTGGTTTGTGCAGACGGATCTTCTGAACCGCTATCTTTGGATTTTGCCAGTTTTGCAAAATCTTCCCCTTTCACCACCTTATCGCGGATTGCCATGATACGTTTGTATGCTTTCAGCGTATCTTCCGGAGATGCGGACGGATCTACTTTGATCAGAATGTGTGAAGCTCTTACTTCCGTTTTCATGCGCTCGTATGCCTGATCTACCAACGTTTTGTTCATTTCGTTGTCCGTCAGGTACGGTTGCGCCAATTGCTTCTGGTATCCTTCCAACTCGCGTTTCAACTTTGGAATGGTATCATACCCCAATGCTTCAGCTTCAGCAACTTTTAATTGAAACTTTTTGAACAGTTCGATGTATTCATCCAACGTTTGCTTATCGTACTTCGGGTTGTTGTTGTTTTTCAGATAGATTTGAAGGAATTCGGATTTTGTAATTTTTTTTCCGTCCACTTCCATCAATACCGGATCTTGTTGTGCAAATACTGTTGTTCCTACAGTAAATGATAATCCAAGTGCAATCAACAATTGTTTTTTCATAGAGTTTTAAATTTCAATCAGCCCAAAAATAAGGGTTACAACTAATTTTCGCGTAAAATTAAGAATAATTTAAGTTTTGAAGAACAGATAATGGCACAGGAATCAAAAAATGAAAGAGATTCTTTCTCAAATTCTTTGTTACAAATAATAAAGTGACCTGGCCATCTATTTTAATTCTTCCAACAAACCAAAACATAACCGATCAATTCCCCCATCACCCTGAGCGATGTTGGACAACAAAATGATTCCGTTTTTGTGTTGTACGTCCAATGCCATTGAAGAGGAATAACCTCCCGTTCCGCCATTGTGCCACAGGTATTCAGCACCTGTTTTGGATAGAACGATATGCCAACCCATACCAATTTTCATCCGGTCATTGATTGTGAATGTCGGTACATGCGTCAACGCTAATTCTTTGTTGCCCGGATTAAACTGAGCGATTGCAAATTTGGAGAGATCAGTAACAGAAGAAATAATGCATCCTGTTCCTGCAAACGCGTCCCAGTCCCAGTTGGATGCCTCACTTCCATCTTCCTGCATGCCTTTTACCATCCGGTTTTGAATGCTGTTACCAGAAGTATACGTCGCCGTCATTTCATAGCGATCGAAAATCAATTCCCGGACTAATTCCCGGTAAGTGGCTTTTTGCGAAATACCGATAATTGTCCCCAATAATCCAGCTCCCGTGTTCGAATAATCATAGGCCGTTCCGGGTTTTGCGTTCAATTTTAACCCATCTTTCAGGTACTGTTGAAAATCACTAATGGTGTAATTTTTATAGGGATTGTCGTGAATGAATTCAGTGGTCACAAAATTGGCTGGAAGTCTGGGAAGTCCGGATGTGTGATTTGACAGTTCGATTAATGTAATGGGTTGTTTTTCTTTGAATTTAAACCTGAAGTACTGATTGGCTGTTGCCTGCGGTTTTATTTTTTCGTTCACAATGCAATGTGCAAGCAGGGTAGCGGTAAATACTTTTGTAATGGAACCGATTTCAAATAAAGCATCTTTATTTTCAATCAGACGAATACTATCGCTTTCTTTGATGAACCCGTAAAAAGCAGGAACACCGTTTTCAATGACTGCTACGGCTAATTGAACGTTATCGGGAAGTTTACTAAAATAATCTTTTAACGCTGTTGACTGTTCCGGTTGTGAAAACAGGGAAGTGCTGATTGTCAGGAAAAATACGGCAGCAATTAATTTCATTTCAGGATGGTTTGTGAGGTGCAAATAAAGCTCCTTCTTTCAATGAATAAGGAGAGATCAAGAGTTGTTGTACACCGAGTTTTTTCAGAATCCAGTTGATCTTGGCAGATGCAATGGGAATCATGATCTGCCGGATCGGGATAATGTATTGATTCTGTCTGCGTTGTTCCAGTGTGGATTGCATGATGTGTGTAAGGACATTTTTCAATTCGTCAACCGTCATTGGAATACAGGCGTGTGAATTGGGAAACTTTTGCTGAAAATAGACTTCGTGCAGCGTTTCAAAGGTCCCGGAAGAACCAATCAGGATATCGCATTGGATGCCATCCAGCTTCCCATGGGAATGCTCTTCCAGCCAATTTTCAATGGTGTGAATGTCTTCTTTACTGATGGGGTCATTCAGTTGCAATTGCTGATAGATCCTCGAAACTCCGATGTTCAGACTCACGGCTTTTTGAATTCCGTCCTTGTCTGCCAGGATAAATTCCGTGCTTCCTCCTCCGATGTCCATGATGACAGCGGGTCGGGTATAATCGTATGAGCATCTGACTCCCCGGTGAATCAACTGCGCTTCTTCCAATCCGGAAATAACCGTCACCCTAATTCCCGTCTGACGATATACCAACGCGCAAAACTCATCTCCGTTAACAGCATCCCGTATGGCAGATGTGCCAAATGCACGGATTTCTCCCACTTCGTATTCATCACATTTCGCTTTGTACACCCGGAGTGCCTGCAAAGCACGATCAATAGATGCTTCCGCCAGTCGTTTTTCATTGATTCCTCCCATTCCCAATGCGACACCTATTTTATCGTGATATAGCGTTTGGAAGGTGTCTGCTTCTACAGTGGCGATCAATAAATTGAACGTATTCGTTCCCAGATCGACGACAGCTACTTTCTTAGCCATTTGAACAGGTGTTGGAGTTTCAGACGGTGACCGAATTGCAGTACCCCGTTTTTGTAAAGCCTGGAGGCAACCGACAAACAAAAGAATGCTGACAATAGCAAAACAATAAGTGATAGCCAAATTTGATACGCTTCTCCTGCTGCATAGCCGTAGGTCAATTTGACCATTACAACAACAGGGGAGGTAAACGGAATGTAGTGCAGCCATCCTGTCAATTCACTTTCGGGATTGGCGACAGTATAATAACCTGCATAGGCGGACAGTGCCAAAATCAACAGGACAGGAAGGATAAATTGCTGTCCGTCGTTTTCTGTTCCCGCTGTGGAACCAATTGCTGCGAAGAAAGAACCGTAAAACAAGTAACCTCCAATGAAAAACAAGACAAAAAAGGTGAGCATGACGCCAAAATTCACACGTTCATAGACCAGATCCACAATGGTATTGAATTCTTTACCTGCATAGAGTTTTTCCTGAACAGATAAAATGCGCCCGTTGTCTGTAAGCTCAGCCATATTCATCGAAGACGCGTCGTAGATACTCGGAAACATCCACTCCCGCATCAGGTACAAACCGAGTCCGATGAATATGATCCAGATAAAAAACTGGATGAATGCGGAAATCCCGACACCGGTTAATTTACCGAATAACAACTGTTGCGGTCTGACAGATGCCAGTAACACTTCCACAATTCGGTTGCTTTTCTCCGAGGTTACGCTTCGTAAAATCGTCATGCCAAACAAAGCGATGAATGCCAGAATGACCATTCCGAAGAAAAATCCCACCCATGTCCGTACATCTGAAGTCTGATCATAAGGATCATAAACATTTCTGAACGAGAATTTAATCGGTTGTTTGATTTCCCGGAATGTTTGAACAGAGAGGTCTGTAAACCGCTGAATCATGACTTCTTCCAACCTTCGTTCCACCTGGTACTGTACTTTTGCCTGCAAGTTGAAGGAAGGTTTGGTCCGGTAAAAAACATAGGACAATTTATTACTCAGTACTTTTTCATTGATTTCCACCATTGCATCGTATTGCTGGTAGCGTTTCCCATTAGCAAAATCAGTGTGTTCGATGTAGTCATTGGCAAACGAATAGGTCACATTCGGGTCCGGGTGGGGCATTAACTTGTTATCGAGAATTCCTGCCTTGTCTGTTACCAGTATATTCCATTTTTCAGCTTCATTTCCGCCGAATACAAATAACAGGTACACGAGTCCCAGAATAATCAGCGGACCGAAAATAGCAAACAGAACGTAGGACCTCGATCCGATCCGTTCTTTCACTTCACGAAGGGCAATTATCCAACTGTTTCTCATAGGGCTTCCGTTAATTTAGGTTGAACAATTGAAATGAAAATATCTTGCATAGTGGGCAGGACTTCCCATGCCGCTTCGATCTTTACTTGTCCGATCAATACCTTTAACAAGTCATCGAAGGTATTTTCTCCGCGCATTTTAACACGTACAATAAACAGGTTGTCAGAAGGGTTCTCGGTATCTACGACTTCAAAACCAGACCACAATGCATTGGCAAAGGCAATCATGTTTCCGCGAAACCGGATGGCGTACAGTCCTTCTTTTCGTTCTTCCTGAATGTCGGCAACGCGCCCTTCCAATAATTTTTTCGAATGATGAATCAGTGCTACCCGGTCACAAATTTCTTCTACACTTTTCATGTTGTGGGTAGACAGAACGATTGTTTTTCCCTGGTTGCGCATGTGGATGAGTTCGTTTTTTATCAATTCCGTATTGATGGGATCAAACCCGCTGTATGGTTCATCTAAAATCAACAGTTCAGGTTCGTGTAAAACAGTGCAAATAAATTGAACTTTTTGTGCCATTCCCTTAGAAAGCTCTTCAATCCGCTTCTTTTTCCAGTCACCGATTTCAAATTTATCGAGCCAGTAATTGAGCTTTGCAGTAACATCTTGCTTGGACAATCCCCGCAATCTCCCCAGAAATACAGCATGATCTTCCACAGTCATTGATTTGTACAATCCCCGTTCTTCCGGCATATAACCGATGTGCTCCAGGTGTTTGCGGGTCATGATGGCACCATTGATTCTCACAACCCCATTGTCGGGCTCTACAATGCGGTTAATGATGCGAATTAACGTTGTCTTTCCGGCTCCGTTGGGACCGAGCAGACCGAATATCTCTCCTTTTTCAGCTCCCAGTGAAACATCGTCCAATGCCTGTTTCCGGAAAAAGGATTTAGAAATATGTTCAACAGATAACATATAAATTGTTCGTTTTAGCAATCAATCAAAGATAGAAAAATATTAACCGTACACGTGCAAAGAATCAGATAAAGTTCACAGACATTTTCCCCGATACACCGGAGTGTTCAACAGAAAAGCCTGATCTCAATCGTAACTGTATTGACGATGTGTATTCACAAGAATAAAAAAGGGACCCGAAACCGGGTCCCTCATATCATTAACCTGTAGACGTTAATAATTGATCCTGCCTTATTAACGGATGGTTGTTGAAAAGGTTTCATTTTCGGAATTAAAAAAATACAGTCAAAAAAGGATTTTTCCGTAAGTCATTTGTAATCAGAGTTAAAAAATGCGTTTTTCACCGGGAAAGTTTCAGGCCCCGAATCCATCCTTTTCATTACTTTTGTAAAAAACACAGAAAATGTCAGTAAGAAACTTAGAACCGAAAGAAATGTGGAATCATTTTGCAGACTTGAATGCAGTTCCACGTCCCTCTAAAAAAGAAGAGCGCGTCATTCAGTTTATGATTGATTTTGGTAAATCACTCGGATTGGAAACGAAAACAGATGCCATTCAGAATGTCATTATTAAGAAACCGGCATCTCCGGGAATGGAAAACCGGAAGACTGTGATTCTGCAATCGCACCTGGACATGGTTCACCAGAAAAACGCGGATACGGTTTTTGATTTCGATACACAAGGCATTGAGATGATTGTAGAAGGTGACTGGGTACGTGCAAATGGTACAACCTTAGGTGCCGATAACGGAATAGGTGTGGCGACAATTATGGCTGTTCTGGCGTCTGATACGATTCAGCATCCTGCTATTGAAGCCATGTTTACCATCGATGAAGAAACAGGAATGACAGGAGCAATGCAGCTGGATGGTTCCAATTTTAAAGGAGAAATTTTATTGAATCTCGATACGGAAGACGATGATGAGTTATCGATTGGATGTGCGGGAGGAATTGACACCAATACAAAATATACCTATGCCGAAGAAACGGTTGAAGCCGGAAGTGTGCACCTGACGATTTCCATCCGGGGATTACTGGGAGGACACTCCGGAATGGACATTGACAAAGGAAGAGGAAATGCGAATAAACTGATGAACAGAATTTTGTATCATTTGCTGTCCCTGCACCAATTCCAACTGATTTCAATCGACGGGGGAAGTCTCCGCAACGCGATTCCGAGAGAATCTACAGTTGTCATTGCCATCGCAAAAGACGATTTGAAAGCCGTAAAAACTTCTATTTCTGAAATCTCGGAAATTCTGAAACACGAATACAAGACCATTGAACAGGCGTTGGTAATTGCTGTCGAAGAAAAAGGAGCGGGAGGGAAGGCCGTTGCGCATGAGGACATGATCAAAATTGTTAATGTGCTGTATGCTGTTCCAAATGGTGTATTCCGCATGAGTCCGGATATTGAAGGATTGGTAGAAACTTCTTCAAGTCTGGCGCGAGTTATCGTTGCTGATGGAAATTTTGTCACGCAATCATTGCAGCGAAGCAGTGTTGAGTCGACGAAAGCAGACGTTGCCAATGCCGTCAGAACTGCATTTGAAACAGCAGGAGTTGCCGTTGTTCAGACAGGTGACTATCCGGGATGGCAGCCGAACCCGAATTCAGAGATTTTAACACTGATGCACCAGTTGTATGTAAAACGTTTCAATGAAGAACCGCAGATCAAGGCGTGTCACGCAGGATTGGAGTGTGGAATCCTGGGGAAACATCTTCCGGGAGTGGACATGATTTCCTTCGGACCCAATATCCGGGCAGCACACTCTCCGGATGAAAAAGTACAGATTTCATCTGTTCAGAAATTCTGGGGATTCTTTCTGGAAGTATTGCAACAAACACCAGTAAAATAAACTAAATCTTCCGGGGGACGGCAACTTGCAATCCCCCGGAAGATTCATCTGTATCAATGTCGGAAAAAACACACCAACAGCAATTAGTTGAGCTGGCAAATATGAAGATGCCGTTTGGAAAATACCAGGGACGTTACCTGGTGGATTTACCCGAATACTATGTTGTCTGGTATAGAAACAACGGATTTCCAAAAGGAAAACTGGGTGAGCAGCTCCAACTGATTTATGAAATAAAAGTCAACGGACTGGAGCACTTGATTCGTCCCTTGATCCGGAGGTAATTGAAAGCAAATGCTTCTTTTTGAGGCAACTCACGTCTAACTACTACGTCTTGTAATTACTACGCACGCTAAATTGATCCGGATTATGCGCAATTTTCTGTTGTTATTCTTTTCTTCGTTCTATTTTTCCACAACAGGTATTACACAGGATGTGTGGACACTGGATTCAACTGAAGTACATGTTGAAACAGCAGTTGATGCATCCCTTGTGGATGGCGCCTGGGATATTCATTGGGGACCGGACAATAAATTGTGGTTTACCGATTTGGAATACATCAAACGATATGATCCTGCCACTTTACTGGTGGATACAGTGCTGTTCAGGCCGGGTGACAATGGCTTGGGGATTGTAACTCACCCGGATTTGCTGAATGGAACACCTTATGTATTCATCGCATTCGATACTGCTGCTTACTATGCATCAAACGATTGGGTAGATGTGTATAGGTATGAATTTTCCGGTGGACAACTCATCAATCCGTTGCTTATTTTTTCGTATTCCCATGTCGGTGAGCATGCCGGAGGTCGGATGGTGATCACAGCTGATAATAAATTGATGCTCACAACAGCTGACTACTGGTTTGGCGGAGACCCGTTAAGAGGCAGAACGTTGCGCCTGAATTTAGATGGCTCCATTCCTGCTGACAATCCCGACCCGACAACCTACGAATATTCTTCCGGACATAGAAACCCGCAGGGATTGGTTCAGATTCCGAATGGTAACGTTTACAATTCGGAACACGGGCAATTCGGAGTGGATGAAATCAATCTGATCCGACCCGGTCGACATTACGGTTGGCCTGCTTATGACGGAGATGCGTGTTCCGACTTTGTTCCCGATAGCTGTAGTTCGGCTACGTATAGTTATGAATCACCTTTACTTCTTCTCACGATGTCACCACCTTCCGGACTGGATTTTTATAATCATACAGCTATTCCGGAGTTCTCCAACAGTTTACTGGTAGGAACGTTGGCCAGCCGTGCAATCGATGTGCATACGCTGAATACTGCCGGTGATGCTGTTACCGGTTCTTTAAGAGTATTTTCTCAAGGATACGGACGGATCAGAGATGTAGCCGTAGCACCTGACGGAAGTGTGTATTTTATCGGGTTTGACAGAGATCCCGAATCAAAAAATGCCATTTACAGGATTGTAAACCCATTATCTGTCGGCGTGTCAACTATTGAAAATGAATGGGCGGGGAGTCGCTTGTTTCCGAACCCGGCACATGATCAGTACAACTTAGTGTTGCATCCATTCAGTGATGGCGTTACAATTGCACTGACACACGTAACCGGTGAAGTGATCTCCTGTTCGGCTGTTGAGAATGGTGTAAAACAACTGAAATTTTCTACCGCGGAGTTATCCCATGGAATTTATTTTGTTCAAATAATGGTCCGGGGTAGAATCGTTGAAACATTAAAATTGCTGGTTGAATGATGTTTTCAATAAACTATTTGTGCTTTCCGGGATCTGCTTACTTCTTGAAAATAAAGTAAACGGCCAGTACCAGGAATACAAAACCGATCACGTGATTGGTACGTAGGACTTCCCCTTTAAACATCAATAATGTGAAACCGGTAAAAACAACCAGGGTGACGACTTCCTGGATGACCTTCAATTGCCAAAGAGAAAACGGGCCGCCATTTCCTTCAAAACCAATTTTATTGGCAGGTACCATTACCATGTATTCAAAGAAAGCAATCAGCCAGCTGAAAAGGATAACTTTGAACAGGCTCCAATTGGAAAACCAGTTATATTCCTTGAATTTCAAGTGTCCATACCATGCAAATGTCATAAAGATGTTGGACATGATTAACAGTAAAATCGTGTACGTCGCTTTCATCGGTTAAAAACTTGTTTTCCGTTTAAAATGGATGCAAAGGTATTTTTTTACCACAATTATTACTTGGTGGTAAACACAATTTTTCCGTTTTTCTTAAGTTCGATTTGCTCCCCTTTGCCACGCAGTTCATACGTATCATTGGTGTACCAGATTCCGGATGCTGCACGTTCAGCCGTCAGTTCAATCACTTCTCCGTTTAGTGTTAAAGATGCGGTTCCTCGGGAGTTGTTAAAAACCATTGACAATTCAGTTCCTTCTTTGCTTGTTGCAGTACTTTCAACCACTTCATCACCGGTCGAGAACACCGTTTCCCCGTCTTTTTTCAACTCAATTTCCTCTCCCTTTCCACGTAGTTCAAACGTATCGTCTTTGTACCAGATTCCGGACGCCGGATGTTGACCAAACAGTTCAATAGATTTTCCCTCATATATAAATGCAACACTTTCTTTGGTGTTGTTGAACGCAAGTTCCAGTTGCTTTCCTTTGGAATCCGTATAGGTTTTCACAACAATGTCATTCGGATCAATGTGATCCAATGGATGATGACTCACAGATTTCTCTCCGCAGGAGGAAAAGATTAATACTGCCGGAACAATAAGAAGTGCGAAAAAATGATTTAGTTGCTGCATGACGTGCTGTTTTATAGATACGACACCTAAAGATATTAAAAAATAACAATTGTATCAATTGAAGGGTAAAATACTTAATTTAGTACTGTTTTATGCAATGGTTGCAGGTAAAACTGCCTTTACAGAAAAAGAACGGACAGAATGAAACTCGGAAACGTATTCAAAAAGAAACCAAAAGAACAGAACAAACGAGCGATTTTAGAAGAATTGTTCCAAAAATATACATCGTTTTCTTCAGATTCAGTAACATATACGGGAATTGAATTGCTGGTAGACGTTGTGGATGTATTCCGCCCGGCTGATATGAAGCAGTTTGAGAACGTTGACTTATCTCCGTTACTCGATTTACTTATTGAAAAGGAAGCGTGTAAAGATTTTTTTGCGACGTATATTTCCAACCTGCTCAAGCACAAAGAACTTGACCGGATTATTTCAGATACAGGCATTCTCAAGGATACAGATTTTTTGTACGAAGTGAGAAAACGGATTATTGAAAAGATTTTACCGGTACAACCTTCTGAAGACACCCTGCAGTTTGTCCTCAACCAGGTCTTTTATTCCAGCTCCGATCCAATCTGGCTGGGTACGATTCCCAAGCAACAGATTGATCAATTATATGCTTTGTGTGCATTTCGATCTGTTTACCATGGAAGCAAAGACAATTTCGCACTGGCGGAAATCATGTATGGAGTTGAAGTGCTGGTCAACCGGATTTCCGGGAAAGCGATGGAAACAGATGTCAATAAAATGGTACCCGAATTGCAGAATTTCGACAGCCCTTTTATTGCGATTCAACGGGAAATTGCTGATTTGAATGAACGGTTGATGGCTTCCCCTGAGCGGTATGTATCATCGAATGACCTTGCTTATAAGCAAATTTTACTGCTGCACAAACAGTGTGAAAAATACGTGGATACGGCATTCAACAATTCACATAAATATGGTATTTCATTAAAGGTAAACCAATCGTTGTTGAGAATCCGCCAGCAGTTAGACAGGATCAAACAACTACTACCTTTTTTTGCATTGGATTCAGAGCATGATGCCGACCGAAAAACAATTGACCTGGGATTGTTGCTGATCCGGTACAATTGCCATAAAAACAACGTTCGAAAGTTGATTAACGAGAGTACACAGTTACTTTCTTATGAAATTACACAGCATACGGCGCAGACAGGTGAACATTACATAACCAGGACGCGAAAAGAGTATTTCAAAATGCTGCGAACGGCTGCAGGAGGGGGATTAATTGTGGCCTTTCTATGTGTATTCAAGGTGTTGCTGGGTAAAATTGAAACAAGTGATTTCGGGCACGCATTGCTTTACAGCATGAATTACTCGATCGGATTCATCGCCATTTATCTTTTCGGATGTACGCTTGCAACCAAACAACCAGCTATGACGGCTTCAGCACTGGTCAGTGCACTGGAAAACGGAAAGAAAATCAATGGAAAAGACGATCCGGATAAATACCGCAACTTTGCTGTGTTTTTTGCCCGTGTCTTTCGGTCTCAGTTCATTGCGTTTTTCGGAAATGTAATGTTTGCTTTTCCCATAGCACTGCTGTTGATTTGGGGAATTGACAGTGTGTTTCATTACAACATCGCAGAAAAAAAGTGGTTTACACTTGTGAATGACCTCAATCCGATGGGGTCACCTGCAATTTTTCATGCTGCGATTGCCGGTTTTTTCTTGTTTATATCGGGGATTATAGCAGGAAGTATTGCTAACAGGGACAAACACAACTCTGTTTATTATCGTATCCAGGAACATCCCATTTTAAAGAAAACATTCGGAAAAGAGCGCACCAAACGGTTTTCCAAATTTTATGAGAAAAAATGGGCGGGTATCATTTCCAATTTCTGGTTTGGTGTGTTTATGGGAAGTACGGCTTCGATCGGTATTTTTATAGGGTTGAATCTGGACATTCGCCACATTACGTTTGCGAGCGGAAACCTGGCACTTGGATTGTACGGTGCCGACTTTCAGCTGTCGACGGACATGATCGTCTGGGGAATCATCGGGATCGGTGTGATCGGGTTGGTTAACTTCCTTGTCAGTTTTGCACTTTCACTGATACTTGCGTTTCGGTCACGGAGCATCCCGTTCATTGAATTGCGATTGGTTGCCGGCTCTATCTGGAAGCATTTCAAACAAAAACCCTTGCATTTCTTTTTTCCGCCACGAACCTCTTAATGAGTTTTGCTGCCTGAAAACAGCTGATGAAACGCCTGGTAGATACTATTGTGTAAAATAGAGGCATGATCTTCCGACTTCATTTTATTGAAAGTGATTTTCTGATAGTTCGATAGAATTTTTGCCAGCTTGGCAGCATCTTTTTGCATAATTGGATGCTCTTTCCCGCCAACAGCAATGTACACAAAACGATCGTGTTGTGTTTGCTGACGAATCAATCCATCGGCCTGGTTAATCAGGGACTGATCATCCCACCATAAGCTTGGACTGATGATCAGGTAGTGTGAAAACAATTCCGGTTTTTTCAGTAAAATTTCAGTTGCCAGCAAACCGCCAAGTGACTGCCCGATGAGGTAATTGGTTCCGTTTGTTTTATACTGTTGCTCAACATATGGTTTTAATTCCGTCTCTACAAATTGAATGAATGGATCGGAATGACCGGTCGTGGGATATGCCTGTTTTAATTCCTCAACGGTTGTGGGATGAGTAAAATCGCGCTTTCGGTCTATGTTCTCAATGCCGATAAGAATCACTTCCGGCATCTGGAATGTCATGTGGTAAAACTGTACCAAACCGGCGATGTGCAAAAAATCTTCGTGGTAAGAACCGTCCAGCAAATAGATAACGGGATAACTTTTTGTCCGGTCAAATGAATCGGGTAGATAGACATTTAATCTCCGTTCTTCGTTCAAAACAGAAGAATACACGGTTTTGATTTCGCCGATTTGCAATGGCTGTGTGCTGCTTTCCTGTGCGTTAGTCTGAAAAACAAAGAAATACAGGAGAAGAAAAAGAAAAAAACGGTTCATAATTCGATTGTTGAGAACGCGACCAAGTTACGCATTATCTGCGATGATTTTTACCACTACGTTTCCTTTTTTACGGCCTGTGTCCACATAACGGTGTGCTTCAACGATTTCCGTTAAGAGGTAACTTTTATCGATGTGGGCATGTAATTTTCCTGCTTCAAACAATTGTTTTAGAAACGTGATCTCCTTTTTCCGTTCTTTCGCCATTGATAATCCCCCTACCGTCAGGTAAATTCCGTTTGGCTTTAACAGTGCGGCAAACGTTTTTTTTGTCGTTTTCCCGACAGCATCGTACACCATATCGAATGGATCGTTTAATTGCTTGTAGGCTTCACTGGTGTATACCACAATTGCATCACTTCCGAGTTGCCGGGCTAATTCCACACCTTGTTCACTACAAACAGCAGTAACTACCGCACCGTGCGAGCGGGCGATTTCCACACCGGCTGCTCCGACAGATCCCGTGGCACCGTAGATTAATACGCGTTGGCCGGCTTTAATTCCTGCTTTGTGAAGAAAGAATGCAGATGTCATTCCGCCAAATAAAATGGCGGCAGCTTCTTCAAATGTAGCGTTGGAAGGTTTGTGATCAATCGGGCTGTCTTCCGCTACGGTAATATATTCCGCGTATGTACCGAATTTGAAGCCACGGCTTCCGAATACTTCATCTCCGGGTTGGAACTGACGTACCTGTTTCCCGACCGCTTCTACCACACCGGAATAGATTGTTCCCAATACCGGTTTGCGGGGACCTTTAAACCCCAGAACGAATCGCATAATGATTTTCATAAAACCATCCACAGCCAGTCCCCGAACCCTGACATCTCCTGAATTGACAGCTGTTGCATGAATTTTTACCAATACTTCATTGTCCTTTGGTACCGGTTTTTTGAGGGTGGTTAGTTGTAGAACTTCAGGTGCGCCGTAGGTGGTGCAAATCACCGCTTTCATGTTCGTTGGTTGTGTCATAGTGTATGGCAGTTTTAAATTCATTAATGGCTAAACTGATTATTACTCCTATTTCAATTAAAAAGTAACTGAGACCGATAATAGAAATTGTTTCAAAATGAAGAATCAGTAAAAGTCCGGTAAAAATACAGTAAAGAATATTTGCTGTGCCGATGATTACGAGAAAAAGATTTCGCCCGGATGTTAAAAAGAAAAAACAACAGAAAGAATACAAACTCAATCCTCCTGCAATGACAGCGAGAATGTTCAGAACATGAGCAGGTATTCCGATGTGAAATTGAAAAGGCTTGAGTATGAATAGCATGCAGACAGCTGTCAGTAACGCGCCGATCGCATCGATGAGAAAAAGCAATTTAGGGGAACGACTAATTCTGCGGAATCGCTGTTTATTGTTCAATGAGGATGTCATATTTGTTGAGAAGACCGGTAATAGCGGGGAGTGAAAACCGGGCTTTTTTGATTTTGTTTTGCTCCGGGTTGATTACATAATTAACCGCAGATCTGAAATCTGCTTTTACCAGGGTTGTCTGATCGAAAACAGCTCCTCTCAGGTCACAGTTGTTAAAAACGGATTCAGACAAATCGCTGTTCGAAAAATCAACCTCTTCTAACTGGCAGGAGACAAAATTTGTCTTTCGGATTTTTAACTCGAAATAGGAAGAATGTCTGAGTTGACAATTTTCAAATGAAAATTCAATTCCGAACGGATTGCAGGCGTCAAACCGGAGTCCGAGCATTTTGCAATCCTTAAAATGTACATTCCTGAATGCCGTTTGCGTCAGTTTGGCAAGACTGAGGTTACATTCTTCGAATGTGCAGTCATTGAATCGAACCTGAGATAAATCACTTTGTTCAAAATTACAGGCAATAAAGGTGCAATTATCAAATTCAGAATGGGGGACAGATCGGGTAAAATCCAGTCCTTTAAATGTATTGTCCTGTATATAACTCATACCGGTAAATGTACAAAATTAGAACCGTTGAACGGAGAGAAAGAAATCAAATTACTCAAAATTTTCCTTGTTTTTCAGAGTTTGAATTGAATGGGAAGATTGAATTCCGTGTCAACCGGATGTCCATTCTGTTTCCCGGGAATCCAGTCAGGCATGGAACGAATAACACGGATGACTTCATGGTCGAAGTTTTTACTTTTGGGGACGGATCGTATGATTTGTGGCTGTTTAATTTTTCCTTCCTTGTCGATGATGAATTTTACATAAACAGTTCCTTCTATTTTCTTTTTTCGTTCCCGTTCAGGATACACTAAATGTTGCCGGATATATTGCATTAAACTGTCAACCCCACCTTTAAATTGAGGCATTACTTCAGAGAATTGACAGACTTTTTCTTCTGCGGGCGACGGTTCAATGTATACGATATCTCCAAGTAGTTGCTCTGTAGAGGACGGAGGAGAAATGACAGGGGCTCCCATTGTCGGACTCACATCAGAGGCTTCACAGGTTGTTTGTATGGATTTATCGTTTGAAGAAGTGGTGCATTCTCGGCGGGTTGTATCGACATCGACCGAATCTTGTGGTGCGAATTCTAAGGTGATGCCATCATTTTTTGTCGTTGGAGGTGAATCATTGCATCCTGTCAGTAGCAAGGCACCAATGGTTAGAATATAAAATGATAAATCGGTGTTTCTATGGTGGTGCGACAAGGAACGAATGGTGACCAGTATGTCGGAGTACGAAAAGTCCATTTGTGCTGGATTAATTCGACCGCATACTTGCTGATTCCGGTTTAAGAGCAAGTATTCAAGGATTTCCCGGCGGTCCATCTGAGTAAAATCCTTCACATGTTTCTGACAACTGTCACAAAAACGGGAACGGACACTAATTTTCATTTGCTCCCAGTCTTCGGTGCATGGATTCGGAATATCCACCAATTTTTTCATTTGTTGCTTCATTTTCTGTCGTTTATTGCTGGCAAGATAGGTGAAAAACAAGTGAAATGGTCGTCTGTTGCTTGGGCAGAAACACCTACCTATTCTACTGTTGTTATTTCTGTTTCATCCGTATTTTCGATTAAATGACCATCATCGAAAACTGCCCCAATGAATAGGTACAATAGCAATATTGTCGGGGTGACTGATCCCGAAAGTTCGGAAAATTAAAGGAAGACACTGCCGGGAAGACGCGACACCAGTGCAGAATGTTCTACATGGTCCAGACCGTCAGTTTCGATAACCTGCAAGTAGGATATTCCTTTTTCATGTGCTGAAGAAAGATCGAAAAGTTAGGGTTCGAAAGTGTAATGTTGGTCAGAAAACGATAGGATTGTTTCCTGCGTTCGTGAATCAGGGTTAATTCCCAGACTTCACGGTGATTGACCTTGTTGTACGTTCGCTGTACGGATATAATCGACGCCAATGGGAATTGCTTGACTTCTTTTTTTCGCTGAACATACAAAAATTCCTTGTCGAAAAACAACTCGTTCTTAAAGGCAAACAATCCGAAGAAAAACGGGCGGGAACTGATTCTAATCGCGTCAGGATTCATTCATCAAAACAACTTCGGTTGATCATCGTCATTTGTCATGTCCCATTCCATTGTCGGAGATTCCCCTTCGTCGGTATCTACCGTAGTATCAGATTCCGCATCGATTACCGGTTCAACGGCCTGTTCTTCCGGCCATGGCTCTTCACCTCCTTCCGGAATTTCAGGAAGTACTTCCTTGATCTTTAGTTTGGTCAGTTGATTTCCCTGAGCTTTCATTCCTTTGATATCAATAAAGTCCGCAATATCAATGATGGTATCCGCCAAATTTTTGGTCGCTTTCAGCAGCTTGTTGTAGACAATCCGTGCTTTCGGTCGGTATGCCGTTGAAGCCAGATCTAAGTGAGAGCCTTCTGATTCACTGATGAACAATACTTTCTTGTCCATTGTCACCTCACACAGGAAGCGTTTTACAAAATGTAAGTCTTTTTCTGCGTCGTAATAAACGGCGGAGATCGGACGATCCGGGTGCCACTTTTCAATGTGAATCATATCTTCATCAAAGTGCGTTGCCAGGTCAAACCCGGACAAACGGTATTCACCTGATTTGTACAGGGTAAGTATTTTGTCATTTCCTTTAAATTGCCCCAGGAATTTTCCTCTTCCATCGTCATTCAGACGTCCGACAATTTCATCGTACCAGATTTTCCGTGCAGCGAGTGTTGACCCGCCCACTTCTTTCTGAACAATTTTCTGAACAATTTCCTTTGTTACACGGTTTCCTGCAGCACTTCGCCCTTTGATCAGCAAAGCACCGAAATCAATATCGAAACGCAGGCGTTTGATATGCGGACGCGGACGCAGCATCACCGTTACGATTTCCCGTTCGCCATTCGGATGTACAGAGAAATACAACAATTTTGACCCTTTTGTTCCGCGTGTCAAATCGTATTCCGTATCCCGGGTAATGGAGTCTACCGTGAACCGCTTCATCATCGTTGGTCCGCCAACTCCGTCCTGGTACATCATGTGATAAATGGTGCGTTTGTCCCCCTTTTTCCAGACATTGGCATACACGATTCCCTTCCCGACAAATTTCTTATCGCTGACTTTGGTCACCATCATTTTTCCAGTTGCAAAGAAAATGATCACGTCGTCAATTTCAGAACAATCGGCAATGTATTCTGCTTTTTTCAATCCGTGTCCAATAAATCCTTCGTCGTAGTCGACGTAGAGTTTTTTATTGGCAATGATCACTTTTGTTGCGTTAATTGAATCGAATGTCTTGATTTCCGTTTTGCGTTCCCTTCCTTCTCCGAATCGTTTTTTCAGATCTTTGTAATATTCGATGGCATATTCGATCAGGTTTTCGAGATTGCGTTTGATTTCCTCCATTTCCGCCTCGATTTTTGCAATCAGTTCGTCTGCCTTCGAAGCATCAAAGCGCGTAATCCGAATCATCGGAATCTGAGTCAGTTTTTGCAGATCTTCATCTACAATCTCGCGAATCAGTTGCTTTTTGAACGGTTCAAAACGTTTGTACAAATATTCATACAGTGATTCTCTGTCGGAATAATGCTTAAAGTCGATGTACATTTCTTCGTTGATGAAGATTTTTTCCAACGTAGAGAAATGCCATTGACGTTGCAATTCATCCATGCGGATTTCCAGTTCACGACGTAGTAAATCAACAGTGTTATTGGTGTTGATTTTTAAAATCTCACTGACACCGATAAAACGTGGTCGGTCACCGTCAATAACAGATGCATTGGGTGAAATTGAAAGCTCACAATCGGTAAATGCGTAGAGCGCATCGATTGTTTTATCCGGAGAAACACCGGGAGCAAGGTGAATAATGATTTCCGCTAATGCAGCAGTGTTGTCTTCAATTTTTTTGATCTTGATTTTCCCTTTGTCGTTGGCTTTCAGAATAGAATCGATCAATGACGTGGTTGTTCCCACCGGAATTTCATTGATGATCAGTGTTTTAGAGTCTTCTTTTTTGATTTTAGCACGCAAACGTACTTTTCCGCCTCTCAATCCATCGTTGTAATTGGAAAAATCTGCCATTCCACCGTTGGGGAAGTCCGGGTAAATTTCTACACGTTTTCCACGCAGGTGGTTAATGGATTGATCAATCAGCTCAATGAAATTGTGTGGTAAAATCTTACAGGCCATCCCTACGGCAATTCCTTCTGCTCCCTGTGCTAACAGCAGCGGGAATTTTACCGGCAATTGTTCCGGTTCGTTATTTCTTCCGTCATAACTCTTTAGCCAGTTGGTCGTTTTCGGGTTGAAAACAACATGGTTGGCAAATTTTGTCAGTCGGGCTTCGATGTATCGCGGAGCGGCGGCACCGTCACCGGTAAGTGTATTCCCCCAGTTTCCCTGACAATCAATCAGCAAGTCTTTTTGTCCCAACTGCACCAATGCGTCTCCTATGGATGCATCCCCGTGCGGGTGGTATTTCATGGTATTTCCGATGATGTTCGCCACCTTGTTGTAACGACCGTCATCCATTTCTTTCATGGAGTGGAGAATACGACGCTGTACAGGCTTGAATCCGTCGTGCACCGAAGGAACGGCACGTTCAAGAATTACATAAGAAGCATAGTCCAGGAACCAGTTTTCATACAATCCGCTGACCGGTATGATGGAACTATCTTCCGGCTCATCCGTATTGCGCGAATGAACACCGCTGAAATCAGTTGAAGCCGATTCATTTTGTTCGTTCTGCTCGTTGTTTTCGTCAAATTGCTGGTCGTTTTCTTCCTCGTTTTCTGCCATGTTGCCTGAAATTTTACGCAATTAACAAATTTAGCAAGATGATTTGGATTAAAGGGTTGTCTGTAAAGGGATTTATTCACAAAGTGAGTGTTGGTAAGTGGAGGGTTTGTTTGCGGTATCTTTGATGTTTTATTGCGTGCAACTGAACAGCATTGTTTTGTCGAAACAATTTGTTAATGTCTCCGGGGTTGGTTGTTTCTGCTGACAATGCCAGAAAAGGGCTTGTAGGTTGTATCAGTAAGTTATTTATTGATACAAATAGCCCGTTGACGTCAGAAGAGCAATGGATGTTGAAGCCTTTGTACTTTGTTAAAGATTAAATCAAATGGTTGAATTTTCGTGCTTCTTCGTCTCTTCAAGCCACCGCTTCTTCCTCTTCTTTTACACCATCAATTGCTGCATCCGAACGCAAATTTCCAATGATAAAATCTTGGCGTTCCTGTGTGTTTTTACCCATGTAGTAAGACAAAATCGTATCAATTGTTGCTTCTTTTGACAAGATCACCGGTTCCAGACGCATGTCTTCCCCGATGAAGTTTTTGAACTCGTCCGGTGAGATTTCTCCCAATCCCTTGAATCGGGTGATTTCCGGGTTTTTTCCCAATCTTGAAATGGCGTCCAGTCGCTCTTCTTCTGTGTAGCAGTACACAGTTTCTTTTTTATTTCGCACACGGAAAAGTGGTGTTTGTAGGACGTAAACATGGTTGCGTTTTACCAGGTCTGGAAAAAATTGAAGAAAGAATGTGAGCAACAACATGCGGATGTGCATCCCGTCAACGTCGGCATCGGTCGCAATGACAATTTTATTGAAACGCAGGTTTTCCATTTCTTCTTCAATATCCAACGCAGCCTGAAGCAGGTTGAATTCTTCGTTTTCGTACACAATCTTTTTGGTTAGTCCGTAGCTGTTCAATGGTTTTCCGCGAAGAGAAAAGACTGCTTGTGTGTTGACATCGCGTGATTTTGTGATGGATCCGCTCGCCGAATCTCCCTCGGTGATGAATAGGGTTGTTTCTTCGTGACGGTCATTTTTCGTATCGGTAAAATGCACCCGGCAATCGCGGAGTTTTTTGTTGTGTAATGACGCTTTTTTAGCTCTGTCTCGGGCTATTTTTCGAATGCCGGACAATTCTTTTCGCTCACGTTCCGATTGCTTGATTTTTCGTTCCAGTGATTCTGCAATTTCCGGATTTCTGTGCAGGAAATTATCCAGTTTTTCTTTCAGGAAATCGTTGACAAATGCCCGCATGGACTTTCCCTCCGGTTCAATTTCCTGAGAGCCCAGTTTTGTTTTTGTTTGTGATTCGAATACCGGTTCGATGACTTTGACAGCGATGGATGCTACAATAGATTGACGGATGTCAGATGCTTCGTAGTTTTTTCCGTAGAAGTCGCGAATAACCTTTGCTACTGATTCCCGGAAAGCTCCCTGGTGTGTTCCTCCTTGTGTGGTGTGTTGCCCGTTAACGAATGAATAATAGTCTTCTCCGTATGTGCGACCATGTGTAAATGCGACTTCAATGTCTTCTCCTTCCAGGTGAATAATCGGGTAGAGTGGATCACCGTCCATGTTGTCTTCCAGGAGGTCTTTCAAGCCGTACTTGGATTGCAGGCGCTCACCATTGAAGTGAATTACTAAATCCCGGTTGAGGTAACAGTAGTTCCACATCATTTTGGTTAGATAGGCCGTTTTGAAATTGAACTTTTTGAAGATGGTTTCATCCGGAATAAATTCAACATACGTTCCGTTTTGTTCGGTTGTTGCCTCCAGTTCGTGTTCTGCAGTCAGATTTCCGCGTTCAAATTCCGCTTTTTTCTTTTGACCGTCACGAACAGAATAGACCATAAAATAGCTGGACAAAGCATTGACAGCTTTGGTACCGACTCCGTTCAGCCCGACTGATTTTTTAAATGCCTTTGAGTCGTATTTACCTCCGGTATTCATTTTGGAGACAACATCCACGACTTTCCCGAGCGGAATTCCACGTCCGTAATCGCGGACAGAAACTTTTCCGTCCTTGATTTTTATCTCAATCCGTTTCCCGTTCCCCATTACAAATTCATCTATACAGTTGTCCATTACCTCTTTTACAAGGATGTAAATACCGTCGTCAGCCGAACTTCCGTCGCCTAATTTACCGATATACATCCCCGGACGAAGGCGAATGTGTTCTTTCCAGTCGAGCGACCGGATGTTGTCTTCTGTATATTGATTTTCTGCCATTTTTGAAGTGAAATTATCTGCGATTAACAAAGTTAGCAAACAAATATTGGATTCGCACACGGAGGAAAGATCATTTATTCACCAATTAATGTGAATTAAAAGTTTGGTGGTTTAGAAATTTTTAGTATCTTTCGTTTGGATTCTACTTAATAAAAAAAACAAATGAGACAAGTACTACTGCTGTTAATTGCCTTTGGTGGCATGGCGTTTGCCAATTCCCGGAACATATTTTTTGTTACATGTGAAAATCAGTCAGATGTAAATGTGCTTGTGGCTGGTTGTGAAAATCAGGTTAAACAACACCGGGTTGGTGGATTGACTGCGTATTTTGAAAGTCAGACTGATTCAGGACTCTCTTATTTTGTGAGAAACAGGGGGTGCGGGTTTGGAACTGCTTGATTTTTTTAATGTTAACAGGGGGGGGTATAAAAAGCGAAAGGGACAAAACTTACGTCTTCTCCCTTTCAAACCTAACCTAACCTACCTTTTACAACTAAACCTATTGCAAATATAATGTCATTTTTTTGATCCCTCCAAATAAAAAGTACATTTAGTTGAAAAATTAACAAATATTTACCTGGGTGTTTAAAAAATAGATTAAATTACTGTTAAGAAATTGTTTCCAATTTTTTAATACTTGTTTTTTGGTAATCCGTCAAAATAAATAAATCACAGAAGTTATCCGGTTTATAAACAATCTCGTGAAATTGTTAAAAACAACCTGAAAAATGCTTTTCTGCTTCCCGATTTTTAATTACATTTGCGCTCAATTTGATGAAATAGTTGTATTCAAAATTGAAACCCAAAAGAGCAGCAAATGCCCAAAAATAATTCCATTAAGTCCATTTTAATTATAGGTAGTGGACCCATCGTTATCGGTCAGGCTTGTGAGTTTGACTATTCAGGTTCCCAGGCATCACGATCATTAAGAGAAGAAGGTATAGAAGTTACCTTAATCAATTCCAATCCGGCAACAATCATGACGGATAAAGTGGTGGCTGACAATGTTTATCTGAAACCATTAGAACCGGAAAGCATCGTCGAAATTCTTCAAAACCATAAAATTGATGCGGTTCTTCCGACTATGGGAGGGCAAACAGCATTGAATCTGGCCATCAAATGTGATGAGATGGGGATTTGGGAAGAACATGGTGTGGAAATCATCGGTGTGGATATCAAAGCGATTGAAATTACTGAAAACCGGGAAGAGTTCCGGTTACTGATGAACAAAATTGGCATTCCGATGGCTCCTCAGGCAACGGCGACTTCTTTTCTGGAAGGAAAAAAGATCGCACAGGAATTTGGTTTCCCGTTGTGTATCCGCGCATCGTATACACTTGGTGGGGCAGGAGCTTCGATTGTACACGATCCGCAGGATTTTGATAACTTGCTGGAACGAGGATTACAATTGTCTCCGATCCATGAGGTAATGATCGATAAAGCATTGCTTGGATGGAAAGAGTTTGAGTTGGAATTACTACGCGATTCAAATGACAACGTAGTCATCATTTGCTCCATTGAGAATTTTGACCCGATGGGAATCCATACAGGGGATTCGATCACGGTTGCACCGGCAATGACTTTGTCGGATACGACATTCCAGAAGATGCGTGATATGGCCATTAAAATGATGCGTTCCATCGGTAACTTTGCCGGGGGATGTAATGTGCAGTTTGCCGTTTCACCGGACGATCAGGAAGAAATCATTGCCATTGAAATTAACCCGCGTGTATCGCGCTCTTCAGCACTGGCTTCAAAAGCGACAGGATACCCGATTGCAAAGATCGCTTCCAAACTGGCGATCGGTTACCACCTGGATGAATTGCAAAACCAGATTACGAAAACAACTTCAGCGTTGTTTGAACCGACGTTGGATTATGTAATCGTAAAAATTCCGCGCTGGAACTTTAATAAATTTCCGGGAGCAAACCGTGAATTGGGACTGCAGATGAAATCTGTCGGAGAAGTGATGGGAATCGGACGTTCGTTCCAGGAAGCATTGCAAAAAGCATGTCAGTCGTTGGAAATCAATCGCAACGGATTGGGTGCTGACGGAAAAGAACTGACCAATCAATCGGAGATTCTTCATAGTTTGGAGCGTCCGTCATGGAATCGGTTGTTCCATATTTATGATGCGATTAAACTGGGAATTCCGTTCAAAACGATTATTGAAAAAACAAAAATTGACTTCTGGTTCCTTAAGCAGATTGAAGACCTGATCAAATTGGAACAGAAAATTGAAAAATACCACCTGGAAAATTTGCCGAAAGAATTGATGTTTGAGGCGAAACAAAAAGGATATGCAGATCGTCAAATTGCACATTTGCTACGTTGTCTGGAATCGGAAGTAAGTGTAAAACGTCATGAAATGGGAATCAAACGGGTGTATAAACTCGTAGATACCTGCGCGGCAGAATTTGAAGCACAAACACCTTATTATTATTCGACATTCGAAGAGGAAAACGAAAGTACGGTTTCGGACAAGAAAAAAGTGGTGGTACTTGGTTCGGGGCCAAACCGGATCGGTCAGGGGATCGAATTTGACTACAGTTGTGTACATGGAGTGCTTGCCGCAAAAGAATGTGGGTATGAAACCATCATGATCAACTGTAATCCTGAAACCGTTTCAACAGACTTTGACACGGCTGATAAATTATACTTTGAACCTGTTTTCTGGGAACATATTTACGACATCATCCAGCACGAAAAACCGGAAGGTGTGATTGTACAATTGGGAGGTCAGACGGCATTGAAGCTGGCGGAAAAACTGGAACGTTACGGGATCAAAATTATAGGGACAAGCTTCAAAGCCCTGGATCTGGCAGAAGACAGAGGACGTTTTTCCCAGGCATTACAGAAATTAAACATTCCATTCCCGAAATACGGTGTTGTTGAAAGTGCGGAACAGGCGTTGGAATTGTCCGATGAATTAGGGTTTCCGTTGCTGGTACGCCCTTCGTATGTATTGGGAGGACAAAAGATGAAGATTGTCATCAATAAAGAAGAGCTGGAAACACACGTAGTGGATATCATCGGTGAGATGGGAAGCAACCAGATTTTGCTGGACCATTTCCTGGGAGGAGCTATCGAAGCGGAAGCAGATGCGATTTGTGACGGCAAAGATGTCTATATCATCGGGATTATGCAGCACATTGAACCTGCGGGAATTCACTCGGGAGATTCATACGCGGTGCTTCCTCCGTACAACCTGGGAGATTTTGTAATGCAACAGATTGAAGACATCACAAAGAAAATTGCGGTTGAACTGCAAACAGTCGGGTTGATCAACATTCAGTTTGCTATTAAAGACGATCAGGTGTATGTAATTGAAGCCAACCCGCGTGCATCCAGAACCGTACCGTTTATTGCGAAAGCATACGATGAGCCGTATGTCAACTACGCAACGAAGGTAATGTTGGGAGAGAAGAAAGTGAAAGATTTCAATTTCAATCCGAAAAAAGAAGGATATGCAATCAAAATACCGGTATTTTCCTATGAGAAATTTCCGGAAGTGAAAAAAGAATTAGGTCCGGAGATGAAATCAACAGGAGAGGCCATCCGATTCATCAAAAACCTGAAAGATCCTTACTTTACAAAAATCTACGCGGAGCGTAACATGCATTTGTCGAAGTAAGACACGACATAATTGGAAAACGCCTTTTCGAAAGAGAAGGCGTTTTTTTGTGAAATATGGGATGAATAATACATCCTAAAAAATGTTATTCCTCTTTCATTTTTGGTTGTACTCCACAGAATTTTGTATTATTGATTCATTCAATCTATCACATGAACACTAAGAAATTCGTAAAAACAACAGGAAAAGCAGCATTCGGGATCGTCGAATTTTTGCTGTTATATGCTATTGCAGGAACATTTATGTCTTTTGTTCCGGTGAATCAGCATGCATCCCAAAAAGATGATGTTTCTATTTATATTTTGTCCAATGGTGTTCATACCGATATAGTCGTTCCAATTAAAAATGAACAAATCGACTGGAATCAGTTTGTCCGCTTTGATTATACAGCAGGAAAGGATTCACTGGCTCATTTTGTTGCATTTGGTTGGGGAGATAAAGGATTTTACCTGGATACACCGACGTGGAGCGAATTAAAAGTAAGTACAGCATTCAAAGCAGCTTTTGCACTGAGTGAAGCAGCCATTCATACTACTTTTTACAGAGAAATGACAGAAGGTGAGAAATGTGTGAAAATCAATGTCAGCAGAGAGCAGTACCGTTTGCTGATCGATTACATAAAAGATAGTTTTGATACAGATGAACAGAACCGGTTCATTCACATCCAAACAACAGCTAATTATGGCGAAAACGATACGTTTTACGAAGCAAAGGGAACCTATAATTTGTTTTATACCTGCAATACATGGGCGAATAACGGACTGAAATCCTGTCAGCAAAAAGCAAGTTTGTGGACCTTGCTGGACAAAGGAATTTTTTATCAGTACGAAGAGATTTAATAAGGGGAATAAAGGGAGAGGATAGACGTGATGATCAAAAATCATACATTCACGTAAATGAAAAAACAGATGCTGTTACTTTTTCAGAATGCTGCTTTTCCTTAGAAAGTGGTATCATCAAAACCGTATGATTATGAAAAAGAACACCTTCCTTCCGTTTATTATTGTGTTCGTTGCCGGGTGCAGCGGTGAACCGACAACTCCAATTGCTGAAAAAACTGTAAATGATCAATTTGCAGAACAGTTGCCGGATTCGACTAATGTTATTCCATATTCCGTACATACAGATATAGCAGCTGTTAAAAAGATTACTCCTTCTCATTTATCCATCGGTCAGCTCAAAAAGCGGTTGAAACCCGGTACGCAGGTATTTACCTGGTCGGCAGAGACAGATACGCTGATTACATGTAAAAAAGGAACAGTTGTGTATTTACCCAAAGGATGTTTACAACTGAATGGAAATCTTTCATCCGTTCAGATCGAGGTGCAGGAATATTACAGTTTTTCCGATTTTCTTTCAGAAGAATTGTCAACCATATCGGGGAACCGACTGCTGGAGACTGGAGGAATGGTGTACGTGAGTGTACAGCAGGACGGGCAGAGTGTAGGGCTGAAGAAAGGAGGGCAGTATGCACTTTATTTTCCGAAGAAAGCAGAAAATGTGTCCGACTCGATGCAGACATTTTATGGTTCCCGGAATGAAGCGGGAATCGTTACCTGGCGATTGAAAACAAAAGCGTGGGGAGCGAAAGAACCAGGGATTGCAGTGCAGGGAACCTACACCCAACAAAAAGGTGCTACGGTTAATTTCAATCAAAACAAACTAGAGGAAATGCGTATTGCTTTTAACGAAAAAGCAATGGATCAGATCGAAGAAGCGGAATTGAATTATTATGTGCTGAACGTATCAAGTTTCGGATGGGTCAACTGTGACCGGTTTTGGAATGTAAAAGAACAACTGATTGATTATGTTGTATCAGTGGACGGGACCTCTGATATGAACATCAACATTATTTTTAAAGACATCCGATCCATTCTGCCGGCAGTAAAACAAAACGGAAAATACGTTTTTAAGAATGTACCTGTCAACAGCAGGGTAAAACTCGTGGGTATTTCGTACGACGGAAAACAACCAGCGTTGTCAGTTGCTCACACGACGATAACACAACAAGGATATCAATTGGATGGTTTCAGAAGTTTTACATTGCAGGAATTGAAAAAAGCGTTAAATTCACTCTGATGATGAAATACCTCTTTCTTTTTATTGTTCTTTCGTTGTTTCAGCACGGACGCACACAACAAGCATCTGATACGTCACTTATCAGGAATCACTTGGTGAAATTGACGAAAAGCGGTGCGTTCAGACACCACAAAAATGTACAGCAATTGAACAAAACAGCCGGTTATATCCGTGCTGAATTTCTGAAGTATGCAGACAGTGTTTTTTACCAGGAATATGAAGTAAAAGGAACGATTTACAGGAATGTTATTGCCGCTTTTGGTACGGAAAACAGGCAGCGAATTATTGTCGGAGCACATTATGATGTCTGCGGAGATCAGGAAGGAGCGGACGACAATGCCAGTGGGGTAGTGGGATTGCTTGAACTGGCAAGATTACTGCATCTGCAACCGTTGAGTTACCGGGTCGACCTTGTCGCATATACATTGGAAGAGCCACCGTATTTCAGAACCGAATACATGGGAAGTTATATGCATGCACAGTCATTGTATGAAGACAAAGCAGACGTGTATGGAATGGTGTGCCTGGAAATGATCGGGTATTTCAGTGATGCGAAAAAATCACAGGACTACCCCCTGAAAATTTTGTCACTTTTTTATGGAAATAAAGGGGATTATATTACGCTGGTGAAGAAAAACGGAGCCGGAAAGTTTGCCAAACAATTCAGCAAACAATATAAAACAACAAAAGCAATCAAAACAAAGAAGTTTACCGGTTCTGAGACCTTGTCAGGAATTGATTATTCCGATCATCTGAACTACTGGAAATTCGGTTACAGTGCACTCATGGTAACCAATACGGCGTTTTACCGAAACAAAAATTATCATCAACCTACGGATACAATGGAAACATTGGATGTTTACCGAATGAGCAAAGTAATCAATGGGGTGTATCAATCCCTGGTCGGATTGGCCGGGAAATAGACCGTTATTGCTTTACAATTTTATAGATTGTTCCTTTTGTATCGCGAATAAAATAGATTCCGGGGAACAAGTGTGCTGTTGACAATTCATTTTTTCCTTCCGAAACAGCTATTTTTTCTTGTGTTCCAAGTAAATTAATTAGCATAATTTCCCCTTTATCGGTGTGTTCAAGAATGAGTTGATCAGAAAACGGATTCGGTGTGATGATGAGGCCAGGGACATTACCCGGAGTATCGATTGAAAGCCCGATACATCCTGCCTCAATTTCCGGTTGCGTATTGCACCCGGTTGTATTACCACTGATCGTAATTACAGCATCTGCGGGAGGATTTCCAAGGTATTTACAGATGGATGGCACTGAGCAGACGGACAAACCACCGTTCAGCAACAAGTCCAGGTTGCCCCCGATTTCCGTGTACTCATTCCCCAGCCCGGATAAAGAAGTTAGTAAATCATTGGCTTCAATGAACACTCCTCCTTCTACTCCTCCGATAATGGTATCAACATTACTCAACGCGCTGATGTCCGTTAGCGTTGCATTTTCTACAATTTCCAACGTTTCCCCGATGAATTTCAGGGAATTGATACCTTGAAGAGTGGTAAGTAAAGCATTGTCCCTGATAATGACAGAACCATTGCTGCGAATCAATGCACCTAACCCGTTGAGATTGACCAATTGATTGCACGTCCGGATGGTAAATTCTCCGGTGATGGAGTCCAGGTTACTCAAAGCTGTTATGTCTGTAAGCGAAGCCAGGTCTCTTAAAATAAATCCGTCCAGCGGATCATTTCCAACCGTTACCAGGTTCTCAAGCCCTTCCAGGTTCACTAAATCCGGGCATTCCCTGATTTCAAAAGCACCGAGTACCATTGTGATTTGTTGCAGGGGGCCCAGGTCATTGATATCATCCCCCATAATCTTGATGTCAATTCCATCCGGAATAACGGCACATCCGGGATAGTTGTCCGGAAAATTGTTTACATCCGATTGAGTAGCCAGGGTAAGTGGAGTAGTGGGGCATTGTGCATTAGATCTGCTGATCAGAAAAAGTATGAAAAAAGTAAAGAGAATCAGTTTCATATTTTAAATTTTGAACAAAAGTAACTAAAAAAAATCATTCATTTTCGGTGTGTTAAAGTTTTCAGCACGATTGTGTCAAAACAGTCTGAGCTGATTGTTTGGAACCTCAAACAGGTCTGTTCTCAACTTCGGAAATGATTCATTGAGTGAAAAACGTTTTCTGGCCAGCTCAAACTGTCGCCGGATGTTTGTTCCCAATACACCTCCACCGGTCATCCTCTCCTTAAACCGGGAACTGGAAACACTTCCTCCGTACATTTCTTTCAATTGGTTCAGTACTTTATCCGCCCGGTCCGGGAAATTTTGCTGAACCCAGTCGGTGAAAATCGCTTCATTGGGTCCGTTGAGACGTACAATCTGATAGTGCATTGTTCGGGCGCCGTGTTCGGATACCTGTTTGGCAACGGAAAAGATTTCATCGTCGTTTAAGGCGGGAATGACTGGTGCAAGCATAACGTTGATAGGAATCCCGGCTTGTGAAAGTTGCTCAATAATCTGCAGTTTGCGTTTGGAAGTAGCTGTACGGGGTTCCAATACGCGCCGGAGTTCTTCTTTTAAGGTTGTCAGGCTGATGCTTACGGCAGTTAAGTTCAGACTGGCTAACTCCTGCAACAGATCAATGTCTCGCGCAATTAATGCATTTTTTGTGATAATGGAAACCGGTTGGCGGAATTCCAGGCATACTTCCAGTAATTTGCGGGTGATTCCGTATTTGCGTTCAATGGGTTGGTAGCAGTCCGTATTCCCGGATAAACCGATTGTATGGACGTCCCATTTTTTCTTTGAAAGTGTTGCACGCAGCAGTTCCGGTGCGTTCTTTTTGACCAGGACAACGCGCTCAAAGTCAATTCCGGCACTATATCCCCAATATTCGTGCGTGGGACGTGCATAGCAATAGATGCAGCCATGTTCGCAACCCTGATAGGGATTCATTGAATAGTACATCGGTATATCCGGACTTCCGACTTTGTTGACAATTGATTTGGGAAAGACTTCGATAAATTTTGTTTCTCCCACCTCTTCTTCAGCAGGATCCAGGTCATCAAAATCAGCACCTTTGGATGTTTTGGAAAAATGATTGTCCGGGTTGATCTGGGCCCCGCGGCCTTTGATGTACTTATTCTGATGGGCTGACATAATTTTTGATTTATGCCAAAGATAATTAATTAATCAATTTATTGATTAAAATATAATCAAAATTAATTTCCGTTGATCAATTCTCCCGATCCGTATTGAATGTAATTCAATATCAGTGGATTACCAACGTATATGACATTGCCGGAACCATTGATTTCAACTGTTGTATTTGCTCCTTCCGCATTGATTGAGGACACAACAGGTGTACTGGAAACAACAACCAGGTTATCGGTAACCGTCAGACCTTTGGTGTCTCCAAACCCGTTGCTGGTAATTTTTATATTGGCATTTTCACAGGTACCGCTCAGTACAAAATCACCGTAGCCATGTCCCTGCGTTGCGTCGATGTTCTGGCAGTCGAGGTTGAGGTAAACAGTCGCACCGCCATCTTGTATGGTTAGTTTAAAATCCGATGAGGTAATTGTCCCTGTTGTTGTCAGGTTTTTTGTTCCTTCAAAAAATAATTCATCCAGGTGGGTGAAATGCACTTCTACACTGATTTTATTTTTGTCATACGAACGCAGAAAATCACATTTGTTGGTATTTTTCAGATTCAGAAAACCTTTGTCGTCTATGGCATAGGTGACGAGGTTGATCAGGTTGTCTCTTCCGTGTATGACAAGTTTATTTTCGGAATCCTGTACCAGCACAACTTCCAGTTTAGCGCCCACATTTAATTTATGAAACGCTTCAAGCGGAATTTCCAGTGATGTTTGTTTCCCGGCAACCTTAAAGCAATTGCGGTCTTCTGCTTTTTTACAGGCAGCCAGTACAATCAACGGAATGAAGAGTAGCCACTGTTTCATTTTTTACCGTTAAATAAATTGAAAAAACTATAACCGACACCCCATTCAATGTAGTCGGCTTTCCCCCAATGCGATTTCAGTACAAAATTGAAATGTACCCCGTTTTTCAGGTAATAACGCATTCCTACACGGTGATATAATCGTCCGTCCGGGTTGTATTTGTCCTTTGCATATGCTCCCATTCCAAGCACAAAATGAAATTGATTCAGCGGAAGCAGGTAACCGGCATAGATTCCGAATTGAGTAATGTCCCACTGTGACTTTTTTATTTCCGGACGGTATCCCAGAATGGCCTGTTTGGAAATGGCGTCAAAGGCAACTTCCCATCCGACTTTCGGCTTCATAAACATGCGTGCGTGGATGTTCAGTGCGAAAACCGGGTACGCACGTCCGTTGGTCGGGAATACTTCTTTTACGGATCCGATTGCTGTTGTCCCTAAAATGAGTACGCGTTGTGGAATAGCAGTCGGGCGTTCGAGTGTGGAATGTTCCGGATTTCGTGAAATAAATCGTCCGTATCCCAGGGAAACCTGTGGAATATTCAGCCCCAGATTGGGAACTTTAAATCCTCCGTTGGAAAAATGTGTCAGGTCAACGCCAACGGTAATCCAGTTGTTCCGGAAATATGTTTTGGCATCCAGTCCGATGTTGATCAACGCGTTCAGGTGTGTGGAAACAGCCACATTTTTTTTATTCAATGCCTCGTCGTATACTTTTCCCGTGTAACCGATGCCGCATCCCAGTTTTCCATTCAGACGGAATTTTTCTTGTGCAACAAACGGAATAGCAATGGAACCATAGGCACCAAAGAAATTTCCGAGAATTTCTGTATTTCCGACGCTTCCATAGTACAGGTTGACCGATAATTCCGGGTATTTATAGTGTTTGTGCCAGGATTTTTCTCCGTTGGTGCGAAAGACATAACTTAATTCTGCTGCATATGTATGATCATTGGCCAGGTGTCCCATCACAACGCGGTGCCCGATCAGGAAACCGGATCGCATGCGCGCTTCAAATCCCCAATTGGTGCGGTTTTGAGTTATCCCCTCAAATCCGGTCAACAGCAGACATAGCAACAGAATCGAACGCATTGTTTTTCTAAGTAATTTTTAAAGCCCGAAAATTACGAAAATTTTCATCAGAAGAACTGTTTTTAGAAGACTTGATGGATTAGATTTAACAAATTGGGAATTATACTACTCATAATCGCTAATTTTGTCCAAAAGATGCAATTATGGACGAACGATTAGTGGCGTTTAAGCGCCTGTTGGATATCATGGATGATCTGCGCGAAAAATGCCCGTGGGATAAAAAACAAACGTTTGAAAGCCTGCGTCATTTGACGATTGAAGAAACCTATGAACTGGCAGATGCGATTCTCGATCAGGATTTGGACGAGCTGGAAGGTGAAATCGGTGATTTATTCCTGCACATGGTATTTTACAGTAAGCTGGGGAGTGAAGCCGGGGCGTTTGATGTTGCATCGGTACTGAACCGGATTTGTGATAAACTGGTGCACCGACATCCGCATATTTATGGAGATACACAGGCTGAAACGGAAGAAGAAGTAAAAGCCAACTGGGAAAAACTCAAGTTGAAAGAAGGGAAAAAATCCGTGTTGGAAGGTGTTCCCCGGTCACTTCCTGCCATGGTAAAAGCGTCCCGGATCCAGGAAAAAGTCCGGGGAGTCGGATTTGATTGGGAGAATGCGGAACAGGTGCGTGAAAAAGTGGAGGAAGAATTGCAGGAATTGCAGGTAGAGGTTGATGCGGCAAGCGATCAGGTGGAAGAAGAATTCGGAGATGTATTGTTCTCAATGATTAATTATGCCCGTTTTTTGGATGTCAACCCGGAGAATGCGCTCGAGAAAACCAATAAAAAGTTCATTGCCCGTTTCCAGAAAATGGAGGAAATGGCCATTCAAAACAAGCAGTCGATCAGTGATCTGAGTTTTGAAGAATTAGACCATTACTGGAATCAGGCAAAACAGGAGCTACGCGGTAAATAAATGCAACGGGAATACCGTTTACTCGTTAATCGCGTAAATGGTCATCCCGCTTCTCAATTTCGGTTCCACCCATGTAGATTTCGGCGGCATGATCAGTTGATTGTCGGCTACTTTTTTGACTTCTTCAATGGTCACAGGATAAAGAAATACGGCCAGTTCGTATTTTCCTTCCGCCATCCATTCCACAATTTTTTCTACAGGAGTTGTCCCACCGATAAATTCAATGTTTTTATCCGTTTTCAGATCGTGAATATGAAGAATCGGGCGCAGGATGTATTGTGTTAGAATTTCGGCATCCAGTGAATTGACCGGATGATCCTCGTCAATGATGTGTGGTTTACACGTGAGTTTGTACCAGTTTCCTTTGATACAGATGGTTAGATCGTGTTCCTGCTCCGGACGTTGTAACGCGGCACATTTTTCTACGTCGAACGATGCTGAAACAGCTTGTATAAATGCGTCTTCTGAAAGCCCGTTCAGTGAATGAATTACCCGGTTAAATTCTAAGATTTGCAATGCACATTCATCAATCATATAGGCCAGAAAGGAAGATTCATTGGGATATTGACTGCGATTTTCCCGGATTCGTCTGTCTTCCAGTCCGACCGAGGAAGCAGACCGGTGATGTCCGTCTGCAATGTAAAGTGCGTCCACCGATTCGAACAGTTGTTGCATTTCCGTTGTTTCGGCTTCACTGAGAACCCACAGATCGTGTTTGATGCGGTCGGTGGTGGTGAACTCGTATTCGGCACGATGAGAAGTTATTTCGTTGATTTTTTGTTCCAATGCGGGATTGTGTGGGTAGGAGAGGAGCACGGGTTCGGCATTAAATCCAACAATGTCCAGGTAGTCGATAAACATTTCCTCCCGGCTTGTGAGTGTTGCTTCGTGCTTTTTGATCTTATCCTGACGGTATTCTTCGTTACTTGCTCCGGCAACAACTCCCGTAAATGCATGCCCGTTTTTGGTTTGCCGGTAAATGTAAATTCTCGGGCTTTCCTCCTGGAATAAAATCCCCTCTTTTAAAAACGACTGGTATTCGCGTTTTACCAATTCAAAACGTTCCGGGGTATTGGGTTGCGTGGTACGTTCCCCTCCGAATTCAGGATTGATGATGTGTAAAAACGTAAACGGATTGTCTTCCAGCTTGGATTCCAATACGTTCTTTTTGTACGAATAAATCGGACGTGTAGCTACCAGGTGCACTTTGTCGCGCACAGGACGTACAGCTCTAAACGGGGTAATTTTAGCCATTGTTTAAATTCGAATTTTCGATGTACCGCAATTGGGCTTCAAAACTACTATTTTTCTTGAATTGATCAAGCAAAAAGTGAAAATGCCGCCAATCTCTTTTTATTCGGTAGTTGGAACAGATTGTTTTCTGATTTCTCTAACCGTGCTGTTTGATTTGATATTTCTCAATTTTCAGATCAAGCGGGTCAACGGGTGCGATTTCTTCAACAAGCACAATCATTTTCAAATCAACCAATCGTTTTAAATCACTTTCTGAAATGTCGTTTGCAGTAAATTGTAACGATGCATCATTGGCGTATATGAACCAGGGTGTCCATAAGATGCCCCAGGATTCAATTTTGAACAAAAATTCAAACGTGTTGCGTTGCTCGCATTGTGTGATTAATTCGTCCCAAAACAGTTGTAACCGTTTATCCATTTCAGAATCAGTGTAATTACTAAATATTTCATTTCCTCAAATGTTTATGTCGGTTGTATGACTTTCAATGCTTCAGGTCCGTTTATCATCACATAAACCATGACAGTAATACCTACTAATAGGATGAAGATCAGGTATCCTAACAAGGTTAATCCCACAATGATCAATACCCTCAAAATAATGGTCATCCAGGATTTTTCGGCGTAGAATCCTTTGAAAAACCAGACCAACAGAAGTGGTATAATCCATACACTTGCCTGCATCAGGTAGTAAGTAATGTCAGATGAGCTATGCCGGAAAATGAACATCAACGGATAGACCAGAATCATACTGATCAACGTATAATAGGAAAGAATGTAAGCATTCATCACCACATGTTCATAATAATTGTGTCCCGATTTCCGGAACGCAATTTTCGTTGCAATGGCAAACAGCGGAATGAGTACCATCATGAACAGTGACATGTAACTGGAGATCGTCGTCATTACTTTCTGCATGAAAACGGAATTCATGTGCATCACGGAATAATAATCACGCATCATGGCTTCCATTCCGATGACTTTGTAGGATATAAAAGCTGAAATACCGCTCAAAACAAACGTCAGCAAAATCGGTTTGTAATGCCGTACCCGGTTGCCGTCGATAAACTCACGTGCTGTTTTCCCCGGGTTCTTAAGAATCGTTTTCGCGGAATACAAAAATCCCTTATTCGTGTGCAGAAATGTGTACTGTACCTCTTCCATCACATATTTGCGGTCAATTCGCTTGTACTTTTTCTGCCCGCAGTTAATGCAGAAGTTTCCGGTGATCAGTTCGTTGCAATTTTTACACTGTTCGGCCATGGTTTATTTTAGGTTGCGTTCGTTTAACAGGTTGTTCAATTCCTTCTGTTTGTCCTTGGGTTTATTTACCAGTTTATAGATCAAAAACAACGGGATCAGTGTCAGAAATCCCCAACTGTTCGCAAAAACGCTGAAACATACAATTCCAGCCAGAAAACCAATGAATACAGCATCAATGATGGTGTTTGTTTTCATTTTTTTTGCTTCCTGCAACAATTCCTGGTCGGTTAATTCTGATAGTTCTTTTTGTTTCATGTATCTGTTTCTGTATACCTTATCCGGGTAAGAAGAAAGGTGTTTGTGCAAATCTACTATAAATCATGAAAAAATGAGTACATGGTTTGTATTCTGTCAGTGTAGAAATACATTTGAAATTACAATTCAGGAGAATGTGTCAACAGGATTGTTGCATGCAGAGAGGGAGTTGAACGGATTTGTTTTGTTACGTTGCAGACAATCTGGTCAGAAAGAATTTGACGTACGACGATTATTTGGAACATTTTTTGACTAATTTGTCCATGTGAAAAATCTGGCGGTATTCTTTTTTCTGACACTTTTTGCTCGTTGTTACGGGCAAGGAGTTCGCTATGAAAAGCCGAATGCCGGGATTCAAACAGGATTGGTACTCAATATCGGAACACATGAACTAGCTGTCGGCTGGCAGTTGAAAGGATACATCGGGTTTGATTATGCGCAACTCAACCTGGGAAATACCTTTTCCTGGAAAGTATACAGTTTGGGAAACAGGAAACGGTTCTTTGAAAACAGAGCTTATGCCGGTGCTGCGTTGATGGTTGGTAAAAATAATTCCATTGTTGACTTTGAACTGGACGGATTGAGCCATCAAACCCGAAAAGATGTTGGTGTCGCTTTCAATTACCTGGTGTATACGGATAACGCGGGGACCTCTCAACTTTCCGGGGGATTTGCCCTGCACATTAAAAATGTATCGGTTCGCTTTGAAAATGATGTGTTCGGCGGACAGGCGCGGGATCGTTTCCGAACAGGTATTTTGGCCGTTTCCTATCGGCAGGAATGGTACAAAATCAATGCGGGGTTGTATATCTGGACAGGGGAGACGCGGGGTTCGTTTTGGGATAAATCGATTCGAACCAACGAAATGCCGGGCGGTTTCCGTTCCCTGGAAGATCTTCCCTATGGAAAAACATCCCATGGCATCTATTACGGAGGAGTCCAGTTTTTATTACCGTACGGGAACATTGTGCATCTGAAAATCGGGGCGGATAGTGAACATTTTCGTCATTTTTTCCAAAACCGGTTGATTCACGATTTGTATTTTTTACCCCGGACATTTGAACGAAACACGCCTCATTATCCACGATTGGATGAAAACGGTTGCCCTGTTTTTGAGAAAGAATTGGTCCGAAAAACAAGGTACTATCTTCAATTCGGCATAAATGAATAATTTTACTCCCGGTATGGAAAATAAGGTAGTGATTTTTTGGTTCCGGAGAGACCTGCGGCTGGATGATAATGTCGGGCTGACACATGCGCTGAAGAGCGGCTTCCGGGTACTTCCTGTGTTTATTTTTGACACAACAATTCTGAATTTACTGGAAAATAAGTACGATCGACGTGTGGATTACATTCACCAGGTACTGACCCTGATGAATGAACAGCTGCATCAGCACGGATCGGGAATCAAAACATTTCACGGTACTCCTTCCGAAGTATTTGATACAATTGCGACGACGTATGCGGTTGAAGCAGTCTATTGCAATCATGATTATGAACCGGATGCGATCAGACGCGACTTGTCGGTAAAAAAGCAACTGTCTGAAAAAGGAATCGCGTTTCATTCATTTAAAGACCAGGTTGTTTTTGAAAAAGGGGAGGTTGCCAAAAGCGATGGAAGCCCGTATACAGTTTTTACACCGTATGCGAAAAAATGGAAAGAAACACTGCAGATCAATGAGTACAGCGTTTCAATTGCCGATAACGGGAAGTTTGTACCAATGCCTCCTGAACAAATTCACTCATTGAGTGCGATCGGGTTTCAAAAAACGGACATGAAATTCAGTAAGCCTTCCCCGGATGAATCAATCGTTAAAAACTATCACCTGTACCGGGACTTTCCCGCCATGAACCTGACGACATACCTGGGAATTGCCCTGCGCTTCGGAACGATTTCCGTTCGTCAATGTGTCGATTTCGCCCGGAAACACAATGAAACATGGTTGAATGAACTCATCTGGCGTGAATTTTTTATGCAGATTCTGTACCATTATCCCCAGGTGGTAAATACCAGCTTTAAACCGCAGTACGATTTTATACAATGGCGTAATAACGAAGAGGAATTTGCCCGTTGGTGTGAAGGAACGACGGGGTACCCGATTGTAGATGCGGGAATGCGTCAACTCAATGAAACCGGGTTTATGCACAACCGTGTGCGGATGATTGTTGCCAGCTTTTTGTGTAAACATTTATTAATTGACTGGCGGTGGGGAGAAGCGTATTTTGCGGAAAAATTGAACGATTATGATCTTTCTGCCAACAACGGGAACTGGCAATGGGCTGCGGGTTGTGGCTGCGATGCGGCACCGTATTTTCGCATTTTCAACCCGACGGCACAAACACAAAAATTTGATAAAAACTTAGAATACACACGAACCTGGAATCCGGACTTCGAATTAGCTGTTCCGATCGTTGACCACCAGGCAGCGCGTGAGCGGGCACTCAAAACCTATGGTGCAGCGTTGAAAAAAGAATGAGATAAAAAAACACAGATGGGTATTCAATAGATAATCTGTGAATGGTGGTTATGAAACAATAGTGATGTCATACGAAACATCTTTCTACTATTGAATTGAATCGGATACAGGTAAACATTTAGAACTAAAAAAGCGGCCCTAAAGCCGCTTTCTGTATTTTTATCGTAGTCACTTCTTACAAGTGAATCACTTCTCCGTATGCTGCTGCTGCTGCTTCCATGATTGCTTCTGACATCGTCGGGTGCGGGTGAACTGTTTTGATTAGTTCTTCACCTGTTGTTTCCAGTTTGCGGATTGCGACCAATTCGGCAACCATTTCCGTTACATTCGCTCCAATCATGTGACCTCCCAGCAATTCACCGTATTTCGCATCAAAAATCAATTTCACAAAACCGTCTTTTGCTCCTGCTGCACTTGCTTTTCCTGAAGCGGAGAACGGGAATTTCCCTACCTTGATTTCATATCCTGCTTCTTTTGCCGCTTTTTCTGTCATTCCAACAGAAGCAACTTCAGGCGAGCAGTAGGTACATCCCGGGATATTTCCGTAGTTCAACGGTTCCGGGTGATGTCCTGCAATTTTCTCCACACAGATGATTCCTTCTGCAGAAGCTACGTGTGCCAACGCCGCAGTCGGGATTACATCTCCGATCGCAAAGTATCCCGGAATATTTGTTTCGTAGAAGTCGTTTACAAGGATACGCCCTCTGTCGGTAACGATACCCACTTCTTCCAATCCGATGTTTTCAATGTTTGCTTCAATTCCTACTGCTGAAAGCACAACATCCGCTTCTAATTTTTCTTCTCCTTTTTCTGTTTTTACAAACACGGTACATCCTTTTGCAGATGTTTCCACTTTCTCAACAGCTGAACCTGTCATTACTTTGATTCCTGCTTTTTTGAAAGACTTCTCCAGTTGTTTTGATACCTCTTCGTCTTCAATCGGAACGATGTTCGGTAAGTATTCAACAACAGTAACTTCCGTACCGATTGCATTGTAGAAATACGCAAATTCAACACCGATTGCTCCGGATCCTACAACAACCATCTTTTTAGGTTGTGTTTTCAAGGTCATCGCCTCACGGTATCCGATGATCTTTTCTCCGTCCTGCGGAAGATTCGGTAACTGACGTGAGCGTGCTCCTGTTGCAATGATGATTCCTTTTCCTGCTGTATATTCCGTTTCTTTTCCGTCTTCTCCGGTTACAACCATTTTTTTCCCTGGCTTCACAACACCTGTTCCTTTGATGACATCAATTTTGTTTTTCTTCATCAAAAACTGAATTCCCGCGCTCATTCCGTTTGCAACGCCACGGCTTCTTTCAACCATTGCACCGAAATCCGCTTTTGCATCCTTCACCTGGATTCCGTAATCGGAAGCATGTGTCAGGTATTCAAAAACGTTGGCACTTTTCAACAATGCTTTTGTCGGAATACATCCCCAGTTCAAGCAAATTCCTCCCAGGCTGTCGCGTTCAACAATTGCTGTTTTCAATCCCAATTGGGAAGCTCTGATTGCTGTGACATATCCACCGGGACCTGAACCTATAACAATAATATCGTAGCTCATAACTATTCTTGATTTTTGTAAAAATAAAAATTATCGCAGGGCGAATTTAGTGATTTATTTGCCGATAGCAACGGTGGATAGGAATAAAATTTGGGTCATGCTCCGATCAGCCTTCTTAAATCGCTGACGTGTTGCTCCCATAAGGCTTTCGCCTCTTTTATATCTTCTTCCGCTGCGGAACCGGAAATGGTCAGAATCACTGCATTGGTTAAAGGATCAATGTGATACCTGAATCCGAAATAGGTGTCGATTCCTTCTTCTTCGTCTTCGATCCATTGCCATTTAATCGCTTGTCCTTTTTTTAAACTGAGCAGCCGCGCCTGTTCGATATACCCGTCCCATTCAAATGAATAAATATCGTCCTTTATATTGACATCATCACAAAACCAGTCAGCGAGTCCGCTTTGGGTAAAAAGAACGTTGTCGAGTACTTTTGGAGAGGTTTTTAAAACGTATTCTAACTCAAAAATTTTCTTATCTTTCACAGTTGTTGTTATTTGTTTTAACTTCGCAGCTAATTTTTTGCAATATACATAATTCTTTTCAATGGCATTAGTACATTCATTCGAAACAAGTGGAAATAAGCTGTTTAAATACAGAGGGCAAATTCCCGTAGTGTTATTTTTAATGGCAATCCCGGTTGTTTATTTCACTGATTATAAATGTGTTGATGAAAACCCGATGTTGGATTGGGGGCTGTTGATAACTTGTGCATTAATTTCATTTAGTGGTCAGGTTATCAGGTCGATAGCGATCGGAACGGCCAATAAGCACACGTCGGGAAGAAATACAAAAGAAGGACAGGTGGCAGAGGCGCTGAATACAAAAGGAATTTACTCAACGGTGCGACACCCGCTCTACCTGGGAAATTACCTGATGTGGATCGGAATTGTGGCGTATACATATAACATTTACTTTGTGATCATCGTATCTTTGTTGTTTTGGATTTATTACGAGCGTATCATGTTTGCGGAAGAGCGTTTTCTGGAACGCAAATTCGGTGATGATTATGTGAACTGGTCACTAAAAGTTCCGGCATTTATCCCAAGTTTTAAGAATAAGGTGAAATCAGAAATTCCGTTTTCGTTCAAAACAACATTGAGAAGGGAGTACTCCGGAATCACTGCAACAATTCTGGGATTCGTTTTTGTTGATTTTCTACGTGTCTGGTTTACAAGCGGAGAGCCTCAGTGGCGAAAAGAACACCTGATCGTATTGATTGTCGCATTTGGAATAACGCTTTTGCTACGCTCATTAAAGCATTACACAAAAGTATTGCACGAAGCTGACAGATCATAAGCAGGATCAGGCGAATTTCATCAGCGGGTAATAATCTCCCTTATCTGCTGTTTTTGAGTGACTGGATATACCTGTCCCGGATGGAATTCTTCTCGGATAAATTACATCCGGCTCCCATGAGAAAAAAGTATTTCCAAATATCTTTTCTGAAATAATATCTGCCATTAAACGGCTGTGCCGCCCGTTTCCGTTGGGAAAACAATGGATGGCAACCAATCGGTGCTTGAAACGTATCGAAAGTTCATCGGGTGAATACGTTTCGTGCTCCACCCAAAAACGGGCATCATCCAGCAGGTATTTTAAGTCTGTGGCTACCAGGTAGCTTTTAACACCGATATTTTTTTCACTTTTTCGAAATGTACCGGCCCATTTCCAAATTTCTCCATACATTTTTTATCCAATGTCCAAAGCAGTGCCTCTTCGATGTTTTTTTGCTCGAATTCGTTTAATTCCGACCGGGTAGAAAAGCTCTTGATTTTCAAACCGTCTTTTTCCTCCTCGTCTAAAGGTGTTTGCCCTCTGGTATATGACAGGTTAATCCCACAATGATTTCGGCATTTTTTCAATGATCTCCTGTTTGCGTTCTTCTAATGCCTGTTGCAGTCGTCCATATGAAATTTCCTGATCTTCCAGTAACATACTTTGCGATGTCCGGTGTACAATTTCGTAGGCCAATCGTGAAGCTTTCCGATCGATCAAAGCGTCAATGGAACCATCTTTCGGTACAAACCCATAGACCAGTTGCATGTCTAATGCTTCCGCCAGCTCATGTAATGATTTTAGCGCAATGCTTTTTTCCTGTTCGCTTTTTTCAAGTCGTTGTATGTTTTGTTTCGAAACCCCCAGTTTCTTGGCTAATTGTTCCAATGTCATGCCCAAAGCAGTGCGTATGGCGTTAACCCACCCGTTTTTTTGGCGATCTGTGCGCATTGTAGTGCTTTTTTATTCATGACGATTTATTTTTGTAAATCTATATGTTTACAAATGCATAAAATAATCAACTTATATGTTGACTTTTTTGGAACCGATATGAACAAGTAGACATAAAAAAACGCTCACATTATTTGTGAGCGTTCTTCTTTAATTGTAGAATGTTATTTTAAAACAACCGTTGCAGATCTTCTTTTAATGCTTTTACAGTAATGTCACTCGGCAATTCTCCTATTTCGGCTGTCAGCTCAAAGATTTTGGCTGCCAGATCTGTACTCATGGAAGTTGGTTGCATTTGTTTTCCTGCAATGTTGATGATTTTCACGGTTTCTTCTTTGGAATTTTTTACCATTTCCCAAAGACCCGGCGTAATAAACAGTTGTTGTGCTACATTGTGATCGTATTCATCACGAATGGCTTTGAGCAATTCGGTTTGGTAAGCAGCAGAAGGTAATCCCGGGTTGATAGTACGCATAATCAGACTGTTCGGGTGGATACGCTCCATTAACAGAACTGCACGCTGATAGGCATCTACACGGTTCGGAAGAAAGAACTCCTGACGTTGTTTTTTTAATTCGGATTGTAATTGACGCATGCTGTTTTTGTCTTCCTTTTCGGCATTCTTTCTTAAAAATAAAACCGTTGTCATTAATACTGCTCCGGCAGGAATGACAATCAGTGCAATTTGGAATACAATTTCTTCCCAGTTCATATTTGTTTTTATTTTGGTTAACGAAAATAGATTTTTTTGTTGAACAAGCAGCTATTTCCTGTATTTTTTTAGAGAATGCAGGAAGTGGAAAAAGTAACAATTGAATGACAAAATACGATTGTTATTATACCCATCCTTCCCGAATCGATTTGACCAGTAGCTCACTAACGGAACTACATCCTGATTTTCGCAGAATGTTTTTCCGGTGCACATGAATGGTATGAATACTTAAGTTGAGCTCATGGGCGATTTTTTCGCTATTGAATCCCTCTAATACATAACGTAAAACTTCTTTTTCCCGTTTGGTAAATACCTCTTGTGATTTTGAGAAAACAGATTTGGGCTTCACATTGATGAAAGAAGGCTCTCCTTCAAGTCCGATGAATGAAAGTGTCATTTGTGAAGATGGCGCAAGATCGGTAATATCGGTGTGAAATACCAGATTGTACAAAACAGATCCTTCTTCATCTATTTGAACGGTGACGGATTGTTGAAGAATATTGATGTAGGAGCCGTCTTTTTTCCGGATCCGGTAATTATACCTGCTTTTGTACTTCATCAGTTTATCGATGGGAAGCTGTTTTTTGAAATCCACTACAGTCGATTCAAAATCTACAAAATAGGGCAAGTCATCCGGATGGATGTTGTCCAGCAACAATTCTGTTGAAAACTCTTCAGGCTTGTATCCCAATACATGTTCAACTGCGGAAGAAACAAAATCAATACTTCGGAAAGAGGGAGTGAAAATAAAGAAATAATAATCTCCTGGTTGAAAGACGTTTAATAATTTCTTGTACAACTCAATCTCAAGCGTCAACTCTTTCGGGTTGGCGTTTTTTCCGATTTCAGCCCATTTTTTTTTAACCTCTCTAATGATAATTTTCTTCATCCGTATGCAATGAAATGTGGTATTCTGAACTGTTTATAACAGCAATGATATGTGCTAAACAGATAATTGTTCTCCTATATTGAGGAGAATCAGTTCTTTTCCTTTCCCGGAGAACGTCGATTTGGCCTGTTCATGATCAATTGTAATGAGTTCTGCTGTATCATAGTGAATCCCCATAATCTTCGTACATTCAATAAAATCAGCTGCTACGACTGCTTCTTCAATGTCCATTGTGAAATTTCCGCCGACAGGTAAAATGGCCAGATCCAGTTTGTAAAAAAGAGGAATAAGCTTCATGTCCATTGTCAAGGCTGTGTCCCCTGCAACATAAATGGATTTTCCGCCTTGTTGGATCACAAACCCCAACGGGTTCCCGCCATATGTTCCATCCGGAAATGACGAGGAGTGAATGGCAGTGACCACTTTTACTTTTCCGAAATCAAAATTCCAACTGCCTCCCTGATTCATTCCATGACCTTTAATGCCTGCTTTATCGTAATACGTTACAATTTCATGATTGGAGATAATCAATGCATTGGTTCGCTTGGCAATTGCTTCCACATCCCATACGTGATCGTAGTGTGCATGTGTCAGTAAGATATAATCAACCTTCAACGAATTGATGTCAACCCCTGCTGCTTTAGGATTCCCCGAAATAAAGGGGTCAACCAGGATGTTTTTGCCGTTGAGTTCAATGTGGATGCATGAGTGTCCGTAATATGTAATGTTCATAGTTTTTCGTTTTACTTTTTAATGAATGCCGAAGATAATGAATGGGAAATAGAAATACAAGAGTGCAGGTAAAAAGTTTATGCCGGAAAACAGGCTGCAGGTAGTTGCTCTAAAATAAATGGTTAACTTGGTACGTTAAATACCCAAAACAAATCATGGAACGAATGAAAAATTACAGAAATAGTATCAAAAATGCGGCGATCGGTGTGTTGACGCTGTTAACTTTTTTACCGGGACAACTTTCCGCTCAGAGTAGAATAATTGAATTTGAATCAGGGTCGTGGGAGGAAGTCGTTCAAAAAGCAAAAAAAGAAAACAAACCGATTTTTGTGGATGCATATGCCGTGTGGTGCGGTCCGTGTAAATGGATGGCTAAAAACGTCTTTACCAATGATACAGTTGCTGATTTTTACAATACTAATTTTGTCAACGTGAAGATGGATATGGAAAAAGGCGAGGGGATTGAGTTGGCAAAAAAATGGAAAATTCAGGCGTATCCTACATTGCTGTACTTTTCACCGGAAGGAGACATGATCCACCGGATTTGTGGGGCGTATCCTGCAAATGAATTTATCACAGGAGGAGAAAATGCATTGAATCCTGAAAAACAATTTGCGCAATTTGTCAAAAAATATGAAAACGGAAACCGTGAACCGGAGTTCCTGGCACAATACGTCCAGTTGTTGGCTGAATCCTGCATGGGGGGGAAAGAAGAGACAGAAGTGTATTTTGCGACACAAAAGGACGAAGAATTAGCCAGCGAAAGAAACTGGCATTTGACACTGATGTTGGTAGACGACATGAATTCCAGAGTGTTCAAACACTTAGAGAATAACAAAAAAATATTTGAAGAAAAGTACTCAAAAGAAGCAGTGGCAGAAAAGATGGAACAAGTTTACACCACAGCGCTGATGAGGCCGCTTTACAAAAAAGATGCAGCCGCTTATGAGCAGACAAAACAGGAACTTATCTCCCGTAACAATGAACTGGCAACAAAAGCAGTAGCAGCATCAGAAATGAAAAATTTTGAAATTCGTAAAGAGTGGGACAAGTATGCAGAAGTTGCAGGTAAATTTGTTTCTACTTACGCAATGGATGACTCTCAAACATTGAACAGCATTGCATGGACATTCTACGAACAGGTAAAAGATCCCAAGCAGTTGAAAAAAGCAACTGCATGGGCGAAAAAATCTGTTTCCTTGTCTGAAAACCCATACAATCTGGATACGTACTCACATTTGCTACATGCAACAGGAAACAAAAAAGAAGCAATTGTACAGCAAAAACGTGCCATTGAACTTGCAAAGAAAATGGGAGATCCGATGGTGTCTGACCTGGAAAACAGCCTGAAAGTATTTGAAGGAAACTAAGAGCAATCGATCAACAATCGGATACAAAATGTAAATTTGCAACTGTGGGTTCTGACCTATTTTGGTCAGTTCCCGCAGATGCATGAATTGTAACGAACGAAACGATAGATGACACCGGCACTTATTATTACCATTTTAGCGATCTATTTTGCAGTACTGATTATCATATCAATCATTACTTCCCGTGGAGCGAATTCAGATACCTTTTTTACGGGAAACAGGCAGAATAAATGGTACCTTGTTGCATTCGGAATGATCGGCACATCGCTTTCTGGAGTAACATTTATTTCGGTTCCGGGCACGGTTATCAACGACGGAATGGGCTATTACCAGGTTGTTCTGGGATACATTCTGGGCTATATTGTGATTGCTCAGGTACTGATGCCCTTGTATTATCGGTTGCAGGTTACGTCCATCTATCAGTACCTCGAAGAACGGTTTGGTGTTGTCAGCTATAAAACCGGAGCGAGTTTCTTCATGCTTTCCCGCACGTTGGGTTCTGCAATTCGTTTATTTCTGGCAACGGAAGTCCTGCACCTGTTTTTATTCGGTCCGATGGATATTCCGTATTGGGTCACCGCAGTTGTAACCTTACTTCTAATCTGGATTTATACGTTCAAGGGAGGAATCAAAACCATTGTCATCACCGATGCGTTTCAGACGATTTTCCTGATTAGTTCGGTGATCATTTGTACCGTGATCATTTCAAAGGTGTTGCAGGTCGATTTCTTTGGGTTGTATGATAAAATCACTGCTGCAACAACCAATAACGGACATTCCATGTCAAAGATTTTATTTTTTGACGACCCGAATTCCAAATTGTTTTTTCCGAAACACTTTTTCGGAGGAATGTTCATCGCTATTGCCATGACGGGACTGGACCAGGACATGATGCAAAAAAACCTGTCGTGCAGAAACCTGCGCGATGCCCAAAAAAACATGTATTCCTTTACAACGATTCTGGTGATTACCAATTTCCTGTTTTTATTACTGGGAGGAGCTTTGTACGTCTATGCAATGGAAACCGGAGCTGATCTGCCGATGAAAGACGGGAAAATTATTACCGATCACGTTTTTCCTTCTTTGGCGTTAAGTGATTTCGGACTGGTGGCAGGGATTTTCTTCCTGTTGGGGATTACAGCCTCATCTTATGCTTCAGCAGATAGTGCCTTGACCGCGTTAACGACCGGATTCTGCATTGATTTCCTGAATTTCCCCAAACGGGATGAAAAACAGCGGCAGCGATTAAAATTGATTGTACACATTGGTTTTTCTGTACTGTTTTTGCTGATCATACTTGGTACAAGATGGTATGTTCAGAATCATCCGGGGACAGATTTAATCGGATTGATCCTCACGTTGGCAGGTTATACCTACGGTCCGTTGTTGGGATTATTCTTTTTCGGGATTTTGACAAAGCGAAAATTAAACGAATGGTTGGTGCCGTTTGTATGTATTCTCATTCCTGTTCTGTGCTATATCCTGGATAAACATTCAGTTGACTGGTTCAACGGATACCGGTTCGGGTATGAAATGCTGATCTTAAACGGAATACTTACATTTACAGGATTGTACCTGATTTCTCATCAACCGACAAACGAAAAAATTACAGCAGGATGAAACTGGTTTTAGCAGATAATGGTTTGCATAAGCGATTTGCGCCACTCACATTAACACGTCCGGTGGCTGATTTGCGCATTGGTATTCTTACAAATACAGAACGCTGGAAATTCCTTGCCAATGCGGAGGTGTACTATGAGACGGAAACATACCTGCAAGGTAAGTTTGTTACATCGGAAGATCGCGATATCACGATAAACGCAACAGTAATTCCTTCCCGTGAATTGGCAGAAGTGATTCTGTCATTACCCGATAATTCCGTATTGAATTACGGAACAACCGAACTGGCAAGGAAGGGAAATGGTGTAAACCAGGTACGTTGGACAGGAGAACAACCGTTAATTATTTCTCAACGCTGGCACCTCTATCAATTCAATGGAACAGCACTGGAACAGGATTTTCAGCTCCTGACAAAAGACCGCGTGAGCCAACCATTGTCTGTAACAAATACCGTGATTGGTGATCCATCTCAAATTTTTCTCGAAGAAGGGGCGGTCGTGGAAGCATCCATGCTGAATACCAAATCAGGGCCGATTTACATTGGAAAAGATGCCGAAATCATGGAAGGATGCAGTGTGCGGGGAGGATTGGCTTTAGGTGAACATGCAGCCTTGAAAATGGGGGCCAAAGTATACGGAGCAGTCACACTTGGTCCGCATTGTAAAGTCGGGGGAGAGGTGAATAATGTTGTATTTCAGGCATATTCCAATAAAGGACATGATGGATTTCTGGGAAATGCATTGATTGGTGAATGGTGTAATCTCGGAGCGGATACCAATACTTCGAATCTAAAGAATAATTACGGCAATGTTTCTACGTATTCGTACGAAGCCGAAGCAGAGATAAAAACAGATGTTCAGTTTATGGGAGTGTGTATGGGGGATCACTCCAAATGTGGTATCAATACAATGTTTAATACGGCAACAGTTGTCGGCGTATCCTGTAATGTATTCGGGGCTGAATTTCCGAATAAATTTGTTCCTTCGTTTTCCTGGGGGGGACAAAGTCCGGTTCCTTTTCAATTTGATAAGGCAGTGGAATATGCCAATAACATGATGCGAAGAAGAGGGATGGAGTTAACAAATGAAGAAATTGATATCCTGCGTGAAATTCATTCCCAAAAGACAAAATCAAACCCTTGACTGTGATAAATAACAGGTTCTGAAAAAGTGCTGTTTGCTACATCTGAAAACTGGCGTTTCTTTTCTTTTTTCTCATCGTGTACAGGGAGCTTCTGACCGACTGCAATGTGAGCGACAAAAATTCGTTGTTCGTTTATATTGTATTCCCGGTAGGAACTGATTAAAAGTAATCCGGTAATTGATTGTATACCAGCATCGCGATCCAGGTACATGTTCCGGATATCATTGGCAATGGTATACTCTTCGTTAGTGATGGGAAGGAGGTGTTTGTGTCCGTTGTGACTTTTAAGATGGACCGTATTGTTAATGGTATCATAGATCAACTCTGCAAAATCACACTGGGTTTCATACCTGCAAAAGTTAATTTTACCGGATGTGATTCTTTTGAAATCGTTAAATCGTGTTGTTAGCGACAATCCTTTATCTACTATTGATTGCAGAATACTGTCATACATTAAATAGTGAATGCTCAGACCGGAATCAATGACCTCAGTATATAATTCACGTTGGTTGTTATCGTATACTTTAAGATAATTCTGTCCCGACCAGGTCAGTTCGTCGTTTGTTATATTCTGTTTCTCATCTGTTAAAGGTGCGGCAGATCCACGGTCAAGCCTGACTTCAACGACAACAACCCCTGCTGAAGTCATTCCCAACGGAAAAATTCTGTTTTGAACGGCAAAACTGCAAGACAGGAGGTGGGTGAAAAAAAACAAAGAGAATGAGATAGATATCAATAATTTCATGGCAGTGAGTTTGTGCTAAAATAGAACTTTTTACCTTGATTCCTGTATGGTTTACCAAAAAAATCGTTTCTCTTTGACTTGGTTAATAGCGTCAATCAATGCAGATGAGGACGTATAGCGTCGATCGAATGATTTCAGAAGTGTGTGTGTAACTTCTTCCCGGGACATTAAATTAGGTGCAGTCCGCCACTGTGGCTTGAAGCAAACATGCTGAATCCATTCGTTGAGTTGCCGGGGCATGGAAGAGTCAGCAGGAACCGGATGAGCCAGCTGCAAGTTGGTAAATACGCTCGGGTTGGTATGCGCAAGGGGTAACTTTCCGGTCCATAACCGATAGATTGTAATTCCCAATGCAAAATAATCAGTTGTCGGATTGATGAGGTCAATCCGGTTGAGAATTAACTCCGGAGCTGCAAATCCCAACGGAAAAATCAGTGAACGGGACTTGTCTGTTTGTTGGTGAACAGCCATTCCGAAATCAATTAAATGCACCCGGAAGTTTTCCAACGTTCCTTCGATGAGAAAATTAGAAGGCTTCAGGTCACAATGAAAAATCTCCTGCGAATGAATAACATCCAGCAATTGTGCTGTTTTTGTAACAAATTGGCGGGTAAATTCCAGTCGTTTCTTTTTGGGGATTGTTTCCCAGAATTCTGCTACACCTATACCGGGTTGATACTGAAGCAGCAACGAAATCTGTTTACCTGTTTCATCAAAATTTACTACCCGGGGAAGTTCAGTGTGAAGAAAAGTAAACCGATGCTCATTTTTCAGTTGTTCCAATGCCTGTTCGGAGACCATTCCTTTTTTTGCCGTTTTCAATACATACAACTGGCCGGTATCTGTGTCTTCCACACGAAATACCTGCCCGAATTTTCTCCGTTTTGAACTCCCTAAAGGGGTGATAGTGTGTGAATTTAAGCGCATAAACTTCTCCCGATAATTTTTTGAATAGACTATTTTTTCTTAAGTTAGCTAAAATAATCATTATCCACATTGGAAGACCTATTCAATAAATACCATGAAAGAAATAACCATCAAACAAACCCTGCTGGTTGTACTGATATTTGCTTGTTTGTCAATTGGCTTTGACGTGTTTCGCAAATTGGTACACCATTCATTTGACCTGAGCCACGTAATGAATTACGAGACCTTACTGTTCGAAGTGGCGCTCGAGTTTAAAACGATTTTTTTCACAGGCTTTATAACGACTTTAATTGTGAGAAAATTAGACTTTAACCAAATCAGAACAGTGTTGCTGTTGTTCTTTATTTTTGCATTTCTCTATTGCTTTATCAGTTACCTTTTTTCACTGTTTATATTTTTCTTTTTATCCGGTAAGCAGGAAAACCTTTACTTAAACTTTTATGACTCATTTGTCCGGTTTCTGCCCAATGGATTCAGTCAGGCAATTTTATTTTCATTGGTTTTGATCTTATTTATTCGCCGAACGATTGAAAAACAGTACTAACTTTAGCCGCTGAAATGAAGTTCAGACAACTGATAGCGGAAAGTGGCGGTACCAAAACCGATTGGTGCGGGGTTGATTTTGATCAGCAATTGCATCGGTTTACAACCGAATCCTACCATCCGCAACGGGTGGTAGATACAACTTTTTTACAGCGACAGAGGGAATTCTGGAAGCACTATGATCTCAGTGAGTGTTTCCTGCATTTTTATGGTGCGGGATGCCTGCGGGAAGAAAATCAACAGAAAATGAAAACAGCGCTCAAATCGTTCGGATTTTCAGAAATACTGGTCGAATCGGATTTATTTGCAGCAGCTCGCGCAGTGGGAGAGCAGGATGCAATGATTGCCATTTGCGGCACCGGAAGCGTTCTGTTTAAAATTGAATACGATCAATTGACAGAGCTCAGGGGAGGAACAGGCTGGGAAAAAGGAGACGAAGGAAGTGGCTTCTATTTTGGGAAACTACTGGTGTCACGTTTGATGGAAAACAATGGGCAATATCCTGAAATCCGGCAAATTGTTGAACAGTGGAAAAGTTTAAAAGAACTGGAAGATAGCTACAATACGCCAGCCTCCAAAGAACTCTATTCACAGCTGCCCCGGCTGTTTACGGCACATCAATCTCACCCGTTGATTGCAGGGATTCACCTGGAAAATGTACACCTGTTTCTCGAATTGTATGCACACGAATGCGATGCGATCGGGTTTGTCGGCAGTTATGCGTTTTACATGCAGGATTTTTTTCGTCTGGCATGCACACAACGGAATATCCGGCCTGTAACATTTATTGAGCGGCCGATTGATGTGATTATTAAAAAGACATATCTCATTAATTAGCTTGCAATTAGCAAGACGACGGGGAACTATTTCAATTTTTAATGCGTATTTATACCTGTTTATTTATTTTTTTTTTGCAATTTGCGCTTTCGAAACAGAAAAAATGGAACATCTATTAGTAGAATCAACCTCTCATACGCCTTATATATCATTCAACTCTGAGTTGGGGGTAATGGAAATAAAAGGAAGATCAATCCCCGAACAGGCGGATGATTTTTGGTTACCTGTTTTAAACTGGTTTGAATCCTATGTCCAAATGCCTGCAAAACAAACCATATTCAGAATTGATTTGGAATACTTTAATATTTCTTCTTCGAAGCGGATTTTATTTTTGTTGTACAAATTAAATAACCTTGCAAAGATCACGGAATCTGTTAAAGTAGAATGGTATTACCGTGAGGACGATGAAGATATGTATGAGGTCGGGAATGACTACGCATATATGGTAAAAGTTCCTTTTGATTTCATCATGTACAAAGAGCCTGAATTTGCTTAATCAACTATATTGATGCGATTAGTTTTTGGATTTCTCCTTTCTCCGGTATTTTACGTTGTATTCGGATTATTTCTTATTGTATTTCACCCGATACAATGGGTGTGTTACAAGTTGTTTGGATACAACGCACACAAAAAAAGTGTGGATGTTCTGAATTTCTTTCTGACGTATTCAGCTCTCTTGCTATTCAACGTCCCGCGATTAAAAAACAGGTTTGAATTGCCCAAAGGAAGACCGATCATCTTTGTTTCCAATCACCAAAGCACGTTTGATATTCCCGGACTAATTTTCTTTTTCAGAAAATACCAGGGAAAATTCATCTCAAAGATCGAATTAGCGAAATCGAAGATTCCAAGCATTGCTTTTAATCTGAAAGTAGGGGGTGGGGCAAACATCGATCGGAAAGATTCCGAGCAATCCATCGGAGAGATCAAAAAACTGGCGAAACGAATGAAAAAATATAAATGGTCAGCATTTATATTCCCGGAAGGAACACGTGCAAAAGACGGTAAAATGAAAGCATTTCAGGTCGGAGGTATTTCTACAATTGCGACGATTTGCCCGGAAGCATTGATTGTGCCTGTTGCCATCAAAGGGTCACTGGAAATGGCCAAAAAAGGATTTTTTCCCTTATTGCCGTTTCATAAAATGACGTGGGAAGTACTTTCTCCGATTGAAATCAAAGGAAGAGACATTCAGGATGTGGTGAAAGAAGCGGAAGATTCAATCCGTAAAGTAGTCGAGTAAAACGATCAGGAATTTATTTCCATTTCCATTCATTATCAATTGTATAATCAACCTTCAGGTGCTGTGCCAGTTTTTGTAGGCGAGCTCTCAATTGCTGCTGCTCGGCAATCTGTTCCTTCGGAATAAAAAACGTGCTGCCCCCTTTTAATCTGATCAGAAACAATTCACCGATTTCCTGCATCCTTTCAATTTCAGAAACAGGAGTTTTATTTTCATTTTGGTGTTCTCTTGCAAACAGGAAATCGTTGGTTATTTCCATGGAGAGTGTATTTTCGAAACGGTTTTTCATGTGTTCCCGGATAAATGTCGCAAAGTGCTTGCGGTAACTTTTTCGCTCCCACAACGGATAAAACAAAATCCAGAGAACAGCTCCTGATAAGAAGGAAATAGCGGCTACTTTCTGACCGGTTACAACTCCCACAATCGCAATCAGAACGTAAAAAACAGGAATCACGTACTTGGTTTTCTGCCGCTTTTTCCGGATGTTGTCAGAAATTGAAGCTAAAAACAATTGAAGTGTTACCAGGTCTTTTTCTTGAATGTTAAATGTTACCGTCATGAGATTACTTGATCGTTTATGGAAGTGTTGATGATTCTTTTGCTGCGCTAATTTATAAATTCCATGGATTCTTTTAATCTTTTCAATCCTCAAATTTTCTCAGTCTTTTCTTTTCATTAAATTTGTTGCAGTTAATCGAAATAAACTATGGCAATATCTCAAAAAGAGTTAGAAATCAATATCAATGATGATGATATGCGCTTGAAAATTAGCGCACTCGAGCGAACATTAGCAAAAATATATGAAGGTGGAGGTAAAAAGCGCATTGAAAAACTTCACGAACAAGGAAAACTGACGGCCAGAGAACGGATCGACCTCCTGTTAGACCCCAACACGGAACGGATCGAGATTGGAGCACTGGCAGGTTACGAAATGTACCCGGAACATGGCGGATGTCCTTCTGGTGGCGTTGTCATCGTAATTGGTTATGTGAGGGGAAAACAGTGCATTGTCGTGGCAAATGATGCGACAGTAAAAGCCGGTGCATGGTTCCCGATTACCGGGAAGAAAAACCTGCGTGCGCAGGAGATTGCAATGGAAAACCGCCTGCCGATCATTTACCTGGTGGATAGTGCCGGAGTATACCTTCCGATGCAGGATGAAATTTTCCCGGATAAAGAACACTTCGGACGCATTTTCAGAAACAATGCCGTGATGAGCTCCATGGGAATCGTTCAGATTGCTGCTGTAATGGGAAGTTGTGTTGCCGGAGGTGCGTATTTGCCCATCATGTCAGATGAGTCGTTGATTGTCAACGGAACCGGAACGATTTTCCTTGCGGGAAGCTACCTCGTGAAAGCTGCGATCGGTGAATCAATTGACAACGAAACCTTAGGAGGTGCCACAACGCATACCTCCATTTCAGGTGTGTGTGATTACAAAACGGAAAACGACCAGGAATGCCTGGCGACCATCCGGGATTTGATGGACAAGATCGGTCAGCCGGAAAATGCCGGATTTGACCGGAAAGAAAGCATTGCACCGAAGTTTGAGCCGAAATCTATTTATGGAATTATCCCTTCAGAACGCTCTAAACCATACAATGTAAAACATGTGATTGAGCGGTTGGTAGATAACTCCGAGTTCACCGAGTATAAATCCGATTACGGGAAATCAATCGTGTGTGCGTATGCCCGCATTGACGGATGGAGCGTGGGAATTGTAGCCAATCAACGGGAAATCATTAAAACCGCTAAAGGTGAAATGCAATTCGGAGGAGTGATTTATTCCGATTCGGCAGATAAGGCGGCACGTTTTATCATGAATTGCAACCAGAAAAATATTCCGTTGGTCTTCCTGCAGGATGTTACCGGTTTTATGGTCGGTTCCAAAAGTGAGCACGGAGGAATCATCAAGGATGGAGCAAAAATGGTAAACGCCATGGCCAATTCGGTTGTTCCTAAATTCACCGTTGTTGTTGGAAATTCATACGGAGCAGGAAACTACGCAATGTGCGGGAAAGCATACGATCCACGCTTGATTGTTGCCTGGCCGACAGCAGAAATTGCCGTGATGGGAGGTGCAGCGGCAGCAAAAGTGTTGTTGCAGATCGAAGTAGCGACGTTGAAAGGCAAAGGAGAAGAGATCACACCGGAGCGGGAGAAAGAACTTTTCGATACCATTAAGAGCCGTTACGACAAGCAAATTTCACCTTACTATGCCGCAAGCCGCTTATGGGTAGATGCGATTATTGATCCGATTGAAACGCGGAAAGTAATTTCCATGGGAATTGAGATGGCCAATCACAAAAAAGCAGAGAAGCCGTATAATGTTGGTGTGATCCAAACGTGATCATTGATTTTTGAATATTAGGGGCGATGGATGGATTGCCCCAGGGCAAACGCATTTAACTTTTGGGCTCATTTAAACGTTTAGCAAGATAAGAAGGCATAAATAATGCATTTAACCTGTTCTCGCAAAGACGCAAAGGTGCCAAGACGCAATCTGAATAAACCAATACCTTTGCGACTTCGCGGCTTGGCGAGCTATTTCTATACAAATCATTAAAGAAATTAGCGTGAAAAATTTTAAATGCGTTTGCCTTGTTGATTGTCCCTTTTCGTTTTTATTATTTTGTTATTTTTGTACCATGCGATTAGTAAAGGATATTCCACATCAGCAATACAAAATCCAGATTTTTCACTACAATGGAAAATACATTGTAAAAATTGAACTGGGACAGTTTGAACAGACCTTTAAGGTTGGTGAAACAGATGTTTTTGGTCTTGAAGATGTTGAACGCATGATCTCGCAGGAATTATTAATCAACACACTACATCGCTTTGTGCAAATGCGCAACGATTGGGAAGAAGCATTTAAACATAAAAATACAATCAAATGAAGAAACTACTTTTTGTAGGAGCGGTAGCAGCATCACTGGTGGCATGTAAATCCGGTAAAAAAGAAGACAAAGCAGAACAAGCAGATATCAAAACAGAAGCTGCCAATATTGAAGGTGGCGTGAAAATCGCTTATTACATTCTTGATTCCGTTGCGGAAAATTTTGACGTGTACAAAACCGAATTGGAAGTGTTTGAAAAAGAAGGTGCTAAGTTGCAAGCGCAGCTGGAAGGAATGCAGGCTGAATACCAAAGCGTATATGTATCCTATGAAGATGGTGCCCGTAAACAAATCCTGACTCCGAACCAAATGGCGAGCTACGAGCAAAAACTAGGAGCACTACAACAAAAAATGGGTGATTTTCAAAATACGAAAATGGTTGCTTTCCAGCAAAAACAAATGGACGCAACAACAGCTATTCAGAATAAGATCACAAAGTACAGCGAAGAATTCTCCAAACAAAATGGAATTGATTTGTTCTTTGTCAGCGGTACAGGAACGCAAATCGCTTACGCGAATCCGGGCATGGACTTGACAGTGAAATTTGTTGCCTATATGAATGAGCAGGAAAAAACGGTTGGAAAATAATTGAATTTTATGCTGATTGCACAACAAAAACTGGAGGAAAACATTGCTGAGTACATTTTGTACATGTACCAGGTAGAAGATGTCATTCGTGCGTATAATTTTGATTTGGATGCAATTATTGACCAGTATGTAAGACCTCAGTTGCCGGATGAATCATTCATTCCTCAGTACACGAATTGGTACAAGGGATTGATCCGGGACATGAAAGATCAGTTGAAACAAAAGTCAGGACATTTACTGGAATTGAATGAAATCCTGGTGGAATTGAGCTTCTTGCACAATACGTTACTGGGACAAGTCAATGACACAAAATATAGCGGTTTGGTAGAGGCAGCTCAGCCTTTTATTGAAGAGTTTAAACAAAAATCGAACCTGAAAGATAAAAACGATGTCGAGTTGCTGTTCGGGGCAATGTACATGAAATTATTGCTGCGTTTGCAGAAAAAGGAAATTTCTCCCGAGACAGAAGAAGCATTTGATGCCATGCGGATCATGCTTGCTTACCTGGCACAGACCTATCACAAAATGAAACGCGGAGAATTGGATTTTCTAAGTAACTGATGTCCTTTCTCTTTTCATAGGATCTTTCAAAACACCTAATGTATGGAAGAATTACGTATTCAATACCAGTCGCTGGATTCGTGGAAACAGCTTCCCGATGAAGAAAAGAAACTTGTGGAAAAAGCGTATGGAGCGTCCGAAAAAGCATATGCACCTTATTCCAATTTTAATGTTGGAGCCTGCCTGTTACTGGAAGACGGCACAACCGTTTTAGGAAATAACCAGGAGAATGCTGCTTTTCCTTCCGGAACGTGTGCCGAACGTACGGCTCTATTCTATGCAGGAGCAAACTTCCCGGACAAAAAAATTAAAACGCTGGTGGTCGTTGCAAAAGGAGATTTTGTGGACATCGATCGTATTTTGTCTCCCTGCGGAGGATGTCGACAGGTCATGCTGGAGTCGGAAAAACGACAGGAAACACCGATTAAAGTAATCCTGGTGAGTCAGAATGAACGAACAATTGCCTTGAACTCAGTGAGTGATTTATTGCCGTTTGCATTCAGCAATTCAAAAAAATAATAAGGACGCATGAAGTACTTCGGTTTGTTCATTGTTTCACTGTTGTTCAGTTGTGGTCATTCCCGGAAAGTGAATGAAAATACCGCTGAACAAACAAGCTGGGATGCAGGTAGAATCAGTCGATTTGAAGCTGCGGGAAAATCTTTTTCCGATACCTCAAGAGCGACGATTGATTACATGCTTGCCCGGCCGGATGCCCCCCTGAAGCGTATTACAGATTCTCTCGTTGCCTCTTACCTGGGATTGGAATGCTGTAAAGACGGTAGTCAACAGGTTACACCCCGTCAACTGGAAGCGTATGCGGATGTATTTCTCAGTGAATACATTGATTTGACAGAGCAGGATTCATCAGCGACATTTCCCTGGTACATGCATGCCGGTATCGACTTTTGTTTGATAGACAATGCGTATGTCAAAGCAGACTTTTCAATGGAAACATATACCGGAGGAGCACATGGAAATGCGAATTTCACTACATATATGATCGACGTTGAAACCGCAACTATTGTTCGTCTGGAAGATATTTGTACGAACATTCCTGAGTTGGAAAAGCGGGCGGAGGCAGTATTCAGAAAAACGTATGGGATGAATCCGAAAGCGAGTTGGTCAGAAGAAGGATTTTGGTTTACAGATAATGTCTTTCATCTGAACCGGAATTTCTCATTTGAAAATAAAACTTTGACGTTTGTCTTCAATCAATATGAAATTGCTCCGTACTCAATGGGGGTGTTTTATATTGAACTTCCATTTTCGGAGATCAATGATTTACTGAAGATAAAGAAATAAGAGGTGTTTTTAGCCCCGTAGACAGCGTTTCACTTTCTTTTCATGCTTCTGACGCTCTTCTGGCGTTCTGTTTGCATCCATCCCGAGAAAAGCCTGACATTTTTTAGAAACATAATCAAAGCGATTGAGCAACTTTTCTGCTTCAGGAGTTTCAAAATCAGTGATTTTTTTGACTGCCCTGTCAATGGAGTCATTCGCAACAACACACTCACAGAACCCCCACTGTTCCCCGTACTTTTTTTCAATTTTTGCAAGATTCTCCTTCTGTTCCTTGACTTCGTGCTTTTTAGGGGTTGTATCTGAACTAAACGCATTTTCCATACCCTCTGATTCCGTATTCAGTGCTGGTTCATCGGACATATCTTCCTGAACTGCTGTCGTTGAATTGCAAGAACTGATGATGAAAAATGTTAAAAATACAGTCGTACTAATGAAGGGTTTCATTTTTGGCAATAACTTTGATGTATTGAGATTACTGCGTAAATATATAAAGTAAAATGAAAAATGTAATTATTTCTTTAATATTCCTCGTGTTTTCTTTATCAAATGCATATTCTCAGAATATAGATACTGCAGTTGTCTACCGGGACCTGGACGAATTTATTGTCAACCGGCATTTTAAAGGACAATATGACCGGGAGCTCAAACGCGTTCAAAAAATATATCCGATGGCATTGAAAGCCAAGGCCATTATGGATGAATATGAAACGGAACTTGCAAAATTGGATAAAAAAAGAGACGCGAAAAAGTATTCGAAGAAAATGAATAAATTCCTGAAAGAAGAGTTTACATATTCTGTGCGGGATTTGTATACAAGCGAAGGACATTTGTTAATGCAGTTAATTCACCGGGAAACAGGGAAAACAGTAGATGATATCATTACGGAATATTCAGGTGGCGGACAAGCGTTTATTTACCGAAATCTGGCAAAAATGTTCGACCAGGATCTGAAAGCAAAATATGATCCGGACAAGGATAATTACTTTACAGAGATGGTTATTTCAGACATCTTGTGTGGAAATGTTGCTTTTGATCCGGAAATGGATAAAATGACCAAAGAGTCATTTAAAGAATCTCAGCGGCAATACAGGGCACAGAAGAAGGAATCCAGAACCCGCGTTAAAGAAATGAAGGCGGTGAATAAGGAAAAAGAAAAAGCACAGAAAAAGGTAGAGAAAGAGAAAAAGAAAGCAACAAAAAAATAGCTTACTTTTCTTTCCATTTATTGGCCAGATCTTTTCGTACCCGGCTCAGACTTTCAGGAGCGATTCCCAGATAGGAAGCCACCATCCATTGAGGTACCCGCAACATAATATCCGGATAGATTCTGACAAAATCCAGGTAGCGTTCTTCAGCTGTGGCACTTAATAATTGGGTGATCCGCTTTTGAAGGTGACGAATGTGATTGTGAAGTAAACGTTCGTTCAACTGTGCAAAGAAATGAACATCCTCAGCAAAGGAAATAAAGAAATCTTTTTCAAGCATGATTACCGTACTGTCTTCCAATGCTTCGGTATAGTATTGCGTGGGAATGTTGAAGTAAATACTGTCCCGGTCAGACAGAAACCATCCCTCGGGGGCGAAATGTAAAATATGTTCCTTGCCTTTGTCGTCAATCGAATAATACCGGAGCAATCCTTTTTCTACAAAAAATGAATGAATACAGGTGTCTCCCTGTTTCATCAGGAAATCACCTTTTTTGACGTCAATTTGCCTGATTTTATCTGCCTGGAGAATCAACTGGCGATCAATGGTCGCCTCATCCATTTGGCTGTTTTTTACCAGGAATGATTTTAGGGTAAGGTGTTCTTTCATCAACAACAGCGTTTGCAGGTTAATTCACAAATGTATAGGTGATTGTTCCCTCTTGCATTCCAGGAGCTGTTCCCGAGTAATTGAAACGTGATTTTTTTGCGAATTCCAATGCATACGACGACATACAGTCGTTGCTTGCCGATCCCGAATGAACGCGGGCCTCAACTACTTTTCCACTCTGGTCCACTTTGATAGTAATGATGATTTTACCGGTTGTTCCCTGCGGGCACATATAGCCCGGAGCAGGAACGGATTGCCCGCTGCGTCCTTTCAGACTGTAGCTTACAAGGACTTCTCCTTTTGGTGAGTCGCCTACACTATTCGTAGAGCCTCCACCTGCCTTTGTTGCCGGTTTGGTTTTGTTTTTTTCTTCCTGTTCCTTTTTTCGCTTGTCCATTTCACCCTGAATTTCCGCCCGTTGCTGAAATCCTCCTGCTTCTTCAAACATACTGCGCTCCAGATCGTACACGCTTTGTTCCACATCGCTCAGTGATTTGGCAGAGCCATAATAACTCTCCCTGCTTGAACTTCCTGCCCCTGCTGAATTTCCGCTGCTGTTTTCATCCCTGGCAGCATTTTTAACTTCTCCGGTAGCATTCATCCGCTGTTCTACGATTTCCATCGGCTCAAGCTTCAGTTCAATGATATCATCCGCTTTTTTATTCAGTAAATGACTGATGTCCGGACGATCAATAAAGCCATATTGAACCCGGATACTTGAGAACAGAACGTAAAACACAATCATGGCAAACAAGCCATATTTGTATTTATCCAATTTTGAGATTAGATTATTCATCCTCCACAGGTTTTAAAAGTTGCTTTTTGCTACAGTCAAAATAACTGATGCCGTCCTTGTCGGTTAAAATTAATAAATTTTGATCAAAAATCCGAATACTTCTGTAAATCATCGGTACCACGACTTCTCCTTTCGGAGAAACGACTCCGTAGAGCGCGCCATTATTGACAATCATGTATCCTTTCATAGCGATTTCGATATTGTTGTATCCGGTTTCAATGATTTTTGTGCCGGATTTGTCGATCGCACCGTATAGTGACATTTCCTGAACAAGCGCAACGGATCCGTTAAAGCTTTCCGCGTAGTCATAAGTCGCGGGAATCACTAACTGATTGGCACGATTGATAAATCCCCATTTTCCCTTTCGTTTGACAGCGGTCAATTCAGCCCATTCACCGATTCCTTCATTTTTAAACGGGATGATTTCTTTTCCTTTGGTGTTAATGACACCATAGCTGTTGTTTTTGGCAACTACCGCACTACCTGCTTTGAAATGGCTTCTGTTGAGGTAATTGGGAATCACATCAAATTGAGGAGGAATCACTTCTTCTCCGCGCTCATTGATGTAGCCGATGTAATCGTCATAAACCACAATCGCCATCCCTTCGGATAGTTGACCTATTTTTTCGTATTTGTTGGGAACAACAATCTGACAGGACGGTTTCATCAGTCCGTAAGTATCTCCGTCTCCGTATATGAGCAGTGAATCGGTAAAGTATTCGATTTCTTCAAATGCGGGATACACAATGTATTTTCCTTTTTTATCAATGTAGGCCTGCAATCCTTTCTCTTCTACTTTTGCTCTTCCGTTGGAAAAGGAGAATGCTTCTGTAAAGCGTTCCGGAATTACCTGGTCTCCCAGGGTGTTGTAATAACCATATAAACTGTCTTTTACACCATAAAGCATTCCTTCGGAGATGTTTCCGAGTTCCTTGAACTCCGGTTCAAAGATGACAACTCCGGTGCGGTCAATCATCCCGATTCGTTCATACCGCTCGATGATGGCCCTTCCTTGTTCAAAATCGTTTCCTCCGCTGTAGATCAGATCAATGACAACATCTCCTTTTTTATTGATGTATCCGAATTTATCATTTTGGGAAACCAATGACAACCCTTCTTTGAACGGGGCGACAGATTCATAGATGGCAGGAATCACAACTGCACCGGTAGAATCCATGAAGCCGAACAAGCCGTTTTTTTCGTACGGGTAAATGGCATAATCGATAAATGATAAATCCAGTTGTAACTTTTCCAGGTATGGGTATTCCGGGTACTTTTGAGCAAACGCAGTGATGTTTTCAGCAGAGTATTCATAGACGCTTAAATGGTAGAGCCGTTCCCATGCCGTATTGCGCATATGGTTGTCCGGGTATTTCTCCAAGAAAGCTTCCAGTGCCGCAATCGTATTGGGCTTGGTAACGATTTCATAAACCGCTGTTTCTGCCTCTGGCCGGAAGGTATTGTCCGGGAACGCGAGCAAAAACAGGTCATAACTCTGAAGTGTCTTGGGTGCAGTCGTTTCGTCATACTGAGTTCGCATCAACAGGGCAGTCGCTTCCTCAACGAAGGAAGAAGTCGGGTAATTCCCGATAAAGGTGGAATAAGCCATTGAATTATTTTGCTTTTTGGCATCCAGAAAAGCAAGGCTATCCCGCAGGTATGCTGCACGGGGAACTTCCGATGCCCAGGAATGCTGTTCGATGAATTGCTGGAAACCGTCAATGGTATTTTTGTTCTGTGCGATTTCAAAAAACCGGGTGCTGATCAACTGGCGTAAACTATCGATACGCGACTCATTGATAAACGAGAGATAACGTTGTTTGGCATTTGCTTTGACAAGGGGATACGCCTCCCGCGAACGGTTGATGTATACATAGGCTGAATCGAGTGAATGAAACGGATTATCTTTCCTGTAAAAGATGGTCGCCAACCCGTAAGTTCCGATCGCTTCTTGTGATTTCAAACTCTTTGTAAACAGTTTTTTGGCTTTGAAATAATCATGAATACTCAATGCCTCAAACGCATTTTCAATTTTCCCCGCTTGTGTACTGAATGTTGTAAAAAGTATCACAAGGAACAGCAATATAGGTTTCATTCTTCGTATACACATACCGCAAATGTAATGAAATAGATTCCACAAATGAAGAAAATTATACAATCAGCACGATGTATAAACGCAAAAAAAAATTAAAAATTGAAAAAAAAGTTTCATTTTTACAAATACGAAGCTAAACAGTTGAACACGAACCTTGAACATATAGAGACCCCCGAAGAAGTACAACTGTATTTTGATGACCTGCGTATAAAGCTGGCATTTCGCATGTCCTGCATGTTTTTACTGGTGTTTTCAGCTTTAACGTATGCCTATTCCTTTGATTCGGCGGAAAGCACAACTACAATGGCATTTGGTGCAGCCCTGAGTTTGTTTTCAGTTATTTTTATTCATTATACGAAACAGTACAGACCTGTCTTTTTTCTCTACAGCACACTTGGTGTCGCAGTTACTTCCTTTGCCTTGATTACGTTTCATGAAACCGTTCACTTAGTGGATGTATTGTGGATGCTCGGAGGTGTGTCGTTGGGTTTTTTCAGTATTGGTAAACGATTTGGATTGCTGCTGTTGCTGATTTCCCTGGTTGCGATTACCATTTTTATTTTTTACTCACTCAATATCAATATCGAAGTTGTTCGTCCGCGTACGTTTTACCAGAAACTGACCTTGGTTGCTGAAATGATTTCCGGGTTTGTGCTGAACTTTTATTTGTTTTACCTGTTTACAAACGTCAACAAATATTCGGAAATGAAATTGCGGGAAGTCAACGAACAACTGGTCGAACAGAACATTAAAATTACTCTTCAGAATGATGAAAAAACAACATTGGTGAAAGAAGTACACCACCGGGTGAAAAACAATCTCCAGATTGTTGTCAGTTTGCTTAGATTACAGAGTATGGAAATAGGCAGTAGCAGAATGAAAGAGCATTTCCAGGAATCAATTAACCGCATCATGGCAATGGCATTGATTCACCAAAAACTATATCAGAATGAAAGCCTTTCTCAGGTGAAATTTACAGAATACGCATCCGATCTGGTGAATACCATTCTGCGAACAGATGCACACGAACGGGACATTTCTTTCAGCATTCATTCCGAAATTGAGAAAGTCGGCTTGAAGTCACTGGTTCCGATTGGTTTGATTTTGAATGAACTGGTATCCAACTCGCTGAAACATGCGTTTAACGGCAATAACAACGGATGGATTAAGCTGGAAATTCTTCCGGGCGAAGATAAAAACTGGATCCGGATTAATTATACGGACAGTGGAACCTGGAAAAAACCGGCCCGTGAAAAACAAAGTTTCGGGTTGGTACTGGTTGAAACACTGGTAGAGCAATTGGACGGAACCTTGAAAATTGAAAAGAATGAAGGGAGAACAACCTTTCATTTTACACTTATGAATATCGAGGAGCCGGATATTGTTAATTAACCAGGTGATTTTATTCAAATAACGGACAGCTGGAAGTCGATTTCCGGTCCGGTTTACATGTCAGAAAACTGATACCGATTTCGTGTGTGTTATTACTCACCCGGCTTAACCCTGAAGTCGTGAAATCAAACGAATATTGCAGGGAGAATTGTTGGTTGATTTTAAATCCGGCCATAAAAATGATGGCATCCTGTGTTCTGAAACCAACACCGATGTTGAAGATGTTCTGAATATCCACATTCAGGTTAATGTCTGCATTCACAGGCCCTACAAACGGAAAGCGGATCATTGCGGAAGGAACAATTCCGATTTTATCATTGAGAATAAAACGGTACCCTCCATTTACAGCCATGTGAAAACGAAAGTGAGAATCATACCCGATTTCCCAATAAGAAACAATCAGTTGATTGGCCATCAGTCCGATGTAGTAGTTTTCACCGTTCCACCAGGCTCCGAAATGTGCGTCCGGGCGTACAATACTGACTTCCTGCATCACAGCGGGATCGGGAGTGATCGTAGTAGAAGTGGCGTGATTGTACCCGAATTGAACGACACCGGCGTAAACACCCAATGAAAGACGGTTGTGTTCGCTGAAATTAAAATGTGCGGCATAGGCAAGATTAAACCGGTTGGTACCAAACTGCCCGATTCTGTCCGCTTCAAATTTTGCACCCATTCCATGACGTGCGCTCAGGTATTTCTTTCGCTTGCTGTCCAGGGGAATACTCGCTGTAACAAAGCCGCTTTGTGGTGCGCCGTCCAATCCGATCCATTGCGCGCGATAGACACTGTGAAGATCAATGCATTTCTTGATTCCCGCATGCGCAGGGTTCATGGCAAACTGATGGAATGCCCATTGCGAGTACTGTGGTATTTGCTGTGCGTAACCAAACAGAATGATTCCGGAAACAAAGAATGCGGTAATGATTACTTTCATTGCTTAATGGATTAATGTAATACTACCTTTTAAAATTTGTTTCTCGGGATCGCGGAGCTGCAACTCATAAAAATACACTCCTTCGTTTAGCTGACCTGCTTTTCCGCGTCCGTCCCACGCTTTTTCTTTGTTGTATCCCGTTGATTGAAAAACCTGTTGCCCCCACCGATTGTAAATATTCAGTAAACAATCCGGATAAGCTTCAATTCCCAGGATGACCCATGTTTCATTTTCTCCGTCTCCGTTCGGTGAAAACGTCGTCGGGAAAAATAATCCTTTATCAACAGTCACTGTGACATAATCCATCGCAGTACATCCCGAAATCGTGTCCGTTACAAGTAAGGAATAAGTGGTTGTCAGGTTCGGATTGGCAATCGGAAAGCGACTGCTCTGGTCGGATAAGGCATAGCTTGGTGTCCAGAAGACGGTAGAATTTATGCCTGCGGTTCCGTTCAACTGGATGGTTTCTCCCGGTCGTATCGTTACATCGGTTCCCGCATCGGCGATGATGTCAACAACCGTAGCCGGAGGAAGAGACACACTGGCGATTTCGGTACAGGTAGCAAAGCAATCCGATTCTACCCGGATAATATCCCCGTTTTGCAACGCGGAAGTATAAAACGTGGAATCATTGGTTGTAACAGCGACCAATTCGTTATTGATGTACCAGCGAAACGGGCCGGGGGAATCACAATTGACCCTTTCGGCATATACCGGGGTCAGAGAACCTTTGCAGACAATGGTTGACATACCCGCATTCATCACAGGAATCGGTCTGTCGACAGCAGTGCCGGAAACAGCTACATCGATGTTGAATTCCGCAGGAGCAGTGACTCCTGGTGCTGTTTGATCTCCGCTTAAAACGAGGTAATAGGTTGTATTAGGAGCCAAACCAATCGTATTGATTGCCTGAGAGCCAGTTGCTGCGCTGATACAATTTCCGATAGAAGTATAGCTGGTTGAATTGCAGGGAATGGTGGCCTGAATCAGGTTGGCATTATAACGAGTTCCTTGTCCCGGCTGAATCTGAAATACCGGATTGGTCAGTGAAATTTGAACGTCTCCTCCGCCTGCATTGGTGGTAAATTTGATCCAGATACTGTTGGCCGGAGCAAAACAAAAATTAAAGTCATCCTCACATCCTCCGCAAAGTGTTCTATTGGCTCCGATATTGGTTACATTCACCGTTGTGTTAGGACACAATTCCAACGCATTGTTACAATTGTTATACGCCATTTGGGCATAACAATCCGCCACAAAAAACAGTATGATCAGGAGTTTGAGTACTTTCATGTGCTACAAATTTAATGCTTTGAACGTTAAAATCACATTCTTTCTCAAAAAGCATTTGTATCGAACATGAATAAGAACGTAAAAAACACAAAGAGATTGCCGGACTTTCTTTTTCTTTTGTATTTTTGAGTTCATGGGAGCAATCGGAGTGTTTGATTCAGGCTACGGAGGATTGACAGTGTTGAAGTCGCTGTTGGAATATATGCCTGACTATGATTTTATGTATTACGGTGATAACAAACGCGCTCCGTATGGAACACGTTCCTTCGAAGAAGTATATGAGTTTACCCTGGAGGCGGTAAAACAACTGTTTGACAGAGGATGTCCGTTGGTAATTCTTGCCTGTAATACGGCATCAGCTAAAGCATTGCGGTCTGTTCAGCGAAAATATTTACCCGAAGCAGCTCCGGAAAAACGGGTATTGGGAGTGATTCGTCCGAGTGCGGAAGTTGTCGGTGCACTTTCCAAAACACATCACATTGGTTTACTGGCTACAGAGGGTACGGTCCGCTCTGAATCGTATCGGTTGGAGCTCGAAAAGTTTTCACCACACATTGAATTGTTTCAACATGCCTGCCCTGCATGGGTGCCGCTCATTGAGGAAGGCAATGCCCATTCGGAGGAGGGACGAAGACAAATAAAAGAAGACGTACAGCGTTTACTGGCGATGTCACCGGACATTGATACGGTACTCCTGGCATGTACTCATTACCCGATTCTTGCTTCTTACCTGCGAACCATTATACCGGGGAATATCCAGATCGTTTCACAGGGAGATATTGTGGCGGAGAGCCTGAAAGATTACTTGTCCCGTCATCCGGAAATTGACCGGCAATTGACCAAAACTGCAACCGTCAGCTATTTTACTTCGGGAAGTCCTGAATTATTTAACCAACAAGCGGAAAAAATCATCCGCATGAAAACAAATGCCCGTTCCATAGAAGACGAGCAGTACCGATGAGCATCTCTGCTTAAAAAAGAGCCGGATGAAATTTAGCGTTATATGGCCAATTCATTGATTTGTTCCTGCTCTTCTATAAACCGGATATCATACGTTTCCAGTTCGTTCAGAATCGGTTCGTAAATACTTTTTTTGACAGGAAGCAGTACTCCTTTATCTGTAATCTGTCCGTTCAGAATCAGCTTTGAACAAATTCCGACAGGAAGTCCTACGGTATTTGCCATGGATGTATAGACTTGATCTTCTCCGATATTGACCATACTGGAAGTAAGTTTGTATAACTGATCTTCCAGCTTGTATTCAAATTCATGGATCATAACCAACATGTCTTTGTCGCCTTTTTCCAGTACCCATTTTCGTTCCAGAATAATTTGAAGTAATTGTGCAGGTGTTGGTGTCTCCGATTTTAAGGACAGTTCCTCATCAAACAATCCCAACCATTCAAATTTTGAATACAAGTATAAACGATCTTCCCGCAAGAACTCTTTAAATTTCTGTTCAACCGATTTAACCGGGTGATAGGGGAGGAAGGCATTCAAAAACATCCGCGGCGAGCAAACTTCCATGTCAACCATTGAATACGTGTCATCGGTCATTCCCAATTCTACAAAAACACTCCAGGCTTCACAAAACTCAGGTCTGCGAAGTGTTCCTCTATATATTGTCGGAATGTTATCCAGCCCGTAAATGCTTCTGTAGGACAATGAATCTCTGTTCGGATAACCGGTAAAATCACCATATCCTTCTACGGATAAATGATCCAGCCGGGCAAATAGTCGTGAATACGGAATGTACTTATAACGGTTATTTCGAATGAAACATGCTGCTCCTCCGGCGCCTGCCAGTACAACGTTTCGCGGATTCCATGTGAATTTGTAGTTCCACGGGTTGTTGTCCGATTCAGGAGCGATCAACCCGCCGCAAAAGGATTTAAAACTTTCCAGATGTCCTCCTTTTTCCTTGATCTCATCAATGATTTTCATTGCACTCATGTGATCAATTCCGGGGTCTACTCCAATTTCATTCATGATGGTGATTCCTGCGTTTTTTGCAGCATCGTCCAACGCTTTCATCTCTTTCGAAATGTAAGAAGGAGTGATCAGATTTGTTTTCAGATCGATACAGTCTTTAGCCACATCTATGTGAAAACGTGCCGGCAGCATGGAGATAACCAAATCAGCCTGTTCTATTTCAGGTCTTCTCTGAGCAGCATCCAATGCATTAAAATTTAAGGGAACTCCGTTCGGATGTCCATTGATTTTTGCCTGTACGGTTTCGATATTCTGGTCGGTGATGCGTACCGACCAATTAAACTGTTCTGCTTGTTTTAAAACATAGCGAATTAAGGAAGAAGAAGATAGACCTGCTCCGAGGATCAATAATGTTTTCATTTTCTGTTCTTATAATAGCAAATGTAATGAAATGAGTAAAAAATAACAAAACGATTCATGTGTGTTAAAAATTATGCGACGTGTATGTACCGCATGACATTAAAACAAACGTTGGTAAAAATCAGTTTCGGATTTCCGTTTCTTTCCAGGTAATAATGTGCGTTATTGAATGTATCATTGAAAGAGATAATATTGTTACCGGTGATAAACCGGGCAAAATTCTTCAGAAAATCCGCTTCCTCTTTTGAAACACGCAAGAGGACTTCTTCCGTGTAATTTTTCAGCAAACTTTGCCGGAACATATGCAGGCAGTACTGCAGAAAATTTTTCTGACGCTCCCGTGTCTCTCCACCGATTTTTTCCGACCAGTCCAGCATTTGAATCACATCTTTCTTATAGCAAACCCGCATTAGTTCGATAAACATTTCCCGGTCGTCTGCCATCTGGGCGCTTTCGTGGGAAAATTCCCGCGCCTCAATTAAATTTCCTTCTGCCCGCAACGCGATCGAATCGGCATTGGACATGCTCAGCTGATAATTTTCGCGCAGGAATCGGCTCAATTCATCGGTTTCTATCCGGGGAATCCGCAAAATTTGTGTTCTTGAGAGAATGGTTTGCAGCAACCGTTCCTGGGAAGTTCCGATCAGCAGGAAAATCGTTTTTGCAGGTGGTTCCTCCAATATTTTCAGTAATTTATTAGCTGAAACAGTATTCATTTCTTCAACGGCCCAGATGATCATGATTTTATAACCGCCTTCATAAGCTTTCAGAGAAAGGGATTTGATGATTTCCAGACTTTCTTCCGATCCGATGACCGGTTTTCTCCCCTTGGGATCAATGGTATTGGTCCACTCATTGAGATCGAAATATGGGTTTTCCAGGATTTGTTTTCGCCAAAATGAAAAAACTTCCTTCGAAGTTTTCGCTTCTGAAAGTACCGTTGGATAGGAGAAATGTACATCAGGGTGTTGCAGGTCTGAAATTTTCAGGCAGGAATCACAGGTTCCACAACTATCGTGTTCCTGTTTGTTTTTGCAAAACAGGTACTGTACAAATGCGAGAGCCAAGGGCAGTGTACCGTATCCCTCTTTTCCCAGAAACAATTTCGCGTGACTGATCTTCCCTCCATTCACTTCCTGAATTAAATGTTGTTTTAATTCATTTTGCCCAACGATTTTTGAAAATTGCATGAAGTAAAATTATATATTTTTTGGAATAGTTTTTGTAAAATTGTATTGGCAACTAAAAAAGTTTTGCTAACTTTCAACTAAATAAAAAACACAAAGATGAAAAAACAAGTATTCATTGCATCGTTATTTTTTGCAAGTATCGGAGCGGTTACTTTTGCGGGAAGTACTACTGAAAAAATCACTATTGAAGGAAACATCAAAGAAGCAATCTCGGTTACGATTTCTGTTAAAAGCGACAGGGGTCCGGTTGCGGGAGCACTGGTAAAAATCACGCACAACGGAATGACAATTGGGGCGGGAACTTCTGATGCAAATGGAAATGCGGCAATTTCAATCCCATCTTATAATAAGCAATTGGTGCGAATTGATGTCACCCATTCCATGTTTAAGGATGATAAAAAAGTAGATGTTGTGTTAGAAAACGGAGGAACAGTTTCGTTTATCCTGAAGCCGAAAACAGAATCTGTAGATGCAGTAGCTGCAAAAGAAGCTGAGCAGGCAGCACGCCAGGAAGAGGCGCGTAAAGCAACAGAAGAAGCAAACAAACAAAAAGAAGAAATAGCGAAATCTGCTGAACAAACGGCAAAAGATGCTGAAGAAGCGAAACGTCAGGCAGAATTGAGAAGCGCGGAGGCGAAATTAGCTCAGGAAGAAGCAGCAGCGAAGAAAAAAGAGCACGAAGCAAAAATGGCAGCAGATAAGGCAGCCCGGGATGCCGCTACAAAACAGCAACAGGAAGAAGCTGCAGCACGTCGCCAGGAAGCAGAAAACAGCCGTTTAGAAGATGCTAAAAAAGATGCGAAGGTGACAGAGAAAGATGCCAAAGCACAACAAAAAGAGCAGGAAGCACGCCTGAAAGAAGCAGAGCAAAAAGCAGCGGCTCAAAAGGCAGCGGCAAAAGATGAAGAGAAGCGTCAAAAAGAAGCCGAAGCTGCTAAAAAAGCCGCAGAGAAACAGCAGAAGGAAGCTGAAAAAGCGAGAAAAGAAGCTGAAAAATTAGCAAAAGAGGCAGAAAAAGAAGCAAAAGCTGCTGAAAAGGCGAAAAAAGAAGCGGAGAAGTTAGAAAAGAATATTGCGAAGCTGGATAGCGAGCAGGCTAAAATCGACAAATCCCGTGAGAAGCTGAAAAAAGAATCAGATAAGTTGCAAAAAGACCTGAATAAAGGAAAAGGTGACGCAACAAAGATTCAGACCAAAATGACACAGCTGGATGTTGAGCATTCCAAACTGGATGAAAAACAAGGCAAGCTGGATAAGAAAAGAAGCAAGTTGATGAAGTAATTCATTGCTGACAGTATACAAAAAATCCCTTCCAAGAACTTTGGAAGGGATTTTTTTATGTCCAATGGATTAGTGTCCGTCGTATTCCACCCAGTTGTTTTCCGTCTCCGACAAACGGACACTTAATTTTAGGTGTTCGGGAAGTGACTTCCGTAGCAGGTTCCAGATCACCACCGCGATGTTTTCTGCTGTAGGATTCTTTCCTTCAAATTCCGGACAATCCAGATTCAGATTTCGGTGATCAAAGCGATGACTCACTTCTCTCCGGATGATTTCTTTGAGTTCTCCCAGGTCAAAAACATACCCCGTCAGCGGATCAATAGCTCCCTCCACCCATGTTTCCAGGATGTAATTATGCCCGTGATAATTGGGATTGCTGCATTTACCAAATACCGAACGGTTCTTTTCGTCGGTCCATCCCTCAACAAACAACCTGTGAGCGGCATTAAACGTTTCTCTTCTGCAAACTTTCATCAATGTATTGTTCTGATTGACTACAAAATTGAGAAATAATCTCCTTAAACCCAAATGAAAAATGATCCGGGGACTACGCGCGTTATTTTCTGTGTAAAAGAATTACGCGTAATGCGTAGTGAAATTGTACACGTTGTTGTGTTGGAAACAAGAGCTCCGGCCCGGGATTAATTTTTTTCATTGATCCGCAACCCGATAATTGTGACGTCGTCCGTCTGGTCAGTGGTTGATTTCCAACTTTCAAATTCCTCGATGAGGATCTCTTGTTGTGTTTTGAGTGGTAAACTGATGTTCTGCATCAATAGTTCCAGCAATCTCCGGATGGAATATTTCTTTTGTTGTAATCCTCCGAACTGATCATAAAAACCGTCTGTAAACAAATAAATCGTTGTTTCATTGTTAATGGGTTGGTGATGACTCACATATCCTTGAAAATGCGGATGTTCGTCCCCGATGTGCTTGCTGTCTCCCTTTCGGATGCTGAATGATTTTCCGTCGTGAAGCATTAATTTCGATCCGGCACAAGCGTATTCGAGTGTTTTATTGCGCTCATTGTAAACACAAATTGTCATTTCAATACCATCGTTGATACGCTGTTGATTGCCTTCTGACAGCATGTGTTTCAATTTGATGTCCAGTTCATCGAGAATTCTTCCCGGATCAAATGTATGCTTTTCCATGATGATGGAATTCAACAGGTTAATCCCGAGTATTGACATGAATGCTCCGGGAACGCCGTGACCTGTCCCGTCTCCGACAGCAACAATCGTATAATCCCCCAACTGATTACACCAGTAAAAGTCTCCCGAAACAATATCTTTCGGTTTATAAATGATGAAACTCTCAGAGAAGAAATGTTCAATTTTATCCGAAGAGGGAAGAAGATTCAACTGAATCCGCCGCGCATAATTAATGCTCGCGGTAATATCTGCGCTTTGTGCAGCGATGAGGCTGTCTTTTTTGATCTTTTCCGTGATATTCCTTCCCACGACCAGAAACCCGACGACGGTCGAAGAATCCCCGATCGCGTATAGTAGTGTGGCATATTGACCAAACCATTGTAATTGATTTTTTGAATCAATAATCGGGAACTCAAAGTAAGAAACTTTTTTGTGGGATTTTAACTGATTCTGGTAAAAGTCGATCACTACATTCCTGTATTCTTCGGGAATTAATTCCGATACGTTTGTTCCCAAAAGTGAATTTTTGTCCTGGAAGAAATAGTCATTGAACCGGTTATTCAGAAACTGAAAATGACCGTCAATGTCGACCTGGTAAATGAGGTCTTCCGCGTTTTCAACCAAGATTTCATAGGTGTTCTGCAGGTTGATTTTTTCGGTGATATCCTGACCGATCAATACCTTCACGTCTTTCGAAAATTCTTTGCACGACCATTCAAACCAGGAAACTTCATGGCAGGTATTCAGAATAGGAGAGAGAAAGCGTTTTCCGTCTTTAAATTCGGATTTGAGGTCTATTTTTCTGCTTGCTTCCGTCGGCAGGTAGTTATTCATGACTGAAATCGGCTTGTCGAGCAAATCCTTTGACTGGATATCAATGTATTTAGCAATGTTTTTACTAACGTATTTCAGACGTCCTTCCTGATCCATCGCCAATGCTAATACGTTACTTTTATTGATGATTGAGGAGATAAATGCAAGCTGGTGAACAGAGTCGTGACGAATCAGGTTCATAAAAACAGCCAGCAAACCGGAAATAACAATCGGGATGATCAGCAGGTATTTGTCATAATTCAACCCGGAAGAGGAAAGAATGACAGCAATGTTAATCCCGATAAACAGGGCGACGTACAACAAGATGGCCTTTGTCTTTTCAAAAATTAGCGGAGCGACAGAACCGATCAACAGAACAGAGAAACCATAAAACGGATGCAGCGAAGTCATATACATGCTATATATATTAAACAGCATAATGATGGAAAAACAGATGGTAATGATGGCTTTACTGTTTTTGTCGTTTCCGTTTCTTCCGAAATAACGCACTCCGATAAAACCAAAGAACAATAAAACAGCCGTTACCCCGATCAGCAGGTGGTTTACATGAAAAGTGCCGGAAATAAAAGGAGCGATTTCATTGGCGGCAATATGGGAAATGAGTCCGAACAGGATGAGTGTTTGCGCGTATTTCTGAGTGGAATAAACTTCTTCGGAATAGAATAGTTCGAATGTTTCATTTTTCTTTGATCGCAGGTAGAAAATAATGTTCAGCACAATAACGATCAGAATCAATGAGATGATCAGTAGGTTTCCGCGAAGCAAAGGAAGTTTTATATTGACAGGGAAGCGTGCTGTTTCGCTGTATGTAATGCCATCGTATGTTGCCCGCACCTCGATGATGTAAAACCCACTTCTCAGGTTTGAAATAGAAGCCTCATTGATTCCGGACAACGGTTCCCATTTAGTGGTGTGATTAAGAATTCTGTACGTGTATAAGACCGTTTTCATCTTCGGGTTTTTTGATAAGAACCGGAAGGATATGATGGAAGATTCGTAATTGTCAACATCACTTTTCAGGGTGATAACCGGTTTTTGCGGCCGCGGAAGATCTTGCATCAGGTTGAAATCGAGTTGATACATCCCCTCCAGTGTCCCTACCAACGCGACATTACCTTCCTGGAACGAGGAACGCATATGCGTTTCATATCCTTCAAAATCGGTACCTGCGTTGAAACTTCGCTGCCGTAAAATCTTCCCCTGGTCATTTATCTGGATCAGGTTGAGTCCTTTATTTGTTCCGATAATCAGATTCCCGTAGTTATCGGTATTCAAGGTGTAAAAGAGGTAACTGGGAAATAGGGAAGGAGAGCTAAGGGTAAAAATCTCTCCCTGTTTGCTGATCCCGATCAGGCCGGATTCAAGGGTGAACCAATTGGTGCCGAAGATATCTTTAACTGATAGTCCGCAGTAATAACCGAATTCGTGGTTGTCAACTTTTGAAAATAACTCCTTGGTTATCTCCAGCTTGACAATTCCATTGGAAGTTCCCAGGAACAATTCATTTCCATCGGTTGAAAACTGACCGGTATAGATGATCAGTGGTGCATGTCGTTCATATTGGTAATGCCTGATCAACCGGAAATGGTCATCCAGCTTGTAAAGCCCTTCACCATACACCCCGATCCAGATGAACGGTGCCTGGTATCCCATGAACTGTATCTGTTTGTCTGCAGGGATAAAAGGAAGATTTACCCGGGAAAAATCATTGGTGTTGTCGTTGTATACATACATGCCGGTTTTTCCTCCGAAATAGGACTTCCCCCTGATGGTCGCGCTACATAAAAATTCCAGGTCGTGTTTTTTCACATCTTCGATGTAAGGGTTGCCGGAGTACGTCGTATGATGAAAATTGGAAAAAATGACAGAACCTTTCGCGGTTTGGTGTACAAAACTGATTTGCCGGTCTTCAAATTCCCGCTGTAATTCTACTTTGGTGAAGGGTTGAAGACCGATTTTGAATATGCCTGCCAGGTCAGAAGTAAACCAGTAATCACCATTGTAATCGCAGAGCGTTTTTTTGAGGGAGATATTTCGCTGTTGCGTATTCAGAGGAATTTGTTTCAGTGAACAATCCGTTTCTTCAAAAATTTCCCCGTTTTTTCCAAAGAAAGCAAAACAGTCCTTTTTAGGGTTATATACCGCTTCAATAATCGCTGGAATTTTTCCTTTCAGAGAGGTTGAAATTGTTTTTACTTTTCCGTTGAATGCATGGTGATCGAGTACTGCAATCAGTCCCGTTTCAATCGTTTTGTTAAATAAATGCAGGGAATCATTCTTGTAATATCCGAAGGTCATCGTGCTGATTTCTTTATTTCCCGTTTTGAAAAAATCAGACAGCGGCATGAAATTACCAGTGGGTGTATACATGAAATTCCCCTGATTGGTAAGAAAAATGAATCCACGCGGAGTCGCAATTTTCTGAGACACGTATAAGTTGGTTTCAAACTGTTTCGGATTGATTTTTTTTGCCGTTTTGGTGTGCGGATCAAAACTGTAAATCGCTCTTTGAGCAATAATCAGAAGGTGGTCATTATACGCGACAACATCCATATAATCTCCGCTTTGCTCTTGTTGAAATACATTCCGGACTTTTCCGTTGTTGCTGATTCGAAATAACCCTTTGAATTTTGATGTAAAGAAGATGTCGTTATTGAGGATTTCGATTCCGGTGACATGGTGTAACTTATCCTGGTCGGCAGCAATGACTTCATGAAATGCATAGCCGTCGTATTCAACTAATCCTGCTCCCTGGGTTCCGATCAGAATTCCACCGTCAGGTTTTTCTTTAATGGCCCATGTGGTGGTTAAGGGAAGCCCGTTTCTATGCGTCAGATTTTTATAAGAATAGAGCTGCCCGTACACATGTTGAATGCCGGAAAAGAGAGAAAGAAGTAGAATAATAGCCGATAACCGTACTCGCTTCATGAGTACCAAATTAACAAAAAAACGATACGGTTACCGTTATTTGAGAATTATGAGATGACTTTTACGGTTTGTAAGAGTTGTCTGGCGATTTTTTTAGCACGGTCAATGTCCGGTAATGCAACAGTTATATGCCCCATTTTTCGGAACGGTTTGGTTTGTTTTTTTCCGTACAGATGCACATACACTCCTTCTTGCTGCATTGCTTCTGTCATTCCCAGGTACTTCGCATCTCCGTGATATCCGGCTTCTCCTAACAAGTTAATCATTACTCCGGGGAGTACGATTCCTGGAGCACCAAGCGGCAAATCGAGGACAGACCGGAAGTGTTGTTCAAACTGGGAAGTGTAATTACATTCAATCGTATGGTGACCACTGTTATGTGGCCGCGGGGCGATTTCATTAATCAGAAGCTCCCCGGATTCCAGCAGGAAAAACTCAACGGCAAGTATTCCGATCATATCCAGTTGATTGATGACATCAATGGCAATTTCTTTTGCTCTTGCTTCTGTTTCCGGTGAAATAGCTGCGGGAGCAAATAAGAATTCAACGAGGTTCAGTTGCGGATTGAATTCACATTCTACGACAGGGTAAGCCACTGTTTCATTGCGTTCATTCCGAACAACAATAACAGACAATTCTTTGCTGAACGGAACAAATTTTTCAAGAATTCCCGGTGCGTCAAATCCGTTTGGGATATCGGTTTCCGACCGGAGTAATACAACACCTTTTCCGTCATATCCACCGGTTCTTATCTTATTTGCAGCAGGTAAAAAATCGCGATTTTCACGAAGTTCATCCATGTTGTTTACCAAGATGAACGGAGCGGTTGGTAAGTGGTGATCGAGGTAAAACTGTTTTTGAAGTCCCTTGTCTTTAATGATCCGTAAAACACGGGGTTGCGGGAATACTTTTTTTCCTTGTTGTTCGAGTGCTTCAAGCGCCTCGATATTGACATTTTCAATTTCTACTGTCAGCACATCTTTGTCCTGACCAAAATCCAGTACCGTGGCATAATCGGTGATGGAACCTTCACGGAAACTCGTTGCGATGGACTTACAGGGCGCATTCGGATCACCGTCCAGTACGTGAACATCGATGTTGTAAGAGATTGCTTCCTGGATCATCATGCGCCCTAATTGACCGCCACCTAATAAACCCAGTTTTTTTTTCTGGGTATCGAATACATCTGAGTAGACCGGATTTGCTTCATTCATGTGGCAAAGATACATGCGATTTTTACGCAAAAAAACGGATCGCAATTTTTTACGCGAAAAAAAATGAAAAAAATACTAACTTTGGATTTCCTTATTGTGAAAATGAACGAGATTCAAGTGAATGATAAATCCTTTGTGCCTTTCTTAAGTGCGGCTTCCATTCAACATGGAGTAAAAGAACTGGCCACTGCGATCAATAGTGATTACAAAGGTAAAAAAGTGGTATTTGTAGCCATTCTAAACGGAGCATTTATGTTTGCTTCCGACCTGATGAAAGAAATAGACCTGGATTGTGAGATTACCTTCGTGAAAGTAAGCTCCTATAAAGGAAGTGCCTCAACAGGAAGGGTGGACGAATTGATCGGACTCAATAAAAACTTGTCGGGTGCCCATGTGATTATCCTGGAAGATATTGTGGACACCGGGATTACAATGGATAAAATTCACAAGTTAATTGAGCTGCAATACCCGGAGTCGTTGAAAATTTGTACATTGCTTTACAAGAAGGAAGCACATCAGGGGAAGGCCATTCCTGATTATGTGGCGTTTGAGATAGAAAACAAATTTGTTGTGGGATATGGACTGGATTATGATGAGGCTGGCAGAAATCTAAAAGAGATATACCAAATTAAAGAGTAATAAAGTTAAATTTACAGATTATGTTGAACATTGTTTTATTCGGACCTCCCGGAGCGGGAAAAGGAACTCAGTCAGAGAGAATCATTGAAAAATACGGACTCAAACATTTATCTACAGGCGATATTTTCAGAGCAAATATAAAAGGCGAAACGGAACTGGGTAAATTAGCGAAAAGCTACATGGACAAAGGTCAGCTGGTTCCGGATGAAGTAACAATTAAAATGTTGCAGTCAGAATTTAAAAAAGCAGAAAATCCAAAAGGATTTATTTTTGATGGTTTTCCACGTACCAACGCTCAGGCGGAAGCGCTGGATAACTTTTTAAGCTCTGAAGGCACTTCCATTAAAGTAATGTTGGCATTGGATGTGGCAGAAGAAGAATTAAGAGAGCGTTTGAAAAAACGTGCGGAAGTAAGCGGAAGAGTAGATGACGCCAATCCGGAAGTGATTCAGAACAGAATCAACGTCTACAAGGCAGAAACATTACCTGTCAAGGAATATTACCTGAAACAGGATAAATTCATTGAAATTGACGGGATTGGTACGGTAGATGAAATCACCAACCGTCTGTTTACTGCAATTGACAAATTATAAGAAATATCCATAACAGATAGATATATAAAAAAAGACCCGGGAATACCGGGTCTTTTTTGTTGGCGTATTGTTGATCTTTATTCCGTCAGAACTTCCATCCGATACCAAAACTCGGAAGGATCGGGAATTGATAAATAACTTCGTTGGTAATACGATTCACATAGAAGATATTCTTGCGATTGTACACGTTTGTAACACTTGCAATCAATTCTAACTCCATTGCATTCTTGAACAGGAAACGATGTTTTACTGTCATATCCAATCGGTGATAAGAAGGTAAACGGGAAGAGTTAAATTCACCCAGTAAAACGCCCATTGTTGTTGAATTTGACGTTGTATAATCCGTTGTGACACCACCCGGGAAACTCTCCGGTTGATAATATCCCGCTGTTGGTGTGAACGGCAATCCGGAACCAAAGTTCCAGCGAACATCGATTTCTGTATTTTTCTTTTTACCCAAATAATAAGAAGCAACCAGGTTGATGTTGTGACGACGGTCAAATACGGGGAAGTATTCAACAAATCCATCCCATCGTGTCGATTTACTCAATGAATAAACGGCCCATAAATGGAAACGACTCAAATCGTATTTCAATAAGAAGTCAACCCCGTAAGATTCTCCCGATTCGATCAGGAAGTTCTTTTTGTATACATCGTCGATGTCCGCAAATTCAGGAGTGTCATCGTAAATTTTATTCTGATTGATGTTACTCAACTGGTCAAAGTACTTGTAATATCCCTCCACATTCAGAGAGAGGTTTTTCGCAAGGTCAAACTCGGCTCCTAAAATTGCATGCCATGCTGTTTGAAGTCCGTTTCTTGGTGAACGTTCTTTTCCAAACTGGTTTACGAAGTTGGATTGGATGTTCTCCGGTGCGGAAAGCATTCCGTTAAACAAGTTGACAATATCTCTGTCAGATGATGCGGATGTGAAGTTTTGTGTATAACGTCCTCCTGACATTTTCAAACGGATAAATTCAGTGGCGTTGAATTTAACTCCCAAACGCGGCTCCGGTGAAATATTTGCAACAGAAGGGTAGGCCTGTACACGGAAACTCGGTTGCACAACCCATCTTCCTGCAACATACCGGTAACTTACGTATGCTCCGATTTCCGTTGAGAAGTTGGTGTTTTCAATTTTTCGTTTTAATTCATTGTACGTCAGGTAAGACGTGTTGAATCCACTGATGTTTAAACCATAAGTCAACTCACTTTCTTTTTGTAAGAAATAGGTAAAATCGAATGCCAGGTCAAATCCACCGATTTCTGAACTCCTCAACGGGCTTCCGGTTTCCTGGAATGTTGTTTTATAGTGGCTACCTGTCAAACGTCCTTTGATAATTGTTCGGGAACTTGCCGGTACCAACAGGAAGTTGATTCCCCCGCCGGTTGAACTCCAGTCCAAATCAGCTATGGCATAATTAACACTGTCTCTGTTGTGAAATGCAAACGCGCTGAATTTCGTTCCAGCATCTCCGTTAAAGGTAATTTTTCCGTAAACATCCGTAAACGTATAGGGCATTCCCGCTCCGGATGAAGTACTCATGTTATTGATGTTTCTGTAGAGCGTTTTAGAGGTGTAATCCAATAAACTGTGTTTTGCTGATAAGATATATGAACCGGATCTCGGAGAACCATCTGCTTTTCGTTTTCCCAACGGACCTTCCAGAACAGCTTTTGCCATGAAAGGTGAGGCAGACACTTTTCCTCCGAACTTCTGACGGTTACCGTCCCGGTAGGTAATGTCCATGATGGATGAAATTCTTCCTCCGTATTTTGCATCAAAACCACCGGTATAAATATCCGTGTTTTTGATCAGTTCCGTTTCGAAAACAGAGAAGAAACCAATGGTGTGAAATGGTGAATAGATGGTCATACCATCCAGCAATATTTTATTTTGAATAGGCGTCCCCCCGCGTACATACAACTGACCTCCCTGGTCACCTGTGGTAATCACTCCCGGCGTAATACTCAATGCTCCGATGATGTCATTTTCCGCCCCGATGGTCGGGATACGCTCAATTGCCGCCTTGTCCAGACTGATCTTTGAAACTTGTACCTGTGTTTTATTGCGCTGTGCTTCGGCAGTAATGGATACACCTTCTATTTTCTGAACATTTTTGATCTTTTCCAGGTTGAATTTCAACTCGGTAATGCCATCTGCTTTTGTGACACTTACAGGATGTTCGATTAATTCATAGTCAAGCGTTTCAATGGACAGGTAGTATTCTCCTTTCGGAACACTGGGAATGGAGAATAATCCATAGACATCTGTCATTGCACCACCGAAAAGCGTACTGTCTTTTTTGAAGAGTTTTACTTTCTCAAACGAAACAGGTTCACCGTTTTCTTTGTCGTAAATGAATCCACGAATGTTATGGGTTTGTCCAAATGATACTGCTGATAAAACCAGAGATAAAAAGGAGAATAAGAAAAATTTCATAAACAGTCTTATAAAAAAATATAAAAAAACAGATTACGAATGTACGACTTTCTGTTTTAAAATAAACGTATGCAGTGCATTTTTAATTTAAAATGCACGGATTATTGATTAAGCGGCTTAAATGGAGTTGCGACTACCTGGTTCCGAAGATTAAACTGCCGACCCGAACAAGTGTACTGCCCGCTTCAATGGCAAGTTTGTAATCACCGCTCATTCCCATTGATTTTACATCAAATGACGGTTGGTCGTTAAAATAGGTATGTTTGAGAAACAGAAACAGCTCCGCCAGTGACTGAAACTCGTTGCGTATCTGATCCGGATTATCCGTAAAGGTGGCCATTCCCATGACACCTCGTATGCGAACGTTGGTCAATTGCAGGAATGTTTCATCTTCAAGCAGGTTGATCGCTTCTTCGCGGCTAAGTCCGAATTTAGAGGTTTCCTGTGCAATGTGAAATTGCAGCAGGCAATCAATAACACGGTTGTACTTTTTGGCTTGTTTGTCAATTTCAACGAATAATTTCAGGCTGTCAACAGCGTGAATCATCTGCACGAAAGATGCAATGTATTTGACTTTATTGGTCTGCAAATGACCGATTAAATGCCATTCAATGTCTTTGGGAAGTGCTGTGTACTTTTCCGTAAGTTCCTGTACTTTATTCTCTCCGAAAATGCGTTGTCCCTGGTTGTAGACTTCAAGAATTTCCTCCACAGATTTTGTCTTGGATACAGCGACTAATGTCACTTCATCGGGGATATTGGCAATAACTTCCTGGTAACTCATAGCCTTGCAAAAATAATGTATTTCTTCAATATTCAATTACTCTGAAGGTGAGGTTAACACGTGATTCTGTAATTTTTTTGGTTGGTGGTAACCGGTGCAGCCAATAGGTTTGAGTAGTATCCTTCATCAGGAGTAAACTTCCGTGTTCCAGTACCAGGTCTACCTTTTCCTGCGAATATTTGTGTTTGAATGAAAATTTTCGCTCCGCCCCGAAGCTCACAGAAGCAATCGTTCCGTCTTTTTTGAGGTCTTTTTCACCGTCACTGTGCCACGCCATTCCTTCATCACCTGTATGATACAGGTTGAGCAGGCAGGAATTAAATGATTCCCCGGATCCGGCTTCTACTATCTCTTTTAATTCCAATAATGTTTTTGTCCATGGCGTAGCGGTTTTTGTCGTATTGGAATACGTGTAACTAAACGATGAATCGCCATACCAGGCAACTTTTCGTTTGGTAATGATTTTTTTTCCGAAAATCACCGCTTCGTCGTTTTTCCACTCAATGGTGTCCAGCAATTCACGGAAATACCGATCTGCTGCATCTGCTGATACGATTTTGCCGAAGTAATGAACAGTTCCGTCTTTGGGAAGCAGGTTCATTGTTTTATTTATTTCGTCATCAAAGAGTTTCATCACTGCTGTTTATTTGTGCATGTTCCCAACCGATAATCGCTGTTTTTCGTGTCGGTCCCCACATGTATCCGCCAAAAACGCCGGACGACTGAATGACTCTGTGGCAAGGAATCAAAAAGGCAACCGGGTTGCTTCCGATTGCTGTTCCTACGGCGCGCGAAGCAGTTGGCTGATGAATCGCTTCAGCTATTTTCCCGTAAGTAGCGAGATGACCCAGTGGTATTTTTAGCAAGCTCTCCCATACTTTGAGTTGAAAATCAGTTCCTTTCAGATGTAACTTTACCTGTTGCGGATGATTCCAGTCGTGTTCGAATATTTTCAGGGCGTTTTTTTGGAGTTCGTCTGTTTGCCGGGAGAAGGATGCGTTCGGAAATTTAGCCACCAGGTCGTTGAGTGCTTTTTCCGGGTTGGAATCAAATGCCATGTAACAAATCCCTTTCGGTGTCGACGCAACAATTACATTTCCAAACGGACTCTCTGAAAATTCAAAGTTGATCTGAAGGTCTTTCCCTCCGTTTTTATATTCGGCAGGAGTCATTCCCTCGATGGTAACGAACAGGTCGTGCAGCCTGCTGGTACTGGATAATCCTGTTTCATGCGCGACATCAAACAAGGATAGCTGCCGGTCTTCATTGATCAATTGCTTGGCATGCTCAATGCTGATATACTGGAGGAATTTTTTCGGACTTGTACCTGCCCAATCCTGGAATAATCGCTGAAAATGAGAGGGACTGAGGTGAATTTTTTCCGCGACTTCATCTAAATTGGGTTGTCCCCTGAAGTTGTCCCGAATGTATTCGATTGCCGCCTCGATCCGTTGATAATTTATGTGTTCTGTTGCATCCATTTTACCGGTTTTGATAACAAAGTTGGGGCTATTTTTTGTATTTTAAAATCCGAATCTTGCTGAAATACTTCTCAACCTACCGGAAAAGGTAATTGATTCTTCTTGGAAATCCAAACCCGAACACCTGGAGATTTGTAATGTCATTCACCAATAAAATGCAATCCGCTTCTTTCATCGCATCTTTTATTTTATGAATATCGAAAGGGATTAATTCCAGATCACTATTGTAAGTTCTGCTAAAATAATAATGGTAGAAACTATCGTCCGTAAACATGGCTTTTCGGGCTCCCGAATTTTGAATAGTGAGGAAGAAACTGTCTCCTATAATGACTGCCTTTAATCGTTTTTTGCCTTTTTTAGGAGTAATGATAACGTCCCTTAAGCGCGTGTCTTTTGGTTTTACCAAAATATTCCGCAATAATTCGAGGTCCAGGTCATCCACGTTGAAACCATTGTGATAGACGGTGTCATAGCTAAATGAATCATAGTGTTCCTGCTTGACAGAACTGATGTATTTCATTAAACTGTCAGCTGCTACAGTTGATGCGTAGGATGTCCAGTGAATCCCTCCTTTTGCAAAAATGGCAGGTATTTCCGATCGGTTGTTTAGAAAATAATGATTAAAATCAATGTGATGGAGTTGCTTTTGTTTTAATCCGGCTAAGACATAGTGGTAATTGGTTTCTTTTGAACGTGTCCGGTTGCGCTCAGGAAGAAACTGTTGATAATAATGATGTTTAGAAGGAGGGATAATGGTAATGACAGGAATAGAATCACCCAGGTAGTGTTGTAGCTGAACAATTTCGTCAAGTGTATGTTCGATGGAGTCTTTTCCTATAAAATTGGAGGCATCGTTAAATGAAGGGATATAAAAGCGGAAGTAGTAATCTCCGAATTTATAGATGTTATTGGCATTGATTTTTCCAAATAATGTGTACTGATATTGATTTCGGAACCGAAGCAGGTATGTTCTTGAAACCGAATGATCCATTAACTTTTTTTCAAATTGATGTTGAGCGGATCCGTCCAGCCAGGAACCTGAAACGGAATCTTGTTGTTCCTCGACCCCAAACACATGTGCTTTCGGTATACCGGGCAGGTGGTTGACAAGCAATGGCAGAAACAACAACCCCATTAGTGTCAATGCAATATAGCGATATGTTGAGGAGCGTGTTTTCATCAGAATTTAAAATAAATAAACGGATTAAAACTTCCTGTAACTACATGCGACAGCGATATGAAAAATAAGATTCCGGCAATGAATAAGTAAATCAGGCTGGTTTTGATATTTCGGATCTGTGTCAACTTCAGGTAATAGAGCCTGCTCAATTTAGTCATTCCCAATAAAACAATCATTGTTGCAATGAAAACATGACTGTTGAAGTAAAATAAGTCTGCGCTATCCATAAACTCAACAGACTCGAAGCGGTACATTGCTGTCAGGTGATTCCACGCTTCCGAAAATGAATCTGCATCAAACAAGACCCAGCCGTGAAGCACAATAATAAAGGTAATGAGCATCCGCAGGAAGGAAGTGGATTTTTGTAAGCGAAACAGCCGTTCAATGATCAGCCAGCAACCGTGAAATACTCCCCAGAGGATAAAGTTCCAGGAAGCGCCGTGCCACAATCCGCTTAGTGTAAATACAATGAATAAATTGAGGTACATCCGATTGGTACCGACCCGGTTTCCTCCCAGGGGAATGTAGAGGTAATTGCGCATGAAATCACCCAGTGAAATGTGCCATCTTCTCCAGAATTCCGTAATGGATTTGGAAAGATACGGCCGGTTAAAGTTCTCCGGTAAGCGGAAACCAAACATCGTTCCCAGCCCGACAGCCATGTCTGAATATCCTGAGAAATCAAAATAAATTTCAAATGTATAACAAAGGGCAGTCATCCATGCGATCGAAGTTGAGGAAGTCTGCAGCACAGTGGTATCCCAATTGTGTAATAAATCCCCGTATTCGGAAAGTACATTAGCGATCAATACTTTTTTGGCTAATCCGATGGAAAAGCGATAAAACCCGTTAATGACGTTTTCCAGCCGGTCCTTCCGATGAGAGAGTTGCGGGGCGATTTTTTTATACTTGACGATCGGACCGGCAACCAATTGCGGAAAAAAGAGAATAAACAACCAGTAGTTGAACATACTCTTTTGCGGTTTTGCTTCTTTTCGGTACACATCAACACCATAGGTAATGGAGTGGAAGGTATGAAATGATATTCCGATCGGAAGCGCGATGGCAGCCCATTGTATTTGCTGTAAACCTGTCTGTTCGAGCAACAGGTTGAAGTTGTCAATGAAAAAATTGAAGTATTTATAATAACACAGGAGTGCCAGGTTGATCGTTACGTAGAGAACCAGGTAAAATTTCGGGCGTTCGGAGTTATGAATCCGGTGAACGACATAAAAATTAATCCCGCTGACCAACAGCAAAATCCAAATGAAATCGGGAGCTCCCCACCAGTAAAGGAAGATGCTTCCGGCCAGTAAAAGGCCATTGCGGAGAATTGTTGGTGAACAAAAATAAATAAGGAGGATCAGCGGTAGAAAATAAACCAAAAAGATACCGCTTGAAAATGTCATGTCCTTCCTAACTGATTGTTGTTGAAATATGGAAGCAAATATAACGGTATTTACAGAATTACGAAGGGAGAAAACAAAAAAGAGGACTCCTGATGAAGTCCTCCTCTAACAAAATTTAAAATTCACTCATTTACTTCGCCTTGTCATATCGGGCTTTGTAATCCTGAGCTTTTTCAGTGTTACCTAAGTTCTGATTGATTTGAAACAAAATCAACAATACGTTTGCATCATTTGGTTGTTTCTCAATATATTTTTCAAGGGGACCAAGTGCTTTTTTATACAAATCCTGGCTTTTGGACAACATTACATCATAATTGAAGTCATTCGGATCCAGGTCATTTGCTTTGTCGCGTAGAGTCGTTGCCCACGTTACGTAGTGTGCTCCTAAGTTATATTGTGCTTCCAGGTAATTCGGATCAATTTCCAATGCTTTCAGCAATGCTTCTTCCGCTTTTTCGTTTTGTCCCAGATCCGTATAAATCGTACCGATAATGTAGTGCAACTGTTTGTTCTTCGGATCAGCGGCAATTGCGTCATTCAAGGATTTTTCAGCGGCAACGTTATCTCCTAATGTCATGTTCAAACGAACCTGCTCCAATAGAATTGTTTTGTCGTTCCCCAGCTTCGCTCTTCCCTTTGCCAGAATCTCTTTTGCCTTGTCGTAGTCTTTGATTTTTGTATACGCCCCTGCTGCCAATGCATATCCTTCTCCACCGTGGTAACCGATTTCTGCCAGTTCGCTGTATGCTTCAGCAGCTTCTTTATCCATGTTTGCTTTTTCAAAACACAATCCCGCGTTGAACAAGTTGGAAGTATCCGTTACATTCTTAGCTGTCGTGATTTTGTAGATGTAATAAAACGCAGCCCCTGCTTCAGCATATTTTTCTTCTTCGTAAAATTTTCCTGCCATCGGAGCTAGCATACCTACCTGCATATTCACCGAATTTTCGATGTCCGGACGGAATTTTTTGTCTTTCGTATAGCTTTCTTTCAATGCGGCAATCGACACTTCAAATGCATCCGGCCCGAAATTTTTGATCACAAAATTTGTATCGCCAGTCATCATAGCAACCTGAGCTGCTGCACCGTAAATTTCACCTTTGTAATACAACGTTTTTGATGTTCCTTTTGTATCCGGGTGTTCTGACGCCAGGTCGATGTATTTTTTAGCATTCAGCAATGCTGTTTTAGCATCGTCTATTTTTCCTGTCATAAGTGCCGGCTGGTACTTTTGTTTGAATTCAACGGCCGCACTGGTTTCATTCGTTTTTTGAGCAAAACTCATTCCGGAAGCAAGAATACATCCGGCTATAAGTGTAAATGATCTTGTTTTCATTTTCAATAACATTTAATTATTCTTCATTTCCATCTTCAATAGTTGTGCCATTCTCATTAGACACATCTCCTTCCGGTGCTTCCGTACCCTCATATCCTTCTTCATCTTCCTCCTCATCACTTCTGGGTACACGCGCAATCGCAGCGATTTCAGCATTTCCTTTCAGATTGATCAACCGGACACCCTGAGCGGCGCGTCCCATTGTCCGAATCGTATCGATGTGCATTCGGATTGTTACCCCAGATTTTGTAATGATCATCAGGTCTTCTTCATCCGTCACATTGTTGATTGCCAATAACGGTCCTGTTTTATCCGTAATGCTGAGTGTTTTCACTCCTTTACCTCCACGGTTCGTGATTCTGTAGATCGGCTCGTGATCTTCCGGATCGTTCAGGAAGGTACGTTTTCCATATCCTTTTTCAGATACAACCAGTACAGTCGAGTAGACATCTTCCACGCAAATCATTCCCACAACGGCATCTGTTTTGCTGGTCAGTGTAACTCCGCGCACCCCTGAAGCATTTCGACCCATCGGGCGAACGGTTGACTCGTTGAAACGAATCGCACGACCTTCTCTTGTTGCCAATACGATTTCGTTTGTTCCGTTTGTCAATCGTGCTTCCAGTAATTCATCTCCGTCACGTACCGTAATGGCATTGATTCCGTTTGTTCTCGGACGGGAATATGCCTCCAGTGAAGTTTTCTTGATCACTCCGTTCTTGGTACACATGATGATGTAGTTGTTGTCTACATATTCTTTATCTGTCAGATCCTGTACTTTCACATATGCTTTGATCTTATCGTCCTGTTCAATGTTGATCAGGTTCTGTACAGCTCTTCCTTTTGATGTTTTGTTTCCTTCCGGAATTTCAAACACACGCATCCAGAAACATTTTCCTTTTTCTGTAAAGATCAACAGGTAATTGTGATTGGTAGCAACAAATAATTGCTCCAGGAAGTCTTTATCCCGTGTTGCAGAGCCTTTTGATCCCATTCCACCTCTGTTCTGTACTTTGTATTCAGAAAGACTGGTACGTTTGATGTATCCGGCATGTGAAATTGTTACGATTACTTCTTCATCCGGGATCAAGTCTTCAATGCGCATTTCGCTTGCCGAATATTCGATGGTCGAACGACGCTCGTCTCCGTATTTCTCTTTTACATACGTTAATTCGTCTTTGATAATCTGCATTCTGCGTTCTTTTTTCGCCAGAATGTCTTTCAAATCTGCAATTAAAGCAACCAAATCAGCATATTCTGCACGCAGTTTATCTTGCTCAAGACCTGTTAATTGTCTCAAACGCATTTCAACAATCGCTCTGGATTGAATTTCGGACAAATTGAATCGTACGATCAATTGTTCACGTGCTTCTTCCGGGCTTTTTGATGCACGGATAATAGCGATTACTTCATCGATGTTGTCCGAAGCAATGATTAATCCTTCTAAGATATGCGCCCGCTCTTCTGCTTTCTTTAATTCGAATTGCGTACGGCGGATCACTACTTCGTGACGGAATTCAATGAATTGCGCCAGGATTTCTTTTACATTCAGCAAACGTGGTCTTCCGTCAACCAAACAGATGTTGTTAACCGAAAAGGACGTCTGAAGAGATGTGTATTTGAATAATTTATTTAAAACGACATTTGGAATGGCATCACGCTTCAATTCATAAACGATACGCATACCATTTCGGTCAGATTCATCGCGAATATCGGAGATGCCTTCTATCTTTTTGTCATTGACCAAATCCGCTGTTCGCTTGATCATTTCCGCTTTGTTAACCTGGTAAGGGATCTCGGTTACAATGATTTGCTCTCTTCCCTGGTATTCTTCAATTTCTGCTTTGGCACGGATCACAACACGTCCCCGACCTGTTAACAACGCTTCTTTTACGCCTTCGTATCCGTAGATGATTCCACCTGTCGGGAAATCCGGTGCTTTGATGTAATGAAGTAATTCTTCGTCTTCAATATCATTGTTGTCAATGTAAGCAATTGCACCGTCAACAACTTCTCCCAGGTTGTGTGGCGCCATATTGGTTGCCATTCCCACCGCGATCCCGGAAGAACCGTTCACCAACAGGTTTGGTATTTTGGTCGGTAAAACAGAAGGTTCACTTAAACTTTCATCGAAGTTTGGTGTAAAATCAACCGTATCTTTGTCCAGATCGTCCAGCATTTCTTCTGCAATCTTACGCAATCGCGCTTCTGTATAACGCATTGCCGCAGGACTGTCCCCGTCTACAGATCCGAAGTTACCTTGTCCGTCTACCAACGGATAACGCAATGACCACGGTTGAGCCATACGTACCATTGTGTCATATACTGAAGAGTCACCGTGCGGGTGGTATTTACCCAACACTTCTCCTACAATTCTCGCTGATTTTTTGTGTGGTCTGTTTGAGAATACTCCTAATTCCTGCATTCCAAAAAGTACCCTTCTGTGAACCGGTTTGAAGCCGTCACGCACATCAGGTAGTGCACGCGATACAATCACTGACATTGAATAATCAATGTAAGCTGACTTCATTTCGTTTTCAATGTTAATCTGGATTATTCTTTCTCCGTCTGCCATCTTGTCACTTAATTTAATTATTGCACACTATTTGTGCAGTTATAAAGCAAACGCCGAAATTAGTTATTTTGTAGATATGAAAAACGCTAAAAAAAGGTGAATTACTAACAAAATTCTGTGGAAAATACGGTTTTTTGGGGAGTTATTAACAATTTTATTTTTTTAATTTTGTAAACAAGGATAAATACGCAATTTTATCCATTGAAAACGAGTAAGAGTATGGAGGCTAAATTTTCACCTAGAGTAAAAGATGTCATCGGATACAGCCGGGAAGAGGCACTGCGCCTTGGGAACGATTTTATTGGTGTAGAGCATCTGTTGTTGGGACTTATCCGGGAAGGGGATGGTACGGCCATTCGGATTTTAAATGAATTCAATCTTGATCTGCGGCACATCCGTTCAGAGGTGGAATCCAGTCTGATTAAATCGAACCAGGTATTCAGCAATGCAGGACAAATTCCGTTGGTAAAGCAAGCGGAGAAAGTACTGAAGATGACTTACCTTGAGTCGAAATTGTTTAAAAGCGCGATGATCGGTACCGAACACCTGTTGTTGTCTATCCTGAAAGCGGAGGACAGTGTCGCGTGTCGCGTGCTGAATAAGTACGGTGTGATTTATGATAATGTAAAAGACGAATTAGAGACAATGATGACAGAACATAATGACGAAATAAATGCAGCTCCGAGGGCAGAATTTCCGGGGTCCGGAGAGGACGAAGGACAAGATTCGTTTGGTGCTCAGAGGAGACAGGCAGATCCGAAATCAAAGACACCTGTGTTGGATAATTTTGGAAGGGACCTGACAAAAATGGCGGAAGCCGGGCGTTTGGACCCGATTGTAGGCCGTGAGAAAGAAATTGAGCGTGTCAGCCAGATTTTATCCCGCAGAAAGAAAAATAATCCGATCCTGATCGGTGAACCGGGGGTTGGAAAAAGCGCTATTGCAGAAGGACTGGCGTTGCGTATTGTACAACGAAAAGTTTCCCGGGTCTTGTTTAACAAGCGGGTGATTTCTCTTGACCTGGCTTCACTGGTTGCAGGAACAAAATACAGAGGACAGTTCGAAGAACGCATGAAAGCAGTCATGCAGGAAATTGAAAAAAATCCGGATATCATTTTGTTCATTGATGAAATTCACACCATTATCGGAGCGGGAGGAGCTTCCGGGTCACTGGATGCATCCAATATGTTCAAACCGGCATTGGCACGTGGTGAAATGCAGGCAATCGGAGCAACAACACTGGATGAATACCGTCAGTATATCGAAAAAGACGGTGCATTGGAACGCAGATTCCAAAAAGTAATTGTAGAACCGACAACAATTGAAGAAACGATTCAGATTCTGAATAATATCAAGGAGCGTTACGAAGATCACCATTCGGTAACATATACACCGGAGGCAGTCGAAGCATGTGTCAAATTGACAGAGCGCTACATTACCGATCGCCATCTGCCGGATAAGGCGATTGATGCACTGGATGAGGTGGGTTCCCGTGTGCACATCACAAATATCAACGTTCCCAAGGAAATTGTTGACATAGAAGAACAAATCGAAAGTCTGAAAGACGAGAAAACGGAAGTTGTAAAATCTCAACAGTATGAAAAGGCTGCTGAACTTCGTGATAAGGAGCGTAAATTACAGGAACAGCTGGAGGTGGAGAAACGCAAATGGGAGGAGGAATCTAAAAACAACCGTGTTGTCGTGACGGAAGATCACGTGGCAGAAGTTGTTTCCATGATGTCAGGAGTTCCCGTAACGCGTGTATCTGAATCGGAAACAGCGAAGCTGGCGACTATGGCGGATGACCTCAAAGGAAGTGTGATCGGACAGGATGAAGCCGTTAATAAAGTTGTAAAAGCGATTCAGCGAAACAGAGCGGGATTGAAAGATCCGAACAAACCGATCGGTTCGTTTTTCTTCCTCGGGCCAACAGGGGTCGGGAAGACACAATTGGCGAAAGTACTGGCAAAATACCTGTTTGATTCAACAGATGCATTGATTCGTATCGATATGTCGGAATACATGGAGAAATTCTCAATTTCCCGATTGGTCGGAGCGCCTCCGGGATATGTGGGATATGAAGAAGGTGGTCAGTTGACGGAAAAAGTGAGAAGAAAACCGTACTCCATTGTGTTGCTGGACGAAATTGAAAAAGCACACCCGGATGTATTCAACCTGTTGTTGCAAGCATTGGATGACGGACACATGACGGACGGATTGGGAAGAAAAATTGATTTCAAGAACACCATTCTGATCATGACTTCAAACATCGGTGCACGTCAATTAGCTGATTTCGGATCCGGAGTGGGATTTGGAACGAAGGCGAAAGAAGAAGCGCGGGATGAAAATGCACAGGCTGTTGTTCAGAATGCGTTGCGAAAAGCGTTTTCACCGGAGTTCCTGAACCGGGTGGATGATATGATTATGTTTAACTCTCTGAAACGAGAAGATATTCACAAGATTATTGACCTGGAACTGGCGAAATTGTACTCTCGTTTGAATAACTTAGGTTACCAGATTGAATTGACGGAGAAAGCAAAAGATTTCATTGTAAACAAAGGGTATGATGAAAAATTCGGAGCACGTCCGTTGAAAAGAGCAATCCAGAAGTACATCGAAGATCCGTTGGCGGAGGAAATTATTAAATCTTCTCTCCACGAAGGTGACACAATAAAAATGGACCTGAATCAAGCCGAAGACGGATTGTCCGTTGTGATTGAGAAAGGAAAATCCAAGCAAAAAGCGAAATAATCAGTTATCAATACAATAAGAAAGTGGGCGAAGTGAAAACGAAGCCCACTTTTTTTAGCCCCTTGCCCACAAATTCAGTTATTTCATGCCGAGATTGCGCATCATACCGGTTTTACTGCTTTCAGAAAGAGGATTGGTAAAATCAATCAAATTTAAAGAACATCGTTACATTGGAGATCCGATTAACGCTGTGCGTATTTTTAATGACTTACATGCTGATGAACTGGTGTTTCTTGACATTGAAGCAACCCGGAAAAAACGCTTGATTTCTACCGAACTGATAACGGAAATCGGAGAAGAAGCCAATATGCCCTTCGCCGTCGGAGGAGGAATCAACACGCTTCAGCACATCCAGGACATTATCAGCTCAGGAGCCGAAAAAGTAGTGATCAGCACAGCAGCAGTCACACACCCTGAATTTATCCGGGAGGCGGCGATTACATTCGGATCATCAACCATTGCCGTTTGTATGGATGTCCGAAAACCCTTCCTGAAGAGCAACAAAGTATACAGTCATGCGGGGACAAATGCATCCGCTTACTCCCCGATTGAATTTGCCCAATTGATGCAGGAAAAAGGGGCGGGGGAGATCATCGTTCAATCTGTTGATAAAGACGGAACGATGAGCGGATATGATATTGAACTCATTCACTCCATTTCCGAAGTAACAACAATTCCCGTGGTTGCATTGGGGGGGGCAGGAGATTACCACGACTTGTCAATGGTTCACCGGGAAGGATATGCAAGTGCTTCTGCTGCAGGAAGTTTGTTTGTGTATCAGGGCAAGAAAAGAGGAGTGTTGATCAACTATCCTGAAAAAGGTGAAGTAGACCTGGGGTAACCGCTTCAGGGCTGTTGTATGAATATTGCTTTCGGCAAATGCCAATTAATAAATTAATTGTTTTATTTTTGTCGACACTGAAAAATTAATGCATCTTATGAATACGCCATATCAAATATGTGTTCGTTGTGTAATGGATACAACTGACCCGCACATTTCATTTAATGATAACGGGGAGTGTAACCATTGTACAGAATTCATAGATGTTCGCTCCAAATACCAGTACAACCCCGAAAAATCCGAACACGAATTTCAACAGCGCATTTCCACAATCAAAAAAGATGGAGCGGGTAAAGAATATGACGTCGTACTCGGCTTGAGTGGAGGAATTGACAGTTCATACGCGGCATATATCTGTAAGCAGAATGGATTGAGGGTGTTGGCAGTTCATCTGGACAACGGCTGGAATTCGGAAGAGGCCGTTCAGAATATTAAGAACATTGCCCGGAAATTGGGAATAGATTATGAGAGTTTTGTATTGGATTGGAATGAATTCAAGGATTTACAACTGGCTTTTCTGAAAGCAGGAGTTCCGGAAGCAGAGACGCCTACTGATATTGCTATCCCTGCGGTTCTCCACAAAACGGCTGCCAAATACGGCATAAAGCACATTGTGAGCGGAGGTAATTTTGCGACAGAGGGAATCCTTCCTAAACACTGGCATTACAACGCGAAGGATATGCGTTATTTCAACAGCATCTACAAGCAGTTTGGGACCCGTTCGCTTAAAACATTCCCGACCTTCGGATTTAAAAAAGAAATGTACTACAAACTGGTGAAAAAAATCAACTTCTTTTATGTACTGAATACGGTTCCCTACAACAAAGAAGATGCGATGGCTTTCCTGGAAAAAGAGCTGGGATGGAAGTACTACGGAGGAAAACATTATGAATCCAAGTACACCGGGTTTATACAATCGTACTACCTGTACGAAAAATTTGGGATTGATTACCGACGCGCAACGCTGGCGACGCAAATCTGTAACAAAGAAATTTCCCGGGAGCTGGCGTTGGAACTCCTGCAGTCAAAGCCTTACTCTGATGAAAAAGTAGAACAGGAAAAGGCATATATCGCTAAAAAACTAGGAATCTCCAGGGAGGAATTTGACCGGATTCTTTTGCAACCCGCAAAATGGTATACCGATTATCCCAATGATGAAAAACGACTGAAATTTATTTATGATACCTACCGGAAACTTTCCAAAAAAGAAAAATTAGGTAGTTTCTGATCAGGCAGTTTTGCCGGGAACAACGTGTTGTTTTTGTTTGTACTCAGCAGCTGCGTCTTTGTTGTAACGGATAAAAATATTGGCCCATACAATTTTTGACAAGGCATAGTTGAACGGAGCTGTGATGATAGAAATCACACCGACAATAATCAACATGTTCCAGACGTCAATACTTCGGAAGATGAGGTAGTACAGTACGATAACGGCAACAAACAGGGCAACTCCGAATGCGTAAGAGACATACATGGCGCCAAAGTAAAATCCGGGCTCTTTCGATAGTTTCATGCCGCATTCAGAGCAATGTTCATGCGGTTTTCCCATGTTTTTGAAATCATACGGGTGAGAAATGAAAAAATCACCTTCCTGACATTGCGGGCATTTGAACTTTACAATGCTGTACATTTTAGATCCTTTCTGAAGTGCCATCTCTGATTTGTTTAATAATTATACTGCAAAATTACATATAAACCCGAGTAAAAAAAGGGATTTCAAAAAGGTATAAAAACTTTTTGAAATTGTATAAGCCATCTTTTTTGTGTGTATGACGGATGGGATGTAAAGCGCATATCCGGATGAATTGAAAAAATGAACCTGCATTATAAAATATTAAGAAACGGGATGCGTTTTATACCTCATAACATCATATCTTTGTTACATGTCATATTGTGATTTTTGTAAAAACTTACCGGAAGGCCACATTCACCGCGTATATCATGATACAAAGTATGGTTTCCCCATTGTAGATGATAATGAGTTATTTGGACGCTTGCTGTTGGAAATCAACCAGGCAGGATTGTCCTGGGACATTATTCTCAAAAAAGAATCCTCATTCCGAACAGCATACAGCGACTTTCGCATTGAAAAAGTTGCGGCTTATACCGAGCAGGACAGGGAGCGTTTACTGAATGATCCCGGTGTTATCAGAAACCGGCTGAAAGTGAATGCTGCAATATACAATGCGCAGCAAATACAAGCCATTCAGGAAGAAAGCGGCTCGTTTAAACAATGGTTGGATGATCAGGGGCTGACGACCAAAGAAGCGTGGGTGAAACTGTTTAAAAAGCGTTTTAAATTCACAGGAGGAGAAATCGTCAACGAATTTTTAATGAGCACAGGATATTTAAAAGGCGCACATATTGAAAAATGCACTATTTTTGATGAAGTGATAAAAAACAAACCAAAATGGTTAGAGCAGTAAAAAACACACTATTAGCTTCATTTTTGCTGGCTGCAGGAACTGTTTCTGCACAATTCAGCTTGGGGGGAGGACCGAGTTTTATGTTTGAATTCGGAAATGGTAAGCCGTTTTACGGATTACATTTTAATGTTGAAATTCCAAGGAATAACGAAGTAACGTTTTATGGTCGGGCAACTTATTTGTTTAACCAGAATAAAGCAGAATATATCGGAGATCTGGCAGCAATCGCAAAAGATGCGAACACCGACCCGCAATGGGTCAATGTATCCCTGGAAAATGTTACTTCTATCGGTTACTTCATGATTGACGGAGGAACCCGTTATTACCTGATCAACGGATTTGACGAAGGGTTTTCATTGTATGGTGGAACAAACCTGGCGTTGATCGTCAATTCCGTAAAATATGGAAATCGATTCGGGGAATACGATAAGGAAAAGTATACGCTGGACATGACACAATATCCCGAAGGACGGGAAAAAGGAACAATTATCCGGTTGGCAGTAGGGTTTACAGGAGGTATCAAATACACGATACCTGCTTTCGGAAGTTTTTATCTTGACTTCAATCCCCAGTTGACGTTGTTCGGAATTCCAAGTACACAAGGAATTCCAAGCTCCGTATACAAGCCGGTATTTTTTAATTTTAATATCGGTTACAGAAGAGAACTCTATTGACCGGATTGAAAAAATAATTTTATAAAGTTATCTGAATACGGGGGAGCAATGCTGCCCCGTATTTGTAACTGATCACCAATTAAACTAAATGGAAGGATGCAAGTAAAGATCTTATGGGCAGATGATGAAATTGAATTGTTGAAACCGCACATCTTGTTCCTGGAATCAAAAGGTTACTCTGTAACAGCAGTCAACAGCGGGGTAGATGCGGTGGAACGCAATGCCGAGGAACAGTTTGACGTCATTTTCCTGGATGAGAACATGCCCGGAATCTCCGGACTGGAGGCGCTCAGCCAGATCAAAGAGCAAAAAGCGCATGTTCCTGTGGTGATGATTACCAAAAGTGAAGAGGAATACATTATGGAAGAGGCCATCGGGAGTAAAATTGCCGATTACCTGATTAAACCAGTCAACCCGAACCAAATTTTGCTGAGCCTCAAGAAAATATTGGATCAGTCCAAGCTGGTGTCTCAAAAAACAACATCCAACTACCAGCAGGAATTCAGACAACTGGGGATGCAGTTGGGAGGAAGACTCGACGCAGAAGAATGGGCCGAGATTTACAGGAAAATTCTTTATTGGGAACTGGAATTGCAAAGTGCCGATGACTCCGGGATGAGTGAAATACTCAACATGCAGAAAAAAGAAGCCAATACCCTTTTTGCCAAATTCATTGAAAAAAACTACATCGACTGGCTGCATGGAGACGATGACGCCCCGCAAATGATTCATACGTTATTCAAAGACCGGATTGGACCGATTGCGGATAAACAAAAAACATATGTTGTTGTCATTGACAACCTGCGTTACGACCAGTGGAAAGTTCTTCAGCCGATCATTTCAAAGTACTTTACCGTTGATTCAGATGAAATCATATATTCCATCTTGCCTACAGCAACACATTATGCCAGAAACGCTCTGTTCGCCGGGTTGATGCCTTCCGAAATTGCCAAACGATTTCCCAATTTGTGGGCTTCCGAAGATGATGAAGGCGGAAAAAACCTGCACGAAGACGCATTCCTGGAGGCCAATCTCAAGCGCCTTGGAAAAACATACAAGTGGAGCTACAATAAGATCACGAACCTGACAGCAGGAAGGAAATTGGTGGATAATTTCAATCAATTGAAAGACAATCAGCTGAATGTCATTGTCTATAATTTTGTAGACATGCTTTCCCATGCCCGCACAGAGATGGAAGTGATCAAAGAATTGGCGGACGATGAAGCTGCATACCGATCGTTGACACAGTCGTGGTTTGAACATTCTCCGTTGCAGGAAATGATTAAAAGAATAGCGGATCAGAAAGCAAAATTGATCATCACGACAGATCATGGAACGGTGAAAGTCACCAACCCGGTAAAAATTATCGGTGAACGAGCAACCAATACCAACCTGCGGTATAAAACGGGGAGAAACCTTTCGTACAACGAAAAGGAAGTATTCCGTATCTCAAATCCTGATGAAGCATACCTGCCCAAAACATCTGTTTCCGCAGAGTTTGTGTTTACACGCGAATCCGATTTTTTCATTTATCCGAACAATTACAACAAGTTTGTGAATTTCTATGCGAACACATTTCAGCACGGAGGAGTTTCCCTGGAAGAATTATTAATTCCGTTTGTGGTACTCACGGCCAAATAATCAGTGATGTCCGGATACAAATGATTGATCTGACAGTTGATGGGGCTTGACGCTATCGGTTGAGACAGCACGTTTGCCTGACGAGGAATTAATGTAGACTTGTCCGTTAATTTACGATTATCTGTTTATATTTGTATCAATGAACCAAATTGCTGTCAGTGTAAAAGGAGTTTCCAAAAAATATGTTATTGGAAAACAAAAGGATGGAAGTCTTCGCGGAACACTTTCTTCCTTGTTTTCAGCAGGCAGTTCCTCCAAAGAAGAATTCTGGGCGTTAAAAGATGTGTCGTTTGACATTCAGCGGGGCGATGTGGTGGGAATCATTGGGAAAAACGGCGCAGGAAAGTCGACGTTACTCAAAATTCTATCTCAGATCACCCGGCCGGAGGAAGGGGAAATCGAAATCAACGGAAGGGTTGCATCGCTACTTGAAGTAGGTACCGGTTTCCACCCGGAACTCACAGGACGTGAAAATATTTTTCTAAACGGTACTATTCTCGGCATGACCCGAAAAGAAGTTGCTTCCAAATTTGATGAAATTGTAGCGTTTTCAGGTGTTGAAAAATTCATTGATACACCGGTAAAGCATTATTCATCCGGGATGTACGTCCGACTGGCATTTGCTGTAGCAGCACATCTGGAGCCTGAAATCCTGATCATAGATGAAGTATTGGCCGTTGGTGACGCTGAATTCCAGAAAAAATGCCTGGGCAAGATGAAAGACGTGGCCGGAGAAGGGAGAACCGTCATTTTTGTGAGTCATGACCTCGGAGCTGTCAAACAATTGTGTACAAGAGGAGTTGTGTTTGACAAAGGAAGAGTTCTTGAATTTGGAGATCTGGATGTATGTCTGGATAAATACCATACCAGCGAAAAATCCATTTTGTGCCGAAAAATTTATGAACGGGACAAGAGACCAGCAAGCAATTGGGCAGAGTTACATGCCTACAATCTGACAGATGCTGCAGGAAATGATATCAGTTCTTTTAATCTGTACGATGGTGCCTTTTTGAAGTTGGAGTATCAAGTGAAGGAACTCAGTAATGTTGATGATATATTCTTGTTGAATCTCCACGTATTCGATCGTGATAACAGATGTGTTTTTGTTACCAGTGTTAAGCAGGAAGAAGGGATTAATGAACCGGGAATATTTCAAACAACGTTTGAATTTGTGCCGAATTATTTAAATAAAGGAATGTATAGCGTTGGAATAGCTTTAACTTCATATCCGGGAACTCATGTTCACTTTTTTGAAAAAGAGGCCTTTACATTTGAAGTAACAGAAGATAATACAACGTACAGGAACATACCGTATGTTGGTGAGATGCCAGGTGTTACAAGACTGTCGTTACCATACAAAATTGAAAAGCTATGAAAGTCGTAATTCTTGCCGGGGGATTAGGTACCCGATTAATGGAAGAAACAGAAGCCAGACCGAAACCGATGGTTGAAATTGGTGGAAAACCAATTCTGTGGCATATCATGAAAATATATGCACACTATGGTTTCAATGAGTTTATTCTGTGCCTGGGATACAAACAATCCTCCATCAAAGAATACTTTATCAATTATTATTTATACAATGCTGATATAACGGTTGATTTAAAAAATAATGATGTGGAGGTTCATTTGCCAACAGATGAAACATTTAAGGTGACATTGATTGATACTGGTCTGGAAACAAATACTGCAGGCCGGATTAAACGCATTAAAAAATATGTTGGTGAAGAAACATTTATGCTCACATATGGAGATGGTGTTTCCAATGTGAACCTTACAGAATTGCTTACATTTCATCGAAAATCGGGAAAAATGGCGACATTGACTTCCGTTCAGATGCCAGGAAAATTCGGTAATATCTGCATCGATGCAAATTCGGAGGTTAAAGAATTTATTGAAAAACCTACTGGTGACGGTATGTGGATTAATGGAGGTTTTTTCGTCATGGAACCAGGTGTTTTTGAATTTCTTGAAGGAGATATGGATGAAGTTCAGTTTGAAAAGGGACCCTTGGTTGAATTAGCAAAGACAAATAATCTGGCAGCGTATAAACATGAAGGTTTTTGGAAATGCATGGATGCGTTGAGGGACCGTATTGAATTAGAAAAGTTATGGCATTCGGGTAATGCTGAATGGAAGATTTGGAAATAACATGGTTGACTTACGTGATTTTAAAGGAAAGAAAGTCTTTGTAACCGGGCATACGGGGTTCAAGGGGAGTTGGTTAATCGCTATGCTTTATCAATTAGGAGCTCAGGTGAAAGGATATGCGCTTGAACCACTCTACTCGAAAGAATTGTTTGATATCATTGAAGGAAGTCGCATCAGTGACAGTATCATTGCAGATATAAAAGATCAGAAACGATTAGAATCTGAAATTTCCGCATTTCAACCGGATTTTGTATTTCACCTGGCAGCCCAGTCTTTGGTGCGTGAGTCCTATACAGATCCGTCAGAAACGTTTGAAGTAAATGTAATGGGAACGTCTTATTTACTTCAGGCAGTATTGAAATTGGTACATCCATGTACGACAATTGTTATTACCACAGATAAAGTCTACGAAAATAAGGAGAAAGCGATTTATTATTCTGAAAACGATGTCTTAGGAGGCTATGATCCGTATAGTACAAGTAAAGCATGTGCGGAATTGGTTACAAGTTCGTTTATCCGCTCCTTTGCAGCTCAATCCGTTCATCGCTTTGCGACCGCCCGCGCAGGAAATGTCATTGGAGGAGGAGATTTTTCAAAGGATCGTATCATTCCTGATTTGATTCGTTCCATTGAACAGAATGCCCCCCTTGAACTAAGAAATCCGGGAGCAATAAGACCGTGGCAACACGTGTTGGAACCTTTAACCGGATATCTACAATTGGCATTGTTGACAAAAAGTGATTATTCACTCGCTCATTCCTATAATTTCGGACCGAATGAAAAAGATCATCTCGAAGTAGAGGAACTTGTTAAAACAGCAATTGCAGTTGTTGAAAAAGGAAGTTATCTGATTAAAAAAACAGATGATTTACATGAAGCAAACCAACTTCGACTGAATATCTCTGCAGCAAAGAAAGATTTAAATTGGTTTCCTCGTTATAATGCAGAACAGGCGATTCAATATACAATGGAATGGTATTTTTCACCGGATAAAAAGGCATGTACTTTCCGACAAATAAATCATTACTTAGATGAAGTTCACAAAAACTGATATTCCTGGTTGTTTCTTAATCGAATTGTCTGCTTTCAGAGATGAACGAGGATGGTTTTCCCGCTTATTTTGTCAGGATACATTTCTGAAAGAAGGAATTGATTTTCAAGTCCGACAAATAAACCAGTCGATGAACAAAGAACGACACACATTCCGGGGGATGCATATGCAACGACCACCTTTTTCCGAAGGGAAAATTGTCCGTTGTGTCTCCGGTGCAGTTCAGGATTTTGTGTTGGATTTACGTTTGGGATCCCCTACTTTATTAAAAACATCTTCATTTCATTTGAGTGAAAATGATGAGAAATTACTGTATATACCCAAAGGAATAGCGCATGGTTTCCTGACACTGGAAGAATCTTCTTCTCTCACTTATTTACACGATACAAATTACGTTCCTGAAGCTGAATTTGGTGTGCGATTTGACGATCCCGCAATTGATTTAATTCTACCATACGCTATTCGGAATATTTCGGAAAAAGATGTATCTTACCCTCTGTTGTCTGACTTTAAAGGATTTAAAATATGAATTGCCGTTTTTGTAAAACTGAACTAAATTACGACTTTGTTGACCTTGGATTTAGTCCTCCGTCCAATTCTTTTTTGACGGCAGCGCAACTAAATGAGCCGGAAATGTATTATCCTTTGAAAATTAAGCTTTGTGATAATTGTTTTCTTGTCCAGATTGATGAATTCGCGAAACACGATGATATTTTTAATGATTCATATGTTTATTATTCTTCTTTTTCAACCAGCTGGTTGGATCATGCGAAGAAATACACTGAAAAAATGGTTTCGAGATTCGGTTTTGGCCATGCTTCCATGGTTGTGGAGATTGCGAGTAATGACGGATACCTGTTACAATATTTTAAGGCAAATCAAATTCCTGTTCTGGGAATTGAGCCAACGGCAAACACAGCAAAGGTAGCTGAAGAAAAAGGAATAGAAACATGCATTGAATTTTTTGGCAGTGCATTGGCAGAAAAACTGATCTCAGAAAAGGCAAAAGCGGATTTACTGATTGGAAATAATGTTTTGGCGCATGTGCCGGACATTAATGACTTTATCAGAGGCATGAAAATCATGTTGAACGACAAAGGAGTGATCACGATGGAATTCCCGCATCTGCTTAAACTGATTGAAGAAAATCAATTTGATACAATTTATCACGAACATTTTTCATACTTATCTCTTTATACCGTAAAGAAAATGTTTGAATATCATGGGCTCCGGATATTTGATGTGGAAGAGTTGCCAACACATGGTGGTTCTCTGCGTGTTTATGCAACACATCTCGAGAACAATGACCTAAAAACAGAAGATGCCGTAAATTATGTATTAGAAAAAGAGCAAATGTATGGCTTGAGACAGGTTGATCTATACACAACCTTCCAACAAAAATCTGAACAGGTAAAAAACAATTTATTGACATTCCTGCTGGAAGCTAAACAAGAGAATAAAAAAGTAGTTGCTTACGGTGCGGCAGCAAAAGGGAATACGCTTCTTAATTTTGCAGGAATCAAACAAGACCTTCTTCCATTTGTTATTGATGCATCCCCCTACAAGCAGGGGAAGTTTTTACCAGGATCACATCTGCCGGTTGAAAAAGAGTATATATTAGTTCTGGAAAAACCGGATTATATCATTATCCTGCCGTGGAATTTAAAACACGAAATTTCAGAACAACTTTCCTATACAAGGGAATGGGGGGCTCGTTTCGTTGTGGCAGTACCAGAACTTCTAATTTTTTAAAGATGAAAATACTGGTTACCGGTTCAACGGGATTCATCGGTGAAGGAGTTGTAAGTGAACTCTTGAAAGAAGGACATGAAGTCATAGCTACTTCCAGAAACGAACACACTGCTTCATTTCATGACTGGTTTTCATCTGTACATTATAAGCCCTATACGATCGGGAGCAAAGACATTTCTGACTTGTATGCATATTTTGAAAAACCGCAGGCAGTGATCCATTGCGCATGGGATAATCTGCACGACTATAGGGGGCTGCATCATGTTGAAGAGAACCTGATGAATCATTATTTTTTCCTGAAAAGTATCATTGAATCGGGAGTGGAAAATGTTACTGTTTTAGGTACCTGTTTTGAATATGGAATGAAGGAAGGGTGCCTTTCCGAAACAATGAATGTAACCCCGTCTAATCCATACGGGATTGGAAAAAATACGCTTCGCGTGTTTCTTGAGATGTTACAGTCTGTACACGACTTCTCGCTGAAATGGATTCGTCTGTTTTATAACTACGGGAAAAGCAACAACTCGAATTCATTATTTGCTCAATTGGACCGGGCGATTGCACAACATGATTCCGTTTTTAACATGAGTGACGGGAATCAACTAAGAGATTATTTGCTGTTTGACGAACTGGTAAAAAAAATTGCTGCAATAAGTGTACAGGATCGGATTTCCGGAATTATCAACTGTTGTAGTGGAAAGCCGGTAAGAGTTATTGAATTGGTGGAAGAGTACATCCGAATAAAAAATAGCCCGATACAATTAAACAGGGGATATTATAACTATTCTCCGATGGAACCGGTGCATTTTTGGGGGGATAATACAAAATTAAATACGATATGATAGTCAGTCCGATCACACAAACGGAGCATGTAATGTGTATTTTTGAACAAAAGGAAGTTCCTGTTTTTCAAAATAAAGTATATAAAACCAAAGAGGAAGCTGCCGGCTGTATGAAACTTCCTGTAAAGCTATATCAATGCCAGGATACGGGATTTGTTTTCAGTGGAGGTTTTGATCCGGAGGTATTGGATTATAATGAAGATTATCAGAACGAACAAGGGAACTCTGATTATTTTCAGGAACACCTGGAAAGTGTATTCAAACTGATATCGGAACGTCATCTTTTGAATAGAAAAATCGTTGAAATAGGTTGTGGAAAAGGACTTTTTTTGGATTTGATGTTGAACAGAGGGTGTGATGTGATCGGAATAGACCCTACTTATGAAGGAACTTCTGAGTATGTTATAAAGGATTATTATTCAAATGAATATAGCCATCTGAAAGCTGGATTAATTGTATTAAGGCATACACTGGAGCACATTGCTTTACCCTACGATTTTCTGAAAATGATTTCCGATGCAAATGAGAAGGAAACAGTTGTTTATATTGAAATTCCTACCTATGAATGGATTTATCGAAACAATGCAATAGAAGACATTTTTTATGAACATTGTAATTATTTTACCACTAAGAGCATCAAAGCATTATTTCATGAGGCTGAAGTGATACCTGTTTTTAATGGGCAGTACATTGGTATTTTTGCTAAGTTGGGAATGCTCAAAGACAGAAGTGAGATTCATGAAGAAGTAATTGAGACGTATTCCCAATCATTTCAAACAGCATTGAATCATTACAATAACCTTGTGGGAACAGCATCACAAAAAATGATTTGGGGAGCAGGTGCAAAGGGATCTACATTCCTAAACCTGACAGATGATAAAGCTGAAAAAGTATTGGGAGTAATTGATATTAATCCGAAAAAACAAAACAAATTTATAGGGGGAACAGGTCACCGGATTTATTCACCTGAAATTTTAAAAGAACTTCCTGTTGACGAAATTATTGTCGTAAATAAAAATTACATGGCTGAAATAGATGCTACAATTAAAGCAATGGGACTGGAGATTAACCTTAAAACATTAGAAAGATGAATGAAGTTGAAAAATTCAATGAAGAGGTAAAAAATAATATTAGCAACCAGGGACAAAACAACTCCTTGCTGGACAGTGCGAAAGAATTTATGCAAAAAACCATCGATGCACGTTATTCGTACAATTTTTCGTGGATGGGAAGACCGATCATTGCCTATCCCCAGGATATGATCGCCATGCAGGAAATTATATGGGAAGTAAAACCTGATTTGATCATTGAAGCAGGTGTTGCTCACGGGGGATCAATCGTATATTATGCCTCTTTGCTGGAATTGATTGGTGAGGACGGAATTGTTGTCGGGATTGACATTGATATCCGAAAGCACAATCGGGAGTTGATTGAAAGTCATCCGATGATGAAACGAATTCATTTATTAGAAGGTTCATCTGTAAGTGAAGAGATTGTCAGTGCGGTAAAAGAAATTGCTGCAACAAAGAAAAAAATTATGGTTTGTCTGGATTCTAATCATACACACGACCATGTATTGGGTGAACTGAATGCATATGCGAACCTGGTTACTAAAGGGAGTTATTGTGTTGTTTTTGACACTGTTGTAGAAGATTTAACGAATGATTGGGCCGGAAGATCATGGGGCGTCGGAAATAACCCGAAGACTGCTGTTTGGGAATTTTTGAAAGGCAATACGGATTTTGAAATAATGAATTCAATTGATTCAAAACTATTGATCTCAGTTGCTCCTGGTGGATACTTAAAGCGGGTAAAATAATTGATCAAGTCAGTAACATGGTAGAAAAACCATTCTTTTCCATAGTGATTCCTACGAAAAACCGCCCTGAATTATTGAGAGATGCGATTCAGAGCGTTTTACTCCAGAGCTTTACAGAATTTGAACTGATTGTTTCGGATAATCACAATGATGCTGCAACCAAAGAGGTGATCGATTCTTTTCCGGAAGATGGAAGATTGAGATATGTCAGGCCGACTGATGAGTTGAACATGCTTGATCATTGGGAATTTGCCACGTGCCAGGCGATAGGCAGGTATGTTGTATTGCTGACGGATCGAAACGTACTGTGTCAGCATTCACTGAAAAAAATTAAACGAGTTATTGATACACATAAGGATATCAATTTTATTTCATTTGGTACAAAAGCATTTTTAGAGCACCAAAACAAATTTGGAACTCGTTCTACTACCGGAAAATCCAGAATGTATAACTCAAAAGAACTGGTAGACAATTTTAAGGGCGCAATTTATTATTCATCCGGAAGTCTTGACTTTTTTGCACCCAAAACGATTAATAGTTGTTATAAAAATGAAATAGCGCAGAAAATACGACGTGAAAAGGGAAGCTATTTTAATCTGAGAGGTGTTTCAACACCTGATTATGCTAGTTTTTTTGTAAACACATTAATGGACCAGCAATGTTATTTTCTCGGTGATACGATTATGCTGGGGCAAGGTGCTTCGGTTAGCAACGGAAGTAATTTTGCGAAAGGAGATACATCTTATTTTAAAACATTAGGAGCAAATTACGAATTGCATGCATCATTGGCAGATGTTCCATTCATTTATAATTGTATCTACAATGATTTTATTGTAATCTATTCCTACTGGGGGAAACAAGACTTTCCGCTCACGTTTAATTACGATATCTATTTCGCTAATTTATTGCTGGAATTGATGATTAAAAGAGAAGCAGGGGCAAGCGAGGAAATCTGTCTGTCATTTGAAAAATCTGTTCAGCAAGCAATGATTGAACATGGTTTCTCAGAAAAAAAAATACATGAAATAACTGAACTGGCGAACGGTTGTTTTATGAAAGATCGCAGTAAAACAAACATGTTCTTGAAAAACTGGAAGATACATTTTAAGGATTTCTTATTTCATAGATTTAATGATAATAAACTGTTAAACCGTATCTTTAAGTATAAATATGATTCGATTCTGACAGCAGCTGGATTTGATTATTATAAAGCTCTTAGGTGATGCAGTCAATTATTTTTATTGTCCCGTACTTTGGTAAATGGCCTGAATGGATGGATTTGTATATTGACTCCATTCGAAGGAATCCAACGATTGATTTTCTATTTATAACCGATTGTGATACAGCCGTTCTGACGGATATTCCGAATATTTCATTCCGGCAAATTACATTTGAAGAATACATCAGTCGATACAAAAAAATGTTAGGAGAAGACATTCAAATCACTGATCCGTATAAGATATGTGATTTGCGCCCATTTTTTGGAATTATTCATGAGCAGGACATCCACAAATATGATTTTTTCGGTTGGACAGATACCGACTTGTTTTTTGGAAATATCAGATCATTCTACACCAATGATATTTTACAACGCTATCAGGTGCTCTCTACGCATGCCATTCGCTTGTCCGGACATTGCACACTACTTAAAAATACACCGAAATACCGAACAATTGGTTATCAGATTTATCAGTGGGAAGAAGCCTTGAAAAATCCTGATTTTATAGGAATAGATGAACATGGAATGACCAACGCACTCTGTATGACCTTTCTTGATAAAGTTGCCGAAAAATTAAAATGCTCAATAAATAATCGGTTACTTAATGGATTGCGGAAGTGGAAAGCACGTAAGTATTATTTTGTGGAGCAGTATACGACTCCTTTTACGTCAATTCCCTGGATAGACGGTTCATTAAATAGCATGCAGCCCGATGAATGGACGTATGACAAAGGAATCATTACCAATAAACGGGATAAAGACAGACGTTTTATGTACATACACCTGATGAATTTTAAATCAGGTAAGTGGAGACATGATGGAACAAAAGCACCATGGGAAGAAAAAGAAATCTCGATGGATATTCATCCGGATTACCGTATAACAATTGACAGGCATGGAATAAGAACTCAATTATGAAGGAGGAAAGTAAAAAAATTACTCTGCAGACAGGTAATGTAAGTTTAACCCCTGAACTTGGTATGTATTACATTGATATGCGACCAGCAATCATTCATTATACAGATAATATTTTTAATGGCTGTTTTGATGATGACGGTGTTCCCATGTGTGGAATTGAAGGGCACTTTGAATATTCCCCGATTAATATTGCTCAGTACGGTTTTATAGTACACGCGGATTACCTGGAAAACCAGGATGAGGTAACATTCCGGCAACTAAAGAAATGCGTTGAAAAGTTAGTTGAATTAGCGGACATTGATGACCGGATGTGTATTTGGTGGCACCGGTACAGGGAAAGTAAGTACGGAATAGAAGCTCCATGGGCTTCAGCTATGGCACAGGGAGAAATCATTTCTCTTTTTTTGCGGTTTTATCAGTTGACGAACGAGGGAAAATATTTGGAATTATCGAAGAAAGCATTTAATTTTCTAAGTGTAAAAGTCGAAGATGGCGGTGTAAGACAGTATGATCACAACGGAGACCTGTGGTTGGAGGAATATCCGTCTAACCCACCCTCATTTGTTTTAAACGGCTTTCTTTATGCATTGTTTGGCCTGTATGACTTATTCCGGATAACCAATGATGAATTGGTTTGGCAAGAAATAGAGTTATGCATCAGGACATTGAAAAACAATCTACATAAGTTTGATGCAGGATACTGGTCTTATTACGATTTGCAGAAAAAAGAATTGGTAAGGTACTATTATCAGAAGAATGTGCATGTACCGCAAATGGAAGTAATGTATCAGTTGACACACGATAAACTATTTCTTAACTACAAGAACAAATGGGAAAAAACACTTAATCCTGTAAATTTCCTTTTTGTACGTATCATGTATCGAATTTTGCCGAGATGGAGAAAGAAAAGCCTGAAAATAAAATGAAAGCACTGAAGATTTTATTTGTCATAACAGATCTCGGAAAAGGAGGGGCAGAGCGTTTTTTGTTGGATTTGACATCACAGCTGGAAATCTATCCCCATATTGATTATCGGATTGCATCATTATACAACATGGTCCAATATGAAGAATTTAAAAACAATGATAAAATTCACTTTTTAGATTTTGCTACTTTTTCTCTCAAGACAAAGAACTACAATGCAACGTATTCTGATTTATTAAATGACTTTCAGCCGGATATTATTCATACCAATCGATTTTTGGCTGAATTCATAACATCCTACGACATCAGAAGATCGATTAAATATGTGTGCCATTGCCATGATAATATGGTGCAGTTTAAACGGTTTTCCCTAAGTAGTTTAGTCGATAAGGTAACATTGTTAAATTCCATTGAATATAACTATTTGATTCGTCGTAAATACAGGAAAGTACCCACTTATTTTATTGCCAATTCGCAACACACGTATAGTTATTTTCAAGACATGTTACCGGCAAATCAGAAAAAAAATATTCGCTTGATTCCTCTTGGGTTTAATTATGCTAACTTCTTTGTTGAACGGCAATACAAGCAAAAAAAGAAAAAGATAAAACTCTTAAATGTAGGAAGCTATCAGGTCAAAAAGAATCAAGTCTTTCTGCTGGATATTGCAGAAGAACTAAAGAAACTTGGTGTTGAGTTTGAAATAAACCTGATTGGTGACGGACCGGAATTTCAGCATATATATAATGAAATCAGGAATAGAAAACTGGGAGATGTCGTTTTTCAACATGGCCTGCAGTCAAATGTCCACGAATGGTACAATGATTCGGATTTATATATTCATACAGCATATTATGAGCCATTCGGCCTGGTCCTTTTAGAAGCAATGGCCTCGGGATTACCCATTATCTGTTTAGATGGAAAGGGGAACAGGGATATTATAAAAAATGATTATAACGGATATATGTTCTTCGAGCAAGAACCCAAAGCATTTGCGGATAAGATAGTGGAATACACCCAAAATGAAGAACTGTATCAGCTGATTTCCGTTCAGGCCCAGGAATATGCGAAGCGATACGCTCTTCCGGACAAAACGAGAGAACTCGTTGATTTTTATTATTCAATTATAGATTCAGAATGACAGAAGTGAAGGAAGTATAGTTTTTATCCGCGTGGTAGAGTGTTTTCCATGTTTGATAAGCATTCCCCCTTTTTTCAGGTTGTTCCAACAGTTCATAAATTGCAGAACAAATCAGGTCTCTGTGGGGAGGATCCTGTAAAATAATCCCGTTTTGGGTTGTTACAATTTCAGTGTTTCCGCCAACATTTGTTACAATACAAGGAATTCCGAAACTCATCGCTTCCATAATGGAAACTGGGATTCCTTCTGAAGAACTGACATTCATAAAAACATGAGGTTTGATCTCCTGATAAGCTTTAAAAATTTCATTGTTTGGAATTCTTCCCCTTAGATGAACAGTGATATTAACAGGAAGTTTTTTAACTTTTTTCTCCAATTCAACCAGTAAATCACCATCGCCAAAGTGAGTCCATTCAATAGGAAGGCTTGTAATTTGTGAGAGTGCTTCAGCGATTAAATGAACCCGTTTTACTGTATTTACATTGGAACAGCTTACTATTTTTACAGTTCCTTCAGGAGTAACAGGTTGGAAAGGATTATTGACACCTAACCGGGATACAATGATATGATCATTACGGGTAATTTTCCAGGATTTGTAGATGATCTCTTTCCCCTTTTCCGATATAGGGAAAAGAGCCTTCAGGTTAGAAGAAATAAATGATCGGAAAGGTAAATAATTAACTGCACTGACCTCAAAATAGGTATCCCATCCATGTGCTCTTGAAATCCCTGTTACGTGTTTATCTTTGAATGCTGACAACGCAATTCCCAAAGCGGTATCATCACACCAATAACTGTAAAACAGCGTTTGATCAAATTCAGAATGAAAATGCGTGTGAATATAGTTTCTCACCTGCTTAGCACGTTGAAAGGAGACAAGAATGGTCTTCAAAATTCCGAGGGTTATTTTCTTTTGGTAAACGTTACCAACACGCCTGATTTCTGTCCGGACAATAGGGATAAAAATGTTCAGCAGACTTGTTAATCGTGTTGTCAGAGAATAATCCAACTCAATGCGTTTGACAGAACAATTCTTTGGAACAACTCTTGTCTGCACGGCCGATTGATTTTGTGTGATAATAATCACCTGATCAAAAGCATTGCATAAGTATTTTATTTCCGTTTCCAGAAACGTTTCACCGGCTCCGAATGGGTAATCGGAGGTAAAGAGTACCAGTTTTTTTCGATTCATTCGTCAAAGATAAATGATTATCTTCGTGCAGTTGAAGATCACGCAATGAAAAAACTTCTTATTCTTGCCTATGACTTTCCCCCATACGTTTCTGTAGGAGGGCTTCGCCCATATAACTGGTACAGATATCTGAAAGAATACGGAATAGAACCCATCGTTGTGACCCGCCAATGGAGCAATACACACAAAAGCGCATTGGATTATATTGCCCGCGGACATAGTGATCAAACGATTACAGAAGTAAGCGAATACGGAACGGTTCTGTATGCACCTTATACACCAACCTTGAGTAATCGATTATTATATCGGCATGGCAATAATAAATACAGCTATTTGAGAAAATCATTGACAGCAACACATGATTTTAAACAGTTTTTATGGATTTCAGGAGCAAAAAGGGAAATCTATGAAACAGCAAAAAAATACCTGCAGAAAAATCCTGTTGATATGATCATTGCAACAGGAGACCCATTCGTTTTATTTCTTTACGCAAAAAAATTGGGGAAAGAGTTTCATACTCCCTGGATTGCCGATTACCGTGACCCCTGGAGTCAGGATAAAAGAGTTCAGGCAAATATACTTTTCCATAACTGGAATAAAATGTTGGAAAAAAAGATTGTATCAACATCGGTTGGAATAACAACAGTTTCAGGTATCATGAAGTATAAATTACAGGAATATTTTCCACAGAAGAATATATATATTATACCAAATGGTTATGACCCGGAGGCTGTTTCGACGGTATCGAAGATACCTCAATCGACAGATAAACTGACAATTTCATTTGTCGGAACGATTTACGAATGGCATCCCTGGAGAAGTTTCTTAAAGGAATTTTCTGATTTTATAGAGCAGGGCGAAGAAAGAGACATACAATTGAATCTGTATGGAATTAATATAGAAACAGAGATTCGGAAAACAATTGATGAATTGCCTGAAAAATCAAGGAATGCGATTCAAATCTGTCCCAAACTCTCCAATATGGAGTTGCTCAGCCGGCTTGCACGTGAAAATGTCATGTTGTTGTTTAATGATTATTCGATCCTGGGGACTAAAATATTTGATTATCTCGGAACCAGACGTAAAATATTGTTGTGCTATGCCAATGATGAAGATGCACTGAGGTTGAAGGAAGCACATTACACCATCGATGAGGTGGATGGAATGAGTAAGCAGTTGCAGGTTGATTTAATTCGTGAAACAAATGCGGGAGTGATTGCAGAGAATGTCACGCATTTAAAGCAACTCCTGGATGAGTTGCATCAAGAGTTCCGGGAAAAAGGGAAAATCGAATGCGCTTCCACAGGAGTGGAAAATTATTCCCGTAAAATACAGGTGAAAAAGTTAGCGGATATTGTACAGAGCCTGTAACGATCATCCGGAAATGAAGAATGAATGTAAGTACATCTTTCGGATTTTATGTAACTTCGATGTTATATACAACAAAACCAATACCATCCATGAACATGCATTGTCCTTATTTTTTGCTGATTGCGCTGGCCTTGACAGGATGCCGGGAAGCAATTCCCAATCGCGTTGATGATTCACAGGTGGAAAACACTGCTGTAATTACGGAAACACCGGAAGAAATTGCGGTTGATCTGAGTGACTATGAACAATTGATTCCGATAGAAATTGTTGATACAACTGCCCGAAACAGCTATGAGAAATACGGAATAGAATTTTCCGGTAATTGTTATGCATGTGATTTAGCCAGGATAGAACTATCACAGCAACGGCTGACATTTATCAATGTCTGCGACGACAATGACCGGTATGAAATAAATGACATCTCCTGTGCAGCGGTTGGGAAGGAGATGCGTATCCGGGCAGACGCGTATGCGTTTACACTGATCAAAATTGACGATGCACCAGTGTATGAATTATCAATAACAGGAAAGAACCTGAAACTTGATAATAAACGAATCGCGACATTTTATACACCAGCAAAGAAATTACATCTGTTTAAAGAACACGATTGCGGTGATTTCCAGGGATAATTCCTGACATTTAATCCTAAGCAGAACCATTTCCTCATGAAGCCCTTGTCCGACATACAACACTTATATGCTCCCGTTCAGCCGACCGTTGATTCGTCTGATCAACCGGTGACATACACGGAATGGTTACCGGATGAACAACTGCGGCACGTTGTCTACTGTTATTGGCAACTTCACACAACCGGTGAACTTTCGAAGCCATTCAGCTACCGCGTTGTTGCTGATGGGTGTATTGATATCTATTTTGATTTGAATAATCCGATCGAAAGCTGTGTGATGGGATTTTGTGACCGGTTTACGGAGTTCCAACTCGGAAAAGCATTCAATTACGTGGGAATACGTTTTTTTCCGACCATGTTCCCGCAATTGTTCCGTGTAAACGCACGTACATTGCGCAACCGTTCTGTGGATTTACATACCATTCTTCCCGAAGTCGCTGCATTTTTGTCGGATAACTTTCATACGCAGTTATCTCCTGCTGAGCTAAGGGCGTTATTCAATACCTATTTTGGTGATCGTACAACAACTGTAGCGTTGGATGAGGACAATCGCTTGTACAAAGCCATGACACATATTCTGAAAAAATCGGGTGCTGTAGCAATCGAAAAAGAGTTAACAACAGGAATCAGCTCCCGGCAGTTACGCCGCCTGTTCGATTATTACATTGGCACCACTCCCAAAACATTTTGCAAAGTCATTCGTTTTCAACGCACGATAACGAACGTCCCTTCCGGGCAATCCGTGATGGAAAGCAACGAGTTTTTTGATGTCGGGTACTACGACCAGGCACATTTTATCAAAGAATTCAGAACATTTTATGGAACAACACCCGGGAAAGTCCCTGAACGGTGATCTTGTCCGATTTTTACAATCCCGCAACAATCCGGTGCACTACTTTTGTTCATCGAATGAATAATCAATCGTTATGATGAACAACTATCTGCTGTTGACAATCCTGTTCTTGGGTGCGTTCAATGGTTATTCTCAACCCTCAAAAGATGTAAAGACAATGAAATTAAATGCAGGAATTATTACTGAAAAGATCAGTGAAACAAAAACATTTTACATGGAAACACTCGGATTTGGAGTTACATTTGAAAACGAATTTTATTTGTTGCTGCATACTCCGAATCACGAGGCGGAGATTAGTTTTTTAACACCCGGACATCCGAGTCAGCAACCGGTTTTTCAGTCTCCCTTTCAAAACCAGGGAGTATACCTGACACTGGAAGTGGATGATGTGGACAGCATGTATGCAGAGCTCTGCGAAAGGCAGGTTCCCATCGAAGTTGAACTGCGGGAAGAGCCCTGGGGAGACCGGCACTTTGCAATTATTGACCCCAACGGTATCGGGATTGATATTGTAACGTATTCACCGCCGGGAGAAGAGTAGGTTATTTCCTTCGAAAACAGAGAGGGATGAAAAGAAAACGTTGTATCTTTGAATCATTCGATCGGATCTCACAATTCAGCTAATGAAACACGTTTTAGTCGTCTTTTCCTGTACAATTTCCCTGTTGTCAAATGCACAACCTCAGTTAACACACAAAAATACCGGCGAGATGAACCGGGATGAAATGACTCGTTGGATACAACAAGAACAGGTCCCCGCGGTGGGAATCGCTTTTATTGAAAACGGTGTTATCAAGCAAACGGAGGTATTCGGCGAATTGGAAAACGGTGTACCCGCACCACTGAACACAATCTGGAATGTTGCCTCACTGACAAAACCTGTAACGGCATTGGTCGCGCTTTTGTTGATTGACAAAGGCGAATGGAATCTGGATGAACCGGTTGCCCGTTATTACACGGATCCGGATCTGGCAGGGCATCCATACGCTCAAAAACTGACAACACGTATGATTTTGAGTCACCAGACAGGTTTTCCGAACTGGAGGTACCTGAATCCCGACGGAAAGCTCGGTTTTGATTTTGAACCGGGAACAGGTTACCAGTATTCCGGGGAAGGGTATGAATACCTGAGAAATGCATTGGAACAAAAATTTGGAAAAACATTGGATCAATTGGCCGATGCATTGATTTTTCAACCATTGAATATGACGGATACACATTTCTTCTGGGGACCGCAGGTGGATGAAAAACGGTTTGCCAAGTGGCACAATAGTACGGGAGAACGTTATCCGACGAATAAGACCACTTCCGCAAACGGCGCGGACGACCTGCTCACAACGGTTGAGGAGTATGCTGCATTTATGGTGTGGGTACTGAGCGGTGCCGGACTTTCCGAACGCCTGCAACAGGAGTTAACAGCCGACCAGGTACGTGTGAATGCCAGCAAGCACTTCGGGTTGGGGTGGTGCATTGATGAAAAAATCAATGAAAATAACGATTTTGCACTGGTTCACGGCGGCAACGATATTGGCGTGAACACCATCGCATTTCTGATTCCGAAAACAAAAAACGGCTTGTTGATTTTTACCAATTCAGATAACGGAACAGCTGTTTTTGAGACCTTACTGGTGCAGTTTTTAGGACAAGACGGAGCAGGAATTCTGAGAGTGGAAATGCAGGAATGAGTGGCAGGGAATTCCATGCCATATATGCCAACAAAGGAATCTTTTCATCTTTCAGGGTTTTACATCAGGATTCGTTAACTGATTGTAGATAACCGGCATTTTTCCTTTCCACTTTTCCCATACTTCTTTTTCAGCAACCAGAGATGCCATGAAATGGGCAACATTGATACGGCTGACTTTTCTGGGGTTGAATAAGCTATTCGTGGGAGAGATGCATGTTTCATATGATGATACGGTGTTTTCATTAGTCAAATTATCCGGACGTACAACAACCCATTGTATTTTTGGTTCCTTTTTTCCGATTTTTGTTCTTAAAAAATCAGCAGCCGCTTCATTGTCGCTATGAGGAGGTAAAAGCGTGCGAATGATGGTCATAACTATTTTTTGTGCAAAGGAAATCTTTTCGTGCAGATCCATGTTTCTGTAACCCACCGTATTCATCAAAACAAATTTCACAGGGGTACCCGGCTGTGTACTTAAAATAGCTTCACAAAACAAACGAACAGTGTCAGCAACAAGTGTTTTCGGGTGACCGAAGATACCTTTCCAGGTCATATTGTGCCCCAGACAAAATGCGACGGAATCACATGCTGTGAGGTGGTGAGCTGTTTCTTCAACACTCAGTTCTGTTATGTTTTTTCGAATGATAGTGATGCTGCCATGATTATTCCAACGGTTGGGAATATTACTCGACGGGCGTATAATAATTTTTACGTTGTTTCCGGAGTTAATTAATTGTTCAACTAAGAGTTTTCCTGTTGCTCCACTTGCTCCGATGATTAATGTTGTCATATTTTTTCTGTTGGTTACTCTGGTTGTTTTACTATTAAATCCCTGTATTCTAACGTGATTGACGCACGGGGGGCAGTCCGAAAATAGTTTATTTTATTTTTTACAACGAATTGCAGGGATGTGTTCAACAAGTGCAACCCGATAAACATACTGAGACGGATTACGAAAATGTATGGGGTGTTTTCATTGATATTGTACTTGTTTTTACGTAATTTGTACTTCTTTTGGATGCATTTCTTGTACCGGGTGTTTACATTGTTTTTTTCGGAAACAAAAGTATTGTTTTCCAATTGACAAGAATTGTATCAAAGCGACATTTCGTTTTTTGGGTGATTCGCAAAGCTGTATGGTGTCGTTTTGGTACAATTTTGAAACAAACAGAAATCATAACTTTGAAAATAATCATGGTGGTGTCATAACTATTTAAAATCAAAAGACATTATCAAACAGAATTAGCTTATGAAACATACAATTTTAGTTTTCTTCCTGTTGGTTTGGGTAACAACCTTCGGTCAGAGCCAAACAAGGCGGGTTTTGTTCCTGGGGAATAGTTACACGTATGTAAACGACCTGCCTCAGATGATTGCAGATTTGGCATTGAGTACAGGTGATGTGTTGATATATGACAGCCATTTAATCGGGGGATATACATTAGAGGATCATTCTACCGATCCGACTTCGTTAAACAAAATTTTGTCCGGTAATTGGGATTATATTGTCCTGCAGGAACAGAGCCAGCGACCTGCTTTTATTAATCCTGTAGGTTTTATGGGCGGCTTCATGGAACTGAAGAATTATATTACATCCAACAAACCCTGTGCGCAAATTACTTCGTTTATGACCTGGGGGCATCAAAACGGAGATGCGCAAAATTGCCCGGCAAATCCCGCTGTTTGTACATACATCGGGATGCAGAATCTGATAACAGAGAGGTACATGGAGTTCTCTGACTTCTTTGAATCAGAAGTTACTCCTGTAGGGACAGTTTGGAAGTACATGAGAGAGCATTACCCGGCAATCAATTTGTATCAACCCGATGAAAGTCACCCGTCTTTGGCCGGCTCTTATCTTGCGGCATGTTGCTTTTACACTTCACTATTCCGAAAAGATCCGACCTTGATTACGAATAACTCAGGACTGGATGCCAACACCGCGACGAATATCCGAAATGTAACAAAATTATTGGTGTATGATGAACAGCCGGACTGGTATATCGGTAGGTATATTCCTCATTCAAATTTTAATTACGTAATAGGGGAGGGGCAGAATGAGGTTTTGATCAATAGTCACACCCCGACGTACAGAGATAGTTTTAGCTGGGATTTCGGAGACGGCGCTACTGCTACTACACTGCTACCTACGCATAGTTACGCTGCCGACGGATTGTATACGATCTCACTTACTTCTTATCAATGTTACCTCGGTGAACTGTTGGAATCAGTTTTTACCCGTACTGTTCGTTTTTGTGCACATACCAATACCATTTCACCGGATCTCATTTTATGCCCGGGTGAGACGGACACACTTTGGACACAACCTGCCGACAGCTATCAATGGTATGACGACTCAGGGAATCCGGTCGCTGGTGCTACGAATCAATCTCTGATTGCTATAGCCGGGGGATCATACAGTGTGTTGACTACGATTGACGGTTGTGCGGAAATGTCTGTGCAAATCTTTGTAGATATGTACCTGGATAACCCGGATTGTAGTTTGGGAATTGTCGATAAACCCAACGATAGTGAGATAACGGTTTTTCCTAACCCTGTTGGTGAGGAGTTTTATATCCGAACAAACAGGCCAATTAACACAATTGCGGTCAATGATGTAGCAGGTAAACAAGTACATGTTTTGCAAATTTCACCAACTGTTTTCAATGTTTCAGGTTTGGTGAAGGGGATTTATTTGTTGAACATCACGTTGGAAAACGGGCAGAGTGTTTCGACAAAATTCATCAAACAATAAAGTGGTATTTTCCGCAGAAACCGGTTAAAATCATTGCATCGATATTCAGGTAGCTCATTATTCCGGGTAAATGAAGGAGGCGCTTTCGGAGCCCAACGATTGATTCCGGAGAAAGTCAGAAGGGGAAATCCCGGAGAATAATTTAAAATCGTGGATAAAATGAGATTGGTCGGCATATCCTGCGTCATATCCCACACGGGTAAGGTCACCATAACATGCGGTGGACAAAGCGTGTAGTGACTTTTCAAACTTTGCTAATCGTGTAAATTTACGGGCAGAAATGCCGACGCTTTGTTTAAATCTACGCTGTAACTGACGTTCAGATATATTGTGATACTTTGCAATAGCTGCTAATTTGATCTCATTATCCGGGATTCCGTGCGCATTTCCGCAAAACAGTTGCTCAATAATCGGATCTGATTTCCCAATAGTCACTTTTTCATAGAAGTACCGGTGAAGTACAGCGACTCGCTCCTCGTGGCTTTTTGAATTGATCAATAAATGGGTTATTTCCTCTTTTTCCAACAACTGAATATCGGGAGTTTGATCGGTCAATTGAGCAGCATCCAGTCTGAAGAAAGTATGCAATGCATGCGGATGAAAACTAACTCCGAAATGAGAGAACCGACTGTCCCAAAATGTATCTGTAGGTAGGGTGTCGATGCCACTTAAATAACAGATGGGTTTGGTCGTTCCGTTGGTCTCCGTTATGAATGATGAAGAAGTAATGTCCTGGAAAATAAGTCTGGGATAGCGGTCAGCAAACGAACGGATGTGTAAGGTTTGAATTTCAGGAGTATATACATCATAACTCCAAAAGTACCGAATCCAGTTCCTGAGCAAGGGATGTACATGGTAGTGTTTGTAGTTCATCACATTCATTGGTTTATACACGTGAATGATTTGTCCTAAGTTTACGCATTGATCCGTTTTTTTTTGAATGTTCGTAATTAAGCTGTGATTCACTTGTATTGACTAAAATAACGGTACATAGTAGATATTGTTGTACATTCAGCAGAAATTACTGATAAGTACTCTATTTAAACGTGAGTATGAATTGTTTCAGTTGAAATGAGAGATTTTATTTACATAGGGAATGACAGGGTTTTATACGGACAAGCAACATTGAGCAAAGACAATGAGCTTGTTGATAATACATCCGAGCCTTTATCTGAAATTTTAATGAAAGATATCAGGCTAATGCTATTTGACTTGAAAAGAAACGAAGTCCTGATAAAATGTATCAACCGCTCTGAGTACTTAATTAATGTTGATCGAGGGCAATCACTAACCCAGTTAAAAAATGATATCCTCACCGCATACCCTGGAGCCGAGGTTTTCGACGAAAATTCTACTCTTTTCTATTTAATGCGGAAACCCATTTTTGCCATTTTTTTGATATTCATATTGCTTATTATCGTTGGCGCAGCAGGTAAAAACGGCTATAAGTCTGGCGCAAGTATGAAGGTGAATGCAGTAACCGATGTAGTGAACGGAATGTCAGCACTGGATACAAAGAATTTAGTCATTGTATTCGCAGTGCTGCTTTCCCTTCCTATGATAAGAATCTTTTGGCTTTTTCGCAACGTAAAGCGCAAAACAATAATTAAGTTTCATTGAAATTCTACCGTCACAACGTATAAATTTATGGAAACATGAGCTTACATAACCCTTAACATAATATTCAAGGACGATGTGCAGTTAAGCAAAAAAGGCCATCTTAATTTTGATTTTTTTGCTTAAAATAAAACTAACGTAATTGTAAACTTCCTTATTTGCCCGAATCGCTATAAATACGTTCTGTTGTTATTCTCAACAATTGAGTAGGTTAATATGTGTATGTCCGATCATTCGACCGACAACACATACAGTAAGTCCATCAAATTACCGCACAAATTTATAGGTTTTTGTACCTGCTTTTAGCTGTAAAGCGGCGATATACATTCCCTGGGGAAGGTGATCAACCGGAATTTCTAATTGCCCGGCCTGTTTTTCAAACTGTCCTGTTTTTGTGCCGTCAACAGCATAAATTTCAACGCTTCCTTCCCAGTCGCCTAAAACAAAAACAGTTTTTCGATCTGCAGTAACTGCGAATAACTGCTCATCGATCAGTTGTGATTGCAGCCCCAGCGACTGAATGTTGTCCAAATGGAAAGCCGAAATAACCGGGTAGTGATCGGAGGTGTTCTGCGAAAAATTACTGATATAGGTTGGCATCATGTCGAGAACCTTTGCAGATGAAGGAATATAATCAGCGGTCAATGGGGTGGTTACCATAATGTGGTCGAGAAAGGAACCGCTATAGAATGCATAGGAAGTTTTTCCGGCATCACTGAGTGCTTTTGTAGGGAAGAAATAGTCATCGGGATAATCCAGGAGGATTTGAAAGGGTGTTTCAATACCATTGAAGGTTGATTGGTCCAAATCATCATTCCAGTCACCTAACACAATCGTTTTTTTATCTTTTCGGATGAAATCCATGTAATTCTTTAAAGCAGTTACAGCTCCTTTTCTTCTGTCGTAGGATTCCTGATCTGCAAACGCTTTCAGATGAATGACAATGGCATAAATTGTATCGGGAGCAATAAATGATTTCGTTTTTAAGATAACTTCTAACGGCGGGCGACTTGCAAAGTCATAGTTGAAGCTGGATGAAGTCAGAATGTGTTGACTTGAAATCACTTCAAACATATCTTTTTTATAAAACAAAGCTGTTTTTTGTGTTTGATTATAAGTTGCCAATACACCTTTGTATTGCGGTAGATCGGTCAGAAGCTGCTGGTATGCTAAATAGTTTGACATTTCAGTAAATCCCCAAAGATCTATATCCGTGTTGTTGACAACCTGTTTGATATTGTTGAATTGTAATTGCTCATTGGTCGGACCATACTCTGTGCTACCAAACCATTCCAGATTCCAACATCCCACATCGAGCAGGGTATCGCTCCCATATTGGGGTACTTGTGAAACTGCAGCGAAAAAAGATGCCAGGAAAAGATGGAGTACGATAACTGTTTGTTTTATGTTCGCCATTTAATGAAGTTAAAAAAAACATTCTAAACAAAAAAGGACGGTTTATAACCGTCCTTTGTGACCTCGTCAGGATTCAAACCTGAAACCTCCTGAGCCGTAATCAGGTGCGCTATTCAGTTGCGCCACGAGGCCGTTGCAAGATTTGCGAGTGCAAAGATAGAGCATTTATTCTGATTCCGCAACTTTTTTTTACTTTAATTTTGCTTATTATTCAATGACAGCGCTTATTCCCCTGTCTAATAGAGCTGTACACATCGGCTCCAGTTTCTCAAATGTCCCTCTTTTTACCTGGCATTTACCATTGTAATGAATGATCAGGGTGCATTGCTCTGCCTGGATACTGTCGTGCCGGCATACCTTAATCAGTGATTCGATCACATGGTCAAAGGTATTGACATCGTCATTGTACACAATCAAGTCATGTTGATCCAGTAATGTTTCAACCGACAAAACACTTTCCTGCGTCTGGACACTACTCATTATTCCGTTCATATTCACTTTTATTTTGTGTTTCGGTCAGCGGATAACCAAACAATTCAGAAATGATTTTCATTTCTTCGACTTCCTCTAACTGAATGTCAAAGATATGAATTTCTATTCCATTTTCCGAATGTGCATATGCTTTTCTGTATGGGAATTTTGTCAGCCAATCGTTGAAATCTCCCGGGATCGATGTTGCGTTAATCAGGAAAGTTACCCTGGAATCGTTACTCTTCAATACATCCGACTTGGTATAATGAACGGTATCTATTTCGTCCGAGAAAGCGGCGATCCGTGGTAGCATAAATGCGTCCGAATAGAAAGTGGATTTGATGTGTTTATCGTTCTTATCGTAATAAAAATTTCCTTTGTTATTGTATCGGTTCAATTCTTCTCTCGGGTACTGTTCATACATTTTTTTCGTAACGAACTGCACATATGACTCAGGACGTGTATTGGTTTCTCGGAGCGTTCCTGAACTAAAAACGGGAACTACCGTTGTAACATCTTGGTTAGTTGGTTGCACTTCGATTTTCGGCTGCGGATTCGGCGCTCCTTTGTAAACGGTTACTCCATTGTTGATCAATTCACGTGCTTTGCTGACGCTGATTCGGTTGCCCCGGTAATAAGCGACGACAAAAGCGTCCGGAATTCCTTTCTTGCGCACCTCACTCTGCAGGTTTACCGCATGCATTAAATCGCCATACATTCCTACAGAATACCGAATTTGACCATTGTCCAGGCGCAGTGTATACAACGGTTCCAGGTTGAACAACAAATCTCGGGTCACAGGACGATTAAATACACCCACCTGCACGGTATAAAAGAGTTGATCACCGTCGAATTGCTCAATTGCCCATGCTTTTGCCGCTCCCGGTGCCTGGTTGTAGGTATGCTCGGCGACCGGTTTCAGTGTTTTAGAAGTATCCTCCAGTCCCAGGTTTTGAGCAATGTTCCTTGCGACTTCCACCTGAATCTCCTCCGCTTTCTTGCCAATGCATGCATGGCGGGCTTCCAGCTGACGGGCTTCTCCGAAAGAAATGCGCTTCCCGTCACAATAAGCGACTACAAATGCGTCACTGTATCCCAATTGCCGGATTTTTTCACGTGCATCAACTACGGTCGACGCGGTATTGAAGTAACCGGCCATGTAACGGGTGATGTTCGAGTTTTCAATTTTTTCCCCCGAAACAGGGGAGAATTCTTTGAAATGGGTTTCCGGTATTGGGCGTGCAAAAGCACCTACCTGTACACGGTAAATCAGTCCCATTGGTGTTTTTACTTCAACAGGTATTTTCTTTAATTCAGAAAGGGGAGAAGTTGCCGGATTGAACTCGATGCCATGGACTGAAATCGGAATCAGTGCGGTGGCAATAAGTGATTTTTTGATCGGATTGATTCCTCTCGCAACTAAATTTTGAAATTTCATACCTGCAATCGAGTCAGTTGGTAAATGAACAGAAGCCGTTTGAGCCGCTTCATTGATCTTAACCTCAAGTTCTTTCAAAGATACTGAAATATTTTTTATGCGTTCAATGGTCGCAGACTTTTGATCTGAAAGCTGTATTTTTTCACTTGTACCGGCTGTTTTTTCACGATTCCTGAGCTCCTCCAACTGCGCTTGATAATTGGTCAATTCCTGTTCCAGTTTTACATGTTCTGCAACGTATTTCTGTTGTTCCGCGATTGCTTTGGCATAGGTTTCGTACTCTTCCGACGCGGCAATTGTTCGTTCCTCGTTGTAGGTGAGTGCCGTTGTATTTTCGGATAAGGAAGGTGTCTTGTCTACAGGTGTATACTGTTGCAGCTGAGTCTCCAGGAATACCTGTTCCCGTTTGATAAATGCTTCCCGTTCATTCAACGCATTGATTTCCTGGAGGAATGTTTCCTTTTCCTTTTTTGAAGCCGTTGCAAGTTGTTGTTGCAGAAGTGAACGGATATTTGTCAATTCCTCAATTTCAATAATTCCCTGTCTTCTGCGCGCTTTTAGCACTTCTTCCGGGTACATGCGCGCTTCCGGGTTCGCTGAGGAGACAGCAATATTCTCGTTGAGAGTTTGAACACGATCGATTTGCCGTGCCTGCTCTTCCCGGATGTTCAGTAGTTCGTCGACAAGTATTTCTTTTTTCAGCGGATCTTTTTCCGATTTGATTTGTACGGATAATTGTTCTGACTTGGTCGTGTAAGCTGAAGAAACTGGATCTCCGGACGTATTTCCGGGCGTTGAAATATAGGATGTTAACTCCTGTATTTTTTCTTCATTCTTGCGGATATTTTCTGTCGCTTTGGCCTGTTTTATCAAGGTCAACTCTTTTGTCAATTCTTTTCGTTCTTTTACAGAAGTGGCGTTGTCGGTTAATTTAGAGGTAATGGACTGTTCCTGTGTCGATGGTATTACTTGATCAGGCACATTTCCGGAATTACCAATGTTGTTTTGAGCGGTATTTTGCTGTTCAATGATTTGTTGCTGTTGTTGCAATACGTCGATGCGTTTGTCAATGCGCGTAAATTCCTGCTCAGCAGCCCTTCTGTAAGCTGTTTTTTCTTCTTCGGAAGCGTTTTTCTCCGCTGTTTCCAGTGTTTGTCGGATCGTGTTCTTATAAGCATTCAGACGCTGGATGTTTTGTTCAATTTCGGATGTTGTTTCCGGTACCTGGTTAAAATCGTTGTTGATATTGCCGGTGTAGGTTTGTTGCAATTCTTCAATAAGGATGGTTGGTGTTTTGGAAGGGGTAATTGCAGTCTGATTATTCGTTTGAGCGGTATTTTGCTGTTCAATGGTTTGTTGCTGTTGTTGCAATACGTCGATGCGTTTGTCAATGCGCGTAAATTCCTGTTCAGCAGCCCTTCTGTAAGCTGTTTTTTCTTCTTCGGAAGCGTTTTTCTCGGCTGTTTCCAGTGTTTGTCGGATCGTGTTCTTATAGGCATTCAGACGCTGGATGTTTTGTTCAATTTCGAATGTTGTTTCCGGTACCTGGTTAAAATCGTTGTTGATATTGCCGGTATAGGTTTGTTGCAATTCTTCAATAAGTATGGTTGGTGATTTTTGCTGTTTCGGATCGGGTAGGGACGTGTTAGTGGTTGATTCACTGGAAGTTGTTTGCGCTGTTTTTTCGGTTGTCAGCAATGCACTGACTTCAGCTATTTTCGCCTCAATGGAAGCCAAGGCTTTTGCAATCGTTTGGTTCGATGGTGCAGCCGCTTTTAATTGTTGCAGTTGTTGTTGCTGTGCTCCCAGCGTTGCTGACAGGTTGTTCAGTACTTCAATGCGTTCATTTGTTTGTGTTGCAGCATTCAGCTGATTGAATTGTCGGAGCTGATCGGAATACGCGGATTCTGTTTGCTGTGAAACGGTGATTACCTGTTTTTCCAACTCCTGCGCGGCATTTAGTTCATGTTGCAGGCGTGTAATGTGCTGTTGGCGTTCCGTAATTGTCGTTTGTAACCGGGAACGGTATTCGTCCAGTAAATTAATTTTAGCGGTGGAAAGGGATTGTTCCTGTGCTGTTGCCTGTTGCGATTTCAGTTGCTTGATTTCAGCTGTAATTTTATCTGCCAGTTCCTGGTCATTAGTGTTGAGTTGTTGTAATTGTTCCTGCTCAGACAACGTGCTGTTCTGTTTGATTCCTTGTTTATTTAACTCATAATCAGGAAATAGTTCCTGTACAATGCTTTCTGTTTTTAACTGTTCAATCTCGTTTTTTGCTGAAACAGTAATTGCTTCCTGTAAAAGTTGCTGATCGTGTTGGAGCTCCCGGATGAGTTTTTGTGTCGTATTTTTTTGCTGGATTTTCGTTGCTTCATCCACCGCGGGATCGTTTTCCAATTCCTGCAGGTAGTTCGTAAGTTCCCGTTGCTTTTGATCATTGAGTGTCAGCAGGCGTTCCTGTTTTTCGTATTCACTCCAGCCGGCATGGGCATAAATCTCCTCACTTTGTGTATTGTACTGTTCAATGGTTACTTCGGTTTTCACACCTTTCGGATCATCTGTCTGTTGCGTTGAAAGCTCGGCAAGAGAGGCTTCAATGTAGGACTTCAGCGTTTTACTTTTTTCATCACTGACAATCGTTTTTGCCCGTGCAAGCTCCTCTTTGGTAGCCGGTTTTCCCTGATAGCTTTCAATTTCGTTAACGATGTTGAGTTTTTTATTGATTTCATCCCGTTGTTGTACTGCTGCAGGAATCAGGTTTCTTGTTTTGGAAAGGGAGCTCTTTGCATTTTCCAGTTCATAATTTTTGGCATCTGTTTTATCCTGGAATTCCTGTTTATACTTGTCTTTTGCAGCGTCTTTTTGTTGTGTCAGGGATTCAATTTCGTTTTCCAGTCGCTTGATTTCCTCTGCATAACCGTTTTCGATGGATTGAAGTCGCGTAATTTCATTGACGATTGCTTCCTGTTTTTTGAGTAGTTCTTCCGAAGGACTTGTTTGTACAGGAGCAGATAATACACTGTTCAGGTATGTTTTATTCTGGTTCAGCAACGCAACAAGTTCAGTCGTTTTTCCCTCGTTCAGGAATTGGTTGTATTGCCTGGAAATTTCGCCCAGTTTTTCGGGATTGGCGGTAGTAGATGAATGTGTTGTTTCAATCGCTGCGGCTTCTGTCTGAATCTGCTTTATTTTTTCCAGTTTTTCTTCCCGTTGCTGGTATAATTCTTTCGCATTGGTTAGCACAAGTTCTTTTCGTCGGTTACTTTGAGAAGCATCGGCTTCTTTTACAAGTGCCCTGATTTCCGTATCAATGACAGCGATTTCACTGTACAAGTTGCGACTGATTGCATCCGAGGCCTGTTCCATTTTGTTTTCCCCTGTGCTGTTTTGCTTCAATTCTGTATGTGTGCGTTCGAGTAATTGTCCGAATTCCATTGGTGAACGTGTATCCAAACGTAATTCTGCCAATGCGGCTTTCAGTTTGGCCTGACCTTCGAGTTCTTCCGTATTGTACTGATCTTCGTTGACATTCAGGTTCGCACGTTCTTTCAATACCTGCGATACAATGCTTTGGGCATCTTCTACCTGCTCATCGAACAGGTTTGTGATCCGGATCCGTTCTTTTGAATCAGCGAGTTCGTGATCCATCTTTTGCTTCAGTGGACGCAATTCTTTTAAGAATGGAATGTCAACATCAACGGTAAATACTTCATTCGACCCTTCGACGGTGATTTTATACTGATATTTGCCTCCTTTTGGAAAGGTTATGAGGTAGGAGCTTTCTTTCAGGGTTTTGAAGACCCCGATTTTCTTCCCGTTTGTTTTGTCAACCACTTCAACGGTCATTTTTGAACCGGGCGGAAGTACCGAAGATGCAAAGGTTCCTTTCACGATGGCGAGTTGGATGGGAATCCGTTCAACAGCGACTTTGTAGACAACAATTTTCCCGTCCTGGGATTGACGCCGGGAGGAGAAATAAGCATTTTTATTGTCCTTATCCACCACATACAATAAGTCATCATCCGGTGAACTAATGGAAAAATCGACATTGATCACGTCTTCAAACGTGTTATTGTCGGCATTGAATTTCGCTTTAAAAATGTCGTATCCTCCCATTGAGTTGTGCCCCTTGGAAGAAAAATAGAGCTCGGTACCATTGGGATGCATGTACGGGAAATCTTCATCAAAAGGAGTATTCACGGCTCCGTTCAGTTTTTGCGGAACTCCGAATTTCCCCCCGGGCAATTTCCGTGCGACATAAATATCCAGGTTGTCACCTTCCCCATAACTGGAAAAGTATACGTTTTCCATATTCGGCGCCAGGTAAACAATTGGTTTGTGGTTGTATTTTTTATCGTTTTTGGTTTGAAAATCAACAGCCGTGATAATACTACCACCTATTTCAGCCAAATCGTACAGACGGAAAAAATCATCCTGTTTGATCTCTGTTCGCTTCCGTACAATGACATCTGTGAGTGTTGTGAGCAGATTTTTTCCGTTTTCACACATCGCAATATTGCGATTGGACTCTGCAAAATATGCTCCTTTATTTCCTGCTTTGGCAATGTAATTTTTGTACTCTGAAATGGCGTCGTTGAACTGGTAATTGAGGTGATAGGCTTTTCCCAGGAAAAAAGATGCTTCCGGAATAGGAGTAGGGCTCTTAACAGCGTAAGAAAGATAACGGATGGCGTCTTGTTTACTGTCGGAATTAAACAACAAACAGGTTCCGTATTTATAACTGTAGTCGTAACTTCTTGGTTGCAATGAGAGTAAGCGGAGGTAAAGGGGGGTCGCTTCTACATACTCTTTGTTTTTAAACAAAGCATCTGCATTGACTCTCACTTCGTCTTCTGTCTGAGTGAAAGAAATGAATGTAGTCAGCAGCGCAACCACAAGCAGCATATTATGTATTTTCAGTGACACTTTTACAAACAATTCACCGTTTCAAATTTACATTAAATACATATACGGTTATCGTTTGAAAAGGTTCATTTTGTTTTCATTTCCAGCAAGTAAGCGTTGAATGTTTTTTCTGTGAGCGATGATGACAAGTGCAGCCAGCAGGATGGTGAAACTATTCAGCCAGATGGAGCGGATTCCGAAAATAAAGTAAATGGAAACCGGAAAACTCAATGCAGCACAGATTGCACCAAGTGAAACGTAGTGAGAAACGATAAATACAACTAAAAATATACCGATACAGATTCCTGCAGCAGGCGGATGAATGCCAATAATTACCCCAAGTGAAGTCGCCACTCCTTTCCCTCCTCTGAATCCAGCAAAAACAGGAAATACATGTCCTACAACAGCGAGTATGGACGCCAGAATCTGAACGGTAATTAATTGGTCGGACTGCCATTCCCCCACCTTGAAAACAAAGGGGAGGAATGCAGCTAAGAAACCTTTGATAATATCAATGGACAGTACAACGATCCCCGCTTTTTTTCCGAGTACCCGAAAAGTATTGGTCGCTCCTGCGTTTTTACTCCCGTGTTCACGAACATCGATTCCGTATTTTGCTCTCCCGACCCAAACAGCGGTAGGGATGGATCCTAATACGTAAGCAATGAGACCGAATAAAATGTAATCCATTATTTGAATAAGTTGTTAAATACCGTTTTTAAACCACCCTGTCCTAATTGGTACAGGAAGTTTTTTGTTTTTCGTTTGTCGTCTTTTAATGCCGAGATCGCGGCGGTTAATTCCGTATCTCCCGTCATAATGTCCATAATTCCTTCTTTTTTACCCATTGAGTAATTGAAGAAATAATCTTTTCCTCCCGGAACATCAATCAGCAATGCAAACCAGTCACCTCCGGCTCCTGAGAATTTCTGCTGGAAGAAAGCCCTGAAAGGAACATATTTCATGACAGGCTTCTCGAACATGTTCACCAGGATAGCTGATTCCACGTTGGTGATCAACCCCTTGAAATTATTCAAGGTCGGTTGGCTGTAATAACTCATTCGCAAGCCTGTAATGGTAATTGCCGACTCCAAAGATGCAGGTATTTTTTTGATTTCCCCCTTAATTGTAAAATCTTCCTGCAATTTATCCGCTTCCGCCTGACTTCCCCACATCGTAATAGCCGATTTAAGTGTGTTGGTTGCGAAGTCCATCGGATTCAGCCCTTCTGTTGCGTTGATTTTATCCGGAATGTCTTTGAAAACAGACTTGTCCAGCGGCATGTCGAATTTAGCCGTCAGGTTGAAATGAATCGCACCGCTTTTCTGGTTGTAATCAACCGTACCAACCGTTTTTACACTTACGTCTCCATGATCCATTCCCAGACTGACAATTCCTTCCCCGAACATGGAGCATGTTTCGGTATTCAATGCCAGGAAATTTCCTTTTTCAGACCGGTTGATCAATTTTTCTTTCGGTGCAATCTGGAATTCTTTCGAACCAAAGTCGTACGTCAGTACTCCGGAGGAAGTAATCACAACAGGATCTGTGGCATTGGTCAATGCAGACAAGAAAGTCGGGTAAAGCTCGATGCTGTCGACATTCGGAGAATCCCTCCACACGATTCCGGCGGATATCGGTTGACCGTCCAGGTTTTTCATGTTATTGGTAACAGGAATCTGGATATTTTTCGGATCAACAGAGCTGGTAAACGCCAGCCAGTTTCGTTCAAATTTACTACAGTTGTGATTGATACGTGTCGCTCCCGAGAACAAAATTTCAGGTGAAGCAGCCTTTACCGTCAGGTTTCCGTAATAATCAAACTCATCACTTAATTTAAATCCTTTATTCTGGTCAATTTTCCCTGTTGCAATGGTCTGGTATGACGTATCCAGTCCGATGGCGTCCATGACGATATAGGTTGGAACGCTGTCCTTGTCATAGTAAGGATATTCTCCGCTTCCTTTGTAGGCCCTTCTGGCAGTAATGTTGACTGTAGAACGTTCAAATTTATGGTACTTGGTAATGTAATTGGCAACAATTGTTGCGTTTTTCAATTGATCCATTTCCGCTTTTTTGCGGATATTGAGCTTCATACTGTCAGGATAAATCCGTGCATCCGCAATGTCAACGTATTCCACTTCGCTACAGTAAATTGTTTTTGCTTTCATATCCAGTCGTGCTTTCGGCGCTCTGAATTGGAGTGAATCCTGTTTCGGATGTGTAGAGAAGAAGTTCGGACCAACCAGGTCGACTCCGGTATCGATGGCGATGTCTTTGGCAACTTTTTTCTCCATTTCGATGGTTTCCCGGTCCATGAACCAGGTAAACATATCCATTTTACACATGTATTGGTTGACAGGGAAATCGACGCGCGATTCTCCTTTATTGGAATTAAAAATTCCTTTTCTGTCTTTGAAGCTGACGTGTGATTTGACATTGTTTGTTTCAAAAATCAGTGGCGCTTCTCCTTCTTCCCGGCTTTCATTTTTCAGGTTAAAACTGGAGGTGTCGGCGTAGAGGTCTTTCCATTCGTATACAAAACCATCCGAGACAATGGTCGCGTTATTAAAGGTCATCAAGCCTTTCCCTTTCATCCCTTTCGGCGTAACGTATGTTGTTCCTCTTAACTTGGCTTCGTTTTCAAAGTAACTGATGTCATTTCGCGGTGTTGAACTGGCTTTGAGGATGTCTTTTTTCGGGATATAGGTCATGTAGGCCTCTTCACATTTAGCATCCGGGAACTGAACCCCGTTTTGTACCGCCTGGTTCACAAACGTAACAATTCCTACGGTTGAATCCGGAAGGAACGTAAAGAGATTTTTAGACACAGAAGTCGATTTGACGAAGTTGATTGTTCCGGCTCCCTGCAATCCGTTTCCCGACAGCATTACTTTATTGTCATATTTTGCCCCTGTACCGTAGAAATTAAACCCTTCTTTTGGAGAAGCAGTTGAAAATCCGAATGAATAGTCGGGCATGACTTTCAAATCTTCTTTGATAGTTGGAAAGATGCCGGCAGAAACCAATTCTCCCTTCAAGCGAAGTGTTTTGTCATTGAAATTATCAATGCTGTCAATCACAAAGGGTTGGAGCGCATAATAAAAACGCGTGCTGTCGTATGCACCTCCGTATAAATCTTTGGAGTTGTAAAATACTTTTGTCGCATTTTTAACCGAAAGAATAGGGTAGACAGCTGTTGTCGCGTCGACTTTATTTCCGGAACGGTTAGATGGCAGGTCGACCACGATGTCGCCGACAATACCTGAAATGGTGCTGTTCATGGCAATTCCCGCGGTACCGTGCTCAGCACTTCTTGGTTGAACCCGTAAAACAGTTGTTTCTGTTTTGAGCAGGTTGACTTTATTTTCGTTGTAATTGTAGTTCGCGCTGATGGTGTTGATTTCTGCTTTTCCGGCATTGATCCATCCACTGAATTCCAGGTCACGATTGCGTTTTACTTTTACTTTATTGTCTTTCGGAAAAATGTGCATGTTCTGTTTTTCAGAAAGTGTAATGTTGTCAACACCTACCAGGTCAATATCCATGGTTCCGAGGTTGAAGGAACCGAAATTTTCCAGTGTGCGGCGCATTTCATTCTGCTTTTTGTAATTTTCACGAATCTGTTGAAGCGAGGCATTGTTTTTAATTTCTTCTTCCGAATAGCCTTTCAACTCTTTCGGACGGAAATCACTCACCAGGATGATGTTGTCATAATCTTTTTTTCCAGCCTTTCCCTGAACGAAATTTTCTAATTTTTGATTGATAATTACCTTTTTATTATCTGTATCATAGCTGATAAAACCGTAATTTGCCAGTTGCAGCATCATCGGACGCATTTGTTCCAATGTACCTCCCAGGGCGGTTGCACATTCTCCTTCGGAGAGTTCATATTTATCGTATTTATAGGTGTATTTGCTGATTGCAACCAATGGATGTGTCGAAGAAAGTCCCTGTAGTTTATCATACAACTGACCGTCGTAGTAGTCAACGGATTCGAAACGGGCAATGCGCTGTTCCTGGCTGGTTCCTTTTTCATAGGTATACTGAATCATGTTTTCCTTCTCAGAAAGAACGAGTTTGGGAACATAGTAATCCAGTTTGTGATACGAATCACTGAAGGGAGCTTGTCCTATTCCGGAACTTGATCTGGAAAATTCGAGGATTCCATCCGCATAGAGGTAGCTGAAGTTAATACTCGGATGTGTGATGGAGTCTCCTGTGTTTAGTATAATGGAGCTTCTTCCACCATTGCAGTACACCTGTTTGTCTGTAATGTAAATTTCAGATGCCTGTGTAATTACAAATGGTTTCGCATTTTTTACAATGGTTATTTTGGCTGGAATGTTTTTTACTCCCGCTCCTACAAATTTTGCTCCTTTCATGGAAAACGCCCCTTCATAATTGACATTCGGTTTGATGTTGTTGATTTTCAGGTTGGTTTTATACGAAAGAAACTGCGGAAAGATTTTATCTTCTTCCCGGTTGATTTTAAATGCCCTGTCTGAAAGTGATCCGTCCAGTAATTCATTAAAATAAGGTGTTTTCAGCTTCACAGAGTCAATGTTGAGGTTGGTATTTTTCATGGATAACTGAAATTTACCGATCTGCGCATAGGTTTCTGCTTTGGACAGGTTCACTTTTTCCCAGGTAATGGTTCCGCCTTTTCCTTCCCATTTCTGAAGTCCCGGGTCATAAGTCCCGGACGTTTTATAGATGACGATACTGTCGCTGTATTTTGTGTTTTTCTTGGAACTTCCGGCAATGTCTACTGCGCGGCAAATCAAGTTTCCGTCGGTCAATTCAATGTAAGGTTTATCGTCGTATTTAAATTCGTATTTTCCACCTTCGTAGTACCATTCAAAGTTGGATTTTCCCGCAAGCTTTCCTTCGTAGAAGAACCCTGCCGCAGATTCAGCAAAGTCAGTGAAACGTTTGGGGTTCCGGCTCTCCAGTAATTTGTCGATGGTGCTTTGATAAGCATTGTAGCTGGACTCCGACTGTTTGTTTTTGACAAGGGAGTAGACGGAATAAACATAGTTGTAAATATCCGGATAGGTATCAAACCGCTTTGCAGCAAGCGCATTACAGGTTGTGATCATATTGGTAAAATAACGATCCGGGAATTCGGATGACTGCAAGAGGATAACCGTCAGTTCTTCTTTTATAAACCTGGAATGTTCCCCTTTACCGTAAGGAGTTAAAGCACTTTGAAATTCTTTGATGAATTTCGCTCTGTCAGCACTGTACGTCTGACCAAATCCTGAAAAAACTGTTGCTATAAACAGCAAAGAAATGAAGTGTTTCATAATGCTCTGTAAATTATTAATTAGTATGTACCAACACCCGGTAGAAAGACCGGAAATTGAGAATCAATTACTTTTTAATTTTCCTTTCTCAGTTGAATAGCTGCCCAGTTATCTTTCAGATAGACATGTTCTTTTTTCAAATTGAAATCACTTGCAAATGCGGTAAGTTCATCCACATCCGAATCAAAAAAGCCGCTGAGCATTAACACGCCATTGGTTTCCAGTGCTTGTGCATAGAAAGGAATGTGCGCTTTTAAAACATTCTTGTTGATGTTAGCCAAAATCAAGCCAAATGACTTTCCTTCAATCAGGTCTACGTCTCCGCACAACACTTCAATGTGTTTGCAATTGTTGCGTTGCGCATTTTCGATCGTACTCTCAACAGACCAGTATTCGATATCAATTGCGAGCAATTCAGAGGCTCCAAGTTTCTCCGCAATAATTGCCAGGACTCCCGTTCCTGTTCCCATGTCCAGAACACGCTGCGGAATTTCTTCCTGTTCAAACAGTGCTTTTGACATCATCCAGGTCGTTTGGTGGTGTCCCGTTCCGAATGACATTTTCGGTTGTATTTCCACCAGCATTCCTTTTGCCAGTGTTTTATCGTGAAAAGGAGCCAGGATGCTGACGTACTCTTCTACGTAAACGGGTTCGAAATCACTTTCCCATACCGCATTCCAGTTTTGTCCTTCAATAATAGTAGCTTCGAAGGAGCAGGTAACATCTTCCCGTTGCTCACCGAGGAATGTTTCATTTAACGCGCGTTCTACGGATGTTTCAGACACCTGTCCGTATGCCAGTACACCCTCTTCTGTGTCAACAAAACTTTCAAACCCGGCATCGGCGAGTTGCGCAACAATGATTTCATTGAACGGTTTTACAGGAGACAGTTTTATGTTCAGTTCAAGATAATCCATTCAGAATGCATTGATAATTTGTGTGAATGAATCAGCCTTCAGAGAAGCGCCTCCGACCAATCCTCCGTCTACATTTGGACAGGAGAATAACTCGGATGCATTCTTTTCGTTACAGCTTCCTCCGTAAAGAATAGAGATGTGTTCAGCCGTCTCATTCCCATATTTTCCGGCAATGTACTGACGAATATCCCGGTGCATTTGTTCCGCCTGTTCACTTGTGGCCGTCAACCCGGTACCGATTGCCCAAATAGGTTCATACGCGATGATACATTTTTTGAACTCATCCGCACTCAGGTGAAATAAACTTTCTTCAATCTGCCGGGTTACAAATGCTGTTTCTTCATTTTTTTCACGCACAGGAAGCGATTCACCACAGCAAAAAACAGGGGTGATCCCGTTTTCCAGGCAAGCATCCACTTTTTCTTTCAGAAACGCGTTGCTTTCAGAAAAATAATCTCTTCGCTCACTGTGTCCGATCAATACGTGGGAAACGCCGATACTTTTCAATTGAGAAAAAGCGATTTCACCCGTATATGCGCCGCTGTTTTTCGGATACGCATTTTGCGCACCTACTTTCAGGGAATGGTTGTTCCCGGATGAAAACGCTGCTAAATACAAAGAAGAAGGAAATACAATTACTTCCACCTGTTCGTTCTGAATTGTTTTCAGCGATTGGAATAACGCATTTGCGGCATCCCAATCCAGGTTCATCTTCCAATTCCCCGCTACAATCTTTCTTCTCATTTTTTAGTTAGAATATTTTTGTTTAACCAGTCGAATGTCGGTGTGGAACGGTGAGCGAATTTCCCTTTCACAATTCCCTTCTGAATCACCATCATTGATGGATTACTGCGTGCAATGGCTTTTAACTCGATCTCGTCATTGGTAAACATCGGAATTTCGAAATTGTATTTCTTGCGGAACGCCAGCATATCTTCACGGCTGACACTGCAAAGTAACACCATCGGAATTCCTGCTTTTTTAGCTTCTTTAAGGATGTTCTTATACCGCTCAATCGCATCCCAGTTTGCTTCATTGATGTTTTTCGATGTGATGACAATGATCTGATCGGCAGTGGTGATGTAGTCGCGGATATTGATTTCCGATACCTCCGGATTGATCGTTCTCACTGTATCCAGTACCTGGTAATATTCCGGGGTATATTCCTCCAGAGTAAACTCTTCAGAAGGTACTTCATAGATGTCGCCTGAACTCAGGTTTTTAACACGTATGATATCTACACCGTTATTGGCAATGAAATCCCGGATAAACTCCATTTCTCGCTCCGGTTCGGAAAGGTCAGCGATGGAAATAAACGGGTTAAACTGTTCTGTAATGGACGGAAGTTTGGTTGGTTTGATTACTTTTTGAACCATGTCTTTGTACTCCCAGTCCGTATTTTCCCAGATTTTTGAATCAATGTATGCTTTCGAGGAAGCATCAAAGAGTTTTTCTTCTTTGGTCTTTTTATTGACGTAACGAAGCAGGTTCTGGTAAATTCCCTCTTCACCATTGTTCATCAGTTTTACGAGGTTATTACCCAATGCATACGGACGGTAATCTTTCATCGGTTCATACCGCAATACGAAATAAATAAAGATCGCGGAAATCAACGTTACGAAGAATGAAACTCCGAAATAGTTCCCCATTGCCCGACCTCCGATGCGTAGAATCCAGAGCGATCCTACGATACCTACAAAGGCAAACAATACCGGGAAATACCAGGAGAAAATTGTGGAGAAAAAGACCACCACCAGCAATGAGGCAACGGTGAAAACAATGTTCTGTTTTCGGGTATTCGGTTGAATCAACCATTGGGCGATAAAAATCCACAATCCCAGGTACAGTACAACGATGTCTTTCCAGAGGGATTCTTTTGGTGTCAGCGATCGTCCGATTGAACCTTTCATTGCATCACCAAAGCACCCGCAATCATCTACGCATTGTGGTTGTTTCTTTTCTTCCACAACGATTTCTTCCGAATTCTGACTGACAATTTTGATGCTCTTGTCGGCCTCCGCCTGTTTCAGTTTCACCGCAGCGATCGGATTGGAAAGTGCGTATACATCACGGTCAAGGAATTTTTTACTCGAGTCACACGTTGCCGTATGCCAGGTCAGGAAAGTGAAAAAGACCATCATCAGAACAAGCAGGTAGGAAACCAATTTTATTTTCCCCCCGATAATGAGCAAGACCCCCAGAACGATTTCAACAATACAAATAATTACACTCAGTAACAGGGCATGTTCAATAAGGAATTCCAGGGAGAATCCGGGAGCTCCGAACCATTCTTTAATCCGGTACGCCAATGCACCGTCTTCAAAATATTCTTCGAGTTTGTAAGCAAAACCCAATGGATCGTTTGCTTTTACGAGGCCGGAAACGATAAATAATCCCCCGATAACAGCCCTTGCTACATTGGCCATCATCAGGCGTCCTCTGAAAATGAACAACCCGACGGTGGACAATGCCAAAATTCCAAACCCAATGGATTTGAACAGGGATGCATTTCCTGAAAAGCTTTCATGATAGGCAATCGTGATCAGGGTCAATCCTGTAAGATTGATCAATACGAAGAGTACATTGAATAAAAATGACCTTCCCGAAACAGAAATGTTAGTACTTTTTGTTCTCATAAGTGTTCATTGTTTTCTTGTGTTAAATGAATCAATGCGAAAACAGCATAGTTGAGCATGTCGTAGTAATTTGCATCAATTCCTTCACTGATTAATGTATTTCCTTTGTTGTCTTCTATTTGTTTGACCCGTAATATTTTCGTGAGAATCAAATCGGTCAGGGAGCTAACCCGCATATCCCTCCAGGCCTCACCATAATCGTGATTTTTCTTTTGCATCAACTCGAACGCTTCCCGGGTATATTTTTCATACAATGCAACAGCCTGGTCAGCCGACAAATCCAATTCTTTCAGGGTTGTTTCCTGTAATTGAATCAATGCCATGACACAATAGTTGACAATGGCCATAAATTCACCTTCAACGGTTTCTCCAACCCTGTTCTCGCCGGTCTCCTGAATGGTCCGGATGCGTTGCGCTTTGATAAAGAGTTGGTCTGTCAGGGAACTCGGGCGAAGAATCCGCCAGGAAGTACCATAGTCTTTTGTTTTTTTACTGTAGATTTCCTTACAGTTCGCTATTACTTTTGTATATTGGGCGTCTGTTTGACTCATTATTTATTCAAATGCAAAATTCAAGGGTTGAAGATACAAATTATAAAGATAATCGCATTCAATTTAACGGAATTTTAATGGATTTTACCGTTCCGAAGATCATGGGAATTCTCAATGTGACAGAAGATTCATTTTTTTCAGAAAGTCGGTTGAAGTCTGATAGTGAATTGCTTAAAATGGCAGAAAAACACCTTTCGGAAGGTGCGACATTTTTAGATCTGGGAGGTTTTTCAACGCGTCCCGGGGCGGTGGATGTGGATGAAAAAACAGAGCAACTCCGGATTCAATCGGCCTTGAGGCAATTAAAAACGGAATTCCCGGATGCGCTGATATCAATCGACACATTCCGGGGAGAGGTGGCCCGAACAGCAATTGGTGAAGGAGCTTCTATGATTAACGATATCAGTGGTTTCCAGTTCGATGAAACATTACTGGATGTGCTTGCTGCGGCAACGATTCCATATGTACTGATGCATGTAGAAGGTACGTTTGAAACAATGCACAATATGGCGATATCGCCAGCTGCCGGTATCATAAAAAGACTGACAGATTATTTTGAGAAAAAACTGGCTGTTTTGGGAGAAAAAGGAGTGAAGGATGTGGTGCTGGATCCCGGTTTCGGATTCAGTAAGACCATGGAGGAAAACTATGAGTTGCTACAGCGAATGGATGAATTACTTGTCTTCAAAAAACCGTTGTTAGTCGGTGTTTCCCGAAAATCAATGATCTATAAAAAACTGGGAATTACCCCTGAAGAATCGCTTAACGGAACAACGGTGTTGAACACACTCGCTGTGACGAAAGGAGCAGGAATTCTACGTGTTCACGATGTACGCACCTGCAGTGAAATTATTGATTTACTTTGCCGTTGATGTTACTTCTTCTTCGAATAGTCGAATGGTGTAATCCAATAAATTCTTGTTCCCTGTTTTTCCATGGCCGGGAATCACTGTTTTTACATCCGGAAATGCTTGTTTTATTTGTTGGACTGTTGCCGGCCATTCTTTTGTATCTGCATCGCCCAGATATCCTTTCCCGGCTTTCCGTTCTTTAATCAGACATCCGCCAAACAACGTGTGTTCATCTGGGAAATAAGCAACAATGTTATCACTGGTATGTCCTTTTCCGAAATAACGGGTGTACACTTCTTTCGTTCCGATCCGGAATGTGAAAGTATTACCAATGCTGTTCTCGGGAATGTTAAACTTGTTTTTCTTGGCTAGTTCAATTGTTTGAGCAGAAGCATAGGACGGGATTTCATGTTGATGAAATGCTTGCAACCCGCCCAGGCAATCGACATGAAAATGAGTTGCTACAACCGCTGTGATTTTGCAATGGAGTGTTTCTGAAATCCAATTGATCAGTTCTTCAGAACTTGCGTCATCGATTGTTGTATCAAAAATAATGACTTCATCACCGTCTTTGACAATCATTCCGTTGCAGGGAACTATTCCGAAATCATCGGTTTTCAGAAATGAAATGTGCTCATATACTCCGGGAGACAATTGTTTGATAACCAGTTTGGTTGTTCGGTAAATCACTTTTTCTTTCCCTGCGGAAACAGACATGCTTACCATCAGGGTGCTAATCAACAGGATATAAAAGGTTTTCATGGGAAATTATTCTTTATGTATGCTTTCAACATACAGGTTATCCCCAAAGATAACATGAATCAGGTAAAAACCGGCCTTTAATAACGAAATGGTAATGATTTCTTCTTGTGAAGTTAACTTTACAGAATAAACAAGTTTTCCTGATACATCATACATCTGAACATTGCTGTTTTCCGGATACATTTTATTCAATCGTACATGGATGATTTCCTTTGAAGGGTTCGGAAAAATGGCAACCGGACTTTCCTGTCCTTGTTGTGCTGTTCCGGCAGAAGAGGGTGGGAGATCTGCGTGACAGTAACTATAAGTTCCGGAAAGATAGTTGACTTTGGCTGCGTTATTTCCTGTATTGTAAAGGGTTGGTGTTCCGATTGCCGGAAACGAACCGGTATTGCTCAGGAAAGAAGGAAAAGATGAATGGTAATAAGAAGCCTCCGGTAATAGCTGCGTTCCGGAGGGATTCAACGTGCCTTTGACTGTATTCCCGTATAAAAAATGATCGGTTCCGGACAACAGGTACAGTCCCAGTGTCAGCCCTGTGTTGGTGATTTCATTTCCGACGATGTTTTGCCGGTCGGATGCCGGTGCATTGTTCATGAAAATGCCGTAACGTTCAGCTCTGTTCCTGAAAAAGGTGTTGTAGGGGCCATTTTTACCGTGAGAATCATCGATAACGATGTTTTGCCCGATGTTCCCTTCAAACAAATTAGCGTACACATAATTGCCGTGCAGAACCATATCACCGGCTGAGCCAGAGGGCAGAGATACTTCTGTCCAGTAAGGTGAAACAGAGTAATTGTAGCCGAATACATTGCCGTTGGCTCCGGCCTGGAGAATCATCCCATGACGCAGCTGCCGGAATATATTGTTTTCGACCAGGCATTCTCCCGCGGTCATGTGAATCATGACTCCGTATCCTTTTCCTCCGTTCCCGTAACTGTAGGCATTCTGAAAAAACGAATTCCTGATTTCGATATTGGAACTGTTGGAAATCGCAATGTGTGCATAATTACAGCTGTCGCTTTCAATTCCTTTTACCCAGCTTTCAACAGAATACTCAAACAGGATGTTGTTGGATTGGAAGTTATCGTTACTGCCACGAACAATTTTCATGCATTCGATTCCTACATTTTTCCGGGGATTTATTTTCTTTATCCATGGGGAAAGAGAGAGGGGATAGTCCATCCGCAACGGACTGCTCAGAAAAACAGTATCTGCGTGTACAACCGCTATTTTGTTGATTTGCCCGACAGAACGCAATGCCCATGCAGAGGTGACCAACGTGTCATCATTGAGTGTCAAGAGAATGAAATCACCGGGATTGATCCCATGATTCGGGTTCAGAACCAGGTAATTTTGATTTTTCCCTGCACTTTCCAGTACATTGATTTCCTGATTTTCAATGCTGCCTTTTGCCTGAATTAAATCTCCGGATGCCGTAAATCTTAATGTGGTTAATTCAGCCCCTTTTCCCCGTATGATAACAGCATCGGGGAGGTTAATTACCTGATCAAACAGGTAGGTTCCTTCATTGAACTGAATAACTCCCGGTGTATTGTTGAGTGAATTAATTGCAGCTGAAAGTGCGGTATTAGTGGGGCTACTCCCGTCTCCCGTACCGCCGTAATCGGCGATGTTAACAATCGTCGGGTAGTCCTGAATGCCGTTTTTTAGTCCCGCGAGTGACCAGTTGACCGTTCGTCCGGATGGAATTACCTGGGCAGTGCTGCAAAATGGAATGCCCGTTGTGAGTAGTAATAGTACAAAAATTCGTGTCATAACTGTAGTGATAGAATGACAACTAAAGTAAAGAAATAATCTGAAAATGAGTAATTACAGCTACTGATTGTTAGCTGTAAAGTCGTTATTTTATTCGTAAATCAGGTATTTCTTCCTGATTTTCCGGAACTCTTTCAGGTCATCTTCCCAACTGTCGCGGATTTCAGTTTCGCTGCAAAATGAGTTCAATTGCATGATCAATTGATCGTTGCCTGCAAGCAGGTTGAAAAATTTCGGTCGATCCACCCACTTTTCACCATATTTTTCATACAGAATATCACGTGCTTCAAACAGGTAATCCAGTCGTAATCGCTTGAAACGACGATCATTTTGAGTTAGATCTATACCATAACAAACGGTGTTTTTTAACTTCGGATCGGTTGCTCCTTTTACAGAGACAGGTGTAAATGAAAATTCTTTTCGGGGGAAATCCGGACTTCCGAAGAGTTCAAACGGTGTTGGAGTTCCTCTTCCTACACTGACCATTGTTCCTTCAAAAAAACACAAACTCGGGTACAGGATAATGGCGTTATCCGTTTTCAGATTGGGGGAAGGAGGGACCGGGAGTGAGTAACTGTCTTTGTGGCGATAATTTAGAATTTCAATAACTGTCAGATCACACTTCAGACTGTCTTTCATCCATTTTTCCCCGTTGATCATCTGTCCGTATTCTCCGATTGTCATACCATACAATACAGGGACCGGATGCATTCCGATGAACGACTCAAATCCGGGGGTTCTGACTGGCCCGTCAACGATGTGTCCGTTTGGATTTGGACGATCCAGTAACAGTACCTTAATTCCTTTTTCAGCAGCAGCTTCCATAACGTAATGCAGGGTAGAAATATATGTATAGAAACGTACACCGACATCCTGCAGGTCAAATACGATCACATCGATACTGTCTAATAATTCGGGCTTGGGCTTCTTATTATCGCCATATAGCGATATAACAGGAAGGCCGGTTTTGTCATCGATTCCGTCATCGATTTTTGCTCCTGCATCTCCGTCTCCCCGAAAACCGTGCTCGGGACAAAATACTTTGACTACCTTAATGCTTCTGCTGATGAGTGAATCCACCAGGTGAGTCGTACCAATCAGGGACGTTTGATTTCCGACAACGGCAATGCGTTTATTTTCCAACTGAGGAAGGTACACGTCCATTTGATAAGCACCGGGAAGAATTTCTTCTCCTTTTTCTTCGACATCAGCATCATCCGGAGTATCAGAATTACTATATGAATAATGGGTACTTCCAGTCAGGAGAATTAAAATCATACAAAATGTTTTCAAGCCAAAAACCTTTGTGTAATTTAGCGTCCAAAATCGCATTGTATTGTCTTTCGAGTATTTCATATCAAAACGTATCCTAAAAAGTGAAGCACAAGGTAAGAAAGTTTCCAGGGCAATTGTACGTATCTCTGTAATAAGTATTGCACTGGCCATTGTTGTTAACTTAATCACACTGGCTGTTGTCAAAGGCTTTCAGAATCAGGTAAGGGACAAAGTTTCTGGTTTCGGAGCACATTTAAGCATTTTATCTGCATCCGGCGGAAACATGCATGAATCATCACCAATCCTCAAAAATCAGGCCTTTTTTGACGAAATAAAAAAAATAAAAGGAATCAAGAACATTGCTCCGGTTGCCTATAAACCTGTTTTGTTTCAGAGCGACAGAAATCAGCGGACGGTAAAACTTCCCGATGGAAAAGATACCGTGATTACTGAGCAAAACGTGCACGGTGGTTTGTTGAAAGGTGTGGACAATCAATACGACTGGGATTTTTTTAAAGCCAATCTCAAGGAAGGAAGCATTCCTGTTTTTCAACCAGGTAAAGTTTCGGAAGAAATTTTGCTTTCCCGTAAAATGGCGAATGATCTGAGCTTTAAGACCGGTGATACAATCCGTGCTTATTTTGTCCGATCGAACCCGGTGTTGAAAAAATTAATCGTAAAAGGGATTTATGAAACCGGACTGGAAGAACACGACGCAAAAATTGCGATCGGTGATTTACGTCTGGTACAGGAGTTAAACGATTGGGGAATTCAGGCGACAATTGAAATCGAAGATTCACTGTATACGGTTCCGGGATATGAAAGTCAATTGATTGTTCGTGTCAAAGCACGTGGCGGACAGGGACAATTTCGCTACGATTGGGGCAGGGGAGCTGAAATTTATGGAGCAAAGACATATAATGCAGATAAAGATACGACGTTCCGTGTCATTGTTTCGGATTTTTCGACGAGTCTGTTGAAGGAAGAATCCATTACGCTCGAAGATACTGCTTATTTGAAAATTTCCATTACAGGTGATAGGAACAGTGTGAATCAGTTTGAGAAAGATGCAGACGGATTTCTTGTTAAAAACTACGAAAACGAAGACGGAACTATCTATACAATCAATGCGGGAAATAAAACCGTGCGGGTGGAGCAAATAAACGGACAGGGAAGTTATCAGCAATACATCGCGGGATTTGAAATCAAAGTGAACGATTGGAACCAACTGGATGCCATTCGAAAGGAAGTAAAATCAAAGGTAGAGTTTCTTCCATCTAAAAAAGGAGAGCTGTTCCGGGTAGAAAGCATTCGTGAAGCAGAGAGCGATATTTTTGTGTGGCTCGGATTTCTGGATCTGAATGTATTGATCATCATTGTACTGATGATTCTCATCGGGATTATTAACATGGGGTCTGCGTTGTTGGTACTGATTCTGGTCAGAACAAATTTCATCGGCATCCTGAAATCGATGGGGGCGACGAACTGGGCCATCCGGAAGATTTTCCTGATCCAGGCTGCTTTCCTGATTCTGAAAGGAATGTTGGTTGGCAACATTGTCGGTATCGGTATCGCTTTACTGCAATATTATTTCAACATCATTCCACTCAACCCGGAAGTATATTACCTGAATACCGTTCCGATCGAATTGAGTTTTACCAGCTGGTTCTTATTGAACCTGGGGACACTCATTGTGTGTGTGGCTGCATTGATCGTTCCGAGCATGGTCATTACACGGATCAGTCCGGCAAAAGCAGTGAAATTTAATTAATTCAGATTATTTACAGGAAATAAAAAAAACGGGCTTTGTAAGCCCGCTTCTGTGTTTTGTACGATCCAATCAATTAATCCAGTACGTTTTTATTTTCATCCAGATCAGCAGCACTTTTAATCACAGCTTCTCTCAAATCTTTCATGTAATCATCAATTTTTGCCAGAATCTGATCATTGCTGGCTCCGATGATTTTTGCTGCCAGAATACCTGCGTTTTTCGCTCCGTTCAGAGCAACTGTTGCAACGGGAATTCCATTTGGCATTTGTAAAATGGACAAAATACTGTCCCATCCGTCAATGGAGTTGGCAGATTTAATCGGAACTCCGATCACGGGGATTGCTGTCAATGAAGCAGTCATTCCCGGTAAGTGAGCAGCTCCTCCGGCTCCGGCAATAATTACATTGATTCCTCTTTTTCTTGCTTCACGGGCATATTCGACCATCAAATCCGGTGTTCTGTGCGCCGACACAATATTTAATTCATAAGCAATTCCAAACGATTCCAACATTTCAGCAGCTTCCTGCATGATTGGTAAATCCGTTTTGCTTCCCATGATAATTCCTACTTTTGCCATCCTTTAAATTGTTTATTAGTTGTTAATTCCGAAATGTCGGTTATTGTCTTATAGCCCTCTAAGTTATCAATTCCCCAGTTATCTAACTCACTATCGGTCCATAATTCTGGAAAAAATATTCTTTTCTGGTATTGTGGCAGCATGTATTTCTTCCAGTCACTTCCTCCGGTTGCTTCACCGGAACCTTTACCGCTTTCAATGTAATGTCTGGCGGCATTGAAGTGATTCATGACCCATGAAATGTTTACGGTATAATCATAATGGCGCATCGCATTGACCAATTCCAGGTTGTTGCGATCCTCTTCCGGTAGCGATTTATACTTCGCAAGCAGATTGATGGTATTGTATTCCTGCATGAAATCAATGAATTCCTTTTTATATTTCTTTTCGAAATTGGATAGCAGTGCTGATTTTTTTCCTGTTTTCGGATTCAGTCCCGCAGCCTGCCAGTACATGTTATCAAATGCATGTTCATACGGCGTGTTCCGATCGATGGTCGGACGTACTCTGAAATCGATGAGATTCAGCAGGTCTGTAGAGGCAAATTCTACTTTCCGGAATTGGGCACTCTGGAATCCACTTGCAGGTGTCAATGTATCTCTGTATTTCATGTACTGCTCAATTTCCATTCCGCTCTGCATGATATTGAACGAGTTGGAAAGCATATCAAAATAGCGACTAATACGTCCCAGGTGCATGGAGAATTTCTTGGGAGTAATTTCCTCACAATGAGAGACCTGTCCGATCTCCCATAAGATCATTTTAAATAATAACTCATTGATTTGGTGGTACATGATAAATACCATTTCATCCGGTTCGGTTGTTCGCTGGATCTGTAGTCCAAGCAGTGCATCCACCTGAATATAATCCCAGTAAGTTAACGGTTTCGAATGCAATAACCCTGATAAATAAATATCAGGATTTTCACGCATCGCCTGATATTTTTCATCAATCAACTTCAAAAGTTCCTCTCTACTCAACATTGCTAACGGTTTAATTTTGAATCAAAAATAACAGAATGATTCATTTATAGCAATGTTTTTTATAACAACGAACGACTTATTTGTTAAATAATAAACTCAGTGTTAAATATGTCTTGGGAGGGTTAATTGTTTGTGGTTTGTAGTTTGTTGTCTTACAGTTTGTTATGTTATTTTTTTGTTGAATATTGATAGCCGATCAAAGAAAATAAGAAATCTCCTTTCAGTATATTTCCATAACTAAAACTAAGAAGCATAAAAAAGGGAAGTGTGTTAAAACTTCCCTTTGTGATATATTGTAACATTTTATAACCTGAAGGTCAGCCCACCCAATACCTGGAAGCTGTGAACCGGTGCGTTGTACCAGCGTTGGTAGCGTTGTGCAGCGATGTTGTTGAGCTGTACAAAAACAGACAGTCTGCGTGTATAACGGTATTCCAACCCCAGGTTGAAATCATAGATAGCTCCCAGTTTTCTGAAATACTGTAAATCTTCTTCCTGTACACCGTCTCCCGGTGCATAGACCAATGCTTTCCTTCCCGTTTCCAGTTTGAAATCAAAATTAGCATAGAATTTATCGAATAAATTATAGTGTACGCGGGTTACTAATTCAAAATCTGGTCTGTTCCACGCATGGACATTGTTTCGCAATTCATACGAACGGTAGCGACCCAAGACATCTATTTTTAACTTTTCAAGCATCTGATAGGAAATAGATCCTTCCAGTGTAAATACTTTTGCGGTATCAAAAATAACATCAAAGCGATTTCCCGGTGAATAAACAGTATCATTAACAAACAACGCCATGTTTTGGATAAATGAATATCCTCCGCCGATGTTAAAAGAGATACTTCTGCTCAAGGTTCCTTTGAACCCTCCGTAGACATCAATCGCTGTATTTTCGTTTTTCATCGCCACGTTTGGCCGCAGAAATTCATTTTCCAATGTCAGTGATTTCAATGAAGTTTGTTTCATTCCCCCGCGAACACCAATGTACGGGATAAACATATCGTTGAAAAGGGAATATTTTACTTCGGCAACAGGGTAGATATGTACTTTTGTTTTCCCGTCTGCATTCACCGTCAGGTCCAGTCCGACCGTTGCTTTAAATTTGTCGTTCCACAAGTAGGTTTTAAAGCTTGGCTTTAAACTAATGATGGTGTTTGGTCGTACAATTGCCGTATCGATCGGGCTGATGGAATCGGTTTCATTTCCGTACCGGTACTTGTTGTGCATAATGTCGAGTCCTACCGAATAAATGTTTTCGTTCAGTCGATACTCTCCCAATCCGTTGATGGCAAAGAAATTTTCTCTTGAACGCCAGTCTGCCAGTGAATCAATCGATGGTTTCAGTGTATTGAAATGGTTGTACTTCAATCCCAGTTGGTAATTAATTCCAAAAGTGTCAATTTTTGCATTGCTTTTGTACAACACATCAAATCCCAAGTCATTGTAGCGCTGGCGGGTTCTGTCTTTTCCCAGTGAATCCAGCGGAGCCTGAATGGCATAGTAATGCAATCCCTGATTTCTGTAATGGAAGTCTCCCAGTAACTGGTAGCGTTTTTCATTAATTCCTCCATATGCTCCGATTGAAGTCCTATCAAACGTGTTGCGCTCATAACCGGGAATATTTCCCCATGAACTCAGGTGTTTTACATTGGCACCATACACATATTTCCGCGAACGTGTATTGTTGAAATACACTTCTCCCAGAGGCATGAGTTCTGTTCCTACCCCCAGTTTAATATACGTCGTATATAGTTGATCGAGTTGTTCTTTGATCTTGATTGTTGCCGGTTCGATCCGGTCAACCTCTGTTGTTGTTTTGAATTGTGTGGACAACAAGGGGTATTCGGTAACCTTTTGTTGGATGATGGTATCATCAATCACAGGTCGTCCCGCGATGCGTTGCGCTTTTTCAATTTCACGGCGCGTTTGTCCCTGCAGGATTACATCTTGTGCTAAAACGGCTGAACCGATTCCAAGAAATACAATTGAGATGAATGTCTTCATGGCGATTATTTTCCTTCGTTAATTTCAATTACTGTCGTACCTTGAGGTGTAATGTTGCTCTTCGGTGCGTTTTTGAGTTGCATCAATTCATCGTAAACAGCTTGTGCTTCTGTTTTGATTCCGTCTGTTTCAACCGGGTATTGTTCGATGACGGATAAAATAGTTTGTTCTGCCTGGAAGAGATCGTTTTGTTTCACCAGAATCTTTGTTTGAAGAATCAACGCTTTTGCGATCCAGTAATCGTATGTCGGCTTCATTTTCAATACATCTCTTGCCGTCACATCTGCCTCCGCCAGTTTGTTTTGGTCGAAATAAATTTGAGCAATTAAAAATTTGGCTTCGGATGCGAGCGCCTGCGTTGTGTTCTTGCTGACATACGTCAGAGAGCTGATCGCATCGGAATAATTTTTTGTATGGTAATTGGAAATTCCTGAAATATACTGTGCCTCTAAGCGGTTTTCCTGCTTCAGTAAATTGCTGGCCAATACTTGTTTCGCGTATGCGGCCGCAGGCGTATATTCGGTTTGCTGGTAATAACTTCTCATCAAGCCCGTTTTCGCATTGAAGATCACTTCCGGATCACTGCTCACTTGTTCTGTTCGCTCGTAGTGAGGAATTGCTTTTGCATATTCTTTATTGTTATAATAATAACGGGAAGCACGAATTGCTGCCAGCTCTGTGAAATTAGATGTCGCCTCACTCAGAATCTTCTCATAATTTTCGATGGATTTTGGTAGGTTATCCAATTCATAGTAACAATCCGCCAGGTAATAAACCGCTTTTTTTGCGTGGTATCCTTGCGGGTATTTTGCCAGGTATTCTTCGAATTTAGTTGCTGCATCTGCATATTTCTTGGCGTGATAATCTGTTTCGGCAGGATTGTAAACCAGGTTTTCCAATGTCAGTCCGTTGATGTTCAGACACGGGTATTTTTTTGAGTATTCTTCCAGTTTATTGACCTGTTTTGTCGCTGCATATACATTCTGAAGTCCGTCACCTACCGCATTACAGATGGTATCATGACTGTATTTTTCCAGTACTGTCAGGTATTCAGCTTCCGCTTTTTTGTAATTGTTCTGCTTGTAATAAATGTCCGCCATTTCAATACGGATACTTGCTTCTTTTGATGTGTTCGGATAATCGCGGAGCAATTGTTCGTAATATTTCAATGAATTGTCATAGTCCGGAATCAGTTTATAGGTAAACGCGATTTCAAATAACGCATCCTGTACGTATTTTGACGTTGAATAATTGTTGACCAGGTTCAGTAAAGCTTTGATCTTCTCCTGTTTTTCATTTTTAACTCCGTGAGTTAACGCTTTGTAATACAAGGCCTGGTCCTGGTTGGATGTATTCAGGTTAATAGCCAGGTCATAGTACTGAATAGCAGATTGGTTTTCTCTTCGCATGAAATAACTATCAGCCAGACGCATGTAAGCATCAGTTAATTTGCGTTTATTGGTCGGTTTCTCCTGTGCATAGGTTCTGAAGCTTTCAATAGCTGCTGTTGTGTCCCCTTTGTACAGGTTGGCGTAACCGATGTTGTAATATGCATCTGATTTGAATTCAGAAGTAGCTCCGGGCATTCCCAGGTACGATTTATAACCGCTGATTGCACCGTTAAAATTATTCAACTGGTAATTTGCATCCGCTGTCCAGTACACCGCTTTTGCGGATAATTGTGGATTTACCGGGTATTTTTCGACCAGCTTCAAGGTGTTGATTGCCGGTTGATATTGCTCTTTCTGGTACAATTCAATCCCGTAATTGTATGCGATTAGTTGATAGACCTTACGCAGAGTAATGTCTTTGTTATCCACTCTGTCCAGGCTTTCCAATGCCTTTTGGTAGTTGTTGGTAGATGTGTACACATTTACCAGGTACTGATAAACATCCTCTTTCCGTTTTGAATTCGGGTAATTATTCAGATAAGTTTCAAATGCACGGATGGACTCATTGTACGGGTTGATATCCAACTTGTACGATAACACTGCGAACTGGTACAATGCATCTTCCTGCAATTTCAGATCGGCATCTATTTCAGATGCTTTCTGGAAAGCGGAACGCGCAGACAAGTTGTTCTTCAGGGCGATATAGGACTCACCGATGTGATAAAAAGCGACTTGCGCTAAACTGTCTTTTTCATTACGCGTTACACGATCGAATACTTTTACGGCCTTATCGTATTGCCCGCTCTTGTAATAGGCATATCCCATCTGGTAATCTTCATCGCGGGTTGTTTCTGCGAGTTTATCATAGGCCTCCAGATGAGGAACTGCTTCATCGTATTTTCCGATGCGGTAATATGCATCACCGATCAGGTGGCTAATATCTTTTTCGTTGACAACTGTAGCATTTTCCAATTTTGGTGCATATTCGGTAACAGCATCATATTTTCCCTGTAAATAATAGATTTGAAGAATGTAATACGGAACAACTTTTCCAAAGCTTTCGTCCCCTTCCAGTTTCAGAAAACCGTCCAATGCTGTCTGGTAATTCTTATCCGTGTACGCAATGTGCGAGAAATAATACAGTGCAGGATTGGCATATTGAGAATCACCGTCCTTGATTTCTACAAATGCGTTTCTTGCCGCATCATTATTCCCGAGTTGAAAATTAGAATAACCGACTTTGAAATAATACTCATTGCGGAATTCTTCTTCCAGGTCTTTTGCCGTAAATTTTGAATAATAGGCAAGTGCATCCGTATAATCTTTACTCCGGTAATAGTAATTTCCTAATTTAAAATGAATGATATGCTTGTAAATGCTTTCCGGGTAGTTCATGATGAACCGTTTCAACAGGTCAACGCCATCGTTGTTGAATAATTCCAATGCTGACATTCCTTCGTAGTACAATGCTTTGATGTACATCGGGTCATTCGGCTGGTTGAAGCCGTTGATGAATGTCCGGAATTCTTTTCTGGCAGATCCGTACTGCTGCTTCTGATACAACTCTTCGGCACGGTAGAAACCGGCGTAGACACTATTGTATTTCTCCGACGACTGTCCGAAAACCGACAGTGAAAAACACACGAATAAAATAACCAATAAACGGTTCATACGCAAATTACATTTAATGGAGTAAAATTAGTTGACATAATCGCCACGAACGATGGCTTTTTCAAAAGTTTTAAACGTAGAGATGTTAAGATTATTTCAGTATGTTACTGAGTGAGTTGGATAATTTATTCGCAATTTTACAAAAAAGAAGACGCGTGGAACAGATTATTCGCATTCAGAACGGGAAGATTTTTCAAAACAATAATTTGATTATCAGGGACATCAACTTTGAAATAAAAGGGGATGAATTGGTGTACCTGATCGGGAAGACAGGATCCGGGAAAAGTAGCTTGCTGAAAGTACTGTACGGTGAATTGCCGTTGGGAGAAGGTTCCGGTGAAGTAGTTGGGTTTGATTTACCGTCACTGAAAAAGAAGCAAATTCCGCTGCTGAGAAGAAAGTTAGGAATTGTTTTCCAGGATTTTCAATTGTTAACAGACCGTACCGTAGGGGAGAACCTGCTGTTTGTAATGGGGGCAACCGGATGGAGCGATAAGCGCCTGATGGAAAAACGGGCTACGGAAGTGTTGCAGCTGGTTGGACTGGAGACAAAAATCAATGTAAAACCACACGCGCTTTCCGGAGGAGAACAACAACGGATTTCCATTGCCCGATCATTGTTGAATAAACCGGAACTCATTCTGGCAGATGAGCCGACAGGAAACCTGGACCCAGAGACATCGGAAGAAATCATGCAGCTGTTAATTGCCGTTGCCAAGGAAGAAAAATCAGCAGTTTTTATGGCGACTCACGACATGACAATCGTCGAAAAATTCCCGGGAAGAGTGGTGCGAGTGGAAGACGGACAATTGAAAGAAATCAATACACTAAATCGTTTCAATCCGTTTGAGACATTCGGAATCTAACCCGGCTGTCCTTGTGCGAACAAACAAATAACACAATTCCCAAATCTTTCCAGTTTTCATTTCATACATTTGTCGTATGAAAATTCTGGTAGTTGAAGACGAGAAAGAGTTGCTGAAAAACATTGTCGATTCATTGACCAAAGAACACTTTGTGATTGAATCTGCAAGTGATTTCAGAAGTGCGTCCGACAAAATCGGTTTGTACGATTATGACTGTATTTTACTGGATATTATGCTCCCGGGAGGGAACGGACTTGAACTGCTGGAGCAACTCAAACAGTCCGGGAAAGCAGACAATGTGATTATTATTTCAGCGAAAGATTCCCTGGATGATAAATTGAAAGGCCTGGAGCTGGGAGCGGATGACTACCTCACAAAACCATTTCACATTGCAGAATTAAACGCGAGGGTCAAAGCCGTATTGCGGAGAAATAAACAAGATGGAAAAAACACCATTGAGTTGGCAAATACTGTTCTGGACCTGCAGGATCGTTTGTTTTTAGTGAATGGAGAATCCGTTCCACTCAACCGAAAAGAATTTGATATCCTGAATTATTTCCTGTTCAACAAAAATCGACTGGTTACGAAGACCGCACTGGCAGAACATGTCTGGGGAGATAACATCGATCAGGCGGATAATTTTGATTTTATTTATTACCAGATTAAGAACCTGCGTAAAAAACTAACTGATTCCAATTCCGAGCTGGAAATTGAAGCTGTTTACGGAATCGGTTATAAGCTTGTCGAAAAATGAAATTACTCAACCAATCCATTAAATATTTCTCCATCTCTCTGCTGGTTATTATCAGCTTGTGGGCGATTGTGTTTTATTTCAACATGCTCAGTGAGATCAAGAGTAGCGTGGACGAGGGATTGGAAAACTACAAACGCCAGATTGTATACCGGGCGGAAAATGATTCGACTTTATTGCAGCAACACACGTTTGAAGAAGGTTTTTTTACCATTCACGAGATCAGTCAGGAGAAAGCCATGCGCTTCAAGGATCGCTACATCGATACGATGATGTACATGCAGGATGCGGATGATGAAGAGCCTGAACTGGAACCCGTACGCATGTTGACAACTGCGTTTGAACACGAAGAGAGGTACTATGAGCTGAGTATTATCAATTCCATGGTGGAAGAAGACGATTTGGTTAAAGAAATGCTCTGGGAAACAATTTTTTTGTATGTTTTCCTTGTTGCGGGGATCATTTTGCTTAACAATATTGTTTTGCGCAGGCTGTGGAAGCCTTTTTACGACTTTTTGAGCCAACTCAAAAGCTACCGTTTGGGAAGCAGTAAGCAATTGCCACAAGTGGAGACGACAACCAAAGAATTCAATGATTTACAGCAGGCAGTAACGACATTGTTGTTGCATAGCATTGAATCGTATGAACACCAAAAACAATTCATCGGCAATGCATCGCATGAATTGCAGACTCCCCTGGCGATTGCAACGAATAAGCTGGAGTTGCTGATCGAGCAAGGGAATTTGAAAGAGCAAGATGCCGGAAGTATTTCAGAGGTATTGGAGATTATCCAACGGTTGGTTCGACTTAATAAATCATTGCTATTGCTAACAAAGATTGAAAACAAACAATTTTTAGACAATCAGCTCATTTCTATTAATGAAATTGCCAAACAAAGTTGCGAGGATTTGGAGGAAATGGCTAGCTTTAAACACGTGACACTATCCATTGTTGAACGCGCTGAGTTGAAAGTTGAAATGGACACATCTCTTGCAACGATTATCGTTTCAAACATAGTGAGAAATGCAGTGTTCCACAATCATGACCATGGAAGCGTAGAAGTTGTGGTGTCTGAACAATCGATTCGCATCATCAACACAGGCCATCCGTTTCCGTTGGATGCTGAGAAAGTGTTTACCCGTTTTTACAAATCTGAACTGGAACAAGGAGGTTCCGGACTCGGGTTAGCAATCGTCAAAGCAATTTGTAGCATGTATGGATATTCCGTTGTGTATGCGTTTGAAGAGCAAAAACATTGCTTTGAAATACAATTCAGGAGCTGATTCCTAACGATTCCCAAATTTTTCCCAATTCATGTGCTTGCTTTGCCACATGAAAACAATACAACCATCCATTTTTTTGTCTGGTCTATGCATTCTTGGTGCAATGCTGTCAACGATTGCCACGAGTTCTGCACAAACACAAAATGAACTTCCTCCAAAAGTACGTCATGCAGAGCCGTTGTACCTCGATTTGGTGAGAGATCTTGGTGCCCGGAAAGGAGAAAAGGAAATCAATGTGGGAATTGATTTCATGAATGTACGAAACTACAATCAACATGTGATTCTCGCAGAATACGAATTTGCTCCAATCAATCGGTTGGGGCTGGAAGTGGAAACAGATTTTTCCTTTTTTAAGCGAACAGCAGAAGGGGAGGAGGTACCCAACAATAAACTGGAATGTTTGCGCTTGTCTGCTCAGTATTCGTTTTGGGTGTCGGAGAAACACCGAATGACCCTGGCAGCAGGCTATACCCAGATTTTCGAATTCCCGGATTTTAAAAATTACGGAAAAAGCAGTGCCATTACAGGGGTTGGTTACAACCCGTTTTTTGTCGCTGCAAAACGATTGGGAAAGAACATCCATACATTGGTGTATACATCTCCGGTTGTGGAGCATGATGTATTACAACGTACCACACAGGTGAGATGGCAAATCAATACCGCCGTCCATTATTCAATACCTCAGACAAGCCATTTGATCGGGATCGAAATCAATAAAGAAATCGAGCATGGAATGTTTGAAATGACAGTACGTCCGCAAGTGAAGATCAAATGCAGTAAAAACCTGTCATTGGGACTGGTTGCAGGTATTCCGGTTGTACGAAAACACGAACACTTCAGTTCATTTATCCGGCTCATTTATGAACTCTGAAGGATGATTTTATGATTGGTTGACTTGATGACTAATTGATTATATGACGGAATGACTTTAGGACAGAATGACTGGATGATGGGTTGAGGTTATGAACAGTGATTTTGAATGATCAATAATCAAACGGAGGGATTTTACGTCGCGAAGATTTGATCATTAAAAACTTGAAACAATATTCAATATTATAATAACATGAAAAAGAAACATTCCCAAATGTTTCCAGATTCGGGAAGTTACTTTGTATTAAAATTAAAAATTAAACATTATGAAAAAGTATTTTTTAATCGGAATGTATGTTGCAGGAGCACTGTTTTTCAATACCACTCTTGCACAAGATATTAACCAAAGCGAGGTGCCATCTATCGTTGTAAACAATTTTCAACAACAATTTTCCAAAGCATACGACATTGAATGGGAAAAAGAAGTGGCTTACTATAAAGTAGAATTTGAACTGGGAGCAAACGGAAGAGACCACGAAGTATGGTACGATGCAAAGGGAAATATAGTCAAACACAAGGAAGAAATTTCCAAAAGTGAATTGCCAAAGAGTATACATACAAAGATCGGAAGTGATTTCAACGGTCACAGAATAGATGATACAAAGAAAATTACAGAAGGTTCCAAAATCGTTTATTCCGTAGAACTGAAATCCGCTGCAAGTGAGTGGAAGGTGTTGTTCGACAAAGACGGAAATGTTCTCAGCAAACGCCCGGATTAAAGTGAGAACGTTTATACATACTTTTTCAATGGTGTGTATTTGCTGGAATGGCATGACACAAATCAGTCCGCCGGGATTGGGTGCAGCTCACTCGGCAAGTTGGTTTGCGGCAGGAATCCGGCAGGACGTGGATTCTGCCGGAAACTGGCAATCGGTCAGCTACGTTGGATTTGGAAGAAAAAGCAATCCCACCAATTATTCCCCGTTCTACAAACCGGAGATTTTTGTCGTAAACCAGGAGTTTTATCATACATTTCGCAAAAACTGGCAGTATTCGGTGGCATTGAGTTACAGAAGACAGGATGAATACCAGGACAGTTACCCGTTTGAGCGGGAAAACCCGGGAATTGTACAGGAATTTCGGTTCTACAGCAGATTGTCATACGTGTTTAAAACGCCCCGTATTAAATTCGTACCAACGATTCGGCAGGATGTGAGAACGTTTTTCAATCCCGATTTTTCAACTCCCGATGAAGTCTTTCAATTGCGAAGCCGCTTTCGTATGCAACTGACTGTAAACCTGACCAAAACCGCCAATCACAAACTTATCACAAGTACGGAACAGTTGTTCGCTGCCTCTCAGGAACGAAATGAAAAGATGGGGGCGTTTAATTACCGGGAAAGCCGGTTTTGTTTGTATTATTCCTATTCCCCTTCAAGAATACCCGTTGTCATTAATCTGGGGTATATGAACAACCTGATCGGTAACCAAAAACCGTATTCAGTTCATTACTTAGCGGTTGATGTAATCATTCAGAATCCGTTTGGTTCAAAATGATCGATCCCATCTGTTTTTTGTAGATTATAGCTAACTTTGCATTCAAAACGAATACGAAATGGACGCATTGAAAATTGTAAAAGATTACTACGCAGCATTTAATGACAAAAACTGGGATGGAATGTTGGCGTTGGTAGCAGATGATATCCGGCATGAACCCAATCAGGGAGAGCCGAGAGAAGGAAAAGAATTGTTCACAGCGTTCATGAAAAAAATGGACGAGTCATACGAAGAAACATTAACGAATATGAAGTTTTATGTTTCTGAAGAAAATGACGGAACAATTGCTGCTGAATTCACAGTAAATGGTATTTACAATAAGGCAGAAGACGGATTGCCTGCTGCAGAAGGACAAGCATATGTATTGCCTGCCGCTGCTTTCCTGAAAGTGAAAGACGGGAAGGTGGTTCGCGTTGCAACACATTACAACCTGGAATTGTGGATTGAACTGGTTTCGTGAGATGCCTGAACAACTGCGATTTGTAAAAAAACAAGGAAAAGAAATCCTCAGTTTTGCATCCGATTTTGCAGCGCTGAGGATTGCTGTTTTCAGGGACTTTCCATACCTCTATGAAGGAACACTGGATTATGAACTGGAGTATATTCAAACCTACGCTTCCTGCGCAGACGCATTTGTTTTTACCGTGTATGACGGAGATCAAATGGTGGGGGCAACAACATGTGTTCCCCTTAGACATGAAACACAGAATGTACAGCAACCGTTTCTGGAGAAGAATTACGATATTTATTCCATCTTCTATTTTGGAGAGAGTGTCCTGTTGAAACCCTACCGTGGTCGCGGATTGGGACACCGTTTTTTTGATGAGCGGGAAGCGTATGCCCGTTCGTTCGGAACCTATTCCATTGCTGCGTTTTGCTCCGTAAACAGAGTGGAGCAGCATCCGTTACAACCGGTTGATTACATTCCGAATGATCACTTCTGGGAAAAAAGAAAGTATATAAAACATCCTGAATTGACTTGTGCAATGAGTTGGCAGGACATTGATGAAAAGCAGGAATCACTAAAAACATTAACCTTTTGGTTGAATCACCTTTGATATGACAATAAAAGTAGCTTCGGCACAGTATCCTATTGCCCGGCACAAAACACTGAATGACTGGAAAACGTACACAGAAAAGTGGGTAAAATCAGCAGTTGATCAACAAGCAGATCTGTTGGTCTTCCCGGAATATGGTTCCATGGAACTCGTCAGTATTTTAGCTGTTGAGGTGCAACAGGATTTACACCTGCAAATTGCTGAAATGCAACAGTTACTCCCAGCCTTCAGAGAAGCGTTTACAGCATTTGCAAAGAAATACAATGTAATTATTGTCGCTCCGAGTTTTCCTGTAAAAGTGAAAGACCGTTACTTTAACCGGGCGTATGTATACAGCTCGAAAGGTGAGGCAGGATATCAGGACAAACTCTTCATGACCCGTTTTGAAAACGAAGAATGGGGAATCCATTCTGCCCCGAAACAATTGACTGTTTTTGAAGCCGAATGGGGCAAGTTCGGAATCCAGATTTGTTATGACAGCGAATTTGCGTTGGGAACACATCACCTGGCTGAACATGGGATTGACCTGGTGCTCGTCCCAAGTTGTACCGAAACAATTAGAGGAGCTGCCCGTGTACATGTGGGATCCCGTGCCCGTGCAATGGAACAGCAAGTGTATGCGGTTGTTGCACAAACGGTTGGGAATGCCCAATGGTCCCCGGCGGTGGATATCAATTATGGCTACACCGGTTTTTATGCGACACCGGATAAACAATTGCCGGAAGAAGGAATCATCGCGACAGGAATTCCACAGGCAGAAGAATGGCAGATTATCGAGCTTGATTTTGACCTGATCAAACTGGTACGGAAAGACGGACAAGTATTAAATTTCAAAGACCATCGGCCGTTGGTGACAGCATTTAGACAGGAAACCATACGCATTGTGACGACACAAGTGTAACTTCGTTTGAATGTTTCAAGTTTTTAATGATCATTGATCATCCATAATTTCAAATCATTGTCGTTCGAAGCAAAATTTACAACAAGATAGAGTCAATTAATCATCAAGTCAACCAATCATCCCATCCCCTTTTTAAGGATTCTTTAACGTTTGAAGGAATTTCGGTAACAGTTCGTATGAACTTCTTTGTTTATTTTTGTAGTATGAATAATTTTGAAGCATACAACCCGACGAGAATCATTTTCGGTAAAGATCAACACCACCGGATTCCTGAATTATTAAAGCAACATGCTGTAAAAACAGTTCTTCTTGCATACGGAGGTGGGAGCATCCGGAAAAATGGCGTTTATGATAAAGTCATGCGTCAGCTGGATAGTTTTCGCGTTATTGAATTCGGAGGCATCGAAGCGAATCCGGAATACACGACGTTGATGAAAGCAGCGGCAATTGTCAAAGCTGAGCACATAGATTTCATTCTTGCTGTCGGAGGAGGTTCTGTCATTGACGGAATTAAATTTGTTGCAGGAGCTGCCCGATACGATGGCGATCCGTGGGATGTGCTGGAACGAAAGCCCGGATGTGATTTTAAAGCCGCTGTTCCGTTTGGTACGGTACTCACCTTACCGGCCACCGGTTCAGAAGCGAATTCCGGCGCGGTAATCAGTCGCTCGGAAATTAATGAGAAACGCACGATGGGAGGGCCACTGTTTTTTCCGGTCTTCTCCGTATGTGACCCGCAAGTCGTTGCATCGCTTCCGGCGCGGCAAATTGCTAATGGAATTGCGGATTCATACATGCATACACTGGAACAATACTTAACCTATCCAACCGGTAATTTCCTGCAGGAACGACAAGCGGAAGCCATTCTTTCCACCTTGATTGAAATTGCACCGAAAGTCATGCAAAATCCGGATGATTACGAAGCGGCAGCCAACCTGATGTGGTGTTCCACACACGCGCTGAACGGAAACCTGAGACTGGGAGTTCCAACCGACTGGTGTACGCATATGATCGGACACGAACTGACAGCGTTTTACGGAATTGACCACGCGCGTACACTGGCCATTATCGCACCGCGCCTGTTTGAAAATCAATTTACCAATAAATTTGAAAAATTGGTGCAATACGGAACCCGCGTTTGGAATCTGAAAGGAAGCGAACAGGAAATTGCTCAACAAGCAATCCGTAAAACAGAAATATTCTTTCAGGAACTGGGAATCCAAACACGAATCTCAGCCTATACAACAGATACTGGTTTTATTGCGGAAGCGATTAAACAGCGTTTTATAGACAGAGGATGGACGGAAATGGGAGAGCGAAGAGCCATTACTCCTGTTGATGTTGAGGAAATAGTTTTGAAATCGATATAACGTACGAACGAATTTTGATTATTTTTGACTCCTAAAAACTAAAACTTGTCAGACGCAGTTGTAATAATACCAACCTATAACGAAAAGGAAAATGTAGAGCGGATGACCCGTAAGGTCATGTCGCTGGAAAAAGACTTTCACATTCTCTTCGTTGATGATTCTTCTCCCGATGGAACGGCCACTATCATTCGTCACTTGATGGATGAATTTCCGGGGCGGATTTTCCTGGAAGAGCGCCGGGGGAAATTGGGACTGGGAACAGCCTATATTCATGGTTTCAAATGGGCAATTAACCGGAAATATGATTATATTTTTGAAATGGATTGCGATTTTTCTCACAATCCGGATGACCTTATTCGCCTGTACAAAGCCTGTGCGGAAGGAGGAGCCGATTTGAGTATTGGTTCCAGGTATACAAAAGGAGGGAAGGTCGAAAACTGGCCGATGAAACGGTTGTTGCTTTCATTCTTTGCCAGTATTTATGTGCGAATGATCCTGTGGATTTCTATCCGCGATACAACGGCAGGGTTCAAGTGCTACAAACGGAATGTGCTGGAAACGATCAACCTGGACGGGAATACATTCAAAGGATATGCCTTCCAGATTTGTATGAAATATGCGGCAGTTCGCCATGGATTTAAAGCAAAAGAAGTTCCGATTACCTTTATCGATCGCATTTACGGTGAATCAAAAATGAGCACAAGCATCTTTAAAGAAGCATTTATCGGTGTGTGGAAAATGAGAACGATGAAATTATGAGTAATTACCTGCTGAAGAATGCCGTTATTGTTAACGAAGGAAAAAAACAAAACGGTGATGTATACATCAAAGACGGAAAAATAGAACGTATCGGTTTTGACGTTACTGTCAGTGAAGCACATGAGTTAATTGATTTGAACGGAGCGTATTTATTGCCCGGATGCATCGACGATCAGGTGCATTTCAGAGAACCCGGGTTGACACATAAAGCAACAATTGCATCCGAATCCAGAGCGGCAGTAGCCGGAGGAATTACCTCCTTCATGGAAATGCCCAATACCGTTCCCAATACATTGACACAGGAATTACTGGAAGAAAAATACCAGCGGGCGGCAGCGACGTCGATCGCCAATTACTCTTTTTTCATGGGGGCTTCGAATGACAACATCGAAGAGGTCTTGAAGACAAACGCGAACACCGTATGTGGAGTGAAAGTATTCATGGGGTCTTCAACGGGAAACATGTTGGTGGACAATGAAACAACGCTCAATAACCTGTTTTCAAAAGTGCCGATGCTCATCGCGACACATTGCGAAGACGAAGCGACAATCCGGGCAAATATCGAACACTACAGAGCGATCTACGGGGAAGATGTTCCGGTAGAGATGCATCCGCTCATTCGTTCGGAAGAAGCATGTTATAAATCGTCGTCACTGGCGGTTGGATTGGCAAAAAAACACGGGGCAAGACTTCATATTTTACACATTTCCACTGCGAAAGAACTGTCGTTATTCGATAATTCCATTCCGTTGGAACAGAAAAAGATCACAGCCGAAGCCTGTGTACATCATTTGTGGTTCAGCGATGAGGACTATGCCGCAAAAGGTAATTTCATCAAGTGGAACCCGGCAGTTAAAAAAGCGACCGACAGAGCTGCAATCTGGCAGGCTGTACTCGACAACCGCATCGATGTCATTGCAACCGATCATGCGCCGCATACCATTGAGGAGAAGCAACAGTCTTATTTCAAAGCGCCTTCGGGAGGACCGCTCGTACAACATGCGTTGACAGCCGTGTTGGAACAATCAAAACAAGGGTTGATTTCCATCGAACGGGTTGTTGAAAAGATGGCACATGCCCCTGCGATCCTGTTTCAGATTGAAAAAAGAGGGTTTATCCGCGAAGGGTATTACGCTGACCTGGTTGTGGTAGAAGAAAAACCAATGACTGTAAATAAATCGGATCTGTTATACCAATGTGGCTGGTCTCCGTTTGAAGGGACAACATTTTCATATACCGTTTCAAAAACATTTGTAAATGGAAATCTTGTGTGGAACCACGGAAAAATCATGGAGGGGACAAACGGAAAACGTCTGAAGTTTGTTCGCGGATGAAAAAATGGTGGGTGATAGCAATAATTCTGGCCGGGATGGCTTCCTGTCAGATCGACTATTCAGATGTTTATTCTGAACCGGACGAATTGCTGACATCGGAGCAAATGGTGGATATTCTTACTGAATTATCCGTTGTAGAGGCCGCTTACCAGGCGAAATATATTCAGGTTTCCCGTTTTAGCAGTTTGTTGCAAAAGGAAGCAGATTCTATTTTCACAACCTTTAAAACAAATCGAACTGTTTTTGAAGAAAACATGACCTATTACGGGTACCAACGGGAAGAATTGAGGGAGATTTACCAGCAGGTAAAAGTAAACCTTGAAAAGCGAAAAAGCGAAATTAAAATTGATCCGGATGAACTGCCGGAGACCATACCGGTAAAAAAAGAAGATACGATCCCTAAAATATTAACAGAAGAGGATCTATAGAGCATCCGTTCTTCTAAATTAAGATTATATTTGCCCTTTATTTACAAAGTTTTTAGAATAAAATACAACGATACATGACTGTCTGGATTATATTTTTTGCACTGATTACACTTTTTCTTGCACTGGATCTCGGAGTTTTCCATAAAAAAGATTCGGTTGTATCGATGAAAGAATCGTTGATCTGGACATCAGTGTGGGTGACATTGGCATTGTTGTTCGGAATAGCTGTCTATTTTATTTATGAACACCAACTGTTCGGATTGAATACCCACGGATCTTCAGGTGCTGATGCCATTACGAAATATTACACAGGATATATCCTGGAAGAATCACTGAGTCTGGACAACATTTTTGTGATCGCGATGATCTTCAAATTCTTTAAAATACGACCTGAATTTCAACACCGGGTGTTATTTTGGGGAATCATCGGAGCCGTATTCTTCCGTTTGGTGATGATTTTACTGGGGCAGGCGTTCATAGAGAAATTTGAGTGGTCCATGTACGTATTTGGTGGAATCCTGATCTGGTCGGCAATCAAAATGATGAAAGATGATGACGAGGAAAGTGACTTTAAAGAAAGTATGGGGGTTCGTTTGCTGAGCAGGATTTACCCGATCGATTGGTCCATTCAGAATGGTCATTTCCTGGAAAAAGTAAATGGAAAAACAGTAGCGACTCCTTTACTGGCAACGCTTTTGGTTGTCGAATTTACAGACATTTTGTTTGCAGTGGATTCCATCCCGGCAATTTTCAGTATCACAGATGATTCGTTCATTATCTTCAGTTCCAATATTTTTGCGATCTTGGGCTTGAGAAGCCTTTATTTCTTCCTGTCGGGAATGCTTGACAAATTCAAATACATCAAATTTGCGTTGGTATTTGTACTGATGTTCGTCGGATGTAAAATGATTTTCCACCACCAGCTCACCTTCCTCAAGGAACATTCCTGGGTTTCCCTGGTTGTCATTTTGACGGCTCTTGTCAGTGGCGTAATTGCCTCCATGATTTCCAACAGAAAAGAAGAACGCAATTCAATTGACTAAAAATCAACACGTCCGGGCAACCAGTTGTTTTGCCAGAACAGAAACACCTGCCAACCGGTCAAATATTTCTTACCGATCGCTTGCAAATTGAATCTGATTTTAATTATCTTTGCTCCTGATGGAAAAGCAAATCATTCTGAACAAACGGCACATAGATCTGACTCTGAAACGCCTTTGTTATCAATTGATTGAGTCTCACAACGATTTTTCAAATGCTATCATCATCGGTTTACAGCCACGTGGAATCCATGTGGTGACCCGCCTCAAAAAACAATTGGAAGAAATTCTCGGAAAAGAAGTGATCTGTGGTAACCTGGACATTACTTTCTACCGCGATGACTTCCGGAGAAGAGAAAAGCCACTCATTCCAAGTGCTACCAACATTGATTTTGTAATTGAAGGAAAAAACATCATTATTGTGGATGACGTTTTGTTTACCGGAAGAACAATCCGTGCGGGTCTGGATGCGCTTCTTGCATTCGGACGCCCTGCCAGGGTAGAGTTGCTGGCATTTATCGACCGTCGCTTCAACCGGGATTTACCGATTCAGGCCGACTATATCGGAAAAACAGTGGACACCTTGAGCGAAGAACGGGTTTCGGTAGAGTGGAGTGAGACAGAAGGAGAAGATAAAGTTATATTGTTTACACCTGATAGTAATGAATAATTTAAGCGTAGAACATTTAACCGGAATAAAAGATCTGACACCAGCAGACATTGAATTGATTCTCAATACCGCTGAAACGTTCAAGCAAGTGATCAACCGGCCGATTAAAAAAGTTCCTTCGCTCAGAGACATTACCATTGCCAACCTGTTTTTTGAAAATTCCACACGTACACGGCTCTCTTTCGAACTGGCTGAAAAACGTCTCTCTGCCGATGTTGTCAATTTCAGTGCGGCGAGCAGTTCCGTGAAAAAAGGAGAAACATTGATTGATACCGTCAACAATATCCTGTCGATGAAAGTTGACCTGGTGGTGATGCGGCATCCGAACCCGGGAGCAGCTAAATTTTTATCTGAGCGGGTGGACGCGCGCGTCATCAATGCCGGTGACGGAACACATGAACATCCTACGCAAGCTTTACTGGATGCTTTTTCCATTCGTGAACAACTGGGAACACTGGAAGGGAAAAAAGTCGTGATCGTAGGAGATATTCTACACTCACGGGTGGCGTTATCAAATATTTATTGCCTGCAAAAAATGGGAGCGGAAGTAATGGTGTGCGGACCGACCACCCTGATACCGAAATATATTTCAGCGTTGGGAGTGAAGGTAGAACACAACTTACGTCGGGCATTGGAGTGGTGCGATGTAGCCAATATGCTGCGCATTCAATTGGAGCGCCAGGATATTAAATTCTTTCCTTCCCTGCGCGAGTACAGTATGCAGTTCGGTTTGGACAAGCAATTGCTGGATTCCCTCAACAAACGTATTATTGTGATGCACCCGGGCCCCATTAACAGGGGAGTGGAAATCACCAGTGACGTAGCCGACTCCGATCAATCCATTATTCTGCAACAGGTAGAAAACGGTGTCGCGGTGAGAATGGCTTGTATTTATTTGCTGGCTTCCAAGATCGGGCGATAGATCCGAAAGGCGTTGATAATTTGCGATGCAACACCGATAATTGATAAAAAATATTACTTTTGAGAAAATTAGATTGCTAATGAATTTCGAAACTACACAAAATCGTAACACGGCCATTGTAAAAACGCTGGTTGAGAAATTAGATGCTGCCAATGCGTCTTCGCTGAAGGCTGAGTTAGTCGTGTTAAACAAGAACGGAGTGAATACTGTTGTACTTGATTTTTCTGCGACAAAGTATTGTGATTCATCCGGTCTGAGTGCTATTCTGACAGCTAACAGGTTGTGTAAAGAATCCAGCGGGCAATTTATTTTGTGTGGATTGAATTCAACAGTTCGGAAATTAATTGAAATTGCGCAACTGGATAAAGTACTCTCCATTGCCGATAACCTTGAAGAAGCAAAGAAATTGATTTAAGTGAAATTTGAAGTAACCATTCTCGGCAGTAGTGCCGCCCTACCGACTTTACAACGCAATTCAACCGCCCAGTTCGTTACCTGCTGCAATCGGAGCATCCTTATTGACTGCGGAGAAGGAACACAAATGCAAATGCGCAAATTTGGTGTACGTTTCCAACGATTAGACATCATTCTCATTTCCCATTTACACGGTGATCACTTTTTTGGATTGGTTGGTCTGCTGAGCACAATGCGTTTGCTGGGAAGGGATGCCAAACTAACAATCATTTGCCCGAAGGGATTACCGGAAATCATTGTACAGCAATTGGAAGTCGGACATGCACAGCTGGATTTCGATATACGTTTCATTGAATTAACAGGTAAAGAACACGAAGTGGTGTATGAAGATAAATCAATGCTCATTGAAACAGTTCCGCTAAAGCATAAAATTCCGACAAACGGATTTGTTATTCGTGAAAAGCCGAAAGAACGGAAAATGCGAAAGGAATCCCTGGAACATCCGTTGATGAAGGTGGAATACATTCACCGGTTAAAAAAAGGGGAAGATATTGTGACCGAATCGGGAGATGTATTGAAATCACTTGAATTGACAGATGCATCGAAGCCTGCTTGTTCGTATGCCTATTGTTCGGATACCGCATATGCGGAGAAAATAATTCCTTTTATTAAAGATGTGACGGTTCTATACCACGAGGCAACATTTACCGAGCAGCACCGGGAACTGGCAAAAGCAACCATGCATTCGACGGCAAAACAAGCCGCTGAAATTGCCCGGCAGGCAAATGTTTCCCGACTTTACCTGGGACATTTAAGTGCCCGGTACGCAGATGGAAAGCAACACGAGGAAGAAGCAAAAGAAGTGTTTTCCAATACCATTTACGTGGAAGACGGAATGTCTTTTTTAGTGGAGAATTAAGGGGTTAAAACCATTTTGAATAACTAATTTATTGTTTTTTAAAAGTTTATATTTTTGTTTCCAACTCTGTTCCTGTAACTTGAACTTCATAAACTGAAAAATCGTTTAGTTATGAAACGAAAACCATTTCTCACGATCGCAGTCGTGTTGTGTGCGACAATACTCATGTGTGCATGTAAAAAGAAAGAAACAGGAATCTGTTACTGCAAATACCTGAGTGGCGACAAAAAACAATTTGATTTAAGGCATTTACCCCGTACAGAACAAATAGATAGTTGTTACGTCTACAACCAAAACGCATCTCATTTTGCAGGAGAATGTGAATTGGAGTAAAATGGTGGTAGAATAAAAAAGCTCTCTTGTTTGCAAGAGAGCTTTTACAGTATCGTATGAAAAGTTTACTTTACTACAAATTCATTGATGATCAGTTCTGCCAGTTCCGCGCCGATTCTGTCCTGTGCTTCCATTGTTGCAGCTCCGATGTGAGGAGTACATGCAATTTTAGGATGTGTTAGTAATTCTTTATTCGGATTTGGTTCGTTTTCATACACGTCCAATGCGCATGCGGCTACTTTTCCGCTGTTCAGAGCAGCGAGTAGTGCCATTTCATCGAATACACCACCCCGTGCCGCATTTGCCAGTCGTACACCGTTTTTCATCAACGCGAATTCCGCTGCGCCGATGACAGCACTTCCGTCTGCCTGCTTTGGAACGTGAATGGAAATATAGTCACATTTTCCCAACATGGATTTCAAATCTGTTTCCGTGGAGATCGAAACACTGACATCCTGGGAGTTTCCTAATTTTACAGGAATATTCACGGTACATGCCATGTTGTCCACGGCAATGACATCCATACCAATTCCCAATGCATACGAAGCAAGGCTTTGTCCGATTCTGCCGAACCCGATGATACCGAGTGTTTTTCCTCTCAGCTCAACTCCTTTTCCGTAATTCTTCTTCAAGGTATTGAAATCACCGTGCTCCATGTTCTTAAAGGAATCATTCAGGAAACGGGAAATGGAGAACAATTGGCCCATTACTAACTCCGCAACCGATTGTGAAGAGGATGCCGGCGTATTGATCACCGTTTTACCCTTTTCCCGTGCGTATGCCACGTCAATATTATCCATTCCGACACCTCCGCGTCCAATTAGTTTGAGTCCCGGGCATGCATCGATGACTTCTTTTCGAACAGTTGTTGCACTGCGCACCAAAACGATCTCATAGTTTTCCGTGTTGATGGCATTGATCAGATCTTCCTGGTTCACTTTGTCTGTGACAACTGTAAAACCTGCTTCTTCCAGTAATTGCTTACCGATTGCAGAAATACCGTCATTCGCTAAAATTTTCATTTCTGTTTATGCGTTTTTAGTTGCGAATTCTTTCATTACATCTACCAGTACCTGAACACTTGATAACGGAAGTGCGTTGTATAAAGATGCCCGGTAACCACCTGTTGAACGGTGACCTTTTAACCCGACAATTCCTGCATCATTCCAGGTTTTGTTGAATGCTTCTTCCAGTCCTGCATATTCATCTTTCAATACGAAAGCGACATTCATTTTTGAACGGTCTTCAACAGCAACTTTTGATGCGAATAACGGGTTGTTATCAATTTCATTGTACAGCAATCCTGCTTTTGCATTGTTGCGCTCTTCAGCGGCTTTTACTCCTCCCGTTGCAATCAGGTCCCGGAGGTTCAACATGGCCACATATACTGAAAATACCGGTGGTGTATTCAGCATCGATTCTTTTTCGTGTTGTTTTGCCAGGTTGAAGTACGTCGGCATAAACGGTGTTTTGAATTGACCGAGTACTTCCTCTTTTACGATGTACAATGTAGCTCCTGCAGGCCCCAGATTTTTTTGCGCTCCTGCATAGATCAGATCGAAATCGGAAACATTGATTTCTTTTGAGAAAATATCCGATGACATATCACATACCAGCGGAACAGTCGTCTTAATTTGTTCCTGGAATTGTGTTCCGTAAATGGTATTGTTGGATGTGTAATGCAAATAGTCCAGATCAGAAGGAATTGCATACCCTTTGGGGATGTAAGAAAAGTTTTTATCCTCGGATGAAGCCAACACTTCCACATCAACCCCGACAATTTTAGCTTCCTTGATGGCTCCGCTGGCCCATACACCTGTGTTGATGTACCCGGCCTTTCCGCCTCGTGTCATGTTTAATGCCGAGATCGTGAAACCTAAAGTTGCACCGCCCTGAAGATACAAAACAGTGTACCCGTCAGGTACATTCAATGCTTTTTTTACCAGTTCACGGGCTTCTTCCATCACAGCGACAAAATCTTTGTGCCGGTGAGATACTTCTAAGATGGATAGTCCGTTAAAATCTAAAACTCCTTTTGCAGCCTGTTCAAATACCGTCTGTGGTAAAATACAAGGTCCTGCCCCAAAATTGTGTTTCATTTTAAGATTATTTTTATGTACAACTTTTACTCCTGCAAAGGTGTTAGTTTTTTTTGTTTGGAAACAGATTTTGCGGAATAAAAATGAATGAATCTATGTTTAAGGAATTGTTACGCCTCCGATTCCTTTTTTGTCGGCTTTTTTTCAGCCGGAGCTTTCTTTGCTGCCGGTTTTTTCTCAACGGGCTTTTTCTCCGTTACGGTTTTTTTAGGTTTTACTTCTTTTGCAACGGTTTCCTTTTTTTCAGCCACCTTTTTGACACCCGCTTTAGGAGTTGCAGTTGACTTTTTGCGCTTTCTTGTTATCCCGTAGCTTCCTTGTGCACGTTTACCTTTGGCAGTCTTTTTATCACCTTTTCCCATAACTCAATAGTTTTAAATTTCCATTACTGACAAATATACCAAAGTTTTTCAATTGAGAGTCAAGAATTACGGGTTGTTTGCGGCTTTACAAAAAAATAACTTTTAAGCGTTTGATCACCTCCGGAACAACCTTATTCCCGTGCGGAATAATGCGTGTGCACCAGTTGATTTTTAACTTCACAAGTTCTTCAGGAGTCATTTTCCAGTTGATATCTGATTTTTCGAGGCGTGAGCGCAGCGCGTACATTGAAATAGCAGCAGAAACAGAAATGTTGAAGCTTTCAGTGAAGCCATACATCGGGATTTTAACAAATTCATCCGCCAGGCCGATGACGTCCTGTGAAATTCCGTCTCCCTCTGTTCCAAATACCAGTGCCATCGGTTTGTCAATGGAAACTGTGTCAATGGTGCAGTCATTTTCATGTGGTGTGGTCGCTAAAATGCGGTATCCTTTAGATTTTAGTTGTTGTAAACATGTGATGGTCGGGTTTTCGTCATTGTAGTTATACATATCGACCCATCTTCCTGCGCCTCTTGCGATGTCACGCTGAACCTGGTATTTACAGTCTTTTTCAATGATGTGTAAACTTTGAACACCAAAACTCTCGCAGGTACGCAATACCGCAGACGCGTTGTGTTCCTGGTAAATATTTTCCAGAACAACAGTAAGGTAATCAGACTTCATGGGAGCCAATCGTTCGAACATTTCCACTTTGCTCGGTGTAATCATGCCGTACAATTGTTCCAGAACTATTTCATCAAATGTTTTCATCGGGCTGCAAAGATGAAGAAAAATAAGGGAAATCGGAAGATGAAGCAGCAGAAAAGCTATCTTTGACACTCCATAAAAATGTATGAAAAGAGATTCTTCAACTATATTTTTTGTCTCCGGAATCGGAACAGATGTCGGAAAAACAGTCGTTGCTGCGATTCTGTCAGAGGCGTTGAACGCACATTACTGGAAGCCCATTCAGTCAGGAGACCTGGATCATTCAGATTCGATGAAAGTGCAAGGCTGGACAGAAAATGTAACAGTGCTGGAAGAATGCTACCGGTTGACAAAACCACTGTCTCCGCATACAAGCGCTCGTTTGGACGGTGTTACAATTACCACACAGTTTCCGATTCAGGAAGTCGATGGAACCCTTATTATCGAAGGGGCCGGAGGAGTGTTGGTTCCTGTTAATGATCGGGGGAATACCATTTCGGACATAGTCGCTTATTGGGATATCCCCGCGATTATTGTGGTAAAACACTACCTGGGAAGTATCAACCACACACTGTTGACGCTGGAATACCTGAAGACAAAAGGAATCCGGTTGGCCGGACTTGTTGTGACAGGAGAGGCACACGAAGAGTCGGAGAAAATCATTGAAACGATCACCGGAAATAAGGTGAACCTTCACATCCCTCTTGCTGCACAGGTAGATGCTGCTTTTATCCGGCAACAGGCACTGATTCACAAAGAAAAAATAGAACAATGGCTTCTTGGATAGAAAAAGACAACGCGTATGTGTGGCATCCGTTCACACAAATGAAAACAGCTCCGTTGCCACTGGAGGTTGTGGCTGCGAAAGATACTTGTTTTTATACCGCAACAGGCGAAAAATACATTGACATTAATTCGTCGTGGTGGGTAAACGTGCACGGACACGGAAATGAATACATCGGAAAAGCGCTTTCGGAGCAATTCTCAAAAATAGATCATACCATTTTTGCTGATGCCACACACCACAAAGCAATTGAACTGGCGGAACGGGTGTGTCAAAAACTTCCGGAAACGTTTCAGAAAGTATTTTTCTCGGACAACGGATCGACAGCTGTTGAAGTAGCATTGAAAATGATTGTGCAATACTGGTACAACCAGGGGATTCATAAACCAAAAATTCTGGCCCTGGATGGCGCTTATCACGGTGATACCTTCGGAGCAATGTCCGTAGGACAGCGGGGTGGATTCAACACACCTTTCGAACCGTATTTTTTTGATGTGGACTTTTTAGACTTTCCGACTGCGGAAAATGAACAGCTCATTCTGGAAAATGCGCGCCTGAAGATGGAATCGGGAGAAGTCGGGTGTTTGATCATCGAACCACTGGTGCAGGGATCGGCAGGAATGCGCATGTACCGGGCTGAATGGCTGGATGCACTTGTCCGCCTGGCACATGCGTTTGATGTGAAGGTGATTTTTGACGAGGTAATGACCGGATGGGGGCGAACGGGTAAACTGTTTGCAATGAACCATTGTGAAGAAGTTCCGGATATTGTTTGTCTTTCTAAAGGATTGACCGGTGGTACTTTGCCATTGGGACTGACCGTTGCCACGCTTGAAATTTACAACGCTTTCCTGAGTGATAAAAAAGCGAATGCACTATTACACGGACATTCATTTACCGGTAATTCACTTGCCTGTGCCTGTGCCTGCGCAAGCCTGGATTTGTTTGAACAACAAAAAACATGGGACAATGTAAAACGCATTGAAGGCTGGAATCAGCGCCTGATGGGAAAGCTGGAAAAACATCCGGCCATTTTCAATACCAGGATGACCGGTACAATTCTTGCCATTGAATTACGACAACAGGAAGGAACATCCTATTATTCAGCTATCCGGGATGAAATTGTGGCTCATTTCCTTGAAAACGGTATTTTTATCCGACCGTTAGGGAATGTTTTTTTCTTTAATCCCCCTTATTGTATTTCAGATGAAGAATTGCGGCAGGTGGAAGACGTGACAATGTGCTTTTTAGAAAAAATAATAGAAATGTGACACTGCTATGAAAACAACTATTTATTTACTACTTCTGAGTTTAATGCAGGTTCTTCATTCCACTGCACAACATGACCAATTTCCCCAGGCATGGGAGGGAAACTGGAGAGGAGATCTGATGATTTATTCTTCCGGGGTTGAAGGGAGTGGTCCTGCTCAGGTTATTCCAATGGAACTGGATATTCAGCCGCTGGGAGCAAAGCGTTGGACGTGGACAATTACATACGATATAGAGCAGGAAACCACCCGTGCGTATGAATTGGTACAGGATTCGGTAAGCGGTCAATGGATGATTGATGAAAAAAACGGCATTCAACTTCCCCAAATACGAATCGGCGGGCGGATTGTAAGTTCCTTCTCTGTGATGGGGAGCTTATTGATTTGCTATTACTGGTTTGAAAATGACGCGATGAACATGGAGATTCATGTAACAAGTACGAAGGAACAAAGTACAACAGGATTGGGAACAGAGGAGTCGCCGGAAGTAGGTAATCACTTTATCGGAACGTTTCAGAAAGCTGTTTTATACAGAAAATAATGCGTTTTTCTATTCAATAATACGGTAGGAGTATGGATTGATTTTCCACTTCCCGTTTTCTACGACCAGGTTATACCGCCAATTGTCGGAACGAAGTTCAAACTGATGTGCCCCTACTTTTACCAACTCAGACACATCTATTGACCGGATAATTTCAGTTAAATGTTCAATTACCTGCCGTTTTTCTGTTTCCGTCATCAGCATTCCGTCTGTTTCAAGATGTTTGTAAACTTCTTCTGCAATGGCTTCCGATTCATGTTCTTTGTATACGCACAGAAACTTTAATACGTAGACAATATTATTTTGCTCAAAGCCTTTGATAAGGGAATGAAACAATTCCTGAACAGTGGCCTGGGGGTAGTTGAATGCATCTTCCTTTACCCGTTCAATTTTATTGAGAGGTCGTTTCTTCGGTGCTTCGAATGCGGGGGATAATTTTTTCTTATTAAATGAGACGTCCGCGTAAATGCCGGGAATATGGTAGTAGAGGTTGTTCTCATTGATAACACGGATATAATTGTTGTTGATGGTGTCTTTTATGTTGAACCGGGATTCATCAGTGAGCGACCAACACACCCATTCGTTGGATTTATTCCGGTACCAGAGTTTATTTTTTGAAAGACGGTATGGTTCAGCGACCGATCCCAGAACGGCTCCGTTTCCGGATTGAATCTTTATAACATCCTGATTGTTTGCTCCTTTTAAAACAAACGTGTCTGAATAGTTTTTTGCCTTCGGGGAATCAAACCATTCAATGCTGATAAAGCATCCGTTCTCTCCTACTTGAATATGATCCTGTGAGACGTCGACAGAGACCCATTCATTTCCGGAAGTGCCCGATACAATACGATTGGATTGAGTGAGTTCTTGTCCCGGTTTTTTCTCAAGGGGATTACATGCATAGATGTGGATACGAATCGCAGCATCCGGAAAACCGGAATCGGTTAAATAGATGTGCACTTTTTTCAGAAAACCTGAAGAAGAATAAGGATTGGGAATCCAAACTGCTTTTTCCTCTCCGTTCTTTCCTGTATAGCTATATAGTTGAGCCACTCGTTCTGTTTTTGTTACACCCAGCTTTTTTGTTTGATCGTTTCGTTGCTGTGCTGCGACATGAACTTCTGCGAGGTTTTGAACGACAGGCTCCAGTTCAATGACGGATATCGATTGAAGTGCCTGGAAAGGAATGGTTGCCGGTTTATACCCAGTACAGGAAAATAAAAGTGTGTCCGATGCATTGAATGTCTCCGGATACTGAAAGATTCCATTCACATCGGAAATTATTTTGTGTACCTGTCCGATTGGTTGTAGTGTTACATAAGAAATGGATTGCTTTGTTTCACGATCGAGTACTGTAACCTGAGAGAAACTGTTGAGATGAATGAGAAGTGGAAGAAATAACCGGATGGTATTTAGTATCTTTTTTTTCAAGCGTATTACTGTTGATTGGTTTCTTCGTAAAACTATAATAAATAACGTTCAGTTTCAACCAGGAAACATAAAAACGTTGCTGGTTACATGTACTGTTGTCTGGTTTTTTATATAAACTTAAGCGCAATGAAGGAGGTGTCAATTATTTTGTCATCTTTGTTAGAACATGAATCCACAGCATGCCGAAAGCACTTAAAATACTGATTGGTATCTTCGTTCTTCTTTTCGCGGGAGCTGTATTGTTCGTTTATTTCCGGACGCGGCAACAATTGGATTATGTTAAAAATGAATCTTCCGAACAGGTTGAACCCGCTGTTTCAACATTGTATTTTCCAGTCTACATCGCAGTTGATGACCTTCAACAATTAGCTAACAAAAAATTGAAACGCATACTGGCGGAAGAGACTCAACCGATGAAAAATCAGAAAGATTCAGTGGAATTGAAAGTAACACGAACGGGAAATGTGACGTTCCGTCTGAAAAATGAACAACTGTATACCACAATTCCATTAAAAGTAGATATTGTTCTCATCAAAAAAGTAGGGAAGTCTGCTGTTCGGATTTTTGAGAAGCAACCATTGACTTTCACGATCTCCGCTCACCTGTTGTCATCTGTTGATTTGAATGAATACATTCAGCTGAAAACGAAAACACAATTGCAGTCTATCGAATGGATTGAGGAACCAGTTGCCGAAATTGCAGGTTTTCAAATCAACTTGAAAAAAATAGTAGAGAAGAAGCTCCTGGAAAAATCAACGGAACTAATTGCAACGGTTGATCAGGTATTAACGGAAAAAGTTAACCTGGTAAAGCCGGTTAAAAAGTCTGGACGAATCTTCAAAAAAACAAGCCGGTAGGGAAGGGGTACAGCGATTTTTACCTGCATGTTCAACCACAACATATGGGAGTACACATTGATCAGTCAATGGGAGACTCGATCCGGTTGAATTTAGCGGTGCAGTCAAAACTGTATGTGCGGCATGGTTCGGATACCAGCACCATTGAAAAGACCCCGTTTCCCAAAAAGATAGAAATTCTCAAACAATATAGCGGTGAACAACAAAGTACAATTCACCTGCATGTGTTACTGCCACTGCAGCAGGTGAACGATGCTGTCAACCTGCAGCTAAAGGGGAAACAGGTCCACATGAAGGGATTTACTTTTCGGATATCTTCCGTCAGTATTTCGAGCGGAACGAATAATTTAATTGGTGAAATCGGTATTTCAGGAGACTTAAACGGAATTGTTAAGACAAAGGGATTTCCGCAATTCTCGAAACAAGATGCAACGCTTACAATTAACAATATTGGCATTGAAAGCAGGTTGGAGGAAGAGTTGGTCAATTCGGCAACTGATTTGCTCCACGCAGAAATTCTTCAACTGTTAAATAAGTATGCAGTAATTGATGTAGCGGAATACCTGCAGGTGATTCCGACCTTGATAAAAGAGGGCGTGCAAAAGACAAAACTGGTTCAGAAGGCGGACGTAAGAATCAATGAGATCGATATCAATGCGGTGGATTTAAAACTTGGGAAAGACAACGTTCAGGTACTGATTACCGCATCCACAGATTTCGAAATCGCATTGAGAAAAGAAGGATTGAAGTTGAAAAAGATAGAAAATTACTGATTACTTAACCACTTGAATGTATCAGCTTCAATCATTTTTAGTTCATATAGAGTAAATTAAAGACAGGATGAATCAAACAGAAAACGAAGTGAGCTGTTGTGTGTCGCTGTGCCTGTTTTGCATATGACACCGATTGCCTGTATGTTCTATGTGGTTTTATAACCATAGCTTCCAATCACGATCGGGATAGATTGTCTCTGTTTATTGGTGTTATTTTTTCTTCTGTTATTCCTTTTTCATCCGTGAATCAGGGGCAAAAATGATTCTTCGTTTTTTAGAACAAAGTCAAAATTAAACATCAGATGAATTGGAAATCGACTCTTCTGTTGCGCTGCCGTCCTTCCGGCGTAGAATTGGTGTCGGCTGGTGCTTTTTCACCTTTAAAATCAAATTCCAACCGGTCTGCGCTTAGTCCTCTCGCGACAAAAAAGTCGATGATGGCTTGCGCACGTCGCTGTGATAAACCATCATTGTAGGCATCCGAACCATCAGAATCGGTGTGTCCCGTTACTTTTACCCGCAGGTCGGAATGTCCTTCAACGACATGAATTAATTTGTTCAGAAACTCATGAAATTCCGGTTTGATCTCTGATTTGTCATAATCGAAATAGATGGGTTGAAATACAAAATTATCGCGCTCTTTTTTTCGTATTTCAGGGGCATTCAATCCCTTTTTCAAGTCTTTTGCCAGTACGTCAAACCAATGATGAGATTCCGGATTTTCAGTTTCTCCGGGAAAAGAACCTTCTGCCCGGTACAAAACCACTTTTCCCATCTGATTTTTACATTCATTACTGGAGTAGGTTCCCTCGAGGTAACCCGTTTCCTGATTATAGGTGAGTTGGAATTGCATTCTGCACCAGCTGGTTCTGCTTCCTGTTGCTTTTTTTGAAAGCACTGTTTCATTGAGGGAGATTTTCCCTCCCTTTTTTTCTCCTTTTATATTTTTGATTGCAAAATCAGCGGAGTTGTAGAGCTCATTTCTAAACTTACCGGTAATTTCCCCTGTTTTTTGTTCGTTTAGTTCCAGATAGACGGCCATTCCTTTTTCAGGAGCAGTTCCGTTCGGGTAGAGGCTTCCTTTCCACAACCCTGTTTCAGACTGTCCGAATAGCGGGATTAGAAAGCAGACAAACGATATGAAACTAAAAAATTTACTCATGCTTATTGTATTCGGAGAAAAGCAAAAAATGTTCCGTTTTTCCGGGATTTTTGTTCTCCCGGATCACTTTTTCCCTTCTTTGTTTAACCAGCGATGGTATGCCAGGGCATTTTTAACGTGAACGATATCCGAATGTGTAAAATCGTGTTCTCCTGAATAGTCGGGTTTGGCACACATAAATAAATAATTATTTTCAGCAGGGCTTAAGACCGCATCAATTACTTTTTTAGGGACAATACAAATCGGCCCGGGAGGAAGTCCGTTGATTTTATAAGTGTTATAATCACAATCAATGTTTCTGTGTTTCCCCACCAGTCGTTGAACGCCATTTAATTCACTCCCCCAGCAAAACTTAAACGTCGGGTCTGACTGGAGTTTCATTCCTTTTTTCAGGCGGTTGAGGTACAAACGTGCAATGACAGGCCATTCGGCAGCAATCTTTCCTTGTTCCGCATAGACAATACTGGCCAGCGTGGTTGCCTGGGAAGGGTAGGCGAGTCCGATTGCTTTCAACTTACTTTTTCGTTCTTCTGTCCAGAATTGTTTGAATTCATCTGCCATTGCAGCAACAAATTCAGCTGCATCGGTATCGTAATACATTTCGTATTCATCCGGTAAAAAGAGTGCGGGCATCTGTTGGAGTGTGAAACTGTACTTTGATAACGTGGACGGCGCACTGATGTAATCGACAAGCGAACTGCTGTCTGCTGAGATGCATTTGGAGATGTTCATCCCGATGTCTTCAATTGTTGTGCACCGGTTGAAGAGCACCTTTACTTTCAGTTCCGCCACACCGTGTCCGTTTTCTCCCCTGGAAAATCCATGAGCGAGATCTGTGAGTTTGGTGCCTGATAAGATAACGTATTTTCCGGCGTCGAATGTTTCACCTGACAACTCTTGTTTTTCCAGTTGTTTTAAGAAGGGTTTCGTCTCGTTTAAAACCCCTTTTTCAACCAGGAATCCGGCAAGTGCATCTGCGGTCATGTCTTCTTTGATCAGCAGGGTGACTTCTGAGCGGTTAATTGTTTTTTGCGTGCCAAACAATAATTGTTTGATTTCGGCCCGTTTCAAATATGCCAATGCAATTCCGGCTGCAATGAAACCTATAATAATGATGCGTTTTGCCATGGGGCTTTTCAAAGAATGTTAAGGAAATATTTCAAAAATGTCAACACTATACCGTTTAATCAATAAAAACTACAGTTAAAATTTTTTGTCAAAACTAATCGGATACTTTTGTTTAATTTCAACGTCAAGTAGAAGTTCCATAAGAAAACATTATATAGATTGTTTTCATTTGTTTTTGGTTTAGGTGCCTGATGTTGAAAAATACATCAGGCTTTTTTTATGCTGTATTGCTGAGGTCATATTGTCATAAATGAATAACCGGAAGAAATAGTCAGTTCCTCTGCATTTGCTGTTAACAATGGAATCTGACGATCATTTTCAATCAGTGCCTGGATGAATGAGTTCATGGTTGGCAGGAAAGTATCCACAAAGAACGAGGAAGCAATCAAATCCGCATTTACTGTATCCGTATATTGTAGCAGTGCATCGATGTAAACACTTGATTTCGGAAGGTTGGCGATTTCGTATTTGACATTGTGTTCTTCAAATTGCTTGCGGACCACCAATTGATTGGCATGCGATTTACCTCTGAGCCATTCATCGTTGTCATGGTATCCGACCAGGTGAATTGTCGCATCAAATTGTTTGGCGATAAATCCTGCGAAATTGGCAATCTGAATGCTTTCCCGCTCAAAATTGAACGGCATCACGATTGTTTTTATGTCCGTCAGTGATCCGCCTTCCTGAAGAATGACAAATGGCGTTCCTGTACTGCTGACCAATCGAAGTGCGTGACTTCCGAACAGTTTTTGGATTCCTTTTGCCCCATGTGTTCCCATGACGATCAGGCTGGCCCCGATAATTTCGGCAGCTTTTGCAATGTCTTCGTAAATTCCTCCGATCAATACTTTCGTTTCAATCAACTCCTGATCTTCTGTCTGAAGCTCCTGGATAATCTGTTTAAACTGAGTTCTGGCAGTATCTCTTTCCGATTTTTTTGCAACAATATGAATGGCAAGAACAGAGCCGTTGTTTCGTTTAGCCAATGCGATTGCTGTTGTGATGGCTTCAATGGAAACCGGTGAAAAATCTACAGGAACTAAATAAATGGGTTTTTTCATGGTTATTATCTTTTAATGAACTAAAGTTACGTTTTTTATATTGAACTACACACCGGGGCATCAAATTCATTTACGATACATCACCTGTGTTCTGAAGCAGGTTCTTTTTGCTGGTGTCAATGAGAAAGTGTTTGTTGAGCAATTTTCTTCCAAGCAGAATGGGATAACGCATTCCGCTTCTGTCTGTCAGCGAAAACGGGGTGTTATAATCAATATCTCCCAACCGGATGGTACCTTTTATAACATAACGTTCCTGTATAATGCCATTGGAACTTTTGACACGTTTGACTTTGTACTTTTTAAAGAGTACCTCTTCCTTTCCTTTTTCAAACAAGACAAACAATAAATCATTTTCCAGTCGTACATTGACGATGTCAATACTGGAAGTATATGCTCCGGAATCTATTTTTACCGTTTTGTTCATCAATCCGAATGTGGGCAAATCCGCAGTCTCTTGTCTTCCGATAATTCGTTTATCCATACCAGGAAAATGTAAATGTTTCAAAAGTTTTCAGGTGTTAAATTTACCAAATCAGCTATATTTACCAAGGAAAAAGGAGGTTTAATTTTTTTTTCGAAAAAAGTTTAGGTGATTCATGTGTTATTAAATAAAATATTCGTAATATTGCACCCCGTTTCAGGCGGAGTGAATTAAGAAAGAAATTAAGAGTCATGAGCAATAATGTTATTATCAGAGAAATTCAAAACGAATTGGTAGAGCGTAAAGAGCTTCCTAACTTTGGAGCCGGAGATACAATCATCGTTTCGTATAAGATCAAGGAAGGAAACAAAGAGCGTACTCAGTTGTTTCAAGGTGTTGTAATCCAGCGTCGTGGAGAAGGTTCAACTGAAACGTTTACTGTTCGTAAGATGTCAGGAAACGTAGGAGTTGAGCGTATCTTCCCTGTTTCTTCACCGTTTTTGGAGTCCATCCAAATCGTGAAAAAAGGTGCTGTTCGTCGTGCTCGTATTTTCTACTTCCGTGAAAGAACAGGAAAATCAGCAAGAATCAAAGAAAAGCGTTCATTCGCAAAATAATAATAGTTCTGTTTGTAGAATTAGAAAGGGATCTTCAATCGAAGGTCCCTTTTTTATTTCAGAATTATGCCGAATTATGAATGTTGAAGAATCAACTCATCATACCGTCAACCCTTCATCAAATCATACTATCAACTCATCATACTGTCATCCCCTTACTGCTTCAGCATGCGCTTGGTTGCTGCGATCTTGCCATCGGCGACCAGTGAATAGGTATACATTCCCGTACTCAGATCGTTCGCATAGACGTTGAGCTGTCCCTCACCCCGTTCATGAATGTCCAGTGATTTGATTCGGGCACCTGTTGCATCGTGGAAGATGATTTGCGCGGTCTGTACACTGGAAGGAATGCGGTATGTAATCACGGTTGACTCTGCAAACGGATTCGGTACATTTTGATTCAGTACAATCGCTTCACCATTGCTCAACTCCACCTCCATGATGTGTCTCAGCTGCTCCTGTGCTTCCGGCCCGTTCTGTTCAACTGCTTGTTGACTGAGTTGACACAACAGCGGTAAAATTCCACTCAGGCAGTTTTCCAGCTGTGAAAGCCGATCGTTGAGTTCGCTGATTTGGCTTTGCAACGAGCCATTAGCTGCCTGCAATGAGTCAATTATAGTACTTTGTTCCTGGTGTCCTTTTACAAGAATGGGAATCAGCCCTTCGTAATTCATGGTTTTGAACTCGATTGCAGCAGCAGTTTCATTGCCCAGGCTGTCATATTCGGCAGGATAATGCCCTTGTTTGATCAATGTCGGGAGAACCGGCTCTACTTCTTGTGCGATTAATCCATATTGCATGTTTTGTGGCATGTGCATTCGCTCATAGATCCCGCTGTGCTTGTAGGCAAATGAAACCGGATTCAGGCTGTTCAGCGTGGCTCCTGCATCGGTAAGCGGTGTTATGTTTTCTTTCAGGTTAATATCCGAGGTTAATACGATATTCCCATTGGCAAAGACATCCCCTGTCAGGTGAGCAGCGTAGTTTGCCGTGGAGGCACCGCTTGCCACAGCATACAATCCATAGGCATGCGTTCCTCCGTGCCCGTTTGCCATGACACCATAATTCAACCCGGACGCATAAGACCCTGTCGCCCGTATACCAATCGTTTCAGTACCTTCCACCGCACGGAAGACACCAGCATGATTGTTCGATGCGGTCTGGCTTCCTGCTTCAGCGTATGCAAAAACAGCATAGTTTGCCACTGCATTCGCGGCGTGAAAATCTCCTCCTTTGTTCTGTACGTAGTCGGTGGTGGTATGTGCTCCCAGCGATTTTCCCTGTACACCGATGTGTTCGGTAAGTGCCGTCACCGAAAGGTCTTCATTGATCCCACTGACAGCGACCGTTGTTTGATTCACCACGGCAGGATGCCACTGATAGGTACTCAATTTGGCTGGAAGTATTTGAGAACAATCATACCCGATCCCGATGTGGTTCATTCCTTGCAGATCATTGCCTTCGAAATACAGGTTGTTATTGTTCAGGTTTGTCTTAACATCTGCAGTCAGGTCAGCCGCTGCTGTTGTATCTGTACAGTCAACAAAACCATTTCCAGCAGGTAGGTTTATATCCGCCCAATGCACCCGGTTGTGGTCTGCCGGGTCGATCACCAGTACCTGTGTGAGGGAATTGTCTTGTGTAACGGTTCGGATGCGGAGATCCCCGTCAATGTCCAGCTTGGCATCAATTGCATTTGCCGGAGCAGTGTTGGTGCCGTTTGCGGAAAAGTTTCCGATGCCCACCATTCCGTAGTTATTGGTTAGCGTAGAAGCCTGTCCGGGATGCATGCGCGCTACTTCCAGTCCGTCAGTGGAGGTGGAGACCGGATCTCCCGGATTGGTGGTAGATGTCGTGGTAGCGGTGAAGATAAAGCGCAAGTTATCCGGTCCTTCATTACTGACAGGTCCCGCAGACTGGTTGTCCCCCCAGCTTACCACCGCATCCAGGCGGTCGGTTCCTTCGGCTTTCAATCCTACGTATACATTATCCGTTCCGTTGGAAGTAAAGGTTCCGATGTCCATCCAGGGTCGCCATCCGTCATCCGCGCCGGGTGGAAAGGAGTTCAGACCGGTATTGTATCCCAGGTGGAGCAGACTCATCGGCCGGGTTACCGGTTGTGCCGGATTGTGGCTGACAGCCATACGGGTAAGGTTGGTACCGATACCGGCAGGATTGTGAATTCCCATGCCTCCTGCTGCCAGGTTGGTTGGCGTACCTGCCGACATAATGCGGACACGCTCCTGTGTGCTTCCATTTGTCACGTTAATGGAATTGGTGTTCACATTTGTAGAAAATAAAAGTGCTGCATTTTCCTGGTTGTAGACAGCTGCGGTTCCATTCACATTGACATTTGTGTGCCCGATGATTCCGATGCGTAGCCCGTCTGAAGCTGTTTCTCCCGTTCCGGAACCGGTTGTGGTGTTTCGGTTGGTGAACTGCTGCCACACGGAGCGAACATTACTCAGACTGTAATGTGCCAACGACTGTGGGCGGACATACAGGTTGTTCGGTGTTCCGGCAGCATTGATGCCAAAGGTATTTCCCAACCCGAATTCACCTGTGCCTGCAAAACGTGCGACGTGCAAGCCATCCAGGTCTCCGGTTTCCTGTAGGTTGGTAGTGCTGATAGCCGTATTTCCCGAACCACCCATAAAACGAATGGAGAAATCATCCGGTCCGTTGGTAGAGGAAGGATTATCCGACCAGGCAATGACTGTTTCCGTGACATCAAATCCGCTGCCTACGCGGCGCATTCCCAGGTACGACAAATCCTGGTTATCCGTAAGGGTGATTCCCGCCTGCATCCAGGGACGGTAACCCAATTCCTGTACAAAGGTGCCGTTTCTGCCATTGAGGTGCAGTAGTGAAAAAGGACCTTTGTTGGACCACAGAAACTGATTTCCGGGAATGGGACTATTTACACCCAAGCCCATGTAACCGGTAGTGTTGACGTTTTGATTCCAGCCATAATTGTTAATGGAATATTGGGGGACTATAGTAAAATCACCGTTCAATTTCATTCGTACATGTGCAGGAGAAATCCCTCCTGTAATTGTGTAAATGGGAGAATTCCATTTGGGGCCAAAAATATTGTTATTGGAACCGTTGTGGTTATTCCCACTTCTCGACCAGTATTCAATGCTATTAGTGCCCTGTCCGCCACCAACGGGGGCAATTTGTGCTATACCGGTGCCATAAACTAATAGTGCACCGGCAAATAATAATTTTCGTTTCATTATTTGACAAGTTTTACCTCACCAACTGAATGAAACCGCTTTGGTGTTTTTGTTTACTACTTACTTCATATTTAAAAATGTAATAATACACTCCGTCCGGGCAATTGCTTCCATTCCATATGGGATTATCCTTGTTTAACAGAGTAATTACATTTCCCCACCGGTTCAGTATTTTCACTTCTTTCACAAATCCCAACAGGTCAGAAATATTAATTATATCATTCATCCCATCACCATTGGGAGTAAATACATTTGGAAAAGTTATCTGAAAATCACAAGGAACAGTGTTATTAGATTCCACTTGATACAAAGAAATGCTATCAACATAATAGTATGGATGAAAATAGAATCCCAAAGAGGATTGCACAAAAAGTGTATCAATATTTTCATCAAAAAATCCAATGGTTAAGTATTGCTCTCCGCCATCGGCGGTAAATGTTCCTTCTATTTTTGTCCAGTTAATGGTGTCGGTAATTGGAACTCCTGTATATTTGATCTGAGGATTATTTATAATTCTACTTGTATTTTGTTGATAAGGATTATCAGTAGAAAAATAGGCACCTAATTTACTTAATCCGTGCGTTGAATAATCGGCTAATGAAACATACATACTGAAACGATATTCTATACAAGGTTTCAACGGAGAAATTAATTCAGTTCTAAAATATTCATATTCCAATCCACTGCCATCCATAACAGGAATAAAACCGGCATAGCCATCTCCATAAAATGTTTCCTGATGTCCCCAAAAATTATTTGGTATCCATACTGAGTTCCAAGTACCATTATTATCATTATTACAACGATGATAATAATCCGGTGATGCCAATGTAGGTATCCACCAACCTCTTGCGCGTTCAAATTGCCCATTATTCATTTCAGCACTTACAGGGCATTCAGAATATTCTTCAAAACTTCCGTTATACACGAGGTTCTGTTCCTGAGCATTCAAAAGATGACTAAAGAATAATAAAATGATATGTAAAACAAAACGGTTCACTCAATTAAATGAAGGTTGTTTATAAAATTAGTTATTTTCTTTCATTTCGCAGAAAGCGAGCGTGTAAAAGCGCTTATACTCTATAAACGAATGAACAAGGGGAATAGTTGGTCTGTCTGTTTTGTAGCATTGAGTTTTATGTTTTCGATATAAATATACGACAATAATGTCATATTTATGTTTTTTTGTTTATTGAATTTTGTATGTGCCTGTTGAATTTGAAAATAGCAGAGAAATTCTACCAAAAATTGGAGATAAAATTCGTAAACTTAGAATGTCAAAAAATCTAAGTCAATCTCAACTCGCTTTTGAAGTTGGAACAACATTACGTCAAATACAACGCATTGAAGTTGGAACAGTCAATGCTGGTATTCTTTACTACATACAGATCGCAAAAGTTTTAGATATAGAGTTTCACGATTTTTTTGAATCACTTTAATAAGAAAATTCCACTTCGTTCCAAAAATGTTGTTGTTGGAGCCATTCTGATTATCTCCACTCCGAGACCAGTACTCGATACTATTGGTACCTTGTCCACCTCCTGCAGGTGGAAGCTGACCATACGTGTTACTTCCAAAAAGTAACAGGGTCATAAAAATGATACTTTTTTTCATGTTTGATAAGTTTTACCTTATCAACTGAATAAAACCTGTTTGTTTTTCTTTTTTATTATTTATTTGGTATTCCAGCACATAGAAGTACACTCCTTCTGTCAGTTTTTCTCCTGATTGCGGCCATAGTAATTCTGAATCTGAGTTTTTGTACACAATATTTCCCCAACGATTCAAAATTGTAAACGTTGCTCCCGATGGTAGTTGCAATTTAAAAAAATCGTTGATTCCATCACTGTTTGCCGTCACTACATTGGGAATAGTAAATTCCAACTTGCACAGGTCCGATTCTACCACAGAAATATCATCCCAGTAATAGCCAGCGTGAATATCTTCAGGATGAACTAAATTTGGATATGCAGGTTGAACAGGATAATAAATGTAATTATCCCATTCATCAAACATTCCAATCGTGAGAAATTGCTCTCCACCTTTTGCGAGATAACACGTGGTTAAACATTGCCAGTTAGCGGTATCGTTTTTAATTCCTTCAAAATAGGCATCCGCTTCCGTCCACCGTTGTAAATCATTCCGGTAGAGTGTGTCTTTTGTAAAACGAATACCTAACTTTTCAACCCAGTACTGAGAAGTTTCAGTTAGACTGACATAAACAGAGATTAAATACAATTTATTTGCTTTCAATGATTCCGACAAACGACATTCCATGTATTCAGAACCACTACCAAAATTGATGGAATGTGCATATCCATTACCTATTTTAGGATATTGATAACCAACAGCATTCTGAGGAATCGTATTATAAATATAAGTAGCGCACAGATTCATATAATCACTTGTCGCTAAGTTAGCTTTGAACCATCCTGTGGCATAATTCAATTGCCCCTCATAATCAGGGCATTCAGTGTACTCATCAAAGCTCGGATTCGGCACCAGATTTTCTTGTGCTTTCAATGAAACAACAATAAAGAGTAAAATGATGGTATGTAAAACAGGTTTTATCACACGTGATAAGATTGTTTATAAAATTAGTTATTTTCTTTAATTTCGCAGAAAGTGAGCGTGTAAAAGCGCTTATACTCTATAAACGAATGAACAAGGGGAATAGTTGGTCTGTCTGTTTTGTGGCATTGAGTTTTATGTTTTCGATATAAATGTAGTAAAAATATTTTTAACGCTCAAATATGAGCGAAATTAATTTTACTATTCGACCATATTTGGATATGGTTATTGAACAGGATAAAATTTTTCTTCAACGACTTGGAAAAAGAATTTCTGAGTTAAGATTGCGTTATAAGTTAACCAAAGTTCAATTGGCTTTTGAAATTAACACAAGCGAAAGCAATATACGGAGAATTGAAAAAGGTCAAATAAATGTTGGTATTATTACGCTTAACAAAATTGCAGAAGTTTTCAATATTTCTCTATCTGAGCTTGTTAGGTTTGATTAGACCTTGTTTAGCTTTGTCTGAGGGTGGTTTTTCTTATTATTTATTTTTTTCCTGTCTATCAGCTATGTCTTATGTGCAGAATAAAATCCCTGCGCTACTATAACCCGATAAAATTCCGCATCAGTGTTTCTCCTGCTTCATAGCTTTTTTCCGGGTGGTATTGCACGCCGAAAATGTTCTCGTGTTGAAATGCGGAAGTAAATGTCTCTTCAAAATGAGTTGTGTTCAGAATGTTGTTGCGGTTGTTGCAGATGACATGGTAGCTGTGTACGAAATAAAACTCTTCTCCTGTTGAAATTCCCTCCATGATCGGGCTTTCTTTTTCTACAGATACCTGGTTCCATCCGGTGTGCGGAACTTTGAAGCGCAATGAATCGTTTACCCGGAACCGTTTGACCGAAGCATCCACCCAGTTTAATCCTTTGTAGTTGCCTTCTTCGCTTTCCGTGCACATCAGTTGCATTCCCAGGCAAATGCCCAATACCGGGGTTTTGTCTACCAGTACTTTTTTGTTTAATACATCGATCAAACCGCGTTGAGCAAGGTTTTCCATGGCTTTCCCGAAATGGCCTACTCCGGGCAAGAGAATCTTGTCAGCTGTCTCAAGGGCTGTTAATGAATCGGAAACAACAGCATCTGCTCCGATCCGTTTGAGTTTTTTGATAACGGAAAATAAATTTCCCATTCCATAATCGACAACAACAACTCGCTGCATGGTTTTGTATTTGATGGTAAAGGTATAATAATTATCGATTGTATGATTGAATAAAAAGTGCATTGTATTTCGTACTTTTGTAGGGAAAAACGAGGTTATGAAATTAGATATTCTTGCATTTGCAGCACATCCCGACGATATAGAGATCTCAGCATCCGGAACGCTGATAAAACACATTCAAAACGGAAAAACAGTTGGAATTGTAGACCTTACACAGGGGGAGTTGGGAACGAGGGGGACCATTGAAACAAGATATGCGGAAGCTGCAGAAGCTTCCAGGCTGATGGGATTGCATTACCGTACCAATTTAAAAATGGCGGACGGATTCTTTGAAGACAATGCGGAAAACCGTTTGGCGATTATCCGGGAAATCAGAAAGTGCAGACCTGAAATCGTCCTGGCAAATTCGATTACAGACCGTCATCCGGATCACGGAAGAGCTTCCAAACTCGTTTCAGATGCCTGCTTTTTTGCCGGATTGGAAAAAATCCGTACAGAACTGGATGGAGAACAGCAACAGGCTTACCGCCCGAAAGCAGTGTACCATTACATTCAGGATCGCTATATTGAACCTGACTTTGTAGTAGATGTTACACCATTTGCCGAACAAAAAATGGAGGTTCTTAAGGCATTCCGTACGCAATTTTACGATCCGAATACCGATGCACCGAAGACACCGATTTCCGGAAAGGAATTTTTTGACTTCATCAAGGGAAGAATGTCCAACATGGGACGCCCGATCGGGGTCGAGTATGCCGAAGGATTTACCGTAGAGCGGTTTATCGGTGTTGAAGACCTGTTAGCGTTGAAATAACCGTCGGATAAACAGGACCTGAGACGGCATATTTGTATGGATTTCCTTCTCGCAGACGAATGAGTACATCTTCAATGTAAAATGGAGTTTTAGCTTTGTTCCAGATCATGATTTTAAGTTGATTGTTTCGGATGTAATCCAGTTTAGAAACCGTCATGGAGTGAAAGATTTTTCCCCGGTCACTGTTCGCATCCGGAATATAGGTGCTTCCTCCTGTCCACATCAATGTAGAGTCGTTGTCGGTAACCATTGCCGTAATGATTACTTCTTTTCCCGGGACTAATCCCTTTGTCGTGACTTCGATATCAATAATGTTGTGAGGAGCAGCGGTAATGTCTTTCAGGTCGAACACAATTTCGGGCCCCCATTCGGTGATTGAATCCATCCTGTAGTACCAGTGATTATCTATGGTTGTCCTGTTTTTCTCATCGGTATTTATCCAGCTTTTTGGCAGACGGGAAGGTTCCCAGTGATGAATGACAGGGGTGTGACTTCTTTTTCCTTTTTTTGAAAAAACATAAATGACGTTCACCTGATTGGTTTGTTGCTGTTCGATGACCGGGAAATAATGTTGAATCAACGGAACTATTTCCGGTGGATTGTCAAATGACAGTACGCAGTATAACCGATCACTTTTTTGTGAAACAGAATCCAGGTAGTGAAGGAGCTGTGCATTGTCTGTAAATGTATATTTATCAAATGGCACCGGGTACGTTCGGTGTTGCTGATCAAAATCTGAAAAACGAAAATCAGTGGCAATCAACGCGGGAATCTCCGGGTATTTTTTTCGTACAACTTCCAGTTCATCCAATGCGGAAGTATACCCGACCTGGTAATTGACCTGGTAATGTTTTCTGACATAAATCAGTGTCAACGTATTGGTTAGTACGATCGCTGCAACAAGTATTGCATTGTAAACAGGTTTTAGTTGTTTCAGCCAGCCAAACAGAAATAAGTAAATCGTGAAATGTGTGAAAATAAGCACGGAAAACTGAAGAATCGGATTTTTGTACACCGAATAAAAATAACAGATCAAAAACGGCGTAATAAACCAGCATAGCAAGAAATAAAACCGGTATTTCGACTTGTTAACAGTCGATTCTCCTGGTACGGAACGCCCCCCGTACCAGCCCAAAAAAAGAATGAAAAAAATCAAAGCGATTGACCACCGGGAGTAATGTCCCAGGTATGCCAGGTAATCTATGATAAAGCCAGGATCGGGTGGAAGTAACCACCCGTCACCACCTCCGACACCTCCCTTACTCATGTGAAAGAACAGGATGGGAAGATGGGGGATGTAGAGTAGTCCGATTGTAACTCCCGCTATGATGTACTTTAGAATAAACGTTCGCGGGATAAGGGGAAGAACAGAAATTCCGATGACACCTGCGATCAGCATATTCACATAATGATTGTAGGCGCAGGCAGTTCCTGCCAGAACGAATAAAATCCAGTTCCACCAAAACCGTCGCTCCGGACGTTGAATGAAATTGGTGACTGCCAGTACCAGTAACAAGGTGAAAAACAACCCGGAAGCGTAAGGACGGGCATAAACACCGTAGAGAACAGTATATTGAGTGGTAGCCAGAAATGCGGCTGAAACCAAGCCCGCTGTTTCGCTGGACCATTGTTTTACGACGCGATAAACCAGGTAAACGCTTGCAATGCTCATCAGTACAAACGGAAACTTAACAACCCAGGTGGCAGTCCCGAATAAGTGTACCCAATAGAACAGGAATAGTTGTACTCCAGCCGGGTGAAAATCGGGGAGAACTCCGTGTGTGATTAAATCGTCTGTGTTGGAATAGGCTGTTCTGACGATGGCACTGTATTCATCGTGAAAAAATTGTAACTCAAAAAAATTATAAAACCGAAGAATGCCCGCAATAATCAGGATTCCCGACAAAATAATGTGATTGTTTCGGAGCGTAATTTTCGGATAGAGCATTTACAAAGTTACTTTTTTTCCGGTTGATGGTTCTTTTCTGAAAAAAGTAACTGAAAATTTTCATTCAGGCAGGAGTGCTTTCAACGGCTATTTTTCCGGCTATACGTATAGTTCGAATTAATTTTAATAATTTCGACCAATAGATTGATATGAAAATGAAGAAAATTGCTCTTTTACTGATTGTTACCCTGGGATTGGTTGTGAACGGAATCGCACAATCGGGGAAAATCAGAACTTATACCTCCGAAGACTGGGACCATTGGGAAGTGAATTGTGGAAGTAATTCGGGAAAAATCAAAACCTATACTTCTGAAGATTGGGATTATTGGGAATATACCTATGCCGGAGTTTCCGGAAAAATCAGAACGTACACTTCTGAAGACTGGGATTACTGGGAACTGGATGGGGGAGCGATCAAAATCAGAACCTATACTTCCGAAGATTGGGACTATTGGGAGATTACCGGATCAGGAACTTCATTAAAAATGAGAACGTATACTTCAGAGGATTGGGACTACTGGGAATATTCGGGAGATGCTTCCGGGAAAATCAGAACGTATACTTCCGAAGACTGGGATTACTGGGAAATCTCAGGTAATCTTGCTTCGTTGAGTCCCCAAAAACAACTGGCTGTGATGTTTGTTGCCATTTTCACCAGTAGCATTCATATGCGTGGAATCAATAAATAAGTTATGTGATTTGTTCAACCACGGATTTACAGATTAGGTATATTGAACATACTGTCGTTAATCTCACAGATTTCAAATGCAAAATTTTTCACTACTTTGAGAGAATAGAGTAGACATTTCAACCTATTTTGAGTGTTTTTTGTTTATCTGTACCATATTGTTTTTGTATCCGTGTTCGTCTGTGGTCAATACGTTGTGAAGCCATAGAGCTGAGTAATTGACGGATAATATCCGGGAAGATGTGTGTTTGAACACTTTAATGGAATGCGTTCCGTTTTTTAGAGTATCATTTTTAAACTTTTTGTTATTTCCTAAAACGGTTAAATTAAAATCCGTAAATTTGCACCTCAATTTAGTTTCCGAATAACGATGAGCGATGCTATCAAACACGAGTGTGGAATTGCACTTTTAAGGCTGAAAAAGCCCCTTCAATTTTATCTGGACAAATACGGAACAGCATTTTATGGATTGAATAAAATGAACCTGCTCATGGAAAAGCAGATCAACCGTGGACAGGATGGAGCCGGGTTAGCCAATATCAAATTGGATATGAATCCGGGAGAGCGATACATTTCACGTTACCGCTCCATTGATAGCAAGCCGATTCAGGATATTTTCAGTCACATCAACAGTCGCTTTGCGGAGATTGGTAAAGAAAACCCGGCACTGTTAAAAGACGTCGACTATCTGAAAAAAAATGCGGGTTTTACAGGAGAATTATTCCTGGGACACCTGCGATACGGAACATTCGGACGCAATTCAATCGAAAGTTGTCACCCTTTCCTGCGCCAGAATAACTGGATTACGAGAAACCTTGTCGTAGCCGGAAATTTTAACCTGACCAACGTTGATGAATTATTTGACGTATTGACTTCCATCGGACAGCACCCGAAGGAAAAATCAGATACAGTAACAGTTCTGGAGAAGATTGGGCATTTCCTGGATGAAGAAAACGATGAATTGTATTACGAGCTGAAAGCAAAAGGATATGTTAATCCTGAAATTACACATAAGATTATTGATACACTCAATATTGAACGCATTTTGAAACGTGCTTCCGCCGATTGGGACGGAGGATACGCAATGGCCGGTTTGTTCGGACACGGAGATGCGTTTGTACTGAGAGATCCGAATGGTATTCGCCCCGCTTATTGGTATGAAGACGATGAAATTTGTATCGTAGCATCCGAGCGTCCTGTGATTCAGACGACATTTAAACTGAAACGTGAACAAATCAAAGAATTGACACCCGGACACGCGTTGATCATTCGTAAGAACGGAAGTGTTTCTGAGACATTGATCAACGAGCCGAAAGAACCGAAAAAATGTTCGTTTGAGCGTATTTACTTCTCCAGAGGAAATGATGCGTCGATCTATGAAGAGCGCAAAAACCTGGGAAGATATGTCGTGCCACAGGTATTGGATGCAGTGAATCACGACCTGGACAATTCGGTATTCTCATTTATACCCAATACAGCTGAAACATCCTTCTACGGGATGATCAAAGGATTGGAAGATTATCTCAATCAGCAGAAATTACAGCAGGTGCTGGAGTTGGGAACAGCGATCACAAAGGAACAACTGGAAAAAATCTTATTTCAGCGGGCCCGGATTGAGAAAATTGCGATCAAAGATGCAAAAGTGCGCACCTTTATTTCCCAGGATGAGTCGCGGGATGACCTGGTTGCGTCTTCCTATGACATCACTTACGGAAGTGTGATTCGCGGAAAAGATAACCTGGTGGTGATTGATGACAGCATTGTACGTGGAACGACCCTCAAGCAGTCTATTTTCCGCATTCTGGATCGATTGGATCCGAAACGCATCGTTGTTGTTTCTTCTGCTCCGCAAATCCGCTACCCGGATTGTTATGGGATTGATATGGCAAAAATGGGTGATTTTATCGCATTTGAAGCAGCCATTGAGTTGTTGAAAGAGTCGGGGAGAGGGCAGGTGATTGAAGACGTCTACAGAAAGTGTAAAGAACAGATCCAGTATCCGAAAGAACAGATTAAAAACTATGTGAAAGAGATCTACGCACCGTTTACCGATGAACAGATCTCAGCAAAGATCGCGCAAATGCTCACTCCGGAGGACATCAACGCGGAAGTATCCATTGTTTATCAATCCGTTGAGAACTTACACAAAGCATGTCCGGATAACCTGGGAGACTGGTATTTTACCGGTAATTATCCGACTCCGGGAGGAAATAAAGTTGTCAATAAAGCATTCATTAACTGGAAAGAAGGAATCAACGAACGGGCGTATTAGGAAACCAGTGGGTGACGGTATGACGTTATGATCTCATGATATTTTGATAGAAAGCAAGTAATGCGTTTATAATCAATCTTTTAATTATTGAAGATTCACCACTTGATCATTATTCAATTGATACTTGATGATTTCCCTTCTAAAATCCTTCCTGTCCTTTTAGTTTTTCAGCATTTTCCGCCAGTTTCAGTGAGTCAATCATTTCCTGGATGTCACCGTTCATAAAAGCAGACAAATTATAAATCGTTTTATTGATGCGGTGATCTGTAATTCTTCCCTGTGGATAATTGTACGTTCTGATTTTAGCGGAACGGTCTCCTGTCGATACCAATGTTTTTCGCTGCTCTGCACGCTCACTCTGCACCCTGTCCAACTCAATCTGATACAAGCGGGAACGGAGCATGGAAATTGCCTTTTCCAGGTTCTTGTGCTGCGAACGGCCGTCCTGACATTCAGCTACGACTCCGGTCGGAATGTGCGTCAGACGAATAGCAGATTCCGTTTTATTGACGTGCTGACCACCTGCTCCGGATGCTCTGAATGTATCTTTACGGACATCGCTCATGTTCAGTTCAAAATCCACTTCTTCCGCTTCCGGCAGAACCGCCACTGTAATGGCCGAAGTGTGAACGCGTCCTTGTGATTCCGTTTCAGGAACACGTTGAACGCGGTGAACACCTGATTCAAACTTCAAGGTTCCGTAAACACCGGCACCGGTCACACTCATTGAGATTTCTTTGTATCCTTTTATGGTTCCTTCGGACGAGTTAATGACTTCATATTGAAGCCCCGCTTCCTTGAAAAACATGGTATACATACGGAAACAGTCTTCCACAAAGATGCACGCTTCATCACCACCTGTTCCTGCACGTAATTCCATGATGGCGTTCTTATCGTCTTCCGGATCTTTGGGGATGAGCATGAACTTTATTTCTTCTTCCATCTCCGGTTTTCTGGATTCCAGTTCTTCGATTTCCAGTTTGGCCATTTCCCGCATTTCAGGGTCTGTTTCTACTTCCAGCAATTCACGGGAAGAGCGAATGTTTCCGAGTAAATTTTTATAGGTATGGTATGTCTGGTCGATTTCTTCCAGGTCCTTGTATTCTTTATTCAGCTTAACATAGCGATCCATATCGGCAATGATGTCCGGATCGACAATCATTTTACCAACTTCAACAAATCTGTAGTGAATTGCTTCTAATTTTTGCAATAAATCGCTCATAGTAAATTTTTAGGGTGCAAATATAGTGAATTCAACACAAAATCAGTCACCCCGAATGTAGAAGTAGTGCACAAAAAAAGGGAATCAGTCTGATTCCCTTCTCATGTTGTTTGAAAACGTTAATTAGTTTACGTTTCCAGAAAGTTCTGCACCTGCCTTGAAACGTACTACGTTTTTCGCAGCAATTTTAATTTCTTTACCAGTTTGTGGGTTGCGTCCTGTTCTTGCAGCTCTTTTAGAAACTGAGAAAGAACCGAAACCTACCAAAGAAACTCTGTCGCCTTTTTTCAAATCTGTAGCAACATTAGATAAGAAAGAATCCAATGCTTTTTTTGCTGCAGCCTTAGAAATTCCTGCGTCAGCAGCAATTGAATCAATAAATCTAGACTTACTCATAGATAATAGTTTTTATGTTATTACTAAATTTTAACCAAAGCAAATATATTCAATATCCTTTACTACCAACAGATTCCGGCTAAAAAAGTGGGGTTTTGTTGAAAAAAGTGCTGTTTTGTTGATAAAGTAAGGAGAAAACCCCGTGTTTATACGGGTAACAGCATGGTTTTACAGATGTTAGTCAGGCCTTTTTCAGCCGGACCGTTTCGGCTGAATGTTAAAATCGAATGATAAAACAGATCATTGTCTGGCCGTTAGAAAATAGTCAATTTCCCGGTTGATTTCCGCTTTTTGTTCATCGGTCGCTTTATCGTTCATGTCACCGTGATTGGTATTGGCCAGGTAAACGATTTTCATTTTGTACTTCTTTTGATCTTCACTGTTGGGCAATACTCCCGGGTCGGCTTCTGTATCGGAAGCGCGCAGGGACATCACCGAAACAGAATTGAATTTGGGAAGCGGCATCCGCAAATTGTCCAGTGTAATGAGCTTTTTAATGGAATCCGGGTATGAAAAAACATAATTGGCAGCAATGTCGCCGCCATTGGAGTGACCGATCAATGTCAGCTTCTTAAAATTGAATTGCGGACGTAATGAATCCAGTTCCCGGATAACAAACCGCATGTTTTCAACTCCTCTGTCCCAGATCGGTTTTCTCAATTCCTGTAAATTCCCTTCCATCGGAAGTTTTTCATCTGTTTTTACCTCGTGCTGGATACTGATAACGCAATATCCTTTTGATGCCAGAAATTCATTGAGATACGAATACGTCAGGTAACTGTCTCCCTGGTTTTTTCCATAACCGTGATTGAATAAAATGACTGGTAAATTTTGCTTGGCACTATCAGCATAGCTGGTGTAAATCGCTACCGGAACCAGCCGCGAACGTTCAGCATCATTGAGCATGACCGTTTCCAAACGAATTCCTTCCATTAAATCAGCCTCGCTGATCCCGAAAAAATACGTAGAACGGGAGTGTGCAAACAATGCACCCAATAATACAAATATGAAGATATACCGTAACAATCCGTTCGTTTTTAGTCGCTTTTATTTTATTCTACTGGCCGTTTTCGCATGTAAAGTTAACGGATTTTTAACGTAATTTCACAGCTATCGTGTTAACTTTTTGTAATTTCCTCTGCCAGGAGGTCGTAATCGATCCCGTCAAAATTCCCGGAAGACATCAGCAGCAACACTTTGTTATTCCAGTCTTTACCCCTGATAAACTGCAATACATCTTCCGTTTTTGTCATCACCTTTACTCCTCCGTTAAACCCTTCGAAGACTTGTTGCTCGGTAATCGGTTCCAGTTTTTTATGCTGTACAACTTCATGATTGAAATAAACAACCGCTTCATCTGCTGCTTTCATGGCATCTTTGTAATGCGGGAGAAACTCTTTCTTCAAGGATGAAAAGGTATGGAGTTCCATACATGCAACAACCGTTCTGTCCGGATATTGATCTTTCACAGCTTTCGTCGTCGCTTTCAGTTTGGAGGGGGAATGCGCAAAGTCCTTAAACATTACAAATGAATCGGTTTCCCTGATTTTCTGTAATCGTTTTCCGGCCCCCGTGAACGACTCAATAGCTGTTAAAAAATCGTGAGCAGCAATTCCCATCTGAATTCCCACATACATTGCTCCCATGAGGTTTTGCATGTTGTGCTGACCGAAAATCTGTAGTTGATACTCTTTTCCTTCAAATGACAACAGTGTTCCTTTTTGATTGACTTTGTAAACCGGAGTCGGGTATGGAATCGTTGTGATCCGGGAGGCGTACTTTTCTCCCAATTTTTTTACTTCCTCATCTTCCTGGTTGTATACAAGGCAGTCGTTGACCAGTGAGCAAAATACATCGAATTGTTCCACATAGTTCTCAAATGTTGGGAATACATTGATGTGGTCCCATGCAATTCCACTCAGAATCGCGACATCGGGATGGTACAGGTGAAATTTAGGCCGCCGGTCGATCGGGGAACTGAGGTATTCATCTCCTTCGAGCAACATCATCGGTGCGTTGTCACTTAGTTTAACCATGCAGTCATACCCTTCCAGTTGTGCGCCTACCATATAATCAATGTTGATGCCTAACTGGTTGGTGACATGAAGAATCATAGAGGTAATGGTTGTTTTCCCGTGGCTCCCTCCGACAACAATCCGCTTTTTATGCTTACTTTGTTCATACAGGTATTCCGGATAGGAAAACAATTTCAACCCCAGTTCCTTTGCTTTCAACAGCTCCGGATTATCTGCCCGGGCATGCATTCCCAGGATTACGGCGTCCAGTTGTGAGTGAATGTTGTTCTCATCCCAGCCGATCTTAGCCGGTAAAATCCCCTCGCGTTCAAGGCGTGAGCGGGAGGGTTCAAAAATTTCATCATCCGATCCGCTGACGTTATAACCTTTTCGTTTCAGTGCGATCGCCAGATTGTGCATAGCGCTTCCTCCGATGGCAATAAAATGTACGTTCATGTGTGTAAAATATCCGTTTAAAAGTACAGATAGAACCGGTTTGAAAATCAATTCCGGGTGATTGTTACTAACAATGATCTGTGTTTAAATCAATTTGCAGGATCAACCCGACTCTTATTTTCTTTTGAGTTCAAATAAATCTTTTCTTCTGTCCTTGAGATTTCGGACGCTCCCGAATTCATGTAATTCCCGGAGCAATCCCAGATCAACATCAGCAATAAGGATCATTTCTGTGTTGGGTGTTGCTTCCGCTTTGATTCCATTGGTCGGAAATGCGAAGTCACATGGAGTGAAAACCATTGATTGGGCAAACTGAATGTCCATGTTGTGTACATTCGGAAGGTTGCCCACGCTTCCTGCAATTGCCACGTAACATTCATTTTCAATTGCCCTTGCCTGTGCACAATGCCGGACGCGGGAATATCCGTTTTGTGTATCTGTGAGGAAGGGAACAAATAAAATGTCCATTCCTTCATCCGCCAGCATCCTGCTTAACTCAGGAAATTCAGAATCGTAGCAAATCAGGATGCCGATTTTCCCACAATCGGTATCGAAGACCTTAAATTTATTTCCTCCCTGCATTCCCCAGATTTTTTCTTCGTCAGGAGTGACGTGCAGTTTTTCATACCGTTCAACAGTCCCGTCGCGTTTACACAGGTATCCGACATTGTACAGTTTCCCATGCCTGATTTCAGGCATACTTCCGGAAATGATGTTGATGTTGTAAGAAATGGAAAAACCGGAGAAGGTTTTGATAATTTCTTCTGTATGTTTGGCAAGCTCCCGAATGGCTTCCGCTTCCGGAAGGTGGTTGTTTTGTGCCATCAGCGGGGCATTGAAAAACTCCGGAAACAATGCGAAGTCACACCGGTATCCGGATACGGCATCGATGAAATACTCTGCCTGTTGAATCAAGGATTGCAGATCGTTGTACGGGCGCATTTGCCACTGAATTAATCCCAGGCGTACAACGGTCTTCTGTGTGGAGGCCTTCTTGACCGGCTTTTCATAGTAAATGTTATGCCATTCCAGCAGAACCGCAAATTCATTCGATGCTTCATCACCTTCCAGGTAACCTTTGAGAATTCGGGTCGGGTGGAAATCATTGGACAATTGAAAATTGAGTACCGGATCGTAGATTTCTTTCCTGCGTACTTTCTCAATGTATTGCTTGGGGCTGAATTTATCGGCATATTTGTGGTAGTTCGGAATACGTCCGCCAAATGTGATTCCTTTCAGATTTAGTTTTTCACACAATTCTTTTCGGTAATCATAAAGCCTTCTCCCCAGACGTAATCCACGGTATTCCGGGTTGATGAAAATGTCAATTCCATAGAGCGTGTCGCCGTCGGAAGTATGTGAATCAAATGTATAGTCAGCTGTGATTTCTTTATAGGTATGGTTTTTATTAAAATCGTCATGCGTTACAATGATCGCTAATGCACATCCTGCAATTTTTCCGTTGACTTTAATCACCACCTGACCTTCCGGAAACTTTTTCAGCAGTGATTTTATTTGATTTTCTTCCCAGTAAGCATTTTGCAGCGACGGATAAGCCGCGATCATTGTGTTTTTAATTTCCAGATAGTCTTTGAACTGAAGGTATTTCAATTCTATTTTATTAATTTCTTCAAGATTCATATACGTCGTTATATTGCAAGTGGTATTGATCTGACACAAGAAAACAGGCAGGTATTTTCTCCATGTCATTTTCAAATATAATGAAAAAGAATGAATTCCTTTCACCGGAATGAAGTGGGATTGTTAACAAATGATAACGTAACAGAAATCAGAACGTTGTTATACGATAGAGCCGTTTTTATGGAAAAATACCGACTTTTGCATCTGTATTGAAAACAGTACTATGAAAGTCATCTTCTTTTTTCTTTTTGTTCTCCTGATTCAGCCGCTTAAGGCACAGGATTCGTTGTATGTATCCATTCAACTACTGGATAAAAAGACAGGGGATGTTGTCCCGAATGTGAATGTGACGGTGTTGAACGGAAGTGACCGGATGCGTATTCTTACATCTACCCAAAAAGGGAGCATCGGGTTCTATGCCCAAAAAGGAGTGTTGGTAAAAACCAGTTATTCTCACCCGATTTACCAGTCGTCTTGCAAAGATATTTCAATTCCTTCTTCCGGAGATACATTGAAACTGGAAGTATTTCTGACAGCAGAAAAATTTACCAACCTGGGGGATGTGGTCATTAAACCGGTCGGAACGCCATATACCGTCTATGGTTCGCAGCGTTTGAGCGTTGCCGATTTTGAAATTCAGAAAGACGGAACTTTTGTTTTGTTGGCCTACCCGAAACGCCTGACGAAGGGAAGTGAATTGTTGGTGTACAACGGACAGGATGTTGTCAACTCCTTCCAGGTTCCGGGAGTAGCAAAGGAATTGAAGCGCGATTTCCGGGGAAATGCACACATTGTCTGCGAGGAAAACGTGTTTGGTGTTTATGTTGATGAAGGGCGCGTTAAACTCGCCAATTTATCGAAAGAATACTTTACCAGGTATGTGATGCCGATTGTTGATACCAACGAGTCAACGGTGTATTTTTCTAACTTTAACCCGGATTACCCTGCGTTTGACTACTTCAGTTTTGATCAGCTGGATTCGGCCTATTTGAAAATCGTAAGTGTAGAAGACCAGCTGATGATGGAGTTGTATCGTGCAGAGTATAAATGGGCGGATGTACGCGTAAAACTCTGGGCGAAACAAAAAGAACTGGAGACTGGAATTGATGCCGAAATCTGGGTTGGAGCGAACTATTTCACCCGTTCCATTTATTATAAAGAATTATATGCCCCCATGTTTCACCGGAACGATACACTGTTTGTATTTGATTATTACAAAGACAAGTTGTTAAAATACGATCATTTGGGAAATCCGTTGGACTCGGTGGCCATTTTTCATCATTATCAACCGAAATCTACCGGCTGGAAAAAAGACCTGATCCAGGATCCGGTGACAGGGCAGATTTACGCACGGTTTGAGAAATCCGGGTTGACGTACATCGGTTTGATTGATACCAATACAGGAGAAATCAAAGAGCGCATTCAGCTGGAGTATCAATGGGTAGATAAAGTCGCCGTTCACGATAATTTTGTTTACTACCTTTACCGCCCGTTGGAGTCCATTCAAAAACGGTATTTATACAAGGAGCAATTGCCTTATAAGTTTTGATGCCGCGAATTATCGTAGAATTTTTGAAATATTGGATTTGATGCGTTCCGACAATTCATCTGTCGGCAGGTCATTATCGTCCAATCCGAACGGATCTTCAATTTCTTCCGCCAGGATTTCCATACTGACAAGTACATAGAAAACAAGGACTGTTACCGCGACAGAGAAATACCCCAACAACCCGACAAATGCAATCGGCAGGGTGCCGGTATAGATGAAAATAAATTTCTTAATGAATAAACTGTACGAATAGGGGATGGGGGTATTGCGGATTCGCTCGCAGGCTCCGATCATGTCAATGAACCCATTCAGATTTTTGTCCAGTACCAGGTACTCTTCCCATTGGATAACCCCTGCTTTTTTCAATTGGTTCAGTCGTTCGTACATCAATTCAACAATACTGACAGGAATGTGTTCTTCCTGGTTGAGTCGCGCGATTTCTTCCGTTGTGAGATTTAGGTTATTTAGAATCGCCTCTTTTTTCAGATGATCTTTGGATGCAACTGCAAAATTGGAGATCATGCGTGAAAAGAACAGTTGGTCTTCCCGACTAAGGTTCAGTGTCTTGATTTTTACCGCCAGGTTACGGGAATCATTGACCAATTCTCCCCATTTCTTTCGTCCTTCCCACCAACGGTCATAAGCGGTATTGGTTCGGAATACGAGTAAGAGAGAAATAACAAATCCGACCAGGGAATACACAATGTTCAGGTTTGTCAGCACCCGGTTTTCTGGAAAATAAGTGATTTCAACCCATGCAATTCCGGTACTCAACAATGCGATGTATATCAATTCTTTCCACAAGATGCGCAGGGTGTCGCTTTTGTGCAGGGCGAAGATCATTGTGACCCAGGATTTGGGGTTGTATTTTATCATTTATTCGAATTTTAACAGGCTCAAAAATAATAAAAAAGACGTTTTTCCGGCAGTGTTCAATATGATTTCAAAACGATAGGCGGCAAGATTGGAAAAAACGGGATGAATATCCGATCTTTTTAACGGATTAATTATATTCGTGGCTGAAACAAAAAATAAGAGTTATTCTTCCGAAAACACATGAAAAGAATACAGCAACAGCAGATCATCCAACAATTACAAACGAGCAAAATATTACTGATTTCCGGTCCGCGGCTGGCAGGAAAAGAAGAGATTATCCAGGAGGTGCTTGCAGAATTGAATACGAACACCCTGCAAATTAATGCGGGGAATAAGAAAGAACGCCAGGCAATTGAGGAATCTACGGAAACGGATTTGTCTGCTTCCTTTTCAGCATATCCGTTGGTCGTTATTCATGAAGCGCAATACCTGAGCAATTTGCAGCAGATCATTGAACTTGTTTTGTCAGATACCATTTCGTCAAGTATTTTGCTGAACTGTTCTTTCGAACCGATGATGGACGAATTGTTAAAAGAAGTACTGGACACTCAGAAACTACACGTTCGGATTTATCCGCCTTCTTTTTATGAGCTGGCGTCTCATTTTGGTCTTCCCGAAGAAGAAAAAATGTTGGAGCAACGATTGATTTACGGAAATTACCCGGCAGTTGTTTTGACACCGGAAGTAGCAGAAGAAATTTTGTCGCACCTGCTCGATACAGTGTTGATTACGGACCTCGGGGTAACCGACCGGATCAATAAAAAGAAACAGTTGACACGGGTATTGCAAACGTTGTCATTCCTGATCGGAGAACCTGTTTCATACAATGAAGTGGCAGAACGATGCGACCTGGACAATGAAACAGTTGAGCGGTATGTCCTGCTGCTGGAAAAAGCGTATGTGTTGATCCGTATTCCCTCTTACTCTACAGACAAACGATATGAATTGAAAAAAAGTCAGTTGATCTATTTCGTAGACACGGGGTTGCGCAATATGCTCATCAATAATTTCAATCCCCCTGCTATCCGGATGGACCTGGACGCATTGTGGAAAAACTGGCTGATCTCAGAACGGGTGAAGTGGAATGCTGTCAATAATAAACAGACAACCTACTGGTTCTGGCGGACACATACCAAACAAAGCATTGATCTTATTGAGGAAAACGAGGGACATAAAATTGCATACAAATCAACCTGGGAAAAGAAAAAGAAATTGAAATTCCCGGCGATGTTCCAGGAATACTATCCTGAAATTCCAACACATACATTGAACCGGTCCACTTATTGGACCTTCCTGAGTCGAAAATGATCACATTTACGGATAAAATAGCAGACTACATCTACAGCAATCAGCTGGATCATAAGAACCTGACGATTGTACTTCCGTCCGAACGAGCGAAGAAGTATGTGGCTGCTTCTATTTTTGATAAATACCGAAAACCTGTTGCCGCTCCGGCGATGATTACCATGGATACATGGATTCGTCAACATACGGAAAAAACGGTCATTGACAAGACAAGAGCATTGGTCAGGCTGTTTGACGTGCAATTGAAAACGGCTCAGAAAGACGAAGACCGTTCATTCGATGAATTCCTGGAATGGGGAGCGATCTTATTATCCGATTTTGACGAACTGGACCGATACCTGATCGAGGCAGCTACTATTTTCAAAGACCTCCACAACATCAAAGAATTGGAATACTGGCGGATTGATGCGGAAGAAGATTACAAACTATCCGATGCGCGAAAACGATTCCTTGAATTCTGGGACCGGTTACCCTTCTATTACAAAGAACTCAATGAAAGCCTGGGGAAAAACGGAGCGACATATATGGGAGCGGCTTATAAAGAACTCGCAGGAAATATTGCGGTTTTGTTCCGGGAGAATAAAAATGCACACTTTCTCTTCGCCGGGTTTAATGCGTTCTCACAGGCAGAGATGAGCATCGTGAAGCAATTACACCAGATGGGACGAGGACATGTGCTGGTTGATGCAGATGCCTTTTACCTGAATGATAAAAATCATGAGGCGGGAGAATTTATTCGAAAACAAATCAAAGGGCTGGGCGTAAAAGAACTTCCCGTTGTGGAAAATCGTTTGCTGGAAAAAGAAATGCGGATAGAGGTTGTGGAATGTGCACAGCTGACAGGACAGGTGAAAGTCGCCTCTTCGCGATTACTGGAGTTGCCTGAACATGAAATTGCACAGACATTGGTTTTGCTCGCGGATGAATCATTGATCGGACCGTTTCTGAAAAATATTCCGAAAAAGGTAGGGAAGACGAATGTCACCCTGGGAATGCCGATGAAAGGAACAGCTGTTAAGAATTGGGTGGATATCCTTTTTTCGATACAGGAAACCAAAAACAGGTTTAATTCTTCTGCCTATTATCACAATGATTTGAAACGAATGCTCAATCACCCGTTTTTTATTGCATGTCTGAATGCGGATGAAAAAGAATTGTTGCAGAAACTGGAAGAAACAATCATTCAGAAAAACTGGATTTTCATTGCCCCTAAACAGATTCTTCTGGGTAAAAAGTTAGAGAAAATTATTGAAATAGCAGGTGTTAACTGGAAAAGAAATTGGAAAATCGCCATGCACCAGATTCGTTCACTTAATAGAATCTTGTTCAGTGAATTTTCAGAAGAAAATCAGTTTGAAAGGGCCTTGATTCATTCATTTGACAATGCGTTGATTGAGTTTCAAAATATTGTTTCCGAAGGATTGCCGGAGATGAGTCTTCGCAGCTTCAGAGGATTGTTTACCCAGCATTGGAGTAATAAGGGAATCGCCTACCATGGAAACCCCGTGGACGGATTGCAGGTGATGGGAGTATTGGAGACCCGACTACTGGATTTCAAACACATTATTTGCCTGGGGTTAAATGAAGGAATGATGCCTCCGACAAACCCGATCCAATCGATGTTCCCGATGGATTTGCGGCGCTATTCCGGCTTGCCCGTTCCGCGCGATAAACAAGGATTGTTTGCACATCATTTTTACCGGTTACTACATGCGTGCGACCATTTACTTGTCACCTATTCAGGAACAAAAGAATCGATCGGAAGCAATGAGCGAAGCCGTTACCTGCAGCAGATTGAAAAAGAATTGGTGCGAAGAAATCCGAAGATTAGCTGGGAGTTCAGTTATTACAATATCCCGATGGAGGAAGACCGCCACGTTGATCTTCGTTCTGTACAAAAAGATCCACAGATTCTGGCAAAGATGGATGAACTTTTTGAGCGTTCTGCATCATTCTCAGCGTTGAACAAATACCACAAATGCCCACTTGATTTTTATTATCGGTATGTACTGGAGTTTGGAGAGGAAGATGTTGTTGAAGAAGAACTGGAATCCAGTACGTTTGGAACAATTCTTCATGCTGCGTTTGAGGCGTTGTATACCAAACATGCGAAATACACAAAAGAAGGAGAATTAAATCCGGGAGGAGGATTGCCGCTTCGTGTTTCAGATATCGATGAAATGCTGGTCAAAATTGAGCCGATTATCCGTGAATTATTTACGGCTTATTTCAACGGAGATCAGGATGCGTTTTCATTTGGAAAAAATTACCTGTCCTATAAAATGGCAGTTGACATGGCCCGTCAGTTTTTGAAAGAAGAACGAACATTTATTGCGGCACCTAATACAGTAATCATTCACAGCCTGGAAAAAAATATAAAAGTTCCGATCGGGTTCACCATTCACGGACAGGAAAAAAACATCCGATTGAACGGAACCATCGACCGGGTGGATGAGGTAAATGGTAAAATTCGACTGGTAGATTACAAAACGGGAAGCTGCAAAGACGAGGATGTGCGTTTAAAACAGGAAACCAACCGGACCAAAAACTCGGAGTTAAAACTCAACCTAGATGTCAAACACATTATGCAGTTGCTGATGTATTGCTACATCTATTACCGGGATACGAATACCTATCCGGATACTGCCGGAATCTTTTCAATGATCCGGTTGAAAAACGGATTGTGTACAATGGACTTACTCGACAAAACGGTGCCGGAGATGATGGAAAAATTTCCGGAGTGGTTACAGGAACTCTTTGAAGAATTATACGATGTCGATATCCCCTTTGAGCACAAAGACAGGGGAGAATACAGTTATTGTACGTACTGTGGCTAACTTAACGGGTTTTATTTTCCTTTAGAAACTTGATTGAAACACAATACATCCTTCTGTATTGAAGTGTTGCGGAACCGTTTCAAAAATTCCGAATACAGCAGATCCGCTACCGGACATACTGGCATAAACAGCACCTGCTTCATATAATTTTGTCTTTATTTCTGAAAGTTCAGGATATAACACGAACAGGTGTTCCTCGAAGTCATTTTTTATGTGCGCTTTCCATTCCGTCACCGGTAGCAAAAGCTGCTCCTCCAGCTTTCCCCGGTCACCACTGATGTGTACTCCTGAATAGGCCTGACGCGTATTAACATGAATTGAGGGCTTTACAACGATGAGATGGTACCCGGAGAGCTTCAGGTGAATCGGTTGTAATTGTTCTCCTCTTCCTGTTGCCAGCTGAGCGGTATTGCGAATAAAAAAGGGACAATCACTTCCCAGTTGACTTGCCAGTTCCTGTTGTTTTTCAATGCTGATGTTCAGCAAAAACAGTTCATTTAAACCGTTGATCACATAAGCAGCATCTGAAGAACCTCCCCCTAATCCGGCTCCCATTGGAATTTGTTTGCGCAGGTGCATGTATACATTGCCAATTCCATATACAGATTGCATAAGCCGAAATGCCCGTACACACAAGTTGTCATCCGGGTTTCCATCCACCGGAATGCCGGATTGCTTCCATTCAAAGTGATTGTTTTGAATGATTTCCAGCACATCATATACGGGAATTGGTGCCATCACTGTTTCCAGTTCATGGTACCCGTCTGCGCGCTTTTCAACGATGTTCAGACCGATATTTATTTTGGCCGGAGGATATAAGATCACACGGTAAAGATAGACACATAAACCGGATTATCAACAAATGAAAACCAGGTGAAATAAATCTGAAAAATAACTAATCCGATTTAGTCAGTGTTTTTATAGTTATCCCCCGTTTTTCTGTTAACAAACAACCGCAAACATGGCATTTTCTGTGAATAACTTTTGTTGGTAACTTGTTATTTTTTCATTAAAAATGGTTTATGTTTGTATCAAATTTAAAATTCATATTTATGAGAAAACCTTACAAAAGAGTCATCTACTCACTGATGATGCTGCTCTCCCTTGGGCTGAGTTTGGCATCATATGGTCAGTTGGGGACTATTCAGATTGGTTCGGGAACAGCTACCATTAATGGAGGAGCCGCGATTCCCGTCACGAATTTCAATTACACATACAGTCAACAGTTGGTAACAGCTGCTGAGTATGTAGCAGGAGGAGGTGCCGCTACAGGACAAATTACCAAAATTCGATATTATTGTACAAGTGTTGGTACTGCTTCTGTCTGGAATAACTGGACGGTATTTATAGGGAATACTACAAAAACATCATTTACATCGGATACCGATTGGGTTCCTTTGGCACAATTGACTCAGGTGTTTAGTGGTACAATTACACCTGTCGCAAATAACTGGTTTGAAATTACATTTACAGCGCCATTTAACTATACAGGAGGAAACATTGTTGTTGCAATTGATGAAAATGCACCAGGATGGAACTCATCTCCAACGTTTCGATCGTATACATCCACAGCAAATAGTGGAATTCAATACCGAGATGATAATGTTGCGAATAACCCCGACCCGGCTAGTCCGCCTACAGCTAATAACAGAGTTGCTGCCTTGCCGCAATTACAATTCGAAGGGACATTACCTACTTGTATCAGACCTTCTGCATTAACATTGGGTTCTGTTTCTTCAGCATCGGCTAATATTACATGGACTGCAGGAGGTACGGAAACCAACTGGAACATCCAATGGGGTACGCCAGGTTTTACTCCTGGAACAGGAACACAAATTGGGAGTGATGTTTCTACGGTTGCATCTGCTACAATCAATGGATTAACTCAGTTGACTTCTTATGATATATACGTACAGGCAGATTGTGGAGCTGGAGATGTGAGTTTATGGAGAGGTCCATTGAATATTACAACAATTCAAACACCAGTTACTCTTCCATATACAGATGATTTTTCTGCAAACAACTGGATTCTCAACAATGGTTCCCAAACGAACAAATGGTTTGTTGGTGCAGCAGATGGAAATCCGGCTAATAGTTTGTATATTTCAAATGATGCGGGAGGAGCGACAACGACATACGGACACACAACTTCTGTTGTTCGTGCGACAAAAACAATTGCATTTACAGCAGGATCTAATCCGTTTGAATTATCTTTTGACTGGAAAGCAGGAGGAGAAGGTTCCTCTGATTATTTGCGTGTATGGATCGTTCCAGCAACGGCAACACTTGCTGCCGGAACACAAATTAATACAACCAATACACCGGGAGCTCTTCAATTGGGGGGGAACCTCAATTTGCAGGCGACCTGGAAAACGAATCATTATATGATTCCTGCTTCATATGCCGGAACGAATGCAAAATTGGTATTTGAGTGGAGAAACGATGGAAGTGGCGGTACGACTACACCATCTATTGTTGTTGACAATGTAAATGTAAAATCAAGTACATGTCCTCCACCTACAGCATTAGCAGTTGCTTCTGTTTCTTCAGCATCAGCTAACACGACATGGACTGCAGGAGGTACGGAAACCAACTGGAACATTCAATGGGGTGCGCCAGGATTTACTCCTGGAACAGGAACAGAAATTGGTAGTGGTACATCAACCGTTGCTTCTTATACAGTTAATGGGTTAACTCAGTTGACTTCTTATGATATATACGTACAGGCAGATTGTGGGGCAGGAGACGTGAGCTTCTGGGTAGGACCGTTGAATATTACAACAATTCAAACACCGGTTACTCTTCCATATACAGATGATTTTTCTGCGAATAACTGGATTCTCAACAATGGTTCCCAAACGAACAAATGGTTTGTTGGTGCAGCAGATGGAAATCCGGCTAATAGTTTGTATATTTCAAATGATGCAGGAGGTGCGACAACGACATACGGACACACGACTTCTGTTGTTCGTGCGACAAAAACAATTGCATTTACAGCAGGATCTAATCCGTTTGAATTATCTTTTGACTGGAAAGCAGGAGGAGAAAGTTCCTCTGATTATTTGCGTGTATGGATCGTTCCAGCAACAGCAACACTTGCTGCCGGAACACAAATTAATACAACCAATACACCTGGAGCTCTTCAATTGGGGGGAAACCTCAATTTGCAGGCGACCTGGAAAACGAACCATTATATGATTCCTGCTTCATATGCCGGAACGAATGCAAAATTGGTATTTGAGTGGAGAAACGATGGAGGTGGCGGTACGACTACACCATCTATTGTTGTTGACAATGTAAATGTAAAATCAAGTACATGTCCTCCACCTACAGCATTAGCTGCCACTCCAACATCTGTTAACTCAATGAATGTGTCTTGGACTGCAGGGGGTACAGAAACCGCTTGGACGGTTGTTTGGGGAACTCCGGGATTCACACCAGGTGGTTCAGGACAACTTGGAACTCAAAATTTCACTTCAACTAGTGGACCGGTTTCAACACTTACTGCAAATACGAACTACGAAGTATACGTACGGGCAGATTGTGGTTCAGGGGACTTAAGTTTATGGACAGGACCTGTGAGTATTTATACAGGATATTGTACTCCTTCTTATACAAATACAAGTGACTATACTTCTTCATTTGTAACAACGGGAGCATATAGTAATGTGTCTTATTCGGCAACTACTCAACCGGCAACGGGGTATGCAAATCAAACTGGAGGAACTCCAATTGTATCTTCTGCAGGGAGTACATTCAATTTTTCACACTCTTATGTTGGAGGAGAGAATACCGTTAGAATTTGGGTAGATTGGAATAACAATTTGGTATTTGAAGCTTCTGAGCAAGTTTATCAGCAGTATAATGGAACTTCTCCGTATAATCAATCAGGTTCAATTGCTATTCCTGCAGGGACACCAAATGGAAATTACCGAATGAGAGTCCGTTCAAGATACTATACAACAGTGCCAGGAGCTTGTTCTTCAGAATCGTACGGTAGTGCGATTGATTTTACATTGGCGGTGATTACTCCACCATCAGCTCCTGCAATTACTCAGGCTGCAGGTACTCCTAACTGTACTGATGGAACTGATTTGACAGTTACAGGTACGCCGGCTGCAAATGAAACATGGTACTGGCAAACAACAGCAACTGGTACAAGTACTGCAAACAATGCAACAACTCCATGGACAGTTTACCAAAACGGGACGTATTATGTGAGATCTTTGAACACGGTTTACAATATTTGGTCTACCGCAAATTCAGTTACGGTAACAAACGTTCCTACAGCACCAACACCACCGACACCGGTTGCAGCACAAAACCCGGCATGTACACCTGGAACGGATATCGTTGTACCTACGGCTACAGGAGGATTGGAATATTACTGGCAAGGTACAAGTAACACGTCATCTTCTACAGCAAATAATGCTTCAGCGCCTTATGCTGTTACAGCTACAGGAACATATTATGTGAAAGCGTTTGATCCTGCTACAGGATGTTGGTCTGCTCCGCAAGGATTACTGGTTACAGTTGATACCTATATTCCGGCTGCTCCAACTGCTAACCCTGCGGTTTATACTTTCTGTACTTCAGACTCTCCAATGGACATAGCGGCTCAGGTACCGGTTGTAACTGGTACATGTACAGCTACAAACAATGCTGCTGGTTCTGATGGAAGTGGTGTGACAGCTACAGTGAATAATTTCTCATGTGCTCAGGGAACAATTACAGGAGCAACAATGAATGCTACAATTGTTTCTCCAAGTGGAACTTCCTGGTGTTCAAGTGGATGGTATTCTTATAATATCATTGTGAATGGTACGACGGTTGCTACTGATCAGTGTAACTTGACAGGATTCAACCTGACTCCATACCTTCCGTTGACATCTGTATCAATCGTGTCAAATGATGATGATAGTGATCCGGGAGATCAGGTGACGTTGACTCTAACAGTTAATATTACTTACTCAAATCCGGCACCTTCAATTAACTGGTATGATGCTGCGACTGCAGGAAACAACCTTGGTTCAGGTGCGACATTAAACACATTGGGTACGTCTGTTATTCCGACATCTACAGTGGGACAATACGAATTCTATGCTGGAACAATGTCAGGAGGATGTGCGAGTGCAACAAGAACATTGGTTACGGTAAATATCAGCGATGTGAATGTTGAATTGACAGCAATCGATGCATCTTGTAACAATGGCAATGACGGTTCATTTACAGTTGCAGATACATTGTGTGGAACAGCTCCGTTTACATATGCAATTGACGGTGGTGCGTTTGGAGCGCTTCCAACGGATTTGGTTGCTGGAACGCATACAGTTACTGTACGTGATGCGAATGGAAATGAAAGTGCTGAATACACAATCACAATTGGAAGTGCTGCGGGACCAAGTGGCGTTGTAGTGAACTCGTTTGATAACGATCAGGCGAACATTTCATGGGTTGCAGGAGGTTCTGAAACACAATGGAACATTGAGTGGGGAGCACCTGGATTTACACCTGGAACAGGTACAGCAGTAGGTACTGCAACAGCAACAGATACAACGTATACAATTACTGGTTTAGACGGTGATACAGAATACGATATTTATGTGTCTGCTAACTGTGGTACAGGGACAACAGCAGGTGACTGGGCAGCGACAGATGTATTGACAGACTGTGATCCGATGCCGGCAGCAGGTTATTGTGAAGATTTCGAAGACATCGCTGCATTAGGATGTTGGAGAGTTCTCAATGAAAACGGAGATGGTGATGTTTGGGGAATCTACACAGGTTATGCAAACTCAGGAACACAATCCGCAGGTATCTATACAGATTACAATGCCGGAAATAACAACGATTATTTGGTACTTCCTAGATTGACATTAACTGGAAACGAAGTAATGACGTTCCATTACCGTGCAAGAAGTTCTTCTGAACCGAATGATTACCGTGTTGTATTGTCTACAACAGGATACGAAGCAGCAGACTTCACAAATGTATTGTTGACAGATACAGTAAATAATACGGTATATAACGACACAATGATCAATCTGAGTGCTTATACAGGTGATGTATACATTGCCTTCCACGTTCCTCAGGGAGGATTAGACGGGTATTACCTCTATATTGATGATGTTTGTTTCGACGTATGTATTCCTAATCCGGGAACAGACGGAACAACAGATGTATGTCGTACGACTGGTACAGTTGATTTGGATGGAGTGATCACTTCTGACTACTCAAACGGATCATGGGTACACCCTGCTAACCAAAGTATCATCAACGGATCTACAATGAACGTGTCTACATTGGCAAATGGTTCTTATGATGTGTTGTATGTTGTAACAACTGCATGTACTTCTGATACAACTGTTGCAACAATTAATGTTGTAAACCCTTCTTCTGCGGGTAATGATGGTTTGATTACGACATGTAAAAACCAGATGATTGATTTGTACGGAGGATTGAGCGGAACAGTTGACTTTGGTGGTACATGGTACAGACCTAACGGAACGGCAATGACAAGTTCATACTTCCAGACAGGTACGGTACAAGGACAATCAACATATACATACATTGTCAGCAATGGTCCTTGTGGTCCGGATACAGCACAAGTAGTGGTAAATATCCAAAACTGTGATTTCTTAGGATTGGAAGATGTGTCATTGTTGGAGAATGTGAGCGTAGCTCCAAACCCTAACAGCGGTCAATTCCAAATCATCGGAATCCCTGGTACGGACTACGTGTTTGAAATCCTTGATTTGAATGGACGTGTAATCCGTTCTTCTAAGAAGATTGTTTCTTCTGTAACAGATGTTAATTTGACAGATGTAGAAGACGGAGTATACATGATCCGTATCTCAGGAAACAATTCTGAGCGAATGATGAGAGTGGTTAAACAACACTAAGATTCAAACGATAAATTAATAGGAGAGGCTGTTCGAAAGAGCAGCCTCTTTTTTATTTGTATACAACAACGCGCAGAAATTGTTGTCCTCCTACGATGTATTTCTACTTGTTACAGTTGTTTTAATGGATGTTCTATGATCTCTTATGCGAATGCTTGTCTGCTTTCAGATGTGGTCTTACAAATGAAAAAAAGAGATAAACTAAACTATGTAGACAACTACATTGTGAATAAAACAGTAGTAATCAAATCAGTTAACAGAGTTAACTGCTATATGTCACTATATCTATTACACGCAACATTTATGTTTCTATGTTTACTATGTGGTTTTAATATTCTTTTAACCACATAGGGTACATAGTTAAGAGAAGATTACTAAATCAAATCAGTTAACAGAGTTAACTGCTATGCGTCACTATATCTATTACACGCAACATCTATGTTTCTATGTTTACTATGATGTGGTTTTAATATTCTTTTAACCACATAGGGTACATAGTTAAGAGAAGATTACTAAATCAAATCAGTTAACAGAGTTAACTGCTATGCGTCACTATATCTATTACACGCAACATCTATGTTTCTATGTTTACTATGATGTGGTTTTAATATTCTTTTAACCACATAGGGTACATAGTTAAGAGAAGATTACTAAATCAAATCAGTTAACAGAGTTAACTGCTATGTGTCACTATATCTATTACCACCCAACAGTTATGTTTCTATGTTTACTATGTGGTTTTAATATTCTTTTAACTTTCATCCGGTCGCAGTGACAAGTAATTACCGGACCATTATAATCGAAACAATGGCGCACAAAAAAAGGAGGACCATTGCCCTCCTTCGTATCGTCTATCGAATTTCGATTATTTTGCAGGTTCCTGTAATTGATCTGCAACTGTTTGAGCAATCGCAGACTTTTCAAAACGCAACTTTGTTCCTTCGCTGCTGATCAATACCGTTGTATCTGAAACTTCGAGGATTTTCCCATGAATTCCACCAATCGTAACGACTTTGTCACCTTGTGAAAGGTTTTCTCTGAACTTTTTTAATTCTTTTTGTTTTTTCATTTGAGGGCGGATCATAAAAAAGTAAAATACTCCGACCATCAATAAGATCATGATTAACTGTTGTTCCATTTTCTATTATTTATTTGATTAAAAATTATTGAATCTCTCCTTGAATTGATACGACCAAAACAGAGGGAGTTGTGTTCGCGATGATGCGAATATCGCGGCTGAATTTTCCCATTCCTACTTTATCTGTGTCAACAGAAGCCTCGACAACTCCTGTTTCACCTGGTTTGATTGGTCCTTCCGGTTTACTCGCCAGTGTACAGCTGCACGCCACTTCAACATCGCCGACTACAAGCGGATAATCACCTGTGTTTTTGACTTTGATCTTTGCCTTAATGATTTCTCCTTTCGCTACCTTTCCGGCATTGTATACACTTTCAAACTCTGCGGTTGTTCTGTTTCCGATCATTGCTTCATCGCCACCGCAGGCTGAGAAAAGAAACAATGCACCGATAAAAAATAATGCTTTCATAGTTTACTGTTTTAGTTTAACAAACCCCTTCCAATCTTTACAATTTTGTTTTCCGCCTGCAAGCGTATAATTGCTTTGTCAAGAACACCATTGATAAATCCGTTACTTTTCGGAGTTGAATAAAACTTGGAAATTTCGATGTATTCATTCAACGTTACCTTGGTAGGAATCGTCTTGAAAATCTGGAACTCCGTGATGGCCATTTTCATCAGAATCACATCCATTTTTGCAATACGATCCAATTCCCAGTTTTTTGTTAACTCATCAATCAACAATTCATTTTCCTTGTCCATTGAAATCGTTTTACGAAGCAACTCACGGGTGAATTCTTTTTCATCTTCTTCATCCTTATACAAATCCATCACAAGTAACGGGTCGGTCTCAGCATCCATCGTTTTGATTGATTTCAATACCATGGTACACGCCAGGTCAATGTCATCCAACCAATGAATACTTAGCTCTTCGAAGTAATTGTATAAAAGCGGGAAGTTTGCTATTTCCACTTTAAACAAGTCGATCAGAAATTGTTTGTCTGCCTCAAATCCCGTATTCCCATTGTTCATGTGTTCGAAATACGTTTCACTTTCACGAATGTGAAGGAACATTTTTCGGAAAATTTCCTGTTTTTCATCTCCGATCCAGTTCACTTTATTGGATTCGGAAATCTCACGAAGCTTTTTGTCGGATTCAATTTTTTGAATAATTGAATTGTTAACAAACTTCATGTTTGGATGCAAATCTTCTTCTGTCGGACGAATTTTTTTCTTGTTTTCGTCAATTCTGCGTTCCGCAAAAACTTTTACCTCCGGAATGGACAGTAACAGGTAGATGTACAAATCATAAATCCGGTCAATTGCATCAAATAACTCCTTTTCGGTACGGCGGTAATTTTCTTCGTCGGATTGAAAATAAGCATACAATGCCTGAAGTACTTTTATCCTTAGATGTCGTCTGTTTAACATTCTTTCTTTTTTGTTTTTCTTATCTCGGCAATTTAACTTTCCCTACTTTTTCAATCCGCTCTTCAGCCATTCTGTTCGCAATCTGGTAAGTTGGAATCTGTTCTTCTTTTGAACGTCTCACAATTGTAGAAATAGTTGAATAAATATCATCAGCTTTGCGCAATGCCCACTCAGGTGACAAGCCCGCTACTTCTGAATAACAATTGATCACACCACCCGCATTCAATGCAAAGTCAGGAGCATAAATGATTCCTCTGTCCATTACCGCCTGTCCGTGAATTGCTTCCACTTTCAACTGATTGTTGGCAGCTCCCGCAATGATTGAGCACTTTAACCTGCTCAATGTTTCATCATTGACCGTTGCACCTAATGCACATGGAGCGTAGATATCCACATCCAGGTCATAAATTTCGTTCAGTCCCACAACTTTCGCACCATATGTTTCAGAAACGCGCTTTAATGTCGGTTCATATACATCGGTGATGAATACTTCAGCACCTTCTTTCGTCAAGGATTCCACCAGGTATTCTCCTACGTGTCCTACTCCCTGAACGGCGATTTTTCTACCTGCCAGTGAGTCCGTGCCAAATTGTTCTTTTGCACATGCTTTCATTCCCACGTATACACCTCTTGCAGTTACAGGGGAAGGGTCTCCCGACTTTCCGGGCAATCCCACAACATGGTTTGTTTCCATGTTTACATATACCATGTCCGCAGGAGAAATCCCTACATCTTCGGCCGTAATGTAATTTCCGCCCAGACTGTTGACAAATTTTCCGAAACGACGCATCAGCGCTTCCGATTTAATTTGCCTGGAATCACCAATAATCACAGCTTTTCCTCCTCCTAAGTTTAAACCCGCCAGTGAATTCTTATACGTCATCCCTCTGGAAAGACGTAATACGTCATTCAAGGCTTCCATTTCATTGTTGTACGCCCATATTCGGGTTCCGCCAAGAGCAGGACCTAAAACAGTATTGTGAACAGCGATGATCGCTTTTAAACCAGTGTCGTTATCGTTACAGAAAAGTAATTCTTCGTGATTGTATTGACTCATTTGAGCAATGACAGGATTCTCGGTCAGGTCGACGTCCGAGATATTTTTTATTTCAAACATACGTTAATTATTATTTAAAACACACATCCGTTTACTGTCGAATGACTACTTTTGCAATCATCCGATCATAGGGATGTGCAAATTTAGGAATTTTATAGTATGAAATCACTTCGATACCTCAACAAATATTTTTTAAAATACAAATGGCTGCTGTTGTTGGGGACCTTGTTTGTTGTCGCTTCCAACTATTTCTACATTAAAATGCCTGTTTTCCTGAAAGATGTGATCGATTCTATTATTTCCGGGAACAATGATGTAGAGGTAATCGGATTGCACATCGACATGGAAACCAATAATGTGGTCAGGGCAGCGCTCTATATCGGGGTAATTTACCTGAGTCTTGCAGTCATAAAAGGCATCTTCGTATTTTTTATGCGGCAGACAATTATCAAAGTTTCGCGTTTCATCGAGTTTGATTTAAAGAACGAGATTTATGCGCATTACCAGGTGTTGGGATACAAGTTTTATAAGAAAAACAGTACCGGTGACCTGATGAACAGGATTGCGGAAGATGTGTCTCATGTCAGAATGTATCTGGGGCCGGGAATTATGTACAACATCAACCTAGTGGCATTATTTGCAATGACCGTTTACCAGATGATCAACATCAATGCATGGTTGACACTGATTGTATTGATTCCGTTACCGATTATGTCTTACCTGATCTACAAAGTTTCAGAACGAATCAATGCAGTCAGCCTGCAGGCACAGAAAGAACAATCCGGATTGTCTACAATTGTTCAGGAAACATTTTCAGGAATCCGTGTGGTGAAAGCTTATGGTAGGGAAAGTGAAGTGAACGAACGTTTTGTCGGCTCGACTAAAAAATACAAAGGGAAGCTGATGAAACTGGTGTTCATTAATTCCCTGTTTCAGCCGACAATTATGTGCTTGATCGGACTTTCTACCATTCTTGCTATTTATGTCGGTGGGTTATTTTCATTTACAGGAGAAGTCTCATTTGGTGGAATTGTCGCATTTGTTTCGTTTGTAAACTCCCTCACATGGCCCTTTGCCAGTTTGGGGTGGTTGACGTCAATCATCCAACGTGCAGAAGCATCCCAGGCAAGAATCAACGAGTTTCTACATGAACAACCTGAAATTGTAAATGAAAACCACCGGGAATTTACATTTCGGGGAAAGATCGAATTTCGCAATGTGACATTTACATACGAAGGAGCAAATGAACCTGCGATCAAGAACCTGAGCTTTACGATCCTTCCGGGGGAAAATGTTGCCTTTGTGGGAAGAACCGCGAGCGGTAAAAGTACAATACTGAAATTACTGATGCGGCAGGTAGAGCCCCAGCATGGAGAAATTTTGATTGATGATCAGCCATTGGATTCAATCAATCTGGATCTGTTCAGAGACCAGACAGGTATCGTTCCGCAGGAAGTTTTTCTGTTCAGTGACACCATCGCAAACAATATTCGGTTTGGCACAAACGAAACCGTTTCGGATGAGGAAGTATTTAAAGTGGCCGAATATGCCTATGTGCGTCACAATATTGAAGCTTTTGACGACGGGTTCAATACCATGCTGGGAGAGCGGGGAGTTAATCTGAGTGGTGGACAGAAACAGCGGGTGAGCATTGCCCGTGCGTTGATTCGTAAACCCAAATTACTCTTGTTGGACGATTGCCTTTCTGCAGTAGATACCGAAACCGAAGAAATCATTCTCAAACACCTCAAAGAAGACCGGAATGTTCTTAATACCATCATTGTCTCTCACCGTATTTCGTCCCTTCGCAATGCTCAAAAAATCATTGTACTGGACAATGGCGAAAAAGTGGAAGAAGGAAGTCACGAGCAATTGATCAATGCCGAAGGCGTGTATAACGACATGTACATCAAGCAGCTTGCAGAGGAAAATATTTGATGATTTTCTTGCATATTTCAAAAAAAAATGCAAATTTGTTCTCCTATTTATGCTAAAATAACATATAACCATGGAAAACGAGAGTGGAGGAGAAGTGTTTTCAAAATCTGTGAGAGCGGGAAAAAGAACGTATTTTTTTGATGTAAAATCAACCAAGGGAAACGATTTGTATTTGACAGTCACTGAAAGTAAAAAAGTGCTTAACAATGGTCGTGAGACCTTTCAGAAGCATAAGATTTTTCTATACAAAGAAGATTTTGAAAAATTTAAAGAAGGGTTTGAAGAAGCATTGGCAAAAATAGAAGAATTGAGAGGGGGCGTGTCCGTGGAAGATTCCTCTTTTTCCAGAGTGGATTTTGAAGATTTATAATCGCTGATTTTTAAACGTCATTGCACATGAAACAGCTACTGTTGGGATTCACATGCTGTGTGTGCCTGTTTGCTTCTGCACAAACATCTGTCACTGAAATTAAAACACCTTCCGGAATGCTGACCGTTGATAAGTCGGATAATGCGCTTTCAATATCCGGAATACTTCATGTTTCTGCTGAAACATCCGCTGAGCTGACCAAGTTCGGTTTGCAAAACCAGAAAGGGAAATTCAAATGCATCCTCAGTAAAAATTGCCAGTTAACAGGAATTGAGGTCATCGGACAATCACCTGTGACATCCCTCGATCATGAACTGAAGCAATTTGCTTCTGACCTGCATCAACGGGTTCGTCAACAAGAGTTGGATCACTTGTTCCAGTTTGATAATGAGTTGGGATTTGTGAATGAAGATAGTTGTTCGGACAATCTGAATGTTATCATCACCCTGGTATTGAAATAAGTCAGTCTCCCAGTGTAATAATCAGTTTTTTCTTCATTTTAGTGGTGAAACCGCGCCGAACTTCTCTGAATAAAAACCATTCAAGGTTCGAATTGTCCTCTTTGGTGATATTCAAAATGGCATGTTTGACAATGAAATCTTTCTCCGGGTCTACCAAAATCTTTTTGTTGCCGCCGATTGTGTCGTTGTCAGCAATGGCGATGTAATAGATGTACTTTTCCCGGGGATTGGTATAAAACATTTCCTTTTCTTCACCTGCGGGAACTTCCAGCCATCCTTTGGAAACCCAACCGCTGAAAGTGAACCCCGTATCGTAAAAAGCAACAGCTACTTTGTAGGGCTTTTGGAAGTTGTTTTTAATAATTAACTGGCTGTTACTAACAGCGCAGATCAATGACAGACATACAGTAAGAATGATTCCCCTCATAGCATTTGCTCGTTTAAATCCAGGCTAAAATACACCTATTTGCGGAATTAGAATTCATCTGGTCGAATATTGTTGTCAAATCCGCTTTTTTCAACCAGAATACAGCTGTCTTTGATTATATTTGTTGCGTAAAAGAAAATTACAAGTAAAGTCAATGCATTTCAAACAAGTAGATACATCCGTTGAACTACCGGTAATGGAGCATTTTTATACAATTCAGGGAGAAGGATTCCACTCCGGAAGAGCTGCCTATTTTGTTCGTTTAGCCGGATGTGACGTCGGATGTGTATGGTGCGATGTGAAGGAAAGTTGGGATGCCGGTAGTCACCCGGTAGTGAAGTTGGATGCATTAATGAAAGAAATCATTGCAACCAAAGCCGATTTTTGCGTTATTACAGGTGGTGAACCGGCACTGTATGATTTGACGGGAATCTGTTCTTTATTGAAGCGCAATGGAATTGAAACAGCCATTGAAACATCCGGAACAGCCCCGTTAGCAGGTGACGTTGACTGGTATTGTTTTTCTCCGAAGAAATTTAAAGCTCCGGTTGAAGAAGCATACTACAAGGCCAATGAATTAAAAGTTGTGATCAATCATCCGTCAGATTTCAGCTGGGCAGAAGAGCATGCTGTGAAAGTGAACGCGTCCTGCAAGCTATACCTGCAACCGGAATGGTCAAAACAGGAACGGTTTTTGCCTCAGATAATAGCGTATGTGAAGGAAAACCCAAAATGGAGTTTATCTTTACAAACACACAAGTTCATGAATATACCCTAAACTATGAAGTATTTATTTTTTATTGCCTCCGTATTTTTTGTTGCAAGTTGCAGTATTTCACAAACTTATTCAACAACAAATAAAAAAGCAATCAAATTGTTCGAAGATGCATTGCAGGCACCGAACTTGACAATTGACCCTGTTCGCAGGACTCCCAATTTCAGAGCGGGAATTGACTTGGCGGAAAAGGCACTGGAAAAAGATCCTCGTTTTGTGGAAGCACATTTACTTGCCGCGGAATACTATGAAAATTACCGTGAATTTGATCAGGCGATCAAACACTATGAGGTTGCATTAGGGATCAATCCGAACCATTCTTCTACGGGAAGCACCTACTTTTACCTGGGGAACGCCCAGTTCCTGGTAGGAAATTACAACGGTGCGTTGAAAAATATGGAAATCTATGTTGCCAACCGCAATGCGAATCCACAAATGCTCCGTGAGGCAAATACCATTATGAATAAAGCTGATTTCGCGATTCAGTCCATGGCCAATCCGAGTAAATTCAATCCGGTGAATGTCGGCCCGGGAATCAATACAAAGGATCCGGAATACTTCCCGACCATTACCGTAGATGGAAAGACAATCCTGTTTACCCGCCGGTTGAAAGATCCGAATGCGATGATGGGAATGCAGGAAGATTTTTACGTTTCTAAATCCAAAGATGGAAAAACATGGGAAACAGCAGTGCCAATGCCCGGGAATATCAATACCTCTAACAATGAAGGGGCTCCGACGATCTCAGCCGACGGTCGCTCACTTATTTTTGTTGCCTGTTCAGATGAAACAGGAAAAGATTATGGTCCCGGACGTGAAGGAAGAGGAAGCTGTGACTTATTTTATACCAAACGACTGGGAACTAAATGGCTGGATCCTGTCAATCTGCCGGGGCGGGTAAATACGTTTTCATGGGAATCGCAACCCTCGTTGTCGGCAGACGGAAAAACATTGTACTTTGTCAGACGTGTCAGTAAACCGGGAGAACTTCCGAACAGTGATATTTTTGTGAGTCAATTGCAGGAAGACGGAACCTGGGGAGTTGCAAAACCACTACCCAATACGATCAATACCCCATACCTTGAAGAATCGGTGTTGATCCACCCGGATGGAAAAACACTCTATTTCGCTTCCCAGGGACATGTAGGGCTGGGGGGATCCGATTTGTTCGTTTCCCGAATGGATAAAAACGGCAATTGGGGAAAGGCAGTTAACCTCGGATATCCGATCAATACCCAGTACGACGAAAATTCATTAATGGTGTCTCCTACAGGAGAAATTGCTTTTTTTGCATCGGATAGAGAAGGCGGATACGGCGATCTGGACATTTATTACTTTGAACTGCCTGAATCGTTGAGACCGACCAGAACAGTATACTTTGACGGTACTGTGTACGACGCAACGAACAGATTGCCGTTGGCAGGAAAATTTGAGTTGCTGGATATCGAAACCGGCGAGCAGGTGATTGTTTCAGAAGCGGATAAAGTTACCGGACAATTCATGGTTTCATTACCGGTGAACAGAGAATATGCGTTGAATGTAACTTATCCCGGATATTTATTCTTTTCCCAGAATTTCAATATGACTTTGGCGGATAACCAGGATGCATTTCACATGGATGTTCCGCTCGTTCCGATAAACGAAGAAATTCCCGTTTCTCTGAACAATGTATTCTTTGACCTGGCAAAAGCTACCTTGCGTCCTGAATCACATGTGGAATTGAATAAACTGGTTGATTTCCTGGTGAAAAATCCGGCGTTGAAAATCGAAATCGGTGGACATACAGATACACGCGGGGATGACAAGGCGAATCTGATCTTGTCACAGGATCGTGCTAATTCCGTTGTTCAATACCTGATCAGTAAAGGAATTGATGCAAAACGATTGACAGCAAAAGGGTATGGGGAAACAAAAACCAAAATCTCTGATGCGGACATTGCAGACTTGACGAGCGAGAAAGAAAAAGAAGCGGCTCACCAGCAAAACCGAAGAACAGAATACAAGATTATCAAATAAGTATGCACTTTATACGCCTTATCCGACCGGTTAATCTGTTGATCATCGTACTCACAATGATCGGGGTGAGGCAATACATGCTGCAATTTGGCGGGGAAAATCATGCTTCTCTGTTCAATTTTTCGTTACTTGTTTTATCTACGGTCATTATTGCCGCTGCCGGAAATATGATCAATGATTATTTCGATGTGCGTGCCGACCGGGTAAACCGTCCCGACACGGTTATTGTTGGTAAATTCATCAAAAGGAGATGGGCGATTGCGTTGCATTGGATGTTTAATCTGCTCGCGTTTTGTGTGGGATTATACCTGGGATGGTATTACCAGTCATTTGTATTTTTAATCATTCATTTCAGTTCCATCACCTGTTTGTGGTGGTACAGTGTTTCGCTGAAGAAAAAACCGGCCATCGGAAACCTTGTTGTCTCCGCTCTCACCGTTTTAGTGATCTACCTCACCCAAAAATTTACTCTGATGGACTCGTTGATGGGGGAACTGGTGATGTACTTATCCCATGATCGGGTATTCGATATCCCTTCTATTTATATTGTATGGATTTTTATGGGAATGGCATTCGTTCAGAATTTTGCGAGGGAAATTATAAAAGATGCAGAAGACATAACCGGAGATCTGGTCATCGGAGCGCGAACGATTCCGATGATTATCGGACGGACAGCAACGATCCGGTTAATTGGGTTTCTGCTCGTATTGTTCCCCCTGATTTATTTCACAGGTGTTCTGTTCTTTTTCCCCCGTTTTGACTGGTTTCAGGGATTGCCGATTACATTGGCTGCACTGACCAATATGCTGGCATTTGTTGTGGCATTCTTTTCAAAACAGGAAAATGCCATTGTTTTGATCAAGCGATTACTAAAACTTTCCATGATGTTCGGAATCATTTATCTTTTCTTGCCGCAATGAAACTTATCCTCGGTTCAAAATCTCCAAGAAGACAGCAACTACTCCGGGAAATGGGATTTTCCTTTGAAGTACGTGTGAAAGATACAGACGAATCGTATCCTGATCACCTTCAACCGGCGGAAATTGCCAGGTATATTGCGATGCAAAAAGCACAGGCATTGCAGGAAGAATTGCAACACGATGAAATATTGTTGACTGCTGATACAATTGTGTGTGTAGATACACGTATTTTGGGTAAACCCCGGGATGAAAACGAAGCAAGGGAAATGTTGCAACTGCTATCGGGGAGAAAACACCTTGTGATGACGGGCGTTTCAATTGCTGACCGTGAAAACATAACGACTGAGTATTGCGAAACAACCGTTCATGTGCGAGCGTTGACAACAGAAGAAATTACTGCTTATATCGAAAAATGCCAGCCATTTGACAAGGCCGGTTCGTATGGAATTCAGGAGTGGCTCGGGGCTGTAGCGGTCGAAAAAATAGAAGGATCTTACAACAATGTGGTAGGATTGCCGACGCATCTGGTTTACCGCTTACTAAAATCTGCTGCTTTTTAAAAATATAAGTAGTTGTTAATTATATAACTAACTTTTTTTTGCAATGTTATAGAGAAGTAGGTAGCAACCTATTGGTGAAAAAAGGCGTCTATTGACAAACTACACGTCTACATTATGAAATTTGAAAAACTTAAGACGCTCGTTGTGCTGGTTGCGTTTTTTATCATTGTATCACCGAAAAGTAACGCCCAGACGGTACATTCCGATCAAAATCCGAAAGTTGCAGTCATAGCAGTCAAGCAGAAAAAAAACAGTACGGTTTATTCATTCAGCGCCTTAACTGCATACGATGAATTTAAAACGACTCAACGTATTCAACGTATCAATGAATTGACAGGAGACAATGCAACGGCTGTTTTTAAGCAAAATAAAATCATGTTGCAGGTAAATCCTCAAAAGATAAAGGATGAAATGCTGAAGAAATTGCTGAGTGCGACGGCACGAAGCCACGGCTATGATGATTTTATACTTCAATATTAATCGACTACAGAACAATGAAAAAAGTAATCGCATTATCTTGTTTTTTAATCGTATTATTTCCATTCTATAACCTTTCTCAATGTAATACGAACACGACAATCTGTTCATTGAATGGAACTTCCCAAACGTTTAACTTTCAGACTCCTTCCGGAAACCCATCATCCTGCCTTGATTTTTTTAATGGGGGTTCGGCGAATTATGGCTACATTGTCTTGTATATCACGCAAACAGGAAGCCTTGATTTATTGATTCAGGGCAATAATGCTGGTACGGGATGTCTGGATGTTGCGATTTTTGATATCACAGGTCAGACCAATCCGTGCGGAAGTTTGTCAACGGCTACTGAGATCGCGTGTAACTACGTCTCTCCGTGTGAAGGATGTGCCGAATTCGGAAGCGCAAATCTGGGATGTAATGCAGTTATTAATACAGGAACTGTTTCTGCCGGAGATGTTATTATGATTTTGGTAGAAGACTGGAGTGATACTCAAAACTCATTTACATTGGAATTAGGAAACAATCCGAACAGTGCTCAAACAGGACTTCCGGATGCAACGATTGATGTGAGCTCAACCGGTCCCTTTTGTACAACAGACGGATTGCAACAAATTTTAGCGGGAAATATGGGAGGAACCTGGTCCGGCCCCGGAATGTCTGCCAATGGAATGTTTAACCCGGCAGTAGCAGGAGTTGGTACACATACGATTAACTACTCAATTGGAGTTGCTCCGTGTAATTCCTCTTCCTCTGTTCAGATCACTGTAGGATCCATTGCCATGTCAGGATTAAATGTTGGCTCTTGCCAACCAGGCGGAGTGTATGGGGTATCGGGAAATATTCAAATTTCAAATCCACCGCCAACCGGACAGCTGATTGTTGAAAACTGTGAAGGAGTGCAGACAGTCGTCGCGACAGCACCTTTTAGTGTCGGATCTTATCCGTTCAACTTATCCGGATTAACGGCAAATGGAGCAGGGTGTGATGTTCATGCTTATTTTACTGGTTCGGATTGCTCTCACATACTTACATACACAGCGCCATCATGTCCGGCATCGTGTGGTTTTACCAATTTGACGACCGTCCCCGGAAACTGCCAGCCGGGAAATACCTACAATTTAACCGGAACATTGAACTTCAATAATCCTCCTTCAACCGGACAATTAATTGTACAGGATTGTAGCGGAAACACAGCAACATTTAACGCTCCGTTTACAAGCCCGTTGAATTATTCAATCAATACATTGACACCGAACGGACAATCATGTGCTGTTACAGCTCATTTCACAGCAGAACCAGCATGTACCATTACAACAAATTATACACGTCCGGCTATTCCTGTTGTTAATGCCGGAGCAGATGTCTCGGTCTGCCAGGGAAATTCAATTACCTTGAATGCTTCAGGAGCTACCTCTTATTCGTGGAATAACGGAGGAGGAACAAATGCAGCAGCAACGGTAAGTCCTCCAACCACCACCACCTATACAGTTACAGGTACGACCAATGGTTGTACAGCAACAGACCAGGTCGTTGTTACGGTAAATCCGGCAGTTCAACCTACGGTGTCTCCGAATACAGCTGTTTGCGCCGGTCAATCGACAGTAATTACTGCAGGAGGAGGAGGAACATATTCGTGGGACAATGGTTTGGGAGCCGGAGCGTCTCATACTGTTACGCCTACAGTAACAACAACGTATACTGTTATTGTGACAGATGCGAATAATTGCCAGGCAACCAATCAAACAACAATTACTGTCAACCCATTGCCGGTTATTTATGCAGCAAATATTACCGTCTGTGAATCTGCAACGGGAAATATAACTGCAACGGGTGCTGCGAACTATGCCTGGTCTCCTGCCAGTCATTTGAATGCAACAACCGGACAGACCGTAACATTTACACCCGGTACATCAACAACGTATACAGTCACTGGTACAGATTTAAATGGATGTGTAGGAACGACAACTGTTTCTGCAATTGTAGGAAATAATCCTGTGATTGATGCCGGTGCGGATATCTATGAATGTGAAGGAAACCAGATTACATTAACCGGTAGTGGTGCCGGTGTAGGGGGGACGTATGAATGGGCAGGCAACGCCGGAAACAGCACGATCACAAATGGACTTTCTTTTGTGCCTCCGGTAGGAATAACGACATATACTGTTACCGGTACGACTGCTACAGGTTGTGTAGGTACAGATGTTGTCACCGTAAACATCGATGAACTTCCGGATGTTAGTTTCACCGTAACACAAGACCAGGGATGTGTGCCGGTAGTCGCAGTTTTTGAAAATACATCTCCTAACGCAGCGAGTTGCGTCTGGACATTTGATAACGGACAAACGGTTAGCGGCTGTGGTCCTGTAACGCAGACGTTTGGAAACCCGGGTGTTTTTGGAGCTTCGTTGCAAGTATCAACTCAGAGTGGTTGCATCTCAACGGTTTATCAGGATTCAATGGTAACGGTAGATGCAGCTCCTGTTGCTTCATTTATCCCCAAACCAGCTGTTTTTCCGATTTCCAACCCGGTTGTGAACTTTGAAAATCATTCAACAGGAGCTACATCTTACCGATGGGATTTCGGATACGGAAATGCTGAGTCGACAGAAAACTCGCCGAGCTATACATATCCGTCAGAAGTAGCAGGATATGAAGTAACCCTGATTGCTTATTCACAAGGAGGATGCATGGATACTGTTCGGTATACTGTAAATTCGCAGGAAGATCTGATCTTCTATATTCCGAATACATTTACTCCGGACGGAGATGAATACAATCAGACATTTCAGCCGGTCTTCACATCAGGATTCGATCCGTATGATTATTCATTGTTTATTTTTAACCGGTGGGGGGAAATGGTATTTGAATCACACGATGTGACCGTTGGATGGAAAGGTACTTATGGAAAGGATGGGAATGTCTGTCAGCAAGGTACGTATACCTGGAAGATAGAATTCAAAACATTAGTAAATGATGAACGGAAGATGTACGTAGGAAATGTAAACATCTTGAGGTAATGATTTTTTGTTGGTTTAATCCCTGTTTTTTCACGAGAGCAGGGATTTTTTTTCTGAGAACAGTTGTGCTTTTACACAGAAATAATAGAAATTTAACATGAAATATTTGTTCAAAATACATGAATGAAAGGTCGGAGGGCATGTATGAAAAATCGCTTGGATTTTGACTTTTTATTGAGAAAAAATCGACATCTTTATATCATTAATACGGCTAATTTATGAGTAATTTCTACATGTCTCTGATATTCATCAGTTTCTTTCAACTCCTCAATGGACAAATCCCCAACACTTCCCTGGAAAATTTAACAGTCGGCGTACATGAAGGCCATGATTATGCACAAATAAAGCTGCTGCATTCGGATGATCTTCATGTTAAGAAATTTCAACTACAGATGAAAACAACTCCTGATCCGGAGTTTAAAAATGCACAGCTTCAGCGCTACCAAGCAATTCCGGGCTTTATTTCCCTGAAAGAAGAGCAAAATGAAGCTGTTATAATAACACGTTCGGATGTTGAACTGGATCACTTACAACATATCTTACTACATATATCCAGGTTATACGGTTATGTAGGATTCAAACTCTCATTATTAGGTTAAATCTCCAAAAAATACAATTATGAAATTAAGACTACCCATACTAATTTGTTTAGTGTTGCTGATGGGGAGAAATTCAATTGCTCAGATTGTTTTAAACCAAACGACAGTAAATGACTATGTAACCAGGATTTGCGGACCCGGGATTACCTTTTCGAATGCAACTTTGACCGGTGACAACAGAGCCATCGCTAATTTTGTCGGAGGAATTTCCGGTGGCCTCGGGTCAACAATGAATTCAGGAATTGTGATGAGTACCGGCTTTGTGAATGCTGCAAATACATTACAAGGAGCACGAACCATTCAACGTTCGGATGATAACAACGGACCATCTATTGCTGCATTGAATACAATTGCAGGAGCCGGAACAAATGACGGAATCATTTTGGAATTTGACTTTATACCGATCACGAACCAGATCAATGTGAATTTCCAGTTCGGATCAGAAGAGTATAATGAATACGTAAACGGTGGATACAATGATGCGTTTGCATTTTTTATCAGTGGCCCGGGGATTGTAGGGACCCCCAATATTGCTGTTGTTCCGGGAGTAGGAACACCTGTAACAATCGACAACATCAACCGTGGATATGCAGTCAATTGTGGAGGAGGCTGTACGAATTGTGCATACTACAATGATAACTGTAACAGTACGTTTAACAATTGCATGGATGGTTTTACAACCATGTTGACGGCTTCACAAGCGGTAATTCCATGTTCGACATACCACATACGTTTGATGATTGCAGACGGAGGAGACTCCATTTATGATTCGTGGGTATTTGTTCAGGAAAACGGTTTGTTTGCGGTTGGAAATCCACCGGTTGCATTGAATGCATCAAGTGGAGGAGGAGTAGGTGTCTTTCCGGAAGCTTGTTCCAACGCATTGGTAACCTTTAGCATTCCAACTGCACAACCTGCTGATTATACCTTTAATGTAACCTATACAGGAACCGCAACATATGGGGTTGATTACTCCTCGCTCCCCACCTCCATAACGATACCGGCAGGGGCGACAACTGTTTCTATTCCGGTTGTTATTTATGCAGATGGAATCACGGAAGGAAGCGAGACAATTATCATTACATATCCGGCAACAATTTGTGAGATGGGAATGTCAACCATTACAATTGTAGATGCAGACCCACTTACTGTTACGGCAAGTAACGATACCTATATTTGTGCTTCAGGCGGAAGTGTCCCGATATCAGCAAGCGCTGCAGGAGGCACAGGAACAGTAACATACACCTGGAACAATGGTGCCGGAACAGGTACTCCGGTGACAGTTGCTCCCGGATCAACAACTACATATACTGTGACGGCAACAGACCAATGTGCGAATGTTGCGACGGATCAGGTAGTTGTAAATGTTACAAACCTGACAGGACTAACGGCAACTCCTTCCAATTGTACAACTGGAAACCAATATAGTATTTCAGGGCAGATAGCATTTACAGCAGCACCTCCTACGGGTACTTTGACAGTTACAAGTTCATGCGGAGGAACACAAATATTTAATGCGCCGTTTACATCTCCGCTTTCATACAACTTAACGGGATTAATTGCAAACGGAGCAACTTGTACTGTGACAGCTGCATTTTCGGCCGTACCATGCTCCATTACGCAAAATTATACCGCTCCTGCATTACCTGCTATTGTAGCAAGCAATGATGTTGCTTTTTGTATTGGTGGCTCAACGCCGATTTCTGCGACAGGCGGATCCACATATTCGTGGAACAACGGTTTGGGAGCCGGAGCTTCGCATACGGTTTCCCCTACAGCAACAACAACGTATACGGTAACAGGTACCGGTGCAAATAACTGCACGAATACCGACCAGGTTGTGGTCACGGTAAATCCATTACCGACAATTGTGGCAAGTAACGATGTTTCAATTTGTATCGGTGGCTCAACGCCGATTTCTGCGACAGGCGGTTCTACATACTCGTGGAACAACGGGTTAGGAGCCGGAGCTTCGCATACGGTTTCTCCTACAGCAACAACGACTTATACGGTAACAGGTACGGATGCCAACGGATGTGTAAACACGGATCAGGTGATTGTGACAGTCAATCCATTGCCGGCAATTGTGGCAAGTAACGATGTTGCAATTTGTATCGGTGGCTCAACACCGGTCTCTGCGACAGGTGGTTCTACATATTCGTGGAACAATGGTTTGGGATCTGGAGCTTCGCATACGGTTTCTCCTACAGCAACAACGACTTATACGGTAACAGGTACGGATGCCAACGGGTGTGTAAACACGGATCAGGTGATAGTGACAGTCAATCCATTGCCGGCAATTGTGGCAAGTAACGATGTTGCAATTTGTATCGGTGGCTCAACACTGATTTCTGCGACAGGCGGTTCTACATATTCGTGGAACAATGGTTTGGGATCCGGAGCTTCGCATACGGTTTCTCCTACAGCAACAACGACTTATACGGTAACAGGTACGGATGCCAACGGGTGTGTAAACACGGATCAGGTGATTGTGACAGTCAATCCATTACCGGCAATTGTGGCAAGTAACGATGTTGCAATTTGTATCGGTGGCTCAACACCGATTTCTGCGACAGGTGGTTCTAC